>JBDWQJ010000007.1:0-374060 GCA_039986595.1 Lentilitoribacter sp.
TTTCGCGTCGGATGCTGATGCAACGGATACTGTTAGCTATTCACTCTCTTCAAATCCTGGTGGGTTCTTCGCAATTGATGCAAATACTGGTGAAGTCACAGTTGCAGGTTCATTGGATTATGAAACAGACACGTCTCACACGATTGAAGTCACCGCGACAAGTTCAGATGGCACAACATCAACGCAAACATTTACAATTGCCGTGGGTGATGAAGACGAACATGATGTGGGTAACATCTCCGACACGGATACCTCTGCAAATTCAGTTGATGAAAATGCAGCTGCAGGCACAACAGTTGGCATTGTGGCTTCTGCAACAGATGCAGATGCGACCAATTCAGATATGACATATTCGCTTTCTGATGATGCAGGTGGTCTATTCACCATTGATACAACAACGGGTGAAGTGACTACAACAGCGGCACTGGATGCAGAAACTGCATCGTCTTACGATATTGAAGTCACAGCAACTTCAGAAGATGGTTCAACATCGACAACAACATTTACTGTTGATGTGAACAATCTCATGGATGAAGGCCCGACAGACATTTCATTCGGAATGGACAATCTGGTTGTGAATGGAAGTTTTGAAGACTTTGTTGCAAGTTCAAGCAATGTTTATGGTTCAAATTCAAACGATGTTGAAGGTTGGACTGCTGAACATGGTGGCGTCATTGAAATGCACGTTGACGGCTATGGAGGTACGGATGCGACCGATGGTAATTATTGGATGGATGGTGGCACAAATGCCGATAACGCGCATATCTCGCAAGTCATAGATGGTGCGAATGATGGTATTAGTTATAACCTTACATTTGATGCAGCCGATCGCAGCGGTTCCGGCGAAATGGAAATTTATTGGGGCGGTGAACTCGTAGCCACAATTGATCCAGAAACTGCAACCATGGAAAGCTACAGTATCGATGTTATTGGTGGTGCAGGTGACGGCACAAACACATTGGAATTTAAAGAAGTTGGCAATGTGGATAATAGCGGTGTTGCGCTTGATAATATTCAATTGGTGCAAAATGCAGTTGTTGAAAATGCAGCAGAAGGCACCATTGTCGCAACCCTGTCCGCCGAAGACGCAGATGCTGGCGATAGCTTCACTTATGCAATCACTTCTGACCCATCGGGTAACTTTGAAATTTCCGGCAATCAGATTGTTGTCAAAGCAGGTGCTGACATCGATTATGAAGATGCAACCAGCCACGATGTTACTGTTGAAGTGACAGATGCTGGTGGAAATACGTATTCAGAAACAGTGACAGTAAATGTTGCAGATGTGAATGAGGCACCAACTGATATCACTTTCTCAGGTAATTCTGATTTGGACATTACAGGTGGCAACCCAACATCGGTTGACGCTGTTGTCACAGGTGAAATCGTAAGCAATGGAAGCAATTCGTCCATTGATCACTTTGAAATCAGTCACAATGGTGGTGAATTGACCATTGATGGTTTGGCTGATGGTCTAAATGGTGGTGATCTTGATATGCAGTTTGAATTGCTGCGTGATAATGGTGATGGGACCTATACATCTGTCGGTTACAATGATGATGGTGCATCAGGTTCAGATGGCAGCACAAGCTATCTTGATTCCTATCTCAATTTCTCGGACCTTGAAGCTGGTGATTATTTGTTGGCTGTTGGTAACATCAATTTTGATCAAACTGATGTTGAAAATACATCAAGCGATTATCCAACAGGTTATTGGAATGGTAGCTCGGAAACGGGTGAGTATCAGGTTACGATCTCGGGAGATGCGACAGTAGCTATTGCCCAAAATCCGGACTTTGGCGGCACTTGGGGTGATCCACAAAACAACATATCCATCGTAAATGACGGCTCAAGTCCAGCGACGATCGCTGCAGGTTCGGTCATTGGTGCTGCTGAGAGTGTCGCAGATGTCGATGCAAGTGACACATTCACTTATGCACTGGCAGATGATGCTGACGGTAAGTATGAGATTGATGCTGACACCGGTGAGATCAAGCTCGTTGCAGAACATGATGCATCTTCAGCTTATAGTGATACAGTCGATGTCCAGGTTACAGATTCAGGTGGAAACACCTATACAGAAACGGTTGGTATTCAGCTTGGTACAGCAGATGCTGAAACGCTAACGGGCACTTCAAACTCAGACATTATGCACGGATTTGGCGGTCAGGATACGCTTAATGGCGGGGATGGTGATGACGTCCTAGTTGCAAGCGATATGTCTTTAGACGGAGGAGAAATCACTGGTTCCAATTTGATAACAAATGGTGGTTTTGAAAATACCTCTTCGGGGTGGACATTAAATTCAGGCCCAGGATTTCAGTTTTATTCTGATGGTGATCGAAGCGTAAATACGACTGAGGGATCTTATTATTTGGATATGGACGAAGCTCCCGGTAATATCGCTATTGAACAAACGGTTTCAGATTTAACAACAGGAACGTCTTATCAGTTGAGTTTTGATACCGCAGCGACTGGTGGCTATGATGCGAGTGTTGAAGTATATTGGAACGGCGAGTTGATCGATACCGTAACTTCAGATTCGACAACCATGTCATCAAATACTTTCACGGTTGTCGGTGGGTCCGGAGACGGCAGCGATATTATCGAGTTCGTTGAAGTTGGCGCTGTAGACTATGGCGGGACAGCCCTCGACAATGTTCAACTATTTGAAATATCTGAACCTACCGGCGATACGCTCAACGGTGGTGATGGAGATGACATTATGATCTCTGCAACCGGCAGTGACACGATCGATGGTGGCGCTGGAACGGATACCGTCTCTTATGAAGGTTCGGACAGTGCAGTCAACGTGAACCTTAATACAGATACGCTTTCGGGTGGCGATGCAGAAGGTGATACCCTCACATCAATTGAAAATGTCACAGGATCAGACCATGAAGACACGCTCACAGGCGATTCAGCAGCCAACACGTTGGTTGGTGGCGACGGAAACGACACTCTTGACGGTGGATCGGGCAAAGATACGTTAGATGGCGGTGCAGGTGACGATATTCTAATGGCTGGATTTGATGATGGTACTGGCGATATTTTCATTGGTGGCGAAGGCAATGATACGTATCAAATTGAAGGGACCAACGTTGAAAATCATGCATTTAATATTGATCTCAATACTGGATCCGACCAGTATGACAATTCATATTCCGGAATAGAAAATATTAATGGTGGTAATGGTGATGATACCTTTACCGGCGACGCCAATGCCAACACCTTCTCAGGTGGCGCAGGTGATGACACCATGTATGGCGGTGATGAAAGCGATATCTTCGTCTTTGGTGAAGGTGATGGCGCTGATACTGTCCATGGCGGGGCCGGCGGCGGATGGACCGATACGATCGAATTGACAGACGCCGGAGGTGATCTTGGCACCTACGGCACAGATTGGACCGTCTCACTCACCTCAGGTTCAATTGATGCACAAGATGCGAACAGCTTGACATTAAGTGATGATGCAGATGGTACGATCACGCTTGCTGATGGCTCAACTGTCGACTTCTTTGAGATCGAGCGTATCGAATTTTGAAAGGGTGAGCTGGAAACATCATCCAGTTAAGCCTACCAGTTAATGCGACATGAATACAATCTGAACGTGGCACTCAAACTACGTTCAGACCCACTTTGTTAATTTGTTTTCAGATTTTAAGACGAAACGAATTAACTGGAGGGAAACTCATGTCGTTCATGACTAAACTATCAAAAATCGCAAAGCCGACAATGATCGGCATGATCGCAATCTTGGGTGCGTCAGCAGCGCAAACCACATCTGCAAATGCGCAAGGCTATGATGCTGGCTATTATGCATTTGTGCAGGATGTAGCTTATTGGGATCGGTTGAATATACGCAAATGGCCCGCGTCATACTCACAAAAAGTGTCGTCAATTCCAGACAATGGTTGGGGTATTTGGGTAGAGCGCTGCATTATTGTCGAAGATGCAAGCGACTGGTGTAAAGTTAAATATGCCGATCAATGGGGTTGGGTAAATTCGCGCTATCTTCAAGAATACCAATATTAATTTAGTTGCGCTTTCGGGCTACCGTGGGCGGGCAGGAGATGGGTGATGCGAGCGCTCGTATTGCCCGTCTTTTGGTATGATACCCCGGCTTTTGGTATGATACATTGTAATTTATAACATAAATTCTTCGATGGGTTGCCAATGGGAGAGTGCAACTTTCGCCTTTGTATCAATCTTAAAAAAGTTACCGCCACCGCCGCCAGTTTGGTCAAATTTTCGGTCAATGTCTTTGCGCTTTAAATGACAGTAAAGCAACGTGCCCACCGCACCATGTCCGACAAAGATCATCGTCTTATCAGGGATTTGAGTAAGATGGGATTGAAACCTTTCAACAATCCTATTTTGTGCATCACGTGCGCGTTCCCAGCCTTCAATGCTTGTGTCTGGATTTTCAAAAAACTGATTTGCAACCGCCTCAAAAGTTTCTGGTTCTAAAAAACCAGTTGCGCTGCGATCATTCTCACCCATTCTCGGATCTATGATTAATTTGCAATCAAAATAGTCTGCAAGTGGTCTTGCTGTTTCAATTGCTTTGACCTCATTACTGGAAACGATCGTAACGTTTTGATCGCTATGTTTATTCAATTTGAGTTTTTGGATTAGCGCGTTTACTCGCCCTTCACCAATGTTGCTTAGTCCCCATTGAGGAACATCAACACTTGGATCAATGTTAACTTGCGGATGCGTGATGTAGTAGGCAATGCTGGACATTAATTTCTAGCTCTTGTTTGAATTTCCATCGCTCTCAAGGAGAGGATAATATTCATTTATGACAGGCTTGTAAGTCTAGAAATTATAATTATCTCTCAACTAGAAATAAGAGTTATTTATATGTCGTTTTCAATCAAAATTATTGCCTTCGGTTTCGTCGCGCTTTTAGCACTGTTCACACTTATCTATATCTTCGTTGGTTTTGAACGGGTTTGGACTTCTATAGCTGGTGCGCCAAGTTCTGAAATCGTCGAAATCGCTAAAGTTCAAAAGACACCTAAGCCTAACCAATATTTGGTATGCCCGGAAGGCTTTTGCGAAGAAAATATTGACCGTACCTCGCCGGTATTTAATGCACCCGTTGATAAAATCCGACAGATCTTAGCTAACCTTGAGAGCAAGGATGTTAGTCTTGTAAAAGTAAACGTCGATGCGGCTGGAATGCGTGAAAAATACATTATGCGATCGCCATTTTGGAAGTTTCCAAATTTGATCAGCGTTGAATATATCCCGCTTGAAAACGACCAGTCCACCATTGCTATCTATGCGCAAGCGCAGTTGGGGCAGTCGGATCTTAATGCCAATAAGGCGTTTATTGATCAGCTTTTAAGTGAAATTTCATCTCAATTCTGATGTTGCGATCTTAGATAATTGTTCTAAAGTCTTTTTCAAACTGATTTGGGATGATTATGAGTTTAAAGATTGATCTAAATTCTGACTTGGGCGAGAGTTTTGGACCTTGGCAAATGGGTAATGATCCAGAAATGCTGAAGGTAGTTACCAGTGCCAATATTGCTTGTGGTGGCCATGCAAGTGATCCTGAAACGATGTTTGAAACACTCACCCTTGCCAAGCAAAATAATGTCATTGTTGGAGCGCATCCCGGTTATAATGATAAAGAAGGTTTTGGGCGCAGGGTGATCCCTATGACGCCTGTTGAAATCGGACGCATGGTGGCCGCCCAGATTGGAAGTCTTATCGCAATTGCTGCTTTGGTTGGGGTCAACGTGTCTTATGTTAAACCGCATGGTGCTTTAGGAAACTTAGCTGCACGTGATAAAGATGTTGCCGCTGAAATTGTCAAAGTCATTGCGCAAATTGATAAAAACCTATCGGTTCTTGCAATCTCAGGAAATGAGCTTGAGCACACAGCACGAGACGCTGGGGTCCCGGTATATTCGGAAATTTTTGCAGATCGCGGATATCTGTCATCGGGTCAATTGGTGCCGCGTGGGCAAGAAGGCGCGATGATTGAAGATGCTAATGAAGCCGCAGATCGTCTTGTCGCGTTTATGAAAGATGGCTTAATGCCTGTGATTGATGGCGATCCGATAAGGCTGAGTGCCCAATCAATTTGTGTTCATGGTGATAGCCCAACAGCTTTATCAATGGCGCAAACAATTCGGCAAAAACTAACAGCCGAAGACATTTCTATTCAGCCGTTTTTAACTTCATGATGTCACCCAAGTTTAAAAATGTATCCGATTGCGGGGTCTTGGTTGAATTGGGATCTGAGATAAGTGATGAGACGAGCAATGCCATCTTCGCATTGGATAAAAGTATCGCGGCCTTAGAAATAAAGGGTGTGGTGGAAGTGGTGCCAGCTCTCATCAACCTCTTGGTGATTTTTGATCCGTTAGTGGTTGACCATGGTGACATTCAAAACGTGATCAAAACCTTATTTCCATTGTCCTTTGACGAAAAAAGGTCCGCGGACAAACATGTTATTGATATCTGCTACGACAAAGAACTCGCGCCAGATTTAGCTGCCGTTGCTAATGCCTGCGGTTTGAGTGAAGAAGCAGTGATTAACGCTCATCTTAATTCTAAAATGCATGTGAGTATGTATGGTTTTGCTCCGGGTTACGCTTATATGTCAGGGCTTGCAAAAGACATTCAGATACCTCGAAAGAAGACAGCATTGCGAGATGTGCCGGCTGGAAGCATAATCATTGCGGGTCAACAATGTCTGATAACAACACTAAAAATGCCTACAGGTTGGTCAATAATCGGCAGGACACATGCCAAGATTATAACCGAAGGTAAGGTTCAGCCTTTTTTGTTTAACGTAGGTGATGACGTTTCATTTAATCGCATATCGCTAGACGAGTATTTGGGTGCTGAAAATGTCTAATGCAAAATTTCACATCATGCGTGCTGGCCCATTGGTTTCCATTCAGGATCTTGGTCGAAACGGACATATGCGATTTGGTGTCCCTAAGTCTGGTCCCATGGATGTTTTTTCGTTTAAGTCGGCAAATGCTGCTTTGGGAAACGAGCACACATTCCCATGCATTGAAGTTTCCATCGGTGGATTAGAACTTAAATGCATCGAAGGGCCAGTATCTTTATGCGTTATTGGCGGAGAATTTAATCTTACCGTTGATGATCAACGGATCAAGATGGGTGAGGTTTTTGAAATTAAAAAAGATCAAAGACTGAGCATTCGAGCTGAAAAGTCAGGTTCTTGGTGCTATCTCGCGTGTGCTGGAGCGCTTGTCGCTGATAAATGGCTTGGCTCAAATGCAACGCATTTTCTCTCAGGATTTGGGGGCGGCGTTCTCAAATCAGGTCAAGATCTTACAGTTGATAACGCTAAGGTTGTTGAGCCTTTATTTGGCAATAAAACAGTCGTTCAAGACAAGTTCAACGGTTATATTCGCATCACGCTTGGGCCACAAGACCAATATTTTACCAGTGAAGCTATTCGGTTTTTACTCAATCAAGAGTTCAAAGTTTCAACAGCATATGATCGCATGGGAATGCGTCTTTCTGGGCCTGCACTTGAAATGAATTCTTCGCTCTCCATACCATCTGAACCCTTGATGAAGGGATCTGTGCAAGTCGCAGGAGATGGCATTCCAACGATCTTGTTGTCCGATCATCAAACCACTGGTGGCTATCCAAAAATTGCGACAGTGATTTCATCTGATCTTGATATGCTTGCGCAGTTAAGACCAAACCAGTCATTGCGTTTTAAGGCTGTTTCACCAGAAAATGCTATTCGCATCGCACGCGTTAAAACGATTGAACGTGCTTAATGAGAAAGAATGACATGCGTGAATTTGAACTTGAGAAACATTTTTCAAAATGGGAGTTTGCTGCCCGTTATCATATGACAGCGTCAGATGCGCAAAGTATGACCGTCAATGAGTTGTTAGACATGGCTGGCGGGAATGCGAAAGATGAATTGCTCAATTGTTGGCTAGGTTATACTGAAACTCGTGGCGCTGAGGATTTGCGTGAAGCAATCGCAGGCACATATGAGGTTTGCAAGGCAGATAACATTCAGTGTTTTGTTGGGATTGAAGAAGGCATTTATGCCGCCATGCGCGTGATGCTCACCGCTGATGACCATGCAATTGTTATAGTGCCGAATTATCAAGCTGCAGAAACGCTTCCTCTTGCGATATGTGAGACAACTGGCGTGCCTCTGTTAGCTGACCAAAATTGGCAACTGGATCTCGATGCGCTGCGCGATGCGATCCGTCCCAATACAAAGCTCATTTCAATCAATTTTCCTAATAATCCAACCGGCGCAATTCCAGACCGTCAAACACTTGATGCATTAATCGAGATTTGCCGAGAGCAAGGAATTTGGTTGTTTAGTGATGAAGTATATCGCCTTATGGAAGTTGATGAGAATAAGCGTATCCCGCAGATCGCAGACATCTATGAAAAGGGTGTATCGGTCAATGTGCTCAGCAAAGCTTACGGGCTGCCAGGCTTAAGAATTGGATGGGCAGCATGTCAGGATAAAGACTTGCTCGCGTCACTGGAGAAGTATCGTCACTACTTATCAATTTGCAGCTCTGGACCAAGTGAGCGCCTTTCAGTCGTTGCCCTTTCTGTGAAAGACAAATTGCTTGCGCGGAACCGCCAGATCGTTTTGGATAATCGAAACAAGCTTGACGCGTTCTTCCAAGACTACCCCGATTTATTTGACTGGCAGCATCCTGACGGCGGCTGTGTCGCCTATCCTAAATATTTGGGTGCTGATGGCGTAGAAGCATTTTGCCATGACCTTGTCGAAACAGAAGGTGTGCTGTTACTCCCTGCTTCGATCTATAAATCTGAGTTGATGAAGACCCCACAACAACACTTTAGAATTGGCATGGGGCGCAAGGGTATCGATGAGGGACTTGAGGTGATGCGAAAATTCATCGATCGACGTGGGAATACTCTTTAAGATGAGTGATTTTTCACTGTAAATTGCATCTAGTGACCTGTTAAAACGTGCTGAAAAAGCCACTCGGCAACAGGTACGCGCAAGTTCATTTATTTATCCCTTGAAGGTGAATATTGCGCTGGCATGACTAGTCCTGATCAAAATCAGAGCGCCAGTGAGAGAAGACATAGGGATCAAATTCGATGGCTCGAGCCGATAAAAAAGTCAGTGTTAATTCTCCACCCAAGAAAATATTGCGAGAAATCAAGAAGTTGCAGTCTGCCGGACAGGCGGGAAGTACACTGGTACTGTGCAACAGGTTGCATAGTTTAGGCTACAAAGATGCTGACTTTTTGCTGCTCTATGGCACAGCTTTAAAATCACAACGCGATTATAATAAAGCACTATTCATGCTCAATGCAGCCTTTGATCAAGAGCCGTCCAATCCTGATATCATACATATGATGGCATCTGTCTTCTTTCAGATGAAAGATGTTGAAACGGCGATTGAGTTATTCAAACGTGTGACGGAAATGGATGAGCGCCATTTTAATGCGTGGAAAGATTTAGGGATTGCTCTGCAATCTGTCGAACGGTTTCACGCAGCGCAAATTGCTTTATCTTGTGCGCATTTTATCAAGCCTGAAAATGTTGAAGCAATTGTTGCGCTTATCGGCGTTTATCTTGAGACGCTTTCCTACAAACAAGCAGAAGAACTCATTGAACGACTGTTCGCGCGCGGTGAGACCATAACACCTAACCTTTATGTTAAGCGTCTTCAGATTGCATCGCGTCTGGAAGATTTTGAATATATCCAAGCGAGCGTTGAAGGAACAGATTACTCAAGTTTTGAAAATGATGATCAGGCCCGTGTTGAAAACTTGTATGCATATTTCCTGCAAACTTATGATCGGTGGGATGAAGCACTAGAGATGCTCAATAAATGGGTCGGTGACAACAGCGAGAAAAAAATTGATAGCGCTTTGTTAGCGCGGCTATTAAAAACCCATGCTGCAGCCATTTACGCCGATAAAGGCGATCCGCAAAAAGCCATCGAAATGAACAAGGCTCTGGTAGCAGAAAATCCAAGTGACATTTCTATCAAATACAATTTGGCAAATTTGCAAATCGCAATTGGTGACTTGGAAGAAGCCTATAAGAATTACGAAATCCGTTTCAAATGGCGTGAATATACTTCAAAACGCAGAAGATTTAGCATTCCGCGTTGGAAGGGTGAGCCTATTAAGGGCAAAAAGCTGCTGGTTTGGCGCGAGCAGGGTATTGGCGATGAACTGCGATATGGTTCAATGGTGCAAGACTTAAAAGATATGGGTTGCGATGTAACCTATGAAGTTACCGAAAAACTTATACCACTATGGAAACACAGCTACCCTTGGGCCAATATTCAGCCAGAGGGAGATATTGAATGTCGTGGAGATGAAGATTATGCGCATTTTGATTACCAAATCCCGGTCATTTCTCTAGCACCTTTGGTTCGCTCAACTGTTGAGGCATATGACGAACTTCAAAAACCTTGGTTAGGTCGTTTTCCAGAAATCGAAGAAAAAATCCGCAAAGACCTTCAAGCTAAACCTGATGAGCTGGTGGTTGGCATTTGCTGGCGCTCATTTAATATGAGCCCGACCCGTGCACGTTTTCTCTTTGCTGATAAGCAACTTGCACCGCTAAAAGACCTGCCAAATATAAAATGGGTCAATGTGCAATATGATGCTGGGCTAGATGAAGTAAACAGTGCGCGTGAATCAGGTCTTGATATTTATCACTACACAGACATTGACCAAAAAGATGATTTGGTAACCGCGTCTGGTTTATTAGGCGCATGCGATTTGGTTGTCACTGTCGGCGGCTCTGTGGGTGATTTGTGCGGTGGTCTGGGTGTGCCTATGGTTTATATCCCAAAACCACGCGCAGCAGCCTTCCTCGGCACAGATAAGCTGCCTTGGTTCCCAAATAGTAAGGGGTATCCAATTGCCTCTAATCAGGGTGACGCAGTGATCCAGAGCATCATTGACGACTGGGATGACATCATTTCATGGGCGAAAGATCTAAATTCAGTTGACAGATATTTCTGCGACGACATAGCTAGTGACAAGGCTTCATTAGAATTTGATCGTCAGTATGAAATTCTGAAAAAGTAATCTGTCTAATTTGAATTTTTAACTTTTGGGGGTGGTGTGAATGAAAATCGCCAATCGTGACATCGGACCACAATTTCCACCCTTAGTGATCGCCGAAATTGGCATCAACCATGGTGGCGATCTATCCGTTGCTAAAAACATGGTTAAACAAGCAGCTCTTTCTGGGGCTGAATGCATTAAACACCAAACTCATTTTGTTGAAGATGAGATGACCGATGAAGCTAAGTCCATCTTTCCGCCCAATGCTGATGTTTCCATTTGGGAAGTGATGGAACGTTGCGCCTTGTCGCAAGAAGATGAGATTGAGCTCAAGCGATTTAGCGAAGAACTTGGTTTAATTTATATATCAACGCCGTTTTCACGCGCAGCAGCGGATTTTTTAAATTCGATTGATGTGCCTGCGTTTAAAATCGGGTCAGGTGAAGCTGATAATTTGCCGCTCATCCGTCATATAGCAAATTTTGGTAAGCCGATTATCCTATCAACCGGTATGCAGTCGATTAAAACGATCAAAGCATCTGTTGATATACTGATGGCTTCTGGTGTGCCATTTGCTTTGTTAGAATGTACTAACCTTTACCCATCTCCACCTGAAATTGTCTCTCTAGGTGGTATTAAAGAGCTTCAAAACGCTTTTCCAAAAGCAGTAGTTGGATTTTCAGATCATTCTATTGGCCCGAGCATGGCCATTGCTTCTGTTGCGTTAGGCGCATCGATAATTGAGCGACATTTTACCGATGATCGTCATCGTCAAGGGCCTGATATTATCTGTTCAATGGATCCCAGCGAATTGCGCTTCTTAATTGATCGAAGCAAAGAAGTTCATACAAGTCTTCACAATCCTAAACAGCGCACGCCGGATGAAGAGCCTGTCTATAAATTCGCGCGCGCATCGGTCGTATCAGAGCTTGATTTGCCAAAAGGGCACATCATCCAAGAGCATGATATTTGGGCAAGACGACCAGGCAATGGGGATATCCCAGGCTACGAGTTTGATAAAGTCGTTGGAATGAGGTTAATTAGGCCAGTTAAAAAGAATCAGCAGTTGTCTTGGTCTGATTTTAAAACAGGTAAATGACCACCATGTCTAAAAAGGTCCATCCGCAGGATCGACATATTCTGTTTGTAACAGGTACACGAGCAGATTTCGGTAAATTAGAGCCGCTTGCAATCGCGGCTGCGGATGCAGGGTTTCCCGTGACTTTCTTCGTCACTGGCATGCATATGATGAAAAAATATGGCCATACGAAATACGAAATTTACCGTCAGAACCGTTTTCAGATCGTTGAGTATATCAATCAACGCGAGGGTGACCCTCAAGATATGGTAACTGCTAAAACTATTACAGGTTTTTCTGATTTCCTACAGGAGATGAGGCCAGATCTTGTGATCATTCATGGCGACCGGGTTGAGGCTTTAGCGTGTTCTTTGGTTTGCGCTATGAACTATATTATGTGTGCCCATATTGAAGGCGGGGAAGTATCGGGCACCATCGATGAGGTTTTCCGTCATTGCAACACCAAGCTTTCAACCGTACATTTTGTGTCGTCCAAGGTTGCAGCAGAACGCGTGATCAGGCTGGGGGAAGATCCAAGGTCTGTTAAAGTAATCGGCTCGCCTGAACTTGATATTCACTCAAAGCCTTCAGGTGTTTCGCTAGATGATGTTTTTGATTGGTATGAAATTGCCAGCAAAGACTACGGAATTTGTGTATTCCATCCAGTTACTTCTGAGGTGCATAAAACCGCTGAACAAGCAAAATCGTTGTTCACAACCCTCAAACAATCTGGCAAATATTTCGTTGTTATTATGCCAAATAATGACCCGGGTTCAAAAGACATTGAAGACGAGATTGAAAAGCTACCCAATGATCGGTTCAGGGTTTTGCCTTCAATGCGCTTTCAATATTTTTCTGAATTGTTGAAAAACGCTAAAATCATCGTTGGAAATTCTAGCGCAGGGGTTCGAGAAGCACCTTATCTAGGGGTTCCATCCCTAAGCCTCGGTACACGCCAAAACAATCGCGCATTGGCAGCATCTGTTGCAAAATCGTCTTGTTTTGATACCGAAAGAATTGCGACCTTTATTGAGGATGAATGGGGTAAGCGATATTCGCGAGATGAGTCTTTTGGTGAAGGATTGGCGTCTGCAAAGTTTGCTGAGTTGATATTGTCTTCTGATTTTTGGGATACACCGCTTCAAAAATACTTTGCCGATGGCACAAATGATCAAGCTTGATCCTCAAAAATCGTTGCCGATCATCCCAATTCGCAAAGGTTCAAAGGGGCTGCCAAATAAAAATATAACTCCGTTAGCAGGTAAACCTCTTTATTTATATACGGTCGAACAAGCTTTGCGGTTGTTCGGGCAATGTGTGATTTCAACAGATATAGCTTCGGTTCTTGAAGCTGACTTGCCAGACAATTGCCTCATACTCAAACGCCCAGATCAGTTATCCCAAGACACAACCCTTATGGATGATGTTTTGCTGCATGTTTTGGATGAGCTGAGCAAAATTGATATTACACCTGAATTATGTCTCTTATTGCAAGCAACCTCACCGCTTCGTCTTGATGAGGATGTTAAAAAAGCTGTAGCTTTCTATAAAGCAAATAACTTCGATCTCGTTAAATCGGTCAGTCCGGTTGATCCAGGTTTTTTAAAGTTCGGCTCCATTGGTCCAGATGGTGAATTTATACCGGTTTCAAAACCACAATATTGTTTTTCAAACCGTCAGGACCTGCCTCAAATGGTTCGTCCCAATGGCGCAGTTTATGTGTTTTCTGCAAAGACATTAATTGCAAATAACGGTTTGGCTTGCCAATCAATCGGCGCTGTTCAAACAGAGCATTCCATTGATATTGATACACACAAAGATTTGCTACGAGCAGAAATGATTATCCGCGAGCAATCGTCTTAATTTGATGAGCTGTTGAAACAAAACTGGTTTGGCATTAGTTCTTAGATATCAATTTATAAAAGGTATGTTTCATCGTGAGTAATCAATCGCCAGCGGATCGTTCGTTTTTAACTTTCGCCAGAAAAAACATGATACCGATTGGGCTTTTGCTTGTGTCGATCATTGCCATCATATTCTTTTCAAAGGGTTTTATCGCAAATCTGATTTATTTTGGTGACCCTAAACACCAAAACCAGCCGTTAGAAAATTGGATGACACCAAGATATGTCGTCATGTCTTATGATCTTCCACCACCGATCGTTGATGAGGTTATGGGACTTAGACCAAAGATCGATAAACGCAAACCATTGACCAAGGTCTTGGAGGATCTCGATATTACGCTTGAAGAGCTGCAAACCCGCATAAATGATGCGCAAGCGGCTCATTTAAAGTCACTTGAGAAAAAGCGCCCTCCTAAAAAGGAAAAACCACCAAAACCCGGTTCTGAAGACGAAACAAAATCTGCGGAAGATGCCAATGACTGATTATGTTTTGGCACTCATTCCGCAATATGGTCTTTTGGTCGTGTTTGTGGTGACAACAATTGCGTGTCTGGGCATTCCACTGCCTTCGGCTATGTTGGCCTTAGCTGCAGGTGGATTTGCAGCTACGGGGGATTTAACGCTTTGGCATGTGATCGCGGTGACATTATTGAGCTTCATCGCAGGCGATCAAATAGCCTATCAAATTGCACGAAAAGGCGGCCCGAGCTTAATCAATAAGCTAAAAAACTATCAGAAAATGGAAAAAATTATCGGAAAAGCTGAAGGGCTTTTGGATAGGCGTGGGAATACTGCCATCATCCTATCTCGGACAGTTGTCAGCCCAGCAGGGCCTTGGGTGAGCTATATTTGCGGAGCAACTGGTTTTCAGTGGCCAAATTTTTCGATCTCTGCAAGTATTGGCGCAGCATGCTGGACCTTAGCATATGTGTTCATTGGATATTTCTCAGCGGGACACTTATCAAACCTAACCGACCTGGTAAGTAATTTCCTAGGATTTATCATTGCGGGCGTAATTGGCTTGATAAGCATTATCTGGCTTGTAAGAGCTTGGGTGCAGCATAAAAATACATAAATACAACGCCTTATACTTCTTAACTTAATTTGAGTTAAGTATTTTAATGTGAAGGATTTAGTTTTCGGAGGAGGCTATAAAATGACTAGAAAACAAGTTGCAGTTATCACAGGTGGTGCGCAGGGGATCGGCCTTGCTACAGCGATCAGACTGGCTAAAAATGGCTATTCCATTGCGATATGGGATATGGACGAAAAAGCCATGGAAGCTGCGAAAAACACATTGAGTGAATTCCCCCATTGCATTTGTTCTGTCAATGTTGTTGACGCTAACCAAGTCTTCGATGCCGTTCGCGAAACTGAAGAAAGACTTGGGCCAATTACCGCTCTCATTCATAGTGCTGGCATTACTGGACCGAACGATAAACTTGTCGACTATGATATTGATGCATGGCGCCAGGTGATTGATGTCGATTTGAACGGTACGTTTATCGTCAACAAGGCGATTGTTGCGCGTATGCAAGCACATGGTTACGGACGTATTCTCAACATTGCTTCAGTTGCAGGTAAAGAGGGCAATCCAAATGCGTCAGCTTATTCGTCTGCAAAAGCGGGTGTGATTGCGCTCACAAAATCGCTGGGCAAAGAACATGCGGATCAAGATATCGCAGTTAATTGCGTGACCCCGGCTGCGGCGAAGACAAGAATTTTTGATCAGATGAGCGAAGAGCATATTCAATATATGTTATCGAAAATTCCGCGTGGTCGTTTCTTAGAGGTTGAAGAAGCTGCCAATATGATTGCCTGGCTGGTATCAGAGGAAAACAGCTTCACCACCGCTGGTGTGTTTGATTTGTCAGGTGGTAGAGCCACATATTAATCATCAATCCAATTGAGCGATATATAACATGCTTGAAATTGATAATAAGACAGCCAGATCATTATGGTTGGCAACGACTGGTCTCGCCAAAGCCCCAACGGGATCGTTAGATTTATCCAAAATCATCCGTGATCTTGGTTTTGTGCAACTTGATACAATTCAGGTGGTATCGCGCGCGCACCACCATATCTTATGGAGCCGAAACCAAAATTATCGAGAGCCTATGCTTGATAAAGCTTTGGGTAAAAATCGGTCTATTTTTGAGCATTTTACCCATGATGCGTCGGTGTTGCCGATGGAATTTTTGCCAATGTGGAAGCGGCAGTTCAAGCGCAGAAAAGATCTTATTGATCGTTCAAATTGGTATTCCAGCATGCCGGGTGCAGATGGTCGAGAACAGATAAAGGACCGCATTCGAAAAGAAGGACCATTATCGACCCATGACTTTGACACTAAAATTAAAGGCGAGAAAACTATGTGGCAGCGGCCGCCGCATAAACTTGCGCTCGATTATATGTGGTATTCAGGCGAATTGGCCACCTGTCATCGGGTGAATTTCACCAAGTTTTATAATTTGGCAGAACGCGTTTTTCCCGATCATCTCTGGGAACAAAATATTGATGAACACGCCCAAGTCAATTGGCTTTGCGAACAGGCATTAGACCGCTTATCATTTGGCAATGCATCTGATGTACATAAGTTTTGGGAAGCGACAGATCTTCCGGAAGTAAAGTCTTGGGTAAGTGAAAGCAAACGCTTAGTTCCCCTGCGTATTCAATCCTATGATAACTCTTGGGTAGAAGCTTTTGGTCCTGAAGATATTGAAGATCGTCTGGCATCTTTGGAAACACCCACAACTCGCTTACGGATTTTAAATCCCTTTGATCCAGCTATTCGTGATCGCAATCGAGCCGAGCGACTATTTGGTTTCAACTATCGGATAGAAATGTTTGTGCCAGCTGCAAAACGCCAATGGGGATATTACGTTTATCCAATTTTAGAAGGTGATCGTTTTGTGGGCCGAATTGAAGTGAAGGCTGACCGCAAAAAAGATACGCTCAACATTATTCAGTTTTGGCCAGAAGGTAAGACAAAATGGGGTGCCGCCCGCATTCAAAAGTTACATAGTGAGCTTGAACGGATGGCAAGGTTTATTAAGGTCAATAATATCAATTGGTTTTGTAAAATATAAAAGCCCGATCAAAATGACCGGGCTTGATATTCAAGTTTTTTAAATGTGCCTTATTCGAACGTAATGCTTGGAGCAACACCCTCAAACCCAGCACCATCAAGCGAATTGATGATTGATTGAGCAATCTCTGCGTAGACTTGTGCATGTGGCCCATCTGGAGCCGACGCAGCAATTGGTGTGCCGCCATCAGAGTTTTTGCGAATTTCCATATGCAGTGGCACTTCACCTAAGAATGGAACGCCAACTTTATCAGCTTCCTCACGCGCACCGCCATGTCCAAATATGTCTGATCTTTCCCCGCATTTAGGACAAATAAACGTGCTCATATTCTCAATGATTCCCAAAATGGGAACATCAACTTTGCGGAACATATTAAGTCCCTTGCGGGCATCAATAAGCGCAATGTCCTGCGGTGTCGATACAATCACAGCACCTGCAAGCGGAACGTTCTGAGACATGGTCAGCTGCGCATCGCCTGTTCCCGGTGGCATGTCAACCACAAGCACATCAAGATCACCCCAGGCGACTTCACGCAGCATTTGTGTCAACGCAGATATCACCATAGGTCCACGCCAAATCATCGGCGTGTCTTCATCAACCAAAAAGCCCATGGACATGACCTTCACACCATGACCTTCAAGCGGTGTAAGAATTTTTCCATTCACCGTTGGTTGATCTTTAATCCCCATCAGGCGCGGCATGGATGGCCCATAAATATCAGCGTCCAAAATACCAACTTTTTGGCCAAGTTTTGCGAGCGCAATGGCAAGGTTAACCGATGTTGTGGATTTGCCAACGCCGCCTTTACCAGATGCTACAGCTACGATGGATTTAATCCCCGGAACCGGTGCACTGTTATTGGCTTGCCGAGCTGCCGAGTTCGTCGGTGCTTTTGGCGGATTAGCGGACGCTGTTGGACGTTGCGAGCTTGGAGCTGATCCACCTGCATGTTCTGCTGTGAAAATGACAGTCGTGCTTGTTACACCATCTAACTCGCTCACAGCTCTTTGTGCTGCGAGGCGCATCGGCTCTAATTTTTCTGTTTGATCAGACGGTACCGTGATCGTAAAAATAACTTTGCCGCCATCAATCATAATCGGGCTGACCATACCAAGAGAGACAATATCACCCTCAAGGTCTGGACCTTTGATTGTCTTAAGACATTCAATTACAGTTTCGTTCGTTACTTGTGACATTTCTTGTCCTGCTGTTTTATAATTTTGGCTCGAAATAACCTTAATCGCGTGAAAGTCCTTTGGAATTTAAGTCCTGAAGGTAGTCAGACCATCTCGTGTCTTTTTCATCGATTAGTTGCCGCAAATATGGCCAATTAAAAATACCTGTGTCATGCCCATCCGAAAAGATAATTCGGATTGCGTATCGCCCAACGGGTTCAATATTTGTGATGAGAACATTGCGCTTGCCAATTTGGGGAACTTCTTGACCCGGGCCATGGCCTTTAACCTCGGCTGATGGCGAGGAAATGCGTAAAAATTCTGACGACAACTCCCCTTCAGTCCCATCATGATAGAACAATCGCATGATCCCGCGTTCTTTTGAAACGCGAATATCTTTGGGAGTATCGTTTGGATTGCTATCAGTCATAAACCAGCGCCCATTTAGCACATTAAATTACGTCGTATTACATCTACAGTTAAGAACAGAATTACCTACTGTCTAGGGGGAATTGCGAATAATTTTCATTTGTTTGATGTGCCGCACCATGAATATAAAAATAATGCTTGAATGCGTGTAAAAATCCAGAGATGTTTGATAGGAGAGGCATCACGATTTTATAAAAACCTTAACCGCTGTTGAAAGGATGTAATGAATATTCTTGGAGCTATAATTGCAGGTGGTCAGTCGCGCCGTATGGCGGGCTCGAACAAACTGTTTTTGAAGTTACAGGGAGAGTTTCTAGTCGAGCGCGCTGCACGAAAACTTAACCAGCAGATCAGTCAGGTTGTCATTAATCTCAACAGCGAAGAAGATGTGCTGAAGTCTTTTGGGCATCACATCATATTGGATGAACATAATGATCATCAGGGACCATTGGCGGGCATATATTCAGTTCTAAACTGGGCACACCAAAATGGTGATAAAATTGATTATGTTATGACAGCACCAGCTGATGCGCCGTTTTTTCCTGATGACCTTTCAAAGGTGTTAAATGATGCTATTGGTGCAAATGACATCGCCATTGCACATTATGATGGTTATCCGCAGCAACTCTTTGGATTGTGGTCGGTTAAGTGTTTAAAGGACTTGTCGCTCTTCTTGGAGAACCCAGACAATCGCAAAGTAATGTCGTTCATTCGTTCGAAAAACTGGATTCAAGTCGACATTAAACAACAGCGGATAGACCCGTTTATGAACATCAATACTCCGGAAGATTGGCAAATGGCACAAGACATTGTTGCAAAGCGGGAGGATTATTAATGTCCCAAAAAGTATTTGGTGTTTCTGGTTGGAAAAATTCCGGTAAGACAACGCTGACCTCGGCGCTTATCAAGGAATTGACTGCACGTGGCTATCGCGTTTCAAGCGTCAAACATGCCCATCACAATGTAGATGTTGATCAGGAAGGAACCGATAGCTTTAAGCACCGTTCAGCAGGGGCAAGTGAAGTAATGCTAGCCTCAGCCAACCGGTTTGCCCTCATGCATGAAATTTCTAAGAAAGAGCGCGAGTTTGAGTTAGATGAGCTGCTTGAAAAAATGTCGGATGTGGATCTCATTTTAGTAGAAGGGTTCAAGTCTTCAGATATACCCAAGATCCAAACCATCCGAGAAGTAAGTATAGCTAACAATGGTCCGCAGGCGATGAATAATATTGTGGCATATGCGAGCGATATGCATCTTGATACTGAGCTACCGGTGCTTGAAATTGATAAGGTTCCATTGATTGCAGACTTTATTATTGATTACATGAGCTTATATGTAAGCTAGTACTTACATAATGAATCTTTGGAAACCGCGCTAATATCTTTAAGACCCAGTTGTGCGAGAGAAATACTTATATCTGACGCCACGTTATCTGTATATTCTGTAAGTCCATACTTACCATTTGCGGCAATAGCATATGAAAATGCTCTGCCGAGGAACGCGTAATCCGCACCATATGCATAAGCTTTGAGAATATCTTCGCCCGAGCGTAGCCCGCTGTCAAAAAATAATGGATAATCATTCCCGACCATCTTACGGATTTCTCGCAAAGCGTGGATAGGGGCAGGAGCGCTATCTAATTGTCGACCCCCATGGCTCGAAACTTGGATTGCATCGACACCGGCATCTTTAAGCTTTACCGCATCTCTGGGATCCAATACGCCTTTCACTACGAGGTTTCCTTGCCATTTTTCACGTATATCTTGAAGCAAATTCCAATCAGCACCGGCGCGACTGCTTGCGCGGTCAAATTCCCCAAATTTACCGCCAAAATTTGCCAGTTCTGGTTTGCCGTGGAACAAAGTTGATAATGACCATTTTGGGTGAAGTGCAAAATCAATAAATTGAGGAACGCCGATCCTAAATGGCATTTTAAATCCGCGGCGTAATTCACGTGGCCGTCTTCCCACTTCAGGTACATCAACAGTTAGAATAAGTGTCTGATAACCAGCAGTTTTTGCGCGATCAATCAGCTTAAAGGAATCTTCTTTATTGCCACTAAAATAGAGCTGAAACCAGGCGTTCCCTTCAGACATCTCGGCCATGTCTTCGAGCGATGTGGATGCAGCGGTTGAAACACCAACCGGGACATTATGTTTGGCTGCGAATTGAGCTAACAGTTTGTCAGCGTCGTGACGCGCCAAATTGCACATGCCCATTGGACTAATACCAAAGGGTAGGCCGACTTCTTTGCCAAAGAGTTTTGGTTTTATATTGCGTTCGACCACATTATTTAGAATGCGTGGTTGAAGTCGTATTTTTTGAATTTCGTCGCGGTTATACTGCTCGCCAGCTTCAGTGCCTGCAGCGCCGTCGATGTAATCAAAGACCATCCATGGGAGGCGCTTTTTTGCCAAGCGCCTCGCATCTTCGTATGAATGTATTCCACTATTTTGAAGCATTATCTATTTTCCTAATGTAAGTGGTTAATTACATAAGATGCAAATATGCTTCTCAATACGTGAATTACGCGTTACGCTCAGCAACAGTGTTCATAAAGCGGTCACGAATAACAACAGGGTCCATCGTAATCACTGGAACCTTGATATTGCCAGATTCGCATTTGCTGACGATGATCGTCATCTTGTCGCCATTCAGAGCGTCTTGAACAACCTTAGCTGTCTCTTCAGCAGAGCATTCAATAACGTTTTCGCAGCCACAAGCTTTTGCAACAGCAGTAAGCGATGTTTTCTTACCTGCATATGTTGGCTGATCACCGGTTGATCCATAGCTACCATTATCAATGATCAAAAGGATAAAGTTATTAGCAACATTGTTAGCAATTGTTGGCAATGTACCAAAGTTGGTCAAAACCGAACCATCACCATCAATTGAGATGACTTTTTCTTTTTGAGCAAGCGCTAAACCAAGGCCGATAGATGATGATAGACCCATTGTACCCAGCATATAAAAATTGCTTGGCTGATCATCCATCAAGTGCAATTCCTGGCTTGGAAGACCAATGTTACAAACAACAAGCTGGTCAGAAATGATGGGCATAAGTTCTTTTAATACGTCAGAGCGGATCATATTAGTATCCTTTCCAGAATGAGGCGTCAGTTAGGATAGCGACAGGCTTGTTACACATGAATGTGTATTTCAAGATCTTGTCAAACTCTTCAACGTCATCTTCGTGGTGGAAGTGATATGTTGGAATGTTTAGCTGTGCCAAAAGTGCTTTTGTATGAACAGCCATTTCTACCTGACAGGCAACTGGTTCACCAAGCTCACCGCGATATGAAATTAGCATCGGTAATGGCATGCGATAATATTGTGTCAATGTCACAAGCGTGTTGACGGTCACGCCAATCGCTGTGTTTTGCATGATGATCGCAGGACGTTTACCACCCATATACGCACCAGCGCACAAGCCCATGCCTTCGTCTTCTTTATTGGCTGGAATGTGATAAATGTCATCACTTTCCTCAATTTTATCAATAACGCCAGCCAATTGCTTACATGGCACTGTCGTTACAAAATTGACGTCGTTGGCAACGAGGTCTGCAACTATTTTATCATTTACGGACACGAGATTTCTGCTCCTATTTGATGAGATTATTGGAGTTATCATATAAATGTAAATTTAATTCAAGGCAAAGATATTTGACGATAAGTAAAATATATTTTTACTTATGTGTTGATTTTTTCTGCCGATACAATGCTTTCAATTGTTTCGAGTAACTTATCGATTAATGTGGATTTGGAGCTGTTTTTACGCGCCAATATCCCCAAAATACGACCTGCGGAATGATCGTTTTTTTCAAAGTCCAGCGGGATTTTGCGCAAGGATTTAAATATTGGGTCTGGAACGCATAGGTTTGGCGCAATTGATACGCCCAGATTATGCGAAATCATGCTGCTTAAAGTTTCAAGAGATTCCATCTCCATAGAAGGGCGCACAGATATATTGTTCTTCAGCAACCAGTCTTCTGCAAGTTGGCTAACAGACGCTCGGCGAGTTTGACTGATATAAGGCATGGTTTGCATGAGCTTTACGGGGTCGCTTTCGCTCACTTCTGGTGCCGTGAGCAATACCAGCTCTTCCTCTATGAAAGGCCGCCACTCCATATGCGCACCGACATGAGTTGGCATTGCAATAACACTTGCATCAATTGCCCCGCGTTCAAGTTGTTCATGCAAGTCCTCCGAAAGGCCAGGGACCACGCGTATATGCAATTCGGGATATGTTTCGATCAGCTTCTTAATCGATCGCGGTATCAGTTCACGTATCACAGATGGCACGGCACCAATGATCAACTCACCATGCAGTTGCGCGGTGCCAACAATGTCATCCAGCATGGTGTCATAAGCTGCAACCACTTCACGTGCTTTTGGAATAAAGGCTTTTCCAAGCGCATTGAGCTGAGGTGATTTTTGTGAACGATCAAACAAGTCCACTTGGAGCTGGTCTTCCAAACGCTTCATCTGCTGGCCCACGGCTGCATGAGAAACATATACTTTCTCTGCAGCAGCGCTAAAGCTGCCATGATCTGCAATAGCGATCAGAGTTTTTAAAAGCGAGATGGACAGATCAAGACCTCAAATATTGAGCGTGGAACTTATATATCCAGCTTAACTTGATCTGCGACTTCTTTCAAACGACTTTCTGTTTGATCGCCGATTACCAAATATTGACCATCACCTTTGGACCATGACAAGATATCAAAACCGTTGATGTTGCTCGATTTAGTTTCACCTGCTCCCATCATTGTGCCTGAGCTGTTTTGGAAGCAAATTGCGATGACCGAACCTGCCTGATCCTTATACATCAACTGTGCAACGGGCTTGCCTTTAACAACCAATAACCGTGCACCTTGGAATTCAAAACCAGTATCTGAAATATCGGGAATTGAAAAAGGCAATCCGGTCGTATTACTCAACCAACCAACAATGTGATCGGCCTCATCCGCACCCACCTCAACCAAATGGCGCTTTTGTTGGGCATAGATGCCGTGATAATCTGCAACGTGATGCAGCCATCCAGTTGTTTGCGCCACAGTTATCTCAGGTTGATTAGCTTCGTTGAAGACAAATCCACCAATACCGCCTGCGATTAAGAGCGCAATACCAGCTGCCATCGAGCGGAAGCTAAAATTACTGTTCGCTGCAATAGGAACCGGTTTTGCACTCGGTTCAAGCTCAGCATTTTCAATCATGCTGATTAAATCTTCAGAGGTATCACCATCAAGAAAATCATCGAACTCTGATAATGCGTGATCGTTAGCAAAGGCCAATTTTTCAAACTCTTCAGCAACTTTCGGATCTGTTTCAATAAGGTTGCGAATTTCTTCAAGCTGATCTTCAGGTAATTCCTGATCAAGATATGCGCTTAATTTTAAGGATAGATCACTCATATGGTTTCTTCCCTTGGTGAAAGGGTTTCGCTGATTATTTTTCGCGCCCGATGTATACGGCTCATAACAGTGCCGACAGGGATATCCATAGCTTGAGCCGCTTCCTTATAGGTGAAGCCTTCTTTTGCCACGAGCAATAGCGTCTGGGATAATTCACTTGGCAGCTTCATGACAAGGCTGCCAATCTGGTGTGCAAACAATGTTTCGTCTGCATCACTGTTATCGCTTAAATCATGCGCATCTTCAATTTGCATCTGCCCAGCTCCTTGTCGTACCTTTCGTTTTCTCTGCTCACTAATCCAAGTGTTTCTCATAACCGTAAACGCCCAGCGATCCAGCGGTTGACTGGAGTCGTATTTATCCCATTTTGCAAGAGCCTGCGTGCAGGTTTCCTGCAGCAGATCATCCGCATCCGGTGATGACCGCGTTAGCGTCAAGGCATATCGTTTAAGCCTTGGCAAAAGCGCAATCATTCTGGTTTTAAATTCGTGTGGTGCTACCAAAATAACTCACTACCAGCTTTGTTTTTCCCCGCCAGATCTTGATCAATTCTTAGTTTCAAAATCTGCCTGCGTATCTATTACGTATTAACTTAGAGAAATATTCACATAAAGTTGAAAATAAAAAATACCATTTTCGTGAATAATATCCAAACCCAATGCGTAATCATTTCGTAACCAACAACAGAACACAAGAAATTTTATGACGAAAATCGAAAAGGAACATAACATGATGAAAGCAATGACGATCGCACTTGCGCTAACAATACCAGCCTCTTTTGCTCTTGCAGCGGGTTCAAGCAGTGATGAACCACCGAAGAAAACAAAAACTTCGATGGAATGTAAAGATGGCCAGGTTTGGGATAAAAAAATGAAAAAGTGTCTGGATGCAGAAAGTTCACTGCTAACAGATGATGCGCGTTATGAAGCAGCGCGTGAACTTGCATATGCCGGCCAATATCAAAATGCTCAAGTTGTTTTAGCATCTATGTCTGATCAATCAGACACACGTGTTTTGACCTATTACGGTTTCACACACCGCAAGGCAGGTAATGTTGATCTTGGTATGGCTTATTACCAAAAAGCGCTTGCCGCTGATCCAAACAACCTTCTCGCACGTTCATATATGGGCCAAGGTCTGGTTTCTCAAGGCGATAAAGATGCAGCACGTTTGCAGCTTGTTGAGATCAATGCGCGCGGCGGTAAAGGTACATGGCCTGAAGTTGCGCTCGCAAATGCGATTGAAAGCGGCAAAGGCTATAGCTACTAAGCAATTGTTTTCTTCAAATACAAAAGACGGCTCTCATCGGGCCGTCTTTTTATATGCGGGTAAAAATCTGTACTTTTTTGTCAGAAATCATATCGCCAACTGCCGCGTCAAACTCTTTAAAATGAGGCGAAGCAAGATGATCTTGAAATGCAGCTTTGTCATTATAAATCTCATACAAAAAGACGATTGATTTAATATTTTCATCAACGCACACATCAAATTGCTGACATTCAGGCTCCCGCTCAAAAGAAGTATTTGCATTGTTTAGCATCAATGGCATGAACTGATCGATATATTCATTTTTGATATTAAAGGTGACGCACACAACATACATTTAATTATTCCATTACTTAGATTGATAGCTCGATCTTGCAGCCAGTTTCTGCAGATTGATAGGTTGCAGCTGTTGCCTTAATGACTGCAAGATAATCGTCGGCTTCGTTTTCAAATTCACACTTGCCCATAGCAGCTAAAATAATGTGCTTGTTCAGCGCCTTTACGCAGCCACCACCAAATGCATTGATATCAATATCTAGCGTGATCGGTATGATTTCAGATGATTGAGAACCGAAGGGTCTGAAGGTTATGTCTCCCATTCCATTGAGATCAATCGTCCCTTTTTCACCTTCAATCTGCATAATGCCCATCGTACGGCGCAAATTATCAGTTGGATGATCGGATAATCGATTGCCATCGAGTATAGATTGGCTACCGTTTGTATGGTTCATGATCACCAAACCGCAATCTTCCCCTGCAATCACAGGGTTTAATTTGCGAATATCTGCATAAACATTCTCAATGTCACCTGACATCCAACGAAACAGATCGATGAAATGCACTCCAGTTTCATGTATTAAAAGGCGCGGCATTTTTTGAAATGCTGGCTGACGAGAAAGATAAGCATCCGGGCCACGGCCATCGCCTGGTCGTAAGTAAAATCTTGTCTGATAAATTTTACCTAAACCATCTCCGTCGATAAAGGTCTTAATTGTGCGATACCAAGGTTGGAAACGAAAATTCTCATGAATGAAAATTCGGCAACCGTACTCTTTCGCAAACGCAATTGCTTCTTCTGCTTCTTCCACGCTCTGACAAAAGGGCTTCTGGCAGATAATGATTTTATCTTTAGCCGCGAGTTTTTTGATGAGAGCAAAATGCGATGGAGGTGGTGTTACAATATCAATAATATCGGGATTGGCTGCAATGATTTCACCGAGATCATTGCAGACCTCAATACCATATTTCTCGTTCGCCCACGCACGACGTTCATCACTTATATCGCAAGCAGTAACAAGGTTTGAACCCTCTAGTTCCATCCAAGCATCTAGATGAAATTCTGAGAAATATCCAAGGCCAACAACAGCGACCTTTAACGCATTGCTCATTTTATTGCACCGATTTGAGAAATCACTTCTTGCGTCATGGCTTTTGTACCCATATCACCACCAAATTCAAATGGCCGTAACAAGTTTTTCGCAAAGCCATTATCCACCGCTTGGTCTATGAAATCACCCGCTTTGGCAAAAGCTTTGTTGCCAGATTTATCAGCCAAGTAATCGAGCATAAGTGCACCACTTAAGATGGCCGCTAGCGGGTTGGCTTTGTCTTGTCCCATAATATCGGGGGCGCTGCCATGGGCGGGTTGGAAGAGACCAATTTCATCACCAATTTCAGCACATGATGCCATGCCCATACCGCCAACCAAGCCGCCGGCAAGATCTGATAGGATGTCGCCAAAGATATTTTCCATGACCATGACATCAAACTCCCAAGGCTTGCGAACCAAATCAAGCGCTTGCGCATCGACATAGTTATACGATGTTTCAACATCTGGATTTTCAGCTTTAATTTCATCAAAAATCTGACGGAAAAAAGCCATGGATTTAAAGACGTTGGCTTTATCAACACAGGTGAGGCGGCCAAGCTTCCCGCGTGATTTCCGACGTTTAGCCAAATTGAACGCAAATTTATGCAGCCGTTCTGTCGTATTTCGCGATACTAATAGACTGTCGTAAACCTCTTCGTTCTCAACGATTTTGCTACGATTGTGCACGGCTGCTGAATAAAATAAGCCTTCCGTGCTTTCACGCAAAATGATCATATCAATTCCGGCAGCTCTTGGATCTGCCAAACGTTGTGGGGCGTTTGGATATGCTTTGATGGGTCTCACACCTGCATAAAGTCCATATCGATCACGCAAGCGAAGGTGAGGGGAGATCTCAGTTCCATCAGGATGGCGAATTGATGGAAGTCCAATGGCGCCTAAAAAAATCGCGTCAGATTCTCCGGCCTTTTCTTCGCCGCCGGGTTCAATATCTATACCGTGTTCTTTGTAATATCCCGCACCCGCTGCAATATCATGATATTCTAGCGCACAATCTCCAGCTTTCGCCATCGCGTGTTCAACGACCTGTAAGGTTGCTTCGGTTACATCAATTCCAATACCATCGCCGCGAATGACTGCGACGCTTTGTTTTAACGACATACTTTTTCTTTCTATAGCTGTTGAAGCTTATATTTGGCTAAAATTGCGAGAAGTTCAGCGCCAGCGCGTTTGCGGTGTTCTCGATAAACACGTCTTGCTTCTTCGATTTTACCTTCAATGATATGTTCCACAACTGTTTTATGCTCTGCTGTGGAGCAGTATGGTTTTTCGCGCATGCGCAATGTAATCACCCGCGCACGATGGGCCTGATCAAATAGCAAACTGGCAATCGACAAGAGACGCTTGTTGCCGTGAAGCATCAGCAGTTCTTTATGAAACTCATCATCTGCATCAGCCCATGCTTCAAGATCATCATCCTCAAGCGCTTGTTCCATGCGAAAGGTTGCATCAATGAGCGGTTTTAATTCTTCCTTAGATAATTTACGTGCTGCCAAATTTGCTGCCGCTTCTGGTTCAATGGCTGTTAGTACCTCGTAAATTTCTTCCATATCTTGCGGTAGAATAGGAAGAATATAAATCCCGCGTCTGGGTTTCATTTCTACCAGTCCATCAGCTTCCAAAAGCACTAAGGCTTCTCTTAATGGTGTGCGGCTCATTCCCAAACGTTCAGCCATCTCTGGTTCGGTTCCATGAAAACCAGGTGGTAATCGATTTGAACGTATTTCCTGCTTCAAACGCTTGTAAGCATCATTAACAAGACTTGATCTAGATTTCTGCATCATGGGCTGTGCTCCTGGCAACAGAATTCGCATGATTTTATCGTCACGTCAAATACTTTAATGTATACATTAATATAAAACTATGATTTCATACAGATAAATGCAAAAAATATTGTGTGAAGCAGGAGGTTGGAAATCAAATGTCAGATGTTTGGGAAGTCTATGCGTTAAAATATGCGGATCGAAATACACGAACTCGCGCTGAAAGTTTTATCGATGATGACCATGCAGGTGAGCCACACGGTATGGACTATTTCGTTTGGGTTTTATCAAATAATGGCAGAAACATAGTGGTTGATACGGGCTATGATAGTGCTGAAGCAAACCGTCGTTCGCGGCCAATCCTTCGTGATCCAGCAAAGGCTATCGAGGCACTAAACTTAAACGCCGAGACAGTTGATACTGTGATAATCACGCATCTTCATTATGATCACGCAGGTGGTCTTGATCGCTATCCTAATGCAATCTTTCACTTACAAAGCGATGAGATGGCTTTTGCAACAGGACCCTGCATGTGTGATCACACCTTAAAGGCACCATTTACCGCCGATCATGTGTGCGAAATGGTGCGCCATGTTTATTCAGGGCGCGTGGTTTTCCATGATGGATCAGTCGAGATTACCCCAGGAGTACGTGTGCATAATGTTGGCGGGCATTCCAATGGCTTGCAGGTGGTTGAAGTGATGACCAAGACAGGACCCTTGTGTTTAGCATCTGATGCTTCGCATTATTATGAGAATTTCATCGACAAAAAACCATTTCCAATTGTTTATAATATGGATGCTATGTTTGCGGGGTTTGATCGAATTGTTGAAATAGGTGGTTCAAATGATCGCGTAATCCCAGGGCATGATCCGCTGGTGACGAAAATGTATCCCACCCATGGGACATCTGGTTTCATTTGGCGTTTGGACGCAGGAATACTAAAGCCCTAAAGGTTAGCTATGCCAGACTTTTGGTAAAGCGTTTTGACCATGTAGTGCATTGATCATTGGAATAAGCGATTTGCGTAATTCATAACTTGTGGGTGCACTCATACGTATGATGAGCTTGTGTGTGTTTTGACCCGCTAAGTGCCAGATACTTGTGCCAATATTTACATTTTCTGGCGTTTTAATTTTCTCAAATTTGGCTTCTGCTTGTGGGCCGACATATAAGATGAACGCAGTGGCAAGATCGCCAGATGTCACCGAATTGCGTTTTAAGATCTGATCGATATTACCATCGATCTTCTGATTTTCAGCATGAATGAGCTGATCGTCATGAAAAATACGCCAGGTATCAAAAAGACTAGCAGAAGACACGATTTCATCCATCGCAGGGCGACCAAACATGAGCGGTTCAACCATTAAAAATTCACTATCTTGCGCAAGCTCCACATGGATCGAACGCTTCAGCCGTGCTTGATCAAACAAAATTGTTTCTTGCGGCAACCAAGAAAAGGACCCTTTGTTTCCCACGTTAATATCGACATCGATCAATGCAGGTAGTGGGCGAGAAGCTTTGTAAATTCGCTCGCATGCCTGACTGGTGATGGTCAGTTGAGCTTGATCTTCAACAGCAAATTTCCAGCTTAGATGATCGTTATCTGTCAAGCCGCCGGAGGTATTGATCATCACCGCTTCAATAGGATCGGATTTATTATGATTAGGCATACGAAGGCGCGCGCATCCTTCTTGATAAAGACGCTCTAATCGGTTTTGATCGCCACTGCGTTTTACAAATAACTCACCGTGCCCGCGCGCGCGTTGCATATTATCAGCTTTATCTGCTGTCGCCAGGTTATTTGTACTCATGGATAGTTTGCACCTTTATTCACTAATATCTCGTTTATCGCGTTGCAAGGTGGCGTGCAATCCATTTGGTAAAAATCGCGTTGGTTCAATCTTCCCCAAAAGTGCTTATTCAGGTGAAAATAAAACCACCCTGATTGAAAATTTTAATTTGCCGCAAGAAACATCATCGGGTAAGAAGATATCCATCAAAGGTGAAGCTTATCTTCCTTTTATGCACCCGTAGCTCAGCTGGATAGAGCGCTGCCCTCCGAAGGCAGAGGTCAGGCGTTCGAATCGCCTCGGGTGCACCAATATTTTCAATAACTTAGGTGGTTTTTGCTTCGTTACAAAGGCACCAAGGTACGTAAAAGGTACGCACTACCTCTTTTTTGTGTCTAATGTGCATGGTCATAATGGGAGCGAATCCCATGTCTGAACGTCGCCCATTTAGAGAAATTAAACTGCAATGGCTTGAGCAATTGAGTTGTGATGCAGGCCTAAGTGATAGCGCCAAGTGCGTTGCGCTTCATATCATCACTAGATACGTCAACGGCCACACCGAAGAGGCATGGCCGTCATATCAGACGATTGCCAGTGCAATCGGCAAGAGTATCAAAACAATCCAAAGGGCAATCCATGATCTTGAGCTTGGCGGCTGGTTCGATGTGGTTCGCGGAAATGGATCAAGGGTAAGTACCAGATACCGTCCCACTGAAGCCTCTATTGTATTAGCTTGCAAGGCGCGTGAAAAGACGGACAAAATTGTCACCCTTCATCCCGATGAAGGAGGACAGAATTGTCCGAAAAGGCGGTCAAAAATGTCTAACAAAGGGAGACAGAACCGTCCTCCAAACCTAGAGAATAAAAATAATAAAAAACTTAACGGGCGCGAGGAAGCGCCGCCGCTAGTTGAAAGGCGGCGGGCGATCCCTGCGCTATTCGTGCCGAAACGGGAAACAGAAAAGTTGGATAGATGGCAAAAATGGTTTTCAGAAAACCATTTCATTGAACTCGAGAATGTAGTTCAGGCAGAAATTCGCAACGGCACGGAAGGTTTCATTCTGCCAAGCTATTATCCGCCAATGCCAGAAGATGAACATCGTCATCAAGCATCGTTGGAATACTTTCAAAATCGCCAAAAATCAGTGTTGAGAGAACAAAAACTGCATTCGAGGCTAGCATCATGACGGCTGAAGATGTGAAGAGAGCAAGGCGACCCTTGTCATACGCTGTCGCTACTGACAGGAAACCTTGTGAGGGGAGGCAAACCTCCCCTTCAAACCCCACTAAGAGGCAACGGAAGTCGCCAAAAAGCGAACTTGGTGCTGTCGTCGTTTTTCGTTGTACCGCGCCTGAGAAACAGGCGTTGATCCAAAAAGCTAAATTTGCCGGACTGCCATTTGCTGACCTGATGCGCGAAGCACTTGGTCTAGCGGACAGTCGCAGACGTAAGCCGATGCCATGCGTCGATCCTGAATTCATCCGTTCGGTCAGCCGTATCGGCTCGAACGTCAACCAGATCGCGCGATGGCTTAATTCCACGACCTCAGCTGGACACTTCAAAGACATCGATGCTGTTTTGGTTGCATCTCGTCTTGTTGCTGTCGACAGATCTTTGAATGAACTAATCAAGATTATAGCATCATCGTCTTCAAAAGCAGGTGATACTTCATGTTGATAAAATTCTTCAAGAACGGTCAAGGAGGTGGCGCTGGTTCTGTCGAATATCTCATAGAGCACGAAGTAGTTGCTTATGACGACAACCGAAACGTACTCAGAGATGGTAACGGCAATGCGCTTATGTTTGAGCGCGAGCCTTTGCCTGAAGTTTTGCGCGGCGACCCAGATCAGATGCGCTACTTGATTGATGCTTGTGAACATCAATGGAGCTATCGTGCAGGCGTATTATCATTCACTGGCGAGGATGCGCCTACACCACCACAACAACGCAGCGTGATGGATTCGTTTGAAGATTTGGCATTCGCAGGACTTGAACCAGACCAGCGATCCATACTTTGGGTGCGACATAGCCACGAAGATCGCATTGAGCTTCACTTCGTTACGCCACGCATGGAGCTGATGACAGGTCGGAGCCTCAACATTGCGCCACCTGGCTATCAAAAGACCTATGACTCGCTTCGAGACGTTTTAAACAAAGACCATGGCTGGAATGACCCGCAGGCGCCAGAACGCGCTCGTGAGGTCAAAAGTCTAATTGAAAGTGTAAGGCGTGGCGAAGGTCGCGAGCAAATCCATGATTGGATTTTGAACAAGATTGAAATGGGTTCAATCCAAGATCGTACCGAAATGAAAGATGCACTGTCAAAAGCAGGCTTTGAGATCCCACGTTCGGGCAAAAATTATATCACGGTACTAGATCCTGAAAGTAATGAGCGTTGGCGTTTAAAAGGAGAAGTTTTTCATGAAAATTGGACGCGACAGAACACCGTTGAAAGAGCAATTGAACAAGCAGATCGAGAACCAAGCAGATCAGGTAGCAGACTTGATGCAATCAACATTGAAGAGCTTCGAGATAGATTGCACGACCTCACTGAGCGCCGCGCGACTTACAATCGAAAAAGATATCCAGTCGCTCTTGAGCGCGTCCCAACAAATGAGCAGGAAGGGCTACCGGATCTACTTGAAAGTAACAATAGTAAGCTTGATCGTGCTTCTAACCAGTTTGATAGCAAATTGGTATTCGACAGACATGATGATCACCAATGCAAAAAGCACGAGCCTGAGCCAATTAGGGTTGACGATCAATCAAACAGCCAATGGGTCGGTTCTGAGTTGGGACAAGAGTCTCATAAGGTTGATCGATTGTCGTATTGGAACCGTATCCGCAAAATGTTTGCAGCTCTTGGAAAGGGAATAATCGATGACGAAACCAAAGCCTTCAATGACAGCACTCGAACAAGAATTGCTGACATACGTAGAAAAATTGACCGAAGCATCAGCGCAATCGGCAATTCAGTTCAAGGAATTGGAAGAAAAATCGCGAGCGAAGACGAAGGCACGCCAGACATCAATCTTAAAATCGCTGTTATTAGTGATCGAGTCACACGTCTTTTTGGTGGGGGCATTAACCGAAATCACCTACAAATCGAACCAGAGATTTCCGAAAGAACTGGAAGAAAGCCAGAACGTAATACAGCAAGCACTGGAAGAAATAAGCAGGACGAGTTAGTTGAACGGAATCGACAACGGGACAGCACGACTGACTTAGACTATTAGTCACAGGCAAAAGTGAATTTTAGGTCACGAAAAATTAGGTCAAGTCTTCTGCGAATAAAGCCATTGCCGATGATTTTCGTATCATAGTAGCGACAGATATGCCTAGGTAAATGTCTCAATATCGTGACCGTTTGGTTAATCGACGGCAATATTCCATAGCATAAAGGGGTCGAGTCCGGTAGAGGGCAGAATAGTACGCTAACGAATGCTGACCTTCGTGTGATCCGCAACAAACGGCAGCAAGGAGTTCTATCGAGACATTCGATTTTACTGGTCTCTTTGCCACTTCCGGCAAATAAGTGATCTTCGTCCGTCATGAGTTTGCATTTAAGTCTATACCGGAAAACGCATTTACTCTAATGCTACGAAGCGGATAATCTTAGCTGCTTGAAGGCGGCAAGCTGTCGACCATTTTGGAAGTGAGGTAGGGAATATGTCAAAAAAAATCAGTGGAGCGGAATATCCCCTCTCCAAGATATTCAGTTCTGAATTCGAGTATGTCATCCCTTCCTATCAACGGCCCTACGCTTGGACTGTCGATGAAGCGTGTGAACTGTTTGGCGATCTTAAGTCCTTTTACGACACCGAAGGGCAGGAAGGTTACTTCCTCGGCAGTATAGTGCTCATCAAAGGGGAGGACGGACCGCTTTCCGAAGTGATCGATGGTCAGCAGAGGCTGACAACGCTCACAATCCTGTTCGCCGTCCTCTCTTGCGCACATGACGGCGTACACAGAGATGAGCTGAAGAGCTATGTCGTAGAGCAGGGTAAGAAGGCTGAGAAGATAGAACCAAAACCCCGCTTAACACTGAGGGAAAGAGATAGGGCTTTTTTTCGAAAGTATGTGCAAGAGTTCAAGTTAGACGAGCTGGCCGAGTTGGATGAAATCGGGCTCGAAAACGAAGCCCGCGCAAACATCGTCCGAAACACCAACCACTTGCGTAAGGCCGTGGACAAGGCATTTGGCACACCCGATGAATTGCTCGATTTTGCGAGCTTCCTGCTTACCCGGTGCTATCTCGTGGCGGTATCCACTCCCAATGAGGCCTCGGCTTTCCGGGTCTTCTCTGTGATGAACAACCGCGGGCTAGACCTGCAACCGACCGACATCATTAAGGCCGACATCATCGGCATGATCAAAGGCGAAGCGCAACGGGAGGAATTTAACGATAAATGGGAAGAGATGGAAGTTGAGCTAACCCGCGAAGGCTTCCGCGACCTGTTTACATATCTCAGAATGATTTACGCGAAAGAGAAGGCGAAGAGGTCCTTACTAGAGGAATTCCGCGAGCATGTACTGCCCGATAATCCTGATCCCAAGCCGTTTATAAACGACGTGCTGGAGCCATATGCTGAGGCCTTAGTTGACATTCGAAATGCCTCTTACAGCGCTACAAGTCATGCCGAGACGATCAATTTCTACATCACTTGGCTCAACCGGATCGACAATTCAGATTGGATACCCCCTGCGATGCTGTTTCTCAAAAAGCATCGCAACAATCCGGCGCTACTGGCTGACTTCTTCAAGAGGCTGGAAAGGCTGGCAGCCTATTTCCATGTATGCCGCATCTACGTGAACGAACGGATCGATATTTATGGCAACCTGATAGCTGAGATCGAACGCGATGTGGAAATAGATAATATGGATTATCTATGGCTCGATGAAAACGAAAAGGGTAAGTTCCGGAAAGATCTTAATGCTAATGTTTATGAATTCACGCCGCGTCGAAGAAACTACCTTTTACTACGGTTGGACTCTTTTATTAGCGACGGTGCCGCCTCATACGACACAAAAATCCTCACAATCGAGCATGTGCTACCACAAACAGTAAACGACAAGTCAGATTGGGCGGAGTGGTGGCCCAATGCCGACGAGCGCACGGGATGGGTTCATCGGTTAGCCAATCTAGTGCCGCTTAACAGGAAAAAGAACAGTGCCGCCAAGAACTACGGTTTCAAGAGGAAGTGCGACACCTATTTCAAGGGCAAGAGTAACGTTTCTTCTTATGCCCTAACAAGTCAAGTACTTTCAGAAAAGCAATGGACGCCGAAGGTTGTCGAAAAACGGCAGGAGGCGTTGCTGGACGTGCTGATCGAAAATTGGGCGCTGGAGGAAGAACAGGAATGAGCGGACAATTGATGCGGCATTTGTGATCGTATGTCTCAAAAGTCCGCTTATTTGCCGTTCAGTTTTAAAAATCAGAATCATAAAAGGAGGAGTTACGAACATTGGGAGAATATATCGACGTGGTTCTGTACGATATGCTTGACAAAGCGGTCGAGGAATATGAACGAACGGGCCAAATCTCAATACTGAATGCGGCAGTTGGTGATGCAGCGATTACTCTGGATTCTTATAGAGGTGAAACATACCCAAAAGCCCATTCTGGTGCTTCTGAAAGATTACAGGATTGCAATCTATTAATATTCCACATTCGAAATGCATTCGCACATGGAATGCGACAGCCAAGATGGAACATAAAGTACGATGAAAAACGCAAAGTATACCTCATAGGAGATTTAAAACTTGATCTGACGGAGAAGCATGGAAAGAGTGTTGATGTCATTAAAGATGATTTGGTGGGGGCCCTGCGATATCTCCGAGCTTACTATGAGCAGAACAAAACATAATAGGAGGAGATAGGGGATGAATAAACAAATAATTAGCGGTGGTGGCCAGATGGCCCCAAAGGGTCAAATGCATGGAGTTCCTGGTACTGCATTGTTCCGATCCCCTGATTTAGAGCGACCTCACTATATGCAACACAGTGCCTTGGTGCCATTTCCGAAAGGCACAATTAGGAATTTTAAACTCCTTGTAAATCCAGATTTTAATCCAACTAGTGGAAAATTCACTGCAGAAATTCATCGAACAGATGAGAATGGCAATGGGTTTGGCGGCACCACCGGCACTGGTTTGCTTGTAGCGACAAAACAAGCGGGTTCCTTTGAAAATAGAATAGTGGAAATTGATATTTGTGACAATTACAGAGTAAGCATAAAGGTTGATAACGACTTTGTAGGCCCAAGTATTATTGCTTTCACATATAGTTTCGAATTTGAGCAATCTTGAATAATCAGAAAAACTGTTTTGTTAAAATCGTCACATAATATGATCGTTTAATTTCTGCTTTGAGCCCATACTTACCAAATTCAACATGTCGCAAATTGGACTGGCCAACGATCAACTGACCGCCAAAACGGCCATATGAAGACTAGCATATTGCAAACAACGCTGAGCGTGACAGATTTCGTATCCGAAACTACTTGGTTGTGATACCAACGTTTGCTCAAGAAAGCTGCAGATTTTCGATACCGAGGACCAATCGCGTCTGGATGCTACGTTCATTGGCATAGTGGAAATTTGGATCGTCTACTGATGTCCTAAGAACCTCTTCTTCCTGACTACCATCTTCCTCAGCAATGGTCACAACGATGTCGTCGCCGATAAAACGGCATGTGGTTTTAAGCCAATAGCGATGAAGATGACCCCGGTGATGGTGGTGTAAACCAACATTGCGATAGGGCTGATCCGACCCTGGAGCATAGTCTCCGCTGCTCGTCAAAACGAACGTGCCTTTGGTTAAAACTTGTATTGCACGGACTACCTTATCCATCCAAATCCAAATTTCGCTAAGGGTCGTGGTCCGGCGGCGATAACGCGCCGCCATTTCGCCGTTTCCACCTAAGCTTCCGGCGCGCTTGATGAGATCTTCGAAACCGAAGTCTTGTTGAGGTGTCTCCTTGATGTTTGCAAGAGCGTTCCGGAAAGCAGCCACATTTGGAAAGCGATCACTCATCCGCGGTTGGAAGCCCTGATCGAACAAACGCGCCAAGGAGCGTGCACGAGTGATATCAGGCGTAACTGTCTTCAGATCAACACCTGAACGCTGGTGAGGAAGGTTTCCAGCACCGTCTTCAAGCACTGCTGGCACCTCACCGATCAAGCAGTAAAACAGAATACCAGACAGAAATGCGATGTCGGTGCGATGGTCCTGTCTTGCTTCGGAATAACTGGCAAGCTCAGGAAGTCTTAGGAACCTGTTGCCAAGTTCTTCCCATTCGCCAGTGAGGTTTTTTTCGACGTCTTGCTGATTGAAGGTCAATCCAAAATCAATCAATACAGCATCGATTTTTCCGTCTCGTAAGATGATATTGGCGGGTTTTATATCTCGGTGAACAGCATCATTTACTTGAAGGTAACCAACCGTTTCTGCAATTTGGTCGGTAATATCGACGGCGTCTTTAAATGAAAATGGCTGGCGGTGGGATTTCTCTAAGGTGTTACCAGTGATCAACTCGGTTACTAGATAGAGGTTGGCTTTTTGATCGTCATGGAGCTGGGAGTTGCTTTCAATCAGCTGCGGGATCCGAGGATGGTCATAGGTCTCTAGAGCAACAGCTTCGCGGAACATTCGTTGACGGCGTTGTGGATTAGACTGGTCCTTGAGTATCTTCAGAAAATAGTGCTCGGGTGACGAACTGCCCAACCGGGAAACCTGGTAACCGTGCCCTTGTCCACCGCTTCCCTTCCGTTTGCCCTTGATCCAACGCTCGCTATAGTCGGAAGTCGCTTGCCAAACCTCTTTATCAATTTGCATTTAAATGGGACTTTCCCTTAGCTTTGGATATTTTTTCAGTTTTAACGAGTTGCCGACGTAACCTGTGTCAATTTTGTCCAAAACATACTCGTCGTTGCATTAACTTCTGACCACAGCTTCCGTAAGGAAAAGTTGTCGCATGCCGATAAACTAACTTAGCCGCGTGGCTGCCGCAATCAGCATGCCGCGTCTAGCGCAATTTGCGGTACTCGACATCGTCAGTTTGTCCGCTTAGTTGCCCTTCTAGCATTTCTTGGCGAATGTCAGCTGTACGAATTTGGCACCCCTTTTGAGAAATGTATCGTACCAGCTATATGACACACGCTTTGCTATCGTTTCATAGGAAACAGTTCAACGTTAGAAGCGTCCGGTGAACGACCCTCTTACGGACACTTTGAGATCGTTAGCGTACTATTCTATCCACCGCCGGACTCGACTCCTTACTGTACGAAAAGAAATGTCTTCTCATGAGCTATACCCCAGTGCTTTGAGCTGAAACCAAATCTTGTTCCTTCATATTACGAATTATATAAAGCATTCAGACGGTGACATGTTCCAAACTAATCTTAATCTGCGAGCCAGTCGCCGCAGCATAACGTTGTAGTGCCTTCATTGATGGGCTTACGCGGCCACTTTCCAGCTTTGCCACATAGGATTGGGAGGTTTGCATTTTTTCTGCAACTTGTTCTTGTGTCATATCGGCTTCAGCCCGAGCACGAATTAATGCTTCAGCGATGGAAAATTCTTCAGCCAGCGCATCATACGCAGATTTCACGTCTGGTTCTTTCAGCCAATCTTTTTTCAGTTCATCTAACTTCGTCATTTTACTTCCTTTGCTCTTTTCAAAGCGAGTTCAATTTCGCGTCTTGGTGTTTTCTGCGTCTTCTTGGTGAACACCCTAACCACCACAACCCGTTTTGGCTTAGCAACGACATACAGCCCTCGTGATATGCCATCTCTGCCTTTCATCCGGATTTCCCAAAGCGAGCTTTCTAGATGTTTCACATGTGGTTCTCGAACATTGTTAAGTCCGAGGGATTGGATCATTTCACCAATTCGGATGAACTTGGCGAGCTGGTCAGCCGGTAGTGCATCAAGCTCCGCGTCCACAGTCGCATCAAGCGTTTCGATGATCCAAGTCATCTATATATCAAATCTGACATAATTTTGCAATAGTAAAAACGATGAAGCCAATTCAAGTATGGTCATATCGCACGTTCGATTAGCTCGATCTCTGCACTGGAAAAGCCGTATACCCCATAGATTGCTGCATTGATCTTCTTTTCAAGACTCTCGATCTTCTCAACAGAGCTGGAAATTGTTTTTTCTTGCACGAGCGCTTTCACAAGCGCCGCAACTTCTGCATCTTTTTCTTTTGAGACAGAGTCAGGCAACGGAAACGGATTGATATAGTTCGTTTTCATTCGACGCGCATCGCCCTGCAGAGTGTCACCGGTATGTTTAAGAAACCACCAAAATACATTCGAGTTCATTATTGCCGCGAAAAATTCATACGAGGGCTGAACGCCACTAAGTTTTACGAAACTGTATACGGTAGTTGAATGATAAATACCGGAGGGATTTAGAGCAACATTGGCGTGCTTTGAGCAAATCTCCATCGAAGTGAGTTTTGGCTGTTCGAACTTGGATAGATTTTTTTCGTAAATATAGCCGTACCATTCCTTTAACTTTGAAGTTTTTCCATTTTCCCGCCGTTTAAAGCCAGTTTCATAGAATTGAACATATGCAAATGTAAGAGGATACTTTTTTTGCAACTCAGAACTATCAATTAGTTCTGCACGGTTTTCATGTTTGTACGGGAAAAAAACTAAACGATCTGAGCTCAATGTGTCATAACGATGAACGTCTTTGCCCATCAAGATTGACTTAAAAAAGGTCTTTTCTACTTCGAATGTCTTTGTCTCTATAGGAGATTTTTCTACCTTTTTTTCCGGGTTTACCAAAATCGTATAGGTGTTTGCTGTTTCAGCAACTTTCCGCACAACATAGAGGCTGTCCCTACTGGTTTGCAGGCCTACAAAAGCGCTCATACGGTTAGAGAATGCGGCGCTATTTGTGTAAACTTTCTCGAAACACTCAAAGCCTTCCGGTTCATCAAAAAACATCCATTGATTGTTTCCATACAAAGCCGAGGCTTTTGCAACTTCATCATGTTGTAAGTCCACATAAAGAGTTTCATTGCCTAACTCGCGCTCAAAATCATCACCCAGTGCAAACCGCTTGAAACGAAATGAATCGCTGGGCGTAGAATTAAAGAGCGCAATACATGTGTAGGTGATAGCACTCTCGAAAACCTGATTTGCGCCAAAATGTGTTAGGTGCTTTATTGCTCGAGTGTTCATCAGATACTCGCGTAGTGGCTCACCGTTAGCGGAGTTGAACAACTTGTGCGGGAAAATAAAGATATTGTTGCCTTGATCCTTCGACAGTCTGACGGCCAATTCAAAAAATAAATTCGCAAGATCATATGATCCATGAGCGGTTCGGTAATCACGTTCGTACAGCTCTTTCTGTAGTGGCTGTGTTGCTTCAATCTCTTGAATTCGCATGTAGGGCGGATTAGCGATGATGATATCGAAACCGACAACCTTGGCGTTATCGTCTAGAATTTCAGGGAATTCAAAGCGCCATTCCATCGAATTCAAGAAGGTCTTATTTTGTAGAAGCTTTTCACGCCTTACTTCCATCATTGAAACCTTGGAACGAATATCAGCAATTTTCGCATTTTGTTTAGACTGCTGTTCCTCACCAAGAACAAACAGGTCGGCTTGGGCTTCATCAGCTTTTAGTTGAGCGATGGCGGCATCTATCTCCTTAGTAATTCGGCCAAGCGACTCCTCTTGAAAACGTGTTTTAGCCTTAGCAATTTGCTGCAAAAGGTCATGCTTCACCGATTTATCTTTGCTGTTTTTGTAGTCGCTTACCAATTTCCTATATTGGCCAACTGTAAGACCGGCCTTATTGAAGGCGTCAGACAAATTTTGGTCTAATCTAAATCGCGACAGAAGTGAATTCCCGCATTTAATGTTAATATCGATGTTTGGTAGTGTCTCAAGCTGATCATCTTTGCGATCTCGATAATAAGCGCTCTTCAGTAGTTCTATCCATAAACGTAATTGGCATATGCGAACGGAGTTTGCGTTGATGTCGACTCCAAACAAACAGTTCTCAATGAGCTTTTGTTTTTCGTGAAATAAAGTCTGCTGGACGTGTTGAATCGTCTTCGGAATGTTATTCCCTTGAACCTGATATGCGAAAACCTCGTCGGTATTTGAATTGACTATTATCAATTCATCATTGTCCACTTCCACAGTATATTCAGAAAGCAGTTTTCCTTCCGCATCTGCCAGAATTCCGAGCCTTGATTTTAGCGCAATTAACTCGTTCAAAACAGAAACTAAAAAATGGCCGGATCCAACCGCAGGATCGCATACTTTTAGTTCGTCAATAATAGCGTTCAGGTCTAGTATAGATGCCTTGGAACGATCTGTTATGTTGTTCCGAAGATCGTCCAAATCCGCCAGCTTCCAATCTGGGTACTTCTTTTCAAATGCCTCGATAACTGTTTTCTCGATCACCTTACGTGCCATAAACATGGTTACGTAACCGGGAGTGAAAATAGCACCTTCCTTGTATCCGTTTATTTTCTCAAAAATTAGACCAAGTACCGCAGCATTTATTATTGTTTTGCTATCTTCGCGGACGTTTTCACCACTTACAGCTCCAAAATCGTATGCGTCTAAAAAATTAAACACATAAGCTAGGGAGTTTTTTGTTCCTTCAACTTTGCTACCCGATCCGTTTCTTAGAACTGTTTTTTTGAAGATTGGTAGCTCATAGCCATTGTTTAGCAATGTGATTCGAAAAAACTGCTCAAGCTCAGTGAGCTCAAAAAGAGAGCTGTTTAAATACGGTATCTTCCCGTATCTACTTTGAATGTTAGCGGAACGTTCAGAAGGATCAAAAGCCAGAACCTTGAAGAAAAGGTCCGAGAGATCATTGAAATCGGTCACCAAATTTATTGAGAGAAACTTGTAGCTCTCATCTTGCGCGTGAAACTTAAATATTTGGGCTTCCAACAGTTTCAGGAAAAGGAGTCGATTCACCCATGTTAGGCAAAGTTCAAGTGCAATATTGAACTCTCGTTCATGGTTTGAATTGCCATATAGCTGGCGCATTTCTTGAGATTGAAACTTTTGTTCTAAGCGAACTTGTTCAATTGTGTTTTCTAATAGCGAGCCAACGTTTCGCTTTCCGTCTTCCAAGCGACCTATTACACGCTTTGATCCGTCCTTTCTCTCCTCAAGACCAATGATGTGCAGAAGTTCATCGTAAAAGCTCTTGTTCAAGCTATTGCTGTCATTTGCTAAGTCTTTTTTAAGTAAAAAGTGAGGGCTTAACAGTTTGAAAAGTTTGACAAGTTCTCTGTCTTTACTGTCGTCTTTAGCCTGATCTTGATACTCCCTGAGATCAATATGCGTAGCAGTTATTTCAGCGTCACTAGCCACAATAAATGGAGCAGCAATTTCTTTGTAGAAAAAATCAGTTGTATTATCAGATTTCTTACCGGCTTCCCAAGCCTCGAAATCATTTCGAAACTTACTATTCTTATGAAAAGTCCGCTCGAATGACGAAGCTACAAAAATGTAAAACTCGTGTTCTGTGCATATAACCAAGTGCCGGATGTCGGTGTTTTTGTTCCTGCGCTCGCGCATAAAATATAAAACCAACTCATGGAGTGCTTTTCGGTTCAGGTCATCTTTACGAATCATGTCGGACTTGTTGGCTGCCCGTTTTGCTTCAACAAGCACAGCCGCAGGTGATTTTTTGCCGCCAGCTCGAATAACAAAGTCAATTGTACCTTGTTGTTCCACAACATGTGATGGAGACAAGTACGACTTAAAAAGGTCCATCAAATGTGTTTTCAGGTTTTCTTCGGATTCTGAACTGTCAATTCTCGAAAAATAGGTTTCCAAGTTGGATTTAAATTTCTCAAATTCAGCTTTTGCTGGTGAAAAAGCTTTTAGCGCCGGTGGTAGAGCATCAGAGATGGTTTTGATGTTTAATTTTATTGCCATCTATTTGTAATCCTTTAAACGCCGAAAAACCTTTAGATCACGAAATAGATTTTGAAGCCAATTGGCAAAACGATTGAGTTTTGTAGCCAAGGAAAATTGGCTTGCGAGAATAACAAAGCTTCCTAAAAATACTCCCTGTAAACCAAAAATGACGCTCATCTCCGAATCTGATTTTCCACCGAACCAAACCACCAAACGACTAGAGATCAAAACGACGATGACACCATAAGTTTGCGCTTGTTCTGGAAAGTTTGGAGAGGTGTTTTGTTCAACCGCTTCGCGATTGACTCGAATGAGTAGGTCCGTCATCTCAGTCCGAAGTCGAATTCTTTTATCATTTTCGCGATCATATTTCATAGTGAACTCTCCAACATGCTTTGCACCAGTGGGGCATTATGCTCTCCTCCCTCATCAAAATATTCCGATAGAAGAAGGACTAGTTTAGCCTCTTTCTCAGGTGCAAAATTTGTCTTTTTTAAGGATGCAAACGTCCTAACTGCAATGACGGCATCTGAAATATTTGATTTTCTTAATTTTGATGACTGTGGTCCATCACCTGATAACAACCATGTGGGGTTTATTGCATGGTCCACGTAGAGTTTGAGGACAAACGAAGCAGGAGGTTCCCGTTCATCCAACTCGTAGGCTTTAAGTGCCCGAAGTGAAACAGCGCTGCTTTCAGCAAACGATGCCTGAGATTGACCTCTTTCAGTTCTAGCCGCACGTATGCGTTTTCCTATAGACATAAATATCCATTAGTGTCATTATTAGCACTTAAATGCTGATTTGTGCATTTTTGTGCCGAATCAAATTTCAGATAGCTCAATAGTGTCAGGAATTACACCAATGATCCAGAACTTAGAATCACCAAGAGAATTGGCAGAGCGCACCGGTTGGTCTGTCCGCAGAATTCGTAATCTGATCGCTAACAAGCAAATCAGGCATCACCGCGTAGGTGGAAGTATTTTGATTCCTACGGGTGCAATCGATGAATTCTTAAACAGAACGGAAATCCAGCCATGCCGCGAAGAAGAACCGGACCACGTCTTACCACACGCACAAACAAGCCCTTCTATTTTATTCGCTTCATCGACCATGACGGAAAGCAAAAAGAGCGTTCAACGGGCACAGCGGATAGCGGAGAAGCTGAAGAAGTCCTCGAAGAGTTCCTAAAAGAAAGAAGAGGCGTTGGAAAGCCAAAGGAGCATCGGTATGTCTTGATCGCTGAAGTTTTGGCCGATTACGCGGATTTCAAAAGTGATGAGCCATCTACAGCGACCAGAATTGCTTATGCTATGGTCCATTTGCTCAATTTTTGGAGTGAGAAAACTGTTGATCACATCAATCGTGAAACGCTCAAAAAGTATGAACACAAGGCACCGCGTTCGTCATCTACGGTCAGGCGAGAATTGTCTGTTCTTCGAGCTGCATTGAACCATGCTGCTGCAATGAATCGAATGCTACCATTTGGGACAATGGAATTGCCTCCAGAATCCGTCCCCAAACAACGTTGGTTAACTCGTGATGAGGTCGCAAAACTAATATGGTCAGCGCGACAAGTATCCAATAGTAAGAAACCATTATCTTACTTCATACTTATTGGTATTTACACTGGTGCACGGCGCGGTGCGATCATGGATTTAGAATGGTCACAAATTGATCTCGAAAAACGAATTATTGATTTCAATAAAGCAGGTGCCGAACGCACAAAAAAACGTAGAGCCCGCATCCCAATTGGTCGGAAATTACTTGGGCATCTATCCCGCTTGAAAATGGCTTCAGGATCTGATGCGCCATTCGTCTTTCATCAAAAAAGAGATAAAACTCGCCGTATCATCAGCGTAGTAAAAGGTTTCAGAGTTGCTTCTAAAAGAGCTGGCTTCATCGATGTTACTCCGCATACATTAAGACACACCTGTGCGTCCTGGATGGCACAGCGGGGCGAGAAGATGATTGATGCGTCCATCTATTTGAATATGACCATGCAGACGCTGAGTAAGGTTTATGCACATCACGACAATAAACACATCACTGAGCTAGCAGATCGGTTTTAGTGGTACGCAGAAAGAACGCACTACGGTTTAAGACATTATGAAAATATGAGAATAATTGGGTACTATACGTATACCAGAAAATGGAGAAGTATAAATGAAATCAATATTATATGGGGATGACAAGTTTTCTCCGAAGGCAGAGGTCGCAGATTCGAATTCTGCCGGGTGCACCACTAACTTTCTGATTTTGCTGGTAAGAAATACTTCTTTAGATCTGAAATTACCTGTTATACAACGAGCGCATTATTAGCACAGATGCCTGTAGGTGTAATTATTTCAATAACTTAGCAATCTGCGATATCCGTGTTTAGTACAGTTCTAGCACAGAACATCACCAATGCTTTTTTTGGTGATGATCAAATCAATGGCCAAACAGGGAAAACCAAAATCCAAGTACTCAGATCTCAAACCTAGCGATAGCGGCTCATATGGCGTGCGCTTAACATTAGCTGGACATCCGCAATTTCAAATTGGGCTTGGAACTAATAATGAAGCAGAAGCACATGAAAAGGCTGCCTATGTTGATATGAAAACCAAGATACGAGCTGAGAATGGATTGCTCACTGGCAATGCTAGCTTTGATAAACTAGCTGGTGATAACATAGATTTGGTATTTGAAGAAGCAATAGAAAACCCCTGAAGGAAGGAGATGAATTGATTCTTACCAAAATCCGAAAATCAATCTCGTGAGAGAATCATGTTATGGATGTCATGATTATGATTACAAACACTTGCAGGCGTTCATTTGACAAAATTCTCGACGATATTTGGGATTGACCTTCGAACGCTAGCTTTGTTTCGGATATTTCTTTCTACAAGCATTATTCTTGATTTAATTTCTAGAAGTCGCGATCTTGTTGCTCATTACACTGATTTTGGTGTTTTACCACGTGCAGTATTAGTCAACCAACTCTCTGATAGCTCTTTTAGCTTTCACATGATTAATGGCACAGTTTTCTTTCAAGCAGGGCTCTTTTTCTTTGCAGCATTAATCGCGGTTTTCTTGCTACTTGGCTGGAAAACAAGGTTCATGACCATTGTCAGTTGGCTATTTCTGATTTCCATTCAGAATAGGAATGTGTGGATTTTATCTGGTGAAGATAATTTACTTTTGTTGCTAACCTTTTGGTCGATGTTTCTTCCGCTTGGTGCAAAATATTCCATTGATGCAGCGCTCGATCCAGCGCCTGATTCAGGGCATGATAAAAAACCAAATACATTTTTCAGCCTGGCAACATTTGCTATTCTAATTCAAGGTATGTCGATGTATTTTTTCAGCGCGATCTTAAAATCTGATGCGCGCTGGTTTCCCGATGGCACAGCAGTTTATTATGCTCTGCAGCTTGATTATCTGGCAACTCCGTTTGCGCTTTGGTTTCGGCAGTTTGAAACACTGCTAACTGGGCTCACCTATTATGTTTTGGCGCTTGAGTTTATTGGTCCAGTATTGATCTTTTCTCCAATATTTCACAAGCAATTGCGTTTTGTATTTATGATCGCATTTATCACAATGCATATTGGGTTTTTCATATGTTTAGAAATTGGTCTATTCCCATTAATCTCTATCACAATGAACTTGTTGTTTATGCCCAGTTGGATGTGGAACAAGCTCGCCAACCGGATAAAGCGCTCCAGCAAACTTGTTATTATCTGGTATGATGGTGCTTGTGATTTTTGCTTAAAAATTTGTTATATTCTTCGAGTTTTCTTGCTGCTGGAAAACGTAAAAATCCAACCGGCACAAAATAATCCAGACATCTATGAATTGATGCAAAAGCATAATAGCTGGATAGTTGAACATAATAATAAAACTGAACTTAAATGGTCTGCGCTCACGTTTTTGTTTGGATTGTCTTATATATTTAGAGCCTTAAAACCCATCTTGTCGTTGCAATATGTGCGTTCCGTTGGGGATCGTTTTTACGATTTTATTGGGCGGAACCGCAGCTTGTTTTCTCACGTTTCACAACGATTTTTGCCCTTTAAAGCAGTCAATGTTCAATCGGGTAAATTCCAAACAATCTTGGTGTTGTTTTTCACTGGTTTTGTCTTTGTGCAAAACCTTTCAACAATACCTACTATTGGGTTTCAATTACCATATGAATATCGAATGGTACGTCAGGCTTTAGGACTTTATCAAAACTGGACTATGTTTGCGCCTTATCCTGAGCTTGATAGCCCTTGGCCGATAATACCGGGTAAATTGCGGGATGGGGCAAATGTGAACGTATATAATGGTGAGATAGGGTTGCCTGATTTTATCAAGCCAGATGTCGTTTCTGCAATTTACGAAAGTTCGCGATGGCGAAAATTTATCGCAAATATGGAAGATCAAAGTTATACAAGTGGACCTTATCCTATGTTGTTAAACTATGGACGCTACCAGTGCCGTTTATGGAATAAAAACACTGCTCCACCCAAACAACTTATGACATTTGAAATCTATTTTAATGTGGAACGCACACAGCTGCCTGGTATTCCCAAATTATTGGACCGACGCAGTGTTTGGACACATCATTGTTTCAGTTGAAGTTGAGGCTATGCACTAAGCTTTATTGACGGGTTTGTTAATTGCAAAATGTCCTGCAATGGCAATGGTTTTGCGAACAAGTAACCTTGGCCTTCTTTCACCCCCATTTCTTTCAAGATTTCACATTGTTCTTCTGTTTCAATACCCTCACAAATCATTTTCAGCTTAAGGCCATTGGCTAATTCTTTTACAGATTTCACAATTGCTTCGTTTTGCGATCCACGTTCAAGTGTGCGGATAAACATTTGATCCACTTTGATTTTATTGATGGGAAATTTTGCAAAATACCCCAACGAAGAGAAACCGGTGCCAAAATCATCAAGAGCAAGGCAAATCCCCATGCTTCTTAACTCATTTAAGCTGGCTACGATATCTTCACTTGCTTCAAGGAAACCAGCTTCAGTAATCTCAATATGTAAACGATCAGCAGGTAGGTTTGTTTGCGCAAGTGCATCCTTAACGTCCTGAACTACATTTGTTCGTTTAAACTGAATAGGGGCAACATTAACCGCAACTGTTATATGCTCTGGTAGCGACAATGCATCCTCGCATGCCTTACGCAGGACCCAACGTCCGAGTTGGTCGATATATCCATTGGCTTCTGCAATCTCGACAAAGTCTGCTGGAGAAATAAATCCAAGCGATGGATGCTTCCAGCGCACCAAAGCTTCAACGCCAATAAGTGAACAATCAGACAGATCCACTTGCGGCTGATAATATAGTTTTATTTCGTTTCGATCCAAAGAATGCCAAAGATCGCTTTCAATAGTGCGCGCATAGTCTTGTACTGCGGTGAAAACCTCTTCGTACATTACAAATCCGTTGCCGCTTATCTTGCAGGCCTCATCAAGCGCAACTTCAGCATTCTCGATAAGCTGGGAAGCAGATGAAGTTTGTAAGTCCAAGCTACTTGCTGCACCAACTCTTAAACCAACTGTGAGAGTAGATTTATTAATATAAAATGGTTCGTTGATGATGTTGATCATATGATCAGCAAGCATATTTATTTCAGTTTGCGACAATTCCCCTGATACTGCCAATAAAAATGTATCTCCACCGCTTCGCGCAATCTCACATGACCCATTAAAAATATCTTCAATACGGGTTTTTACTGATTTGAGAACCTCATCGCCAATATCTCGCCCTAACGTTATATTGATTGTTTTGAAACGATGCAGATTGATGACAAATACAACGCATACATCATGAAGTTTGAGGCAATTTAGTCTATTGATCAACAACGCATGAAATTCACTTCGCCGCAATGCACCCGTTAGCTCATCATATTTAGCGTGATAGGCAATACGTTTTTCCTGTTCAAGCTTGGTGGTGATATCCCATGCTGTGACACATGCGATATATTTTTGAACTTCATTTGATCCTTGATGATGACGAATTTCTGAAGCAGTCACCGTGTATTGAAGCGTTAGACGTGTGCCATTTTTATTAATCTGTTCAAGCTCAATATAATCGTTTCTATGATCGTTTATATTGTTGAGTTGCAGAGCAATGATTGCGCCTCTGATTTCATCTTCGATAAGCTTGGGCAAAATGCCGGTGGGAATTGAACCATCTAACTGGGTTTCAAGTAGTTCGAAATATTCGGAAAATAGCTTATTTATCGTCAGAACTTTTCCATCTTCGTCGACAACAAGGATTGCACTTGCATTGTCGCTAACCACCTGATTGAGCATCTGCTGGGTGTTGCTCAGATCAGACTTGATTAGTTTGATTAACCAATTTTGCAGATCAAGTCTTTTGAAAGCGGCCACAATCAACATTGAGAACAGCAAAATTTGCGTCTCAACACTCGGCAATACGAGTGCATATTCCTGAAAGAGGTAAACCCCCATAAGCTCAGTAGCAATTCCTGCCGAGATTATAGCCCCGATGCCTATTATGAAACCTCTTTTCCAAGTCATCAATCGTCCAACGCAAAGTACCAACATAATGCCAAATGCAGCGAGCAATAGGATTTTCATTGGATTTAATTGATTAACTTGAAGATCCTGTTTGAGCGTTTCAGCTGCCAAGATTTGGACAATGGCCCCGGGGAGTATTCCGTGCACAGGTACTGCAAAATTATCTCTTAATTCAACTGCTTTTGCGCCAATGAGAACCGTTTTACCCTCAAGTAATGTTGGGTCAGCATTACCTACCAATAGGTCTTTAACGGACATGCTGGGTATCGATTTGGGATCGATTGAATAATTAATATTGATCATGCGTGTTTTATCAGCAAATACCCCGCTCAACACCGCAGGCATTGAGTCTATAAATTCACCTTCAACATCAATTCCAAACGGAAAACTGCGGACCAGACCATCTGCGTCTGGAACTACATTTACAGAAGCAAGCCAAGAATGTTGTTCAAATTCATCAATGGGCTTGTTAACAGATAGACTATCATCTTTGGCTGAAGCGGATCGATCTTGCACAAAAACTGGAAGTATAACGCTACCACCAGCTTCGTTGAGACTTTTGCCTAGAATTTTATCTTCACTTTGAGTTGAAGCTGCGCTGAAATCGATATCAATACCTATTTCTGCAACTTTATGATCCAGCAGTTTGTCGATAACTTGAGCATAAATTGATCGGGGCCATGGCCAAACGCCAACATAATCTAGACTTTGTTTATCAATTCCAATGAATACAATGTCACCTGATGCTTGAATGGCTGACGTTTTTGCTCGGAATTGATTGACCGCGTTTTGCGTATTATTGAATATTCCTGCGGTTGAAGCCAGCGTTATTGTCGCGGTTACCAAAAAGAGCCAAACAAAAATTCTATATTTGCTGAAAAGATTGTTCATATAAATATACTAGACTTTTCTGACTAGAATGGCGGGGATTGTAGACAAAATAGATCCTAACAAGGTTTAGTTATTCCCGTTCCCATTGCTGTTCCCATTCCCGTTCCCGTTCCCGTTCCCGTTCCCATTGCTGTTCCCATTGCTGTTGCCGTTGGAGTTCCCATTACTGTTGCCGTTGGAGTTTCCATTGCTGTTGCCATTGGAACTACCACTGCTATTGCTACTCGCACTGGAAATGGAGCTGCCAAAAACGCTCGAACGAGTTGTGGTGACCGGTTGGCCGCCTGGACGATTAACAGCTTGTATTTTTGGGGTGGATATAGTTACGCCTATAACTTTGGCTTTAGGTCCTGGTCCTAAAACGCGTAAAGCACCCCGCGCATTACCGAGAACTCGAACACGTTGTCCACTGTTGACATTCGTTTGAAGACCGCGGCGTTCATCGGTAACTTCAACCACGCCCTTTTGAACCGCCAATTTCGTTGAACGGCTATTAACTTTTACAGAGAAAGTTGTGCCTTTAACAACAGCTGCTAAAAACGGCGTTTCCACTTTTAAATGTTTTTTCTTACGTGTTTCCACATCCAGCAAAAGTTCACCAAACTGCTGAATAACCAAAGTTTTTGAACCTGATTTGTTTCTCTTTGCAATTGCTGCCATGGTCTTAGGCTTAAACTGAATGGTTTCTTTGCCGCGTTTTAGGACCAGCCGACCAGACTTACCGGTATATATCCAGCTAACATCAGGGATCTTCATTCCACGAACAATTGTGGTCCAGGTCTCATTATCAACGGTAAATTTCGCAGGTTGGCGCACTTTACCTGCAACCCAATCTGAAGCGGAAGCGACGCTAATTGAGCTCAGCGATAGAACAAAAGCGAGTATAATTGATCGAATGAGATAGGCCATTTAATTTCCAAAACAAAGAATATGATTTGAATAAAACTAACATTATCTCGATAAAGAATTGTTAATGTTAAGTTATGGAAATTACAGAATAAATTAGTATAGTTTTCTCTTGATTGACGTGTATATGTAGGTTTGCAATTACTTTAAATTGCAGCGCCTCTCATTTCTTTTGACTTTGGGTATTAGATCGCTTTTATCACTGAATTTAAGTCAAAATAATACGTCTCTTTCGGGTGAATGCCTGATAACCGTTGTCAGCCGATTGATGGCTGCTCAGCAATCAAATCAAGAAAAGTTCGGTTGGTTTTTCTGCGATTACCTCCTGCTTACTACGCTTGTAAACGAGACGAGCACCCAACGCGCAATGGATGCTGCTAACTATTTGCTCTTCCGTTTGAGAACAATCGGGTTGTGTCGGGGGACGTTTCCAAGCCCCGACTTGGCGGCGGAGTTCGTCGATGGTTTCCTCACCACGAAGTTAAGCTAAAACTATTCAAATTTTATTCCCAAAAGAATACTGTTTATGAGTTTTTACTTTAAACCCCTTTAACAAACTCAAAGCCTTCAAAGTTCGGGTGGCCTGCATATATGTGACCATAGTTTCCGGCGTTTTTATGTGCGGATCGGAAATGTTCAGATTTCGTCCAAGCAATGAAAACATCTTTTGATTCCCATAAGGTATGCGATGCATATAGTGTAGTGTTTGCATCTTCGTCTTTTGAACCTTTGAGAAGGTGGAATTTAACAAAACCCGGCACTTCCTCCAGCTTTGAATCGCGTTCTCTCCAAACATTTTCAAAGTCGTTTTCAAATCCATCATTAATTTTAAATCTGTTCATTGCGATAAACATTGTTTGTTCCTTATGCTAATATTGGTGTGATTTGCAGCTGGTTGTTCGCGCCATTATCGGTAACGCGCATGGCGCAATCATAGACGTTTTCCAAGTTGGTTTTATTCAGCACATCTTTTGGCTGGCCTTGTGAATATATGTTGCCATTTTTTAAAAGTACGACTTGATCAGAATAGGCTGCGGTTAAATTCAAATCATGAAGTACGGCAACAACAGTGCCGCCATTATCGGAATATTGACGGGCGATTTTCATGATTTGGATCTGGTGACGAATATCCAGACTGGAGATTGGCTCATCTAAAAATAAAATACGCGACTTGTTCTGATAAACGGGTTCCCAAACCTGAACTAGAACGCGCGCTAACTGCACTCGTTGTTGTTCTCCGCCAGAAAGCTCTTGATAGTATCGATGGGCAAATTCATTTAACCCAACTTTTTTTAGTGCAGATTGAATGATGTTTTCGTCATCAGGCAATAAATTAACACCTGATAACTGCCCAAGCTTTATCACTTCATAGACGGTAAAAGGAAATGCTAACTGGCTCGATTGTGGCAATACCCCACGCATATTTGCCATATCTGCAGGATGGGTTTTTGAAACCTCTAGAGTGTTTATCTGAACGGAACCTTTATAAGGGGTTTCACCTGTTAATGCCCGCAATGTTGTTGTTTTCCCAGACCCATTAGGTCCGACAATAGAACAAAAAGTACCTGACGAAACTTTAAAGTTGATATCGTTTAGGATCTGCTTTTTACCAAAAAAGACATTTAATTGAGAAACAGATAGCATTTTATAAATCCAACAATCCGCGCTTGCGAAGCAATATCCATAAGAAGAAAGGAGCGCCGATTGCTGCAGTAATAATGCCTATCGGTAATTCGGCTGGTGCCACAATTTGTCGAGCTACCGTATCAGCCAACAACAACATGATCGCACCCAATAATGCGCATGCCGGCAAGAGGTATTTGTGATCTGGTCCGATCCAAAGGCGCAATAAATGCGGCACAACAATACCCACAAATCCTATGCCGCCACTTGCAGCAACTGCAGCACCCGTTGAAGCGGCAACGGCAATAATGGTGATGCGTTTAAAGATCTGAACATTGACCCCTAAATGGCGAGCGGTTGCTTCCCCAAGTGTCATCGCATTTAAGCCTTTTGCAAGGAATGTACAAAGGAGCAGAATGGGCAAGATTATAGGGGTGATCGCGTAGACTTTTGTCCATGTTGCACCGGCCAATGAACCTAATTGCCAGAAGGTTAGATCGCGCAATTGTTGATCATCAGCTTTAAAAACTAGCAGACCCGTAAATGCTCCGGTCAATGCGCCAAGGGCAATGCCTGCTAAAAGCATTGTTGCGACAGATGTTTGTCCTTTGCGCGTTGAAACGCGATAGAGCAAAAATGTTGTTGCAAGCCCACCAAAAAATGCCGCAATGGGTATGTGGTAAATCCCCAAAAACAGGGCGACCGGTGCAAGATATCCAGTCCCTAAAACAATAAAAGTTACAGCACCTAACCCAGCGCCGGATGCCACACCAACGATCCCAGGATCGGCCAATGGATTTCTAAAAAGGCCTTGCATAACAGCACCTGATACTGCGAGTGATGCGCCAATTAAAACTCCTAATATAACGCGGGGAAAACGAATTTTTTCAATCACAACTCGTTCATAGGCATCGATTTCGTGGGAGTTTCCCAAACTAAAAATATAGGCAAGTGTGCTATCAAAATGAACGTCAGCCGCTCCGCTTGATAGTGCAAATATACAAGTTGTAAACAGCGCAAAAACCATGATGATTGTGAGCAGAAAAGCGTATTGCGATCTGTCACCGGCGCGCGTTTTTGGTTGTTCAAATTTAAAGCCATTAAAATATGGCCCAGGTATTCTCTGCTCATGGGAACGACTTAAGGACACTCTTACTCACCGTAAATTTTTTGCGAGAGTTCCAAGACCGCTTGACCCGTTCGGGGGCCATATCCAAGCAAGTACAAACCATCCATGGTTATTAGCGACTTTGATTGTCCCGCTGGAGTGCCAATAATCGCTGGATGATTTAAAATTTCGTTGGTAGCACTCTCGTCACTGCCGTGACGGTTCATCATTACAATGACGTCCGGTGCTGCTTCAAAAATCGCTTCATCAGTGGCGGGTTTATATCCTTGCATGCTAACAAGTGCATTGTCAGCACCAGCCATAATTATCATACCTTCAGCGGATGTATTTGCCCCAGCAGCAAGGATGTTTCCTCCATTATTTGAAAGAACAAACAAGACTTTTTTCTTAGTGCCAACAGAACCAATAATGGCTTCTGTCTTGTCAAAATCAGCTGCAACTTTATCCGCTAAGACTTGCGCTTTATCTTCAATGCCAAGAGCGCGGCCAACAGCCTGTATTTTTGATATCACACCATCTCTTGAATATTTTTCTTCAATTTCAAAAAACGGAACATTTGAGCTTTTAATAACTTCCACAGCCTCAGGAGGACCTGCACCTTCTAAAGTGATGATCATGTCTGGATTAACCGATAAAACACCTTCTGGTGCCAAGCGACGAATGTAGCCTACATCGGGCAGTTCCAATGCTTGTTGCGGATATAAACTTGTTGTATCGCGGGCGACTAAACGTTCCTCTTCACCCAATGCAAAAATGATTTCGGTGACTGAACCACCAATGGAAACTATGTTTTTGTTATCATTTGCGTTCACTGCAGAGGCGCTGAAAACAACAGAAGATGTGAATGCTGCGACTAAGAATTTTCGCTTAATATTATTCATTAATTCAAACATTTTCTTACTCCTAAGCTGCTTGCGTGTTTTTAATGCGAGGTAAATTTTCAACGATGAAGCGCCAAGAATTACGCTCATCTTGACCTTCAATGCGTTTGCCAAAAAATTGTATGATGAGATTGCCAGCTGCGTCATAAGCTTCAACGGAGGAGACGTGCCCCTTGTCAGTTGGTTTGCGTACTGCCCAAACTTGATCGATATGGTCAGCGCGAAGGTGCATATGAAAACCCTCGTCTAAGATATTAAGCCAGTTGCCCATGCGTTTGATGGATTGGATGGGACCAGAATGTATCTGAATACAACCCTTATTTCCGATGAAACACATAATGGGCAATTGCTCATTTGCCGCCAGTCCCATCAGGGCCTCAATTGAAGATAAATCGATGGGCCAGGCGTATTCTTCGCCAATGGTATTGACGGCTTGATGGCGGCTAAGATTTAGATTTTTAATCATCAATGTGAATTGATGCGTATCGGTCATCTTTGACCACTTATCTTTGAGCTTATCGGCAACAGTTTCGGGATTATCGATGGTTCTTTTCGCAAGTTCGGGATCAATCTCGATGACCTCCGATTGATCCTGATGATAAAGCTGCTCAATTAGTTCTAACCATGCATTCAGGTCGGTGTTTGGTTTGGTATGTACTTTGTGAACGGCATCACCTTGAGCATCAAAAAACTGGATACTCTGTTTTATTCCATGCTCTGTTTCTTTCTTAACGTGGAATGCATGAGCAAAATGTTTTGGGAATAGGCGTAGGTCAATTTGTTCATTCGATACCATGGAAGCAAATTTACCAGCGTAATAAGCATCATAAATCCCAGTTTTCTCGTGCACGGCGCTTTCGTTGCGAGTGAGCGCTAGCACCTCACCAACATCTGCGAGGCCTGAGAAAATCTTGCCCATGTCGCAGATGAGACGCGTATTACCGTATCCCACATGTGCTGCAACCAATTGAGCCTCTTTTATGTCAAGCATATTGGCGATATCACGTTCGCGCATTTTTGGATTATTTGCACAAAATTCGCGAATTTCGACCGCAGTATCAGCTGCAGTTTCACATTTAGTTTCTTGCATGATTTCTCACCTATTTATTTAGAATAAGTTTTCCCTGACGGGTAATTCTCAAACGGTAAGATGCATCTTCGTGTTGGATGATGATTTCTTTTTGGCCTTGGAAAAGCCGATCACTTTTATAGATTAATGACTGGCTTTCGGCTCTAATTGCTTTGTCTTGGTCCATCGAACTCTTCACTACCTGCATCTTTTACACTTACTTTTGAACTTAGTTTCACCGGGCTTGCAGATAGCTGGCTGGGCAATTTTTATAATTTATCTTGACTCGTTTAGTCTAGTTTTATAATAAATGCAATAACCTGACTAAAATAGTCATGTTTAAAATCAGCACGCCAGCCATAAGCCAGCCGCTAATATAGCTATGAAGGAAATAGATTATGGGGCTTGCAAGGGGCTTTAAACTCGCTTTGATGGCGAGTGTATCGATAGGTGTGATTTCAGCGAGCGCTGAGGCACAAGAAACAGAATATGAAAACACGCTTGGTATTCGTCTTTTAAGAATTGTTAAAGGTGCAGGTCAGGATAAGGTAGCCACTGATACACCTCAGGCAGTAACTGTACTAAACCAAGAAGATATCGAAAACGCTGGCGCTACAACGGTGGGTGACACGTTCGATTCAATCCCAGGCGTAACCACGTCAGGTTCAGAGAGCGTTCTGGGTGAAAGTTTCAACATTCGAGGAGTTGGTGCCGGTGAAGCACAAGCCGATGAGGGGCGTTTTATCATCAGTGTTGATGGCGTGGATAAAAACTATCAGCAATACCGCTTGGGTGGTTTTTTTAGTGACCCTGAACTATACAAACGCGTTGAAGTTCTGCGTGGACCTGGATCTTCTACACTTTACGGTTCTGGCGCGCTTGCCGGCACTGTATTGTTTGAAACCAAAGATGCGTCTGATTTTCTTCAAGATGGTCAAACATGGGCGGTTCGCTTAAAGGGCTCCTATGGATCTGTTGATGAACAAGGTTTGGGCTCGACAACAATAGCCTGGCGACCAATGGATAGCGCTGAGCTACTTCTTTCAGGAAATATTCGTCAAGGTGGGGACTACTTTACCGGAGATGGATCTATTGTCGATTCGGAGTTTGAGACATTTTCGGGTCTAGCCAAAGGAACATTCTACCTTGGCGATGACAATGAAAAAGAGCTTCGAATTTCTTATCAAAATTGGCAGTCAGATGCTGAAAATCAACAATATGCCCAGACAGTCGATAGCTCTGGATTTGGTAATATCGATCGAAAAGTGATTGATGAGCAGTTTCTTGTTTCCTGGGAAGATCCGTTTTCTGGCAATGACATGTTGGATTTGAAAGCACAACTCTCATATTCAAACACATTTAATGAAGAACGTAATGCAACATTCTCAACATTCTTCCCAGATGCTGATTTTGCTTACAAAACGCTTCAAGGAAAAATTGAGAATACGTCTTTCTTCTCTGGTGAAAATTGGGAAAACTATCTGACATATGGTGTGCAATATACAAATCTCGACCGTGAATTAGCGTTGCGGAGCACAGGTGCACAGCCTGAAGGAACTGACACCAAAACAGCTGTGTTTGTGCAAAGTGAGATTACATTTGGTGACAATTTAACGCTGATCCCAGGTCTACGTGTTGATCATCGTAAACTAACGCCGGATGAAAGTGTGGTAACAGGTTTTGGATCGGCATCGGACATCACAGAAACGGCATATTCACCCAAACTAGCCGCGCTTTATGAGATCAATGACAATTGGAACATATTTGGTTCATATGCGCATACTGAGCGTTTAGGAACATTGGATGAAATCTATGACTACCGAACAGGGTTGGTGCCGGGTACAGATTTGACAAAAGAAAAATCTGACAATTTTGAGATCGGTTTTGGATATTCAAATTCCGGCGTCTTTAGTGAAAATGATACCATCCAATTTAAAACAACAGCGTTTTATAATTCCATTCACGATTATATCACGAGAAATCCTGATACGAGCTCGTCATCACGCACGGGAGCTGCATACATCAACATCGATCAAGTCGAGTTATATGGTGTCGAGGTCGAATTTTCATATGACCGTGAAAATTGGTTTATAAGTGGCGGCGGTTCAATCATTCGAGGCGTTGATACCAACAACTTCTTCTCAACAACTGGCAATTTAAACACTATTCCACCGGATGAATTGTTCTTTACAGTTGGTGGTAGAATTGAAGATCAGGGTATTAGTTACGGCTTTAAAACGCGTCTCGTATCCGCTCAAGATAATATCGTTACGGGTGGTCGCGATGCAAGTGATGCGATCGCACTCAACGATCTCTACTTTAATTGGGTGCCAGAAAAGAACGGCTATAATGGAATAGAATTCCGCGCGAGTATCGAAAACATCTTTGATGTTCAGTATCAGGAATATCTATCCAATGATGCTGGCCCCGGACAAAACTTCAAAATTTCATTGGTCAAAGAATTTGGAAGTTAATAAGGGACAGGTTTTGTTAGATACAATGACAAAGAAAAATCAGAAGGGGAGGTGGGGCAACCACCTTCTTTTCGCTGCTATTGCATTGAGTGGTATCTCACCCGCATATGCGCAAGAAAACGCTGTTCACGACGATCTAAAGATCATGCTCGAGTTGAATAAGCTTACAACGCAAAATCAGAGCTGCGAGCTGACATTTTTGGTCGAAAACAAAATGATAACTAAGGTAAAAAAGCTTTCCTTAGAATTTGCGTTTCTCGATGAGAAAGGTCAATTGTCGAAGCTCGCTACGCTAAATTTTGGTGACTTAGTTTCGGGTCGTCCAAAAATAGCGCAATTCGGTCTAACTGATATGCGCTGTGAAGATCTTTCAAAAATATTTATCAATTCCGCATCTGAATGCGATAGCATTTCGGCAGATGACTGCATTGGTGTGATTTCAAAGACCAATAAAACTTCAGTCAAATTTTAGGCGTTATCTATGAGTGATATTCTTAACTTCATAAAATTTGTTCTTGATCTCGGTGGACCAGTCGTCGGGATATTGGTTCTAGCTTCATTTGTGGCGCTAACGCTCATTATCTTCAAACTCTTTCAGTTCTATATCTTTGAAATTGGTCGTACGAAAGATACGCGAAGAGCCATCAATTTGTGGCAGACGGGGCAAACAGAGCCGGCGTTAAAGCTCCTAGAACAAAAAAGAGGGTTGATCGCGCGTGCGGTATTTTTGGTTTTAGGCCGACTTTTGGAAGATGCATCTTCTGACAAAGAGCAAATCGAGGACGCAGTTCAAACCCTCGCAATTGAACGAATGCATAATTTGCAGACGGGTTTAAAAGCTTTAGATACCATTGCGCAATTAGCGCCTTTATTGGGTTTATTTGGCACCGTTCTTGGGATGATTGATGCTTTTAAAGCTCTGCAAGGGGCGGGGTCAAATGTTGACCCTTCTGTATTGGCGGGTGGCATTTGGGTTGCTTTGCTTACCACAGCCGTTGGTCTGGCGGTTGCGATGCCGATAACAATCGTTCTTTCATATTTTGAAACACGATTAGAAAATGAACGCGTCAGTGTCGAGGTTTTGGTGGGAGCATTATTAAATCCATCAGAGCAACGAAAATATGGGCGATAAGGGGCTGTTTTGCATATTCCCAGTCAAACCACGCACCGCAAAAAACTGTCTTTGACGTCACTCATTGATGTCATCTTTTTATTGCTGCTATTTTTTATGTTGTCGTCGACTTTTTCGAAATATTCAAAGTTAGAGATAAGCGCCTCAGCACAAGGATCAATTACAGCTACCCAGCAACGCACAAGTTTGATTGCCCTTGATGGTGAATTGATTAGGCTAAATGGCCAAGGAGCAAGTCGTGCTGATTTGGTTGCGCTACTTGCACAAGTAAATGATGAGAAAAACATAGCCGTCATTACCACATCTGCTCAAACCTCAACCCAACAATTGGTTGATGTCCTATCCACACTTTCAGAAGTTGATGGTTTAGCCATCACTATTGCGAGGTAGATATGCGCCTTGAACGTCGACATAAACAAAAGCAAAACGAAAATACCATTCCGTTGATTAATGTCGTGTTCTTAATGCTCGTATTCTTTTTGATTGCCGGCACAATTGCACCCAGTGCTGATGGTGAAATTAACCCGGTGATAAGTGGACTTGAACAGCAGTCACCACCAGAAGAAGCGATAAGTCTGCGCAAAGACGGTACGCTTTTCTATCGAGGAATTGAATTAGATATCACAGCACCACTTCCAGCCACTCTTGTAAAAGCGGATCATCTTTTTATCTATCCTGATCAAAATTCAAATGCGCAAGTGTTTGCAGAAAAAGTGGCACGCTTAAAAGCCTTATCGTCAAAGCCAATTTCGATACTTATCAAGAGGGAAAGTGAGTAATGAGCACTTTTGGAAATCGTTGGATGTTAGTTTTAGCAGCAGCTTTGTCTTTGGTAGGACATATCGCCTTGGCCGCGATCTTTCTTGATAAAGATGATAATGCTCATATTGCTGGCGGGGTAATGGTGTCTATCGCAGTGATGGGTGATGCATCTGTTGATCAAGTCATGGCAGGAGAATTAGATCCAAATCGTGAGGTAGAGTATCACGAGGCAAAATCTGACCCGACTGAACTAACCGCTGAAACTGAGTTAAAGCAGGTTCAAGATACAGATACAAAAAGTGCAACTTTAGACACCAAGCCAAAAGTAGAACAATTGTCTGAAGCTTATGCGCCAAAAGAGATAAAGGCGCATACAACAACACCTAAAGAATTAACTGCTAAAGTACTCAAACCCGCTGAAACAACACCGGTTAAGTCGGAGCCAGTTGAGATTAAAACAGCATCAATATTGGCGTATTCTAACAATCAAAATACTCTACTTGAGACACCCGAAAAACAAACATTGAGTGAAAAGCTCCGAGAACTTCAGTATCAAACAATTGAGCCTTTAAGTAGTCATGATGCACTTCATAATGTTGAAAAGGCTATTGAACATATTGAAGCGCAAACACCGTCTGATGATATACCCCTGCCTCAATTTCGGCCGCTAGAGGAGTATAAAAAGCCTGTCCAAACAGCGAAACTTGATCCACGGCCAACATCAAATAAACCGATAACCCGATCTGTTAAAAAGAAGGTTGAACCCAAAAAAGCTGCCACAGGACGCAAGGGCAAAAATCAGGCAAATGTGAAAAAAGGCAGCCAGGCTAGCAAAAACAAACAGGGCAAGGTGGGATCAAAAAAACGTGGACAATCCAAGGCCAGTGGCAATGCCAATACTTCTAACTACAAAGGCAAAGTTCGGCAAAAAATATTCCGTCGATTTAATCCAAAAACAAGACCGGCAAAGCGCGATGCAGTGGTGGCTTTTACAATTGGTAGAAATGGATCAGCCAACGGGGTCAGATTGGCTAGAAGTTCGGGAAATGCCAAATTAGATCGTGCGGCTTTGTCTGCCGTTAAACGGGCATCGCCTTTTCCATCCCTGCCATCTGGTAAATCAAAACTGGCGTTCAGCGTAGGACTGAATGCTGGTTGAGGAAAAGACGTGCCTTGGTCAGCTCTCTAGCTATGCAGCTGACTTAAACTGAATATCGCCATCGTGTAAAAAGCAGAGCTTATTGAAGCAAGATGTATCAACTGGATTGGGCAGGCGGAGATCCTCAAGAGATGGGAATTTCTCTGTTTTGAGCTCAAATCTTCGATCAATCTGAGAAACAAAGATAAAAGCGGTTCCCGTCTTGTCCGCATATCGTTTGAGCATGAGAATTTGTGTGTCTAATGTTGAATTGTCCCGCTTTTGATCCAGTAGTTGTAAATAATCAATAATGACGATCGAATTTCTGTGAGTAGGATTAATCCGGTTGATAATGTGTTCGGCACATATCTCATCAGATGTATCAATCTTCAAAGAATGGGCTGGTGTATTAAACTGTACACCCAGATTTGAAATGGCAGTTTTGATCTCATTTACATTGTAATCAAGGCTAAAAATATAACCCATTTTTCCAATAGTTTCACTTAATGTCGCGAGTTCTAGCGCGAGAAGAGTTTTACCGTGTCCCGGTCGCGCGGCAATTATTACCATATCACCTGGTAGAATTTTTGATAGGAGCTCTATTGCTGGCGTTGATTTTGAATAACATGAGGACAGATGCCCCCAACTTCTAAATCCTTCAGAAATAGCGATTTGATCAAGAGTTTCGTTGAGTTTTAACCCCTTGGATCTGGCATTGAGTTTAGCTTGGCGCTTAAGCTTGTAAATCGGTGATGATAGTTTCACTTTGAACATCCTCTTATAAGCAATTTGCCGGTCCCTCCTTACGTTCACGCTTAATCAGATTAGCTTCAAATTATCATCACTCTACATTTTAAATGCTGCCCCAGTGGAGGGAGGAGGCCCGAGCAAGGCCGAATCATAATTTATCATTGTATATCTATTTCCTCAACTAAAGTTGGGTGGTTACGTCAAAGGTTTTGGAGCTAAAAATAGTGTTTATTTTAAGTTGGAGATGCAACTTGTCGCCTAACATGTTCTTTAAAATCAAGGAGCAGTTTTGTTTCAAGCTGGTCATTTAGAGTGATCATGTTCACCGTGTTGATTGGGCTAGGTAAATCTATTGGCATAGGCACTAAGCCGCTTGGCCTTTTGGTGTGAATGGCATAGCTCGGTAGAACAGTGAGAAAATCGGTGATACGTAGCGTCTCCAAAACTGCACCGGCGGCTTCGGTTTGAAACGCTAATCGTATTTGCTTAACACCCAAAAGCTTCAGGGCATTTTCCATGTCTGTGCGCAAAACACTTCGTTCAGAATGAGCGATCCATGTTGTGTCACTCAAATCTTGCACGGTAATGGCTTTTTTGCTCAATAATGGGTGGTCTTTGCGACCAACAATTTTATTCTGGTCATTAAATAAAGGTTCAATATTTAGGTCGGTGCCACTGACATTGGACATTTTCGCGGGGCCTAAAATGATATCAATTTTATTCTGAAAAAGCTGTTCTTGAAGCGCGGTATAATAATCAGCAATTAAATCAATGCGGACCTCGGGGCGTTGTTCGATAAAACTGGCAATGGTTTCCGTCATCAATCGTTCACATAAAAAACGCGGTGCTCCGATTTTCAAAACGCCGGAAAACCCGCTTTTACCGAGATCAACAAATTCTAATGATCTTAGTCGTGCTGAGCGTATCACACGTCCCTGACTTGATAATTCATGACCGATATCGGTTAAACGCAAGGGCCTTTTTGTGCGTTTAAAAACCGGCATGCCGATGCGCGCTTCTAACGTGGCAACCATACGACTGAGCGCTGGTTGCGACATATTTAATTCATTTGCCGCTGCTTGGAAGGTCCCTTTGTCGACAATGACGGACAGCTGTTCGAGGTGACGAGGATCTAAGAACATATCATTTGCTTATATTAATTTATCGAAATATTATTGGACTGTTATGTTGCTGTAGTCAATACTTGACCTCAGATAGTCATTTCCATCTGGAAAGACATATGTTTGGGAGGACATAATGAAATACAATTCAACTTTATTGGGCTTAACAGCCGCTTTGGTCATGTCTACCGCGCCAAATATTGCGCAGGCGAAAACGCGATTGATCGTAAATTGTTTTTGGCCATCTCAACACTTTGTGTGTCAAAAGGTGTTGCCTGGCTGGTTGGAAGAAGTAGAGAAAGTAACGGAAGGCAGAGTGGTTGGTAACATTCCACCGAAATCTGTCGCTCCACCGCCAGAGCAGCTTGGCTCTGTTGAAAAAGGTATTGTTGATGCTGCGGTTCAGTTTAATGGATTAATCGGTAATCGCGTCAATGGTGCGCTGACGGCTATGCAGCCATTTGTTGGCTCGTTTAATGGTCCAGCCATGACGCAGGCAGCATGGGAAACTCAAGAAAAATTCTATCCAAATGAATTTGATAGCGTAGAGTTGTTAGCGCAATGGGTGATCACACCTGGTCGATTATTCTCAACAACTGATACGCCGGTCGTGACACTAGAAGATTTCACTTCTCGGAAAGTTTGGGCTTTGCCTGGTCCGCTTGCCAATATCGGTAAATCGCTTGGTGCTGGGGTTGTATCGTCGCCTGCGGTGAAGTCTAACGAAATTATTTCGCGCGGTGTTGTTGACGCGCATTTGGGACTTGGTGGTGACGCGATAAAAGCGTTCCAAGTGGTTCCCTACTCAAAATCTATGACGAAGTTTACAAAGCCATTGTACACCACAACGTTTTCCTTTGTGATCAATAAGGGGAAATGGGCTGAAATTTCTGAGGAAGATCAAGCAGCAATTCGCGCCATCAGCCAAGAAAAAGTTGGTATGACAGCCTCTGCCACATGGGACATGGTTAGCGGCTCTGTCTATGCAACTTTTGATGAATTAAACATTGAAGTTGTTGATGCGGCTGCAGATCTTGAATCTGCATTTATGGATGCAGCAAAACCAATCACCGCTAGTTGGATTTCGAAAGCTACAGATGCAGGGATTGATGCAGCTGGAGCACTTGAGTTTTATAAAAAACGCTTGGCGGAACTTAATTAATGACGGGATCCTCCCAGACTTCAAGCGGTGTGAGAAGGCTTTTTTATCGCTCTATCACAGCGCTTGAAACATTTTCTAGTTCGGTTATTTTTATCATGATGTTTCTCACATTTGCAGATGTGATCGGGCGCTATGTTTTAAACAAGCCAATCTTTGGTGCGTCCGAAATGATCTCTGCTTTACTAGCTCTGGCGATATTTTCGGGCTTGGGTGTCACCAACGCCCGTGATGAGCATATTATGGTTGAGCTATTTATCGAGCCAACGAGAAAGCTTTTAAGTCCTTTTATATACGAAATTGTCATTCAAGCATTCTCGGTAAGCGCAATGTTACTTATTGCTGTCGTGTTGTTTGAGCATGCTTTGGAATCCTACACATTAAACTCATTAACAGTGGTGTTGGAATTGCCGCTTTATTATGTCACGGGCTCAATCGCACTTCTGGCTCTAATCAGCGTTATTTCTCAGATGATAGGTATCTATTACAAATTCCATGACCTGCGTAATTCGGATGTAAAAAAATGATAACTGCTTTACTGGGTTTCGCAGCTTTAATTGCGTTGTGCTTTTTTGGTTTTCGCGTTGGTTTTGCGACACTTATCGTTGGGTTCGTTGGCTTTGCAATTGAGCGAGGTACAAGCGCATCTCTTGCCATGGTCGCACAACAAGTTGCCGAAGATGCTCAAAACTATAATCTCTCCGTGATACCGTTGTTTATCTTAATGGGTATATTTGTTTATCGCTCCAATATCAGTGATGATCTTTATGATGCAGCCTATGCCGCCTTAGGACGATTTAAGGGCGGGTTAGCGCTTGCAACAGTCATTGCTTGTGGAGGTTTTTCAGCCGTTTGTGGATCGACATTAGCCACTGCAGCAACCATGTCAAAAGTTGCTATGCCTCAAATGAAGGGCTTTAAATACAAGGACAGCCTAGCCGCAGGTACAATTGCAGCAGGAGGTACGCTTGGCATTATGATACCGCCATCGGTCCCACTTGTCATCTACGGCATCACCGCAGAGCAAGACATTGGGCTGCTGTTTATTGCAGGGATCATACCAGGTATCTTATTGGTTCTGTTGTTTTTGTTGGCTGTGATGATAACCGTTTATCGAGATCCAAGTTCAGCACCCGATGCAGCTGATTTGGACCCTGTCAGAAAAAAACAAGCTATCCGCGGCACAACTCCAGTTCTCGTTCTTTTTGTTATTGTTTTGGGCGGCATATATGGAGGTGTTTTCACAGCAACAGAAGCATCGGGAATTGGTGCGTTTGGTGCGGCCGTGATCGCCTATTTGCGCGGCTATTTACGAAGCTATGAAGAATGGCGCAGCTGCCTTGTTGAAGCGGCGATTACCACCTCAAAGATTTTCATTGTTTTGTTTGGAGCCGTGGTGTTCGCGCAATTTATCAATCTGTCTGGTATGCCATATGATCTGTTAGATCTCGTTGATGAATTGCAGATGGGGCCGCTACAACTCGTTGCTTTTATTTGTTTTATTGCATTGCTGATGGGAATGGTATTTGAGTCTATCGGTATTGTTGTTCTGTTGGTGCCTGTATTTTTACCTGCGGTTTCTATTCTCGGTGTTGATATGATTTGGTTCGGTATCATCATCGTATTAGTAACGGAAATTGGGCTCATCACGCCGCCGATTGGTATGAATGCCTTCGTGGTGAAATCGGTGTTACCGGATGTTCGCTTGCTCGATATTTTTCGTGGTGTCGTGCCTTATATCTTCGCTTTGTTAATAGGGTTGCTGCTGGTGTTTTTCTTCCCATCAATTGCAACTTTCTTGCCTGAAATTTCTAGGTGATTTATGACTGAAAAAATCAAAAATATTCTCTTCATTATGGCTGACCAATTACGGTGGGATTATCTCTCATGTTATGGTCATCCCCATCTTGATACGCCCAACATTGACAAGTTAGCTGCCAAAGGTGTGCGTTTTGATCGCGCCTATGTGCAGTCACCCGTCTGTGGTCCATCGCGGGCATCTTTTTATACAGGCCGTACAGTTTTCAGTCATGGCTCGACATGGAACAAGGTCCCTTTGCCAATTGGTGAATTAACGCTTGGGGATTATTTGCGTCCTTTAGGTGTCACAACCGCTGTTGTGGGTAAAACCCATATGACCCCAGATAAAGAAGGTATGGCACGGCTTGGTTTGAACATGGAAACCGAGTTGGGTTGCTTGATCGGCGAACCTGGTTTCGATCCTTATGAGCGAGATGATGGATTACATCCAACACCCGGATTGCGCCTGCGTGGTGGTCAACTTCGGTATAATGATTATCTCAACGATCTTGGATATGAGGGGGAAAACCCTTGGAATGATTATGCCAATTCTGCTGAAGGACCCAATGGTGAGATCCTTTCAGGGTGGGAATTAAAACATTCTTTGCTGCCAGCGCGCGTGAAAGAAGAGCATTCTGAGACGGCTTATATGACCAATCGTGCCATGGATTTCATATCTGAAATGGGGGATAACCCGTGGCTTTGTCATTTAAGCTTTATCAAGCCCCATTGGCCTTATATGGCACCAGCGCCGTATCATAACATGTATGGGCCGGAGACGTTTATTCCTGTTAAGCGGCATGAAAGTGAGAAAAATCTCAATAGCACCAACCCTGTCATGCAGGCTTTTCAAACCATGGAGGTGAGTGAAACTTTCTCAACCCCGGGGGTGCGAGAAACGGTACTACCAGCCTATATGGGGTTGATTAAGCAAATTGATGATCATCTTGGGCGGTTGTTTGATTGGCTTGAGCAAACCGGAAAAGATAAGGAAACGATGATCGTTGTAACCTCAGATCATGGGGACTATTTGGGTGATCATTGGATGGGTGAAAAAGAATTATTTCACGAAGAATCCGTACGCGTTCCGATGATCATTTATGACCCACGAGACTGCGCAGATAAAAGTCGGGGAACGGTTTCTAATGCGATGGTGGAGGCTATAGATTTAGTGCCGACATTTATGGAAGCCACTGGTGCGCCATCTGCATCTCATCGCATTGAAGGATGTTCGCTTGTGCCGTTGTTAAAGGGTGAGACACCAAGCGAGTGGCGCAATGCCGTATTCTCAGAGATTGATTATGCCTTTTACGCAGCGCGTGAAACGTTGAATTTGGGTGCGTCTGATGCGCGGGGATATATGATCCGAACTGAAGATTGGAAATATGTCTATTTCAAAGGCTTCCCACCGCAACTGTTTGATCTTAAAAACGATCCGGATGAATTTAGTGATTTAGGGATCTCACCTGATCACGCAGATATTAGATCAAAGATGTATGATCTATTGGTTCAGCGATTATTAGATCGCAAAAACCGTGTCACAATGACCGATGAACATGTTTTGGGTGTGCGTGCTGGTGAAGGAAGTAGCGGTATTAAAATTGGCAAATGGTAATCGCTAAGATATTGATACCGCTAAATTTATTGAGGGAAAGGCGCTAGAGCTCGTGTGCCCAAGGTGGGTTAGCACCTGACCTGGATACGGTGATAGCCGCAACTTTTGATGCAAATGTCATCGCTTGTTTGAGCTGTTCATCATTTAAGTTTTTAAGCGCTGGTTTTGATAAAAGATCAAGTTCTGAAAGTTTTGCTAATAACCCGCCATTAAAGCTGTCACCGGCACCAACTGTGTCAGCAACTTTGACCTTTTCAATTGAAATATCAACTGATTTGCCATCACCGTAAAACCCTGTTGATCCATCCTCACCCTTGGTAAGAACGACCAATGATGCGCCTGCATTTAAAATCATGTTCGCTGCAGTATTCAACGATGCAGCATCTGGATAAATCCAGCTTAGATCTTCATCTGAAATTTTAACAATGTCACAAACGCTGAAGAGTTTTTCCAAACGGGCTCTATATTTTACTTCATCTGAAATGAAGGTCGTGCGAATATTCGGATCTAGCATAATAACAGAATTATCGGCCATTTTAGCTGCGAGTGCAGCATAGCTTTCACCTGATGGTTCGCTTGCCAAGCTTATACCGCCAAAATAATATGCGGACGCCGGCTCCTCTATGGATGGAAAATCTTCAAACTGAACCATGCGGCCAGCTGAGTTTTCATCAAAGAACGAATAGGACGCTTGACCATCTTTAAGCTCGACGAAGGCAAGCGTTGTCGGGCGTGAACTTCTAGCTAGTAGTGATGTATCTACTTTGCTGGTTTTTAAATCTCTAACAAGCTGCTGCCCGAACATGTCTTCAGAGATGCCGGAAATAAGTCCGACGTCCGCGCCAAGTCGCCCAAGCGTGATTGCAGTATTAAAAATTGCGCCACCGGAATGTGGTACAAATGCTGTCTGGTCATCATCAATGCCAATGGCAATCATGTCGACCAGCGCTTCGCCACAGCATATGATCATGAAATGCGTTTCTCACTTTTTTCATCAAAATAGTGAACACGATCAGCATCAACTTTAAAATGCATGAGGTCACCACGTGAGAATTCTTCAAAATGCTCTGTTTTCACAATGAACTCTGAATTATCATCACGGATTAAGTGAGCAATGATATGGTCGCCAAGTTGCTCGATCAATTCAAGCTTGCCGCTGATAACAGCCTCTGATTTCTTGCATGTTGTAAGATGCTCAGGACGGATACCAACAACTACACCGTTTTGTGGTGCTTCTTGTAAATCACCAACGCTTTTTCCACCACCGATTGAGATAGATTTACCTGAAACTTTCGAGCTGAAAATGTTCATTGCCGGGCTACCGATAAACTGCGCAACAAACAAGTTGTCAGGTTTGGCGTATAAGTCCATTGGCTTACCCACTTGCTCAACATGACCAAGACGTAAGACAACAATTTTATCCGCAAGGGTCATCGCTTCGACCTGATCGTGCGTTACGTAAACCATAGTGGAGCCAAGACGCTCATGTAGACGCGCAATCTCTAGGCGTGTCTGACCACGTAGAGCAGCATCAAGGTTCGACAACGGCTCATCGAATAAGAACACCTCAGGCTCGCGAACAATAGCTCGTCCAATGGCAACGCGTTGGCGTTGCCCCCCCGATAAAGCCCGAGGTGTCCTATCTAGATAATCAACAATATCAAGCACTTTAGCGGCTTGCTGTACACGACGATCAATTTCTTCTTTTGGTGTTTTGGCCTGCTTAAGACCAAATGCCATATTGTTGTAAACAGTCATATGCGGGTACAGCGCATAGGTCTGGAACACCATTGCCACACCACGTTTAGAAGGTGCAACTTCATTAACGACCCGGTCGCCAATTGATATTTCGCCACCTGAAATTTCTTCAAGACCCGCAATCATGCGCAGCAATGTAGATTTACCGCAGCCTGAAGGGCCAACAAAAACGACAAACTCACCGTCTTCAATATCAAGGTCTACACCATGCATGACCTCAATATCACCATAGGACTTAATCACATTTCTGATTGTTAAACCGGCCATTGTTTTTCCATTTCTGTTATTGCATTTGTTAAACCATCAACAAAGCCAGGGTATTGAGTTGGTAAATCAGCCCACAAACGTTTTGATTGGGCAAATTCCGTCTCTTGTCCCGCCTTTAAGAGAGGCTCTAATAAATTCCAGTAGGTTTCGTAGTAAGGAATAGGCATGTTGCCTGATACAGTGCGACGCGCATAAACGTACCAACTTGCAACACAATCATATCCATGAATTGGTGTAATGCCTTGCTTAAGGCACGATTCAAGCGTTGGTCTTATAAAGACCGGCATTTTGGAAAAGCCATCCATACAAATACGAGCCAGCTGATCTGCAATGGCGCGATTGGAAAACCGCTTTGCAATCTTAGCAAGATACTCTTCCTTGTTTAATGGCAACTCCATATCGAGCCCAGGCAAAACTTCTTTTGTCTCGTAATTATCAAAGAACTGTCGAAGTTTCGGGTCCATAAATGCTTGATCATAAGTGTCATGACCGGCAAGTGCACCCAAGTAACAAAGGCCTGTGTGACCTCCGTTCAAGATACGAATCTTCGCTTCTTCATACGGGTCAACATCATCGACGATCTCCACCCCAACCTTGCCAATGTCAGGCATTGGTGCACAGAATTTACGCTCAACAACCCATTGAGAAAACGCTTCACCATGAATGGGATCAAAATGTCCAACGCCAAAACTCTCAGCAATTTCTTGATGAAGTGCTTCATCAGCGCGTGGTGTGATGCGATCAACCATAGAACAGGGGAAGCTTACATTATCTTCAACCCATGCCAATAATTCAGTCTCGCCCTTTAAAGTCAGGTAATGTTTGAAATTGTTGTCAAGCATATGACCATTGGAGCGAATATTGTCGCAACAAAGAATATTAACTGGGTTACCTATTTCCTGATAACGCTGTTTTAATCCTGACGTTAAAAACGCATAGATAGATGATGTCTGAGCGCCAGAAATTTCGTCTTTAATCAATGGATCATTCGTATTGAGAGAAAAATCATCATTTAGATAATATCCGCTCTCAGTCACGGTGATGGTGATCATATGAACATTTGGATTAGCAATTGCGCTTTCTGCAGCGCCCGCATCTTGCGACCAATCTAAAAATTGGCAATGTGAACGCACAAGGCGCAGTTCTTTATCACCTTCAGGAGACGTAGTTTTTAAGATATAACCGTTCTCAACCTGTGAGGAATTTGCAAATGCTGAAGATTCGCCAGCTCTTAAATTAATAGCTGTTATGCCCCATCTCAAATCACCGGTTTGATCCATGTAATCGTCAAGATAAACGGCTTGGTGAGCGCGATGGAACGCACCGTAACCAACATGCACAACACCTAACGAACAATCTGAGCGATCATAACGTGTTGCAAAGAGTTCTGGGTTTGACTGTTGTTTTGTGGCTAAAGTCATGAGCTTGCCTTCTGCTTCGGTGCCAACTCATTCAAAGCAATGTCGCGATACTCAGAAGGCGTCATGTCTTTCATTTTTAGGAACTGTCTGTTGAAATTTGCCAAGTTCTGAAAGCCCACTGAGAAGCAAATAGCAGAAACCTGATCATCGGTTGAATAGAGCATTGAACAGGCCTGGCTAATCCGAATACGATTAACAAATTCTACGAATTTATTACCTGTAAAACGCTGAAAGTTACGTGAAAATGCAGCGGGGCTCATCCCGGCCATATTTGCTGCCATGTCGATAGAGATATCTTCTGAATAATGCTCAGAAATGTAATCAACAACTTCAGCAATACGTGCTTGTTTTGAATTACCTTCCGGCTGGATCATGCCAGCAACAGAAAGCGCGCGCTTCTCTGCGTGCTCATTTACGCGCACCAAAAAGCGCATGAAAGCAACGATGCGTTCTGCACCTTTTGTAGATCTAATACGCTCAAGATGACCTTTAGCGAAAGTTGGATTAAAGCCTGTAAATTCTATGCCAGATTTAGCCATTTCAAACATCGCATCCATTTCGCGAAATTCAGGGAATGCGATCGTCAATTGATCGATGCTTTCTTGGCTGAATTGCACAAGCATATCACGGATTTCAACTGGTTTTGGATCTGTCACTTCATCAGTAATCCAGTTATGCGGCAAATGCGGACCCGTCAAAAACAGCGAACCAGGTGAAAACTCACCAATGTAATCGCCAACAAATGCTTTGCCGCGCGTTGCAACAACTAGATGAAGTTCATATTCAGGATGGCTGTGCCAGCGGCAAAGATCTGTTGGCCAGCCGTGCTCAAGATACCGAATGGTCTCGGTGGCGCGATCAACATATTCAAATTCTGGCAGGATAATAGACATCAGCTACCTCAACCCACCATCAACGCTTAGCAAGCGCGATGTGATGATCTGTGATTGATCTGAAGTAAAAAGAGTATCCAACCTATGTTTGTTCTCACAACGACCTTGGAAACGATCCCCAAAAACAGTTGTGAAAACCTGTGCCCCAAGCACCGCAAAGTGTTCGGCAGCGGATGTGCCGATATCACCATTTGCACTGGTAGCAATATGCTCACCAGATGAGTTTGTTGGGGCAGGTGTGATGATCATTTTACCGCACCGAACGTTAGGCCCTGTACGAGTTGTTTCTGACAGAACCAACCAAGTACCACGATAGGACCCACGGCAGCCATCGATACAGCTGATAATCTTCCGAAGAACAAGCCCTCTGGTGCACGGTTACCTTCGATCAACTTCGACAATGTCGCAGCTTCCGTTGTTGTCAAGCGCACAGTCCAATACGCTTCGTTCCAACAAAAGATGAAGCATAAAAGAGCTGTTGAGGCCAAGCCACCCCAAGCAAGCGGGAGAAGAATATCCTTGATCTCACCCCAAGTGCTCACGCCATCCATTTTACCAGCTTCAATGATCTCTTTTGGAATCTCTTTGAAATATGTAAAGAGCATCCAGATCACAATCGGCAAGTTGATCAAGCTAAGAACAATAATGATGAGAAAATGAGTATCGAACACGCCCAAGAAATTTTTTGTCAAAAACGTCATTGGGTACAACACTGCAGCAGCAGGCAACATCTTTGTTGAAAGCATCCACATAAGGATATCTTTCGTGTGGCGGCTTGGATCAAACGCCATCGCATAAGCTGCAGGCACACCAACAAACAATGTAAATGCAGTGGCAAATGTTGTTGTGATGACTGAGTTTGCCGCAAAGCGCCAGTAATCATAATTTTCCGCCATATTAAGATAGTTATCAAGTGTTGGCGTAAAGAAGAATAAAAATTCAGGCTTCACCGCGTCGGCATCAGTTTTAAAACTGGTAAATGCCAACCAGAAAATTGGGAAGAAGAAAACAAGTCCAACAACCCAGGCCATAGTAGGCCTTGCGATGTTACCAAATTTAGAAGATTGAGAAACAATAGCCATATCCGTCACCTAGTCCATTAAGCTCTTGCCGATCATGCGCAGCAAGAAAAACGCAACGATATTGGCGAGGATGACTGCAAAGATACCTGCAGCACTCGCAGCCCCAATATTATTAGAAGCGAACTCACCGATAAGATAAGGCAAGTTCTTGTTACCGTTCCCGCGGCTCACGATTTCAATCTCGGCGTAGAGCGAAAGATGGAAAATCGATTGGATCATTATGACGATCGCAATGGGGCGAGCCAAGTGTGGGATTGTTAAATTGCGGAATTGTGACCACGCGTTCGCGCCATCAAGTACTGCCGCTTCCTTTTGTTGCTGGTCTTCAGACTGCAAGGATGTCATGAAAATAAGCACAGCAAATGGTGTCCATTGCCAAGTTACCATGATGATAACAGCGTACGCAGATGTTTGCGTTGCACGGAACGAAATAGGTTCAATTTCCGGCCACAGCGCAAAGAAGCTACCGACAATCGGAACATCCTTTAAGCCAATGACAAGATCATTAATCCCAGCAACTGCAAGTCCGTTTAGACCAAGAACAGGATCGAGGATCATGTTGATCCATAAAACGGCGTTCACCGCTGGCATCACAAAGAAGGGTGAAATCAATAGAACACGAACAATTCCGCGGCCTGGGAATGATTTGTTGATGAGAACTGCAATAGCCAGACCGATAATAACGGTCAGGATCAATATTGAGCCAACGATAAAGAGGCTGTTTGTAACCGCAAACCAGAAGTCTTTCGCGTTAAAGAGCACATATTCATAATTGCCCCAACCGCGCCAATTGCTAAGGCTAGGCGTTGTCCATTCAGGTCTTATGTTACTATTTAGAACATAGCGAATGAAAGAAAAATAAAGGGTCATGGAGAGCGGAACAAGCATCCAGACCAATAGTAGTAGCACAGCAGGCGTTTGCAGTAGCCGTGGGAGCGTTCTCTTTGTAGACATCGTTCTCATACCCCTATTGGGAGCGTAGGCTCCTCATTGAAAAACGGATTTTTAGTTGATGGTTTATCCAACTTGGTATCGCGATAAGACGCAATCCAGCTCAAAGAACTATGTTTGTCTTTGAGGTGCAAGATCCGGCAGCTAGTGCTACCGGATCTCTTTTTAAGTTAGCTAAAGCTTAGTAGTAGCCAGCTTCTGACATGATCGCATCAGCAGCTTTTTGGGCAGCAGCTAGAGCGTCATCTACAGATTTTGCACCTGAAAGAGCCGCAGCCATTTCTTGTGCAACAGCAGAACCAACTTCTGGGAACTCAGGAATAGCAGCGAACTGAACACCAACATATGGCTTCAGGTCTGTAGCTTCCGGAGCAGCTGATTCAATCGCAGCCATTTCAGCAGCAGCGAACTTCGCAACAGCCTGGAACTCAGGGTATGCGTATGTTGATGCGCGTGTACCTGTTGGTACTTTGCCCCAACCGAAGTCTGGGTGATCAGCAACAGCTTTGATGTATTCTTTTGAAGTTGACCATTCGATGAATTTCTTAGCTTCATCTGAGTTTGGTGAACCTGCAGGAACAGCCATAGCCCATGCCCACAACCAGTTTGCACCCACAGGGTTACCAGCGTTTGGTGACTGAGCGTATGCAACACCGTCAACTTCTAGGAATGACGCAGCGATTGTCGCATCAATCCACATGCCACATTTACCTTCGTTGTAAAGAGCAAGTATTTCGTTGAATGAGTTACCTTCTGAACCTGGAGGTCCGTAGTTACCCAATAGATCAACGTAGAAGTTGATTGCAGCTTTCCATTCAGCAGATTCTAGCTGTGGTTTGAAGTCTTTGTCGAACCAAGCACCACCGAATGAGTTAACAACAGTTGTGATAAACGCCATGTTATCACCCCAACCTGGCTTACCGCGCAAACATGCACCATAAACACCGGCATCTGGGTTATGCATCGCAGCTGCAGCAGCTTTGATGTTATCCCATGAATCGTTGTCAGCAACAGAAACACCAGCTGCATCAGCTAGATCTTTACGGTACATGACCATTGATGATTCACCGTAGAATGGTGCAGCATATAGTGTACCTTCGTGTGACAAGCCGTTACGCATTGCTGGCAACATGTCATCGATGTCGTAATCAGCACTGAATTCCAGTGCTTCGATCCAACCAGCTTCACCCCAGATTGGAGCTTCTTGCATGCCGATGTTGATGATGTCGTACTGGCCACCACCTGTTGCAGTGTCTGACGTTACTTGCTCGCGCAGTACGCCTTCTTCCAAAGAAACCCAATTTAGCTTTACGCCAGTTTCTTCAGTGTATTTTTCAGCAACTTTTTGCATGTTGATCATGTGACCGTTGTTAACGATCGCAATAGTCAATTCTTTTGAATGGCCGTCAGCCAATGCTACAGTAGCTGTAAGTGCCGTTGATGTGCACAGTGCAAGCGCGATTGCACCTTTCCTAAGTATTTTCATAAATTCCTCCCTGGAAACAGACGCTCCATGCGTCTTGTTGAAATCATCGTTTAAAAAGTGCCTGCTCGTCTAATATTTTTATGGCTATGAATTGTACTATAATGTCATTTATTTAGGCCATTTGTCAAAAAACGTGATGTTTTTGTATAGGTGCATGCTTTTTGTGCAGTGTGTGACTTAGCCTATTTATTGACAATAATTGTACGTCATGAGCTGGAATTATTGGTTTTATTACGAGTTTAGATCGTATTTTCAGCATTAAATATGCGTTCTGATCACAAATCCGTTTTTATCAAGTTCGTTATAACAGTGATACACATCGCAGCTATAAAAGCTCTTCACCAAACATCGGACAAATGTTCTTTCATCTAAGTCACGCATTTAGTCTATGAAAACAAAACTCCATTTGCAAGCAATAATACAACCTTGATATTTGACTCACGGGTGAGTGCGACCTAAGGTTTTGGCTTGTATCTATGCATGGGGAGAGGAATGGCGAGGTTTCGAATAGATAGTGAGTTTGTTCTGAAGATTTTATATGCATCATCTTCTGGTCAAAGGTTCACACAAGATACGCAAGTTCTGCCAGAGGTTTGGACGATGCTTGCGGAAAATCCTGAAAGCCAAACCTCATGCTTGCTTGTTCCCATGCGTGGTAAACAGGCGCATCATCTTGCTGATGAGTTGCATGCCAGGGTGAGTAAGTTTGAAAAACTCAAAGCCATTAAAAGCAAAAATCGCCTAGGCCGAGCTATTTCAGATATGCCGGGCCTTGTCTCAGCCAAGCTACACTTTGATGAAATCGTCAATATTATATTGCCGCTGACCAGTTGGTGGTCGCGGTCTGGTTTGCAGACCTTCTTTCAATACAATTCGGAAAAGCAACTTGCTTTGATCATTGCGCAAAAGGTGTTGCTGCTAAAAGAAACGGCAGACGGATCGATTGGGCAGCGTCATGACCTTTCTCAAATTGTCGATATAAAGGATGGATCTAGCGATAATAAAGAAAACGGTAATACGATCACAATACCTGATAATGCTATCCGCCTACTCATCCTTATTGGAATTATAGGGTTCAAAGCAATTACAGAAGGGGCAGGGGGGCAAGATGATCGCGGTTTGATTCCGTTTCATTCCTATGATCAGATTGACGCCGATGAGGTTGCAAAGGGTCTCATTGAGACATTGCGGATTGGATATCTTAAGCAAAGCCATAAACCCGTTTCTACTTTCTATCAGCAATTAGAAACAGAAGTGTTCAACACCAAACACTATTTTCTCGTTAGCCTGGACAGAAAAGCGCGAATGAGTTCGACAGATGCTATCAAAACCATCAAGGCAGATGCAGCAGAACGTGTGTTTGAAGTCTCAACGGACAAGATCAATTGGGCCATTATCGATTCAGGTGTAGATGCGCGCCATCCCGCTTTTCGAAAAATGAATAAAAGCGAAAAGGCAGAATACCTATCACAAGCGCGAGATAATCCGTTTAACAATGGTGAGTTTGATGATCCCGCTGGTGAGCATGAAACGCGTATAAAAGAAAAATACGACATGACGCTTATCAAAGACCTTCGCAATCGAGATATACTCGCAAGAGACAGTGCGGCTGAATTATTGCTCATTCAAAAATTACGAGACAATGGACGTGATGTCGGTACGCAAGATGTCACCGCTCAGTCTGGGCGTGAGCATCGTTTACGAACGGATCAAAATGCTTATCTCTGGCTTAAAGGTGATTTACGTCAGGGGCGTCCGCTTAATTGGGACTTGGCGCGAATATTGCTCACGGTATCACATGATAAGAAACCTGATCTTAATCACGGCACCCATGTTGCGGGTATCTTAGGTGGCTGCTGGATTGAAAAACAAAAGGGTGTGAAGGAATATCAATCAGGTGTTTGCCCAGACATAAATATCTATGATTTTAATGTTGTGGCTGAAACAGCTGAAATTACCGAATACGCGGTCGTTGCTGCGCAACGTTTGATCCGACATATCAATGAAAACAGTGGCAAAACGCTTATTCAAGGCGCTAATATCAGCCTTTCAATCCCACATGATGTAACAAACTATGCATGTGGGCGCACACCTGTATGTGAAGAAGCTGAGGATCTTGCAGGTAGCGGCGTTGTTGTTGTGGCAGCCGCAGGCAATCATGGTTATAACAAATTTCATACCGATGGTGGCTTGCGAGCATTTCACACAGCAACCAGCATCACGGACCCTGGTAACGCGCAATCTGTCATAACTGTTGGTTCAACACACAGGCGACAACCGCATACTTATGGGGTGAGCTATTTTTCTTCTCGCGGCCCAACTGGTGACGGACGATTGAAACCTGATCTCGTCGCACCGGGTGAAAAAATTTATGCGCCGATTTGTGATGGTGAATTTGAAACCCTTGAAGGAACAAGTATGGCAGCCCCTTATGTAAGCGGAGTTGCGGCAATGCTACTTGCAAGATTTTCTGAATTCATTGGCGATCCTGCAAAGGTCAAACAAATTTTATGCGATTCAGCAACCGATCTAGGGCGCGAGCGAAATTACCAAGGTCACGGTTTGGTCGATGCGTTGCGCGCCTTGCAATCAATTTAGGACGATCAAAACAATATTATGCAACATAGGGGAATAAGACATGCCGCAAGATTATTTCACAATTGAAGCAATACCAGCCCGTAAGGGTGATAGTCTCATTATATATGAGGGGCCCTCTGATAATTATAAGGTTGCCATCATCGATGGCGGCCCATCCAAGGTCTATAAAAATTCGCTGAAGCCTCGTATTAAGGACATCCGAAAAGATAAAGGCATCGCAGACGATGACCCATTGCCAATAGATTTTATGATGGTCAGCCATTTAGATGATGATCATATCAAAGGGATTTTGGACTTAGGTAAAGAGCTCAAAAACCAAACAGAAAATCATGAACCTGTTCTATTAACCATCGATAATCTATGGAACAATTCATTTGATGATATTATCGGAAATACCCAAGGCACGCTAGAAGGTGTGCGCGATGGCGCGGGGGTAACAGCAAGCGTTGATACAGTTAACTGGTCAGATCCGCGCCTTGATCATGATGCAGAGGCCGTGCTTGCTAGCATTGGCCAAGGGTATAAGCTTTGGGGATATGCAAACTTTTTCGATTGGCGGGTAAATCATCCTTTCGGCATTGATGCATTAATTATGCAGCGTGGTGCTGATGATGATCAAAAAACGCCATTTAGCGATGATGTCACATTTACAATTATCGGTCCGCAAAAAAAGGAAATTGAAAAGCTTCAAAAGAAGTATGACAAGTACCTAAAAGACAAAGGGCTTGGGCGGAATGAGCGCGAAGCGGTTGTCGCTGGTTTGTCTCAGGATAGTAGTGTGACCAATCTTTCTAGCCTTGTCGTATTGCTTGAGCGAAACGGAAAAACAATCTTATTAACAGGTGATGCATTGGGCAGTAAAATCATTGATGGCTTGGAAGTATCTGGTCATTTACCTTTCGGTGGGACAATGCATGTTGATGTGTTGAAAATGCAGCATCATGGTAGCGATCGAAATGTCACCCCAGAATTCTTTAAGCGCGTAACCGCTGACCACTATATTTTCTGTGGTGACGGTGAGCATGGAAATCCAGAACGGCAAACGTTTGAATGGCTAGTTAAAGCGCGCGGTGATGATACATATACACTGCACTTCACCTATCCAATTTCGATGATTGATAAAAAGCGCGAGGATGAAGTTCACGATGGCCATATTTGGGACCACGATGAGGATAGTCTAACAGCACTTTTTGAAACGGTTGGCGATAATGTAACGTTCAGCGAACCAACGCATCGCGATGGCGTGCGCATTGATTTGGCCGATCCTTTGGATGTTCCGCGTGCAAATTAAGCTTGATCATATGCTTTAGACAGGATGAGGTTACTATCAGCATCCACAAAAGATGAACATTATAATCCAGCGGGTTGCATAGCTTGAGTGCCCGCGATGCGGGACATTTTCTCTGGAAATAACAAGTTAATTCAATTTAAAACGATTAGAATTTGTGCAGCCTATTTGCATTGGTGCTGAGTTTCTGTATGCATTCCTATCACTTTAAATCAGTGACTTGCTGGGTGCCAATCCAAAACAATTTTCCGGGGTGAGAAAAGAAGCTTCGGATTGATAGGAAAAGACATGACCATAATTGGAACGCCGAAAGAAACGGCGAAGGATGAAAATCGCGTCGCGATGACACCGCAATCCGTCAAAGAATTACAAAAGCTTGGCTATGATTGCATAATTCAAAGTGGAGCGGGTGCTGCGGCTCGTTTTGCCGATGCTGATTATAAAGAGGCTGGTGCAACAGTCGTCAAAACTGCAAAAGATCTTTGGGACAAAGCCGATGTGGTGGCTAAAGTGCGCCCGCCAAGTGCAACTGAATCTAAAAAAATGCGTGATGGCCAAACGATCATCAGTTTCGTGTATCCAACGGATAATGAAAAACTGATGAAAGATGCTGCCGCCGCTGGTAGCTCGTTGGTCGCAATGGACATGGTGCCGCGTATTTCTCGTGCGCAGAAAATGGATGCATTGTCATCCATGGCAAATATCGCTGGTTATCGCGCGGTTGTCGAAGCCAGTAATAATTTCGGCCGTTTTTTCACCGGTCAAATTACAGCTGCGGGTAAAGTACCACCTGCAAAAATCATGGTTGTTGGCGCAGGTGTTGCAGGTCTTGCCGCAATTGGCGCTGCGCAAAGCATGGGTGCTATCGTGCGTGCATTTGATGTGCGCCCGGAAGTTGCTGAACAAATTGAATCTATGGGTGCAGAGTTCTTGTTCCTTGATTTTGATGACAATCAAGATGGCGCAGGTACAGGCGGTTATGCAGCGCCTTCTTCTCCAGAGTTTCGCGAGAAGCAATTAGCGCTTTTCCGCGAACAAGCGCCTGATGTTGATATTGTGATCACAACAGCGCTTATCCCAGGTCGCGATGCGCCAAAATTATGGCTCAAAGACATGGTTGAAGCCATGAAGCCTGGTTCGGTTGTTGTCGATTTGGCCGCAGAACGTGGTGGTAACTGCGATCTAACCGTTAAAGACGAAAAGATTGAAACAGAAAACGGTGTCACCATTATCGGTTACACAGATTTCCCAAGCCGTATGGCCGCGCAATCATCAACGCTTTATGCGACAAATATCCGTCACATGATGACAGACCTTACACCTGAAAAAGACGGTGTTATCAACCACAATATGGAAGATGATGTCATCCGCGGTGCAACTGTTGCGCATAAGAAAGAGATTACTTTCCCACCTCCGAAGCCAAAGATTGCTGCCATCGCTGCTGCAAAACCGAAAGAGCCGGAAAAAACGCCTGAGGAATTGGCTGCAGAAGAAACAGCAGCCTTTAAGAAGGCAACACGTCAACAAGTCGGTCTGCTGTTAGCAGGTGGTTTTCTCGTGTTGGGTGTTGGCATGGTCGCGCCCGCGAGCTTCATGCAGCACTTTATCGTTTTCGTTCTGTCGGTCTTTATTGGTTTCCAGGTTATTTGGAATGTAAGTCATTCATTACATACGCCTCTTATGGCCGTGACCAATGCGATTTCTTCAATCATCATTTTGGGTGCTTTGATGCAAATTGGATCAGGGTCCTTCCTCGTTATTCTCCTCGCTGCATTGTCTGTCTTTATGGCGAGTTTGAATATTTTCGGTGGCTTCCTAGTCACGCGTCGCATGCTAGCCATGTTCCAGAAGTCTTAAGGGGAGAAGTTAAATGAGTTTAGGTCTTACTACAGCTGCATACGTTGTTGCAGCAGTCCTCTTTATTTTGTCACTTGGTGGTTTGTCTGGTCAAGAAAGTGCAAAGCGCGCTGTTTGGTATGGCATTGTTGGCATGGGCTTGGCTGTACTAGCAACATTACTTGGGCCAGGTTCTGGTCTTTGGTATCTATCCATCCCACTCATCATCGGTGGTGGTATTATAGGTTATATGGTCGCCCAGCGCGTTCAAATGACAGAGATGCCGCAACTTGTTGCAGCCATGCATTCACTTGTTGGTCTTGCAGCTGTCTTCGTTGCTTTCATTGCGCATTTTGAAATTGAAAATGTGCGTTATGCGCAAGAAGTTTCTGGTGAAGATATCAAATCATTGGGTGCATTTGCAGCGCTTATTGCCAAGAAAACGGCCGTTGAGATCAACATCCTTCGCGTTGAATTGTTCTTAGGATTGTTCATTGGTGCGATCACCTTCACAGGTTCTGTCATTGCATTTGGTAAACTTGCAGGCAAAGTGTCATCCACGGCCGAAAAGCTACCGGGTGGTCATGTTCTTAACGCAAGTGCAGCGATCATCTCGCTCATCTGTCTAGTTTGGTATTTCAATACTGGTGGTTTGCTACCTCTTATTGTTATGACAATCATGGCTTTGTTCATTGGTTATCACTTGATCATGGGTATTGGTGGTGCTGACATGCCTGTTGTTGTGTCAATGTTGAATTCATATTCAGGTTGGGCAGCTGCAGCGATTGGCTTCTCGCTTGGTAATGATCTTTTGATCGTGGTTGGTGCGCTTGTGGGTTCATCTGGTGCGATTTTGTCATACATTATGTGTAAGGCGATGAACCGCTCGTTCATCAGCGTTATTCTTGGTGGTTTTGGCGGAACAACTGGTCCTGCAATGGAAATAGAAGGTGAGCAAGTCGCCATTGATGCCGATGGTGTTGCAACAGCACTTGAAGAAGCTGATAGCATCGTCATCGTGCCTGGATATGGTATGGCTGTTGCGCAAGCGCAAGCTTCGATTTCTGAGCTAACCCGCCGCCTTCGCGCTAAGGGTAAAAACGTACGCTTTGCTATTCACCCAGTTGCGGGTCGTCTGCCGGGTCACATGAATGTGCTTTTGGCTGAAGCTAAAGTACCATATGACATTGTGATGGAAATGGATGAAATCAACGATGATTTCCCAGACACTGATGTTTGTATCATTGTAGGATCAAACGATATCGTGAACCCAGCGGCACAAGAAGATCCAAATTCACCAATTGCAGGCATGCCTGTCTTGGAAGTTTGGAAAGCAAAGCAAGTGTTTGTGTCAAAACGTGGCCAAGGTACGGGCTATTCCGGCATTGAAAACCCATTGTTCTTTAAAGAGAACACACGCATGTTCTATGGTGATGCTAAACAATCTGTCGATGCATTGCTGCAAAAGATGTCGTAATTTATTTTACTAAATTTGAATTTGTAGGCGAGGGCGGTTTTTCCGGCCTCGTTTTTTTATGGCGTTTGATCTGGCGCAAAGTGCATAATTTTCAATCTGCTAAACTGAATAGTGTTAGGAGCGAAGATGGAGCATGGACATACAGTAAAAGAAATTAGAGAGCGCCTGGCTGAGAAAAATTCTCCCAGTGATCTGCGAGACTTCGTCTATGGAAGTATTGATGGCACAATTACGACATTTGCAATTGTTGCAGGTGTGGAAGGTGCAAACCTTGCTCCCTCAATTATCATCGCGCTCGGATTTGCCAATGTTTTAGCTGATGGGTTTTCCATGGCTGCCAGCAATTATAGCGGCACCAAAGCAGAGCTTGATGATATTAAGCGCTTACGCCAAATCGAGGTTCAACATTTGCAGAACAATCCCGAAGGCGAGCGAGAGGAAATTCGACAAATTCTCATTATGAAGGGGCTTGAGGGTGAGGTCTTAGAGGGTGCAGTAAATGCCATTACATCACACAAAGAGCGCTGGATTGATATGATGATGGTGGAAGAATACGGCGTAGTTCCGCAAAACCCAGAACCGCTTCGCGCTGCGCTCATCACATTTTTTGCCTTTGTTGTCTGCGGTATGATCCCGCTAGTATCTTATATACTTGGCTTGGGTGACGCCTTCATCGCAGCTATGGTTGCCACAGGTGCAACGTTCTTTCTGATCGGTGCGCTGAAAAGCAAATGGTCACTTCAAAACTGGATTTGGTCAGGGTTGGAGACGTTATGCATTGGCGGTATTGCCGCGGGTTTGGCATATTTTGTTGGCAGCTTATTTGCTGGTTAGTTAAAGCCATCTTGATAGATGTTTTGGATAACATCCTTGAGCGCGATCTCTAAATCTGATGATATCAACCCAGGTCCTGCTTTCGCCCCTGCTTCACCGTGGAACCAAACACCTGCGCATGCAGCCTCAAACTCTGGCATTCCTTGCGCCAGTAGGGCTGTAATTATTCCACAAAGGACGTCGCCGCTTCCCGCAGTTGCAAGCCAAGGGGGTGCATTACTTGTTATTGCAGCGTTGTTTGAACCCTTTGCGATAACTGTATCTGGTCCTTTTAAAACAACTGTTGCACTTGATGTTTCTGAAGCTATTTTTGTTCTCTTCACTTTGTCTTGGCTCAAAGTAAGCACGGGGAATAATCGTGCAAATTCACCGTCGTGAGGTGTTAATATTGTTGGTGATGATCGTGCTTTAATTAAGTCAAATAGCGCGCAAGGTTCATCGGAAAATGCTGTAAGCGCACCTGCATCAAGGACAACCGATTTGTCTGTGTTTAAAATAATTTTGGTTATACTGCGCGTTTGTTCATTGGGATCCAAACCGGGGCCAACACAAACAGCATTGATCCGTTTATCATCGAGGATGTTTGATAATTCGTGTTCGTTATCCATTTTAGACAACATAATGGCGTCCGTGCGCGCTGCATGCGCTGACAGGGTTTCTGACGGACATGCAATTGTAACCAATCCCGCGCCCATGCGCAGCGCAGCTTTCGCCATTAAGCGTGCAGCTCCGGATTTATCCAGCCCAGCTGAAACAGAAAGCGTATGTCCACGAGAATATTTGTGACCTGTCGCCTTTAGTATTGGGTAATGATCTTGCCAAAGCACTGGGATATTTAGATTTAGTCTCGGTGATATTTGATTGAGAACTTTTTCAGATATTCCGATCTGCCCAAGATAAACCTTGCCGCATAATTCTCTCCCGGGAAATAGGATATGGCCCGGCTTATATCGAAAGAATGTCGCTGTTGCCTGTGCTTTTATCGCGCATCCGGATACTTTACCTGTTTGCCCGTTTATCCCGCTAGGCAAATCAATCGCAAGTATTTGGGTAGCTGATGCATTAATTGCATGAATAATATCCGCAAAATCACCTTTAACTTCGCGTTTAAGTCCCGCACCAAAAATCCCATCTACAATCAGATGATAATCATCAAAATCTGGGTTTTTGATGGGTTGTATGTCCTTTGACATTTTATCAAAAGCAAGACGCGCATCGCCTGCAATTTTAGTATTATCTCCGATGATTGTAACAGCGACGTCATATCCATATCTCTTCAATAGTTCAGCAAGTATAAACCCGTCCCCACCGTTGTTGCCAACTCCAGCAACAACCAAAACGGTTTTCACTTTTGGAAAGTGTTGGTGCAAAACCTCAAAGATAAACGCGCCGGCACGTCGCATAAGTTCAATTCCAGCAATTCCGCTTTCGATCGTCAGAGCATCTGCTTTCGACATCTGTTCTGGCGTTAGAAGTTCACCCATCATCTATCCTGTCATAACAAAACCATCAGCCAATAATTGGATGAAACTGGTGGTCTAATTCTAACACAAAAAATATATAAAGCTTTGATCTGGCGCAAGGCGTTACATGCGTATCTCGGCTAAATTGGTATCAGCACAAAGGAGATCTTATAATGAAAAAAGATACGATTTTAACGTTCGTTGGAACGTCAACTCCAACGGAAACAATAGATAAAGCTATCCGCATGGCTGATGATGCAAATGCCCATTTATCTGTCGTAATTTTGGCAGTTGCTCCCCAACTTTACGCGTATGGATACGGGATTGCATATGGAAGATTTGTTGGTGTGGAGAATTGGTCGCAAGAGATCAAAGACATGACCGATGATATCAACGCAAAATCTGATCAGATTGAAAAACTCGTGCAAGAAGCTGGGATATCGGCGGACGTTTTAATGGAGTTCTGTGAGAGTTCGCTCCTGCGAAATGCAGTTATGAGCCATGCATGTTTGGCTGATCGTGTTGTCATTCTCGATCACTCTGGATTGCCTGCCGATATTTTAGATGGTGTCATGTCTGGTGTTATTTTTGACGCGCCATCAGGGCTTATTCATGGTCGGAATGCTGAAAAAGCAGCCGTATCCAGTCAGAACGCATTTATAGCCTGGGATTCCAGTAAACATTGTGCTGCAGCTATAAAATGCGCTTTGCCATTATTTGACGATGGAACTGAGGTTACAATCGGAGTTTTTGATCCGATAAAACGTGAGAATGAGGATGGTGAAGAACCTGGTGCAGATCTTGCAAGTTGGCTCAGCCGTCATGATGTGAAGGTTACCATTGAGCAATATCCATCCGGTGGAGAAGAAATTGCTGATTGCATTATAAAACGTGCAAAAGAAAAGGGGGCTGATTTGGTCGTCATGGGTGGTTACGGACACATGAAAATTCGTCAGCAGTTATTTGGTGGGACGACCGAGACTATGTTAAATCAACGAGAGTTGCCGATATTGATGGCTCATAAATAAGAATTTATTTGGGCGTAATTCATTGCGCCTAATTACTTGTGCATGACTGATATTTCAGGCAGTTCGCGTTCGGCTGTTCGTCTGATTAGTGTCGCTATTTCATTGAACAGTTTTCCATGCACCGAGCGCTTGCGCCATGTTAAACCAATTTGGCGATAAAGATTGATCGCATTGAGGTTTAAGACCGCAATTTCATTCCGGCTACCGATTTCTGACTTTACATAAAGTGCTGGTAAGAACGCCAATCCCACATCCATGCCAACCATCAATCTAAGCGTATCAAGGCTTGTACCTTCATAGTCTCGTAATGGGTTTGCTCCCAGATCTTCGCAAAGCTGGCTAATCTGGTCGTGCATATGATGGCCGCGTTCAATCACCAACACATTTTGATTTTTAAGATCGGTTTTGTCGATTTGCGCTCGTCCCGCTAGCTGATGGTCGGGCGATGATACCACTAAAAATGGCTCGCGAAACAATTGCTCCACAACAAGGTCGGAGTGTTTAATTGGTAGCGGTGAAATAACAACATCATGAATGCCTTCCTTTAGCTCAAGTTGAAGGTCTTGAGGTTTTCCCTCCTTCACATAGAGCTTTAAATTTGGGTAATTCTGGTGCATTTCAGGCACTATATATGGAAGTAAATAAGGCCCCAAAGTTGGCGGTACACCAATGCGAATTGTACCTTCAAACCCATGCTGCGATGCTGCCGCAAGGTTTTTGATTTCTTCAACTTCAGATAAAATACTTCGTGCTCTATCCGATATTTCCCGACCCAAGGGCGTGAGCATCACTTTGCCTGTGTCTCGCTCCACCAAACGCGCCTTCAATTGCTTTTCCAATTCCTGAATCTGCGTGCTTAGTGTTGGTTGCGTCACATTCATGCGTTCCGCTGCCCGTCTGAAATGAAGTTCTTGTGAAAGCGCCACGAGATAACTGAGTTGTCTGAGTGTTGTCATGAGTGTTTTGCCGACGGGTTAGATTGATTGCCTATAGATAAAAATAAATGAAAATATAATATTTAATAGTTTCAATCTATCACACTTTGCTCAAATATCAATTGGAAAAAAACGGTTACAGGCAATATATCAGTTAGGTAGAAACACAAAAACGGATGAATATGATGAATAGTTTTGATCTGATATTCATGGCGCTTGCCAGTCCATTGATTGGTATCTTGCTCTATGGATTTTATATCTTTCATTTTGATCCATCAGGAAAAACAACAAAACATTTGACCCGATTGATCAAATTGCAATAATACCCCGAAGAGCATCAGCACAAACTCCCCTTCCAAATCCTGTGCTGGTGCTCGACTTTTGCAATTACCTAGTTTAGTTAGTCTCCCCATGGAAAATCTGCTGTCACCCGTTATTTTATTCTTCATTCTGGGAGGGCTAGCAGCGTTTGCGCGGTCAGACCTCACAATTCCAGAAACCCTTTCAAAAACGCTCTCGCTTTATTTAATGGCTGCAATTGGCCTTAAAGGTGGGGTGTTAATTGCAAGTAATGGCTTCACATTAGACTTGTTATTTGCAGGCACTGCGGGCTTACTTTTAAGTTTCCTCCTTCCTATTTTAGCCTTCGCGATCCTGCGCAGTTTTGGAAAACTTGATACAGTAAATGCCGCGGCCGTTTCTGCCCATTACGGTTCGGTGAGTGTGGTTACATTCATCACTGCAAATCAGGTATTAAGCGATAAAGGCATGGCGCCCGCTGGCTACATGATTGCCGTGTTGGCCTTGATGGAAACGCCTGCAATTATCTCAGGTTTGTTCTTAGCAAAACGTGGATCAACTTTAAGTTTTCAACCCAATAGCGACCTCTTAAGAGAGACACTGTTGAACGGTTCCATTGTTCTACTCACAGGAAGTTTTATTATCGGTATTATTATCGGTAAGGATGGTTTTGAACCAATCGCGCCTGTGTTTGAGACAGGCTTTACTGGCCTTTTATGTCTTTTCTTATTGGATATGGGACTGCTCGCGGTACGTCGTTTACGAAATGCAAGAAGCCTTACATTGCGCCTTGTAATTTTGGGTATTGCGTTCCCGATCATCAATGGTCTTATTGGAACAATCATTGGTGCAGCTGTCGGGCTGGATGTGGGTACAACGACGGCGCTGGCAATGCTAGCTGCGAGTGCATCATATATTGCAGTTCCTGCCGCCATGAGATTGGCGCTTCCTAAAGCGGATGCAGGACTTTATCTTGCCATGTCATTGGCGATCACATTCCCATTTAATGTGATTATCGGTATTCCACTCTTCAATCAAATCGCAATTTATATGGTGCAACTATGGTCGTAACAACCCCAAGAAAAAAGATTGAAATTTTAATCGATAGACCCTTGATGAAACGACTTCGTCAAATCACGAAGGACGTTGAATTATCCGGTTACACGGTGTTCGATGCTATCGGTGGAGAAGGTGGGCAGGGGCGTTGGCGCGATGATCAGGTTACGGGCGGCGCGGGATCTAAAGTGCTGTTTATCTCGATCTTAAACGAAGAAAAAGCCAAAGAGTTTTTAACAGCGATTGAACCGCTTTTAGATGAGTATGGTTTGTTGGTGACGGTCTCAACGGTTGAAGTTATCCGGGCAGATCGTTTCTAAGTATCTTACATCAGTCATGCTTTAAAATTAAAAAATTGTAATTTTGAGGTGATTGAAACTGGGCCTCGTATTCCCCACATCAAGTTAAACGATTTACTACACGGAGTTTGAAATGAGCTTAAATCAATTGTTTGACCAGTTTTTAGGTAGTCAGCAAAATAACGCAAATCCTGCACAAAATAACAATGCGCAAGGTGGCGGTGGTATTGCTGATCTTGCTAACAACATCCCAGGTGGTTTAGTTGGCGGTCTTGCTGCTGGCGGATTACTTGGTGTTTTAATGGGTAACAAAAAAGCTCGAAAAACGGTTGGCAAAGTTGCCGGGGGTGCTGTGGGTCTCGGCGGGGCAGCTGTTCTCGGAGCTGTAGCATTTAATGCTTATAAAAATTGGCAATCTGGTAAAGACGCGCCCCAGGGTTCATCACCAAGTGCGGCTGCAAACCCCGCATCATCCTCGGTGCCTCAAGTTCCATATACCCCAGCTGCATCTGTGCCAAGCGCGCCCGCAATCGCTGCAGATTTTGACCCTGTAAAAACAATGGCAGCAGATGGCAGTCCGTTTCAGCTTGCGCTCGTGAAAGCAATGATAGCTGCAGCCAATGCAGATGGTCATATTGATGCGAAAGAACAGGCTGCAATATTTGATTCCGTCAATAAACTTGCGCTAGAAGCTTCCGATAAAGCGGTGATTTTTGACACCTTGCAAAACCCACCAGAAATTGGTGAGATCGCAGGACTTGCCAAAGGTCTAGAACAAGCCAGTGAGATCTATCTCGTCTCCAGAATGGCCATTGACCCTGATCGTCCGAGCGAGAAAGCCTATCTATATGATTTGGCTGTGATGATGAACTTGCCGCAGGATTTGGTTGCGCATTTAGAGCATCAAATTAGCCAGCAGCAAGGCTGATACTTTTATCAGCCATAGGTTATTTATTGATTGTCGCAATGGGCTCAAACTGCTAGAGAAAATAGTAAGTTATTAATCTTCCAGATTGAGCATTCATATGACCAAAACGCCATATAAAATTGGGGTTGTCGGTGTTGGCGAGATCGCCAAAAACCAACATATTCCATCGATAAATAAACATCCGGATTTTGAATTTTCCGCAGGCGTTAGCAGGCATCAAAAAACCGAAGGCGTTGATAATTTTACATCGATTGAAGATATGATCGCTGCGCGATCTGACATTGATGTTGTGTCATTGTGTGTGCCTCCGCAAGTGCGCTATGGGATTGCTTGGGCAGCACTTGAAGCTGGCAAACATGTGATGCTCGAAAAGCCACCAGGAATTTCAGTGGTCGAAGTTGAAAATCTTGCTCGCTTTGCCCAACAACAAGGGGTGACGTTATTTGCTACTTGGCATTCTCGTTATGCCGCCGCAGTTGGTGCTGCAAAGACCTGGTTAGCAGATAAAGCAATCACTGAAGTTAAAATCATTTGGAAAGAGGATGTAAAGCACTGGCATCCCGGTCAAACGTGGATCTGGCAAGTTGGTGGTATGGGTGTGTTTGATCCAGGTATCAACGCGCTATCCATTTTAACCCACATCATGAATGTGCCGTTTCATTTGCAAGAAGCAGATCTGTCTTTCCCAAGCAATTGCGAAACACCGATCGCTGCACAATTAAAATTTGCTGGCAATGACGGTCTATCACTAATTGCGGATTTTGATTGGCGTCAAACCGGCCCTCAACATTGGGATATTTATGTCCAAACCACAGAAGGTCAGGTTCATCTTGCCAATGGCGGCAACGATATGCTGATCGATGGAGAACCACATTTCAGCGCTGAAAATGCAGAATACGACAACATCTATGCAAGGTTTGCTGATCTGTTAAAGCAAGGTCAGTCTGATATTGATCTTATGCCGCTCAAACACGTCGCCGATGCCTTTATGCTTGGCAAAAGATCTGTTGTCGAAGCTTTTGAAGAATAGCTTTCTAAGTAAAGTATTTTAAAGCAACCCAAAGGCCAATTGTTCCCCAAAAGCACATATTGATGAAAGAGCGCATCACGCCGCAATCTTCTTCAATACTAACACCTAAGCGATTTAATACGAGCGTTCCGGGCATTAAAAATACTTTGAGTATGAGATGAAGTATTGTCATTTGATTTTCCTTAGTTCTGAGGTCCATTCAGGGGGAGATTGAAATGGATCCTTATTTCGAGCGAGCCATAGGCTTGATGCAATTCGCTCGGCGGTTTGCATCACATGATTTGCGGTTTGCGGATCAAAAACTTGATTGGCAGTTATGTTAAAGAGCTCCAACCACTGCAGAAAATCTTCGGTTTTTAATCCATCAATTTGATTGTGTTTTGGAACGGGTTGCCCTTTATATTCGCCTGTTTTGAGAAGAACAGAGCGCCAAAATGATTTCATTTTTTCAAGGTGTTGATCCCAGTTGCCGCCAATAACTTTGCTGAAAATAGGCCCAAGCTGCGCGTCATTCTGTATGCTTTTGTAAAACTCGTCGACGAGCAATGACACCTGCTCATGGGTAATCGGCAGGTTGCTGGTCGGGTGAATGGGGGGCGGTTTGTCTGGCATTTTTTGTAACTATTAATACATTCATTTTATTTGCATCTTTTATATCTCATATCTATGTGATAAATACAACATATAAAATGAATGTATTAGGAAGCCGTCATGCGCCTGAATCAAGCAAGCGATTTTGCCTTAAGAATTTTGATGTTACTTGCGGATCAGGAAGAACCATTAACGGTGGATGAAATAGCAACACGATTGGATATCGCTAAATCTCACACCATGAAAATCGTGGCAAAATTGGTAAAGGCCGAGATTTTGTTGTCCCTAAGAGGGCGCACAGGTGGCGTACGCTTAGGCAAGCAAGCAAAAGAGATTATCATTGGGGATGTCGTGCGCATTGTCGAAGCAGACTTTGCAATTGTCGAATGCATGTTACCTGATAATCAAGCGTGCATGTTTTTGCCAAATTGCAAACTTAAAGGCCTCATGCATCAAGCAAGGTCGGCGTTTTTAAATGTGTTGGATGAGCAAAATCTGGAGATGATTACCTCCAAACCCTAGCTTTATTCACCGTAAGGTACCCACACATTCTTCACTTGTGTGGCTTGGCGTAAGAATTCATCGCTGGCGCCTTGGTTTTCGTCAAACCAATCAATTGCCAATCCATCATTACACCATGTGCGCTTCATATTATGCGCGGATGCTTCTTCAACCATCTTGCAACCTGATTTATCACCTTGATACCAAATCGCGTCTATACCTGCATGTTCAGCGAGTGTTTTGGACAATGAATTGCGATCGCCCGTCACTATGTTGATGACACCAGCTGGCAAATCAGATGTTTCAAAAACCTGATAAAGATCCGTCACAGATAACGGGTTTTGCGTTGAAGGCACAGTAACAACCGCATTACCCATAGCAATTACCGGAGCAACTATAGACGTAAACGAAAGAAGTGGCGCTTCGTCTGGACAAACCAATCCCATCACACCATTGGCTTCTTTCATTGCAAGTGCAACACCGCGGATCGGCACTGAATGGACATTGCCATCATATTTATCAGCCCATGCGGCATAGGTGAACCATCTGCTTATCGCGACATCAACTTCGTTGGCCGCAGCCTTTGCGCTGACACCACCAACTTGCTGAAGCCGATTTGCAAACTCTTCAGCACGGGCTGATAAGTTTTCGCCAATGTAATAAAGGATCTGTGCGCGTAAATGCCCGGTTGAATTTGCCCAGGATTTCGCCGCTGTTGCGGCTTCAACGGCGTTTCGAATATCCTTACGGTTTCCATTACCAACATGACCGATTAGCTTGCCCTTTGGATTGTAAACAGCGCGTGCATATCCGCTATCAGGACGCGATTGTTTGCCGCCTATATAAAGCTTGGCTGTGCGATCAACAGGTGCGGTAATCACGTCACCATTTGCCGAAGGTGCGGAAATTTCTGCAACTGGTTTCAGGTCTTTAAGATAACTTGGTTTGATATATTCATATAAACCTTCACGGCCGCCTTCACGACCAAACCCGCTTTCGCGCATACCGCCAAATCCAGCTGCTGCATCTAGTTGATTTGTGCAATTGACCCAAACAACACCTGCTTTAACTTTCGGTGCGATATCCATTGCTAGATTGATGTTTTCCGTCCAAACGCTAGCTGCCAAACCATAGCGCGTATTATTGGCAAGCTGTATGGCTTCAGACGGCGTTCTGAATGTCATTGATACCAGCACCGGCCCAAAGATTTCTTCTTGGGCGACGTGAGCTGCAGTATCAACGTTCGTAAGAAGAGTAGGCGGATAGAAAAACCCTCCTGATGGCACATCGCCATCGGGCTGAATAAGTTCAGCACCTTCATCAACACCGCGCTGGACGAGAGCCCTAATTGTATTAAGTTGGTTTTCATCAATGATAGCACCAACATCCGTGGATTTATCAAACGGATCGCCAACACGAAGATTTTTAAGACGTAAACGAAGCTTATCAATTAGCTTTTGCGCTACTGGTTCTTGAACGAGTAAGCGAGATCCAGCGCAGCATACTTGGCCTTGGTTAAACCATATTGCATCGACGATGCCTTCAACAGCACTATCTAAATCTGCATCATCGAACACAATAAATGGAGATTTGCCACCAAGTTCGAGTGTGAGCTTTTTCCCTGATCCAGCTGTGCGTGCGCGAATAAGACGACCAACTTCGGTTGAACCGGTAAAGGCAACTTTATCAATGTCTCTATGTTCAGTCAGTGCAGCACCGATCAATCCGTCGCCGGTTACGATGTTCACAACACCTTTTGGCAAACCCGCTTCCTGACAAATCTCTGCAAATAAATTTGCTGTCACAGATGTGAGCTCCGCAGGCTTTAAGACCACGGTATTACCCATTGCGAGCGCTGGTGCGATCTTCCAAGCAAGCATCAGCAAAGGGAAATTCCACGGGATGACCTGACCCACCACGCCAACTGGTTCCATGCCAGGTAATTCGCGCTCCATAAGTTGCGCCCAACCTGCATGGTGATAAAAATGACGTGCCGCAAGCGGGATATCAATGTCGCGAGATTCGCGAATTGGCTTGCCGTTATCAAGGCTTTCAAGCACAGCAAACAAACGTGAATGCTTTTGTATCAATCGTGCAATCGCATACAAATATTTTGCGCGTTCATGACCTTTGAGCTTTGACCACGGACCTTGTGCTTTGCGCGCAGCTTTAACTGCATTGTCAACATCGCCCTCAGTTGCCGTTTGAACTTGCGCTAAGCGTTCACCTGTTGCCGGATTTATCGTGTCAAAATATATAGGCGCATCATTGTCGATAAATTCACCATTGATGAAAGGTTTGATCGTCCATTCACGTGCGTCCAACCATTTAAGGGCAGGGGATGTATCTTCCGGTGCAGTGCCATAATCCATGGTGTTTAAAATCTCTTCAATGTTCATGTGTCGTCCTGCTAACCAATTGGATGGCGATTTGCGGCGGAATAACGCCCGGTAATATAATGTTCAAGTTGGCGTTCGATATCACCCAATAGCGATGAAGCACCAAATCTGAATAATTCTGGCTCGAGCCAATTGCGGCCAAGTTCTTCTTTCATCAGAGTTAGATAAGTCAAAGAATCCTTTGCCTTTGAGATCCCACCTGCAGGCTTATAGCCAACAGCAAATCCGGTGCGTGCACCATATTCGCGGATTGCCCGAACCATAGTAAGGCTTACAGGCAGTGTCGCATTGACGCTTTCTTTTCCTGTTGATGTCTTGATGAAATCAGCGCCCGCCATCATGCAAATGAGAGAAGCGCGCGCCACATTGCGCAAAGTTCCAAGTTCACCCGTTGCCAAAATCGCTTTCACATGCGCGTCGCCGCAGGCTTTTCTAAACTCCTGCATTTCTTTATAAAGCGCTTGCCAATTACCTTCGAGCACATGGCGGCGGGAAATCACAATGTCGATCTCTTTAGCACCGGTTGCTACCGACATCTCAATCTCTTTAAGTTTCAAGACATGTGGTATTAATCCGGCAGGAAAACCTGTCGAAACAGCAGCAACTGGAATGTTCGTACCTTCTAACGCATTGACGGCAGTTTCGATCATTTCATGATAAACGCAAACCGCACCTGTTGTGATGTTGCGGTTCCCAAGCCCTAAAGCTTCGATAATGTCAGAACGAATAGGTTGGCATGCCTTTGCACATAATCTGCGAACACGATTTGGTGTGTCATCACCCGATAATGTGGTTAAGTCCATGCATTCAACTGCTTTAACGAGCCATGCAGCTTGAAAGTCTTTTTTGATGCTACGACGTGCAGGAAAATTAGCAGCGCGTCTTTCAATCGCTGACTTATTGGCTTGCACGGCCTCCACCCAATCTAAATCAAGTGGCATACCTTCATTTCGTTTCAAGGTTGCCGGGTCGTGTTCCAGCAGTTGAACGGTGCTTTGATAACTCATAAAAAGGCTCTCATTTTTGGCGAGAGTATCACATTATTATGCATTTGATTTCCCGCTAAATAACTTTACGTTCCACGTTGGTATTTTCCAAGTTTTATATTTAAACTGATAAAACGGACAACCTCATCTGTAACGAATGGGAATTCTTAGACCAAATGGTAAAAAATGTCGACCATCTTTTGTCGCAAGTGCGTTCTTGCCAAGTTTGTGACGGCTTGCCTTTGGGGCCTAAACCAATTTTGCAGTTAAGCGCTTCAGCAAAAATTCTCATTGCAGGACAAGCGCCAGGTCGAATAACTCATCACAAAGGCATTCCATTCGATGACCCATCGGGCAATCGCCTGCGTGAATGGTTAGGGGTTTCCAAAGACGAGTTTTACGATGCATCAAAGATCGCAATCGTCCCTATGGGGTTTTGCTTTCCTGGCACAGGCAAAGGTGGAGATTTACCACCTCGAAAGGAATGTGCCGAGAATTGGCGCAAGCCCGTCTTAGAGCAGCTTGAAAACATCGAGCTAACATTGGTGATCGGTCAATATGCGCTTGATTGGCACATCGCTGATGGCAAAAAGACAAAGCTAACTGATCGAGTAGCAGCTTGGAAAAATTACATGCCAAATATATTGCCGCTTCCGCACCCGAGCCCACGAAACAATCTTTGGCTTAAGCGAAATCCATGGTTTGAAGAGGAGGTCTTGCCAGCTTTGAAATCACGTGTCTCAGAGCTGATTTAGTATTTATTTCTTGATCCAGATGACATCTGTTGAAGCAATTGTATGCCCACGATACGCATGCGATTGCGTTGAATAATTCCAAACAAAAGTATGCTCCTTTGTTTCGCGTTTTCTCAAACCACGTGGCATCTCTTCAAATGAGATATCAACGCTTTTTAAAAGTGACGATAGAATTCGCTTATATGCAGTTTCATCAAGCCAAGAACCCAAATAGTACCAATTGTCTTTTTGAATAAGCACAGGGTTACCATCGACAGTTTTTTCAACGATCGTTTCGCTTGTCTCAAGCTCTTCAATCCATGAATGCGCATAGCCACCATTTTCAAGTTCACGGTGAATACCTTCGCGCAGTGTCTCCAAACGAGATACCTTTAAATCCAGATGATCAATGTCTGGAGCAAGATTTGCTGGGATCTGAAAGTCTGTTGTTTTGGAATTAAATCGTGGGCCCGCAAGAACCAAACCTTCAAAACTTTCTAAACGCGCTTTAAATTCATTATCAAGCGTGAAGAGGCTCGGAACAATTGCGATCTTATAGCCATCTAAATCTTGATTTTTGGAGATAACATCAACATCGACACCTAAGCTGCGCAATACTTGATAGGCCTGATAGGCCACATTGAAATAATAAAAATTTGCGCCCTGTGCTTGCGTGTCTGTGGCCCATTGAGAAGGATAGTCAAACACCAGAGCAACAGGGGCTTGAATTTGCGTAACCTCACCAATTTGATCAAGATCAGCTTTAACTTGGCGCGCTTCAATAATTCCTCGTGCATCAACGCTATCTGGACGTAGCAATCCGGCATGCATCTGCTCTTGCGCAAATGGGGCTTGCCGCCAACGGAAATAGTTCACGCTTTCCGCACCATGCGCGATGGCCTCTAAGCTCCATAACCGTACCATGCCATCAAGCGGGGATGGATTATAAGATGCCCAGTTTACAGGACCGGGTTGTTGTTCCATCACCCATAAGCGACCATTGCCCACCGCGCGATAAAGATCGTGATGGAAGGCTTGAAAATCAGGATCACCCTGCTGCAAATATTCAGCTTTAAATGCATCACTTTCAGACGAAATCATTTCCAAAAAGCCAATTGGATAACTATCCCAGCTGGCTATATCGAGATCAGCACCGACATCAAAATGATCAAAATCTGTGGTCTTACCCATATAATTATGAACAAGCGGCGCATCGGTATATTTGCGAATGACATCGCTTTGCAATTTATTAAAGCTTACAACTTGATCTGATAGAAAACGTCTAAAATCCATCACGTGAGATGGGTTGGGTTCTGTCACTGTTAGATTTGGCAAGTTCACGTCAGAAAATTCGCCATACTCCATTGACCAGAATACATTTCCCCAGGCTTTGTTCATGGCATTAGGGGATTGGTATTTCTGTGCCAACCAATTACGAAATTCATCATGTGCTGATTTGCTGTATGAAATGGTTGTCCCATGACAGCCATATTCATTGTCGGTCTGCCAAGATTGAACCGCCCGATGTTTGCCATATCGAACTGCCATTTTTTCAACTATGCGCACGCATTCTTTGCGATAGCCTTGATGGGAAAAACAGTAATGACGGCGTGAGCCAAAGCCGCGCGGATTGCCATTTTCATCCAAAGCGATCATGTCTGGATACTTGTTCAAAATCCATTTTGGCGGGGTTGCCGTTGGCGTACCCATGATGATTTTAAGCCCCGCTGTTGCGAGCACTTCCACCGCGCGATCAAGCCAGTCCCAATCAAATTTACCTTCGCTTGATTCAATACGGCTCCAAGCAAATTCACCAATGCGAACCCATTTTAAACCCGTTTCCACCATTCGCTTGGCGTCTTCCGCCCAGATTTCTTCGGGCCAGTGTTCGGGATAATAGCATGTACCTAAAACTGGCTTCATGATAAGTGCTGTCCTTCAATTACCCACATTGTTGCAGGGAATGCTGATGGTAATCTAAACCCTTGTTGCATCAAGCTTTTTCCGCTCATTTCTAATGAACGATGGCTTAATGCAGTTTTGCCACGGCTTGTAGTGGCTGCGTCTTCTGGGTTGCGCAGAGTTATTTTATATCTGGCGTCTGGATTTAAACCAGTTAAACGCGTGGGCTTTGCAAGAATAGCTTCCGCAGGGGTCATTTGCGCAACAAATGCAACAAACCGATCTTTATCCTGTGCAATACAGATCTCACCCAATTGCGATGGGTCAGCAATATCTAATCTTTGTGTAAACCCGGCATGCATCCATTCGCGGTTGTCTTTATACCATTGTGTGATGTCTTTGAGCGTTGCAAATTCTTCTTCGGTTAATTCGCGCGGGTCCATTTCAAATCCCATGTGACGGGTCGCGGCAACATAGGCGCGGAATGACATGGAAAGCACGCGACCTGATGTATGACACTTGCGCGGCCCGACATGTGAACCCACAACATCGGATGGCAGCCAAAGTGCTGCATTATGTTGCATCAAAAAGCGCTCGATTGCATCGTTACTATCTGATAGCCAAACACGCTGACAATGTTCAAGTACGCCAAAATCAATACGTCCACCACCAGAAGCACAGGATTCAAATTCAACCTCTGGATTTGCATCGCGCAAGCGTTTGATCAATTCGTAAAAACCAAATGTCTGCGCCGTTAGCTGAAACGGCAACACCCGGTTATGATCCCACTTCACATAGGTAATTGGGTGGTTCGACAAAATATCATTGATCGCATTAAACAAGTAATCGCGCACTTCAGGAAGTGTTAGATTAAGCAGCATCTGATGACGCCCAAGCAGTTGATCAGGTGCACCCAAAGCCCAATCAGGATGCGCGCGATATAACTCACTATCTGGATTGACCATTTCAGGCTCAAACCAAATGCCAAACTCCATGCCAAGTTCGTTGATATGGTCAATAAGTGGCATAAGCCCATCAGGGAACTTACGCTCATCAATAGTCCAATCGCCTAAACTTGAATGATCGTCATCGCGTTTACCAAACCAGCCGTCATCAAGCACAAAACGTTCTGCACCTAAAGCTGCTGCGCGCTCTGCAATTTCTTTTAGTTCGCCAAGTTCATGGTTGAAATAAACGGCTTCCCAGCAATTATAATGCACAGGGCGAGGGCGTTCGGATGCTTTAAACGGCAACACATGTGCACGAGCATGATGCTGAAAGTTTTTCGCTAGCCCATTAAAGCCCTGATCAGAATAAGTAACAAACAATGATGCCGTTTCTTTCTCTAACACCAGTTCGCTATGTGCATCATTGGCATGACCAAATTGCACCTGGCGACGACCATCGGGCAATTGCTCGGTGATCATCTTGCGACCGCCGGACCAGCCATAATGGAAGCCAAAACAGGCACCCAAGCTATTTGTTGTGCCGACTTCGGGAATGATAAGCCCAGGGAAAGATTCATGCCCTGTACGGCCTGAGGCTGTATCGCGCAATCTTGAACCTGCGCTCCAAGGATGATGATTATGCTGAAACTCACCACACCAACGACCTGTTATTTCAATTGTCTCAACTGAGTTTTGCGTTGCAGGCAAAACCGGTGTTGAAAGCCATTCGATAAACATCGGTGTGGCGCATTTGGCTGTTGTTTTCAGCTCAAACATATCACTTTCGATATGTGCAATGAGATCAAAAATAAGCGTGACGCCGGTTTTGGGATCTATGCAGGTGAACTTGATCGCGTTGTTTTGCACGTCTACTTCACGTTCGGTAAAACGCGGAAAGACGTTTTTACCATCTGTTCCGCGGAATATGCTTCCTAACTGTCCTTGATAAGTCGCACTGATTTGCGGGCTTAAGGATGTTAGGGGCAGATCATCAAGCATACCACCCAAAATATCCCCCTCATTGCTGAGAGCGATTTGTTCAAGATCTTCGTAAATAGGTAAGGCCGAGTCCCAATAGCAAACAAAGGGGAGACTATCTCCCCTTTGAACTAACACTATTGTCTGACTAGGCGTATCCAAACGCCATGTCTTCATTTTACTTAACTGCTCCAAGAGTAAGGCCGGCAATAAAGTGCTTCTGCATTAGGAAGAACATTAGCACAGGAGGTGCCGCTGCGAGAAGCGATGCCGCCGAAATTAATTGCCATTGTTGTACAAATTCACCGTTTAAAGAGCGAACACCCACGGTGATAGGAAGGCTGGATTCATCTTGGATCATAACAGTGGCCCAGAAGAAGTCATTCCAGATAAATGTGAAAATCAATACTGCAAGTGCAGCAATCGCTGGCTTAACCAACGGAAGAACAACGTGCCAGAAAATTCTAAATTCTCCAACGCCTTCAATGCGCGCAGATTCAATCAAATCATACGGCAGTGCTTTCATAAAGTTTCGCATAAAGAGCGTACAAAAGCCTGTTTGGAAAGCTGCGTGGAAGAGCACAAGACCCGGCACTGTGTTATATATCTCAAGTGCATTTGAAAGATCGATAACTGGTAGCATCAAGATCTGGAAAGGTACGAAATTACCAGCCACAAAAATGAAGAACAGCGGAAGCGCCCAGCGGAATTTATAAATCGCAAGGGCATATCCAGTCAGGCACGCAAGACCCACAGACACAATCACGGTTGGTATTGTAATCACAAATGTGTTGAGCAAGAATGTCAATGCATCTGGATGGGTGAGAACCTGCGTGTAGTTCTCAATGAAATTAAATTCAGTTGGGATACCAAACACATTGCCGGTATTGATGTCTTTAGACGATCTGATCGATGTCATAAAGATGGCAAGCAGAGGCAGCAACCAAATAAGCAGCGAAATTGGTAGCGCAGTTTTGTAGGCGAACTGAAGCTTCGGCGACGATTTTTCTATAGGAGATGGAAACATCTATCTGCCCTCCTTCTCATCTTGATACATTCTGAATAAGAAATAACTGATGTAAATCAGCATGATTGCAAATAGAACCGTCGCAATTGCTGAGCCATAACCATATCGACCCACACCTTCACCAACAGCTTGATCGAACATATAGTAAGCCAACACATTGGTCGAACCAAACGGGCCACCTTGCGTCATGGTCGCAACCATATCAAACGAGCGAAGCGCACCAATAACGGTCACGACAACTGCGATAAATGTGGCTGGTTTAAGCTGTGGTAGGATCACATAACGAAGCATGTTCCAGCCTTTAGCATTATCCAAACGCGCAGCTTCAATTTGATCGTGTGCAACATTGTTAAGGCCGGTTAGATACAAAATCATGCAATAGGCAATTTGTGGCCAAAGACCCGCTGCAATAATGCCGTATGTCGCATAATCCTCATCACCTAGGATCGAAGGCGGATCAATCGAACATTTTGTCGTCAGGTTACCAACGATGTTGACAGATTGCTCACAAAAGAAGAAGCCCCATGCTTCTGCTACTAATCCGAAATCAGGATTGTAAGCCCACGCAAAAATAAGACCCACAACAACTTGCGAAATCACAAATGGGAAGAAGAACAAAGACTTATAAACCCGGATCCCGCGCACTGTTTGGTTAAGGAAAAGCGCTAAACCCAGTCCGATAGGAACAGCTAACATAAATAGGATCAACCAAAGAATATTGTTCCACAATGATGTCCAGAATTTAGGATCATCCCAAAGGACGATGTAGTTATGAAAACCAACCCATTCACCGGTCCAGACGCCATTAACGTCGTAAAGTCCATCCCAACGTGTGAAGGAATAGGAGATCGACTGAAAGATCGGGATAATAACGTAGATGGCAAAGAACACGAGACCAATCGATACGAAAATCCAAGGTGAAAACGCGATTTTGTTTTTCTTATAAAGCGCTGTGTTAATGATCCCGATAAATCCAGCAATCAAAGCAATGATCAAAAGGCTAATCCGGATCATAAATGCCGGAACACGCGCATCTGATCTTTTGCTGATATCAAATGTCGACATAACACTGTCCACATCGATATTTACCATGATGCCAATAGCCACCAGTGCGGCAACGAAGCATACCGCGACCAGAGGTGTATTTGACTGTGTTCTGTTTAGTTGCAACGAAGCGTCTGACGCCATAGTTCCCTCCCAAAGACCTAAAGAGCAGTCCTAAACTTAATCTAATGATCAAATTTTATATCTCTAGACGACATCGCTAAAGATATAAAATACGATCTGAGGTGAGGAAGGGCCGGCAATTGCCGACCCTAAAGTTTGTTCTTTGAACTTACTTGTAAACTTCAGCTTGAACTTTATCCAAGTCAGCTAAAACTTCATCAACCTTGCTTGGATCAAGCATGAACTTTTGGAAGCCTTCCATGCCCGCTTTCGCCATTGCAGCTGGTGCATCGCGATCGAAGAACTGAGCTAGGCCAGCAGCTGTTGACACAGTTTCAAAACCTTCAACGATGAATTTATCGTCTGAATTGATAGGTGCATCAGAGTTTGGTGGCAATTGACCAAGTGTTTTGTTCCATTCGCCCTGAATGTCTGGCTGTGCAATGAATGCCAAGAATTTTTTAGCATCTTCTTTGTTCTTTGCATTTGCTGGAATAAAGAATGCATCAGCTGGTGCTTCTTCTGCACGTGCTAGACCTGGTGTGATTTCGGGGAATTGGAAGAAATCGATTTGCTCATCAGTAAGGCCTGCATCTTTGTAGGCAGCAACTGAGAAGTTACCCATGACGTACATTGCAGCATCGCCGTTTGCAAATGGAGCAATCGCATCCTGCCATGACATTGTTGCGTGGTTTTTCACAGGTGTACATTTGTCGATTTTTTCAGCCCAGTTCGCAAATGTCGCTTTGATACGATCATCTGTGTACTTGATTTCACCAGCTGTTAGAGCATTGTGAACTTCGTAGCCGTTTGTACGTAGGTTGATGTAGTCAAATACACCAGCTGCAGTCCAAAGGAATTTTGTGCCGATTGTAAATGGTGTCACACCAGCATCTTTAAGAGTGCCACAAGCTGACAAAAGCTCGTCCCAAGTTTTTGGCTCAGCAATGTTCAATTTGTCGAAGATGTCTTTACGATAGTAAACACCCCACTGGTAATATGAGTATGGAACACCCCATTGTTTGCCATCACGAGACATTGTTGGTTTGATCGCGTTAAACTTGCTTGAAAGGTTGGCGTCAGATGCCCAAAGATCTGAGATGTCTTCGAAAAGACCAGCATCAACAAATGGAGCCATACGGTTACCAGGATACCATGATGTGATGTCAGGTGCATCGTTTGTCAAAAAGTTACGGATCGCAGATTTGTGCGCTTCACGGTCTGTGTTGTTTACAGTCACGTTGATATCTGGGTTTGCAGCTTTAAATGCTTCAACCGCAGCTTCAAACGCAGCTTTTGGAGCCGGATTCAAGTCATCATAGTTGATAACAAGATCACCAGCCATTGCCGCTGAAGACAACAAAGATGTTGCAAACAAACCAGCAAAACCTGATTTTAAAATCGAATTCATTTCTCTCTCCCTTTGTTCCAAATAATGAAACTTAATTTTGAATATTGAAAACTTAAATCGTTTGCGCTACAGTTGTCAACATCATTTGTGCAGAGCAGGTGAAAAAGGGGAGGGAAATGAGCATGGTTCAAGCCGCCGCAGGAGACGGTACAGTTGGTAAAGCTTTAGATGCGCTAGATCAGGTAGCATCTATGGGGCGACCAGTGCGTTTTGCGGAATTGCTTGAAGAGAGTGCTTACCCGAAAGCGACCCTTTATCGCTTCCTTCAAACGCTCACCAATCAAGGTATGTTATCTTACGACGATCGAAGCCAGACTTATAGTTTAGGTGTTCGGCTCGTTCGCCTTGCACATGCAGCCTGGCGACAAAGTTCACTTGCGCCAATTGCGCGTCCTTATGTGGAAGAGCTGGCAAGAGAAGCGCAGGCGACAGTACATTTAGCGCAACTTGATGGCGGTCAGGTTCTTTATGTTGATAAGCAAAACCCATCTAACCCGATCAATATGTATTCTGAATCGGGCAAGGTTGGGCCGGGTTATTGCACCGGAGTTGGTAAGGCAATGCTTGCCTTTGTTGATGATACCACACTCGAGCGCGCCTTAACGCAACAAACCTATCATAGACACACACAAAACACGCTGTGTAGTCCGGACGAATTGATGGCCGAGCTAAGCGAAATCCGAAAGACAGGGATTTCATACGATCGCGAAGAGCACGAGATGAGTATCATCTGCATTGCCGTGCCAATCTTAAGTGCACAAGACCGCGTATTAGGTGCAGTTTCAGTGACCAATTCAACGCATAGAACAACGATAGACGAATTAACGAAGTTTGCGCCGCTTTTAAAGACGTGCGCAAAAAATATCGCGGATACTGCAGAATCTTGGCGTTTTCCAGAACATGATAAACTAGCAAAGTAAGGGTATAACAATGGCAGGCTTACAGCTCACCGATATAAAGAAAGCATACGGAAAAATTGAGGTAATTCATGGTGTTGACCTTGAAATAACCGATGGTGAATTCGTTGTTTTCGTTGGCCCTTCTGGCTGCGGTAAATCAACATTATTGCGGATGATCGCTGGCCTTGAGGAAACAACATCAGGCCAGATTGATATTGGTGATAGAGATGTAACGCATGTCGATCCTGCCGAACGCGGGATTGCGATGGTGTTCCAAACATATGCGCTTTACCCACACATGACGGTGAAGGAAAATATCAGTTTTGGTTTGCGGATGAACAAAGTGCCGCAAGATGAAATTGATCAAAAAGTTGCAAAGGCATCTGAAATTTTAAAGCTCGATCAATATTTGGATCGTAAGCCAAAAGCACTATCAGGTGGCCAGCGTCAACGCGTGGCTATTGGCCGATCTATTGTTCGCGGCCCTGAAGTTTTCCTCTTTGATGAGCCGTTATCAAACCTTGATGCTGAGTTGCGTTTGGAAATGCGTGTTGAAATTGCACGCCTTCATAAAGAGCTTGGCACTACAATGATTTATGTAACGCACGATCAGGTGGAAGCTATGACGCTCGCAGATAAAATCGTTGTTTTGCGTGATGGATTGATTGAACAAGTGGGCGCACCATTAGATCTTTATGAAAATCCAGGTAATAAATTTGTAGCCGGATTTATCGGATCGCCCGCAATGAATTTCTTATCCGGCCAGTATAAGGGCGGTGACATTTCAGTAAGCGGTCTACCAAATCGTACCTTTAACTATGATTTTAAAGACGCGCCAGCCGATGGTGCAATTGAACTTGGTTTACGCCCAGAGCACATCGAAACACTCGCAGAACCGGGTAATTTCTCTGTTGATCTTGTCGAGGAATTAGGTGGTGTATCTTACATTTATCTATCGACGGATTCTGGTGAAAAAATCATATCTGAGAAAAGCGGACGAGCGAATGTTAAAACCGGCGATCGTGTAAGCATTCAATTTGATGCAGCAGACGTACTTTATTTTAATGCCGAATCAGGCCAACGTTTATATGGGAAGTAATGCATAGCTTATTTGTGATTTAAGGGGCGATCTTCGTGTCAAACAACAACAAAATTTGGATCGCTGTTGACTGGGGAACCAGTAATCTTCGAGTTTGGCTCATGTCAGATGGAAACATTCTGGCTATGAAGTCCTCTCCGCAAGGTATGTCTGGTTTAGCGCAAGTTGAATATGAGCCTGTGTTGATGGAATTAATATCGCAATGGCTCGATAAATATTCCAAGGGCAGTGTTATTCAAATCATGGCTTGCGGCATGGTCGGCTCTCAACAAGGTTGGAAAGAAGCAGGTTATACATCCATTCCCTGCTCACCATCTAATGTTGATTTCACAAAACCGCGAGTGGAAGATGCGCGCATTGATGTTTCGATTTTGGCGGGTTTATCTCAATTAGAACCCGCGGATGTTATGCGCGGTGAAGAAACCCAAATCGCTGGATTTTTTGCCAAAAATGCTGATTTTTCTGGCTTGATATGCATGCCCGGGACCCACTCAAAATGGGCATATTTAGAAAATGGCGAGGTCGTTCGTTTTAAAACGGTCATGACTGGTGAGATGTATTCCATCATTTGTGATCACTCGGTCTTGCGCCAATTGGTCAACAAAAATGCAAGCGATACGAACGCCTTCCAAAAAGGTGTTTTAGAAGGTGCTGAAAATCCGGAGTTGTTGTTAAGCAACTTGTTCTCGATCAGAGCGCGTTCTGTTTTAGAAAATGAAAATTCAAATGCATCTGCTGCGCATTTGTCCGGTATTTTGATCGGCACAGAAATCGCTACGATGAAAAAACAAATGCCATCTGATACTATCAAGCTTTTGGGCTCTGGGGTGCTTGCAGAACTATATGCACAAGCTTTCGCGGTTCTGGGGCAATCCATAACTCCGATGGATGTAACCGAGCTAACAGTGCTTGGATTACACAAAGCATGGCAAAATTTGACGAAAGAAAAATATCTAAATGTCTCGTAATTTAATCGCAATTCTTCGTGGTGTGAAACCTGAAGAAGTCTTGGAAATTTGTCTTGGTTTGGTGGAAATCGGCTTTACCAAAATAGAGGTGCCGCTAAATTCACCCAATGCATATGAGAGTATTTCAATTCTGACAAAAAACCTATCAGACGATATTATGATCGGCGCTGGTACGGTGTTGTCGGCTAAGCAGGTAGATGAAGTTAAAGCAGCTGGTGGACGCCTTATCGTATCGCCTGATTGCAACCCATCTGTAATCGACCGTACAGTCGAACATGGCATGGAAAGCTGGCCAGGTGTTGCGACGGCCACAGAAGCATTTACCGCGTTGCGCCATGGTGCAACAGGTTTAAAATTGTTCCCTGGGATTGCATTAAAGCCTGAAGGTTTAGGCGCATTAAAGGCTGTTCTACCGAAAGATGTGCCCGTATATCCAGTTGGCGGCGCAGGGCCTTCAAATTTTGCGGATTGGTTTAGGGCAGGCGCAAATGGTTTTGGCATTGGCTCAGCACTTTATAAACCAGGCCTATCAGCTCAAGAAGTTAAATCTCGCGGGCAGGATATTATCAACGCATATGATGATGCAGTCTAGCATTTAACGTTTGTCTCATTAAAAAGGGCGCTCTGTGAAATGATCACGTGAGCGCCCTTTTTTTGTTTTTAGAACTTAGGCAAGTGGTTTGTTTACCAATCCACTCGCTACTTTTTTGATCTAGGTTATTAACCGCTCATCCAGGCAGGCAACCAAAGCACCAATTGCGGGAATATCAGCAGTAGGATCAGGCCAGTTAGCTGCACCAGCATGAACTGCATCATTCCCAGATAGATGTCTTTCAGATCCCAGTTCGGAACCACCCCTTTAAGGAAGTAGGCAGATAGGGCCACAGGCGGACTGAGCCACGCCGTCTGCAAGTTCACGGCAACTAGGATACCGAACCAGACCATCAGATCATAGCGATCCAGTCCATGCAGATCCAACGCTTGAACCACAGGCAACAGGATTGGAACAACGATCAGAACAATCGGAACCCATTCCAGTGGCCAACCAAGCAAGAAGATCAAGGCCATCACCAACAACAGCATAATATATGGCGACAGATTTGCGCCTAACAGTAATTCGGTCAGCAGTTGCGGTGTACCCAATGAGCTGAACTGTGCGCCAAAGAAGTTCGATGCTGCCACTAAGAACATAATCAACACAGTAAGTTCTAGCGTTTTGATCAGACTATCAAAAAATCTCGGAAAGGTAAATTTCCGGTACGCGATTGATAGCAGGATTGCTCCAAACGCACCCATTGCAGCAGCTTCTGCAGGCGTCGCAAAGCCAAACAAAATGGAACCAAGCGCAAAGGAGATTAAGATCGTTGGTGGCATTAGCCCAGCAAAAAACTCATCCCATAGCGGTGCAAAATAGAAGTTTTCTTCCGCCTCTTTGTTATAGATATGGCGTCCTAGATAGGCCAACAATAGAATGAACACCGCCAACATAATTGACATAATCGATAGGCTGCCATCATCACCACGGTTGGCAAAGACCATATAAAGGTGGAATAAAACCGTTAATGGTAAAGCAATACGCAGTACTGATAATTTGCGATAGGCTTGATAAGCAACTGCCAATACGATCAACAACCCAAGCAATCCACCAAACGGTATGATGCTGAACATACCGCTAAGACCTAAGCCAAACACACGGCAAACAGTTAAAATACCCAAACATATAAGCGCAACCTCAGCACCATAGAATTTAGATGTTTCAGGTTGATCTTCTTCGGAAAGAATTGGTCCCAAGCTAGGGTTAAGCCAGCACCGTCCAAGAGTGTACAAAAGATACAAAGCTGCAAGCATAGCACCGGGGATAAACGCTGCCCGGAACAGATCAAGCGTTGAAACTTCAAGTACGGGTCCCAATACGATCAACATGATTGAAGGTGGGATCAAAATACCCAAGGTTCCGCCTGCGGTGATCGTACCCGCCGCAAGTTTTACATCATATCCTGCACGGCTCATTGTCGCGCCGGCCATAATACCCAGCATGGTCACCGATGCACCCACAATACCTGTCGCGGCTGCAAAGATCGTCGATACGATCAGCACTGCTATGAACAAGGCACCGCGTACGCGCGACATGATCATCTGGATGGACGAGAACAACCGCTCCATCAACCCTGCGCTCTCCATGACAATACCCATCAGAACGAACAATGGTACCGCCATAAGCTGATCATTTAACATTGAAGAGTTAGTTTGAAGTGTGAAAATAAATGTCGTTTTTAAGAAGCTATCGCCCCAGATCCCGAACACAAATGCCAAAAAAATAAGGGTAAACGCGATCGGGAAACCAATGAAGATTACAAACAACATGGCCCCAAGCATGATAAGACCAATTATTGGCTTATCCAAAGACGGTTTGGCTTTGGTCATGGCTTCAAACCACTCACCACCAGGCACCAATTGTGGCTCAAACACTGCAAGCACAAGCCAGACTAGTCCCACAAGGTAAATAGGCAAAAGCCGTAAAAAGATGCGTTCCCGCTCTTTACCCATTTTGTGGAATGCGCGGAAGATCTCAGGTAAACCCTGCAATAGTAAGAGCGCGCCACCAATCGGCATTGCAATACGTGCAGGCCACAATAAAGGACCCCAAGCACTGTCCACTTGGTTTGTTTCTCCACTAACGAAGGCTTTCCACCAAAACTCTGATCCCACCCATGTGAAAAAGATCATGGAAGGAATAAAGAACAGCAAATACAAGGTAGCATCGACCGTGGCTTGCGTTTTGTCCGTCCAATTCCGATAAAGAAAATCAGCGCGGATATGTACGCCACGCATAAGGCCATAGCCAGCACCGGCCATCCAAAGGACACCCGCAATCATCCGGCTCATGTCATAAGCGATCAAAGTGGGTCCCAAGCCAAGGGCTTCAGAAACCCAGCCCAAGCCTGCATTGGTCAAAATTGAATCGCCGTTGCGAGAAATAACTTCCCACACCACAACAGCAATAAGAGGGATCATCAACAGAGCAATCATTTGACCTGCACGATGGTTGATAACATCGATGGCGCCTGTGATTGGACGTTGCCATGGTGTCATGTCTTCAGGTGTTTCTCCTGGAGCTTCTGCCCGACGTTCTGCAATCAGTTCATCAGCAATTTCCAGATCTCCTGGATTTGGTTCCTCTGCAGCCATATCCACTTTCCCTCCCATGGTAAGTCTATGATCAAAGATTTCTCTTTCGAAAAGGATCGAAATCCCTTGCGAAAAAGAAACACGAGGCCCCCCATTATAGGGAGCCTCGCAAAGTATTAAACTATTACTTTAGAGTGTCAGCGTGAGCTTTACCCAAGTTCGCATTTGATGCTTGTGCACCAGCCCAGAATGGAACAGCGATGTCAGCAAAGTCTTTTTGTGACTGCCATACTTCAGCAAAGAACTCGTTCTCGTCTGCAGCAGCTTGAAGAGCGTTTTTCGCAGCAGCCATGTACTCTGTGAAGTAATCAGCTGGAGTGTCTTCAAGAATAACACCGTGGTTGTCTGTCAAATCTTTAAGTGCTTTACCGTTTTCGTAGATGCGGTAAGACATTGATTTTGACAATGATGCGTTTGCAGCAACTTCTAGAGCTTTCTTTTCAATGTCTGTAAGATCATTGTAGAAGTCTTTGTTAAGATACATGTCTGCGTTCACGACCACTTGGTGTAGACCTTGCAAGTAGTAGTGCTTAAGAACTTTCTGGAAACCAAACACACTATCAGGCTTCGGGCAGCACCATTCAGCCGCATCGATTGTACCTTTTTCCAAAGCTGGTAGAATATCACCACCGCCCATAGCAACCGCAGGAACACCAACGTCAGCATAAGCTGCGCCAACCATACCTGGAGGTGCGCGGAAACGCATTTTACGGAAGTCATCCATAGAATTGATTGGTTTTGGGAACCAACCCAATGCTTCAGGACCAACTGGCTGTAGCATGAAGCCTTTTACGTTTACGCCCATTTCATCCCATAGACGGTCGTAAAGCTCTTTACCACCACCGAACTGGAACCAAGACAAGAACGCAATGTTATCCATGCCAACACCAGCACCAGCTACAGGTGCACCAAATAGGTTGGCTGCAACGTGCTTACCACCCCAATAGTGTGTCCAGGCAAAACCACCTTCAACAAGACCAGCGTCAACCGCATCCATAATGTCACGTGGACCAACAACAGCACCAGCTGGCAATACTTCAATTTTCAGTGAGCCGTTTGTAAGTGAAGCAACATCATCACCAAATGCTTTCAACATAACAACTTCATCAGCTGTTGTTGGTAGCACTGATTGAATACGAATAGTTTTTTCAGCCAAAGCTGTAGAGGCCATCATTGAAAGACCAAGAGCTGTGGCTGCAACACCTGTTAATATTTTAGATAAATTCATATTTATCTCCTCCCTAAGTTATGCCTTCTCAATGACGACGGCTAAGATACGAAGGCATCCTTCTTAGCCCTTTATACGAATGTAACTATGACTAAGTTACACCGCAATTCCAAATAGTTTTCGTACGTAAATCACGCATGTTTTTCAACGAAAACTATAAGATTCCAAATATATGGCCCACCCCGTTAGGTGCATCAAAAATACCGCGATACATCATCTCTCCAGCCACATAGATAAGTACGAAAAGCCCCAACCAGGATATCCATGGATAACGTGTTAGAAGCTTCATGATGAGCGTTGCCGCAAAAGCCATGAGCACAATCGCAAGGCCTAATCCGAAGACCAGCATTGTTGTGTCACCATCCGCAATTGCAGCGACCGCAAGCACATTATCAAGCGACATAGACACATCAGCTATAGTGATGGAAACAAGCGCCGAGAACATAGTTCTCCGCGGGGCACCGGTATAACCTTCCTCCAGGTTGTCGGCCGTTTCCATAGCGTGTTCTGCTTTTTCGTCTATGTTCTCTTTGATCTCGATGTAAAGTCGATAGCAAACCCAGAATAAGAGCAATGAACCGATGAACAAAATGCCCGGGATTTCCAAAAGGCTTGTTGCGATAATTGCAAACACAATGCGCAGCACCGCTGCAATCACCATACCGTATAAAATAGCTCTTTTACGAAGCTCAGGCGATAAACCCGCCGCTGCCATACCGATAATTAGTGCATTGTCACCTGATAAAATAAGATCAGCAATAATGATCTTGCCAAAATCAAGGACATCTGCCCACCCAAGAGTTGAAATCCATTCCATCATTATCCCGCATCCTCTAAAATCATGTCTGATACTTTTTCGCCAATCATAATGCATGGGGCATTTGTGTTGCCCGACATGATCTGTGGCATTATTGATGCATCCGCAACGCGTAAACCTTCAACGCCCTTTACGCGCAAACGTGCATCCACGACCGACATCTTGTCGCTATCGGGACCCATTTTACATGTCCCAGTTGGATGGTAGATCGTCACCGAAGTTTCTCTCGCCCAATCCAGTGTGCCTTCATAATCGTCAAATTCAACCTCGCGCCCCGGCGCAAACTCTTCAATGACGTGAGATTTCAATGGTTCAAATTGCGCAATTTTTCGCGCGATCTGAATACCCTTTACAATCGTGTCCTGATCAAGCTGCGTGGCCAAATAATTTGGGTGAATTTCTGGGTGATCACGATAATCACCTGATTTAAGTTGCAAATGCCCAGCGCTTTCCGGGCGCATCTGTAATACCGATGCTGTAAAAGCCGAGAACTTGTGAGGCCCGTCAGCAGGCTTGGTGGCGCTAAATGGTTGGATGTGAAACTGAATATCCGGTGTATCGAGTTTTGGATCCGTTTTCAAAAAACCTGTTCCAAGACTTGCGGCCATCGCCATCGGGCCAGAACGCTTTAATGCGTAATGAAGAGCAATCATGCCTTGCTTAAAGATATTGTTGATCTCAACATTGATTGTTGAAAGATCTGTTTTAAAAACTGGTCGCGCTTGCAAGTGATCCTGCAAGTTTTTGCCAACACCTTTAAGGTCAACTTTCGTCTCTATACCTACTTTTGAAAGTTCTTCGCCTGCGCCAACGCCTGATAGCATCAAGATCTGCGGTGAACCGATTGCACCAGCGGAAAGGACAACTTCTTTGCGCGCTTTGATAACAACGTTCTTATTGCCGACAAAAGTGCTCACACCCGTGGCTCTGCCATTTTCAATGATAACTTTTTCAACTTGATGCTTGGTGATGACCTTCAGGTTTGATCGGCTGCGTGCAGGTTTTAAATAGGCAACAGCTGAAGAGCATCTTTTGCCATCAATCATGGTAAGCTGGAAATAGCCAACGCCTTCTTGATCACCGCTGTTGTAGTCTGAATTTTTCTTATAACCCGCAGCTTCAGCTGCATCGATCCATTTTTCAACAACATCACGCTTTAGACGAGTGGGGGATACTGATAATGGACCACTATCACCGCGGTCGTCGCTTTTGTTATCTCCACCCCAAGTTTCAGCGCGTTTGAAATATGGCAACACATCTTTCCATGCCCAGCCTTCATTACCCAGCTGACGCCAATGCTCATAATCTTCCGCTTGCCCGCGCACGTAAAGCAGCCCGTTAATAGAGCTCGATCCACCCAACACTTTACCACGCGGCCAAGGGATCGACCGGCCATTAATGCCCGGATCGTTCTCGGTCTTATAACGCCAATCAGTATTCGGGTTATCCATCGTTTTGAAATATCCCACGGGAATATGGATCCAAGGATTGTTGTCCTTGCCTCCTGCTTCAATTACCGCAACCTGATACTTTCCATTTTCAGAAAGTCGGTTCGCGACAGCGCAGCCCGCAGAGCCTGCACCCACAACAACATAGTCAAATTCCAAAAAAAACGCTCCCGATACAAAAAATGAGACTTTTTGTCTTGTTTTTTCCTCATTTTTACTCTATATCCTTTTTCAGGTGGATGTAAAGAGGGAGATTGAAAAGTGAATGAGGAAAGCCGGATTCCAACAAATTTAAGGACGCTTCTAATTCTTGAAATATTGGGGCGCAGCGATAGCGCAATGACCCCAACGCAGATAAATGCTGAATTGGGTTTACCAAAACAAACAGTTCACCGCCTCTGCACAACCCTTGAAGCGGAGGGCTTTTTAATTCGCGAAACGGATGGAAAGAGATTGCGTCCAAGCCGCAGATTACGTCTAATTGCAAACGGACTTTTGCATGCGTCGCGTTTTCACATCACACGCCACCAAATATTGCTCGATATCGCACGCGAAGTGAATGAGACAGTAAATATGGTTATCCCGGAGGAAACGGGTATGAACTATATTGATCGTGTGGAAGCTGACTGGCCATTCCGTATTCAATTGCCAATTGGATCAAACGTTCCTTTTCACTGCACAGCAAGTGGCAAAACATTTATGGCCAGCATGCCAAAGGGTAAGCGGGAGCAATTTGTTGCAGGTTTAAAGCTGGATAAATTAACTGACAAAACCCACACCACAGCCGAAAGCCTTTTGGAAGATCTAAAACTATGTCGCAAACGCGGATATGCGATTGATCTGGAAGAGTTCATGAAAGATATGGTGGCGATTTCAGTTCCGGTGATGGATTCTCATGGCCGTTTTGTAGCGGCCTTGGCTTTCCACGGTCCTATCCAACGATTGTCACTTGCCGATTTAGAAGGGCGCAAACACTATTTGTTAGAGGGCGCGGAAGCTTTAAAAAACGCCCTCTTTGACGGCTAGTTACCTGATTATGGTTTAAGAATAATCTTTGGCGCGGCAACTTGCCCAGCTAAGATGTCTTCAAAGGCTTTTTGCCCTTCCGATAAGGGACGTTGTTCAGTCCATGATAGATCACCCAATCGTCCATCGAATATCGCTTCTGCGGTGTCGATAAAATCTTGGTGTGTGTAGGTGTAGGATCCGATAAAGGTGATTTCCTGCAAAGTCATCCGGCGAATATCAAGACCATCTCGTGCATCACCCAATCCAATATGCACAATTGTGCCACCTGGCTTAATTTGAGCTGATGCAGATTTACGCGTCGCATTTATCCCAACACCATCAATGATTACATCGTAATTGGATGAACCAGAAAGCTCTTCTGGCGCGATCGCATTCAAGCCAGTTTTTTCAATCACGAAATTTCTGCGCACTTCGTTGGCTTCAACAATCGTAACGTCTTGGCAATTTGCTGCTTTTAAGCAAAGCGCAGCACCTAATCCGATGGCACCTCCACCAATAGCTAATGCTTTGCACTCTTCTATTGGTTTATGGCTGTTATTTTTAGCGAGTTGAACAGCATGCCAGCCGCAACCTATTGGTTCTGCAAGTGCAGCTTTTTCAAGCGGGACATGATCGGGAACGTTTACAAGGTTGCCAAAAGGCATTGAAATCATTTGCGCAAAACCACCCTCACGAGGTGGCATCGAGATAATCTGACGGTTCTCACAAATGTTGTTCCGGCCCTGCAGACAAAATTCACATTTGCCGCAACTGACAAGCGGATTAATGGTGACACGCTGACCTTTTTGCGGACCAGACATAATCGTTCCAGCAGCCTCGTGCCCTAAGATGAGCGGGGCAGGGCGTCGTTCGTCATGACCCAAAAACGCGTGCATGTCAGAACCGCAAATACCAACGCTTTCAATCTGGATTAAAACGTCACCTTCACCAGGGGTAGGGTCTGCAAAGTCCATATATTCAAGCGTTTTTTCTGCTGTATAAACCAAAGCTTTCATTTTGCGGTAAATCCTCCATCAACCATCAAAATTTGACCTGTCACATATGCCGATGCATCTGAACATAAAAACAATAACGGTCCATCTATATCCGACATCTCACCGTTTCGACCAACACAGGTTTGCGCCGCATTACGTTCCGCACGCTCAGGATCATCAAAAACTGCTGCGGTAAGCTCGGTTTTGAAAAAGCCTGGTCCAATTGCATTGGCATTAATGCCGTGTTTTGACCAACACTCAGCCATTGCGCGTGTCATTTGCCCAACACCAGCTTTCGCCGCGCCATAGGCGATACCGCCGGGAAAGGCTCTAAATGTTTGTAAGCTGGCGAAATTAACAATCCGGCCCCAATTTTTAGCTTTCATAGAAGGTACAAATTGTTGGCTTAGAAAAAACGGTGCTGAGAGATTGATGGACATGGTAATGTCCCACCCTTCGGGTGTTACATCATCTGCCGTTTCGCGCGTGTTAATCCCGGCTGCGTGGATTAAAATATCAGGCGCACCAAATGGTTTGGCGATCGCTTCGGCGAGATCCGATATATTCGAGCGATCCGAGATATCCCAAGCAACCGCAGATGTTTGACCCGAGGTTTCGCGACGCCAATCATTGAGGTGTTCTTCGCGTCTTGCAACGCCCACAACCTGCGCACCTTGTTCCGCTAAAAACTTAGCTGCGTAACGTCCCAAACCGGAGCTTGCGCCAGTGACACAAGCTGTTTTGCCTGCAAGACTAAAAATATCCGAAGACGTCATGAATTATTCTTCAGCTGTTAGGTCAAATGTTTCATCAGGGAAATATTTCGCAAGGCGAATATCAGCCGTGCGTGCATGGCCTTCCATTCCTTCTAGACGAGAAATTCGTGCCGTTGCCTCAGCTACTGGTTTTGCACCTTCGCGTGTTGCTTGCTGCCATGTTACAATTTTCATGTATTTGTGGACAGATAAGCCGCCTGTGTAACTTGCAGCACCCGATGTCGGCAGAACGTGGTTTGTCCCCGATGCCTTATCGCCGAACGCAACGGTTGTTTCCTCACCCAAGAACAATGAGCCATAGCATTTCAACTGGTCTAACCACCAAGGCAAGTCTTCGGCTTGCACAGTTAGGTGTTCCGGTGCGTAATCATCGCTCGTTGCAGCCATTTCTTCGCGATCATCACATACGATAACTTCGGCATAATCACGCCATGCAGCTTCAGCATTCTTTGAATTTAGTTCCGGAAGGTCTGCAATGAGCGGCGGTACCAGTTCCATCACTTTTTCAGCTAAGGCTTTATCATCTGTGACCAACCATACAGGTGAGTTATACCCGTGTTCTGCTTGGCCAACGAGATCGCTTGCAACAATTGCGGGGTCAGCCGTTTTATCTGCTAGGATCAAACTATCTGTAGGTCCAGCAAACATATCAATGCCAACACGACCAAACAAAATACGTTTGGCTTCTGCAACAAACTGGTTACCCGGTCCAACAAGGATATCAGCTTTCGGCAAACCAAAAAGTCCAAATGTCATGGATGCGATGGCTTGGATACCACCCATTGCCAAGATAGTGTCCGCACCACAAAGTTTCGCTGCGTAAATAATTGCTGGCGCAACACCAACACCAGGGCGTGGAGGTGAACATGCAACGATGTGATCAACACCAGCTACTTTTGCAGTCGTCACCGTCATGATCGCGGATGCGATATGGCTGTAGCGACCGCCGGGAATATAACAACCCGCAGCTTGCACTGGTATGCTTTTCTGGCCAGCAGTCAGGCCCGGGATGACCTCGATTTCGATGTCTTTAAGAGTTTCTTTTTGCGCTTCTGCAAACTTCTTCACATTTGCATGGGCAAACTCAATGTCGCGTTTTAGTTTTTCAGGCACAAGTGCGGATGCAGCTTCAATATCGGCTTCCGATAGCACAAGTGTGCCTTCATATTTGTCGAACTTCGCTGCATATTCGAGCGCCACTTTGTCGCCACCGGCCTCAATATCATCGAGTACTTGCTGAACTGTTGCTCTAACGTCTGATACATCTGATGATGAAGTTAAGTCTGCTTTTTTTAGGTAGTTGCGTGCCATGTCAGTCTCGTTATACTAGTGAAATTGAAAGAATTTGCTGGATCGCAATGTAAGCGCTTACATTTGCATTTGCAATAGTTATTTGCTTGTAAGCAGGTGAATTTGTGTGGGGAGTCGCAAAATGAGTAAACAACCGCTGCCGAAACTTGAGGATGTGGCGCGATTGGCAGGTGTATCAACCGCTACAGTTTCGCGTTGTTTAAATCAACCAAATCAAGTGGTTGAGGCAACTCGAAAACGTGTTAAAAATGCGGTTGATGAGTTAGGTTACATGCCAAACTTTAATGCACGTTCATTGGCCGCTAAGCGTTCGAAAATTATTGGTGCTGTAATTCCCACAATGGAAAATGCCATTTTTGCGCGCGCCCTGCAGGTTTTTCAAGAACGATTGGCCCAAGAAGATTTTGATCTGTTGGTTGCGTCCTCATCGTATAAAAAAGATGTTGAGGAGAAACAAATTCGGTCACTCGTCTCGCGTGGAGTTGATGGATTGTTGTTGATTGGCATTAAACGTGATCCAAAAATCTACGAATTTTTACAAGAGCGGGAAATACCTTTCGTAATTGCCTGGAGTTTTGATGAACATATGAAAGCTCCAGCGCCAGGTCAGCTCGTCGGTTTTAATAACCATAAGGCCATGGCCTCAATTGTGCAGCTTGTCATAGATAAAGGCCATCGCAATATAGCAATGCTCGCAGGTATTGCAGACAACAATGACAGAGCTTCAGCTCGTATTGCAGGATTTAAAGCTAAGATGGCGGAGCATGGAATTGAAAACCCCGCTGTGATTGAGTGTGAATATGATATTGATAAAGTGCGCAAAGCTTTTACGTTCATGCGGCAAACCCATGGAACCCCAACGGCTTTAATTTGTGCCAATGATGTCTTGGCGGTTGGTGCAGTTTTAGAAGCGCAATCACAAGGGTTGAACGTACCCGATGATATTTCGATAACTGGTTTTGATGATATTGAAATCGCTTCGATCATATCTCCGTCTTTAACAACAGTGCATGTACCTCACCGGATGCTTGGACTGCATTCCGCCGACATGCTTTTAGCAAACATCAACACAGGACGTATTGTCACTGATATGGAGTTGGAAACAAACATTATTGAGCGTCAATCCCTCAGTGTTCCCAAAGCTTAATGCAAAGCCCAACAGGGTTACCCCATAAACTTTGGTTTATTCCCGCAAATACTACCTTTTGGACTATAGCAACCACCGTTGCATATCGTTACCGATCCGTTAACTAACATTCTAAAAATGAAGCGAAATGACCGCATGCATACGGTATGTAATCATTAGGTGATCGGGGTTAACGAATTCGTGTTTGTAAATAGTCGTCAGTATAGCGCGTTCAAGAAACGAAAAGCGTCGTTGTTAACAGCAACAGCGGTGGTTTCGTTAATGATCGGTTCTGCAGCTTTTTCTGCGGATGTCACAATTACGTCTGGATCAACAGTTGGTCAGCAATCATTAAATGATGGGGATACGCTCATCATTGAAAATGGGGCAACAATTAATAGCACCACGCCCGGTGTTGTCGATGCTGTAGATGGCACAACGATAACGGTTGAAAATGACGGGACCATCACCGCTACCACATTTTCTGCAATCGATAATTTGGCTTCAACACTAAATCTTACCAACAATGGATCCATCTCAGGCGCAGATAATGGCATCAACTCGCAGCATATAGATACATTCTCAAATACCGCGGATATTGTGGGAAGCAATAACGGTATTTATGTCACTGGCGATACCAACCAATTTACCAACTCCGGCTCGATCACTGGGGTGAGTGTATTTGGATTGTTGGGGGATGGCACGCTAACCAGTCTTATGAACTCCGGATTAATGACAGGCGGCATGGCGGCAGTTAGTTATACCTCAATTGATTCCCTAACAAATTCAGGAACACTTTCCGGTACGCTCAATGGTATAGAAGCTGATTACCTAACCTCAATAACCAATGAGGGTTTAATCACTGGGGTAAATGGTTTTGGTATCCAGGTGCTCATGGATCTGGGTACACTCAAAAATACAGGTACTATCTCCGGTGAAGTTGATGGAATTTTAACCGGCGGCAAACTGGATTCGTTAACAAATACTGGATTGATTACCGGTGTTTTGGGGGGTGGTATCGATACAGGCGACTTGTTTGGATATCTTTATAACACAGGGACTATCTCGGGCGCGTCAGCAGGTGTGGACGCTGAAAATCTTGGCTCTGTGATCAATTCAGGTCTTATCACAGGTGCTGATGGATTATACTCAAACGATTCACTTGTAAGCCTGCTTAACACTGGAACAATTTCGGGAAATTGTTCATGTGTGCTCGGATCTGGCGTTTATGTGTACAACACAGCTCAAACCATCGTAAACACAGGTTCCATCACAGGAACAGACAGCGGGATTGATGCTCGAGATCTAAATACGCTCTTAAACACTGGTACCATTTGGGGTGAGAATACCGACGGCGTATATGTAGATGGTGGCACGATTGGGAGCTTAATCAATACAGGTTCTATCGGTGGGGCAATCCACGCCGTCGATGCACGTTATGTTACGTTGCTTACCAATACCGGTTCTCTAACCGGTGGCGATGATGGCATATTCGCGCAAAGCATTTTAGCACTGGCAAATTCAGGGTCCATCACAGGCACCAGCGACGATGGTATATTGGCAGAGAGCCTTGGTGTGCTTGTCAATGATGGAAGCATTGCTGGTGGTGATGATGGTATTGATGTTCAGTATATCGCCACTCTCACCAATAATGGCTCGATCACGGGTCAGGATGAGGGCGTTAAAGCGCGCGAAATTACACTTTTGACAAACAATGGTACGATCACCGGTGGTAGTGCACCCGATGAATCAGGTATTGATACCGATTTTGGTACTATCGTGAACAATGGTTTGATCCAAGGCGGCATTGGTATCGAGTTTGATCGCGATAATTCTGGTGGTGCAAATCTAGGTAATTCAAAGGTAACCAATAACGGCGCAATAAAATCTACCTCTGGTGCTTCCGGTGTCGCAATAGACTTCCAACAAACCGGATCAGATACGCTAACTCTTGGCGCCAATTCAGTCATCGTTGGTAGTGTGGCTTGGGATGGCGTCGATGATACGTTAAATCTCGTTTCAAATGTTAGTAACGTGATCAAGTTTTCAAATTTACCGGACACGATTAACAATCAATCGAATTTTGTTGTATTTGATGGCACAACCCTAATTCAAGTTGACACGACGTTCTTGGCATCAATTGACGACGTAGTTGGTGCGACATCAAACAGCGTCAATAATGCGGTTTCCAACCAGCTAAATGATGCAGTTTTTGGAAACTCTTCAACGCAAGCCCAAGCTTATAATAGTGTCGATGGCGATGGTGTGAAAAGCGTATGGAACAGCAATTGGTTTAGCTATAACCAATTGGATACGAGCAATAATTTATCCGATGATACCACCCAGTCCATGGGAAGTTTGTTTGGAATTGATAGAACTAATCAAATTGGAACCAAATATGGTGCATATGCAGGTTTCGGAATAAGTCACACAAAAGTTGGTTCAACATTTTCCCACGAAATAGATGCAGATAGCCTCATCCTCGGAGTTTATTCGCAATTCGAGACGCATGATTTAAATGTCGGTATTAATTTGCAAGCTGGTAAGGTTCGCTTTGATAGCGCACGTATGATTGCTAATACCACAGTGGCGAGTGGTGTTGAAACTGCAAGTGCAAACTATGACAGCTTTTATTTTGCACCTAATTTAAATCTCTCTAAAGAGATCATTCGAAACGATGGTTTCAGCCTCATTCCGTCATTGTCACTAGGCTATACAGGTCTTTATGTGGATGGATATTCTGAAACCGGATCATCGGCTAACGCGTCAATTGCTTCTCGTACTATCCATCAACTGCAAGCACGAGCTAAGCTTGGTGCACGATTTGATTGGGTATCAGACAATGACGTCGGTTATGTGTTCATGCCTTATGCAGGCCTAGAGGGCCGTATTGCTTCTGGCGATATTGATCAAGTCACAGGAACAGTTGCTGGGACATCAACCACATTTAATCCTGGCGGCGATAAAAATACTGGTGCAGCATTTGCAGGCTTAAACATAAACGCAAAGCTTTCAGAAACGGCGCGTTTTGAAAGTGCTTTTGAAGCAAAATACGACAGTTCGAACCAATTTGCCGTAACCGGAAGTTGGGGCGTTAAATTTAAGTTCTAATCTAGCGATCTAGGTTCAGGTTAATCCCAGTTCACTTGCAATTTTTGTCAACACAACAGCATTACCCCCGCCGGTTTTTTCGCGAATGGACATACGATGGCTTTCAACGGTTCGAACAGAAATGTTCATTGTTTCTGCGATTTCTTTATTGGGCATGCCGCGTGAAATCGCTGCAAGAACCTGCTTTTCCCGGTTTGTCAGTCCATAATCTTGCGCTGTTTGCGCTCTGATTGGGGCGTTTGCGGCCAATGATTTGCTAAGTCTTGGCCCAAGATAAGTCGCGCCGCTTGATGCAAGCCGAATTGCATTGAGCATTTCTGGTTTTGACACATCTTTTAAAACAAATCCATTGGCGCCGATGCGAAGCGATTCTTGTACATATTCATCATTGTCGTAAACAGATAAAAACAAGATCTTCGTATCCGGAAGCTCTTCCTTAATGATGCTCGCAGCTTCCAAGCCGTTTAATTCTGGCATTGAAATATCGAGCAGAATTAAATCTGGCTTTAGGGCTCTGCACAGGTCAACCGCTTCACGACCATTTTTAGCTTCGCCGATTAGGTCAATATAAGTTTCACTGGCTAATCTGACATGTATGCCCTCACGTACAAGATCGTGGTCATCTGCAATCACCATTTTGATTACATTAGTTTGCATTGCGTGCCTCCTCCAAAGCCAGCTTTTAAAAAGCCGTCACAGCGCATGATTATACTTGCTCTTCTATATCGGCCAATTTTTTATCAATTGGAATACCAATCTTGATAATTAGCCCTGTTGGTCTCGCATTTTCAAATTTAATTGTTCCCCCAATCGCATCAATGCGTTCCTGCATGTTGCGGATTCCAAGACCTGCATGCTTGGGTGGCCATTGATTATGATTAAATATCCCAACGCCATTATCTTCCAGTTTTAGCACAAATCTCGACTTCTCTCGCTTGAGCGAAATAATCACCTTATCAGCGCCGGCATGGCGAGAGATGTTGGTCAAAGCTTCCTGAATAACGCGATAGGCGGCAATTCGCGCTTCATCGGTAATCTGTTTTTTCGGCTGATTGGCATTAACGATAACTTCAATGCCAGTTTGGCTGGAAAATTCAGAACTTAGGCTCTTTACAGCTGAAACAAGTCCCATATCATCTAAAACCGATGGGCGCAGCGCCATGGAAATCCGCCGAACTTCATTGATGGTGTTATCAATGGTATCGATTGATTTTTCGATGGGTTGCTGCACATCCTTGCCCTTGGCTTTAGACATCGCAGCTTCCAACCCGTAGCGCGCAGATACCAATAATTGGCTGATGCCATCGTGCAATTCATGGGCAACACGTTTGCGCTCTTGTTCTTGCACGTCCACAATACGCGCGGTCAGCTTTTTAAGCTTCTCATCGGCAAAGCGTTGTTCGCTTATACGCGCAAATGTCAAAATTGCAGCCGTTAACAATAGTGAGCCAAGTGCCAGCAGCAATATAACAAGGCGCGTTTCGCCAATACGAATTTCAGTTTGGCTTTGCACTTTGTGGATCTGGTCTGAGACATCATCAAGATATATCCCGGTTCCTAATACCCAGTCCCATTTGGGCAGGTAGACTGAATAGCCTAATTTATCGACATAAGCGCCGCTTGATGGTTTTTTCCATTTGTATGAGTAAAACCCGCCATCCATCTTGGCGTGTTCAATGAGATCTTTGACCACAGTACGTCCATTTTCATCGCGAATACCAATCCAATTGCTACCGATGAAATGCGTGTGTCGGGGATTAACGATATTGGTGCCAGCACCGTCATAGATGTAGAAGTAATTATCCTCACCAAAACTCATCTTACGAACGATTTCACGCGCCTCTCTTTGCGCTTTGCGAGTTGTTTTCAGATAAGACTTATAAGATGGTTCAAGCGCGTTTTCTGCGATCGTCACATAATTGAGTAATTCGCGTTCTTTTTGCGCAAGATATAAGTCCTCAATCGCCTTTGCCTGCGAATCGATGAGCCTTGTAGCTTGCAAGTCAATAATGATCGTAGACGTTATCGCAATCAGTATCGTGGGCAACAGCGTGATTATCAGCAGCTTGGTCTTAAAATTCATGTAAGTATCATTCGTTGGTCTATTTTGCTCTGCACACTTGCATATCCGTAGCGAAACTTCAAAAAATCAGTAGTAATACCGATGCTAAACGGTAGTAACACGTGTTGTTGTTACGCACTTACTTCGGTAAGGCATATTTAAGGCATACAAAAGGTGTGCTGATTTTTGTGTTCTTGGGAGGACCTAATGGAACGACGTAAATTTTTGAAGGGCGCAGCACTTGCTGGCGCCGCTACTACTCTTGCAGCACCCGCTGTCGCACAAGGCAAAACGGAAATGGTTATCGTTTCCACATGGCCACGAGATTTCCCGGGTTTGGGATTGCCAGCTCAGCGTCTAGCTGCACGTATTGGTGAACTAACAGATGGCCGTATTGATGTGCAATATTTTGCCGCTGGCGAACGCGTTGGTGCGTTTGACTCTTTCGATGAAGTTGCTTCTGGTAACGCGCAAGCTTACATCGCAGCTGATTACTACTGGAAAGGTAAGCATCCAGGTTGGGCACCATTCACAGCTGTACCATTTGGTATGACATATACTGAAATGGACGCTTGGATTAAATACGGTGGCGGCCAAGAGCTTTGGGACGAACTTGCTGGCGAGTTTGGTCTTAAAAACTTTGCTATGGGTAACACAGGCGTTCAAATGGGCGGTTGGTTCAACAAAGAAATCAATTCAGCTGACGACCTTAAAGGTCTGAAAATGCGTATTCCTGGTCTTGGTGGCGACGTTATGTCAAAACTAGGTGCTTCTCCTGTTTCTGTTCCAGGTGGTCAGATTTATGAGAACCTTGTATCAGGTGCTATTGATGCGACTGAGTGGGTTGGCCCGTTCAACGATTATTTCATGAAGTTCTACGAAGCGGCTAAATACTACTACTGGCCTGGAATGCACGAGCCAGGTTCACAGCTTGCACTTGGTATGAACGCATCATTCTGGAGTTCATTGTCAAAGAACGATCAAGCGATCATTCAGGCTGCATGTAACGAAGAAAATGCACAAACAATGGCTGAAACAAACGCAAATAACGGTGAATACCTTAACCGTTTGATCAATGATCATGGCGTTCAGTTGCGTGAGTTTAACGATGATGTATACGAAGCATTCGGTGAAGCCGCTGCTGAAGTTATCGAAGAAGCTCGTGATCATTCACCGCTTTCTGCAAAAATCTACGACCAATTTGTCGCAAAACGTGATGAGCTTGGTGCTTGGACATCGTTGTCCGACATGGCTTACGTACAAAAACGTAACGCTGTTCTAAACCAGTAGGTTCCAGTTTAAATTTTAAATTACGTGAAGGGGCATTTCTTGCCCCTTCACTTTATGAGCGATGTACTTAAAAGTAAGCATCTGGGGACACGAAATATGTCAGAAATAGCCAGCACAAATCTCTCAACGCGAAATTCGACACTGGTACGTATGTTTGGTTGGTCGATGCTTGCTATGATGGGCGCATTTCTTATCAATAATTTTTTATCAAACGGAATGGGCCTGCCTGGCGCGAGTTTAAACTTTGCAGCCAATCATGGCATGATTAGCGCAGCTGCCCTTCAGTCACTACTTTATCCTTTCCTTGTCGGTATCGCTATTGCCTATGTCGCAGCATGTTCACAAACAACCCTGCGTAAAGACAGCAACACCGTTTCATCGATGAATACGTTTTTTATTCGCGCGGCATTTTGGGCCGTGTTGCTGATTGGTCTTGTTGATGCAACGATTTCATTCATGCGTATTGAGGGTTTCTTAGAAGTGTTTGTCAGTGAGCAAACCGCAAAAGATCTGGGTCGTGCGCAATTCCGCGGACCATATGTCCATATGCCGCTGGTCGTATTGGGTGTTGTTCTAGCAATGTTCACAAGAACACTAGGTTTTCACTGGCTAGCTTTGCTCATTGTGGTCGCTGAACTCCTTATTGTGTTCTCACGCTTTATTTTCTCATACGAGCAAGCATTTATGTCCGATCTTGTGCGTTTTTGGTACGGCGCTCTCTTTTTGTTTGCGAGCGCTTATACGTTGCTCGAAGAGGGGCATGTGCGTGTGGATGTGTTTTATGCAGGCTTCAAGCCAAAGACCAAAGGTTATGTAAATGCTATCGGCACAGTGGCCATGGGCATGGCGTTGTGTTGGGTAATCTTGATCATGGGTATGGGCAATAAAGCATCTATCATCAATTCACCGTTGTTTAATTTTGAAGTTTCACAGTCAGGCTTTGGTCTTTACGTGAAATATCTCATGGCGGCTTTTCTTGGTGTATTTGCCATTTCAATGATGATCCAGTTTGTTTCCTACTTGTTCGGCGCCGTTGCCGACATACGTGGCGAACCTGGTAAGCATGAACCCGCAGCCGCAGGCGCACATTAATATGTTTGCCAACTCAAAATTTCTAAAAGCTGATCGATAAAGGCTCACGAAAATGGAACTGTTTTTTCTTCTTCTACTCGTTGTTTTGATGGCATTTGCCCTTGGCTCCGGTTATCCGGTTGCCTTTGCATTGCCAGGCTCATCGATCATCACAATTTTATTAGCAGCTGGCATTGGTTATCTGATGTTCGGCGATACGGATATCTTCTTTGCTCAAGGTGGACCAAGCCAGTGGCTAAGTGCTGGGGTGACCAACCTTCGCGGGGTCTATTGGGAACCCGAACGGGACACTCTAATTGCTATTCCTTTGTTTATCTTTATGGGAATTATGCTTCAGCGTTCTAAAATTGCCGAAGATCTATTGATTACAATGGCGCGTTTATTCGGACCAGTGCCAGGCGGCTTAGGTATCTCAGTTGTGTTTGTGGGTGCGCTATTGGCGGCAACCACGGGTATTGTCGGCGCAACAGTTGTTGCAATGGGTTTGATTTCTCTGCCAGCGATGCTTCGTAATAATTATTCGCAAAGCTTGGCGACGGGTACGATTTCAGCTTCTGGTACACTAGGCCAGATTATCCCGCCATCCATTGTTCTTATTATCCTGGCTGACCAGTTATCTAGCGCTGCCGATCAGGCGGGTTCTGCACGTAAAGCACTTTATAAAGATGCAACCGGCGAACTATCCATGCCATCGATTTTTGATGTGGGCTCAACAAGTGCGGGTGAGATGTTCCTCGGGGCTTTTGTTCCAGGTCTCGTATTAGTCGGCTTATATATGGTCTATATTTTGGTTTATGCTTTTATAAATCCAAAAGCTGCACCGCCGGTAAAATCTGACGAAGCAATTGACCGCAAATTCCTGTTCAAAGTTATTATCACTTTGGTGCCACCACTTCTTTTGATCTTCCTAGTTTTGGGGTCAATCATCGGCGGTGTTGCAACGGTGAACCAAGCAGGTGCCATTGGTGCTGGTGGTGCCTTGATCATGGCAGGTTATCGCTTGAAGGAAAATTCGCGTGATACGTATTACCCAGCGATCTTAGCGATCCTATCTCTGGGTGTCATTGCGCTGACTTTGTCGCTGTTTAATACAAATGTAAAATCCATCCAGTCCACTGACGATGTCATTGGCATTACATTAGGTGTGATTGGTGCAGGTGGTTTGATCATTGCTCTTTGTTGGAGCGGATGGCGCGCAATTAAGATCGACGAGACCCTTCATGGCGTCATGATTGAAACTGCTAAAACGACATCCCTTGTGTTCATTATTCTTCTCGGTGCTGCTATTTTGACAGCTGCGTTCCGCGCATTTGGTGGTGAGCACTTGGTCAAAGAATTCCTTGAAGGTCTTCCGGGTGGTTTTTGGACGAAGTTCCTCATTGTTATGCTGGTGATTTTCATTCTTGGCTTCTTCCTAGATTTCATCGAAATCGCTGTTGTGGTTGTGCCAATTGTCGCGCCAATTCTGTTGGCTGATCCTGAGGCAAACATCACTGCTGTTTGGTTGGGTGTCATGATTGGTCTAAATATCCAAACATCATTCTTAACCCCGCCATTTGGTTTTGCCTTGTTCTATTTACGCGGTGTTGCGCCAGCGGTGGTAAAAACCATCAATATGTATAAAGGGGTGATACCGTTTATCGCGCTGCAGCTGTCGGCATTGGCAATTGTTGGATTTGCACCTCAATTGGTCAACTACCTGCCAAATCGCGTGTCATTACTATCGGAGAACTCACCTCCGCCGCGTAATCCGAAACTATCTTATTGTGTGGATCAGTATTTAGTCGAGGAATTAGGATCAAATAAGCAGGTGCTACTTGCGCAAATCGGGAATGCAAAAGAGATCGACATCTCTATGTTGCCGAAAAAGATGCAAAGCAATTTGACAAAAAGTTTTGACAGTGCTGAACAGAGTTTTGCTCTGCTAGATGGTGCGGAAGCTGCCCATGATGTTGTGGTTGAAGCGTCTCCTGCTTACAGACCAATACATGATGAAGTTCGTATGATTGAACGAGACATTCGCAAACTAGAAGAGCATAAAGCCGAGATTGAAATAGTTTTAAGCCGCCTCCCGGATGGGGAAGAGCGTCAAGCGGCCAATATCCGAGCAGAAATCGATGAGATTAATGCCGAGGTGCTCGACCTACAGTCTGAAATACCAAATAGCTGGGATGCAACCTATGAAGCATATAATGCGCTGAATAAGGCTGAAACGACAGAACGCCGTAAGTTCTATCAAGCAAGTCAAGCTGCATATGATCCCGTTGTAGAGACAATGTCGATCTTGCAGTCAACTGATGCCTTTAACGAGGTTAAGGACGAACTTTATGGATTGGCAGCGCAAATCGAAGCGAATGAGCCTGCGGATATGGTGGATCCATTGTCGGACTTTGCTAAAAAGTTTGATGCTATTGCTGGATCAAGCGATGTGAAATCAGGCGTATCTAAAGCACGCCGTGCATTGCGCTCTAAAACTCCTGATAAAGAAAAAGCTCTAAATGAGTTAGCTAAATCTATTGAAGAATATGAAGCGCAAGTTGAATGGCGTGCGCAGGCAACTGCATCTGTTCTTCCAGGACTTGAAACATATCATGAAGCGATTAAAGGCAATATTGGTATTCGTGGCCAGTCAAAATTGACTGAAGATCAAGCATTATATGTTGCATCATGTCAGTCTGGCCATCGTGATATTTCACTGAGCTTCTAATTGATTAAAAAGTAATCACTTTAAGTTTATGTGTTAAAATTTAGGCAAAACGAGAAAGAGATTTCCGTTTTGCCTTTTTTTTCAACAGTAGAAATCCTGTATTTTAAGGATTCCTTAACATCTCCAAAAGTTGGCACGGTGCTTGCGTAGTGTTTGGTGCAATATCAATTCCTTAGGAGACATCATGAACGGAATTTCAAAAAAACTACTAACGACAGCTTTGGCATCAATGATTGCGACGGGCGCTTTAACAATCAGTGCTCAAGCAGATGATGAGACTATTAAAGTTGGTATCCTTCATTCGCTATCCGGAACTATGGCTATTTCAGAAACAACATTGAAAGACACAATGTTGATGTTGATCGACGAACAAAACAAAAAAGGCGGCGTTTTGGGCAAACAGCTTGAAGCTGTTGTTGTTGATCCGGCTTCTGATTGGCCACTATTTGCCGAAAAAGCACGTGAGCTTCTAACAGTTCACGAAACAGACGTTATCTTTGGTAACTGGACATCAGTGTCACGTAAATCAGTTCTTCCTGTAATCGAAGAGCTAAACGGTCTTCTGTTCTACCCTGTGCAGTATGAAGGCGAAGAATCTTCAAAGAACGTGTTCTACACAGGTGCAGCACCAAACCAACAAGCTATCCCTGCAACAGATTACTATCTTGAAGAGCTAGGTGTTGAGAAGTTTGCGCTATTGGGTACTGACTATGTATACCCACGTACAACAAACAAAATCTTGAACCAATATCTTTTAGATAAAGGCATTCCTGAAAGCGACATCTTCGTAAACTACACGCCATTTGGTCATTCTGATTGGTCAAAAATCGTAGCTGACGTAGTAGCTCTTGGTGCTGATGGTAAGAAAGTTGGCGTTATCTCAACAATTAATGGTGATGCAAATATCGGCTTTTACAAAGAGCTAGCAGCGGCTGGTGTTTCCGCTGACGATATCCCAGTTGTTGCATTCTCAGTGGGTGAAGAAGAGCTATCAGGTCTTGATACATCAAACCTTGTTGGCCACTTGGCTGCATGGAACTACTTCCAATCAGCTGAATCAGACGCTAACTCCAGCTTCATTGAAGCTTGGAAAGCCCGCATGGGTGAAGAGCGTGTAACAAATGATCCAATGGAAGCGCACTATATTGGCTTTAATATGTGGGTTGCTGCTGTTGAAGCTGCAGGTACTGCAGATGTTGATGCTGTTCGCTCTGCAATGTACGGACTTGAGTTTCCGAACTTGACAGGCGGCATGGCTAAAATGCTTCCAAACCACCACTTGGCAAAACCTGTTCTTATCGGCGAAATCCAAGAAGATGGTCAGTTTGATATCATCAGCCAAACAGAAGAAGTTGCAGGCGATGCTTGGACAGACTTCCTTCCAGAATCAGCTGTGCTGAAATCAGACTGGAAAGAGCTAGAGTGTGGCATGTTCAATACATCTACAAACAGCTGCGTTCAGATCAAATCTAACTACTAAGAGTTAGTTGAATACGAGTTGGGGTGGGTGTCGAACCCGCCCCAATTATTTTTTTAAAAAGGAATTGGGAAGCCTTTTTTCCTCAGGGGATTATTCGTTGCGATTTTTACTCACTATATTTATGAGCATGATGCTTGCTGTCATGAGCTTAACCTCTTCATCAGCGCAGGAAGCTGACGAGTTTCGCCAAGTACTTAACGACAATTACAAGCTCATCCAAAGAAGTTCGACCAAAACGGTGTCGCCTGTCCTGGAAGCTATCCAAAACACAAATTTCCAAGGTGCAGCAGAGTTTCTCGCCAAATGGCAAGAGAAAGAACTTTGGTTCCGTAAATCCGACAACGCTTTTGTTTATGTTCAAACAGAAGATAAGAAAATTTATAGCCTGACGGACGTCGTAAATTCAGAAAATTTGGGTGACGTCGACAAAAAAGAGATTAAGCAAATCAAGCCAAATAGCGGAGTGAGAGCTTTATTGGCAGCGCGTTTGGTTCAATTCCAGCTCACCGATCCAAATGTTGAGGTGCGCCGCAAAAGTTTAGAAAGTATCAATCGTGATCCTAAGCTCGAGCATTTAGCAGCTCTACGTATTGCCATCGAAAAAGAGCAAGATCCGGAACTTTTAGCTGAATTTGCGCGCATTGAACGAATTCTAACGATCAAATTTGACACTGATCCTCAAGCTAGAATTCAGGCTATCAATTCATTTTCTGGTTCTTTATCCATTGATGTGCGCGCTAGTTTGAACCAATTGCTGACAAGCCAGGTTTCAGTTGCAAAAACGCTTCCTGAAGATTTAAACATCGCACGTATCATCGTTCCAGATAAAACAGGTGTTAATCCTGATGGTTCAGCATTTCGCCTCCATGGTTTGCTTGATATGGGCGGAGATGAAACCGAACTAAGTCGTGATGTTGCTTACGAATTTTTAGTCAAAGAAAATTTGGCGCCGGCAACGATTGATAAAGATATCAGAAAAGAAGTTCTGATCGCTAATATCGAAGATGGCAAAGTTGGCAAACTCCCTGTGTCAGAGCTAAATAGAGATGAAGCGCGCGATAGCGCTTATGCAGATTTGGTTTTGCTGGGCAAAGCAAAAGCTTTTTTAACAGAAAATGAAAAAGATCAGATTATTGCGGAGCATGTTTTTTATGCGAATTTTATTGAAACCAATAAAGAGGTAACTGATGCAGCACGCGTCGTGCTCAATGACATCAATTCCTCGGTTTCACTCAATCAGTTTTTCGATTTGGCGCTTGATGGAATTAGCCTTGCCTCGATTTATTTCCTCGCTGCGATTGGTCTTGCCATCACCTTTGGCGTGATGCGTGTGATCAATATGGCTCATGGTGAGTTTATTATGATGGGCGCGTATTCTGGATATGTGGTCCAGCAGCTCGTGCCTAATTATACAATCTCAATTATCATCGCCATTCCAGTTGCATTCATTGTTACGTTTGCAGCGGGGGTATTGATGGAACGGTTGGTTATTCGTCATTTGTATAATCGCCCACTTGAAACTTTGCTAGCGACATTTGGTATTTCCATTGCGCTTCAACAATTGGCTAAAAATATTTTCGGAACGCAAGCGCGCCCTTTAACAGCGCCTGATTGGTTAGATGGCGCATGGGTGATCAACGATGTTGTGAGTATTAGTTGGATCAGAATTGCGATTTTTGTACTAGGCCTATTGTTCTTCTGCATGATCTTGTTCGTGTTAAATAAAACACGCCTTGGATTAGAAACACGCGCGGTGACACAAAATCCGCGCATGGCAGCATCCATGGGGGTCGACCCTGATAAGATTAACATGCTGACATTTGGTTTAGGTTGCGGCATTGCCGGGATCGCAGGTGTTGCGATTGGTCTGTTTGCCAAAGTGACGTCTGAGCTTGGAAATGATTATATCGTTCAAAGCTTCATGACTGTGGTTGTCGGCGGTGTGGGTAATATTTGGGGTACGCTCGCGGGCGCTACGATGATTGGTTTCTTGCAGAAAATTATCGAGTATTTCAATCCGTCAAATACATTGGCAGCGCAAACTTACATGATCATTTTCATCATTATTTTCATTCAGTTCAGACCGCGAGGGCTTATTGCTCTTAAAGGTCGAGCGGCAGAAGCGTAAGGGAGCTGGTAATATGCAAGACGCTGTATTGACTAAATTTTTGCTTCGCCATCCTTCCGTGTTGGTCTTCCTTGGTATGTTGGCGGTTTTCACAATCGCAGTAACCATCTTAAGCGAAGGCTTTGGCATGGGGATCGTTTCAACCAGCCTTGTTAAAACGCTGGGTAAAACCTTGTGCCTGGCGCTCGCTGCAATCGCGATGGATCTGGTTTGGGGATATTGCGGAATTCTATCTTTAGGCCATTTCGCATTTTTTGGGCTCGGCGGCTATATGATCGGCATGTGGCTTATGTATGCGCGAACAGAGTTGATTGTATTAAAAGCAAATGTGGCTGCTGCGTTACCGCTCACCCCACAGGAATTGTCGGATGCGATTGGTGTTCAAATATTTGGTGTTGTTGGTGGTTCTGAGTTCCCTGTAATTTGGGCTTTTTCCGATAGTCTCATTCTTCAATTGTTGCTGGTTGTTCTTGTGCCAGGCATTTTGGCTTTAGTCTTCGGCTGGTTGGCATTTCGCTCACGCGTGACAGGGGTCTATTTGTCCATTTTAACACAGGCAATGACACTCGCTTTAGCGCTGTATCTCTTCCAAAATGATAGTGGTCTGCGCGGAAATAATGGACTTTCAGGCCTGCAAAATCTTCCTGGCCTTGAAGCAACGTCACAAGCAGATGTGTCGCTGTGGTTCTTCTGGGGATCAGCGTTCGCACTTGGTGTTTGTTATGTCATCGCTAAATTGATCGTTGAATCCAAACTTGGCAATGTTATCAGAGCCATTCGAGATGATGAAAGTCGTGTTCGTTTTCTTGGCTATAATGTGGAAGCTTATAAATTATTCGTCTTTGTGATCACCGCGATCATGGCAGCGATTGCTGGTGCAATATATTATCCGCAAGCTGGTATTATCAATCCTGCAGAACTTGCACCGATTGCATCCATCTATCTTGCTGTTTGGGTTGCCATTGGGGGGCGTGGTCGTCTTTATGGTGCGGTGATTGGTGCAATATTCGTTTCGCTCTTGTCTTCATTTTTTACAGGTGGACAAATTCCAAACATTCCGCTTGGTTTTTACACAATCCAATGGGTGGATTGGTGGTTGGTATTGCTCGGATTAAGTTTCGTTTTAGCAACGCTTTACGCACCTAAGGGACTTGGTGGTCTCGTTGATAAATTGAAGAAGGCGTAAAGATGAGCAGTCTATTAAATGTAAATGGAATTTCCGTGTCATTTGATGGTTTTAAAGCCATCAACGATTTAAGCTTTGAAATTGGTGAGAATGAACTTCGCGCCATCATCGGACCTAATGGTGCTGGTAAATCAACTTTCATGGATATCGTCACGGGTAAAACTCGGCCAGATATGGGCGATGTGATTTGGGGCGAGAAAAATCTCTCTCTTATCAAAAAGAGTGAATCCGATATTGCCCGCCTTGGTATTGGTCGAAAATTCCAGCGGCCAACGGTGTTTGAAGATCAAACAGTTGAAGACAATCTCATGATGGCTTTACGCAATGATCGCACGCCTTTTGCTGTTCTATTTTATAAGTTCTCAAATGATGACAAACAAAAAGTTGTAGAACTAGCCGATAGCATTGGTTTAAATGATGAGATCACCCGCATTGCAGGTGAATTATCTCATGGCCAAAAACAATGGCTAGAGATTGGCATGTTGCTTGCGCAGGAACCACGACTTCTTTTGGTCGATGAACCCGCAGCGGGTATGACCAAACAAGAGCGCAATAAAACGGTTGAGCTGCTCAAAGAAATGGCAAAGCACCATGCTGTGGTCGTTGTTGAGCACGATATGGAATTCATTCGTGATCTTGATTGCCGGGTAACTGTTTTGCACGAGGGTTCGGTGCTTGCAGAGGGAAGCCTTGAACAGGTCATCGAAAATCAAGACGTCATTGATGTCTATCTAGGAAGGTAAATATCAACCATGACAGTTTTAGAAATAGATAATATTGATCTTCACTATGGCGCTGCGCAGATTTTGCATCAGGTTTCTGTAAGTGCGGATGCTGCTTCTGTTACCTGCATTATGGGCCGTAACGGTGTGGGAAAAACATCTCTGTTAAAAGCCATTACCGGACATCATCCAATATCAAATGGAGATATTGCGCTGAATGGACAAAAGTTTGGAAAAGCCCAACCGCATAAACGTGCATCGAAAGGAATTGCTTACGTGCCGCAAGGGCGTGATGTGTTCCCAATGTTAACAGTGCAAGAAAATTTGGAAACAGGTTTTTCGCTTTTGCCAAAAGGCGAACGCCATGTGCCGGATTATATTTTCGAGTTATTCCCAGTGCTCAAACAAATGCTATCGCGTCGCGGGGGCGACCTTTCGGGCGGTCAACAACAGCAATTGGCAATTGGGCGCGCTTTGGTGACCAAGCCGAAGGTTTTAGTTTTGGACGAACCAACAGAGGGCATTCAACCTTCGGTGATCAAGGATATTGGTCGCGCGATTGAATTCTTACGTGATGAGCAAGGTTTAGCAATTGTGCTGGTTGAACAATATTTGCAATTCTGCCGTCAAGTTGCCAGCAAGGTTTACATCATGGACCGCGGTGCGGTGGTACATGAAGGTCCGGCTGAAAGTTTAGATCAACCAGAAGTGCGCGCACACTTGACGGTTTAGTGCTTACTAAGATCGGCCATATCACCCAATAGATATCTGGGGCCGCTGCCTTTGCGTGCGGCCCCATCATCCTTGTTATAAAGCTGACATGCATCTAGCGAGAGGCATCCGCAACCAATGCAGCCGTCAAGCTTATCTCTTAAGTCTTCAAGCCGTTCTATTCTCAAATTCAGTTCTTTTCGAAAATGTGTGCTCATTTTTTCCCAATCGCGCTTTGTCGGTGCGCGACCATTGGGCAATCGTTCAAGCTGCGATCTGATATCATTTAGGCTAAAACCTAATTCTTGTGCGATTAAGATAAAAGATATGCGGCGGATCTGCGAACGTACAAATCGTCTTTGGCCGGCTCTGTTGCGCTCAGCTTGTATAAGTCCTTCATCTTCATAGTAACGAATTGCAGATACCGCTGAACCTGTCCGCTTTGCCACTTCACCTATTGATAATGTTGTTTCAATCTTTGCCATCAAAGTTCTTTCAAAAAAATGCTTGACCTCAAGTTAACTTGAGCAATTAAGTTTGTAAATATTCAACACTTAAACAAGTACAAAATTGAAAAGGAAAACAAGATGAAGCAGGCATTTCTGGAACATATTAACGTAACCGTAAGCGATACGGAAAAAACAGCGAAACGTTTGTGTGACTTGTTTGGTTGGACAATCAGATGGAGCGGAGCTTCAATATATGGTGGTGAAACTTTTCATGTTGGTGGCGATGATAGTTATTTGGCGATTTATAAAACCCCTCACGATATCCAAGAAAATCTCAACACATATCAAGTGTTGGGCGGTTTGAACCACGTCGGAATTGTTGTCCAGAATATAGATGAGATTGAACAGCGTGTGAAAAAAATGGGCTTTCAACCCCACAGCCATGGGGATTATGAACCCGGCAGAAGATTTTATTTCAAAGATGATGATGATATTGAATTTGAAATCGTGAGTTATAAAATTTAAAAATTTGCAATAATTCACCTAAACTTATTCCCAAAACAGAGGGAATAAGGCTGGATTTGAACGGAAAACACTCAAAAAGGCAATTTTGGTATTAAAACCTAGTAAAATAACTAGATAGGAAAATCTATTCAGATAACGCCGTAAAAGTCACATAATATTCTAACATGAAGACATGCTGGTTAGATTTGGTTTCAAAATTAATCATCTCTTTACATATTTCGCTCATTTTGAGCCGCATATAAGTAACTGAATTCATGCATTAATTTGAGTAATAACGTCCTTGTCAAACTTACCACTCGAGAAAAGCCCTAAACGTGTTCTGGTTGTCGGTGGCTCGACGCTTGATCAAGAAATATACCTCGAGCAATTTTGCAATTGGGGCTTAGATGCATGCGCAACATCTTGTTTTGAAGAAGCTCAAAAAGTAATCGAAATTACCGAAAAACTTGGGTCTGCTGTCGAATTAATTGTTGTCGATCAAGATAGATCTTCACCCGAGTTGGACGCGTTAATTAAACATACGCGCAAATTGCTATCAGCTGAAGAATTACCAATTCTGGCGATCGGGCCCAATCGCTTTATTCGCAACGATGTCTCGTTTTACGCGAATGACATTTCAGCTAAATTATTAAAACCTTGTGCACCCTCGAGACTAGAAGCCGAAGTGCTAAAGCTGTTGAAACTATCGCCGGAAATGCTTGATCACGTCTCTAAACGTAATAATTCAAACGCATCTGATTTTAAAATCGATGTTCTTATTGCGGAAGACAATGAAGTTAATCAAATTGTTTTTAAGCAAATTTTGCTCGATCTCGGGGTCGAGTTTAAAATAGCCAATAACGGTCAAGAAGCCGTTGAATTATGGCAAGAATTTAAACCAGCTGTAGTTCTAATGGACGTTTCAATGCCGATTATGAACGGGCATGAGGCAACCAGAGAAATTCGCCGCTTGGAACAATCTGGCGAGTACCGCACGCCCATTTGTGCGATTACCGCACATGCTTTGCGCGGTGATAAAGAAGATTGCATCGCCGCGGGGATGGACGACTATATCTCAAAACCCGTCAGCCCTGATGTGATGGTTTCAAAGGTAAAAGCGATGTTGCCTGGCTATCATCAATTAAGCACTCGTTCTAAAGCGCAAGGCGTTGCTTAGTCCGTTTTATTCGGCTTTTTCGTACCACAAATCATATCCCGCTTGCTTGCATAGCCCTTAGTCTTGCAAACCTCAAAACCTGCTTCAATTAAGTTTCTACGCACCCAACCAGCGGCGGTGTAGCTTGAAAATGTTCCACCAGCGTGTGTGTAATTTGCGATATGTCGCATTAATTCTAACGACCACATGCTTTGATTTCGAACAGGGGCAAAACCGTCTAAAAACCAAGCGTCAGCACGAAAGTCTTGCTTTGGCAATGTCTCATTCACATCGCCTTTATGCAGGTGCAAAACGATATTTTCATCCAATTTCAGTAGATTGTCAGTGTTCAATTGTTCAGGCCATATAGTTAGCAACTTATGCAGCTCTTCACTAAGCTCAGGCCATATTGAAAGTGCTTTCTGGATGGTTTCATGACCCAATGGATTGATTTCAAAACTATGGAAATTTAGCTTCGCGTCGACTGCAGCATATTGCTTGAATTGGCGTGCAGTTTCCAAGAAATTCAGACCCGTACCAAACCCAAGCTCAGCAATCGTCATTGAATTTGTGTTTGCGAAGCGTTTCTTTAAATCATTTCCATCGATAAAAACGTGATCACATTCCAAGCGCCCATCTGATTTGGAATAATAATAGTCGCCAAATCCGGTGGAATAGGGCATATCACCTTCACGCCATTCAAGCGTGTTAGATGACAAATCGATATCGTTTTTATTTTCAAGGTTTTTATTCATGGCACCAGCCGATAATCCAGCTTTCGCAAACAGTCAATCGCAATCGATCAACACCCAAGCTTATGATCTTATTGTTGTAGGTGGTGGCGTCATTGGTGCATGGACGGCTTATAAAGCGGGTAAACAAGGATTGAAAACGCTTTTGGTTGATGCTCAGAGATTAGGTGCGGGCGCAAGTGGTGGTTTGCTCGGTGCTCTTATGCCACATATGCCAGAGCGTTGGGATGGAAAGAAACAGTTCCAGTTCGAAGCGCTTGAGGATTTATCGCAAGAAGTTGCGTTGCTGGAAAGTGAAACTGGCATAGATTGCGGCTTTAACCGTTGCGGTCGATTAGCGCCCATTATGAATGAAACCAAGCGAGGTCAAATGCAAGGCCACGGCGAAAATGTTGACTCGTTTTGGCACGGTAGATACCAATGGCAAATCGTCGATGAGCCTTTTGAAAAAGATTGGCCAGTTGCCGATAAAGCCACTTGTGGTCTGGTTTATGACACGCTGTCCGCACGTATAAATCCGCGTGGTTTAGTCAACGCGCTGCGAGAAGCCGTTTTAAAAGATGAAAATGTGACTTTCATCGAAGGTGTTGGGCTCAAAAACTATGACGCAGACACAAAGCAAGCAGTTCTTTCAAACCATGATACCGTTTCGTTTTCCCACATTGTTTTGGCTGCGGGGGTTCAAACTTTTGATTTTATCGCGCCAGAGCTGAAGGTTGCTTCACTCGCATTGGGTCGGCCAATCAAAGGGCAAGCGGCTATGTTATCTGCTGATATTGATCCCAATTGGCCAATTGTTTTTGATAACGGGGTTTATGTAATTTCGCACGGGAACGGCAAAGTTGCCGTTGGCAGCACCAGCGAATTAGAATTTTCCGACCCATTTACCACGGATGAAAAGATTGATGATGTTATAACGCGTGCAAGAACTTTATGTCCATTGATCAAGGATGCGCCGGTTGTTGAAAAATGGGCGGGACTTCGCCCTCGAGCTGCAGGTCGTGATCCACTCATTGATGTTATGCCAGATCATCAAAATGTGATTGTTTCAACGAGCGGATTTAAGATCACATTTGGTGTTGCCCATAAAATGGCAGATGTGGCGATCGAAAATATATTAGGGGAGGTTAAAACAATCGTTCCTGAAAGTTTCAAGATTACCGCCCATCTTGCCAAGGCAAGACGAGCAGAAAAACAAGACAATTTATCTTGAAAGAATTAGCCGCGCGGCAGTACATCCGTGCTCGCGCAGCCCTGCATAGGCATAAATCCTACGCGACTAGTATGTAACAGATATAGTTAACAGTTTCTTAACATTCAAGGGAGTGATAATTAAGTAATTGAAATATATAAATAAAAACAGATTTTAATCTGAAATATTTGAGATATTTAAAAACTCTTCATCTAAATCTACAGTTGATCGATTGCCAACGGCATCAAAATTTTGATCAAGCCACTGATCCGCAACGTTACGTCCGCGATCTCGTAGATCCGTTAAAAATGACCAACTGACATCAAATTTAGACGCTACACTTAAATCTTCCAATGCTTCGTCTGAGCGAATAGAATGCACATATACATCACGAATTTTATTGTGATATTCGTCTTTGAGCCAATTTTCCTGCACCAATTTGCTCGCAAATTTAATCGCACGAAGCTCCGCTATCAACGAACTGTTAAATGAGATTTCATTGATCCGGTTCATAATTTCCGGTGCAGTTTTAGGCACATTATCGCGCAGCATTGGATTGATATGAACAATCATAACATCTTGGCTATCGCACTTATAAAAGAATGGATAAACGGCTGGATTACCAGCAAAGCCTCCATCCCAATAATGCTCTCCATCAATCTCAACAGCTTTATACAAATACGGCAAACAGGCCGATGCCATAACAGCATCTAAAGTGACATCTTTTGTTTCAAAAATGCGTGCTTTACCCGTTTTTACATTGGTCGCGTTGATGAAAAGCTTAACTTCATTACATGTTGCTAGTTGTTCAAAATCAATGCTGGATTTTAAAATATCGCGCAACGGGTTGATGTCAAATGGGTTAAATTCATACGGTGAGACGGTGCGGGTGAGTGTGTCAAAGGCGTTATAGGTCGCTGACACCATCGGACCAATACCGCCAAATGCTGCGCCAAACATTGCATCAAAAGGTGTTGAGCGAACGGGTGAGAATACAGCGCCTGCTTGACTGGATGTGCGCCAAAACTCTTCTAATTTCTGCCTGGCACCATCAATACCGCCGATTTGCAAACCATAGGCTAAAAGTGCTGAATTAACCGCTCCCGCGCTTGTGCCAGAGAGCCCCTCAAGTTCTATTCTTCCATCTTCAAGCAAACGATCAAGAACGCCCCAAGTAAAAGCTCCGTGTGCGCCCCCGCCTTGTAGGGCAAGGTTGATAATGCGTTTGTCTGAGGTTTTTGAAGCCATTATTGAGCTGTCCAACCGCCATCAATTGGCAATGCTGCACCTGTAATTTGTGCAGCAGCATCAGAAGCAAGATAGAGCGCCAAAGATGCAACTTGTTCTGTTTGTACAAACTGTTTTGTCGGTTGAGCTTTCAAGATCACATTGCTGATCACCTCTTCTTCAGAGATCCCGCGCGCCTTTGCTGTATCTGCAATTTGACCTGTCACGAGCGGGGTTTCAACATAACCTGGGCAAATAGAATTGGCGGTTACACCAAATTCAGCACCTTCAAGCGCAACAGTTTTGGTAAATCCTAATACCCCATGTTTGGCTGTTACATACGCTGATTTATAAGGTGAGGCGACCACGCCATGCGCGGATGCAACATTAATGATACGGCCAAACCCACGTTCTTTCATCCCAGCAAATGCTGCACGGGTTGTGTGAAATGTGCTCGACATATTGATTGCGATAATTGCATCCCATTTGCTGACGGGGAAATCTTCAACTTTCTCAACAAATTGAATGCCGGCATTATTAACAATGATATCAACAGCACCAAATTTTGTTTCTGTTGAAGTGACCAACTCTTCGATTTGATCGGCATGCATCATGTTTGCGCCATGAAAGAGCGTTTCGCCTTTGCCCAAAGCATCAACTTCAGCGCGCACGGGCTCATTATCCTCAGGGCTTCCAAGTCCATTGATCACAACATTCATGTCGGCTTTTGCAAATGCTTTAGCAATGCCAAGTCCGATGCCGCTTGTTGAACCAGTAATAATAGCAGTTTTTGTCATCTCTCACCCCTTACACATAGTAATGCAGTATTGTTTCGCTCTATAGTTATGTTGCAATGCAGCATTTACAAGGTTTTTGCAAAAAAGAAAAGGTTTCAGCTTTCAATTCTGCGTTAACGGTCACATTGGAACCTTCACGTAAATGTGGGTTGTTGTCAAAGGACTAAAGCTTTATAAATCAACGCTAAAATAAGATGAATCACGTTTTGGAACACAAAATTCGTTCCCAAACCTTCAATAAAGGTATGCGCATTGTTTAGATCGTTTTTCCCTGACCCCAAACTCTTTTTCTGGTCCGCACTGATTTGGACGGCTTTAGGCATCGGCATCTGGTTTGGAATATTTGAGGGAAATGAAGGCATGCTGGAAGCGATGTCGGCGTATACCCCTGTTGCTGTTGAAGGTGAACGACCACCATTTTTAACGCCAGATAAACTGCTTATTTATATCTATATGGCTGTAGCCGGGTTCAGCTTTGCAGTTATTTGGATGTTTTTGGATAAAAACAAATGGTCGCGTTGGTCCGTATTGGGTTCAACAATCATCATGCTTGTTACTTATTACAATGTGCAGATCTCGGTTTTCCTCAATGATTGGTATGGTGGCTTTTATGATCTTTTGCAAAAGGCATTGTCGGAAGCAGGCGCTGTAAGTTTAAATGAATTTTATAGTGAACTACTCACCGTCGCTCCGATCTTGTTGGTCAATATCACAGTCTTAGTTTTATTAGACTTCTTCGTCTCTCACTATGTGTTCCGCTGGCGTACTGCGATGAACAATTATTTTATGGATCATTGGGCTAAGCTTCGCCACATAGAAGGCGCAGCGCAACGTGTTCAGGAAGACACACAACGCTTTGCGCGCATCGTTGAAGGATTGGGTGTGTCATTTGTTCGTTCTATGATGACGTTGATTGCATTCTTACCGTTGCTTTACACTTTATCCGAAAAAGTCACCGAACTACCGTTCTTCGGCCCGGTTGATGGTGCAATGGTTTATGTTGCGATCATGTCAGCTTTATTAGGTACGGTTTTGCTAGCAATTGTTGGTATCAAGCTGCCTGGCCTTGAGTTTAACAATCAAAAAGTTGAAGCAGCTTATCGTAAAGAACTGGTCTACGGTGAAGATCGTGAGGACCGGGCACAGCCAGCTACAGTTAGAGAGCTTTATGACGGTGTGCGGAAAAATTATTACCGTCTTTATTTCAATTATCTCTATTTCAATGTGGCACGCTTTGCTTATCTTCAAGGATCAAGCTTTATCCCGTTCATAGCATTAGGCCCAACAATCGTTTCCGGCACAATCACGCTTGGTATTTTCACACAAATTAACAATGCATTTGACCGTGTTGAAGAAAGCTTTAAATTCTTCGCTAATGTTTGGACGACAATCATCGATCTGATCTCGATCTACAAACGTCTCATCTCATTTGAGAAGATTATCTATCAGGATGAAGATACTCAATCTGGCGCAACAACTGCACATGCTGAATAGATTATCTGATCTATAAACTAGCTATTATTGACGCGCTTTTGTTGAAGGCGCGTCAATGCTTCTTGATACGTAATGCAATCAACATCAGGCAGTGAGCATGTCTCTTGTGCAAAGCGCTCAAGCGCACGCCAATAGGCGCCCGCATTCATTTCAACGAAGTGAAATCCCATCTGCAGTGGTGTGCGTTTACCATTATATTCTTTATCAAAAGCAGCTTTAAACGCTTGATAGCTGCGTTCTTCAAAAACTTGGCTGCGTTCGGGGTTATCCTTGGCTTTGGAATGACGGACATAAAGATTATAATCCATTGCAATGATCTTTCGAGACGATGGACCTTCGGGGATCAATGGAAGCGCGAATTTCGTCAAAGTTTCAAGCTTAGGCATTGCAGGTTCGTTGGAAACTGTGCTCGCATCATAGGTAAAATTATTTGCCTCAAGTGAAGCAAATAGGTTTTTGCTGTGTGAAAGATAGGGCGCGCGGAAACCTTTTATCTCGTTGATCGCAAAGTTTTGCCAATCTTGAGGCTCTTGATCACCAAAACCATTTCGCATCCAAGCGGAACTTAAGATGTCGCGAAATTGATCAAACTCTGCGTTCCATTCTGAGACCGACCAAGTTTTGCCGTCGAAGTGTCCACAGCCATGATTAGCCATTTCATGGCCTTCAGCTCGCGCCTGCCAGATATGGTCAAGGCGTGTATTAATTTCGCTCTTGGTTTGCGCAAAACCCACATTGGAAAGACCTAAACTGTTTTTGGGAGAGCGATAAAAACCGCGCGCATCATCTTTGGTGATTAAGAAAGCGCAGGACAAAAAATAGGTAAATTTTGCATCTACGCGTTTTGCCATCTGACGGCTCTTGTCCCAGAGCGCGTTATTATGCGCACCATCAAACGATATCAGAACGATCTGCGGGGCTTTTTCTTGTGCGGAAGTGCTGTTTGCTGCGATTAGAAAACAACAACTCGACAACAATAATTTCGTAAAAACGCGCACTCTAATGCACTCCAACAAATCAGTTTACCAATAGCTCTCCATTAGCAATAAAATTGCGGCGATGAAATGACATTTGATCAATGCAACATCAAATTGCATTGGCGTATTGTTTCAATATGGTGTTAACTGGATATGCGAGTTGACTGCTAAATCAAATTTAAGAAACTTATGCAGCCGAATAAAGAGCTATAATTTGGACTATATTCACGACGATTGACAAAAAGATCAGGTCGTATCGCCAACTAAAATACATGAAATTTACACAAATTCAGGCAAATTGACCAAAAAATTTCTAAAATTTGGTCTGAAGTGGTCGTTATTTTGAGTTTTTTGGGAAATCAGTCCTTAGAATTTGTTGTAATGTTTAAATGGAGTTTTCTAAACTCGGAAATGATCAAGCTCAATTGCTGATTGTTTGTGGTTTTAGTGAATTTCGACAGGGTATGGGGATAGACATAAAGGGGAACAAATAATGTCTACAAAACTAGTAGTTGGCCTAGATGGCCACAGTTCTGGCGAACGTGCACTTGCGCATGCCAAAAAGCTAGCTGGTCAAATCGGCAGTTGCGAAATATTGGTCGCTTATATCGTTGAGTGGTCACCATTTTCATTTCAAACAGCAGAGGAAAATGCAGCTCGTCATAAACGTCGGGAAGAAGAAATTTCAACAGCTATGGAACGGGTGGTCGATCCTGCAATCAAGCAACTTTCTGACGCTGGCATGAGTGCTAGAGGTATCGTCAAACATGGTGATGTTGCAGAGACTTTAAACCGAATTTCTGTTGAAGAAGGTGCCGATCAAATCATCGTCGCACGTTCGTCTGAAGGTGGCATATCTAATCGCATTTTCGGAAGTTCAACTTCTAATCTTGTTATGAGTGCATCTGTACCAGTGACTGTGGTGAATTAGGGGATTTGATCATGAACTATTTAACAAAACTAACAGCAGCTGCAATGACATTGTTATCTGCTGCATCACCTGCTTTTGCTCAAGAGGCAATGTCTCTTGATCAAAAAGTAAACGAAATTTTCGCGTCCGTAACGGGGCCATTTGTTAGTCTTATTTTTGCGCCAATACCCGGTACATCCTTTCCATGGATTGTGATGTGGCTTGTGATTGCCGCGACAGTTTTCACTCTGTATTTTGGCTTTGTCCAGTTTCGCTTCTTCAAGCATGCTGTTAGCCTCGTCAAAGGTGATTATTCTGATCCGAACAATGCGGGTGAGGTGAGCCACTTCCAAGCTTTGGCCACAGCGCTTTCAGGCACAGTTGGTCTGGGGAATATCGCAGGTGTCGCCGTTGCAGTTGGCATTGGTGGACCTGGAGCAACATTCTGGATGATTTTAGCTGGCCTCTTGGGTATGGCATCTAAATTTACCGAATGTACCTTGGGTGTGAAATACAGAAATGAGTATGCAGATGGCACCGTCTCAGGTGGCCCAATGTATTACATTTCCAAGGGCTTTAAAGAACTTGGATTACCGGGTGGAAAATTCCTAGCGGTGATGTTCTCAATATTCTGTATTTTGGGTGCCTTAGGCGGCGGAAACATGTTCCAAGCCAACCAAGCACACGCGCAAATCAGTGGTATCGTAGGTGACTATCCAGGTTGGATCACAGGACTTGTATTTGCAGGTGTTGTGTTTGCCGTCATCGTTGGCGGTATTAAGTCCATTGCGAGTGTGACTGAAAAAGTTGTTCCATTTATGGGTATATTATACGTGGGTGCGGCTTTGATCATTTTGCTTGTAAACTATGACAAAATTGGTTGGGCATTCGGACAGATTTTTGAAGGTGCCTTCACAGGGTTAGGTGTTGCTGGTGGTTTCGTCGGTGCGCTTATTCAAGGGTTTAAACGTGCAGCATTTTCCAACGAAGCTGGTGTTGGTTCAGCAGCGATTGCTCACTCTGCGGTGAAAACCAATGAGCCGATTACAGAAGGTTTCGTTTCTCTGTTAGAGCCGCTCATCGATACAGTTGTTATCTGTACAATGACAGCTTTGGTCATCACGATCTCTGGTCAATTGATGATGGATAGTGAAACAGGTCAGTTCATCCTTAATGAAGCAGGTAATGCAATTCAAACAGTTGGCGACACATCTGGTGTTTCACTCACATCTGCAGCATTTGGTGCATCCATTTCCTGGTTCCCATATGTATTGGCAATTGCCGTGGTTCTCTTCGCGTTCTCAACTATGATTTCATGGTCATATTATGGTTTGAAAAGCTGGACTTATCTCTTCGGTGAAGGAAAACGTTCTGAACTAACATTCAAAGTTATTTTCTGTATCTTCATCGTTATTGGTGCAGCCGCTAGCCTTGGTCCTGTCATCGATTTCTCAGATGCCGCGATCTTTGCAATGGCTGTGGTGAATATCTTCGCATTATACTTCTTGATGAAACTAGTGAAGAAAGAACTTGCCTCTTATGCATCACGCTTATCATCAGGTGAAATCAAAAAGTTTAAAGCTTAAGAGCTCAAAAACTTAAACCGAAAACAAGAAGGGCAGCACTATCGCTGCCCTTTTTATTTCACAGACCATAACCAGCACTCAAAGCGCTATTTGAGATGATTAAATATTCCAGACAAAGCCTGTTGCCTCTTCTGAAACTGTCCAGAGCTTGCTCATGACAGCTTTATCATATGCGTATGATTCAAGCTTGCCTTCACCAACGGGACCACCTGTTTCCATCCGACCTGTGGGGCCATAAAACGCACGTTGCGCCAAGCCTTCTGCAGAAGCGCACATCACTTCTGGATAAGCACCGCGCTCGGCTGATTGAACCATCGGCGTTTTGGACATGACCCACCAAACTGCGCGTGTTAAAAGTCCGCCGCTTGTGCTAATGAGAGATGTCGCAGATGCGCCGGGATGACAAACGTAAACGGACACATTTTTATTCGCTGCCTTGACCTTATCTTGAAGCTCATAAGCAAACATCATTTGCGCCAATTTACTTTGGCTATAAACAGGATTAGCGCTGTAATTTTTGTCCCAATTTATATCATCAAATTGGATGGAACGAATTCCTAATTTGTAGCCCAGACTAGCAACAACAACGATGCGACCTTTGGATTGCTCCAACCGATCAAAGAGCATTCCGCATAAAACAAAATGTCCATAATGGTTGGTGCCAAGTTGGCTTTCAAATCCATCTTTAGTAAACTTTTGAGTTGGGACTTGCGCAATCGCCGCATTGCAAATTAACGCATCAATCTGCGGTGCTCGTGTCAATAATTCTGCGGCTGCTTCTCGAACACTTGCAAGTTCTGCAAGATCCATACGGATATAGCTAACATCAGCGCCCGCGCCGAATTCATCCTTTAGGGCTTTCACAGCATCAGCAGATTTCTCTGCGCTGCGGTTTAGCATGATCACTTTAGCATTTTTCGCTAATAAAATTCGTGCCGCTTGAAAGCCAGCGCCGGCATTTGCGCCTGTGATTACATAGGTCCTACCATCTTGTGGGGCTAAATGTTCTGGTGTCCAGCCCTTTGGGCCGAATTGGTTATGTTTCATCGTGATGCTCCTATCGATATAGGCAAAGAGTAAGTGTTATCTGGGGTGTATTGTCTTATTGGGGTAGATAACGCTCAACAGAGGTCTAAAATAGGTGAGATGCTCGCGAATACTTGCCTAATTGTACCACTGGTGTTGATGAGTTTGTGGAAGGGCAATAGATTGGCGCGCATGAGCATGTTGCAATTAAGACAATTTATCGAAAAAAGAGTTCATGAAGATGGACTGGTTGAAACCGGTGTGAACGGCGTGAAGCTATTTTGCGCAACTGATCCCGTTCCGTGTGCCCCGGTGGTTTATGAACCGTGTGTAGTTGCTATTGTTTGCGGGACAAAAGAAGCAGTCTTGGATGGCCAGCAATTTATCTATGATAGCAGTCGATACATGTGCTGTCCGATGTCGATGCCGGTGATGGCAGGGACGCCGAAATCATCCAATGATGACCCTTTACTTGGTGTTTACATTTCGCTCGATCAGCGGGTTATGACTGAGCTGGTCATAGAAATGGAAAACGCAGAAGGCAATTTTGTGACATCCTTGGGTGGCGAGCTCTCACAAGGGATTAAATCTTCTAGTTGGGATGATGAGTTTTCAAATGCGTTATTGCGATTGTTGCAGCTCAGTGGAAATGAAACAGATATTGCTGTGCTTGGCGAAGCGCGTTTGCGCGAGCTTTACTATTCGATTTTAAAAGGTGAGGCAGGATATTTTGCACGCCAAGCTTTTGGGGTGGGAAATGCCATAGCCCGTTCAATCAGTCACATATCTGAAAACTTAAAAGAACCAATATCCATTGATGATATGGCCGCTCATGCAGGTATGAGCCGAACGGTTTTTCATCGCAAGTTCAAGCAAGCCACAATGATGTCGCCAATCCAATTTGTGAAATCGATGCGCCTTAATAATGCAGCGATGAATATTGCGGGTGGCATGACGGTCAATGAAGCTGCGATGGATGTGGGATATATCAGTGCATCTCAGTTCAGTCGAGAGTTCAAACGCATGTATGGTCAGTCTCCCCGACATTGGAGCGATGCATTGCATCTAAGCGCAGAAGACGTTTGAGCTTGATGTTTGAGGTTAAGTTTTCAAGCAACGTAATGCTCCACCTCAATTCTAGGCAATGAAATCTCACAAAAAATTGCGTCCAAACCCCTCGAAAACTATGATTATGATGCTTATTTCATAAATTAGCCCCCTAAGAAGCTTCCTTGCGCAAAAACTTCTTTTAACTTTGGCAAAATGGTTTAGAAGGCGGTCTTGAACATTTTTAAAAATATGAATACGGCCAAATCATAATCGGCCCAGTTTTTTATTGGATAGTTAAATGAGCTCTGAAGACGACAATTTTATCCGCGAAGTGAATGAAGAGCTGCGTTCGGACGCTGCCAACGCCTTGTGGAAGAAATATGGGAAACTGATCATTGGCGGTGCTGTCGCCATTGTTGTCGGCGTTGCAGGTAACGTTGGCTATAAAAATTGGGTTGAAGGGCAAGCAGCTGCATCAGGAGATATTTTTCTTGAAGCTCTAACGCATGCGCGTGAAGGACGAAATGATGAGGCTCTTGCTTCATTTGATCAACTTAAAGCAGAAGGTTACGGCTCTTATCCTGTTTTGGCAAAAATGCGTGCCGCTACAGTTTTGGCTGAACAAGGCAATGCTGAAGGTGCGATTGCAGAATTTCAAACGATCGCAAATGACAACTCGGTTGCCGATGCGCTCAAAGATGTGGCCAGAATTCGTGCTGGTTATTTGATGGTAGATGTCAGCAGTTATGATGAAGTAGCAGCTCAAATTGAAATTCTGACCAATACAACGAACACCATGCGCCATTCCGCACGTGAGATTTTAGGTCTTTCAGCATTTAAAGCTAATGATCTATCTCGCGCCAAGGACTGGTTTACATTATCGATTGAAGATACATCAACACCGCAACAGATTTCTGCGCGTGCACAGGTTATTCTCGATTTAATTGCAGGACGTTCTTCAACGTCGTAAATATTTAGCATAACGGGCATTTCACTTATGTCCGCTTGCATAGAATTGGACATTCATGAGTTTCTCAATCGCCATTGTTGGACGGCCAAATGTTGGCAAATCAACCTTGTTTAACCGCTTGGCTGGTCGAAAACTTGCGCTTGTCGATGACACCCCCGGGGTAACACGCGACCGTAGACCCGGTGAAGCAAAGCTCATTGATCTGTCATTTCGTATGATTGATACAGCAGGTCTTGAAGAAAAAGCACCTGATACGCTTGAAGGCCGGATGCGTGAGCAAACCGAACTTGCCATTGATGAAGCTGATGTGGCCCTATTTGTGGTCGATGCCAAAGAAGGTATTACGCCTGCAGATGAGACGCTCGCACGTTTGTTGCGCAAACGCGGGAAACCCGTTGTGCTTGTTGCCAATAAAGCGGAAGCTAAAAACGCTGATTTGATGGATGCCTATCGCCTCGGCTTTGGTGAACCTTGCCCAATCTCAGCAGAGCACGGCGAAGGCATGCTGGATCTCAGAGATGCGATTGTGGAAACCGTTGGCGAGTTTGTTGCATTCCCGGAAGAAGATGATGCCTCTGATGAAGCAATCACCGATGTTGATGTTTTCGACGATGATTTTGATGATGATTACGAAGGCGAAATAGAGCCTGACATTGATGTCTCAAAACCATTGCGTATTGCAGTTGTTGGCCGTCCAAATGCGGGCAAATCAACTTTGATCAACGAATATCTTGGCGAAGATCGTTTGTTGACTGGTCCTGAAGCAGGCATTACCCGCGATTCCATCTCTGTTGAATGGGAATGGAACGACCGCAAGATCAAAATGTTTGACACAGCCGGTATGCGTAAGCGCGCAAAAGTGCAAGAAAAGCTCGAAAAACTATCTGTTGCAGATGCGTTGCGCGCGATACGTTTTGCGGAAGTCGTCGTGATTGTGTTGGATGCAACAATCCCGTTTGAAAAACAGGATTTGCATATTGCTGATATGGTTGTTCGCGAAGGACGTGCTTTGGTCATTGCACTAAATAAGTGGGATTTGGTTGAGGACCGCCAAGCAACTCTTAAATATCTCCATGAAGAAACAACACGTTTGTTGCCGCAAGTTCGCGGGCTTTTGGCGATCCCAATTTCAGGGCGCTTGGGTAACGGGCTTGATAAATTGATGCAGGCGGTTGTTGAAACCCATATTACTTGGAATAAACGTATTCCAACAGCGCGTTTAAACCGCTGGCTCAATATGACAACAGCGCAGCATCCACCGCCAGCAGTTTCCGGTCGTCGTCTTAAGCTGAAATATATGACGCAAATAAAATCGCGCCCACCAGGATTTATGGTCTCGTGTACGCGCCCAGATGCGCTGCCCACATCATATACGCGCTATCTGATTAACAAGATGCGTGAAGATTTTGATATGCCCGCAGTGCCGATACGTATCACCTATCGTTCTGGTGATAATCCGTTTGAAAACCGCAAACGCCGCAAAAACTAATTAGATCCGTTAGTCTTCATTTTTCAAAAGCATGATGAGTGAAATTGTCGTGATGGCAATGCCGATCAAGATCTTGATATCCGGTAGGCCATTGCCTCTGGCAAATTCCCAAAAGATCACCCAACTTGGCACCAGATAGGTATAGGCCATAACTTTGGCCGAGGGCAGACGTAACGCTGCAAATTGCAGCAAAAAGAAGGTGAGTGAACTCGCGGCGATAACTAAATATATAAAGACGAGCCAAAAAGAGACGGGTAAGCTTGACCAGTTTGTTGCGACTATGTTGTTAAACGAAAAAGCCCATAATACGAGTGCGCCACCAAGCATAACTCCAAATGTCGAAACAATAACTGGATCGCCCTTAGAGAGTTTGCGAAAAAGCGGCGTATATAAAGCATGAGCCATGACACCGATAATGAAAATTGCTTCGCCTTTACCAATGTTGAAGTTTAAAAAGGCGGACAATTCTGCGCGAAATATCACCCAAAGAGCACCGATGGCACCAATGATAAGTGCAATTGATATGCGTTTGGTAGAAACTTGGCTCAAAATAAAATAACTGAAGATAGCTGTGAGCGGTGGCGCGAGTGTGAAAACGGCGCTGGTAGACACTGGTAGTGTGATTTTCAGTGCTTCAAACATAGTGACGAAATAGATTGAGAAAAGTCCGCCCAGCGGCAAAAAACGCCAGCCGCGCTTAAAGTGATCTGCTTTTACTTTACCCGAAAAGACAGCGATCGAACCCATGAGAATGGCGCCAGCGGAAAATCTTAGTGCTGTGAGTGCATCTGGTGGTGCAAGATGAGCGATAGTTGAACCCAAGCTAAATGAACCTGCGACAAGAAACGACAGACTAAGCATCGCCAGGTGACCAATAATTTGTGTGCGAGGCATGTAAGTCCAGTTCAAATAATTTGCAGCACGAGCACTGTCACAACAAGATAGCGCGCAAGTTTCGCAATTGTCACTAGGAGGAGAAAACTAAAAATTGGTTCGCGCAAAACACCGGAAATTAACGTAAGGGGATCACCAATAATTGGAACCCAACTTGCTAACAGGCTCCAGCGTCCATATTTGCGATACCAGTTTTCAGCTCGATGCATCTGATCGGTTGTGATTGGATACCAGGAGCGATTTTGAAAGTAATTAAAGTATCGACCAAGGCACCAATTCACCAAAGAGCCAAGCACATTGCCAACAGTTGCAAACATGATTAGCAACAAGACTGAATGCTTCCCAGATGTTAACAAAGCAGCTAGGCCTATCTCAGAGCCTCCGGGCAACAGTGTTGCAGCCAGCAATGAGAATATAAACAGCCCAAAATACGCGCTCATGCTTATTCAATTCCAATGAGCTTTGGCACGTCGCGCATATCGTCAAAAATGTGGGCTCCAAATGCAGATAATTCCGACGGATTTGTCTCAGCTGCGTATCCAAGGCATCCAATGCCTGCGCGCTTTGCGGCATCAGCACCTGTTGGGCTATCCTCAATGACAATGCAATCAGTTGCATTAACGTTCATAATATCCATTGCATGCAGGAATAACCCAGGTTCTGGTTTCCAAGATTTCACATCATGGGCCGAAAATACTGCGTCGTTGAAATAATCAAGGATACCTCTAGATCCAAGCATAATTTTCATTTTCTCAACACTGCCATTTGATGCGACACAGATTGGAATATTTGCGGTGACAACTTTTCCAACTACATCTTTAATATGCGGAATTAGCTCGACACCTTGGCGCAACCGGTCAAATATTTCGGTATAGATTTCATCAAGCCAATGCTCTGGTAGGTGCGCACCTAGTTTTTTAGCGGCTTCCCCAATTTCTGACATTTTTCCAGCGCCCAAAACATCACGCACTTCAATCGGTGACATATGCAGACCGTACCGAGCAAAGTTTTCAGACATGACTTCGCTATGGGCCATGACACTATCGACAAGGACGCCATCACAATCAAAAATAACCAGCTTTGGTGTTTTCATCATATTTGAGAACTCTCTAAGGATTTAAGTTTTCTGTTTCGATAAAAGATGTTCGCGATAAACAGTATATATACCCGATAGCGCGATAATAATGGCACCAATCCATGTCCACATGTCTGGTAAATCCCCAAAAATATAAAAGCCGTAAAACGTGCTCCATATAATGAGTGTGTAATGCACGGGTGCAAGCACGACCGCTTGGGTCATGGATAAAGCTTTTATCACACATATTTCTGCAATACCTGCCAGAACCGCTAATGCAACGAGCAGAACAATTTCAATTCCCCAAGAAGGTGTTTGCCAAACAAAGGGGAGGGGGATGGTTAAAAAGGCACCGCTTACAAGTGCGGTATAGGCCACAGTTGTTGTTACGCTATCATTGATCAATGCGCGTGATAGAATTTGTCGGACTGCAAATAAAGATGCTGCAAGTACGACTAAAAACACAGCAGGATGGACAACACCTAATCCCGGCCTGATAACGATTAAGGTTGCCAGAAAACCAATTGAAATTGCGGTCCAACGGCGAATGCCCACTTTTTCATGCAAGAATATAGCGCCCATCACGGTGACTAAAAATGGCGCGATAAAGCTGACTGCCACAGCATCTGCCAATGGCACGTATACAACGGCAAATATAAAAGCTGTACCAGAACCTGCAGCGGCAATCCCGCGCGTGATCTGTAATCCCGGGCGAGATGTTTTAAAAATCGAGAAACCTTTAATGCTCACGATCAGCAATACGCCGATGATAAGCCCTGTTTGCCGCGACCACATAATTTGAATGGGATGGAAATCATCGGTTAGAAATTTTGCAATCGCATCAACCATGGAAAACAAAAACATGCCGCTAGCCATAAACAGCAAGCCGTGAATTGGATTAGCCGCTTTAACACCATTTTGAATTGGTATTTTTTGCTCTGCGCTGGATACTTTTATGTAGGGTTCAGAAATTGTCGTGTCCTTAAAGAGAAGAGGTCTCTTTAATTATCCTTGCGCCTTTCAAAGCAATTTCGCAATAAATTTTGAACAATTGGTCTAATTTTCCGCCAATCGAACCAAAATTCAGCGGGATTGGTCATACTAAATGTAACAATTATCAACAAATCCATAGTTTCGGTAGATTTCGTCGGCTGACCTCTTTTTAGCCACAAAAATTGGTTTGAAAGGCAGGCACGGGAGGCGCAACAACAATATTAACTCTTCATCAAGGTTAACGAGTTATGATCACAGCCAGTATTGTACCGAGTAATAGTTTTTGTTGGAGTAGTGTTGTGCGTAATAAGAGTTCTAAGGCTCGCCCTGTTTTGGCGCGTCTAAGCGGAATAGCCGCGCCTTTTATATTCGGCGTTGCCGGGTTCATGTTTACCCCCACCATTGTTGCCCATTCAGATACAGCTGCCCTTTTGAGTAGTCTTGGAAATCAAGATGATCGTTGGCGCATGCATATCACAACAGCACCTGCAGGTTCCATTGAGAAAGCGCAGATGGCTTTCGCAGATCCAATTCTAACAGGGTCAGTTGCCGCAAGTGCGGGTCTAGATCTTGGCAATGGCGAAACAATTGCATTTGATGCTAAGATCGGTGGCAAAGAACTCACACCAGATGAAGATCGCATCACACGCCATCTTAAAAAAGGTCGTGTCATTGCAGTTGCACCATCACAACCACCCAAAAACTTCTCGGCTGGCTCAATTACTGGCAAACAAAGCTCACTCGAAATTCCAAAATCATCTGACGAAGTTGCGATGGTTTTTAAAAAACAGGATATCGAGGGTAAAGAGCTACAGGTTGCGTCTGTGTTTTACAAAAAACAGGACAAGCCTCAGATTTCCGCGCAAGTGCCAACAATGCTCGCAAGCCTTATCACCAACGATAATCCTGATATCTTAGCTACCGCATATGCGCCACCACAAAAAGACTATGCCAAGCAATCCCCATTTGCATCTGTTTTAAACGATGGTCCAAAACGCGGGCGTTTTATTCCGCCGATTGAAAAAGGGGATCACGCTTGGGCTGATGATCCACTTCCCCCAGCCGCATTTTCGGCCAAACAACAACGTTGTTTAGCTGTTGGCATCTATTTCGAAGCGCGCGGTGAGAAACTTTCAGGTCAAGCAGCTGTTGCGCAAGTGATCCTAAATCGCGTTCGCAACCCAACCTATCCAAACACAATTTGCGGTGTTGTCTATCAAAACAAAACTTGGCGTAACCGTTGTCAGTTCTCATTTGCATGTGATGGGATCCGTGATCGCGTAAGATCACCAAAAGCATGGAATATTGCCGAAGAGATTGCGCTGGCAACAACTGCGGGTAAAATCTGGTTTAAGCAAGTTGGTTCTTCTACTCATTATCATGCAACTTATGTGCGTCCACGCTGGGCAAAGAAAATGCGCCGTGTTGGTCGAATCGGTTTGCACATCTTTTATGTCACTCATAATGGTGGCTGGAGCTGATATTCAGCCTTAAAATCGCTGTAAATGCTGTGTAACACTGTCGCAATTAGCAAAAGTTTATGCAGCATTTTTTAGTGAATCGCCTATAGATGCTGTAACTTATTGAAATTAATAGAATAATTAGTTCAATTAATGCCCCAATCTACTGCTTGACTATCCCACAATGTAAAACTATGTTGCGCGCAAATTACAAACAGCCTTGCGGGCTGCTTTTGGTATGTTAAAAGGGCGCCAAGTTGATACAAATTCGGCGCTATTTTAGTGGCAGACTTTATGTCATAACTGAAAGCCAATGTGAGGATGTATGGTAGATAGTCTTGAGACCCGTCGCCAAGAGCTGGAAGCGAAGTTAGCCTCCAAGCGAAAGGATGATGAAGACAAGGCAGGCGATGAAGGTGGAGATCGCAAGGGATATGCCCTTGCTGTTAAGCTCTCCAGCGAATTTATCGCAGCTGTTTTTGTCGGTGCTATCATAGGCTATGTGCTCGACACGTATGCGCAAACCGCGCCCTGGGGAATGATTATTTTCCTGTTGTTAGGTTTTGTTGCCGGTGTGTTAAACGTTTTGCGCTCAGTGGGCGCGGTGGAAAAGCCAAAAGTTGGTTATTCATCAAAAGAAGATTAGAACCCTTTTTGGGGTATGTGTTTAGTCCGGTGTGTGCCGGAAATTTAGGAGAGAAACAACGTGGCTAACGATCCTATCAGCCAGTTCCAGCTTTCAAAACTCGTTCCAATTGAGATTGGTGGCATGGACTTTTCCTTCACCAACTCTTCATTGTTTATGGTCGCGACGACTGTCGTTGCAGCTGGTTTCTTGATGTCGACAACTGCAAATCGCGGGTTGATCCCAACTCGTCTTCAGTCGATGTCTGAAATGGCCTATGAGTTTGTTGCGTCAATGCTTCGAGACGGTGCAGGGTCGCAAGGTATGCGCTTCTTCCCACTCGTGTTCTCGCTCTTCATGTTCGTTCTTATTGCCAACTTGCTTGGCATGTTCCCATATTTCTTCACTGTGACAAGTCACATTATCGTGACATTCGCTCTTGCGATGCTTGTTATCGGTACGGTCGTTGTCTATGGCGTGATGAAACATGGCTTCGGGTTCTTAAAGTTATTCGTGCCCTCGGGCATTCCCGGCGTATTGATGCCATTGGTTGTCATGATTGAGGTTATTTCATTTCTCTCACGTCCAATTAGTCTTTCTGTTCGTTTGTTTGCGAATATGTTGGCAGGTCACATTACACTTAAAGTGTTTGCTGGATTTATCGTTGCCATGGGTGCACAAGGTGCACTTGGGTTTATGGGAGCTGCATTACCATTGTTGATGACAGTTGCGCTCACAGGTTTGGAATTCCTCGTAGCTTTCTTGCAGGCTTATGTTTTTGCGGTACTGACATGTATGTACCTCAACGATGCCCTGCATCCAGGTCACTAGGTTAAAAGTTGCAAGCGGGCATGTCGCCCGGTTGAAAAAGTTAGATATGAAATCATAATTCTAAGGAGTTTAATTATGGAAGCAGAAGCAGCAAAATACATCGGCGCAGGTATCGCATGTCTAGGCATGGGTGGTGCAGGTATTGGTCTTGGAACAATTTTTGGTAACTACCTTGCTGGTGCACTTCGCAACCCTTCAGCAGCTGACGGTCAATTCGGTCGTTTGATCTTCGGTTTTGCTGTGACAGAAGCTTTGGGTATTTTCTCATTGCTAGTTGCACTTCTCCTTCTTTTCGCTGTTTAATCATTCGCGAATTGAAAATGTTTGGTCACGTGGGGATTTATGCCCCCGTGATCGCATTATTTGGAGGTGAGATATGTTTGTGACCACCGCACACGCGGAGTCCAATACGACTCAGAACGCAAATACAGAAGTTGCTGGACATAGCGAAGGTCAAGCTGGCGGAGCATTTCCTCCATTTGATCCAGGTCTATATCCTTCACAGCTTTTGTGGCTTGCGATTACATTCGGCATTTTTTACTTGCTCGTTTCAAAAGTCATTGCACCTCGCATTGGTGGCATTTTGGAAGATCGTCATGATCGCATCGCGGAAGATTTGGATGAAGCCAACAGGCTTAAGGAAGAATCTGATGCAGCGGTAGCAGCATACGAGCAAGAGCTTGCAGATGCCCGTCGTAAAGCAAATGAAATCGCCACAACATCACGCGATAAAGCTAAAGCTGAATCCGATGCAGAACGTGCTAAACACGAAGATGCATTGAACAAAAAGCTAGCTGAAAGCGAAGCTAACGTTGCTGCCGTTAAGGCAAAAGCATTGGCCGAAGTTGATGGTATTGCTGGTGACACTGCTCAAGCTATTGTTGAACAATTGCTTGGTGGCAAGGTTACCAAAGCTGAAGTCACTGCCGCTGTGCGTGACGCTGTGAAATAGGAGAGGCAAAATGGACGCAACATTTTGGGCACTCGTTGGCCTCATTATTTTCCTTGGTATCATCTTCTATCTGAAAGTTCCTGGAAAGATTACGAGCTCGTTGGATGAACGTGCTGGTAAAATCAGAGATGAACTTGATGAAGCAAAACGCCTGCGTGAAGAAGCGCAGCAGCTTATGGCTGAATACCAGCGTAAACGCAAAGAAGCTGAGCAAGAAGCTGAAGACATCGTAACAGCAGCTAAAAAAGAAGCTGATGCGCTTAAAGAAGAAGCTCGCGTTAAGTCAGAAGAATATGTGGCTCGTCGCGAAGCTCTAGCTGAGCAGAAAATTGCTCAGGCTGAACAAGATGCAGTAAGCGAAGTTCGCGCATCTGCTGTTGAAGTTGCAATCACTGCTGCAGAAAAGCTAATCGGTGACAAAGTAACAGCAACAACAAAATCAAGCCTGTTCAAATCTTCATTGGCTGAAGTTAAAGATCGTCTGAACTAAAACGATTTTTCTTGCCGAATTTGGCTAGCATTTATATAAACTAAAGGCCCGTTGGTTTTACCTTCGGGCCTTTGTTTTTTTCGGAGATTAATTATGCCTCATATCGTGTTAGAATATTCAGCAAACTCAATTGATAATGTTCAATTGGATAAAGCGCTTAAATCAACTTATGAGGTGTGTTGCAAATTTGATTGTATTCGCCCTGAAGCGATCAAAATTCGTGCGCATTCAATTTTAAATGCATATTATGGAAATGGCGCGAAGGATTTTATCCATGTTACAGCGCATTTGCTTGATGGACGTTCGCGCGCGCGAAAAGCAGAAATCTCGAAAGCCTTGCTAGATAATGTCATGGCTGAATTTCCAATGATTGATACGTTCAGTGTCGATGTGTTGGAAATTGACGGAAACGTTTATCAAAAAAACAAGTAGATTACGCTAGTCTTTACGGATGGGTCTAAAGCTGAAGCGATGAATGGGGCAGGGGCCAAATTCTTCAATGGCTTCCCTATGTGCCTTCGTGCCATAGCCAGCATGTTTTTCAAATCCATATTCCGGGTATAGCTTTGATGCTTGATCCATCATGCGATCTCGGATGACTTTCGCTATTATGGAAGCTGCTGCAATTGATAATGAGCGTCCATCGCCTTTGACCAGCGCTTCTGCATGTACATCAAGTCCATAAGGTATATCGCGGCCATCGACCAGTGCGTAGTTGGCTTGAATTTCAAGTCCATGAAATGACCTCCGCATAGCATCCAAACTGGCTTTGCGGATATCTGTTTCATCGATATATCTTGCAGAATTTGAACATATCGCAACATGAGATTTTGCCATGATTTGATCAAATAAAACCTCTCGTTTTTTTGCTGTAAGTTTTTTACTATCGTTGAGGCCTTCTGGGATGTTCTTTTTATCTAGAATAACAGCTGCAGCAACGACCGGCCCAGCTAAAGGGCCACGCCCTGCTTCATCTAACCCGGCAACAGGCCAAAACCCACGCTGTTTTGCTTTTAACTCGGAGCTAAAGTCAGGACCTTTAGAAAGATCAAAATCTAATTTTGATTGGGGCATATTTCTCTTTGAAGAATCGACGTGGATAAGCATTTTGTAAGGGGATCATGCCACATCCACGTCAATTCTCGCAAGAGATTTACTGCCCGAGCTAAAAGCTCTTGATATCATCATGATAAGAGGCAGCAGATATAAGATAGTCGGGGACAAGTGACTATAATATATCAAAGGTTCTGATTTAGGGTCAGAACCAAATGCGCAAAGTCAAAATTGTTGGCGGTATCTTGACTTCATAATGCGCAGATCACATCAAGCCAAAGATCTATGGCGCGGTCTAAAACCCGATGTACTTTCTTCTATGAGAAACACTCATAATAGCGATAATTGTACATTCTCTCCTTCGGGTTTAACAAACAGATCTGTGCGAGGGGAGGACATGCGTTTGGTAAGACCCAAACGTTTACACGTCATGTCAAAGCGCCTGCTTATCTGCCATGCATAGGGACCAGCGCCTCGCATGCGCTTGCCAAATTCAGCGTCATAATCCTTGCCACCGCGCATAGATCTAATAAGGGACATTACGTGGCGATAGCGGTCCGGATAGTGGCGTAGTAACCAATCTCTAAAGATAGGGCTCACTTCTTGAGGTAAACGTAAGAGCACGTATCCAGCTTGTTCAGCACCAGCATTATGTGCGCTATCAAGAATGCGCTCAATTTCAAAATCATTGAGACCTGGGATAACAGGTGCAAGCATCACAGATGTTGGAATACCAGCATCAGATAATTCTCGCATTGCTTCAAGGCGCTTGGTCGTCGTAGACGCTCGTGGCTCCATAGCGCGTGCAAGTTTGCGATCAAGCGTTGTGACTGACATAGCAACACGCACTAAACCATCACGGGCCATTTGTGATAAAATATCAATGTCACGTAATATAAGTGCAGATTTGGTGACAATACCCACAGGATGTTTTGCTTCAGCTAGAACTTCCAAGATCTGCCGCATAATGCGCATGTCTTTTTCAATGGGTTGATAAGGATCTGTGTTGGTACCAATAGCGATGCTTTTGGGTTGATAATTAGCTTTGGACAACTCCCGTTTCAGCAGACGCGCAGCATCTGGCTTTGCAAAAAGCTTGCTCTCAAAATCAAGACCAGCAGAAAGTCCAACATGCGCATGACTTGGGCGCGCAAAACAATAAACACATCCGTGCTCACACCCACGATAGGGGTTGATTGAGCGATCAAAAGGTATGTCTGGTGATGAATTACGGGTGATGATAGATCGAGAGCGCTCTACTTGAACTTCAGTTTTGAAAGGTTCAAGCGTTTCAAGATTATCCCAGCCATCATCGAAAACATGATGTGTCTGCAATTCAAAACGTCCGCTTGGATTAATGCCAGCAGCTCGTCCACGTCGGCGCGAATGATCAATTTGAATTGACCGATCAGCCAACATCTGGCGATTGATATCCGAACCATTGGGGATATCAAATTCAGTATGGTGCCTTCCTGCTTCGTTCATATTCATCTCCCTGCGCTCCATTTTTATGAGCAACTTATGTTGAATATATTCCTAGCACATAAAATAGAACAAAACAAGAACAATAATTGGTGCATTGCAATATGAACAAGCCTTAGATAAAAGAAATTTATGATTTCAGTTATTATTCAATGTCGTGATCAAGAAGCAGAATTAGCAAAAACTCTCAGTGCACTCGTAAGTGGCGCTGTTGAGGGCATTATCAGTGATGTGACAATTATTGATGATGGATCATCAGATGGTACAGCAACGGTCGCTGATGCTGCTGGATGTAATCTATATTCCTCCAATGACATTGCAAAACTGCCGACGCACATTCGTAGCGATTGGATTTTATTGGTGGAACCAGGCGCCAAGCCACTTAGTGGATGGATAGAAGCTCTAACCGAACACATTAATAACGGGCAAACATCTGCACGCATGTCACCATCGGTGAATTATCGCTTGCCGTTTTTAAAACGTTTATTGCGTAAATCTTCGCCGCTTGAATATGGCGTCATCATGCCAAAACGCGAATTTGCAAATAATGTTAAAACAGCAAAAGACCTTGCAGGTGTTGCAAGTGGAGCCAGAACTATAAAGCTAAGATGTGAAATGGTGCCCGCAAGTTACGCGCAATTAGGCGCCTAGCTCAATCTAGCCTGCACCTCGTTTGAGATGCTCATCTAATCGTGGCATGATCTCCACAAAGTTACACGGCATATGACGATAGTCGAGTTGGTTTTTTAAAATACCATCCCAAGCATCTTTGCATGCACCAGGTGAACCGGGTAGCACAAACACAAATGTTTGGTTTATTAGCCCCGCTGTTGCGCGCGATTGAATGGTTGATGTACCAATTTTATTTTGCGAAATTGTATGAAAAACGTGGGAAAATCCGTCCATATGTTTTTCAAATAAAGGTTCAAGCGCTTCTGGGGTTACATCCCGTCCGGTAAAACCTGTTCCGCCTGTTGTAATGACCACATCCACAGCATTATTTTTGCTCCAATTTATCACGCGATCTGCGATTTTACTGATGTCATCAGTTACAATATCTCGATCTGCTAAAACGTGTCCTGCGTCTTCGATACGTTTTGCAAGCGTCAGCCCTGATTTATCATCTTCCAATGCGCGGCTATCAGAAACGGTTAGAACAGCAATTTTAACAGGAATAAATTCTCGATTTTCATCAATACCAGCCATGAGTTGTTTTCCTTTATTGCCCTAACAAATATGTCGATTTCACAAACCAATTGGGTTGGAGAGTTGCAATCGCATTAGCAGCATTTAAAGCGTCGGTTTCATTCTTATATATAGCAAAACAACTTGCGCCGGAACCTGACATGCGCGCGCATGCGGGATTGGTTTGCAACAGCGCATCAAGGCAATCGGCGATTTCAGGGCAATGATCGATCGCAGGGTTTTGCAAGTCATTGCGGTTTTGCTCAATAGCCTGCAACGATTTTTCAAAGCTACCTATTTCCAATGGAGAATTCAAAAGGCCATTTTGCTTCGTTTTAAGGGCGTTGAAAATGACAGGCGTTGAAACGCCAACCATTGGATTAACGAGTACAATATGACTTCTGGGAAAAGGGGTGACCAACGTGATGTCTTCACCAATTCCCTTGGCGATAAGAGGCTGGCTTTTAAGACACATGGGAACATCTGCACCAAGATCAAGTGCGATATGAACGAGATCAGCATCTGAAATATTAAGCCCCCAAAGCTGATTGAGGATGTTTAGCGTTGCAGCAGCATCGGCAGAACCGCCACCAAGACCAGATGCAATAGGCAGATTTTTCTTACAAGTGAGAGATATAGGCGTAGTTTTAAGGCCGCTTTTATCTGCAAAATTGGCAAGTGTATCTCGTGCTTTGATAATGAGATTATCGCTTGGATCACCATCAAGTGTATTCGCAAACGGACCGCAAAGTTCAAAATTGTTTGTTTCGGCGGGTTGAGCGGTTATCTGATCACCAAAATCGGTAAATGCAACAAGGCTTTCGATCAAATGATAGCCATCTTCACGTTGGCCTGTCACATGTAGTGCAAGATTAACTTTCGCATGCGCAGTTAAAGATAATGCCGACTTATCCATCAGAAGAAGAGGATGCGCTTTCGGTTTTAATTTCAGGCATACCGTCTTTGATCTTTTTCTCAATCGCAGGAATAAGACTTTCATCGAAGTCAGACATATTTAGCAGTGCTCGTTGCCACTGAAAGCGCGCTTCAATTTTGCGGCCAACTTGCCAATACGCATCGCCCAAATGATCGTTGATTGTTGGATCGTTCGGCAATAATTCCACAGCGCGCTCTAATTCACGAGCCGCGTTTTCATATTGACCCTGTCGATAATATGCCCACCCTAGGGAATCGACGATGTATCCGCTATTCGGGCGTGCCTCTACGGCTGCTCGAATGAGATCCATTCCCTCTTCAAGTTTGATATTCATATCAATCCAAGAATACCCCAGATAATTCATCACATCAGGCTGGTTAGGCGAAAGTTCAAGCGATCTTAAAAATGCAGGTTCAGCCTTTTCCCATTGTTTTAATCGCTCAAATCCAATGGCTAGGCGATAGAACATATTCCAATGTGACCGATTATGGATTGGACCAACTGCTTTAATGCCGCGTTCGAAATTTTCAACGACATCTTGGAAGCGTTTCTCGCGTGCTAGTATACGCCCTAGACCTTCATAGGCACGAACATCTTTTGGATATTTTTCAATGATCGCTTCGATATGTTCAAGCGCTTCGTCGACATCACCAATATCGGCTAAGTTTAATCCAAGCTGCAATTCTGACAATCGACGCATTGGTGAATTTTCTGGAACCATACGATATGTTTCAATGGCTTTTTCAGGCTTATCTAGCTGTTCTTGCACATCCGCCAGCAGGACTAAAATTTCTGCATTGTCAGGATCAAGTGCGCGTGCAAGCTGAAGATATAAACCTACGATCTCTTGGCTTTGACCATTATTCAGTGCTCCAGCAATGGAATAAATCGCATATGCTGCACCTTCTTGCGCAGTTTTAACCGGAAAACTGATATCTTCATCGGCTTCTATGCGTTGACCTAAAGCATCCGCTGGTGAAAAGCCTGCGCGAATATTTGGGTTTAAATCTAGTGCTGCAAGTGCCTTATCTTTCTCACCATCAATTGCGTAGATTGAGGCAAGAGAAGTATAGCCAAGCAAGTAAGCATCAGGTGCAACGCGAATAGATTGTTCATCCAAGATCAAGTCAGTTAGATGCGCAATAGCAATTTCTTTATCGCCAGCGGCATAGGCCATTAAGCCAGAATTGAGATCCTTGAAATATTTAAACCAAGCTGGACCTTCAAGCGCATCGATCTGCGCTAGGGCTTCTTCGGTTTTATTTGCGCCAAATTTTGACCAGGCTGAAAGCAGATCATTAATCAATTCATCAACAATGATGCGTGGGCTATATTCTAAAAATCTGTCGGTGCTGCTATATTCGCGATTGCGAACGGATTGAATAGCAAGCGCTTGCTCCACAAGTTCGGCAACATCGGCATCATCTTTAAGTGTTTGAGCAATCTCAATTGCATCATCAAATTCACCTGCAAGCAAAAGCGATGAAAATAAACGACGTTTGGCTGTTAAACTTTCAGGGTCAAATTCAAGCGCGCGTTTGTAAAAAGCAATCGCCTGTTCAACATCATTATCTGAATCTGCGATTTGGCCAGACAAATATGCAGCGGTAAAAGTTGGAATACTTTCTGCGTCGATTGAATTATCTTCAGTCGTTACCGCTTCTTTATGACTATCTGCATGAAGTTGATTAACCGATATAAGCGTTGTAAATGAAACTGTCGTCAGCAGCAGACCAGTTGATAGAACACAAGATAATAACCGATTGCGCATGAAAGACCCTTTAACCCATTTGATTCGCCCATCCTCCACATGATGGTCAACTATCATTATGCACAAAAAAAGGCGATTTACATATAAATTTTCTGTGGGGTATCAATTTGTGCAGAATTGGCAAAAATCTTTTAATCAGAATGATTTAATTCACGCGACCAAGGCAGAAATCAACCACTTCTAGAAGCGCAGCTTTCTCCGGTGAAGATGGTAGCGGTGCCAATGCATCCCGTGCCATTGCACTGTAGTGTTCTGCGCGTGCAATCGTGTCTTCAATACCGGAATATTTCGCAATTAGATCTGTTGCTTTGGCAAGCGCTTCATAGTCGGCTTTACCATCTTCAATCGCGCTCTTCCAAAACAGTCGTTCTTCATCATCGCCTCGGCGATAAGCGAGAATAACTGGAAGTGTGATTTTACCTTCGCGGAAATCGTCTCCGGTGTTTTTGCCAAGATTATCCGCAGATCCGCCATAATCAAGCGCATCATCAATCATCTGGAAAGCTAAACCTAAATTCATCCCAAAGGATTTCAATGCATCGCGTTCAGCTTTTGAACTTTGTGCAATGATTGGGCCAACTTCCGCAGCAGCTGAAAACAACGCCGCTGTTTTAGCGCGGATCACCTGAAGGTAATCATCTTCCGTCGTTTCCATATTTTTAGCGACAGACAATTGCAGCACTTCGCCCTCTGCAATAACGCATGCGGATGTAGATAAAACATCAAGCGCATCAATGGAGCCTACATCAACCATCATTTTAAATGCTTGGCCCAAAAGGAAATCGCCCACAAGCACACTTGCCTGATTGCCCCAAATCATTCGGGCTGTTGATTTACCGCGACGCAAATCGCTTTCATCAACCACATCATCATGCAGCAAAGTTGCTGTGTGCATAAACTCAACACTGGTCGCAAGCTGAATGTGACCATCGCCTTTATAGCCGAGCATATTTGCTGCAGCGATTGTAAGCATTGGGCGTAAGCGTTTGCCACCTGAGGAAATTAGATGCTCTGCCACTTCTGGGATCATCTCAACGTCAGAACCTGCCTTTGACAAAATAAGTTTATTAACAAGATCCATGTCAGACTTCGTCAAATCAACGAGCGGTTTAACAGACGCTTTTGGTTTTTTGTTTTCATCTAGTGAAATAACGACACCCACGAGATTGATCTCCTAATTTTTTTACTTATTTTGGACCATAGTTTCCTCAAGCTCAGCCCGCAAGTGGCGAATTGGCGCGGGAGGCATTAGATAGAGGAAATAGCTCAGAAATAATGGTATGTTCTGATTGCGGGAACTGAACGAGGGTCAAATTGGACGAATTAATTAGAACAAATGATGCCGTGGTGTTATCGCTCGCGCAGTCATTGTTAAAAGATGCAGGGATCATGCATTTATTAGCCGATCAAAATATGAGCATTATGGAAGGGTCCATCGGATTATTTCCACGACGATTACTTGTTGATTCTGATGAAATCACACAAGCTCGCCGTTTAATGGTTGATGCTGGCTTGGGAGATGAACTCTGGAATGGCTGACCCCGATGACATCGCCTCATTGAGCTCTAGCATTGATGCTTTTCATAAAGGATCGTTTTATCTCAAGCAGCCAAAAGATTATGGCCATCGTGCCGGGATTGATGCAATGCTGCTGGCAAGTTTAGTTCCCAAAGGTGCAACCGGTCATTTAGCTGATCTTGGAGCGGGTGCAGGCGCCGCAGGTCTTGCCGTTGCATATCGCAGCAATATCAATGTCACATTGGTTGAAACATCTCCAGTTATGGCCAATTACGCTCGCCAAACACTTGGTCTTAAAGAAAATGAAAATATGCATACGCGATGTAAGGTTTTAGAGGCCGATGTCGAATTAACAGGTCAAGCGCGCGTTGCAGCTGGGTTTGAAGATAACAAGTTTGACCATGTGATTATGAACCCACCATTTAATGAGATGGGAGATCGGATGGCACCAGATGCGCTTAAGGCGCAAGCCCATGCGATGTCTGGTGAAGATTTATTCGACAAGTGGATAAAAACCGCTGTTGCGATTTGCCGTCCCCAAGGTCAACTTTCTCTGATTGCCCGACCATCTTCGCTGCACAAAATTTTATCCGCCTGTGAAGGACGATTTGGTGGGATAGAATTGACCAGTGTATTGCCTACGCAAAATGACGATGCCATTCGGATTTTATTGACAGGAATGAAAGGCAGTAAGGCGCGGATGGTCTTAAGACCGAGCATTATTATGCATGAAGATGATGAAAATGCAGTGCGAAGCTACACCCAGATTGCAGACGACTTGATTAATGGTATCGCGTTTTGGTTACGACGGTAGCGTTTGGTTTTGTTGTTTTGCGCATTCTTTATCGATCACAAGCAAAATGTAAATTTTTGTAAAGTTGCTTGTTTTGAGGGCCTTTGCCCCCTACATGCAAGCTAACAAAACGATTAAACATAATTAAATGGAGTGACCGGCATGCGCCGCTTGAAGAAGTTATTACCGAAAAAATTTCGCAAAGAAAGTGTTGAAATCCCTGTTGTGCGGCTGCACGGAGCAATCATGTCAGGTGGTAATCAGTTCAACAAGAACCTCAATCTTGCAGGTGTCGCTGAGCTTTTAGATCGTGCATTTGCAGATAAAAAAGCACCAGCTGTTGCGTTTTCGGTAAACTCACCGGGTGGTTCACCTGTTCAGTCTCGCCAAATCCACAATCGTATCCGTCAACTGGCTGAAGAAAAAGACAAAAAAGTCATCATGTTCGTTGAAGATGTTGCCGCTTCAGGGGGCTATATGATCGCGTGTGCAGGCGATGAAATCTATGTCGATCCTTCATCAATCGTAGGTTCAATAGGTGTGGTTTCTGGCGGTTTCGGTTTCCCTGAATTGCTCAAAAAAATAGGTGTTGAACGTCGCGTTTATACAGCGGGTAAAAACAAATCGACCCTTGATCCGTTTATGCCGGAGAAAAAGGCCGATATTGACCGGCTCAAAAAACTGCAATTAGAAATCCACCAAGTATTTATCGACATGGTCAAAGCATCGCGTGGTGAACGACTAAACGAAACTGATGACATGTTCACGGGTGCGTTTTGGACTGGAATGCAAGGCAAAGAGCTTGGTCTTGTCGATGATATTGGCGATATGCGCGCCGTATTGAGAGAAAAATTCGGTGAAAAAACCGAGTTGAAACTTATCGCACAAAAACGTGGTTTATTTGGTGGACGCTCTCAAGGTGTGTCGGCAATGATTGGCGGTGGTTTAACCGAAAATCTGGGTGCAAACCTAACGCATGGGTTTGCAAACACCGTTGAAGAAAAAGCTCTTTGGGCGCAATATGGCCTTTAACTGCATGGACTTTAACTGGGGAATGGATGGGATCATCTGATCTCGTTTGTATAGGGATGGAAAGCCGTTAAAATGAATGGACTAATTGTACTTGGCTTAGTGGGTGCTTTGGGGTGGTGGGGTTACAAAAACCTCACCAAAGCTGCAGAGAAAGTATCCAGTAAAGTTCGCAATGCTGAGAAAGAACGACAAACGGGTGCACAAGGCACTTTGATTGAAGATCCAGAAACCGGCGAATATCGCATAAAACGCGAAGATGAATAAAAAATCGTTTGAAAATCTATAGAATAGTGACTTTTCTGTGCGTAAAACGGTATTTTTAGTACCAAAACAGGCCATTTTGCTTGCCTGTAGTCTCCCACCATTAGAGAGTTTTTAATTAGAAGTGCGGCGAGGGGTCGCAATTCTTATTTAAAGATGTTTCGTCATCGGAGGGAAAACTTATGGCAGATACTTCACTAGGGACGGCTGAACAGCTCAAAGATCCCAATTACATGCCAGCTCTTGGCAAAGCAGTGCCATTAGGCATTCAACATGTTTTGGCAATGTTTGCCAGTAACGTCACACCAGCAATTATCATCGCAGGAGCCGCAGGCATTGGTTTCGGTTCAGATCAGGGCGCACTCGGTTTTCCTGATATGACCTACATGATCCAGATGTCTATGCTGTTTGCGGGTATTGCAACGCTTATTCAAACAATCGGTATGGGTCCTGTTGGTTCGAAATTGCCAATTGTCCAAGGAACGAGTTTTGCGTTCTTGCCTGTTATGATCCCAGCTGTGGCGGGCGCCGGCACCGCAGGTCTTGGCGGGTTGTTTGCAGGGGTGATCATAGGTGGAATATTCCACTTCTGTATCGGTCTGTTCATCGGACGCATCCGTTTTGCATTACCGCCATTGGTCACAGGGTTAATTGTATTAATGATTGGTCTAGCGCTGATCAAAGTTGGTATCCAATATGCCGCTGGTGGTGTACCTGCAATGGGTAAGCTTGCTGCGGCAAAAGCTGCAGGCGAAGATATCAGCGGAATGGCATTTGGTTCACTTTCCATGTGGATACCGGCACTTGTGGTGATTGGCGTAACGCTCGCGCTAAAATTCTTCACGCGCGGCATGCTCGCAGTTGCGGCTGTGCTTGTTGGTATCATCGTTGGCTATATTGTTGCCTTGATGATGGGTCAGGTGAATTTCGGTAATGTTTCAAAAGCAGCCGTCATTGGTTTGCCAAATCCGTTCAAATATGGATTTGAGGTCAATTGGGCAATTGTCATTGGTATGATCTTGATGTCATTTATCTCAGCGATTGAAACTGTTGGCGATGTGTCAGGTATCACCAAAGGTGGTGCAGGCCGTGAAGCAACGGATAAAGAAATTCAGGGCGCAACATTCGCCGATGGATTGGGCACAGCCATTGCTGGTATCTTTGGTGGTCTTCCAAATACATCCTTCTCGCAAAATGTTGGTTTGGTTTCTATGACTGGCGTTATGAGCCGTCATGTTGTGACAATCGGTGGCATCTTTCTCATCATCTGTGGTTTGATCCCAGTGGTGGGTGCAATCATCAATACTGTGCCGATCAACGTGCTTGGTGGCGGTGTGATCGTCATGTTCGGTATGGTCGCAGCAGCGGGTTTAAACATGCTCTCTGATGTTGTTTGGAACCGCCGCAATATGGTGATTTTTGCAACAGCGTTGTCTGTCGGTTTCGGTTTGCAATTGGTGCCGGATGCATTGGTCCACATGCCGAAAACAATGCAGATCTTGCTGACATCTGGCTTGTTGCCAGCAGCGATCATTGCGATTGTTTTGAATTTAATTATTCCTGAAGAAACTGAATAATCACTTCTAGTCGATGTATTAAAGGCCGGGTGCGCAATCATCCGGCCTTTATATTTTGAACTGATATCTTGACCAGAACGGGCCATCATGCGATTGAGCGGGCAGTTAAATCTAGCCAAATAAGTTGAACGCAATGACTGTATCTGTTCCAAAACATCTTGATCCGACAAAATCATTTCAAGGTCTCATTCTGACCCTTCATAATTATTGGGCAGAATATGGCTGTGTGATCTTGCAGCCTTACGATATGGAAGTGGGTGCGGGGACATTCCACCCGGCAACAACATTGCGTGCGCTCGGTCCAAAATCTTGGAATGCAGCTTACGTGCAGCCATCACGCCGTCCGACAGATGGCCGCTATGGTGAAAACCCAAATCGCTTGCAGCATTATTATCAGTATCAGGTGATCTTAAAGCCAAACCCATCCAATTTGCAGGAGCTATATCTCGGTTCGCTCAAAGCGATCGGATTGGACCCGCTTGTCCATGATGTGCGCTTTGTAGAAGACGACTGGGAAAGCCCAACACTTGGTGCTTGGGGCCTTGGTTGGGAATGCTGGTGTGATGGTATGGAAGTTTCCCAATTTACCTATTTTCAACAGGTTTGCGGGATCGAATGTTCACCCGTTGCTGGTGAGTTGACCTATGGTCTTGAGCGCCTGGCAATGTATGTTCAAGGCGTTGATAATGTTTATGATCTAAACTTCAATGGCGGTGAAGGTGAAGACAAAGTCACCTATGGTGACGTCTTCCTACAAGCCGAACAAGAATATTCACGCCATAACTTTGAATATGCCAATACAGAGATGTTGCTGCGTCATTTTGAAGATGCAGAAGGTGAGTGCGAAGCCTTGCTAAAAGCTGGAACACCTGACGATAGCCCCGGCTCAGCCGAAGAACAAAAAACTGCTTTGCACAAATGCGTGTTGCCTGCCTATGACCAATGTATCAAAGCGTCACATGTGTTTAACCTGCTCGATGCACGGGGTGTGATCTCAGTGACCGAACGCCAAAGCTATATCCTGCGTGTGCGCAATCTGTCGCGACAATGTGGGGAAGCATTTCTGCTGACCAAAGCCGGCGGTGCTGAATAGTTTACTTGCCATCATCTTCGGACGAGGTATCCTATCTCCCATAAATTGAGGGAGAGTATGATGGATCTTGGCAATTTTTCGCAAAGCTTGGCAGTCAAAGATATCGCTGCGTCTAAAGACTTCTACCAAAAGCTTGGATTTGAGGTTTTTCACGATCAATCCGAACAAGGCTGGGTGATCATGAAAAGCCCAACTGCTGTGATTGGTCTATTTCAGGGCATGTTTGAGAAAAACATTATGACCTTTAATCCAGGTTGGGATGCGAACGGTCAAAACACAGATAATTTTACCGATATCCGCGACATTCAAAAAGAACTGAAGGCGCAAGGTGTAGAAATTTTGCAAGAAGTTGATGAAAAGTCATCCGGTCCCGCTAGTTTTACCGTAATAGACCCTGACGGCAATCCAATAATGATTGACCAACATAGATAATTTATGAGGAGAGCCCCATGGCTAAAGGACAAGTAGCAACAACATCACCGATCCCGGTAGAAGTTGAAGAAGGCAAAAATTATTTTTGGTGCACATGCGGGCAATCAGCCAATCAACCTTTTTGCGATGGCAGCCACAAGGGCTCTGAATTTGCACCGATGAAATGGACAGCTGAAGCAACGGGTCGCAAATTTTTCTGCGGTTGTAAGCAAACAGATGGACAGCCGTTTTGTGATGGTAGCCACAAGGACCTATAATCGCTGGCACCTTCACCTGCCCAGCTTGTAACTGGCACAAATTGCGCAAATCCATCGTGCTTCTAAGGACGCAGGATGGATTGCACGTGACATCTATACCAACACTTGCTACATGCTGATCCAATATTTCTCATCAATTGGTGTGAAGGTCATGGACAAAGCAAAGCTAATCAATCAAGCACCGGTTCTATTGGTGTCAGATATTTTAAAAAGCATAGAATATTGGACGGAAAAACTCGGGTTTAATGCCAGTACTTACGGCGAACCTGTAGATTTTGCGATCCTGCGACGCGATAGTTGTTTTATGATGCTAAGCCAAGCGCCGGCAGTTCATGAAATCGTGCCCAATTGGAAGATCAAAGATATGACTTGGAACGCCTATTTTTGGGTGGATGATGCAAAGAAGATCTATGAAGAGTTCCAAAAGAGCGGTGCTGATATAGATTACAAATTGCACGAGAAACCCTATGGCGTCCTCGAATTTGGTATTCAAGATCTCGATGATCATGATATAGCCTTTGGGCAGGACCTAAATACCTGAATTTTATGCGACTAAATTACTTTTATATGAACTTGAGTACCACTTAAATGCCTGATTTATTATTAGAATTACGTTCCGAAGAAATCCCAGCTCGCATGCAGCGCAAAGCTGCTGGTGATCTAAAAAAGCTGGTAACAGACGCGTTGGTGGATGCTGGGCTGACATATGAAGCGGCGCGTGAATATTGGACACCGCGTCGTTTAACGCTTGATGTGCGTGGCTTGACATCAAAATCGGCTGATATTCGAGAAGAAAAAAAAGGTCCACGCATTGATGCGCCGGAAAAAGCAATTCAAGGCTTTTTGCGCGGGGCAGGACTATCCTCTATTGAGGAAGCAACAACGCAGAGCGATCCTAAAAAGGGCGAGTTCTATGTTGCTATTATCGAAAAGCCAGGACGTAAAGCAGAAGATATTATTGCAGATGTGATGCCAGGAATTATCAAAAACTTCCCTTGGCCAAAATCCATGCGTTGGGGTGCTGCATCTTCAAAACCTGGTGCTATGCGTTGGGTGCGTCCATTACAATCCATCGTCTGCACATTCGGTCCTGAAACAGAAGAGCCGGTTGTGATCCCGTTTGAGGCGGAAGGCATTAAATCAGGCAATATCACCTTTGGTCACCGATTTCATGCGCCTGATGAGATCAAAGTTCGTCGATTTGATGATTATGTAACAGCGCTCGAAAAAGCCAAGGTCATTTTAGACGCAGATCGCCGCAAAGAGATCATCAAATCAGATGCGCAAAATCTTGCATTTGCATCAGGTTTTGAACTGGTTGAAGATGAAGGTCTTTTGGACGAGGTGTCAGGCTTAGTAGAATGGCCTGTTGTACTCATGGGTGAGTTTGAAGAAGAGTTTCTTGCAATCCCTGATGAAGTCATCCGCCTAACGATTAAAACAAACCAGAAATGCTTTGTGCTTAAAGGTGCAAATGGCGCCTTGGCCAATCGTTTTATTCTAACGTCGAATATTGAAGCTGAAGATGGCGGTAAAGAAATAGCCTATGGTAATGGCAAAGTGGTGCGAGCTCGCTTGTCTGATGCACTTTATTTCTGGCAAACAGACCAAACGGATTTGCCTGATCTTGCGCAGATTTCTGGATCAGCTGACGCCTATGATCTTGATATGTCTAAACCACTCGATCAGCGCATGGCGCGGCTTGATTGGTTAAATGTGACGTTCCATGCAAAGCTCGGCACCCAAGGTGCACGTGTTCAGCGAATTGCAAAACTAGCTGCAGAACTTGCACCTGTGACGGGTGCTGATTTAGTGCAAGTTAAACGCGCGGCATATCTTGCAAAGGCGGATTTACAAACAGAAGCCGTGTTTGAATTCACTGAATTGCAGGGTCTAATGGGTCGACGCTATGCTGAGCTGCAAGGGGAAACACCATCAGTAGCAGCTGCAATTGAAGAACATTATAAGCCGCAAGGCCCATCAGATGCAGTGCCAAAAGACGCCGTTGCAGCAACAATAGCGCTCGCAGATAAAATTGATACATTGACTGGTTTTTGGTCAATTGATGAAAAGCCAACAGGTTCGAAAGATCCCTATGCGCTTCGTCGTGCAGCCCTCGGGGTGATCCGTATAATCTTAGAAAACCATTTGCGCTGCAATCTTAGCAAGTTCATGACAGATACACCTGATTTGTTGAACTTCTTCCATGATCGTTTGAAAGTTTATCTTCGCGACAAAGGCGCGCGTCATGATTTGATCGATGCCGTGCTTTCAGATAGCGCAGATGATCTGGTTTCACTCACAAACCGTCTTGTCGCACTTACTGATTTGCTCGAAAGCGATGCGGGACAAAACCTTTTGGCCGGTTATCGTCGTGCTGCAAATATCTTGTCGGCAGAAGAGAAAAAAGGCACTCAGATTGGGCATGAGGTCAACAAAGACATCTTTGAAGGTTCTGCTGAGGAAGACCTTTACAAAGCTGTACTTACTGCGCAGAGTGCATCTTCAGACGCATTGGCAAAAGAAGACTTCGGCGCTGCCATGACATCTCTTGCCACTTTACGTGAGCCGATTGATGCCTTCTTTGAAGGTGTGATGGTCAATGTTGGCGATGCAAATATCCGCGTGAACCGATTGGCGCTTTTGGCGCAAATTCGCAAAAGCGTTGAATTGGTCGCTGATTTCTCAAAAATCTCTGGTTAAAACAGAAAAAGCCGGACATGACATCCGGCTTTTGCATTCGATTTATCGTTATTAATTCAGGCGCAAACTAAATGAACCTGCATCCAATTCTTTAATCGGACTTGGCTCTTTGGCCATTGCCATTGTTTTATCTTCAAGTTCGATTTTTACGTTGCCAGCAGGCATAGACGTCGCTGCTGCAATGGCCGGCATCAAATTAGGCTCGATATCAGGGCCAAGTGGTGTGCTGTCGTCACCATCTTCTAGAGTTGCAATTGCCCGATCTTCTTTAGGTTGAGCGGGACCATAAATCGCTAATCTTGATGGTTCAGTCGCTCCAATTGAAGAGACCGCGCTTTCATCAATATTGGCAAGTTCTCGCTCAGTTCCATTTCCTAATAGAAGCGCAACCGATTCAGCTGAAGACGTTACGTGCGCGAAAGCAACTGGACTACCACCGAGCCAGTTTTCAACGCGATAAAGCTTTTTATCTTCGCCTACTTTACGCATTTCAAAGATTTGCGTACCGCGGTCTAAAACGATACCGACCTCTTCTTCAACCTCTTTACAAGAAGGGCAGCCAAATACGATGACACTGCCTTGACTAGTTTCGATCAACTTATCTTCCGCCATCTTTAAATTGCTTTCAGCAAAAACAGCAGATGTGCTCAATGACAGCGCAAAAGTGCTTAAAATCAGGAGCTTAGACATGTTATTAACCTCTTAAAACGGATTTATTCAAAGAGATACTAACATCGCAAAGTTAGGTTTTCGTGTGCTGAAATGGTTAATAAAAGCTGAACTATTATCGCTTGTTTATTAGACCAAATTGTTAGTTTTTTATCCGCTCAATGGCACGCCAGCCAATGTCATTGCGATAAAAACCTTGTGGCCAATCAATGGATTTAACCGCAGCATAGGCTTTGTCACGGGCTTCGATAATATCATTGCCTGTTGCTGTGACATTGAGCACACGGCCACCATTGGCAATCAGCTTACCATCTTTAATCACAGTGCCAGCATGGAAAATTTTCGTGTCAGCATCTTTAATTGCGTCGACCCCTTTAATCTCCGTACCTTTGAGTGGGGATGCAGGATACCCTTCCGCCGCCATCACAACAGTGAGCGCAACACTATCATCCCAAGACATTGAGTGCCCATCTAGCGAGCCTTTTGCGGCTGCGAGCAATAATGGTAGGATATCATCTTTCAAACGCAACATAAGCAACTGACATTCAGGATCACCAAAGCGAACATTATATTCAATCAGCTCAGGGCCTTTTTCAGTGATCATAAGACCGACAAACAATACACCCTTAAAAGGATGACCATCTTGCGCCATGCCAGCCATTGTCGGTTCAACAATTTCCTTCATGGTGCGCATAGTCATTTCATCGCTCATCACAGGGGCAGGGGAGTAAGCGCCCATACCACCCGTGTTGGGGCCCGTGTCGCCATCGCCGACGCGTTTGTGATCTTGAGCTGCAGCCATTGGTAATGCAGTTTTTCCATCGCATAGGCAGAAGAAGCTTGCTTCTTCACCATCAAGATATGCTTCGACAACTACCTCAGCACCGGCTGAGCCAAATGCACCATCAAAACAATCATCAATCGCAGCAAGCGCATCATCCATGTTCATGGCAACTGTTACCCCTTTACCTGCGGCAAGACCATCGGCTTTGATAACAATCGGTGCACCTTGCTCGCGCGTATAGGTTTTTGCATCTCCTGCATTGTCAAAACGTTGGTAGGCGCCTGTTGGTATTGAGTATTTCGCGCACAGATCTTTGGTGAAGCCTTTTGAGCCCTCAAGTTGAGATGCAGCTTTGCTGGAGCCAAAGACTTGGATACCTGCTGCTTCTAATGGATCGGTAATTCCATCAACGAGCGGTTGTTCAGGGCCAACAATAACAAGTTCGATATTCTGCAATTTGCAAAACGCGATTACCCCATCATGATCATTGACATTCACATCAACGATTTCTGCATGTTCTTTTATGCCCGGATTACCGGGTGAGACAAACAGTTTGGTCAATAAAGGGGATTGTGCAATTTTCCATGCTAGCGCGTGTTCGCGGCCACCGGAACCTATTAGAAAGACATTCATGGCTTGCTCCTGATCTGTCGTTGATCACGGGGTAATCGTATGGCCCGTCAAGGTCAAGGCTCGCACCACCACTTTCCAAAAGTTTCAGCGCCTTTATCGTGAATTGATGTGCTCATTCTTAATTGCGACAAAAACCAAGCTTGACCTTTGATAAAGAGGCTGACATCAAAAGGTATGAGTGGAGAAATTGGACATAATAGCCGTGTTGCTGATGCACCTTCTGATAATTGGGTTTATCGGTTTTTACCGCAGCGTCTTTGGCCGCTTGCTCAAATGGCAAGGTGGGATCGCCCCATTGGTTGGCAGCTTTTATTGCTCCCATGTTTGTGGTCTGCTGCAATGGCTGCAAATGCGCAAATTGCATTAGGCAACGAAACACATCTCAGCATTTATCAAACGTTCGTTTGGCATTGTGTGTTGTTTACAATCGGTGCCATAGCCATGCGCGGGGCAGGGTGCACATATAATGATTTGATTGATCATAAGCTTGATGCGCAAGTTGAGCGAACACGCTCACGTCCTTTGCCTGCAGGCCGAATTACGCGCAAAAATGCTAAGCTCTTTATCATTGCACAATTGGCTGTTGGCGCGCTTGTGTTGTTTCAATTCAATTGGTTTTCAATCTTTTTGGCAATCGCTTCGCTTGTAGTTGTTGGTATATATCCGTTTGCAAAACGCTTTACAGATTGGCCGCAATTCTTCCTTGGATTGGCATTTTCATGGGGTGCTTTTATCGGGTGGTCTGCAATCTTTGCTGAAGTGAGCTGGGCATCATTTAGCCTTTATCTAGCAGCCGTTGTCTGGACGATCGGTTACGATACGATTTATGCCCACCAAGATCGCGAAGATGATGCGCTTATTGGGATTCGATCAACAGCAAGATTATTTGCTGAAAATACTAAAATATGGCTTGTTGGATTATACGGAGCGACGCTCGCTTTCTTAGTCCTTGCCTTTTATCTCTCTTCCATGCCGCTCATTGCTTTTGTAACGCTTGTATTTGTAATGGGTCTTTTTATCTGGCAGATCAAAGTGCTTGATATTGATAATCCAGATCAATGCTTGCGTTTGTTTAAGTTCAATGGAAAAGTTGGATTGGTGATATTTGCAGGCCTCGCTGTTGCTTTGGTAATGCCATGAACGCTGGCGTAATCATGGTCGCTATTGGTGCAGCTTTGGCGGGCACTTTGGGCACCTTTGGTTTAGTTCTAAACGACGCGGGCTTCACAGGTTTTCAAGTTGCTGCGATACGTATGTTGATAACATCACTTACGTTATTGGCATTTTATCCGTTGTTTTTCCGCGGGACATTAAAGCTCATGCAGGCCAATTGGAAGCTGCTCCTGCCGCATTCGCTTGCTGGTGTGTTCGGTTTTAATATGTTCTTCTTCATTGCTACGGAGTATTTAGGGATCACGCTCGCCGTAGCGCTTTTGTACACTGCGCCCATTTGGGTGATGATTTTAGCAAAACTGTTTCTAGGTGAGCAGTCAGATTGGCTGCGATGGGGCTTAGCTTTTACTGCTGTGCTTGGTGTGATCTTTATACTCAATGCACAAGGTAGCGAAATAAACTTATCGATTTTCGGTTTGATCTTTGGGTTTGGATCTGCTGTGGGGTATGCAATTTTTGCTGTTTTGGGCAAAGCTGCTTTAGGCAGATTAAGCGCAACGCAATTGCTCTTTTCTGCATTTACAATCGGTGTTCCAGTACTTTTATTATTCCCTCAAACTTGGCAGGCGCTCACACAATTATTCCAAACATCAGAGTTTAAGGTCTGGGGTTCTTTCTTTGCTGTGGGCTGGTTTGGAACAATTTTGATAAACTTGTTTTACATGCGTGGCCTTAAACGTATCTCCGCTTCCACTGCAACGGTTATCACCACGGTTGAGCCCCTTGTCGCCACAATGTTAGCCGTTTTCTTTGTCGGCGAAATCCTCTCTATAACGCAGTATTTAGGCGTTGCACTGATTATCTTGAGCGCGACAATGATTGGTTTGAGGGAAGACAAATAACGGTCCAAGCCATTGCATTATTACCTCTTTTAAACTCCCGTGCGGAACCAGCACAAGCAGAGCTAAAAAAATGGGCGGTCGCATGAATGCTTTTTGTTTTTCGCGGCCGCTCATCCGTCTTTAAACTTATAGTTTTGATGGGAAGGCTGTTGCAAGAGCCTGACTTTCAGCCGCAGCGCGCCTTTCGACAGCTTCACATGCTTGAAGGTTTCCTGCAATGCAGGCGTCATCGATCTGTTTTCGCGCTGAAATCTCAACAGGTGATGCGCATGCTGCTAGGCCAAGGAGGAGTATAATCGGGTATCTTTTCATTCAAATTTCTTTCTCATAACGATCGCACCCCGCAGCTGTTATGGTCAACGAGTGCGCCAATATTGGTTTTGCTGTTTGAAACAGGCAGGCCTTCTATGGTGCGATCAAGAGAAATTGTCGTCCACGCCATTACGGTGAGACATTGTTTTTCGGTAAACCGTTGGGGTTTCACCGACAACACGTTTAAATGCATTGTAGAACGAAGACCGCGCATTAAAACCAACGTCATAGGTGATGTTGAGAACATTATCGTTGGTGGATGTTAAACGCGTCATCGCCTCTGCGATGCGGTAACTATTGACGAAATCAAAGAAGCTTTCTCCAATTACTTCATTAAGTGTTTGGGACACATAATTGGGGGAGGCACCAATATGACGCGACAATGTCCACAGCGATAAATTTGGATCACGATGAAGATTTTCATTCTCCATCGCAGCACGTAGTTTTCGTGCAATTCGAGATGAAATTTCATCGTTTAATGCAGATTTTTCATATTTGCTATTGGTCGGTTCAGGTGAATGAATTTCACTAAGAGGAGACGTATGTGTGGGCTCGCAATCTTGCAATAATGCTGGGCCTGGCAATAATGGTGGGCGTTGCCGTATCCCCCACAACACGGTAGCGCCAACAACTGCAAGGCCTGCAAGAGTTCCAATGTTGATAAATATATTCTGTGTTTTTGTCTGGTCTTTACCAAACTCTAAAAACAAGAGCGTCGCGTTAGCAAACCAAAATATTAGACCTGAACCACCAATAAAGTATATCCAGCGTAACTCGTGTTTCTCTGTGCTGGAATAGTAATCCTTTAGCAAAATACGATGGCGCAACAGACGGCGTATGATCAAAATGAGGTAGATGATTATTTGCGGATACGAGGCTAGCTGTAATAAAGTAATCGATGAAATAAGTACGATTGCCCACGTTGAAGTTGGCAAAGGTTTATTATCAAAGAGCGTTCCCCAAATCTCTTGTCCAAAAAATAAAATGACCAAACCAACGAAGACGGTTAACAGCGGCAGAATAAAATGTCGGTAGAGTTTTTCAGGATATCTTTGTTCGCGTGATGTAAGCGTAAATACGTAAATCCAAAATAACGGAGCCAGCAATAACATGCTTGGTTGCCAAATTACTAACTCAATTGGTTGCATGTAGACACTTGGTAATGTGTCGATAATGGGTGCCAGTGCATCTGGCATGTTGTTCACGGCGATGGCCAAAAGAAACGCAGCGAAACTTTTGCTCACACTGGTAAATTCCGTCTGTAAAAGACAGAAGATGATGCCAAACACCGTAATTGATAATGTTGCGATGCTGGTGAATTCGATAGTAAAATTTTCCATGCCTCATATAGTCTCAAATATGTGCGTGAAACCAGTCCGCAATGGCATCAATAAGGCATAATTCTGTCCTTCCCTGATCAGAAAGACAAACAGCTAATGTGATTGATAATCTCGATGTTTGATGATCTAACTATGCGTATCAATTCGAGGGTACATAGAACAAATGACATTTGAAGCATGGTTACTTTTTGCGATAGCAATTTTAGTTGCATCAATTTCTCCGGGGCCGAACGTGCTCATCGTAATTATCAATGCAGCTAAGTTTGGCCGTTTCGGAGCGGTTTGGACTATTCTAGGAAACCTAACATGTCTGTTTGGTGTTGCTTTATTGGCGTCTTTTGGCGTTGGGGCCATGATCGCGACAGCACCTACCGCATATGCCATCATGAAGATCGCCGGGGGGCTATATTTAGCATGGCTTGGATTTAAACTTATCCGCAGCTCATTTGCGGTAATGAATGAATTAAAACTGGATCAAGCAGACACTAACAATGAACAAGTCAATCGAACAACATTGTTTTTAGAGGCTGTTGCGGTCTCTGCAAGCAATCCAAAATCAATTATATTTCTATCAGCGGTATTTCCTCAGTTCTTAAATACATCTGCGCCAATCGCACCTCAATTCATGATGATGTTTATAACCATTATCGCAATTGTTTCGATCATTCATGGATTTTACGCGTATCTATCAACGTCATTGCGCAAGAGACCGCTGAGCGTTGCATTCCGAAAATGGTTGGCGCGTTTAACCGGAACCACATTTATAGGACTGGGTGCGGGTGTTGCGCTGTCTAAATAGCGTCTTTAGGTTTTTGTGAGCGCACTATTACGGAATTGCTGCAATTGTTTGGATGGCATCGGTCGCGCTCAAACCACAAAAAAGAGCGCGGCAAAAGCAGCACTCTCTTTGGATCTGATATAAATTTGGAGGCCTAGATCAGAATTTTTAGTGACGTGCGATTATTTCGCGGCCGGAAATTTTCATGCGACAACCTAAGTGGCCTGTCTTGCGACGCACCAAGAAACGTGGGCGACGTTGACCAGTTGTTGAGTTGCGACGCTTATAACTTGAAGTTGGTTTCGCACGTGTTTGAACATCTGACTTGCTTTGCGCCATGTCTTCATCCAAAGGACGCGCAACACCATCAGCTTCAACCATCAGCATCGGGATATTAAAGGCTTCTGCCCATTCACGCCAATCACCTGCAATGTTGTGGAGTTCTGTGTCAACTAACAATGGAATGCAAAGGTCAACATCTTGGTGGTGAAGTTCAAGCGTAACTGTTGAATTACCCTGACCATCGTCAATCGCACGCGCTGCAATGCCTTTAAACGCATTTGCGGGGAGTGCCATAGATATAGGAAGGTCAGATTTTTCCAAGACACGATCAATGACCGCACCGCGCTCATTCAAGTTCACATGAATGTCCTTTTTACTACCTGCTGCTTTATAACTAAAGCGGTGTGGTAGTTGACCAGGAACAATGCGTAATTCGCATCCAGCCCATTCGGGCTTTCTTATTGTAGTTGCCATTTTAATCGCCTCATAAACTCTTGAGCGCCCATTTTTGGATCTTCTCAAATACGGGGGCTTTTGCCCTCTCGTTGAAATGCAATCTACACGTTCGGTGTTCCAAACCACTTAAAGTGTTTGGTTAAGAGAATCTGACCTTTCAAAGATGGTTATCAAAAGTAAACCAAGGGGTTGGCATTTTGTTTACTTTGCCGATTTTGACTAAATTAACGCTTTAAAACCTTGTTAGGATTCATAATCTGGTTAGGGTCGAAAGACGCCTTAATGCGCTGCATTAGCTGGATTTCGATGGGGTCTTTGATCTCCGCCAATTCGTCGCGTTTTAGCTGCCCGATGCCATGTTCAGCCGAAATTGAGCCCGTCATACGAAGAACTATGCCATGAACAAGATCGTTCATTGGTCGCCAATGGGACAAAAATTCCTGCTTGTCGGCACCATCGGGCTGAGAAATGTTATAATGAATGTTACCATCGCCCATATGACCGAAGGCGCAAATCCGCGCGCCTGGCATATATTCAAGTACAGTCTTTGATGCTTCTTCCATAAATTCTGGCACTTTTGCAATCGGCACCGAAATATCGTGCTTGATTGAACCACCTTCAGGGCGCTGTGCTTCGGACATGCTTTCGCGCATATGCCAAAACGCATCGCGCTGGGTTTCGCTTTCGGCTAATGCTGCATCTTTGGCAAAGCCTTTATCAAACGCCTGCTCAAACAATTGCTCGATCATTTGCCTCGCAGCTTTTTCCGATTGGCCTGATGATATTTCAATCAATGTGTACCAAGGGTAGGGCGCCTCTAAAGGATCGCGGCAATTGTCGATATGCTTAGTCGTAAATTCAACGCCCAAACGCGGCATGAGTTCAAAACCTGTCAGCGATGGCCCACAGATCTCGCGTGCAATATTAAAAAGCTCGAGTGCATCTTCCGTGCTGTCTAAACCTACAAACATAACCTCACGGCCTTTGGGTTGCGGATACAGTTTAAGCACTGCACCCGTGATAATACCCAAAGTACCTTCTGCACCGATAAATAGATCGCGAAGATCATAGCCGGTATTGTCTTTTTTAAGGCGACGAAGTCCATGCCAAATTTCGCCAGTAGGCAACACTACTTCCAACCCCATGCACAATTCACGTGTATTCCCATATGCAAGCACGGCGGTTCCGCCAGCGTTAGACGATAAATTTCCGCCGATTTGACAGGTGCCCTCTGAACCTAGCGAAAGTGGGAATAGCAGATTATGTTCTTCCGCTGCTTTTTGCGCATTTGCAAGTACTACACCTGCATCAACAACCATCACATTACCCAGTAAATCAATCTCTCGGATTTTATTCATGCGGCTGAGTGAGATGATGATCTCGCCATCTGGCACTTGCGCACCCACAAGTCCGGTATTGCCACCTTGTGGAATAACATTGATCTTGTTGTCATTGGCGAGTTTGACGATCTGACTGACTTGCTCAGTAGAATTTGGTTTTAACAGCAGCGGCGATTGCCCTTGATATAGACCGCGAAGCTCAACCAAATGCGGTGCGATCTCATTTTGATCGGTTGTCGCATTTGCTTCGCCAACAATGGCTTTGAATTCAGACACCAGCTCGTCGTTCAATTCACTCAATTTCTCATCTCCGGTCGTAAACTATCGTGGCGCGGCTGCGCGTGTCAGCCGATCATTGATCGCTTCCCCCAAACCTTTATTTGGAATGGGTGCAACGGCGATCATAGTTGCACCAGTTTTATCTGCTTCGATCAGCATATCAAATAGGTTATGCGCAGCTTCGGAAAGATCGCCTTGAGCTGATAAGTTAAACACAGCTTTTGCGTTACCCTCGTCATCAATGTTGGACTTGCCAAACGTGATCAATGTCTCATCAGATTGAACCGATGTCACATTTAATCGCATTGTTGCGTTCGGTGCATAATGCGAAGTGAGCATGCCGGGTGCTTCAATCTTGTGGCCTTGTTTGCCATCAAGTCTTAAAAGAGGTTCTCCGATAACCGCTTCAATCTCATCAGCCGACACGCCACCAGGTCTTAGAAGATAAACATTTTCACCATCTGATTTCACGATAGTGGATTCAACACCAACATCACATGCGCCATTATCTAGGATAAGCTCGATCTTTTGACCTAAATCTGCTTGCACATGTTCCGCTGTTGTTGGGCTAATCTTGCCAGAACTGTTTGCACTAGGGGCTGCCAATGGTTTATCAAATTCAGCAATAATTTTGGCAGCAAAACCTTTGGGTACACGAATACCGACGGTCTCTAGACCAGCCGTCGCCAATTTATGTATGCCGCTGCCTGACTTTAAAGGTACAACAATTGTGAGCGCACCTGGCCAGAAATGTTCCGCAAGCTTTTTTGATATCTCGTCAAATTCGCCATAACGCTCCGCCATATCAATATCAGCCATATGGCAAATTAGCGGGTTAAACTGCGGTCTGCCTTTTGTCGTGTAAATAGACGTAATCGCATCGGGATTGGTCGCATCTGCTGCCAATCCATAAACGGTCTCAGTTGGGATCGCGATTGGTTTTCTTGATGATAAAAGTTCAATTGCGCGACTTAACGCGTCATCCGGCCGGTGCTCGATGGATATGATCTCAGCCATTTACCTCTCCAAGAGCGCGACCATTTCAACATGGGTAGACCATAGGAATTGATCGATTGCGGTAATGGATTTAATTTTAAAGCCACCTTTAACAAGTAGTTCCAAATCCCGCGCCAATGATGTGGGATTGCATGAAACCGCCGCTACTTTTTTGATGTTGAGCGCACGCGCAAGCTGCTTGCTTTGTGCTTCAGCGCCCGCACGAGGTGGGTCAAAGATCACGCCTTGATATGGTTTTAAGTCTTCACGCACAAAGGGGCTTCGAAATAAATCTCGGCGTTCTGTGCTTATTGGCTTCAATCCTTGGCGAGAGCGAAATCCACGATCAATCGAGTTAAGCGCCGCACCACTTGTTTCAACCGCATGAACAGCACTTTTTTGTGCAAGCGGGAAAGTAAACGTGCCGCTACCCGAGAATAGATCAACAATTTTTTTGCAAGGTTTAAGGTGCTTTGTAACAAGCGCCACCATCTCAAGCTCTGCGCGCTTACCTGCTTGCACAAAACTACCAGATGGTACCTGAATGAGCGTATCGCCGAAGGTTAGAACTGTCGGTTCAATTTCCACCAACACTTCACCGTTAAACGCAAGGCGTTTGATGGCATTGGTAGATGTCGCTTTTTGTGAAACCGCGTGAATGGTTGCATCTTTCAACGAAAAACCTGCTTCCACCGCTATATCAAAGCCATTTTCGCAAAGCAGAATTGTAAGTTGCGAAGTTTTATAATGTGGCGTGATGATTTGAGCAATCTCGCGGAATAAATCGAGATGCTCAACAATTTGGGGATGCGCAACGGGGCATTCACTAATTGCTACAAGTTCGTGGCTTCCCGCTTTCAGATAGCCAATCTTGGTATCCTCATTTGAGCGTTCAGCGGTTAAAACAACGCGTCGGCGTTCGCCAATCGTGCATGGTAGAAAGTGATCAATCTTGTGTTTGATCGAAGACTTATCAAGCGCTTGTTGCGCAATATCTAATTTCCAACTCTGATAACTCTCATCAGACATATGCTGTGCAACACAGCCACCGCATTTTTGAAAGTGTTGGCAAACAGGATCAATGCGATCAGGGCTCTTAGATTTAAGCTCTGTGATGATACCGCGCGATTTATCAAGATCAACGCTGACGGTTTCACCCTTTAGTGCAAATGGTACAAAAACCGGCCCCTTATCGGTTTTGGCAATGCCATCGCCGCGCGCGCCAACATGATCGATCTTTAATTCTACCTGGCTCACGTTTTAACGCCCCCAATGAGATATTCAATATTGCCGTCACTTCCGGTGATTGGCGACTTGATAGCTTCCAATGCCGACCAATTTGGTTGTTCGTCAAGCCATTTGAGTAAGTCATCTGCAATTTTAGGTCCTTGAGATGGGTCTTTTAAGATGCCACCTTTACCAATACCTTCGCGACCAACTTCAAATTGAGGTTTGACCAATAGCACGGTAAAAGCTCCATGAGAGGCCAGCGAAAGTGCAGGCGGTAACGCAAGTTTTAATGATATAAAACTCACATCACTCACAACGATTTTTATCTCGCGGCCGTCAATATGATCATGGTTCAAATCGCGTGCGTTCAATCCATCTATCTGATGGACACGTTTATCGTAAACAAGTGATTGGTGTAATTGATCATGCCCCACATCAATCGCTGTGACATGGGCTGCGTTTTCTTCAAGTAAAACTTGCGTAAAGCCACCGGTGGAAGCGCCAATATCAAGCGCATTTTTATCGCTCGGATCAAATCCAAAATGCTCTAATCCGCTTTTTAATTTAAGCGCTGCACGCGATACATAACCGCTTGCTGGATCAAACACTTCGATTTGAGTGTTTTCATCAACCATCAAGCCAGATTTTTTTGCTGGTTTACCGTCAACAATCACTGTGCCACGTGCAACAGCGTCTTGCGCTCGTGCTCGTGTTTGATAAAAACCGTTGGCTACAAGGTGTAGGTCAAGGCGCATAAGATGCCTCGCTATCAATTCGTGTTAAATGGAAGAACGGTTTTTTCCGCACCAAGAGCTTTGAAGACAACATCTAAAATGCCAGCGCGATCAAGTTTAGCTTGCATATACATCGCATCTGGGCTGGCTTGATCCATATAGATGTCTGGCATCACAAGCGGGCGGAATTTCAAGCCACCATCGAGCAGACCTTCATGTGATAAGAAGTGTGACACGTGGCTGCCAAAGCCGCCAACAGCACCTTCTTCAATCGTGATGAGCATTTCATGCTCGGATGCAAGGCGGCGGATCAAATCTTGATCTAGCGGTTTTGCAAAGCGGGCATCTGCAACGGTCGTTGAAAGACCAGACGCATCTAAATCTTCAGCCGCCAACAGACAATCAGCCAGTCGTGTACCGAAGGATAAAAGCGCAACTTTTGTACCTTCTTTAACAACGCGCCCTTTACCAATTTCAATAATCGAGCCGCGCTCAGGAAGTTCAACACCAACGCCTTCACCGCGTGGATATCGGAAGGAGATTGGACCTTCATCATATTCAGCGGCCGTGCGGGTCATATGCATCAGTTCAGCTTCATCGCTGGCTGCCATAACAACGAAATCAGGCAGAGTTGCTAAGAAGGTTGTGTCAAAGCTACCGGCGTGAGTTGGACCATCTGCACCGACAAATCCCGCACGATCGATTGGAAAACGCACTGGAAGCTTTTGGATCGCCACATCATGCACAACTTGGTCATAAGCGCGCTGCAAAAATGTTGAATAGAGTGCAACAAAGGGTTTTAGACCTTCCGTTGCAGCGCCCGCAGCAAACGTCACAGCATGTTGCTCAGCAATGCCCACGTCAAAACAGCGCGTTGGGAATAGATCATTGAACTTATCTAGTCCGGTGCCGGATGGCATGGCAGCAGTAACGGCTATCACCTTGTCATCAACTTCACCTTCTTTGATCAAGGCTTTTGCGAATACTGATGTGTAAGATGGTGCGTTTGGTTTGGCTTTGGCAAGCGTTCCGGTGATGACGTCGAATTTGCCAACCCCATGATATTTATCGCTCGCAGCTTCTGCAGGCGCATAACCTTTGCCCTTTTGTGTGACGACGTGAATGATCACAGGACCATTGGAATTGTCGCGCACATTGCGCAAAACAGGCAATAGATGATCAAGGTTGTGACCATCAATTGGACCAATGTGATAAAAGCCAAGCTCTTCAAACATTGTGCCACCGGTTACATAACCGCGAGCATGTTCAAATGCGCGGGTAATCGCCCGATCCATTGTCTGACCCAAATAAGCCGTCATCTTCTTACCAATGTCGCGCATACCCATATAGGTGCGGCCGGAGGCCAAACGCGCAAGATAGGCGCTCATCGCACCTGTCGGCTGGGCAATCGACATATCATTATCGTTTAAAATAACGATGAGACGTGCATCTAAAGCGCCAGCATTATTGAGCGCCTCATAAGCCATGCCCGCGCTCATTGCGCCATCGCCAATCACTGAAATCACATTGCGCGGCGTATCTTGCAGATCGCTTGCAACAGCCATGCCAAGCCCGGCAGAAATGGATGTTGAAGAGTGGGCAGCTCCAAATGGATCATATTCGCTTTCAGCGCGTTTGGTAAAACCAGACAATCCATCTTGTTGGCGAAGCGTACGGATCCGATCACGGCGACCAGTTAGGATTTTATGTGGATAGCACTGGTGACCAACATCGAAGATTAGTCGGTCATGCGGGGTGTTAAATACTTTGTGAATAGCAACGGTTAGTTCAACAACACCGAGTCCTGCACCCAAATGTCCACCTGTCCGCGAAACAGCATCGATCATTTCGGCGCGAACATCTTCTGCCAATGAAGGAAGGTCGCTATCTTCAATATGATCAAGATCGGATGGTTTTAAAACTTTATCCAGAACTGGTGTATGTGGCGGCTGTGTCAAAATAAACCCTTACTTATTTATCAATTGGCCTAGCGTGTCTTCAAAGAGCTGTAAACCGTTTAATAGCCAATTTGATGCGTCAAATTCGCTTTTACAATCACAATTGTTGCGGAATTAGGCGCTAATTGGATGATTTAAAGGTGTTATTGCGACCTATTCTGGATCAAGCGGTTCTGTGCCTTGTGGATTGCCCGCACGGTCAAGACGGATTTTTTCAATCCGCTTTTCAGCCGCGCCCAATAGATTTTGACTATGTTTTTTTAACGCTTCGCCACGCTCATATATTTCGATAGATTTCTCAAGCTCAACATCGCCGCTTTCAAGTTTGGTCACAATCGTCTCAAGCTCAGAGACAGCCTGTTCAAAGCTCATCTGTTCAATGTCAGCATTGTTATTATTTTGATCGCTCATGACTAACCTTTCATCATTCGATAAATATGTGCACCTGCCGACTCAGCAAGCCCTAAAAGATCATAGCCGCCTTCGAGGATGCTGACGAGGCGGTTATCTGCACTCGTCCCAGCTATTTCCATAATCTTGCCTGTTGCCCAGTCAAAATCATCCGCCACAAGGTTAATCTCAGCAAGTGGATCGCGATGGTGAGCATCAAAACCAGCTGATATGATAATAAGATCAGCGTTGGCCTCTGTTAAAGCTGGCAAAATCCGCGTTTTAAAGGCTTCTTTGAAGTGATCGCTGCCATCATTTCTGGCAAGGGGCGCATTGGTGATATTGCCTTCACCAGTTTCGTCTTTCGCACCTGTTCCCGGATAAAGCGGCATTTGATGCGTTGAACAATAGATAACGCTTGGATCATCATAGAAAATATCTTGCGTGCCATTACCGTGATGAACATCGAAATCAATAATTGCAACGCGCTCGGCACCGTGGACTTTTTGTGCATGACGTGCAGCAATTGCAGCCTGATTAAAGAGACAAAAGCCCATCGCTGTTTCGCGTTCTGCATGATGCCCCGGGGGACGCGTTGCAACAAAAGCGTTGTCAGCTTTTCCTTCAAACACATGATCAACCGCTTCCATCGCACCGCCAATTGCGGTGAGCGCGGCGTTAAAACTCAAAGGTGACATGGTCGTGTCACCATCTACTTGCACCATCCCGGTTTCAGGAATTGCGCTGCGAACTTTGTCCAAATGACTTTGCGGATGGGCAAGCAACACACTTTCTTCAGGTGCCGCTTTTGCCTCCAATGAAACAAGTGCATCGAAGTTTTCATGCTCAAACAATTGGTCCAAAGCGCGCAATCTATCCGGACGTTCTGGATGCCCAGGCGGGGTGATATGTTCAAGGCATATCGGATTGCGGAAAAGTTCAGTTGTCATATGCTCAAGTGTTTCGTTTATCTATTCCATGATTTCTGTTGATGAGATTTCAATACCAAAACCTTCAAGACCAACATAATGACGTTCTTTAGATGCTAAAAGGCGAATGGATGTCGTGCCAAGGTCTTTTAGTATCTGAGCACCTAAGCCAATTTCTAGCCACTCTTCTTCGCGTGTTTGCGCTTCGGCATGGGCTTCTTGGCCCGTTGCTTCAAGACGGCGTGCAGCTTGCTGGCCCACACCAACAGAACCCTCGCGAAGATAAACTACAATACCGCGACCGTAATCTGCAATGCGTTTGAGGTTCTCCTGAAGCGGTTGCGCTTTGCCAAACACGTCATCGGCAACAGATTCAAGATGCAAACGCACAGGGATATCAACGCCATCGCGGATATCACCAAAAACGACTGCCAAATGCTGCATTGGGTCCCATGGCAGGGAGTAACTATGTGCCATTGCGGTACCGTAAGGGGTTTCAATTTCAAAACTATCATTGCGCACAATCAGTGTTTCCTGTCGCTGGCGATAGGCAATGAGGTCCGCAACTGAAACATCCTTTAAGCCATGCTCTTGAGCAAATCCACTCACTTGCTCGCCGCGCATCACTGAACCATCGTCATTGACCATTTCACAAATCACGCCAACAGGCGGTAAATTCGCAAGCTTACATAAATCCACGGCCGCTTCAGTATGGCCAGAGCGCATAAGCACGCCGCCTTCACGCGCAACAAGCGGGAAGATATGACCAGGACGCACAAAATCAGCAGCACCTGCATTTGGGTTTGCTAAATTACGCACGGTTAATGTCCGATCGTCAGCTGAAATGCCTGTCGTTGTGCCGTGTTTATAATCAACCGTTACCGTAAAGGCGGTTTCATGCGGCGCATCGTTATCGGCAACCATTGGCGTTAAGTTGAGACGCTTAGCTTCAGAACGCGGCATAGGCGTGCACACAATCCCAGAAGTATGGCGCACGATAAACGCCATCTTTTCCGGTGTGCAATGGGTCGCTGCAACGATTAAATCACCTTCATTTTCACGATCATTATCGTCAGTTACAACAACAATTTCACCATTTTCAATGGCGCGAATGGCTTCAACAACACGTGCTTGATTGAACGACATCTAACTTAATCCTGATTATTATTGTTTTGAGAACCAAGGCGACCTGTTTGACCGCGATCGCGAATGTAATGATCTGCAATGGCGCAAGCAACCATCGCCTCGCCAATTGGAACAGCTCTAATACCAACACAAGGATCGTGACGTCCCTTCGTGCGAACATCAACTTCTTGTCCATCACTATCAATGCTTTTGCGCGTTGATAAAATAGATGATGTTGGTTTCACAGCAAAGCGCGCGACAACTGGCATACCTGTTGAAATACCACCTAAAATTCCGCCAGCTTTGTTGGATAAAAACTGCGGATTACCGTTTTCATCAATTCGCATCTCATCAGCATTTTCTTCACCTGAAATCATAGCAGCTTCAAATCCATTGCCGATTTCAACGCCTTTTACCGCATTAATCGACATAAGGTTGGCTGTGATATCAGTGTCCAGTTTTGCGTAAATTGGTGCACCTAATCCGGCAGGGACGTTTTCGGCAACCACTTCGATGATCGCGCCAACGGATGAGCCATTTTTACGGATTGTATCGAGATATTCTTCCCAAACAGGAACAATCTCTGCATCGGGTGCGAAAAAGGGATTGTTGTTAACTTCATCCCAATTCCAATTGTCGCGATTAATCTTTTTCGTGCCAATTTGCACAAGCGCTGCGCGCACAATCATATTAGGTACGACCTTGCGCGCTAAACCACCAGCAGCAACGCGCGTTGCGGTTTCACGTGCAGATGATCGTCCGCCGCCACGATAATCGCGAATGCCATACTTGGTATCATATGTATAATCTGCATGACCTGGGCGATATCGTTTGGCAATTTCAGAATAGTCTTTTGAGCGCTGATCGGTGTTTTGAATTTCTAACGAAATTGGCGTCCCTGTTGAAATAAACGAGCCGTCTTCTTGTGGCAAAACACCTGATAAAACGCGAACTTCATCAGCTTCTCTGCGCTGCGTGACAAACCGATTGGTCCCCGGCTTACGTTTATCAAGCCAATGCTGCAATTCTTCTGTTGTGAAATGAATGCCGGGAGGGCAACCATCAACAACACAGCCTATGGCTATGCCGTGGCTCTCGCCCCAAGTGGTAACGCGAAACATGTGGCCAAATGTATTGTGGGACATAAACTCATCCGTAAAAGTATCTTTTGTTGTACCCCTCATAGGGCAAAACGGCAGGTTTTTAAACTATTTTCTATGATCGCATCATATAGCGGTGAATTAGAGCCACGCGATGTGGTTATTCTCGATTTTTACAATGCGGTCTTGCGGAATGGGTGCTGCTGCGGCCGCGCGTTGATCCCCACCATTTATTATATGAAACATGGTGCGAATAACACCGCCATGGCAAACGCAAACTGTCGGTTTATCTATAGACTGAAGATAGGGTGCAATTCGCTTGGAAACCATATCGTAATTTTCAGTTGGATCACCTGGGGGTGTAAAATTCCATTTATCTTTTTCGCGTTGTGCGTAAAGTTCAGGAAACTTGGCTTCAAGTTCATTGATGGATGAACCTTCCCAATCACCAAACGATATTTCAATCAGACGGTCATCTAATCGGTAATTAGAAATATCGAGTCCCATTTCAGAGCGGATAAGTTCCATAGTCTGGCGCGTGCGCCCTAAGGGACTTGCAACGAAGTCAAACTCATCAGCGTGATCGCCAATAAGCTCTTTTAAAGATTGACCATTGCCGCGGGCCTGTCCTTGGCCATGTGCGTTGAGTGGGATATCCATGCGGCCTTGGAAACGCATTTCAGCATTATAGTCTGTCTGGCCGTGACGAACGACATAAATAACCATTAGGTAACCTCGGTACTAGAATTAAAAAAGGGGCCAATTGGCCCCCGAAGTTTTGAATATTTAGACTGTACTGATGTCAGGGGCATCAACAGCTTTCATGCCGACAACATGATAACCAGAATCGACATGGTGTACTTCACCGGTCACACCGCGTGATAGATCAGATAGGAGATAAAGCGCGCTATCACCCACTTCTTCAATCGTTACTGTGCGCTTTAGCGGTGAGTTATACTCATTCCACTTAAGGATATAGCGGAAGTCGCCAATACCAGATGCTGCAAGCGTTTTAATTGGTCCAGCAGAAAGCGCATTGACGCGAATTTTGCTGCCACCCAAGTCCACAGCTAAGTAACGTACACTTGCTTCAAGCCCAGCTTTTGCAACACCCATAACATTGTAGTGTGGCATGACGCGCTCTGCACCGTAATAGGTCAAAGTAAGCAGAGAACCGCCGTCGGTCATCAATTTCTCAGCACGTTGTGCAACAGCTGTGAATGAATAAACTGAAATGTCCATTGTTTTAACAAAATTGTCGTGGCTTGTATCAACATAACGGCCAGTGAGTTCATTCTTGTCTGAAAAGCCAATGGCATGAACAAGGAAATCCATCTTGCCCCAGTCAGCTTCAAGTTTTGAGAAAACTGCGTCAATAGAAGCTGGATCAGATACATCACAATCGCCAGCAACAATTGCGCCAAGTTCTTCGGCGATAGGCTCAACGCGTTTTTTCAAAGCGTCACCTTGATATGTCAGTGCAACTTCAGCACCTGCATTTGACAGCGCTTTGGCAATTCCATACGCGATTGAACGATTGTTCGCTACGCCCATGATAAGGCCGCGTTTGCCTTTCATGAGGCCATTTGATTCTGTCATTTTCTTCTCCCAGATCTAGTTCAAGGGTTGAGATGTTGAAAATCCCCGGTCATTTAATCAGCCTATGGCATAGGGATGGATGAGGTTCAAGCGTTCAAGCCCATTCTTGTGGCAAGAACGCGGCAAATTCACTCTTTTTTGTAGAAAAAGATTGGAATGGAATTCAAATAGAAAATCTGTTCAACAAACAAATTTTACATAAACCAGCTTTTGCGACCGTCTTTTAAAACAGCTTTTAGCTCATTATTGGGCTTTTCAGGGAGCAAAATACAAACATTTGCACATAAATCGCCACGATCACCGTTCGGGAATGGCAACCCACGCTTTGGAATTCGGATAATGTGATTTGAACTTGTCCATTCCGGCAGCATGAAAGTTGCAGGACCTTCTGGCGTTTGAGCCGTCACCTCACCACCAAGCACCGCATCGGCAAGCTCAACTGCAAGATGGGTGTGCAGTTCGCCATTGCGAACCCAAAATTGTTGATTGGATTTATAGCGCACAGTGACGATCACATCGCCAGGGATTTCGCCTTTACGGCACCCACCCATGTTTTCGATTGTGATCTTAGCGCCATCCGCTGTTCCAGCTGGAATATGCACATTGAGTGAGTGTTTTCGATGTGGCTCGATAGGCAACGTTGCGCCTGTGAAGATATCAGTTAGCTCCACATCAACATCATAATGACGGTCGGGCGCGCGCATTGTCGATGTGTAACGCTGCTGTTCAAACTTCGTAAAGGCATCATCTAAAACAGACATTGCTTCTTCATGATAGTTGGCCTTATCGCCTGTAGCTTTGCGCATATGGCGTCGATGCGCTTCAAGTTCTTCAGCTGCAAGGCGTTCTTCTTCGCTACCAAAAATTTGGTTCAATCGCTCTTCAAATGGCGCATTTTCATCAATGTGACGTTTAAACGAGTTAGCGTTCTTATCAGGTGAGGATGCTGAACGTTCCTGTTGAGTAGCTTTCGTCTCAGTTGGCCGTTTATTTTCATGAAAAAATGGTTTTTCGGATGCTTTGTCTTTTGTCTGTTCAGGTGTGTTTGGGCTCGACGCTGCCTTTTTAAAGGGATTAAATCCAGTATTGACCACAGTCCGCTTTTTGCGGCGGCGGCCATTTGCATCGATTTTTCCATCATCAAATAACTTACGACGCGGCGCATCTGTTAACAGCTGATAGGCATTGTTGATCTCGGCAAAAACCTCTTGCGCACGCGGGTCGCTATGGTTCTGATCGGGATGCCATACTTTGGCAAGCTTCCGATAAGCCATTTTAATATCTTCATCTCTGGCAGCATGGGTGATTCCCAAAACCGCATAGGGGCTACGCATTACAAATCCCTTTAACTCAATACTAACCCTAAACTAGCAAGTAGTGGTTAACCACAGGTATACGAGATAATAAGAAATTTGCTGTGTACAAAAGGTTTTGGAGCGCAATTGGTCCGTATAGAGCAGATTTGTCTGTTTGAAAAAAAAGATGAAAAGGGGCGGGGCTTATGAAATTTCAGAGAATTTCTTAAGTGTCCAGCCCCCTGCAGATGACTTGCAGCTTAAACCTTCATAAAGGCTAACGCCTTCAAAGCTCAATAATGAAGTTTTAAAATCACGGCAAACGGTATTGCCAGTTGTCCGTTCGGAGACATAAGTAATTTCACCTTGGCTGCCAGTGACATCGTTTGCCCATGCCAATCCAACTGGAGCGTCAGTTTCTGTTGTTTTTAAACTTTCAACAGCTGCTACAAACTGAGGGCCTGATTTTGAAACCACGCGCTGAATAGTCAAAGCATCCGCTAACACTTCATCGCTGAGTTTGATCTTTTCATAGGATGCAACTGAATATGCAGCGACATCATTAGTCGCCTGCATTGTTGTCGTAACAGAGCTCATGCATCCTGCAAGTGACGCCGCACCAAGCAGCAAAGCAATCTTGCTGGATAGACGTGTAACTTTTCCAATTGATGAGTTGATGAACTGCGTCATGACTAAAATCAAAATACCTAAAAACTGCATAAAACTATTAAGCTATTAGAAAGCATTATGCCCGTTGTAAGGTTAACAATATGTGACCGAGATGAAATTTATCGTGACAAAGGTGCATTTATCAGGATGTTGAGGCCATACTGACACTGCTTTTGATGGTGATGTGTACATCAGAGCCTGACACCATTAACTATAAAATATCGCGTTAATGTGTTAAATGCGTGGCTTGGAGGTCAAGGGCGTATCGGTGGAATTGTCTGCTTTAAGTTTTTGTTTACTATCCTAAGACAATCAACAAAATTTCATGTGAGTTCTTTATCTATCGAACCAAACGTTGAAATTTATTTGCTGTGCGAGGGAAAAACTTAAACGGTATGCCCGATGCCAAAGCGCCCACATAGCGGTTACTTTGGTAGTACCCGTTAAGCGAAATGCGGCTGATAGAATGTAAATTGTCTTTAACGTTCTCGCGCAAAACATCCGGCTCGGTTGATACGGCTAAATCAAAGCCTAATCGCTTAGCAGCATCATATTCGCGATTGTTTGCGTTTTCCAACTTGCCATAGGGATAAGCGACATTCGTCGGGCGAGTGGATATCATTGTTTCCACGTCACGGCGTGATTGATCAAGTTCAATTTCAAGCTGGTCATCTGATAAGAGTGCAAGGTTAGGGTGGCTGACAGTATGAGCCCCAATTTGCGCCAATGGTTCGGCAGACAATTGTTTTAATTGAGCTTCATCCATAATCAGTTGATCTGTAATATCGGTTGCGTTTACACCATTATGCTGAGCAATTTCATCAAGCCGCGCAATGACCTCGTTTTGTTTAAGAGACATGATGTCGTGCGCAAGCCAGCAAAAAAGATTATATTTTTCAGCCAGATTGCTGGCGCTAATATCGCGCGGTCCATTGCCGAGATCATATTTTAGGCGGTTGGTTTTTATCACCAATTCAGAAACTGTTTCCCACCACATAGTGTGTTGGCGCGCAACAAACCCGCTACAAGCAAAAACTGTAAATGGGATATTATGTTTCTTAAATACCGGTAACGCATATTCAAAATTGTTGCGATATCCATCATCTAAAGTAAAAGCCATGGCAGGTTGCTTGGGATCAGCATTACTCAAATGCGCAGGTAAATCATCAAGCGAAATTGCTTTGAAGTTCTTTGATTTAAGTTCGATGATGGCTTTTTCTAAGAACTCAGGTGTAATGCTTAGATGTGCATTGGGATCAAATCGAGAATATTTGTGTGGTTCTACTCGGTGCAGGGTAAAAATTGAGCCTAAACCGCGGGCGCTCTGAAATATCCCAGTGCTAGACGCGACGGAAAACAACTCCAACCCAGTTTGGATTGCAGCTTTTTTAATCGATCGTTTCGCGGCAAAAAGCCCTGGATTGCTCATTGTAAACTTATCTCGGTGTCTGGGCTTATTGGTACCAGTATTACGTTAAGGTACACTAAAGAAAATCGCCAGTCACGCGATGTAAGAACGAAAGAACAATTACTTGGTTAATAGTATTTAAATAACCCGTTTTTATACGGTATAAACCTAGGTCTGCGTGCCACCAATCGTCATTTGGTTCATACGCAAATGAGGTTGGCCAACACCTACTGGCAGGCTTTGACCTTGTTTGCCGCACATACCGACACCTGTATCAAGCGCCATGTCATTTCCAACCATTGAAATGCGATGCATAGCCTCTGGTCCATTGCCAATCATCATTGCACCCTTAACTGGGGCCCCAATCTTACCATCTTCAATCATGTAGGCTTCCGTGCAGCCAAACACAAATTTGCCAGACGTAATATCAACCTGTCCACCACCAAATGAGACTGCATAGATACCGTTCTTAACGGATGTGATGATTTCTTCAGGTTCCTTATCGCCACCTAACATATAAGTATTTGTCATGCGCGGCATAGGTTGGTGCGCATAGCTCTGGCGACGACCATTACCCGTTGCCTTCACACCCATTAAACGGGCGTTTTGGCGATCTTGCATGTAACCAACCAGTTTACCATCATCAATCAGCACATTGTAGCCAGAAGGCGTGCCTTCATCATCAACTGAAAGCGAGCCGCGACGATTTTCTATCGTGCCATCATCTACAACGGTGACACCTTTTGCAGCAACCTGTTGACCCATCAAGTCAGCAAAAGCAGAGGTTTTTTTGCGGTTAAAATCACCTTCAAGCCCGTGGCCCACAGCTTCATGAAGCATAACCCCCGGCCAACCTGCACCCAGCACAACATCCATTGTGCCCGCAGGTGCTGGAATGGCTTCTAAATTCACCAATGCTTGCCTTAGTGCTTCATCAGCACCTTTTTGCCAGCTCTCGGTGAGAAGAAAATCACCAAACTCTTGCCGGCCACCTATGCCGTAAGTTCCTGTTTCTTGTCGGTCACCTTTACCAACAATAACTGAAATGTTCATGCGTGTTAAAGGGCGTACATCGCGCACAATATGGCCATCAGCACGCAAAATATTCACGACTTGCCAACTTGCGCTAAGCGACGCGGAAACTTGGCGCACTTTATCGTCTTTGTTGCGTAAATAAGCATCCATCTCCTTAAGCAAGGACACTTTGGCTTCAAAATTCGGAGATTGAAGCGGATTTTCTTCTGAATAAAGCTTTTTGTTCGTGCCCTGTGGCGCGTCACTATAAGTACCTTTATATCCGCGGGTAACCGCGCTTACTGCATCAACGGCGCGCTTTAACGCGTTTTCACTTAGTTCTCCAGAATGCGCATAGCCAGTTGCTTCCCCAGCAACGGAGCGCAATCCAAATCCCTGATCAGTGTTGTATGAACCTGATTTTAATCGACCATCATCAAACATCAATGATTCAGACTCAGCATATTCAAGGAAAAGTTCACCATCATCCGCGTTAGATAAACTCTCTGACACCATGCTCTGCAATTTGCTTGCATCAATATCAAATTTTTCGATGAGGTTGATCGACATAAATATTCTCCGAAAAGGGGTAGCTTCTATAAGACACATTTAAGCATTGTGGTTGATGAATTCAAACACAATTAGCAGTGCCGTAGGCTCACATTAAGGTGAGGATAGATTTATGGATGTTATGAAGTGCTACTCAAGCGCTGCAAAACCATCTGAGAAACCCGTTAGGTCAACCGGCAGCCCAATGCCTTCTTCTTCACTTTGGAAAATAAAGAAGATCGCTGTGCTTCCTGCTTTTAGCGCATTAAGCATTGCATCATCCATGATGACTTGCACAAAACACCCATCAGAGAAACAACGTGTGAAATAAGCACGACCTAAATCTTTACCATCGATGATCAAACCAAGACCATTTGGCAATAAAACACCCAGCGGCGCTAAGATCCGCAAGATCCGGGCTTGTTTATCTGCTGTTTTAATCACGATGACTGATAAGCCGACATCATCACGGTCATCTGCAACAACATTTTGCATCAAAACGCATTGATCGCCCGGCGCACCTGCTGGCTGATCGCAGACAATATGCCACTCACCAAACTTTTGTTTGATAAACCCGGGAGGTTGGCTACTTTTGCCATTTGGATTGGGAATTACTTGTCGTCCTGGGTCGGTTTCCGCGGTCTGCGCTGACGCAATGCCGGGCACAAGGTAACCCATGAAAATGAAGAATAATACTGCGACTTTAGATAATTTCATTCGGCTCTCACCATCATATGTTTATTGGCCGCCCACCAATGCTGACGAATCACTTTTATTCATATCTAGCCGTTATAGGTTAAAATATCACCCCTTGTGCCAGCCTGAAAGCATAAGGGAGATTAATATCGGCAAAATTGTGAAATTCTAACTTTTTTGGTAAAATGACATGCGCTAAACGCAAATTTGTAGTTCAATGAGATGATTTTGACGTAAATTTAGCACATGAGAATGTCCACTAAAGCAATAATTCATGCCCATCTTTGCGCAAATGATGAAGAATTTGTGGATAGCGCGCAAAAATGCCGCATGATTAGTTGGTAAGATCGGTTGCGGTCTAGACTAAACTGTGGTTTTAACGGGTTTGGGTATATTAAGATTCTGCGCCGTAAGGGCGCTAAAACGTTTTGCGAGGGAGATCCAACGTGAAAAAATTGGCTCACGCGGCTTTAATGCTATCAGGCCTGCTGCTTTCGATTAAGGGTGCATTTGCTGCCCAACCTGTTGATTGGCAACTGGGTTTGCAGCCTGCTGCGACTGACATGATGCGTCAAATCAGAGAATTTGAACATTATACAATGTGGTTCATCGTCCCTATCACATTGTTTGTTTTGGCATTGCTAATTTATGTAGGCATAAAATTTAGAGCATCTGCTAATCCGACACCATCAAAAACAACGCACAATACAAGTATTGAAATTGTTTGGACATTGGGTCCGATTTTGATGTTGCTAGCGATTGCTATTCCTTCATTTAACATTCTGACACAACAACTTGCGCCAGAAGAAGAACCTCAGCTTACGATTAAAGCGACTGGCTATCAGTGGTATTGGGGTTATGAGTATCAAACAGAGGGTGAACTTTCGTTTGATGCATTGATGCTTCAGGAAGATGATCGTGCGACATACGGCAAAGAAGATGTTGCTGAATATCCGCGTTTGCTCGCAGTTGATAATGATATCGTTGTTCCTGTTGATACTATGGTACGCGTTATTGTCACTGCTGCCGATGTGATCCATGCTTTTGCAATGCCAGCTTTTGGTATCAAGATTGATGCGATCCCGGGTCGTTTGAACGAAACTTGGTTCAAGGCAGAGAAAGAAGGCCTTTATTACGGTCAGTGTTCCGAGCTTTGCGGTAAAGATCACGCTTATATGCCGATCGGTATTCGCGTCGTGTCTAACGAACAATATGAAACTTGGTTGGCAGCAGCAGCTGACGATCTTGAAACTGCTAACGAAGCTTTGATGGCATCGGTTGCAACGGGTGAAAAAGCCGTTCAACTCGCTGCATCTGAAGCTCAATAAGATAGAGGTCGATAATTATGACTGATGCAGCTGCAGCACATGATGACCACGGCGTTCCAAAGGGATTTGTTCGTCGTTGGCTTTATTCAACCAACCATAAAGATATTGGTACGCTTTATCTGATCTTCGCGATCATCGCCGGTATTATTGGGTTCACGCTTTCCGTCGTTATGCGCATGGAATTGCAAGAGCCAGGCATTCAGATTTTCCACGGCCTTGCGGCAATGGTTTATGGCATTGATGGCGATGCTGCGATCGATGGCGGTAAGCACATGTACAACGTGTTCACCACTGCGCACGCTCTGATCATGATCTTTTTCATGGTTATGCCAGCGCTTATTGGTGGTTTTGCCAACTGGATGGTTCCGATCATGATCGGTGCTCCGGATATGGCTTTCCCGCGCATGAACAACATCTCATTCTGGTTGTTGCCTCCTGCGATCATCTTGCTTTTGCTTTCAATGTTTGTTGAAGGTCCAACAGGCTTTTACGGCACTGGTGGTGGTTGGACAATTTATCCACCGCTTTCCACAACTGGTCAGCCTGGCCCTGCGATGGACTTCGCGATCCTAGCACTTCACGTTGCGGGTGCTTCATCCATCCTTGGTGCGATCAACTTCATCACAACAATCTTGAACATGCGTGCGCCTGGCATGACATTGCATAAAATGCCATTGTTTGCTTGGTCAGTGCTTGTAACAGCATTCTTGTTGCTATTGTCTTTGCCAGTTCTTGCTGGTGCGATCACAATGCTACTAACAGATCGTAACTTCGGCACCGCATTCTTCTCACCAGAAGGTGGCGGCGATCCTATTTTGTTCCAGCACTTATTCTGGTTCTTCGGACATCCTGAAGTTTACATTTTGATCTTGCCTGGTTTTGGTATTGTCTCGCACATCGTGTCTACATTCTCACGTAAGCCAATCTTCGGTTACATGGGTATGGCATATGCGATGGTTGGTATCGGTGTCGTTGGCTTTGTTGTGTGGGCTCACCACATGTACACAGTTGGTCTTTCGCTGAATGCACAACGCTACTTTGTGTTTGCAACAATGGTTATTGCGGTTCCAACGGGTATTAAGATCTTCTCATGGATTGCAACAATGTGGGGTGGTTCAATCACATTCCGCACACCAATGATCTGGGCTATTGGCTTCATCTTCTTGTTCACCGTAGGTGGTGTAACAGGTGTGCAATTGGCGAACGCTGGTCTAGATCGCGCATACCACGATACATACTATGTTGTGGCTCACTTCCACTACGTGTTGTCTCTTGGTGCTGTGTTTGCGATCTTTGCAGGTTGGTACTACTGGTTCCCTAAAATCACGGGCTACATGTACAACTCATTCCTCGCGAAAACGCACTTCTGGGTTACATTTGTTGGCGTGAACATTGTGTTCTTCCCACAACACTTCTTGGGTCTTGCAGGTATGCCTCGTCGTTATATCGATTACCCTGATGCCTTCGCTGGTTGGAATGCAATTTCATCATATGGTTCATATATCTCAGCTGTTGGTGTTGTGATCTTCTTGGTCGGTGTATGGGAAGCATTTGCGAAAAAACGTCCTGCAGGCAACAACCCTTGGGGTGAAGGTGCTGATACACTTGAGTGGGAATTGACGTCTCCTCCACCATATCACCAGTGGGAACAGCTTCCGAAGATCAAATAATCTTCGAGTTAAGAATAGAAACCGCCGGTTCAGTTTTGATCCCGGCGGTTTCGCTAAAAATTAAACGGGCGTTTAGTAACTTTGAACGGATGACCACTTAAATGGCAGTCACTCAAAATATTGAAATAAAAACTTCTTCTTCTGACGTACATTTGTCAGAGGCGGTTGCTGGTGATTATTTTGAATTGCTCAAGCCACGCGTTATGTCGCTTGTCGTATTTACAGCGGCTGTTGGTTTGATTGTAGCACCCGGTTATATTCATCCATTCATTGGCATGGTCGCAATTTTGTGTATTGCAATTGGTGCCGGTGCCAGCGGCGCGTTGAACATGTGGTATGATGCAGATATCGATGCTGTTATGACCCGCACGCAAAAGCGTCCTATTCCATCAGGTCGTATCACCAAACCAGAAGCTTTAGGATTTGGTATAGGCTTGTCGGTATTTTCAACGATCTTTTTAGGTTTGGCTACCAATTGGTTGGCTGCAGGTATTTTGGCCTTCACGATCGTCTTCTATGCCGTTATTTACACTATGTGGCTTAAGCGCTCGACACCTCAGAACATCGTCATTGGTGGAGCTGCAGGTGCATTTCCACCAATGATTGGTTGGGCTGCTGTTACAGGTACAGTTACAGTTGAAAGCATTGTACTTTTCGCGATCATCTTTTTGTGGACACCACCCCATTTTTGGGCTCTCGCTTTGTTTAAAGAAGGCGATTATGAAGCCGTTGGTGTTCCAATGATGCCAAATGTTGTTGGTGCTCGGAAAACCAAAGTGCAGATGTTAGCTTATGCGGTACTAACAGCTGTAGTTGGTGTCTTGCCGACTATTTTAGGGTTTGCAGGTCTTGCCTATGGCGTTGTGTCTTTCGCGCTTGGTCTTGGATTTATTTGGTACACATTAAAAACTTATCAAATGCGTGATGATGATCAAACAATGAAACCAGCCAAGAAATTGTTTGGCTACTCAATCGTTTATCTGTTTGCTATTTTTGGCATGCTGCTGATCGATCGCGCTATCATGCTAATCGTTGGAGGTCTGTGATGGCTGATCTCGAACGTGTAGAACTGACAGAAAAACAAGCTAAAGCGCGCAAGGGTCGTTCGATTGCACTTGCGATATTTTTGATTGCGTTTGTCTTTATCGTATACGCTTTGACCGTGATAAAAATTGGTCCAGACATTTTAAATCGTAGTTTGTAGGAGGGTGAACATGTCAGATATTGAACAACACAATTCTCCGAAGCAAAATCCTGCTGACAAACGCCACCGCAATGTTGCATTTGCGTGTGTTGGTTTTGTTGGCGCTATGGTTGGCATGAGCTATGCTGCGGTACCTCTTTATGAGATTTTTTGCCAGGTAACAGGTTACGGCGGCACAACTGCACGCGTTGAACAAGCATCAGATGTGATCTTAGATCAGAAGATCAAGATCCGTTTTGATGCAAATATTTCACCGGCTCTTGGTTGGGAGTTTGCTCCGAAAGTTCGTGAAGTTGAAATCGCCATTGGTGAAACAGCTCAAATGGAATATTTTGCAAAAAGTATTTCGCAAATGAATACTCACGGCCAAGCAACTTTTAACGTAACACCGCAATCAGCTGGTGCTTACTTCAATAAGGTTGAGTGTTTCTGCTTTACAGAAACTGAACTCAAACCAGGTGAAGTTTTAGATATGCCAGTTGTCTTCTTTGTTGATCCAGACATTGTGAACTACGAAGAAACACAAGGCATTAAAACGATCACACTTTCTTATACATTCTTCCCCTATGGCGATGAAAAGCCAGTAGCTGCGGCTACTGCGCCAAAAAATATCGGTGAAGGTGAGGGATGATTTTGAAAAAAAGACTTCAAAATATAACTAATGTTGTGGTATCCGCAACGCAAGTCCGCGCGGGCGGAGAATCTACCGCGAAGAATCAACCATTGAGGGGTAATTCATATGGCTGGAAATAAGAATCACGACTATCATATTATTGATCCGAGCCCATGGCCGATCGCAGGCTCAGTCGGTGCCCTTGTCATGGCACTGGGTGGCATCGGTTACATGCGTTATTTGAATGATCAGGCAGCTTCGCTAAAATCATTATCTTTTCTAAGTGGTCCTTGGCTTTTCTATATTGGTCTAGCCATGGTTATTTTCACAATGATCGGTTGGTGGGCTGCGACAATTAAAGAAGCGCATGAAGGTCACCACACACGCGTTGTTTCAATCCACCTTCGTTATGGCATGATCATGTTCATTGCATCAGAAGTGATGTTCTTTGTGGCATGGTTCTGGGCATTCTTTGATGCAAGTCTTTACCCAGCTGAAGCTATCCAGGAAGCCCGTGTTGCTTATACTGGCGGTCAATGGCCACCAGCGGGTATTGAGGTTCTAGATCCACTTCACTTGCCGTTATACAACACTGTTATTCTTCTATGGTCTGGTACTGCTGTTACTTGGGCGCACCACGCACTACTTCACGATGATCGTCAGGGCGTTATCTACGGCTTGCTTGGCACAATCCTCTTGGGTGTATTGTTCTCAGGTGTTCAGTTCTACGAATACACAGTGGCTCCATTTGCCTTTAAAGATAGCATCTATGGTGCAACATTCTTCATGGCGACAGGCTTCCACGGTTTTCACGTTTTGGTCGGTACAATCTTCTTAGCAATTTGTTTGATCCGTGCCTTAATGGGTCATTTCACACCGAAGCAGCATTTTGGTTTTGAAGCTGCTGCATGGTACTGGCACTTTGTTGATGTGGTGTGGTTGTTCCTCTTCTTTGCCATCTATGTATGGGCATCATGGGGCGCACCGATCCATCACTAAGATGGTCGACATAAGATTTAAAAAAAGGGCGGCTAATTGGTCGCCCTTTCTATTTTAGGGATAGGAAGGTTTTATGACCCAAGAGCAACGCTTTGCACCAGTTGATCCGGTTAAAACCGGAATGAAGGGTCGCTGTCCTCGTTGTGCGCAAGGGCAATTGTTTGAGGGTTTTTTGGGTCTTAAAAAATCTTGTCGCAGCTGCCATCTAGATTTTTCTTTTGCAGATTCAGGAGACGGACCTGCGGTCTTTGTTATGACGGCAGTTGGGTTTATCGTGGTTGGTTTAGCATTATGGCTAGAGGTCAATTACAGCCCGCCTTTATGGCTGCAACTCCTCATTTGGTTTCCTATATCCATTGCGCTTGGATTATATTTGCTGCGCGCTATGAAGGGCATCATGATTTGTCTGCAATATAGAAATAAAGCACAACAGGGTGAGATTGATCGTGCATAATTCAGCTACATCTAAATCAAGAATAATCGCGGTTTTGGTCTTTCTCATTCTAGCTGCAGTATTTGCTACTTTGATTGTACTAGGATCATGGCAGATGAAACGCCTTGAGTGGAAAGAAACGCTTCTTACCAATATTGAGCTAAGGTTAGCTTCAAGACCGATCAGCCTGCCAGCGTTATTGGAATTATCGAATGCAGGCGAGGAGTTTGAATACCAGCCTGTATCGGTAACGGGGGTGTTTGATCACACCAAAGAACGACATTTCTTTGCAACGCATAACGGGTTTTCTGGTTATTATGTTTATACGCCGCTGATGGGAGACTTTGGCGTTATCTTTATAAACCGAGGTTTTGTTCCTTTTGATTTTAAAGAACCAACGACCAGGTTGGAAGGACAAATTGATGGCGCTGTTACTGTAATAGGGCTTGCACGAAAAATGCTCGATGAAAAACCTTCTAGCGTAGTGCCTGAAAATGATCTGGATAAGAATATCTATTATTGGAAAGACCTGCGATCAATGGTTCAAACAACAGGTCTTAGTTTTGATGACCCAAAACTGTTGAAATTCTTCGTTGATGCAGATGAGACCCCAAACCCTGGAGGCTTTCCCCAGGGCGGTGTGACATTGATTGATCTGCCAAATAATCACCTTCAATATGCGTTTACCTGGTATGGGCTTGCAGCAACACTTTTATGCATCGTTGTAATCTTTTTGTTTCGGCGTAAAACAACAGGTGGTGTGAGTTAGCATCATCACGCATCTTGACATTGACGTCTCGCCGACCCACTAAATAAGAAATGATTTTCGAAAGAGTTTATTGATGTCTAAACCTGATTTGACAATTAGATTATGCGGTCCACGGGGATTTTGCGCAGGTGTTGATCGCGCTATTCAGATTGTGGTTTTAGCACTCAAAAAATATGGCAAACCTGTCTATGTACGTCATGAAATTGTCCATAATCGTTTTGTTGTTGAAGGTCTTGAAGAACTCGGCGCAGTTTTTGTTGAAGAGCTTGATGAGATCCCAGCTGAACACGTTAATCAGCCCGTTGTATTTTCCGCCCATGGGGTGCCTAAATCGGTGCCGGAAGACGCCGTTGCTCGTAATCTGTTTTATTTAGATGCGACATGTCCGCTTGTATCCAAAGTACATAAACAGGCCATGCGTCACGTGCGTTTGGGGCGCCATGTCATTCTGATCGGGCACAAAGGACACCCAGAAGTTATTGGAACCATGGGGCAACTTGAGGCTGGTGAAGTCACGCTGATAGAAACAGTTGAAGATGTTGCGCGGTTTGAGCCAGTAAACGCGGATCAACTGGGTTTTGTCACCCAAACAACTTTGTCTGTTGATGATACACAGGATGTGATCAACGCAATGAAGGAAAAGTTCCCAAATATTCAAGCACCTGCAGCTGAATCCATTTGCTATGCTACCACCAATCGTCAGGAAGCTGTGAAACAAGCGGCAGACAATTGCGATCATTTCATCATCGTTGGTGCGCCTAATTCATCCAACTCAAAGCGTTTGGTCGAAGTTGCTAAACGCGCAGGAGCCAAGGAATCCTTATTGGTCCAACGCGCAAAAGAGATCAATTGGGATGAATTTGATGGTGTCAAAACGCTAGGTATCTCCGCAGGTGCATCGGCGCCAGAAGTCATTGTTGATGAAATTATTGATGCGTTCCGCCAAAGATTTACTGTTAAAATTGTGTTGGCTGAAATGGTGAAAGAAACAGAGAGTTTCCTCGTGAACAGAGAACTACGTGATGTTGAATTAACCGTCAGCGACATGGCGTTTGTGAACGGTCAATAACATGGCAGTTTATACAGATATCAACGAGGTTGAACTCGCCGATTGTTTAAAGCAATACGGCATTGGTACGTTGCTTTCCTATAAAGGCATTGCTGAAGGGGTGGAGAATTCTAACTTTCTTTTGCGCACAACCGAGGGCACGTTCATTTTAACGCTGTATGAAAAGCGTGTGAATAAAGATGATCTACCGTTTTTCTTGGGACTTATGGAGCATCTTGCAGAGCGGGGTCTAAATTGTCCTTTGCCAGTTCATCGTAATGATGGCGAAATGCTGAGCGAACTAGCCGGAAGACCCGCTGCTATCATTACCTTCTTGGAAGGTATGTGGTTGCGTCGTCCACAGGCAAAGCACTGCAAAGAGTTAGGTGTGGCGCTCGCAAATTTCCATTTAGCTGGAAAAGATTTCGAAATTTCCCGTAAGAACTCACTTGCGATGGAAGATTGGGCGCCATTGTGGAAGCTCTCTCATGACCAAGCTGATACTGTTCAAAAAGGCCTCGCTGCTGAGATCGATAAAAGCTTGGCAGAGCTTCAGGACAATTGGCCAAAAGATTTGCCGAAGGGCGTGATACACGCGGATCTATTTGCTGATAACGTGTTTTTTATTGGTGATGAATTATCCGGTTTGATCGACTTTTATTTCGCCTGTAATGAGATGTTCGCCTACGATATTTCAATCTGTTTAAATGCGTGGTGTTTTGAAGCCGATGGCTCATACAATATGACCAAGGGCAGGGCGTTACTTAAGGGATATCAATCTGTGCGCCCGCTTGAACAAGCTGAGCAAGATGCCTTGCCAATTCTTGCGCGAGGATCAGCTATGCGGTTTTTCCTAACGCGAATTTATGACTGGTTGACGGTTCCTGATGGTGCGTTTGTTCAAAAGAAAGATCCGCTTGAATATCTTAAGCGTCTAAGGTTTCACAATCAGATTAAGTCATCATCTGAATATGGTTTGATGTAGTTTTATGAAAAAAATTGTAATTTATACAGATGGTGCCTGTTCGGGTAATCCAGGGCCTGGTGGTTGGGGTGCGATTTTGCGCTACCAAGGGAACGAAAAAGAACTCAAAGGTGGCAAATCTGAAACCACCAATAATCAGATGGAACTAACCGCTGCGATCGAAGCCTTAAATGCGCTTAAGCAATCGTGTGAGATCGATCTGTATACAGATTCAGTTTATGTCCGCGATGGCATTATGAAGTGGATTGCAGGTTGGAAGCGCAATAATTGGCGCACCGCTGCGAAGAAGCCTGTAAAAAACGTAGAATTATGGCAAGCACTCGATGAAGCGGCAACGCGCCATAACATCACCTGGCATTGGGTCAAAGGTCATGCGGGACATCCCGACAACGAGCGTGCTGACGAGCTTGCACGTGCCGGAATGGAACCATTTAAATAGAGATTACGCTTATAACTGCTCAAGCAGGCGTGATGCGCCAGATGTAACAGCTTCACCAGGGCTATCTTCAACGTTGAGCGCCGTTACTTTGCCATTATCGACGATCATCGAATAACGCTTTGAACGCATGCCCAGTGTACCAGCTGATAAATCCATCTCCATACCAATTGCATTGGTGAAGCTTGCATCCCAGTCAGAAAGGTAACGCAGTTTACCTTCGCCACCAGTGCTTTGCGCCCATGCACCCATCACAAATGCATCATTGACAGAAACAACCGCGATATCATCAACTCCCTTGGCGAGGATCGCATCTCTGTTTTCAAGATAACCTGGAAGATGGTTCAAATGACATGTTGGTGTATACGCACCAGGAACCGCAAAAAGGGCAATTTTTTTACCTTCAAAAATATCTTTTACAGATACTTCTGCCATGCCGTCCGATGTCTTTTCTTTAAACACTGCCTCAGGCAGGTTATCACCAATTGAAATAGCCATGTCTTGAATATCCTTAATTAAGTTTAGCCTAAATTTGACATAGTCTTAACTGGATAAAAAACAAGAGTTCATATCTAACATAATTGGTTATTTGCCGAGATTAGCAGCTAGTTGTGCCGACCTTATGCTGACAAATGGGAGTTGTACCCAACTCAATGGTTGTTTCAACAGAGCGCTGTCCCAATTTCAAGAGCACATAAAGCGGCCCTTCAAGCGGTGTATTCGCATCGGGTTGATCAAATATATCACTTTTAAAGCGCACAGAACCATCTACAGTTTTAATCAGTTTCGGTTGAGACATTGGCCACTTTTCAGGGCTTTGGATAAAGACCTCTGGTTGCATATTTGGTGGGTAAAAAGCTGGCAATGTCACTTCAAATTCAACAGAATTAGTATCGCTTACATATTCTGCTTGTTTGAGGTTGAAGTCTTTTGCCGGCTGTGTCGGCAGATTAAAGCGCGCATTTTCAATCAGCACATTTTGTTCTGATGAGGTTTGAAACTCTTTCAAGTCTAAATCAATATTTGCCGATATTGGTACGCAAATCTCATTGCAAACACCTAAAAATATATCAGCTTGCAAATGCGTAGCATCACGTGCGTCTTTTGTTTTTAAATCAATTGGGAAAGCCAGAGATTTTTTATAGCCAGCGTAACTGCCTGTCTCATCAGAAATTAAACTTGGCACTGGGAAGTGAACTTTCACATCCTCGACATTTTTGCTGTTTGAGAAATTAAAAAGCGGTGGGATGCCGCTTGAGCCTGGTTCACGCCAATAGGTTTTCCAACCCGGTTCTAAATCTACTTCAACAATCGCCTTTATAACACCGTTTTCATCCGGGGTTGATTGTGTCACCACTCGCACACGTGCGCCTTCTGCGTCCTGCCATTCAGAACTCGCTGCAAAGCTGTCGGAAATTGGAAGCATCATCGCTGCGGATAAGCTCGTGGACAATATAAAAGTGGATGTTAAAACTTTAATCATAGATAAAATATACAGCATCTACCCATCACTCGCCAATCAAATTCAGTTTATCACGCCTATTGGAGTATCCCTTTCAGGAAACAAATTACGTTAACCAATCCTTAAGAAAATCGGACCGCATCCGCGCGATACGATTGCTATCTTGGGCCATATTTGCTTTTAGTAGACCATATATCTGCAGTGTAACCAGGCATTTTAAATGACTAAATCCAACGAATTGTTCAAACGTGGTGGCGGCGGCGTACTCGAAGATCATATGTTAATTGCCATGCCCGGTCTTTATGAGACTGAGTTTGAACGTAGCGTTATTTTAATTTGCTCACACTCAAAAGATGGTGCAATGGGTTTTGTGCTCAACAAAAAATCAGACATCACATTTTCCCAGTTTATGGCAAAGTTAAAGGGCGAGGTAGCCGCCGGCATTGATCTACCTAATGTGGACATTGATCACATTCCGGTACATGTCGGCGGCCCTGTCGATCAAGGTCGGGGGTTTGTTTTGCATACAGCAGAATATTCTTGCGATTCAACGATTAAAATTACAGATGATTTATCGGTGACATCGACGCTTGAAATCCTGACCGCTATTGCACGCGGTTTGGGCCCCAAAAATGCAATATTGTGCCTTGGCTATGCTGGTTGGGGCGAGGGGCAATTGGAAGACGAAATGGCGACCAATAGCTGGCTGTCTTGCCCGCTGTTTGAAGAGGCGATTTTTGAACCAGAGATAGATATGATCTATTCAAAAACTTTAGCATCTATGGGTGTGGAAGCTGCGAACCTATCAAGCTTGAGCGGTCACGCTTAACTCATTTATGACGATGAGGATGCAAAGCGTTCTCTTAATAAACGCGTTGTTTGGTCCGCATTTGCAGGCGCACCAAACATATAGCTTTGTCCAAATTGACAGCCAAGCTCAGATAAAGCTTCTGCTCCCGCGGTACTATCGATACCTTCAGCGACAACATCTAGATCCAATTCTTGAGCTAAGTTCAAGATGGATTTAAGCATTTTCTCGCGCTTTTCACCTTCGCCAACCACAATAGATCGGTCAATCTTCAAAGTATCAAATGGGAACATTGATAAGTAAGACATGGATGAATATCCAGTTCCAAAATCATCAAGTGCAAGACCAACACCAAGAGCTTTGAGTTTTTCAAATGTTGCCAATGCAACATCAGGGTTACCCATGAGCACGGTTTCAGTTAGCTCAAGCTTGAAGTTCGACGGTGAACATTTAGAACGGCCAAGCGTTGACTTGATATCATCAAATAATTCAGATTTTTGCAATTGCGCGGCGGACAAATTAACGGACATGAAAATAGGTAATTCACCCAAAATTGTGCGCCAGCTCGACATGTCTTCAACAGCCTGCTGAAGAGCAAACATCCCAAGTTCAAAAATAAAACCATTCTTTTCGGCAAGCGGGATAAATTCTGACGGTGGGATTAACCCACGTTTTGGATCTTCCCAACGCAGAAGGGCTTCAAAACCTGAAAGCTCTAGCGTATCAAGTTTGATAATCGGTTGATAGACGACCTGCATTTCATTGCGGGCAATTGCAGACTTTAAGTTTTCTTGCACGCTTTGGAAACTCACCCCTGTTGAACGGAATGCCGGGCGGAATGGCTCAATGCGGTCTCCACCAAAACGTTTCGCATGCAACATTGCAAGCTCTGCATCCTGGAGGATTTCAGACGGTACTTGCAGATTATTCACAACTCGCAACATACCAATCGATGCAGTCATTGTGAGTTCGCGTTTAGCAAAGTCTAGCGGTGCTTTAATTGCTTCCAGCATTGCTTCCGCCAGCTCTGCCACGCTTTTGGGGTCGGTTTCAGATAAGAGCACAATACCAAACTGATCACCGCCTAAACGCGCCATTAGGTCTTCATTTTTCAGAAGACGGCGAATTCGGCGTGTTAATGCCAATAAAATTGTATCACCAGATGACATGCCAATGGATTGGTTGATGTGCTTAAATTCATCAAGATCGATGACTAAGACTGTCGGTAATAGATCCGGTCGGTTTTCACCAATCGCCAAAAGTGTCGATAGACGATCAAGAAATAATTCCTGATTTGGTAGCCCTGTCAAATTGTCCTGTACGGCATTGCGCAACAGACGACTTTCAGATGTCTTTTGCTCGGTGATATCGTGCACGGTGCCCACGCAGCGGATCACCTCTCCGTTTGCACCAACAACAGGACGTGCTTTCAGCGAGAACCAATGATGATGGCCATCTGAAGCGCGAAGGCGGAACTCATGGTTCAAGCGCCCACGGCGATGCTCTAACATAATATCAAGCGCTGTACTAAATCCATCTCGATCGTTGGGATGCAAGATTGGCAGCCAGTTGCGCATCGCACCTTGCAAACTGTTTGGCGCCATACCTAAACCTTTAGATATATCCGGATTAGTGGTTAAACGATCACGCGATACATCCCAGTCCCAAACCGTATCTCCAGAACCAGTGAGAGCAAGCGACTGACGTTCTGCATCAGAGAACAGTCCTTGTTGATATATCCCTGCGGTGAACACGTGTTGCATCACTGTAAAGCTGATCAAAAGCACAATTAGCACCATGCCGCCGCCCAATGCAGGCTGCAAGATGTCGTTATCCAATTCACCAATCGCTGTTAGGCCTGCGGCTGCAAGCCAGCAAATCGTCAATATCCATGTTGGCACCAGCATAAAGGCGCGGTCATAACCTCGATAAGCCAAATATCCGATTAGGAAGATTGCTAATATGGTGGTCAATGCAAAGGAAATACGCGCAATACCGGCGGCCACTGCAGCGTCAATCAAGATGATGGAAAAGAGTGCAGCAAGACCCAAAAGCCAGACAAGCGCAACATAAGATAAATTAATGTGCCAATTGTGCAGGTTTAAGTATGTGAATAAGAATATTATCAAACCGCCAGCTAATAAAACTTCGGCCCCTGCTCGCCAAAACTGTAGCTCTTCGGGCCCTAGACTAAAGAGCTGAGATAAAAATCCGAAATCCACGCTGATATAAATTAGCACGGTCCAAGCCAGCATCGCGGTCGCCGGCAACATTATAGTCCAGCGTACAATAAATAGATTGGTCAAGAACACAGCCAATAGCCCTGCAATCCCGATCAAAATACCTTTGTAAAGCGTAAAGGAATTGACGGTGTCTTTATATGCTGTTGGTTCCCACAGGTATAATTGCGGCAAATCATTGGATGAAAGTTCAGCAACAAAAGTTACAATTGTGCCTGGGTTCATCGTAATGCGGAAAATGTCAGCTTCATCTGACAACTCACGATCAAGAGCAAAGCCTTCCGATGGTGTAATACTGATGATCCGCTGAGAACCCAAATCAGGCCATATCACACCGGCATTTGCCAATCGGTAATGCGGCGCTACAAATAATCGGTCAATTTGTTCGCTCGTCGTGTTGGCTAATACAACAACTGCCCAATCACCACTGTGGTTTTCGCTACTAGCGCGAACCTCAATCCGGCGAACAATGCCTTCATTATCAGGCGCTGTTGATACCTGAAACGCTGGTCCGCGACCTCGGAAAACCTCAACGGATTGGGTAAGATCTAAAGCGAGTTCATCACTGGTAACTTGCACAGCATCAAATGCATGTGCAGTGTTTGGTGCAAAAATGCTTCCAGCAACGACCAGCATAATCATGAAAAATGATAGTACTTGACTTACTAGCCAGTTTCTGGTCATGAGCGCTAATCTGGCGATATTTCGGTAATCAACAAAAAACATTCAAACCCTTGCTTTGTTCGCCTTTAAGCTTTGACGCTGATTACTCAGCTGCTCGGATGATCGAATGAGGGCTTTCAAGCATAGCTTCCATTTCCTCAAGCGATACCAATTGGTCAATTGGTCCAACAGCTGACAATGTAATCTTCTCACCAAAGAACAATCGCCCAGCCAAATCAGTTAGCCTATCGGTATTAATGTTTTCAAGGCGTTCCATCAGTTCTTCGTTGGATATCAATCGCCCAAACAACATCATTTGGCGTGCGAGCTGGCCTGCACGTGCTGCGGGGCTCTCTTGGGTCATCAAAAGTCCAGACCGAATTTGTGCACGTGCACGGTCAATCTCTTGTTGATCTATATTTTCTGCAATTTTGGCAAGTTCTGTCATAACGACAGGCACCAGCGCTTTTATATCGTCAGCACCAGTTGCTGCTTGAATGCCAAATATACCGCTATCTGAAAATCCCCAATGGAATGCATAAACAGAATAGCAAAGGCCATGGCGTTCACGCACTTCTTGGAAGAGGCGTGATGACATCCCACCACCTAAAATACCAGCTAGGATCTGCGAAGCATAAAAATCTCGTGCATGATATGCACGGCCTTGAAATCCAAGAAGGATATGTGCATCCATTAGATCGCGCTTTTCTCGATAAGCGCCACCGGTATAATTGGCTTTTGGGTAGTTTCTTGTATTGCCATGCTCTGGCTTTAAATCAGAAAAACTAGCTTGAGCAAGTTTACAAACTTCATCGTGATCTACTGCACCAACGGCAACAATTGTCAGTCGGTCGGCGGAATAATTCCGATCCATATAGGCTCTGATTTGATCAGGTTCAAACCCTTGCACTGTTTCAGGCGTGCCTAAAATTGGGCGGCCAACGCTCTGGTTTTTAAAAGCGGCTTCAGAGAATTTATCAAATACTACATCATCGGGCGTATCATTTGCGGCACCGATTTCTTGTAAAATAACATGCTTCTCACGCATGAGCTCTTGCTCATCAAATACGGAATGGGTGAGAATATCGGCTAATATGTCAATTGCGAGCGGCACATCTTCTTTAAGCATGCGAGCATAAAAAGCGGTGGTTTCTGTTGATGTTGACGCATTAACTTCGCCCCCAACATTCTCAATCTCTTCCGCAATTGTACGCGCTGAACGGCGTTTTGTACCCTTAAAGGCCATATGTTCTAAAAGGTGTGCGATGCCGTGTTCTTGATCGGTTTCATCGCGGGAGCCAGCTTTAATCCATACGCCAAGCGCTACACTTTCTAAATGCGGCATATGCTCGGTTACAATGGTCAGCCCATTGGGCAATACTGTGGTGTTGATATTCATACTAGATTTGGTTATTGGCTCGCTCGTGTGTGCATTGAGATAAATTCTTCCACAAATTTAAGCTCCGCAGGCAATACCTTGAACCGTTCCTCCCGTTCCATTAAGTCACTTAACCAATTTGGCAGGGCAGGGTTAATTCCGCAAGCAGTTTTCACAGCACTTGGGAATTTAGCCGGATGCGCAGTGGCTAATGTGATCATTGCCGATGTTGGTTTGGCAAGTTTTTCTGCCACAAACAAGCCCACAGCGGTGTGTGGGTCGGCGACATAGCTGTTGTGTTGGTTATATCTTGAGATCGTTTCGCTTACTTGTGCACCTGTTGCTTTTGCAGCTGCAAACTCGCGGCGAATGGCTTTTAAAACCAACGGTTCAATAGAAAAAGAACCCGATTGTTTGAGCGCACCCATTGCACTGCGTACTTTGCTTGCATCACGGTCGTAAGCATCAAACAATAAACGTTCAAAATTTGAAGAGATCTGGATATCCATGGAAGGAGAGCTAGTGGCGCTAACGCCCTTCATTTCGTATGTGCCAGATTTTAAGGTTCTTGCCAAAATATCATTGTCATTGGTTGCAATGTTGAGCTTGGCAATTGGTAAACCCATGCGTTTGGCACAATAACCTGCAAAAATATCACCAAAATTACCTGTTGGAACAGTGAAAGAAACTTTACGTTCTGGGCCGCCAATCGCCAAACTTGCCGTGAAATAATAGACAATCTGTGCCATAATTCGGCCCCAATTGATCGAGTTCACGCCCGATAATTGCACATTATTTCGAAACTCTTGATGATTGAACATGGCTTTAACCAAGTCTTGGCAATCATCAAACGTGCCTTCAATCGCAATTGAATGTACATTTTTTGCTTTAGATGTTGTCATTTGGCGCTGCTGCACCGGCGACACTCTATTATGTGGGAACAAAATAAAGATATCAGTGCGGTCGCGATTGGCAAAAGCTTCAATTGCGGCTCCTCCCGTATCACCAGATGTTGCGCCAACGATTGTTGCTCGTTGATCTCGCTCTTCTAAAATATAGTCCATCATGCGAGCTAAAAGCTGCATTGCCACATCTTTAAAGGCAAGCGTTGGACCATGGAATAATTCTAAAAGGTAAGCATTATCATCGGTTTGCACCATTGGCGCTACTGCTTTATGACGAAAAGAACCATAGGCTTCATCGATCATAGCTTTGAGCTTTTCGTCGGGGATTTCCCCATCAACAAATGGCTGCAATATCATATAGGCAACATCTGCGTACGGTTTGCCGCGCATAGCTTTTATGTCACGCTTGCTAAATTGTGGCCATGATTGGGGTACATAAAGACCGCCATCAGTTGCCAAACCAGTCAAAAGAGTGTCGCTAAAATTAAGTTGAGGGGCTTCACCACGCGTTGAAACATATTGCAAAGCAGAATTCTCCTGGGGTTGCGTCGATAATTAACATTAATATGACGCAGTGGATCGATTTTTTTGTCTGGCGCTGATATAGACTATCATGCCATTGATGCAAAGCCCTGATATATAAAGATCAAAAGTGACTTGATTAAATATGATCAAAATTGAAAGTAGAGTATAGGCCAGTGTTTTCGAAAATTATCAAATCTTCACCTGTTGTTATTGGTTGTCTAATCCTTGCAGGATGTAACTCAACGGAAACATCACAGACCCTGGATGTTACAGCACAGCAAAATGCTGCAGCTACACCAGCGATCATTCAAGGCAAATGCCCGCGCGTGAGCTTGCGGGATGGGACATCATTTTATCGTGCATATACACGTGGTGGAGATGGTGATCCGGCAAAAATTACCTATCAAGCATCTTTGGCTGATGCGACACGTTCGTGTACGTCAAACGGTGATGAATTGGTTGTTAATGTTGTCGCCGCAGGTAGGTTAGTTGCCGGACCGCAAGGAAAAGCAGGTAATGTTACCCTGCCGGTGCGCGTTGCTGTTATTGATAAAGTTACGCGAAATGTTCTTTATTCAGAGCTTACACAAACACCTGTTGCATTGTCAGGTGCAAATTTAACTGCGCAATTTGTGTTTGCTAATCCAGATGTGCGTATTCCAGCGGGTGCTGGTGGCGAAACTGAAGTCTTTGTTGGCTTTGATACTGGTCCAAAGAACTAACACTTTTTAAAACAGTCTAAGACACTTTATTACTTAAGCTCTTTCCAGACGGAAAGGGCTTCAATCATTTGTGGTAGATCAGCCATCCGGTTGACGACTGTTTCAGCGCCTGCATCCATTAATTTATCAGCATGACCTGGGAATGTGTGCTTGCCGCCGGTAAAGCCAATCACACGGGTGCCTGCAGCTTTTGCACCTTTAACACCAGCTTCTGAATCTTCAACAACAATCGTAAAATCGGCTTCAGCGTCATGCTTATCAATCGCATAAAGAAAAACATCGGGCGCCGGCTTAGGGTTGCCATCCCCAGTGTTGCGAGAAGAATAAACAAAATCCCCAAAAAAGCTGTTGAGGCGCGTTTTTAACAGCATGCCCTCTAGACGACCTTGCGGCGAATTAGAACAAATGCACATTGGCACATCAATTTTGTCCAATGCCTCGTGTGCACCCCAAATGGCTTCAACTTCTTTTGGTAAACGGGTATTGAGCTCATTTTGTGTGGTTTCTAAAAGAGACGCTTGCAGCGGAATATTTGCTTCGCGTTCAACCTCAAACAATATTTCTTTCGTCGTTAAACCAGCAAAGCGTTCGGCAAATTCTTCAGGCGTAATATTAAAACCAGCTTTGTTGAGTTGCTCAGATTCAATTTGCGCAGCTAGATACTCGCTATCAACAAGCGTGCCATCACAATCAAAAATCACCAGATCCAGGTCAGCCATAAAATTTCCGTCTCATTTTGGGGTAGGTTAAAAATATCTTTTTCCTTATTTGGGCGGTTTAATCAAGCGCTGCAAGGGTAAGAATGTTGTTCACTGTTTATTAACCACGTCTGCAAACCCAATCTTTACCCTGTGCGGTAACAATGTGCTCATCATGTTTCGTGTTTTTATTGTGAGTAACCTATGCCGTCTATTGTATCGCTTTCCGACATCGCTCGATCATCTGAAGAGAAGACCCCTTACCTTAATTCGATTATCAAGGGCGATTGTGTAGCTGCACTTGAGGCACTGCCATCAAATTCGGTTGATGTGATCTTTGCAGACCCACCATATAACCTCCAGCTAGGTGGTGATTTGCACAGACCAGATCATTCTAAAGTCGATGCAGTAGATGATGCATGGGATCAGTTTTCATCATTCCAAGCTTATGATAGTTTTTCTAGAGCTTGGTTGATGGCTTGTCGCCGCGTGCTGAAACCAAATGGCACAATCTGGGTGATAGGTTCTTACCACAATATTTTCCGCGTTGGTTCAATCCTGCAGGATCTTGAATTTTGGCTCTTAAATGATGTGATTTGGCGTAAGACAAATCCAATGCCAAACTTTCGTGGTCGCAGGTTCCAAAATGCACATGAAACTATGATTTGGGCAAGCCGTGATGAAAAAGCCAAGAGCTACACATTTAACTACGACGCAATGAAGGCATCCAATGATGATGTTCAGATGCGCTCTGATTGGCTCTTTCCAATTTGCTCCGGTGGCGAACGCTTAAAAGGTGATGATGGAAAGAAAATTCATCCAACACAAAAACCTGAAGCATTGCTTGCGCGTGTCTTAATGGCATCTTCAAAACCGGGCGACGTGGTGCTTGACCCATTCTTTGGTTCAGGGACGACAGGTGCAGTAGCAAAACGTTTGGGCCGAAATTTTGTCGGCATTGAGCGTGAGCAAGACTATATTGATGCAGCACAAGCGCGCATCGATGCCGTTGAGCCTTTGGGCCAAGCTGAATTAAAAGTTATGACCGGTAAGAAGGCATTACCGCGCGTTGCGTTTAATACGCTGGTTGAATCAGGTTTGATTAATCCGGGTGCAGTGCTCACCGATACGAAAAAACGTTGGAGCGCAATTGTCCGCGCAGATGGTACAGTCGCAGTTAATGGCGACGGTGGGTCCATTCATAAAATGGGTGCAAAAGTTCAAGAGCTCGATGCCTGTAACGGTTGGACATTCTGGCACTTTGAAGAAAAAGGCAAGCTCAAGCCGATTGATGATCTGCGCGCAATCGTCCGCGCTGGAATGGCAAAAGCCGGCGCGTAGTCGCTCAGTTTTCCGAGCGTCAGTCGAGTTTTAATGAAATTGGTTCTGGTACAATCTCACTAATCGGCCTTACTAATCGGCCTTACTAATTGGCATGTCGCACGGGTTCCAGATTTCGCGTTGGGTCCCACTTGCATCTACTCCTATTGTGCGTGCCACTTCATTATCATTTAATTGCCGAAAATTAAGGGTTCGCCCTGCATCTCGTTCACTATTTGGGGCTGTAAAGATTGCTGTGTGTCGATCAATCTTGGCTTGCGGTGAGGCGCCGCTTGGTGAGATTATCTTTGAAGTTTCAACGACTAAACGCTCAGCGCCATTGGTCCAACATCCGTAAATAGCGTCTGCCATTGCGATATTGGGGCTTGCAACGAATATCAGTGTTATAAGAATTCGCTTCATGAATTATCCGCCCTACATTTGTTAAATGTTGAAAGATCGAGACACAGAGTACCACACATCTGCAAGGATCGTGAAATTAAGCGCATAGGCCAAATGCTATGTGGTTTAGATACTATCAACCATACGAGGATGCGGAGAAAAGAGGCCTTTCTTAAAAACAAGTTGTCATGTTGGAAAAGCGGCTTAATATTTTTTGACTCAACGTTGAGAGACTGTTGGAGATAAAAATATAAAACTTTAATCCTTTGAATTATCCGGAGGGAAAGATGGTTCTATTCTGAATACCAACTCTGTTAGGCTAATCAATATAAGAATATGCCAAACTAAAACCAAGATTGCTCCCGAATTAAAAAGAGCAATTGAAACTTCCGAAACACAAGCTATCGGTTTCACAACGACTAATACACCACCTACGATAAATAGACCAATCAACCAATAGGAAGACTTCTTTAAGTTAGCTCTAGATTTTACAAGTGCGTTGGGTTTATTAAATTTTTCTTCAATTCGGTTGAATGCCAAATGAATGTTCGCGACGGATGCTAACGTTATTGCCAATATGACGCCTAAAATATTTAGGAATTCATGATTCACAAATTGAGACAAAAAAGAGTTCGAATCAGACAAGTATTGAGGCTTTGTTGCTGAAATTACAGTTAAACCCACAGCAATAAATATCAAAGTACTATATGCAAGCGTTCGGTTCATCAAAAAATCCTATCTGCTGCGTCTTTGATACGCTGCCAAAAAGTTTCTCCCTCCGGTTCTGCACCGTTCATATGTACTTCTTCTGAAACAGCATAATCGTTGGAGTTATATTTTTCTCCGTCACTTGTCTTTGCCGAGATGGTACCGCCACCTTTTTCGACATGAGCTGCAATTTCATCTAATTGCGTGCCTTCGATGTTTATTGCACCATCACTTTCAAGTGTTGTCTTCGCTCGCGAAATATTACCCTTGTCCCGTAAATTTCTCATTTCATTTGTGTGATCGTCCGCGCTGTCAAACATATTGGGTACGGCAACATCATAAGTAATCTTATTTATTTTTCCTCGATTTGCCTCGGAAAATTGCATGAACGAACGCTCGTGGATTATTGGAAATACGGAGGTTGAAAACGGTTCTGATCTGCCTCTTTCATTTAATGAAATGATAAGTGAAGAAATTATTGGATCTGTTTTGCCTACATCTGATCGCAATTCAAATGCTAGTTTTTGGCCGTCTTCATGTGCTGTTGGATCGATAATGAGCAAAGAGGCTTGCCATGAATCGTGTTCCGTAGGATCTAAACCTTCCCAAGGGGGTGTTCTTTCAACGGAAGACTTGTCACGCGCTATCCATCCTGAAATTAGGTGATGTGGTAAATTAGTTTCTGCTTGTCGTGCTGGAACAAAATAGAATTCGCTACTTCTATGTATAAATGTGAATTGTTGACTAAATATATCGTCCAGCCAAGTACGCCTTTCAAAACTATTACCTTCTGAATTTTTACGCTCGAAAGCGTCCGTTTGTTCTTTGACCTTCAAAGACAAGCGATATAAATATAACTTCACTGCACAACCCCAAATATTTAATATCTATTGAAACAGAAATATCACAGGTTGTGGAGTCCTATTTGCTTCAATTAAGAATATATTGCCAATTTCGACCCGCTCTACAAAATATGTTTGGTTAGTTTGCTATTGAATACAGCAAGGATCAAATCAGATTGGATTACAATGGATCTCTCACTTTTCTTGAGTTTTTTAGCAGCCACGATGGTTATTGTCGTCACCCCCGGTTCAACGGTGGCGTTGGCATCAAGTAAGGCTGTGATCTCTGGTCCTCGTGCCGCTTTCATAACGGTCCTAGGTGATGCGCTGGGAACAGCGACGCAAATAGTGATCGCGGTTATGGGATTGCAACTACTTGTTGGGATCGCGAGCGAAATATTGCCCTATATGCAGATCTTTGGCGGGCTTTATATTGTTTTTCTCGGTTATCAATCGATTATAGATAATTCAAGTGAAGCGTTTCAAACCGATGATGTAAAGCAGCGAAGGAAAGAAGCGAGAGGGCATTTTTGGACTGGGTATTTAGTGTGCATATCAAACCCAAAATCGATTATTTTCTTTATCGCGCTTTTCCCCGGGTTTATCTCACAGGAGTTGAACATCGTCTTTCAATCAGTGGTATATGGTGTGGTGTTTGTTGTCCTCGATGCGATGTTCATCATGGGATATTCAATGCTTGCGATTAAGACGTTTAATTCGCAGGTTGGCTCGAAGCTAAAGATCAATGTCGTCAGCGGGATCGGACTATCGCTCGTGGGTGCATTATTAATTTGGAATGGTCTGTCTTTAGTTTAACCTAACACCTTTATTCCATCTAAGCATGGCTCGTTACTGAGCTGCAGAGATGCTTTCTAAATCAGCCATTTCAGGTTCAAACCAAGCAGTCGGACACCAGGATCTTCTATAATTTATTTTAAATTTTTCGACCTCGAAGTGAGGTGGGTAGTTGGGATTAAAAAGCTCTACGTCATTCCGTGATAAGAATAAAAACAATGATCCTAAATCAGTTTTAGTTTGTTGAGAGCGATTGATTGTAATTTCGTTATCAATTTTAAATTGTCTATACAGCCTAGGATTCTGTTTTGCGACAATAAGGCCCAAATCTTTGTCATAAATGAATAAGCCTGAATGAGGGTTTTTTCGACCAGAATAGCTCCTCCCACCTATCATATTTTCATTCCAAAAACCTATGTAATTATCCCTACCTCTGTACAAAATTTTCCCATCTGGGAATTTCAATGACACATCAATATCCCATCCCACCATCTCTGAAAAGAACGTGGATGGCCCTATCAAAAAACCATTTTGCAACTGAACGCACCTATGTCGATATTTAATTTCGGCAAATGTGTACAAACATAGGATTGGAGCACAGACGATCACGAGTGCGATAAGGCAGCCTTTTCTTTTTGATCTTCTATTTTTTCGCATATGAACTCCTATCTGGATCAAAGTGAACAACAGCCTTAAATGATCCTCGCCAACTGTCAGTAATTTTATAGATGTTTGAAAATGGCAGTTCACCAAACTGTTTGATTTGATGTTTTTCATCCAAGAGATTTAGTTGTCTGCGGATACAAGTGATATCCTCAAATTTATCACTGAAATTGAATCTGATTGAGCCATTTAAATGTAGCGCCCCATTGATGTTTTTGCAGTAGCCGAAAAAGTTGCCGCTAATGACAGAACGGCCAAAGGAAAACAAAACGTTTTTAAAGTCGTAGGAATTTTCAAAATTACCAGAAAAATATTGGTTTTGTGAAACCCTCGACTGAATTGCAATTTAGCTTGGCTTTTTCTTAGAAGAACCACTCTCTTTCAGTGTTAATTCTCTGTTGCAATGTGCAAATTCATTGTGCGGAGCACTTTTAATCGCCCATTGGAGCACGTTTTAAATAGGGAATACTTTTTGATATACTACTATTGGTAGCATAAAGGTGCAAAATTGTAAAGGAAAGTTTTCCTATGAGTATATATTTGCTTTAAAAGCATCAGGCACGGCAGCAGTAATCACCTTTTTCATTAAATTAGGCAGCGCTTCATTTTTGATTTGCTGGCGGTCAGACCACCAGCCATCTGCTAGTTCTATGTTGGTCATGTCTTGGGTTGATATAACTGCAGAATATACAACAAGTGTCAGTTCAAAATGGGTAAAGACGTGTTTGATCGAACCATTTTTACGCCAATCAAGCGCCAAAGGCGCTGCATTAATGTCTGTCTCACCATCACGATTGGAATTCCAATTGGTTGTGGGAACTTCGCTCATATCAGCCAACAAGCCGGTATCAGGGCGTTTGCGTAGATAAATCGCTCCATTTTCATCGATTATCACAAACGCAGCGCCCTGACGTTTTGGTTTTACCTTCTTAGGTAGCTTAACAGGATAGAGTTCTTGCTCACCGCTAGCTGATGCTCGACACGATGTTTGAAGGGGGCATAAAAGGCAATTGGGTTTTTTCGGAGTGCATATGCTGGAGCCTAAATCCATCAAACCTTGCGCAAAATCACCTGGGCGGTCGCTAGGTACATTTTTTGCCACTTGCGTTTTAATCTCAGTTTTCGCCGCAGGTAGCGGTGTTTTGATGCAAAAGAGCCGTGTAAAAACACGCTCGATATTTCCATCAACGACCGCAGCGGGTTGGTTAAATGCAATAGCTGCTATGGCCGCTGCCGTATAAGGACCAATGCCGGGAAGCTTAATCAGTTCAGCTTCGGTTTTGGGAAACTGACCGCCATAGTCCAAAGCCACCAGATCTGCGCATTTTTTTAAATTTCGGGCGCGCGAGTAATATCCAAGACCTGCCCAAGCCTGCATAACGCTTTCCGATGATCCGTCAGCTAAATTCTCAACCTTTGGCCACAATTTAACAAACTTATCAAAGTAGGGTTTCACCGCAGTAACGGTTGTTTGTTGTAACATAATTTCCGACAACCAAATATGATAGGGGTCTGCAACAACACCTAATTTTTGGTCAGATGGTGAAATGCGCCATGGTAGTTGTCGATGATGCTTATCATACCAACTTAAAAGGCGTTCGGAAATGATTGTACTGTCGTGTGGTGATAGCTTGGCCAATGTTCGTTAAGACCTATCAAAATTTACGGTGTTTAGCATTGACATTGGTATCTCCTTAAGCGAAACGCATATTTCAATCCTAAATTGGTAATTTTATGCATCTACTTGGTCGTACGAATATTTTACAAAATCGGATGTGGTCAACCTTAAACGGTCGAAATATATTATTTATATTAGCGATGGCTACATTGGTGTCTGCAGTTGGTTCGCTTTTGACGCTGCTTATCATTATTGCAACGACGTCCGGGCTTGTTTTGTTTCTACAACATAAAAAAATCGTTTTGCTTAAATCCGATTACTGGCTTGTTGTTCCTGGATTGCTATATCTGCTAGTGATGTGGGGTTCGTATTTTCGCTCCGATTTTGTCTGGAGCGATTTAGAGTATTGGGCCAAACCTTATATTTTTATCACTCTTGGATTTGTGTTGATCAACTATCGTCTTGTCAAAAATGTCGATTATTTTTCAATGTTCATCAAGTTTGCAGGCTATAGTGGTTACGTTCTATTGCCATGGATATTGTACGAGGGGTTTTGGCTTGGTCAGCGCATGGCAGGCGGTTCAGGCAACGAAATTCCATTTGGTATGGTTTGTGGGATCATGGCGCCAATAGCACTTTTAGGCGTGTTTGGCGCAGACCGGAAGCATCAAATTATCGCTATTGGAAGCGCGCTTTTATTATCTACCGGATTGGTGTTGTCCCTCACGAGAGGGATGTATATCGCTTTTGCAGTCAATATGCTGATCATCATGATATATGCAATTAGCGTGTCTCGCCATCGTTTTCGGGTCTTTACCATTTTTGCTGTCGTATTGGCGCTTGGTATTGGAGTGAGCGCAACATCGGATACGATTAAAAACCGTGCGGGTTCTCTCGCAGTGCTGGCGCAAAACTTAGCAGCGGGTGAAGCGCCCGAAGATGGTTCGTTTTTCCAGCGCATGCAACTTTATAGCCGTGCAATGTGCCTTATCGAAGAACGCCCAGTGTTAGGTTATGGGTTTGGAAAGCGTGATGATATTCTTGCGCAAGGTTCACCAGAAGCCATTGCAAAAGGTGGGGTGATCTGCCCGCAAGAACATATTATTGCAACACATTTCCATAATGGCTTTTTTACCGTTGCTGTTGATGCTGGCGTAATTGGTTTGATGGCAATTTTGTTGCTTTTATTCTCGCCTTGGCTCTTTGTTTTGCGAGCGCCAAAAGACGGCAGGCAAAATATTCGGTTAGCGTTCGCCAGTATTTTCGTTTTAACATATTCTTTCATGGGGATATTCAATATCTTGTTTGGACATGATTTGATTGATAGTCTGTTCATCACAGGGTGTGTGTTCTTAGCTCTAAGTGTCGTTAAAGCCGATGGTTTTGCGCTTGAAGACGCCGCTGAATACAAATCCTCAACACCATCGTGAGGTTAAAACGCCTCATAAAGCGATCTGCTGAACAGCAATTTGGAAAGAGTAATTATGGCTGAGAAAAAAGCCAAAGAGCGCAAAGGAGCGCTGCAAATTGCTGAGTTAACTAACTCATTGGTCGACCCTATTTTAGCAAAACGAGCGGGCATCAACACGATGCTACTTGGTATCTGGGATGAAATCGTAGGTCCTGAATTTGCCGATTGTTCTCGACCTGACAAAATTATTTGGCCCCAAAAACGTGATATGGGCGCCGGTAGCTCTGAACAGGGTGGTGGTTTGTCGCCCGGCCAGCTTACAATTGCATGTGAAGGTTCGCGCGCTTTATTCTTATCTCATCAGCAAGATGAAGTTTTGCAGCGGATTAATTCGTTTTTTGGGTTTCCAGCGATCAATCGCATTAAAATTGTCCAAAAAGTTGTTGTGAAGCATGATTTAAAACGAAAAAAACTACGAAAACTTTCATCCTTGCAGCAGAAAAAACTTACCGAAATGGTCGACGATGTGGAAGATCCGAAACTAAAAGAGGCATTGACAAAATTAGGTAAGGCTGTTTTGTCCAAGCGGTAACAAATATTTGATCGCGTGAAGCCATGAAATTGCCCCAAATGTGCCAGAAAGAACTACAGCGTGGTGGTTTATTTTGATAGGTTGCTCACGTTATTGATTAGAGCAGCGCTCGACTGCGGAATTCAGGGGCTCCTCGCAGGACTAAAATACGACGAAAGGGTTTGGTATGTCGTTTATAGAAATTAAAAAGCTTAATCTTATCTCAAAAGCTGCGCTTTTGGGTGGAGTTGCTTTACTGGTTGCCTCTTGTAGCGAAGCGCAAGATGTGAGCGATGCAAAAAATACAACAAATATCGAGCAGGTTGCAGACGCAAGCGACAACATTGACCGCGTTGTGACATCTGCAAGTGTGCCGGCAGCTGACGGTACGGTTGATATGGAAGAGGTGCTTAAAGCAAGCCCGCTCAAAGAAATGGAAATGGGTGATGCAGATGCACCTGTCACAATCGTTGAGTATATGTCACTGACATGTCCACATTGCGCAAATTTCCACAAAAATACCTTCAAAGACATCAAGGAAAAATATGTCGATACGGGTAAAGTTCGCTTTATTTTGCGTGAATTTCCGTTCGATCCTCGCGCTGCAGCTGGCATTATGCTTGCAAGATGTGCGCCTGAAGAGCAGTTTTTCCCATTTATTGATGTTCTTTTTGAGCAGCAATCTGCATGGTCAAGAGCCGAAGATGCGCGTGCTGCCCTGCTAAAAATCTCTAAATTAGCGGGTTTTACACAGGAAGAGTTCAATACTTGCTTGACGAACCAGCAGCTTCTTGATGATGTAACAGAAGTGCGTAATCGCGGCGCTAATGATTATGGTATACAATCCACACCAAGCTTCATCGTCAACGGAAGCCGGTATTCGGGGGATATGTCAGTTGATACAATGTCGGCACTTATCGACAGCTATCTATAATAAACGTTCATCAGAGCGCTGGGTAAGTGTGCCCAGCGCTCTTTTTTGTTACAATTTTATTGAACAATACAAAAAGTATGACGGAGCGATCCAGTCATGAAGTTCAATAAACTACGCCTTTTAGGCTTTAAATCTTTCGTTGATCCCACAGAGTTTTATATCGAGCGCGGTTTGACTGGCATCGTTGGTCCAAATGGCTGCGGCAAATCCAATCTTGTGGAAGCCATGCGCTGGGTCATGGGTGAGAATTCTTATAAAAACATGCGTGCATCCGGTATGGATGATGTGATTTTCTCAGGATCAGGCAATCGACCCGCACGAAATACAGCAGAAGTTGCCCTTTATCTCGATAATTCAGAGCGCGATGCCCCGGCTGCATTTAACGATGTTGACGAAGTTCAGGTATCCCGCCGTATTGAACGAGAATCTGGTTCCGCCTACCGGATCAATGGCAAAGATGCGCGCGCAAAAGACGTTCAGCTTCTATTTGCCGATGCATCCACCGGTGCGCGATCCCCATCCATGGTGGGGCAGGGTCGCATTGGTGAGTTAATCCAGGCAAAACCTCAGGCGCGTCGACAATTGCTTGAAGAAGCTGCCGGGATTTCAGGATTGTATTCACGCCGCCATGAAGCTGAATTACGATTGCGCGGCGCTGAGACAAATCTTGAACGTCTAGATGATGTGACCGCCCAACTTGAAAGCCAGATTGAAAGTCTAAAACGTCAGGCCCGTCAGGCTAATCGCTTTAAAGCAATCTCATCTGACATTCGTCGCAGTGAAGCAACGCTTTTACATTTGCGTTGGCAACAAGCCAAATCGACAGAAGGGCAGTCTCAGTCTGAATTATCAGAAGCCACAAAACGCGTTGCAGAGATGGCCGCTAAACAATCCGAAGCTGCTCGCAATCAAGCCGTTGAAGCACATAAGCTTCCAGATTTGCGAGATAAAGATGCAAAAAGTGCTGCTGCATTGCAGCGTTTGCAAATCGGTAGGACTCAGCTTGAGGAAGAAGCCCAGCGTCTTGAGAAGCGTAAGGTGGAACTTGAGCAACGATTGTCACAATTAGCGTCGGATATTGAGCGTGAAGAGCAATTGAAAGCTGACAACAGCGCGATTTTGGCAAGACTTGATGAAGAAGAAAAAGAGCTTAAAGACATTTTAGCAAATTCAGATGCCCATGCTGCAGATTTGAAAAATGCCTTTGAAGCTGCGAGTGTAAAGCTCGTTTCAAGTGAGAAAACACTCTCAGCGATTACCTCTGAACGCGCGGAAGCGGCAGCGGGTAAAGTTCAATTAGAGCGCAAAAATCAAGATCTAAATGATCGCAAATTGCGCATTGAGCGCCAACTAACCGCTCAACGTGAAGAACTTGTTGGCATAGAAGCGCAGATTGCTGGGCTACCTGATCCTAAAGTTAAGCAAAATGAACTTGAACAAAGTGAAGTTAATTTAGCGTCTTGTGAAGACAAGGTGGAAGCTGGAGAGATAAAACTTGAAGCAGCGCGCCAGAGCGAAAATGATGCGCGCAAGCCACTATCTGAAGCACGCCGTAATCTCAACGAGGTTGAAACGGAAGCAAGGACCATCCAAAAGATCCTAAATGCCGGGTCAGAACCTGAATTATTTGCCCCCGTCGTGGATAAGATGAAAGTTGAGCGCGGCTATGAAACCGCTTTAGGTGCAGCCGTAGGTGATGATCTTGATTTACCAATGGATGCGTCTGCACCGGCACATTGGTCGCAAATATCAGGAACCGGAGATGATCCAAAATTACCTGCAGGTTTAACGGCGCTTGATGCGTTCGTTCAAGCCCCACAAGCATTGGCGCGACGCTTAGCGCAAATTGGACTGGTGGGTGATGAAGCGCAAGGCGATGCACTTCATGCAGCATTATCACCGGGACAGCGGTTGGTGAGTAAAGATGGCGCGCTGTGGCGTTGGGATGGTTATCGTGCGTCTGCGGATGCACCCACACCTGCTGCGATGCGTCTTGCGCAAAAGAACCGTCTTGCTGAGTTAGATGCTCAAGCTATTACGGCAACAAAAGCCTTGCGAGATGCTGAACAAAATTTGGAAAACGCTGCAAAAAGCGTGAAAGATCATCAAGAAGGCCAACGCCAGCTGCGAGAAGATGTGCGGCTTGCCAATATCGCAGTTAGTGATGCGCGCAAGGATTTAGCAAAAGCCCAGGAAGCTTCTGGTGCATTGTCCAATCGCGCGGAAGTGCTGCGCCAATCCACATCGCAATTTGCAAGCCAGCTTGATGAAGTTAAAACAGAGCTGGTTGAAGTCGAAGCGGCCGTATTATCGGCGCCGGATTTAACCGAACTCGATCAGCGCTTAAGCCAAGCCAATTCAGAAGTCGCAACTGATCGTGGTGCAGCTGCTGAAGCGCGTGCGGCACATGAAAGCATGGAGCGCGATAACAGAAATCGCCAACAGCGCTTAAAAGCTATTGCAAACGAGCGCGAGACATGGCTCTTGCGTGGTCAAAACGCCGACGGTCAAATTAAAGCACTGAAAGAACGTTCAAATGTTGCATCGGTTGAGGCGCAAGAACTTGCCGATGCGCCTGATAATCTTGCCAGCCGTAGAATCCAATTGATGAACCAGCTAACCGAAGCTGAAACATTGCGCAAATCATGTGCTGATGTCTTAGCTCTAGCTGAAACACAATCTCGGGACGCGGATAAAGTTGCAACAGAAGCCATTGCTGCGCTTTCCTCTGCTCGCGAGGGTCGCGGACGTGCTGAAGAACGTGTGGTTGCAGCCAAAGAGCGCCGCGAAGAAGCTGAAGCGCGTATACGCGAAGCGTTAAATTGTGAGCCTCATGAAGCCATTAAACTCGCTCAAATTGAGGGTGATGAAGCAGCGCTTGATCCAGATAAAATTGAGCGCTCACTTGAACGTTTGAAAATGGAACGCGAACGCTTGGGCGCTGTCAACTTGCGTGCGGAAGAAGAGCAAATCGAGCTCTCAGAACAGTATGATACGATCATTAATGAGCGTGAAGATGTTATTGAAGCCATTCGCAAATTGCGTGCTGGTATTCAAAGTTTGAACAAAGAAGGCCGCGAACGTTTGCTGGCTGCATTTGAGGTCGTAAACGAACAATTCACACGATTGTTTACGCATTTGTTTGGTGGTGGTACGGCAGAACTACAACTAATTGAAAGTGAGGATCCGCTCGAAGCTGGTCTAGAGATCCTAGCGCGACCTCCCGGTAAAAAACCGCAAACAATGACATTGCTTTCAGGTGGGGAACAAGCGCTTACGGCAATGGCGCTAATCTTCGCCGTTTTCCTCACAAATCCAGCTCCAATTTGTGTGCTGGATGAGGTTGATGCGCCGCTTGATGATCACAATGTTGAGCGTTTTTGTAATCTCATGGATGAGATGGCATCCTCAACAGAAACACGTTTTGTGTTAATCACGCATAACCCGATTACTATGTCTCGTATGAACCGATTATTTGGTGTGACGATGGCTGAACAAGGCGTTTCCCAGCTAGTGTCTGTTGATCTGCAAACCGCTGAAGGTATGCGCGACGCAGGTTAAAATGCCTACAGTTTTTGCAAGATTCCGTGGAATTACGGCATAAAGCCGCCAAATATGAACAATTTATGATCAATTGCCTGCTATTTTTGCATAGCTGGTAGGCAGAACTTGCGCTACTCGTTTTTGAAAAATCAGCATATATGTGTCTTCGATACAAGATGAAATGAAAATAACGCAAGGACAATAACAATGAAAATGTTCTCATTCTTAAAAGCAGAAGACAGCCGTAAACGCAACGAACGCGATTATCTAAACAACGCGAAGAACTTGGCAGATCTTGAATATCGTATGCGTCAAGTTGATAAAGGTGTTTTCAAACAACCTTATAACTTTATCTAGTCGATAAATTTAAAAAGCAAATGTACGAGAGCGCGAGGCCGATTAAGCCGCCGCGCTCATATTTGTTTTTGGGCGCGATTTTTCACCTTAACTTCTCATCAAAACCATGAGAATTAATTCCCGTTAATCTCCTGACCCGCTACTTTTCTGAATTGACTGTAAATAAACAATCACATCAGCTACCTGTAATTCTGTCATTTTAAAAATTGGCATGTCGGGGTGTGATGTTTCAATCCCTTGAGAAAAGGCTTCTTCAATTGCGTCGACCGGGTAGAATTGCATCAGTTCGCGGAACAATGGAGCATCCGGATGTGGGCTATTTCCCTCCGCACTTATTGCATGACATTTAGCGCAATTCGTTTCTAAAACTCGTTTGCCATGTGCGCGTGGTTGCACCCATGCAATCCAAGCAGCAATGTCGCGCGCTTGCTTTGCTGATAAGTTAAAAACAGGCATGACATTGTTTTTTGGTAAATTATGATTGAGCAGATCGCGCTCTATCGTTGTTACATCGCGATGAATGGTCATGCGCCAAAAGGGTACGGCCTGATGTAATGGGCTCGCACCATCGATGGTGACAGCATGGCATTGCGCGCAGTTGGCGCGAGCCAAGTCACGGCCATGTGAGACATCTGCTTGCGGTCCGGCATTTTCAGCATTTGATATTATGCCAGTATTTATCGATAATACAAAACTGGCAATTGTCGTGAGCAATAGGCGTTTCAGCATGTCGTATCCCTTTCGAAAAGTGAAGGTTTCAATGGAGGTCTAACAGACCACCGTCTCTTCGCATCTTGTAATTCTAAATGGCTCCATATTACCTTTGCGGACAGCATCAAATTGCCTACCATCCTGGCATTGTGCGCGCGCTTCAAAAAATAATTGCCCGGCAAGTTCGCTTTCTTTCATCGAGATGAAATAGCCAACTTCACATTGTTTTTCCAAAGCAAGTTGCAATGTTACATCCTCTAACCATGCAGGGTCAGTTGATTGCGACATAGTGTTTGACAACGTTAAAAATATGCCTGCCAAGACGCTTGATATTAATTTAATGTTATAAGTCACGTTCACTCCTTTTTGGGTTGAAATGGTGTGTTAACGATTGATCTCATTGTTCATCCCTGTCAGTTCTGAGGGCATGATGCGTAAGCTAAGCTTGCCAAGCTTTTGCACCTCTTCGCAGTACTGTTTTGAGGATGTCGCAAAAAAGTTCTTTCCAAGATCACAAGTCTCTTGGAAAGATTTGCAACACATCAGTTTTTGTTGAAATTGGAGGCCATCAAGAATGTGCTTTGAATGAAAGCTAATCATTTCTTGCTGATATTTTGACCAGCTCGCAACGATACCAGAGCTCATGTGCATTAGCTCGTAAGCGGTTTCTAAACTCTCATGAGCAGTCGGTAATATAGCTGGCGCTTGTGTAGCTTTCTGAGTCATTGGTTTGCTCCCATATGAGTTGCTTTGACCTCATAATAGCAGTCATAAATGACGCAGCATTGATATAGCTCAATTCAATGAGCGAATTTCAATTTATCAAAATTCGATATCGCCACCGACAGCGGGCGATAAAAATTGCTGGACGATATCATCAGGTACATCAGTTATTGTCTCAAAGCGCCAGTCGGGCTGCTTATCTTTATCAATGATAAGTGCGCGAACACCTTCGACAAAATCGCCATGTTCTAAGGCGCGAGATACAAATCGAAACTCCTGACGAAGTGCATTGTTAATCCCCGGATTTGCCCGAATGGTTCGGATCGTCTGCAATGTGACGCAAATTGAAATAGGTGATGCCTTGTTGATTTTATAAAGTGCTTTTGACGCCCATTCTGCATCAGACTTTTCAAGCGCAGATAATATATCGCCAATGGTATCAAGACTGAAAATTATGTCGATCTCATTGCGTAATTTGGATAATTCTCCGGGTGCAGCTACTCCACAATGATGGGAAATATCAGCAGAATTCCCAGAACCAGCAAGTGCTTGCGTTAATGCCAAAAGATTTTCTTTAGGCACGAAATGATCAGCAAATCCGCAATAAATTGCGTCCTCATAGCCTACTCTTCCGCCCGTAAGAGCAAGATATTCGCCAATAAATCCTGGTGCTTGGGCAAGCAGGTGTGAGGAGCCAACATCAGGGATGAGGCCAATAGCGCATTCCGGTAAGGCAAAGCTTGTGTTCTCAGTTACAATTCGATGGGATCCGAGAGCTGAAATGCCAACGCCGCCGCCCATGACAATACCATTCATCACAGCGATATAAGGCTTGTTGTAATGAGCAATGAGCGCGTTGAGGCGATATTCGTCTCGCCAGAAATTGACGCCGCTTTCATAATTGCCAGCTTTTCCCTGCGCATAAAGGTCTTGCACATCACCCCCGGCACAAAAAGCCTTTTCACCTATGGCATCAATAAGCAATAGTTTCACATCGTCATCATTTGACCAATCATGAAGCGCCTTTTCAATTTGCAGCGCCATATCATGCGATAAAGCATTGAGAACCTTTTCGCGGGTGAGCGTAATATGGCCGATATTGCCATTTTTTCTAATATTGATATCCGTCATAAAACTACTTTAGCTGTTGAATAATTTGTGCCGATTGAATTAGTGCCCGACCTTAAATATCTCTAATTTAATTTTGCAACTGGTGCAAAAAACGCAGTGAAATTTCCCCTTACTTGGTAAGCATAAACTCATGGCAAAAGTTTGTAGTGTTGAAATCCATTTCATTATCTGTTATTAATTTAACGAACGTTCATTTAATTGGCAAGGAATTTTTATGGCGCGCATTGCCGGATCAGATGGTGAAGTAACCCGAAGCGAGATTAGAAAAGTCAGCCTTGCGCTCTTTGCTCAATGTGGGTATGCGGCTGTTTCCATGCGTCAGATCGCAAGTCAGGTGGGTGTGCAAGCCAGCGCGATTTATCAATACTATCCCAACAAGCAGCAAATCTTGGTCAGTTTGTTGCAAAGCCACATGGATGGGCTGCTTAAAGCCTCCCATGAACAACTAACGGCAAGTGATCCGGTCAAAAGACTAGAGCAATTTGCAAGGTTTCACATTCGCTATAATATTAATCGTCCTGATGAAGTGTTCTTATCCTACATGGAGTTGCGCTCGCTCGAGCCAGAGGGGTTCGCGACCATTGCAGCTCTGCGCGATAAGTATGAGGCGACATTAAAATCTATCCTACGAGATGGCGATAAATCAGGCGTCATGAAAGTTGACGACCCCCACGTATCTGCCATGGCTATTTTGGCGATGCTGACAGGTGTGAATACCTGGTACCGATCTGGTGGTCGCCTATCACAAAAGAAAATTGAAAATATCTATGCCTCGATGGTGCTTAAGTCTCAGGGAATAGTGTCTGACATCGCCGATATAAAGGAGATTACTCATGTTTGATCATGTTATGGATTTTGGATTGGGTGATGATATCAATGCATTGCGTGAAATGGTGCGTAAGTTTGCTAGTGATGAAATCGCGCCTCGGGCCGCAGAGATTGATAAAATAAACGAATTCCCAAATGATCTTTGGATGAAGATGGGTGAACTTGGTTTGCATGGTGTGACAGTATCTGAAGAGGCTGGTGGCGTTAATATGGGTTATCTTGCGCATTGTGTTGCAATCGAAGAGATCTCGCGCGCATCCGCGTCTGTTGCTTTATCTTATGGTGCGCATTCCAATTTATGTGTAAACCAGATCAACCGCTGGGGCACTGCCGAGCAAAAAGCAAAATACCTACCCAAGCTTTTAACAGGCGAACATATCGGCTCGCTGGCAATGTCAGAACCGGGAGCAGGTTCGGATGTTGTGTCTATGAAGTTGCGGGCTGAAAAATCTGGTGACCATTTTGTGCTCAATGGCAATAAAATGTGGATCACCAACGGGCCAGATGCAAACACGCTCGTTGTCTATGCAAAAACGGATATTGAAGCTGGCTCAAAAGGAATAACTGCCTTTCTTATCGAGCGCGAAATGGAAGGTTTTTCAACCGCTCAAAAGCTCGATAAATTGGGTATGCGCGGCTCTAATACGGGCGAATTGGTCTTTGATAACTGCAAAGTGCCTGTTGCGAATATTCTGGGTACAGAAGGTGAGGGCGTAAAGGTATTAATGTCCGGTCTTGATTATGAGCGAGTTGTACTAGCTGCCGGGCCAGTTGGGATTATGGCGGCTGCAATGGACATTGTGGTGCCTTATGTTCACGAGCGTGAGCAGTTTGGAAAACCAATCGGTACATTTCAATTAATGCAGGGCAAACTTGCCGATATGTACACCACCATGAATGCCTGCCGATCCTATGTTTATGCGGTCGCGCGCGCTTGCGATAATGGTCAAGTTACGCGAAAAGATTCAGCCGGCTGTATTTTATATGCGGCTGAAAAAGCCACACAAGTTACACTTGAGGCGATCCAATGTTTGGGTGGTAACGGCTATATCAATGACTATCCGACCGGGCGCTTATTGCGTGATGCAAAGCTCTATGAAATTGGCGCAGGCACCAGCGAAATTCGCCGAATGCTAATCGGTCGCGAAATCTTCAGTGAGACTGCATAGATGAGTAAACTATCAAGTACATCAATCCCAAATGCGGATAATGCCAAGGCGATGCATACTCAACTTGATGGCGTGCACAGTGAAGCAGCGCGCATCTTACATGGTGGGTCTCAACGCGCGCGCGAGCGTCATGTTGCGCGGGGTAAATTATTGCCCCGAGACCGCGTTGAGGGTTTAATTGACCCCGGTTCTGCATTTTTAGAAATTGGTCTGTTTGCTGCAAAAGATACCTATGATGCGGATATCCCGGCCGCTGGGGTCATTGCTGGTATTGGTCATATTAATGGTCGCGATTGCATGATTGTCTGCAACGATGCGACGGTTAAAGGTGGCACTTATTATCCGCTTACAGTGAAAAAGCATCTCAGAGCGCAGGAAATTGCTGAAGAGAATATGCTCCCATGTCTTTATTTGGTCGATAGTGGTGGCGCGAATTTACCCAACCAAGATGAAGTGTTTCCAGACAAAGATCATTTCGGCCGAATCTTTTATAATCAAGCAAGAATGAGCGCAAAAGGCATTGCCCAAATCGCGGTTGTGATGGGCAATTGCACCGCTGGTGGCGCATATGTGCCTGCAATGTGTGACACGACGATTATGGTCAAAGAACAGGCGATGATTTTCCTCGCAGGTCCTCCGCTGGTCAAAGAAGCGACGGGCGAGGAAGTGGATGCAGAAACGCTAGGTGGGGCAGACACCCATACCAGATTATCCGGTGTTGCTGATTATATGGCAGAAGATGATACTCATGCATTAGCGCTCGCCCGTCAGGTGGTTTCAACATTGGGTCAAGCGCCAAAAACCGATATCGCTATGCGTGAGCCAAAAGACCCTGCTTATTCAAGCGAAGATATTATGGGGCTTATTCCCTATGATACACGGCAATCTTTCGACATCAGAGATATTATCGCCCGCATGGTTGATGGCAGCGAATTTGATGAATTTAAAGCGCGATACGGCACGACTTTGGTGACCGGTTTCGCGCATATTGATGGCATGCCAGTTGGTATCATCGCTAATAATGGCGTGCTATTTTCTGAAAGCTCGCTTAAAGGTGCGCATTTCATTGAGCTATGTTGCCAGCGAAAAATCCCGCTTCTGTTTTTGCAAAATATCACCGGCTTTATGGTGGGCTCGAAATATGAAGCTGGCGGCATCGCTAAAGACGGCGCCAAGCTCGTCAATGCGGTTTCAACAGCCAATGTACCAAAAATTACGGTGATCATTGGTGGCTCATATGGTGCAGGAAACTATGGCATGTGCGGCAGAGCATTCGGTCCGCGATTTGTCTGGATGTGGCCCAATGCAAGGATCTCCGTTATGGGTGGTGCGCAAGCTGCAGGCGTGATGGCAAGCGTAACCCGCGCTGGGAAAAAGGCTCGCGGCGAAGATTGGAGTGCAGAACAAGAAGCAGTCTTCAAACAACCGATATTGGATCAGTTTGAAACCCAATCCCATCCTTTTTACGCCTCTGCAAGGTTATGGGACGATGGCATCATTGATCCGCGCGAAACACGCAATGTCGTCTCGTTAAGTCTTAAAGCATGTTTGAATGCACCAATAGAGGATACAAGCTTTGGCTTGTTCAGAATGTAATGGTGGATGATATGACAATGTTCTCTAAAATTCTCATTGCCAATCGTGGCGAAATCGCATGCCGAATTATCAAAACGGCAAAACGTTTGGGCGTGAAAACGGTCGCTGTTTATTCAGATGCAGATAAAAATGCGCTTCATGTTGAGTTGGCCGATGAAGCGGTCCATATCGGACCACCCCCAGTGAGTGAAAGCTATTTGCAGCAAGATGCGATCATAAAAGCTGCACTGCGAACAGGCGCGCAAGCTATTCACCCTGGATATGGGTTCCTGTCTGAAAATCCTGACTTTGTTAGCGCTGTTGAGGCCGCTGGTCTGACCTTTATCGGCCCGAGCACGGAGGCCATCTCCGCCATGGGTCTTAAAGATGCTGCAAAGCAGTTGATGCAGGATGCAGGCGTTCCGATTGTCCCAGGATATCATGGTGCTGATCAAATGCCGGATTTGTTAAAATCAGAAGCTGATAGGATCGGTTATCCTGTGCTGATCAAAGCGCGCGCTGGCGGTGGCGGTAAAGGTATGCGCCTTGTCGAGCAAGAAACAGATTTCATGTCAGCATTGGAAAGTGCGGCTCGGGAAGGGCAAACGGCCTTTGGTGATCCGGCGGTTTTGATTGAAAAATTCATTATCTCGCCACGTCATATCGAAGTGCAGGTCTTTGGCGACTCCAAAGGCAATGTCGTTCATATGTTTGAGCGCGATTGTTCTTTGCAGCGTCGCCATCAAAAGGTCATCGAAGAAGCACCTGCACCTGATATGCCAGATGACGTGCGCGAAGCGATGACGCAAGCTGCGGTTAAAGCAGCGCAAGCGATTAACTACGAAGGTGCTGGCACGATCGAGTTTATTGCAGATGGATCTGGGGCTCTGCACAAGGATGGTTTCTGGTTCATGGAAATGAACACAAGATTACAAGTTGAGCATCCGGTTACCGAAGCAATAACCGGGCTTGACCTTGTTGAATTGCAATTGCGTGTGGCAGCGGGGCAAGCATTGCCATTATCCCAAGATGACATTGAAATTAATGGCCACGCATTTGAAGCACGTCTATACGCTGAAGATGTGCCAGTAGGGTTTTTACCTGCAACAGGTAAGATTTCGCATTTAAAGCTATCTCCGGATGCGCGAAATGATAGCGGTGTGCGAATGGGTGATGTTATTTCGCCTTACTATGACCCAATGATTGCAAAAGTGATTACCCATCGCAGCAATCGTGGGGAAGCGCTCGCCGCATTGACCACAGCGTTATCGCAGACACAAGTGTCTGGTTTGGCGTCTAACATTTCGTTTTTATCACGCTTGTCGACCCATTCAGGCTTTTTAAAAGGCGAAGTGGATACAGGTTTGATTGAGCGCGATATTGATGGTTTGACCGCGCAAGAAGATCCAACTGAAACAATGGTCGCGATTGCGATATTGGTGGCATTGGATTGGCAAGTATCACACGCACAATCAAACTGGCGTATGTTTGGCGCGGCTTCTCGAGTTGCATCAATCATGTGTTCAGATGATAAAATCGAACGTCGATTGGCGGTCGGTGAAGATGTGCAATCTCGTGATTTAGCAGGTGAGCTTCAAAGCCAATTTACAATAATTGAAAAGCGTGATGACACAATCATTTTCGAGCAGGATGGTCTGCGTTCTCGTATTGATTTTGTGCGTTATACAGATGGACAAGATTGCCATGTCGTACTTTATAAAAATGCGCAAAGCTTTGAGTTTGTACTGCCGGATCCACTAAACGTAAGTGCACAATCGAGCGCAGATGAAAACACAATTTTAGCACCAATGAGCGGTGTGATCAGATTGCTTGAAGTTAAAGGAGGTGCGCGCGTTGAAGAAGGTCAGCGGCTTATTGTTTTAGAAGCGATGAAAATGGAAATGAACCTCGTAGCGCCCTGCACAGGCCGCGTAAAAAATCTCGTTGGTCAAGTCGGTGATGCTGTTGAAGGTGGTTCGGTGTTGATCGAGATTGAGCCGGAGGTTTAGATGGATTTCCCAAAAGATAGCTATTGTTATCAAGTTGCGCAAAACGGTTGGCAGCTGCCTGATGTCTATAATATGGGGCAGGTGGCATGCGATGATTGGGCGGTAAAAACACCAGATGAAACAGCGCTCATTCTAGCTGACGAAAACAAAAATGTTTCATATTCGCAGCTACGTGATTTATCCAATCAAATGGCAAATTTGTTTGTCTCGCTGGAATTAAAGCAAGGTGATCGAATTGGTATTTTATTGCCGCAATCCCTTGAAACGGCAGTTGGTCATTTGGCCGCATTTAAGTCTGGTTTGATTTCTGTGCCACTATTCATGTTGTTTGGTCCTGATGCGCTCGAGCACCGCGTGACCGACGCTGGTATAAAGGTCATCATCACCAATCAGCAAGGTGCTGATAAACTCGCTGACATGCATGCGGATGCGAGAAGTGACCTTAAGGTTCTCACCATTGATGGCGTTCATCAAGGTCTCGAAAGCTTGGATTTTCAGGTTAAGCTCGGTGCGCAATCAGATAAGTTTGATTGCGTGCAAACGGGCCCCGAAGACCCGGCTATGATCATCTATACATCAGGAACCACAGGCTCTCCAAAAGGTGCTTTGCACGGCCATCGCATGCTTGCAGGTCATATGACGGGGTTTGAGACATTTAATGATTTTAAAACGGCGCCTGGCCGGGTGATTTGGACCCCAGCTGATTGGGCATGGATTGGTGGTTTGTTTGACGTCTTAATCCCAGCCCTTGCTTGTGGGATGAGTGTTGTTTCTAAAAGATTTGAAAAATTTACCGCCGATGCAGCGTTTGATCTATTGTCTGATTATCAAGTGCAACATGCGTTTTTACCGCCGACTGCATTAAAACTCATGCGCTCAACTTATCCAGAACACTCACCTCGTGAATTGCATCTCGTATCTGTTGGAAGCGGCGGGGAAAGCCTAGGTGCGCCGCTGCTTGATTGGGGTAAATCAGTGCTCGGTGTGACGATCAATGAGTTTTACGGGCAGACTGAGGGCAATTTGTTGATCTCGTCCTGCGCAGCGCTCGAACCACCGCGACCGGGGATAATCGGTAAAGCTGTTGCGGGTCACGAAATGGCAGCAATTGATGTGGACGGTAACACGATTCCAGATGGTGAAATTGGTATCATAGCTGCCAAAGCGCCAGATGCGGTGATGATGTTAAATTACTGGAACAATCCTGAAGCCACGCAAGACAAATTTATAGGTAAGTGGATGCTTACTGGAGATATGGGCATTGTTGAAGCCGATGGATGGATACGTTTTGTTGGCCGTGATGATGATGTCATCACATCCGCTGGATATCGTATCGGTCCGGGCAGCATCGAAGATTGTTTGATGCGTCACCCATCGGTGAAAATTGCAGGTGTTGTGGGTAAGCCTGATGAGACACGCACTGAAATCGTTGTGGCATTTGTGGTTTTGGCAGATGGTATCTCCTCATCGGATGATTTGAACTCGGAATTACAAACCCATGTTAAAACACGACTTGCAGCTCATGAATACCCGCGCGAGATTTATGTATTGGACGAGTTACCTGTGACAACAACTGGCAAAGTCATGCGTCGAAAATTAAGGGATATGTTGGCTTGATAAAAACATCCGATAAATATGTCAAAATCTTCGAAGTTGGCCCACGCGATGGTTTGCAAAACGAAGATGATATTATCCCGACAGAGCAAAAGATTGAGCTGATTGATGCGCTCTCAGAGCTTGGGTTTAAAAATATCGAAGCCACTGCGTTTGTGTCGCCTAAATGGGTACCACAAATGGCGGATGCGAGCGATGTCATGGCAGGTATAAAGCGAAATAAAAAAGTTCGTTATTCAGCGCTTACCCCCAATCTTCAAGGTTTTGAAAAGGCGCTTGATGCGAAAGTGGACGAAGTCGCGGTTTTCGCAAGTGCGTCTGAAACCTTCAGTCAAAAAAACATCAATTGTTCGATAGCCGAAAGCCTTGAACGATTTGAGCCGCTAATAGAACGCGCGCACCATTTTGATATTCCAGTGCGTGGTTATGTGTCTTGTGTTATCGGTTGTCCTTATGAAGGAGATATTGATCCGCAATCAGTGGCGAATGTTACCTCAGCGATCTATAAGTTGGGCTGTTATGAAGTTTCATTGGGCGATACAATTGGTGTCGGAAAACCCCAGTCAACAACAAAGATGCTGGATGCGGTTCTTTCAAAAGTTGAACCTCAATGCTTAGCTGGCCATTTTCATGACACAAAAGGTGTTGCGCTTGATAATGTGAGGGCAAGTCTGAAAATGGGATTACGTGTCTTTGATAGTGCAATTGGTGGTCTTGGTGGTTGTCCTTATGCGCCAGGTGCTAAAGGAAATGTGTCGACGCTTGCTCTTGCGCAAATGCTTGAAGATGAGGGTTGGATAACCGATCTCGATCTCGATGGATTATCAAAAGTTGAAGCATTAATGGCAAAGCTTGCAAGGCAAAATCATGACTAATTTTGAAACTATTATTTTGGATGTGGATGAAGATGGTATCGCCAATCTGACGCTTAATCGGGCTGAAAAACACAATGCTATGAATGCCAAAATGATAGAAGAATTATCTATAGCTGCTGATCATTGTGGTAAAGACAGTCGCATTCGTGCTGTTATTTTAAGAGCGAATGGAAGAAGCTTTTGTGCAGGTGGTGATTTACAATGGATGCGCGCGCAAGCAGCTGCAGATCGCGTGGGTAAGATCAAAGAGGCGAGTGCGCTCTCCAATATGTTGCTTAAACTCTATCAGCTGCCCAAGCCGCTAATTGCTGTGGTTCAAGGTGCAGCATATGGTGGTGGCATAGGGTTGATGTCGGTATGCGATATTGTGATTGCTGCTCCTGATTGTAAGTTATCGCTTACTGAAACGAAATTGGGTTTAATCCCCGCAACCATTGGACCATTTGTTGTTAAGCGCTTGGGTGAAAGTGCTGCGCGCCAAGTATTTTTCACAGGAAAATTGTTTGACGCAGTTTTTGCTCAAAATTTGGGGTTGGTGACGCTTGTTACTGAAAACTTGGAAAGCGCTGTGGAAGCTGAGATTAAATCGATCCTCCAAACTGCGCCACAAGCTGTTACGCGCGCAAAGTCGCTTTGTTTAAAGCTCAGTGGCGGCATTTCTAACGATGATATTGATTATTCTGTTAATGCGCTTGCCGATGCGTGGGAAAGTGAAGAAGCTCAGCATGGTATCAAAGCGTTTTTTGATCGTGAAAAACCTGATTGGGTCAAATAGCTTTATTTTGTAGATAGCGCATTTTTGAAGAACTCAATGGCGCGATCTTCGCTGCCAAAACGCCAAAACCCGCTGTGCCCTAGGCCTTCAATAATAACAAATTCGGTTCCCTCTGGCGCCTTCGCGTAGAGCTTTTTGCCATATTCAAGCGGGACAGTATCATCGCTATCCCCATGCATGATCAAAATTGGCGCGGTAGTTTTTTGGATATGTTCGTCTGATTGGAAGTCATGCTTGATCAGCGCTAAGACGGGTATCCAAGGATAGCGATCTGCTGCTACTGCTGCAACCGAATTAAACGGTGCTTCCAAAACCATGGCAAATACATCTCGTTGCGTTGCCAGATAAGTGGCGACACCAGTCCCAAGTGAATGCCCATAAAGCGCAACAGGTTGCTCACGCTGCGCTTGAATGAAATCATATGCCGCCTTTGCATCAATGAACAATCCTGCTTCGCTCGGTTTTCCTGAGCTACCCGGATAACCACGATATCCCGCTAAAAGTACACCAAAACCATCTTTGATGAGACGCGCACCGCGGCGTTTTTGGCGGACCGCAGAACTTGCATTGCCATGGAAAACAATAATGGTCGCTTCTGCTTCTTCGGAAGGATGATGAAGGCCAAAGATAGTTTCACCGTCTGGGGTATTTATTAGAACTGTTTCAAAGTTATTGTCTGCGGCATTTTCCGTGTTAGATGGGCGAACTGGGAATATGAGATTGTCTTGTGAAAAATAAAGATACCCCACAGCGCCTAAATATGCAGTGAGCCCGGCGGCTATGATGAATTTGAATAACTTTTTTAAGATCGACAAGCGCAACTTATACCTTTGGTTCCTAAGGGCAGGAATAGCTAATTTATCCGCCCTTAGATGACTAATTGTAATTTATACGCTCATTAAATACGAGTGGTTCAGCTCAAATCAGATATCGAAGCACGAATATTTTCAATGATGTAGTCTTGCGTATCTTCGGACAGGTATGGATGCATTGGGAGCGACAATACATCCAAAGACAGCGCATCGGTCACTGGCAGAACACCACCTGTTGTGTGACCAGCAATGAGGTTGTTGCTGTAAGCATCCTGATTATGCAGCGGTTTTGCATAATAAACGGCCGTAGGAATACCTTTGTCTTTAAGTTTCCCCTGCAATGCATCACGATCTAAACCTTGAGGCAGGCGCGTTGTATATTGAGCCCAAACAGATTGGCAACCTTCTGGAACATGTGGGCAAGTAACAAGATCATTAAGACCAGATGTATAACGATCAGCAACTTTTTGGCGCTCAGTGATTTCACCATCAAAAATTTTCAACTTCTCAAGTAATACCGCAGCTTGCATAGTATCAAGGCGACCTGTCATGCCAATGCGTACATTGTCATATTGGCTCGTGCCTTTGCCGTGAAATAGAATTGAACGCAAATCTTCAGCTAGTTCATCATCATCGGTGAACATTGCACCACCATCACCATATGCGCCCAATGGTTTTGCCGGGAAGAAACTTGTGGCTGTTGCAATACCTTGAGTTCCGATAGGGGCATTGTGATAGCGCGCACCAAAGCTTTGGGCAGCATCAGACAAAAGCCACATGTCGTTCTCTTCAGCAATTTTTAAGATTGATAGATAATCCGCTGGCAAACCGAATAGATCAACAACGATGATACCCGCAAGGTCTTCACCATTGGATTTGGCCGTTTCTACAGCTGCTTTCAGCGCGTTTGGATCCATATTGAACGTGTTAGGTTCAACGTCAACGAAACAAACTTTTGCACCTAACCAGGCTACAACTTCAGCCGTTGCTACAAAGGTAAAAGACGGGCAGAAAATAACTTGTCCAGCACGAACATTTTTCGCCATCAAAACCATGGCCAATGCATCAGTACCTGATGAGCAGCCGATAGAGTGTTTCGCACCACAAAATTTTGATAATTCAGCCTCAAGTTCAGCTACTTCCGGACCCATGACGTATCGTCCATGATCCAACACGCGGGCCATCGCTTTATCAACATCAACGCGGATGCGCTTTTGCTGGCTTGCAAGATCAACAAATGGGATATTTGGGATGTCAGTCATTTAGATACTCATATGAACAAGAAGTGCCGAATTTATAGGCTTCGTTACGCTGAGTTTTCCTTACCGTCTAGGGCTTTGAGGTAAATAATCGAAATTGAAGTTAATTTGACGCACACAATAGGTATCTGCTAGTGATATTTCGTGAGAATTCCTGCTCTAACTCATTAATTTAGGTGATTTTATGTAATTACTGAGCGATCTTCACTGCGTCTCCAATTTGATCCGTCTGAAAATGCGATGCATGATCCCAAAGTAGAATCAGTGACGTAGATCATACGCCCAGCAACGCTAGCATCAGGCAAGGAGAGTATTGAATGCGCACTAAGCTGAACCGGCATATGGGTTGTGATCAAGCCGTCCTGTAAGCGTAATATTTCCTCATTGTTGACAGTAAACGCAACGGCACCATCACCCAATTGGTTGATAAGTAAACTGCCATTTTGAGCCGTTGAATTAATATTTGTCAGAGAGGCTGTCACACTCGTTTCAAGTGCTGCAGAAGATCCCGCATCCTCGATTTTTATCTCACCTGCAACTGTCAAAACAGCGGATGGATTAATGTCGCCAATTGCGATGTTTCCAGTTGTTGCATCAGCAATAAGCGCGGTTTGAAAGTTAGCGCCGTCTGAGCTGGTTTTAATGCGGAACTGATCGTCACCAGCAAGACCAAATTCTGCGCGCCCAGAATACCCTGTTTGAAATAAAAGACTAGCAGTATCAGAAGCTTGCGCTTTATTGATTTTAAGCTGATGCCCGTTTCCGGCATTGTTAAACAAGCTTGCTTCAGACGATAATGTAAACCGGTTTGTTAAATCAGCGGAAGCATTGATCCCAAGTGTTAAATATTCTGCATAATCATTGGAATTAATGAGCTCTAACCAATCGGCGCCATCAAAATATAGGTAAATATTTTCATCTAATATGAAGGCTAGCCACCCAGTTTGGGGCGTATAAAACTGAAATACACCATCTTGAAAAGCTGCAATGGTTCCGGCGCTATCGGCAAAACTTCCAGATGCATTTTGCGGCACAATATAACGCGCACCTGCCGTGGCAGCATCCGGACCCTCGCTAACCGTTCTGCTAACTACACTCAGCTGAACAATTGCGTCTAATGCCAACAAAGCCTCGTTATGTGTGACGTGCTTTTGTGCCTGAGAGGGGAGGATGAAGGGCAGCGCCAAATTGTCCGAATTGGTCAATGTAAAAATCCCATATTATCTTACAAAAATATCGCCGCTGTTTAAACTCATAGGGCGTGGTACTAAAATAGTCGAAAACTTATGGTGGGGGATAAATGGCGTATGCTCGAAGATGTATTAGATAGTAAAATTAAATAAAAACAATGGCTTAATATACTGTGGTCGAGAGATTTTTATAATCTCCCTTTTGTTTTTTCACCCCCTACATTCCCATGTTATGGCTCTTTTGTAACAGGGTTTGTAATAAGTTCTTCATAAGCCTGTTTTTTAGGCAGAAAGATTTTACACCAAGCCCCTAGCTGGTTAGATTAACCAATTCGCGCGTCGTTAGCGCGGGTGAGGGAGAAAAATGTTGCATTGCAGCATAAAACCTGTGTAACTGTGATTAATAACGCGGAAACAAGCGTTGGAATTCTAGTTTTAACAGGTGTCGTAGTCATTTGCGGGGTCGTGCAAGGAGGGCGGATCCGGTGTCAATGTGGATTAATCAGCTGGGCGAGTGCCAACAGGCAGCCTCAGATGCGGATCACTATGGTGATTTACATCTGGGTTATGCAGGTGCGCGCCTATTTGCTTTGTCCTGTTTTGGTATACCAGTGCAGCCCGGATTTATTATCCGAACTGAAACCTGTAATTTTTTCCATGAAAATGGTTTTTTACCACCTGAATTCGACGCTGAGTTGGAAAATGCTCTTAAAGCGCTGCAAAAAACCTATTGTGATACGGCCATTGGCAAAAAACTACCACTATTTTTAACAGCGCGGGCGACATCTAAATCGCGGGTGGCTGGCGTTGTAAGTCCAATTTATCATATTGGTATGAATGCTGAGAATACGCGTAAAATTGCAACCTTGATGAAGCCTAGCACTCGTGATGGCCATGAAGCTTCTAGCGAGAAAAAAGCTGGGCAGCAGCTCATGCGCTTTTTATATCAATTCACTGAGAACGCACTCAATATTACACCGGATGTTTTAGAAGATCTATTTGATGAGAAGCGCTCCGAATTGGGTTATGAGAGCGATAATGATTTTTCAATGGAAGAAGTCATTACAATCTCACAAGTCTACAAAGAGCAGCTCAAATCTGAATTAAGTTTTGAATTACCAGATGATTTGCTTGGACAATTACGCCTTGCTGTCATTACCGCAATTAAAAGTTGGATGTCGCGACGTGCTATCATGCAACGACAAATTCACGAAATCAGCGATGATGAAGGTTTAGCCATTATAGTGCGAGCAGCAGCTTTTGCTGACTTCGATGATATTAGCGGTCAAGCCTATTTGGACACGCGTGACAGAACAACTGGTGAAAACAAAATACATGGTGGTTTAGGCTGGAACCTTGTGGGTGAACAAAGCGCTAGAACCTCGCGTTTTTCAACCTCATTGGCTGGACAACGTGATGAAGGCGATGATTGCGAGGAGACGTTAATTGATGTTGCGCCGGAGATACACGCACGCCTGACAGAAATTGGCAAAAAAGCTGAGCACTATTTCGGGCGCTGCCAACGTCTTGGATTTATTATTCAATCAGGCGAGCCATGGGTTGGCGATAGTGTCGATTTACAATTAACGGCAACAGCTGAACTTAAGACAAATGTTGATTTTGTAAATGAAGGCATTTTGACCAAAGAACAGGCGCTTTGCAGAATTGACCCGCTCTCACTTGAACAAATTATGCACCCGTCTATCCGGCAGGAAACCGAACGCGAAGTGATTGCATCCGGAGTGCCTGCATCACCTGGCGCAGCGTCAGGTGAAATAGTCTTTTCATCAGAGGATGCGATTGATGCAGCACGAGAAGGGCGCAAAACCATTCTTGTACGGGTTGAAACCAGCCCTGAAGATGTGCACGGTATGCAGCGAACGGAAGGTGTTTTAACCATTCGCGGTGGTATGACCAGTCATGCTGCAGTCATCGCGCGCGGCATGGGCAGGCCTTGTGTATGCGGTGCGGGGAATATGCGCATTGATCTTGCCAATGAAACTCTTTTTGCCTCAGGTCAATATCTCAAAAAAGGTGATATCATCACCCTAGATGGTGCCAAAGGTGAGGTACTTTTGGGTGAAGTTGCAATGGAAGAAGCAATTTTATCCGACGAATTTCAACAACTCATGTCTTGGGCTGATGAAGCGCGCCGCATGGAAGTGCGCACCAATGCGGAAATGCCGAGCGAGACTTTAGCTGCACGTCAATTTGGTGCTGAAGGCATCGGGCTTTGTCGCACGGAACACATGTTTTTTGATGATACACGCATTTTAACAATGCGTGAGATGATCTTGTCTGAAACAGAGGCCGGGCGCCGCACTGCGTTAGATAAATTGCTTCCTATGCAACGTTCAGATTTTATCGAATTGTTTGAAGCAGCAAATGGTCAGCCAGTTACAATACGTCTACTAGATCCTCCATTACATGAGTTTTTGCCCAAAGCAGATGAAGAAATTGCTCATACTGCAAAAGCCATGGGCGTTGATGATATTATCGTTCGACGACGTATTGATGAGCTCAGTGAATTTAACCCGATGCTGGGTCACAGGGGTTGCCGTTTGGCAATTTCTTATCCTGAAATCACCGAAATGCAGGCCAGAGCAATTTTGCAAGCGGCGATTATCGCTGCGAAAAACACTGGTGCGCCTGTTATGCCTGAGATTATGGTGCCGCTTGTTGCGCTGAAAAAAGAGCTTGATTTTGTTAAAGAGCGTATCAACTCCGTGGCTGAAGATGTCATGCGCGAGATGGATGCGAGTGTTCAATATTTGGTTGGAACTATGATTGAATTGCCGCGCGCGGTGATCCGCGCTGACGCCATTGCTGATTCTGCTGATTTCTTCTCATTTGGTACCAATGATATGACCCAAATGATGTATGGTATCTCACGCGATGACGCCTCGCCATTTTTGAAAACTTATCGCCAAAAAACGATAATCGATGAAGATCCGTTTGTAACACTCGATATTGAAGGTGTGGGCGAACTCGTCAAAATGGCAGCTAGGCTTGGACGTGAAAATCATCCTGATTTAAAATTGGGAGTGTGTGGTGAGCATGGTGGTGATCCGGTTTCAGTTAAGTTTTTTGATCGCATAGGACTTGATTATGTATCATGTTCTCCTTTCCGTGTGCCAATTGCAAAGTTAGCTGCTGCGCAAGCGAGTATTGAAGCAAAATATCATACAGAGGCTGATTAAGAAATATGCCTGTTGTTTACCGCCGCCCATCATCAGTATCAGCCCTGTGGTCGCGCAAAATCGGTTATTTTGTGATCATATTGCTGTTAACGGCATGGGTGGGGCACCGCTTTTTGGGATTTGAAACATCAAATGCGATTGCAGTGGGTTTGTTGGCAAGTGCAATTGCTGCGATTGGTCTCGGCTTGGCGATCATCGGATTTTCAATGTTGTGGCTGATAGGTGCAAGAGGCGGGCGAGCATCATTTGTAGGCTTATGTCTAAATTTAGTTGCCCTGTTGCCATTTGGTCTGAGCTTTTATCGATATGTATCTTTGCCCCAACAATTTGATGTCGTGACATCAAGTGATGTGTCCATCGATTGGCTTCGTAATCCACTTCGATCAAATACCTGGTTGTCAGATGATAGCTCTGGCGAGATCTTGTTAAATGTTAATAATTCACGCATCTATGGCCAGTTAACAGAGCGTCGCTATGAGGGTGCTATCGATCGTGTGTACCGCGCAATTCGCGCTGTTGCATCCGAAGAAAAGCTTAAGATCATTGCGCGAGAAGGCGATGATTTCCTATCACCTGATGAACCTCAGGTTGAAGCAGGGGCAGCAGATGATGCATCCGCAGTGCCTGTTCCTGCACCCACTCCACGAGATCGCATTAATGCACCCGTGCAAGGTCAATTGGGCGTAGAAGGCAGCGATTTTGAAGGATCAACCATTCGACTTCAATTTGCCAAAGATTCGCTTTTTCTCGGCGTTCAGCATGATATTTTGATATTGTTGACAGAAGATGAAACCGCAACTTTTGTGAATATGCGTTCAGCTACAAAACAAGGGCCGCATGATCTTGGTCTAAATGCTGAATTGATCAATAGCTTTCTAAGTAAAGTCGACAACCGACTTTTAGGTATTGTTGGCGCTGGATAACGTTATTTAAGTCGATATATGCTATCAAGCTGTGCCGGACCATCCGATTGCACAATATCTTGTGAAATTAAATCTTCTAAATGAGCCAATACAGAAAGCCCAGCTGCACGCCTTAAATTCTCAGCTAAACCCAAATAGATTTGGCTGACGATTTCGTCAGGTTTTAAGCCTTCATGACGTGACAGGCATTTTACGATTGATCTCTCTCGAAATAAGCGGTGTTCTTTTAGCTTTCGCAAAAATACAGGTGGATCAATAACTTCACCGCCGTGACCTGGATATATCTCGATGTGTCCGCGTTCAATTAAATGATCAAGCGAATTCATAAAATCGCGCATTGACCCGTCAGGCGGGGCAATAATTGATGATGACCATGCCATGACATGATCGGCGGAGAATAAAACACTATCCTCAACGCGCGCAAAAGCGCAATGGTTTGCGGTGTGTCCCGGCGTATGAATGGCTTCGATCTGCCAATCCCCACCATCAATGATCTGGCCATGCTTTAGCTCTATATCCGGCACGAACTCCATATCAGAGCTTTCATGTAACGGATTAACTTCACCCGAGTTTAATTCTCGTGCCGCCCGATGTGGGCCTTCAGCATAAATTGTAGCGCCAGTTCTTTCCTGCAGTACTTTTGCAAGGGGTGAATGGTCTTTATGGGTGTGGCTAACGAATATATGTGTGAGTGGGTTGCTCCCAATAGCATTTAGTAAAGCATTGAGATGTTCATCAATGAGAGGTCCGGGATCAATGATTGCTAAGTTATCCTTGCCAATCAGATAGCTGTTTGTACCGTGGAAAGTGAAGGGGGACGGGTTGGGCGCGGTAATGCGTTTGACATTTTTTGCAATGCTAACTGCTTCGCCATACGCCGGTATGAAGTTTTGATTATATTTTATGTCAGCCAAAATCACGCCTTAATCTGGGACAAACCCCAATTTTACGGTGTTCATAGATACTAGATGAATTTTTTTGTCAATTTATGAAACTAAGTCCTTGTAGGATTGAAATACATTTGCTATCTGCCAGTCGCGGTAACGTTGGGGTATAGCCAAGCGGTAAGGCACCGGTTTTTGGTATCGGCATCCCTGGTTCGAATCCAGGTACCCCAGCCACCGCATTTTTTCTTTCGATATACATTGATTTTTACTCAGCTTCTCTGCGGATTGGGATGCAGACACATTGCGTCCACGCATATCCCACTTCACATCAGTTTGATTCGGATCTTGTTCGTTACTAGTTTAATACAGGTACAAGATCTCAATATTATCTTCAGCGATTTTTAACCATGAATTTGCTATATTTTGCGGGTATAGTATTTGAGTAACTTTGTAATCTCGCGTGTTTGGAGATATCACCTTGCCAATGAGCAAGTCGACATCGATGATTTTGTGTCTGACAATGCTTGTTGTTCAGCCTATTAGCCATGCCTACGCTTTGGATTTATTTGGCTATTGTTTAAGCGGTGATTGTAAAACTTCCAATCAAGATGCAGATGTTATTGATCCCAAAACCTATCAGGTAGACTTAAACCTTCAAGGTGATGCGAGCGAGGAAGTTGAGCTTGCTATCAAATCTGCTTCTGAATTGTGGCGCGGGCGCGAAAAAGCTGTTGCTGGCTCCGCAGGGCTTTTAGCGCGTGCGAAAGGTGATTATCGCCGTTTATTAGCTGGGCTCTATAATGAAGGCTATTATGGTGGTGAGATATCAATTCTCATCAATGGTGTTCAGGCATCTGCTATGAAGCCTGGAATAGAGTTTCCACAAGCTTCAACGGTTACAATTTCAATTGATACAGGTAATATTTATCGTTTTGGGACATTTGATATCTTCAACCGTGCACCTGACCCGCAAGGTGGTGAAGATGTGGTTGAAAAACCAGACACTCTTAAAGTCGCAAGTGGTGATATCGCCAAGGCAAAAAGTGTGGGTCTTGCAGGCCGACTTGCTGTTGAAGAGTGGCGTCAACAGGGGTACCCGCATGCAAAAATCGGTGGGCAAAGTGTCAAAGCGCAGCACGATAAGAACATCTTAAATGTCAATTTGAGCATCGACCCGGGCGAAAAATCTAATTATGGCGTTACCAGTGTTTCAGGTGCTAAGCGCATGGAAGAAGCGTTTGTGGCTTATATGACCGGGCTCAAAACGGGTGACGAATACGACCCGGATGGTATTGAGGACGCAAAACAACGTTTGGATAAGCTTGACGTATTTTCAGTGCGAAAAGTGGAAACAAGCAAAGAGACCGACCAAAATGGCAAGGTGCCGATAAATGTTGAAGTTCGCGAGAAAAAACTCCGCCGCATTGGTCTGGGCGCCACAGTATCTTCAACCGATGGCGCCGGTGTCAGCGCGTTTTGGCTGAATAGAAACCTGTTTGGGCGCGCCGAACGGTTGCGCCTTGATGGCGAGATCAACGGCATAGGTTCAAGCGCAGATGAGCTGGATTTCAGTCTCAGCGCGACGTTTACAAAGCCAGGGGTTTTCACCCCAAATACGGATTCTGTGACAAAGATATTTGCCGAGCGGGAGTTCAATACTTCCTATGAAGGGGAGACGGGGGGCTTCTCCTCCGTTCTCACTCATCAATTAAGCCGTAAAATAAACATCGCAGGTGGTGGGTTTTATGAATATTCACGCTTTAAAGATGCGTTCGGTACACGAAATTTCTCGACGCTGGGTGCGACGGGTGAAATTGCCTATGATGGTCGCGATAGCAAAGTTGATCCAAGCAAAGATGCGCTTGCAAAAATTGAAGTAAAACCGTTTTATGAATTTGAAAATGGCAATGCAGGTATGCGTGTGGATGCCGAACTACGGGCCTATCAAACACTCGACCGCGATGGTGATACCGTGTTGGCTGCGCGCATTAAAGTGGGATCCGTATTTGGTCCACCGCGTGACCAAGTGCCAACAAACTTTCTGTATCTTTCAGGCGGTGGAGGCTCTATCCGTGGGTTTGGATTTAACAATGTTGGTATCGTTGAAGGTTCGGGCGATATCTCAGGCGGGCGTTCACTTCTTGAAACAAGTGTCGAAGTTCGACACAAATTTACCGACACACTCGGCGCTGTTGCCTTTGTCGATGGCGGAATTGTTGGCAAAGATCCAGTTATCGATTTCTCTGAAGACTTTCGCGTAAGTGCTGGAATAGGCGCGCGGTATTACACCCCGCTTGGACCAATAAGACTAGATTTTGCAGTACCGATAAATCCAAAAGCTGGTGATCCGGATTTTGGCATTTTTGCCGGTATCGGCCAGGCATTTTAGGAGGATGGTATGAAACGATCCTTCATTAAAAAGATTGTGCTGTCAGTGTTTGCGCTTATCGCAACATTATTCGTCGGCATTATCGTGGTGTTTTCACAAGATAATGAGCGGTCCGCGTTAATTGAATATGTTGAAGAGCAGATTTCATCCCCAAGTTTTCAAATTCGTCTTAATGGTATTGAAGGATCATTATCATCAGATGTGACACTTCAATCCATAACAATTGCCGATGAAGAGGGAATTTGGCTTGAAATCACCAAGCCCAGGCTGGTTTGGACTAGATCTGCTTTAATTACCGGGCGCCTTTTGGTCGATACGCTTGAAGCAGAGCATATCGATTTTATCCGTAAACCTTTGCCGGAGGAGGCATCTCGCTCTCCTGAAAGCAGTGCTTTTGAAATACCTGAGCTGCCTGTTGCCGTTGTCTTAGAAAAACTTGATTTGCCGTTGGTTGAGTTTGGCAAGGATGTCTTTGATCTTGCTGCAAAAGCAAGTGTTGAGGGCCGATTTGTATTGGATGAAGGTTCGTTAGATTTAGATCTTTTGATCAACCGTACGGATGAAACACAAGGCGAGTTAAATGCGATTGTTAAATATGAGGGGCCAGCAAAGACGCTTGCGCTTGATGTGAAGCTTTTAGAGCCTGAAAATGGTATTTTGGCCTCTGCCTTAGGTTTACCGGGAAAACCACCAGTAGCGCTTTCAATCATCGGAGATGCACCCATATCCGATCTTGATGTTGGTATGACTTTCGATGTCGACAGTAAAAGAATTTTAAACGGTATTGTCAGCCTGCGCGACAATGAAGATGGATTAAAAGCAAACGCAAGTCTTACCGGTCCAATTGGCGAGCTGTTACCGCCAGGGCAACGTGCGCTTTTCGGTGATAGCAGTGATATTGACGCCGAACTTGTTGTTTTAAATTCAGGTGGCTTTCAGCTCAATAGCGCCAACATATCAAGTGGTGCGGTTAATTTAACCGCGTCTGCAAAAACCACCGTCGATGGCTTTTTAAGCGCGCTTAAGGTCCAAGGTGGTTTAAACAGCACCACCGGCGAACGCATTGTTATTCCATCAGAAGCTGGTGATCAGACCATTCAATCCGCAAAAATCGATATCAATTATGATGCAGCGCTGCAAAATACTTGGGGCGGCACCTTACAGATTGATGATTTTGTGAATTCTGATATTTCATTTGGTTCAATTGGCATTGATGCTTTTGGCACAGTGTTAAACTTGAATGATAAAGATGCGCGCGAAATCAGCTTTGATATCAATGGTCAGATCGCACAAATTTTGGCAAAAGACGATGCTGTTACCGAAGCTTTAGGTCGCGAAATAAATCTGCAATTTGATGGCGATTGGCGTTCAGGAAATCCATTAGACATTTCAAGACTTAATCTCTTGGGCGAGACATATAAGGTCTTAGCGGATGGGACTTATGGGACCAATGTTTTTGATGGGCAGATCAGTGTTGAAGCTGAAAATCTCGATAGTTTTTCTGCTATTACCAATCAGCGTTTAAACGGAAACATCGTGTTGGCAGCTTTGGGTCGTATCGAACCCTTTAGTGGTGCCTTTGATCTTAATATCAACGGCAAGGCGCAATCCGTTGAAACTGGAACAGCGCGTTTAGATAAGTTGCTTGTGGGTGAGACGGATCTTAACGGCGGTATTTCAAGAAGTGTCGATGGTCTGGTTTTCAATACGCTAAAATTAGATAACGAACAGATGTCGGCCATCATCGATGGTCAAATCGCGAGTGAGACAGCTAGTTTGATCGCATCTGCACAGATCGATAACTTACGCACACTCGATGATGCTTCCAGTGGTTTGGCGAAGGTGAAACTCAGCTTGAAAGGAGACCAAGGTCCGTTTGATTTAAATGCTGAAGTTTCTGTTCCATCGGGTCAGTTATCTGGCCAAAAAGTGGATGATCTGGGTCTAATGTTTAATGGCCAAACGGATGGTCAGACAATATCGGGTGAGCTTTCATCAAGTGGCCTGATAGCGGCGCAGGACTTTATTGTTAAAGGATCGATCAGCGTCGATGACCAGCTTACAAACCTTCAAGATCTTACCGCCCAAATCGGTGCAACGGCGATCAATGGTGTTTTGGTACGAAGTAACGAAACGGGCTTGATGAATGGCGAATTAGCTCTCAATAGCCGGGATATTTCAAGCATTGCAGCGCTTGCATTGTTGGATGCATCTGGCGGGGTTGATGGTTCGGTTAAACTTTTGCCTGAGGAACTTTCGCAAACAGCAAAGCTCAATCTTGTGTTGGCAGGTGTAAAGATCAACGATATTAGCATTGATAATGCAGAAGCCATTATCAATGCCAAAGATATCTTGGTGCAACCTCGGATCAATGCGAATGCAAAAGCCATCGGGATTAAAGCTTCTGGTATAAATGCGAAATCAGCAAGTGTTCAGGTATTAAACGCGGGCACAAGCACTGAGTTTGATTTAGTTGCAGAGCTAGTCGAAAACGCAACGCGCGTTTCCACCTCAGGAGTTGTTGAGCAAAAAGCGAATTTAGTTGAGGTGTTGATCTCCGAACTGGATTTGAAATCACGTATTGCCAATGCGCAATTGGTGTCGCCATCAAAGATTGAGTTGCAGGATGGTTTAGTGACCATCAATCCATCTCGTTTGTCGATTGATTCTGGAACGATTGATATTGCTGGGACCGCAGGTGACGTTTTAAATATCGCAGCGCGCGCAAGCTCGGTGCCAATAAAAATTATCAACTCTGTTCAGCCTGGCATAGATGCAAGCGGCACACTGGGCGCAAATATCCAAATAACCGGGCCTAACACCGCACCGCGCATTGGATTTGATATCAATGGACAAGCGTTGACTATCCGCCAAATTAGAGACCTTGGCCTCTCGCCGCTTACGCTTTCAGCAAACGGTGTATTTGAAAATGGGATTGTCGCGCTTGCAGGGTTTAATGCACAAAATGCGCAGTCTCTGGCGATCTCAGGCTCTGGTAATGTGCCAATATCGGGTGGGTCCATGAACGTAAATGTAAATGGAACCGCGCCACTTGATTTGATCGAGACGTATTTGCGAGATCGCGGCACGAAAATTAATGGCGTTGCGCAACTTTCAGCTCAAATTTCAGGTGCTTTAAGCAAACCATTTGCAAGCGGTAATATCAGCGTTGATGGCGCGAGCGTGGTTGACCCGTTGTCCAATTTGCAATTGAGCGGCGTTAAAGTGCGTGTTGGGTTAAATAACAGCAATCAGGCAAATGTTGCCGTAAATGCAAATATCTCAACCGGTGGCTCCATCGCACTTAACGGGCAGATCGGGCTTTCAGGTAATTTACCAGCTGATCTAAAAGTCGCGCTTAACTCCGCAAATTATGGTGATGGTGAAACTTTTAAAACATCCGTTAGCGGTGATTTAGCCATTTTGGGGGACCTTGCCAGCAGTCCGCTATTATCCGGCAATATCAATTTAGGTCGCACTGAAATTACAGTTCCGGAAAGCTTTGCATCGGAAGCAAATTTGTTGGACGTGGAACATCTAAATCCAACATCGAAAGTGCAAACAACACTCGGCAGATTGTTACAAGCAACACCATCGGATGGAGCTAATGATAAATCAGGTGCATTACGATTGCGCTTGAACATCAATGCACCAAATCAGATTTTCGTAAGAGGACGTGGGCTTGATGCAGAATTAGGTGGTAGCCTCATATTAACAGGCTCATTAGATAATATTGTGCCGCTTGGAAGCTTTACGTTACGGCGTGGTCGATTATCTATTTTGGGTCAGCGAATTGATCTAGAAGAAGGAACAATCACACTAGCGGGTGACCTTGAACCGTTATTGGATTTTCTCGCCACCACCGACACAGGTGATACCATCGCATCAATTAGTCTGCAGGGCACACCTTCAAACCTACAGGTTAGTTTTTCATCAAATCCAGAATTACCTGAGGATGAAGTGCTTGCTCAAATCATCTTTGGCCGAAACTTGACTGATTTATCTCCTGCACAGGTGGTAAGATTAGCTTCAATCGCAAGTGAGTTAACAGGCGGGAACAGCCCCTCTCTTATTGATAGCTTGCGCTCAAGCACAGGTTTGGACGACGTTGATGTTGTACAAGATGATGATGGAAATGCTGCGGTAAAGGCCGGAAAATATATCTCTGACAACGTTTATTTAGGTGTTCAAGCCGGTAAAGAAACCGAAGCTACGATTAATCTAGATATTACAGATAGCCTGACGGCAACTGGTTCCGTGGATACAGAAGGAAACTCTAAACTGGGTATCTTCTTTGAAAAAGACTACTAGTTGCGTCTGTTAACTAAAACCTAAAAAATACGTATTTTCTTCTGCTTGGTTTTTCTTTGTTCAGTTGCGAGCATCTGAAGGCCAAAAACTGCAAAAACATGGAATATCCAAATCGGATCAGAACGGTGCAGAATAAACGTTTCCATAAATGAAAGAAGCATGATGAAGACAATCATCATCATAAACATATCAGCAAGTTTTCGCTCTGCGCCCGCTTTATAAATTGAGATGTAATTGACCATAGGCATGACAAACAGCGTGAAGAAAATCACCGCCCCGCCGACTAAACCATAGTTGAGCAACACATCTATATAGTTATTATGTCCGTGAACAATTTCGCGAAAATCCCAATCTGCATAACCGGGCAAAGGACCGTTTAAAACTGCCGATGTATTCCAAAAATTGTTAAACCCTTCGCCCATCGGGTTGGATAAAAACGTGATGATGCCGTGTCGCCAAAGTGTCAAGCGTCCAGTAAATGTCGCATCGTCCAAAATGCTCGCGGTAATGCCCGCTAGCGTATCGCTATATAGCGTTCCAATTGTGAGAAGCCCGATGGTCGTAACAGCCAATATTGTTGCGACAACGGCCATTCTAGCGCTTGCAAACAATCCAGCTGATAAGATGATCAGTACAGAGATCGGCAAGAAACCGGATGTTGTTTTAGATCCTGTGTTCAATACAAAAATAAATGCTGCCAGGGTCAATAATGCACCCAGTAATGGGCTTCCAGAACGCCAAATGTAAATGCCAAAAATAGCGAGAATGGACATGATCGGCCCAGCGATGTTTTTGTGGGGGAAGGGGCCTCGCCACAAACCAAAATGTTGCGCTTCAAAAGCTGAATATCCATGTTTGGCAACATCGGGTAAAAGGACTAATCCTGCATAAGACATGCCAAGAATGAGTATGGATGTAATCGAAATGACCATTTTTAAATCACGTTTTGAATGCGGCAGTACAAGAACAGCAAATGCCGCAAAAGCTGCAAAAAGCGTGAGTAAAACGGTCCGCATTGCGGTAAATGGCGATGGATTTTGCATCACTGCTGCAAGCACTGCAATTAAGAATATCGCCCATAACGGACGGGCAAATGAAAGCAAACGACGCGGGCTCACATTACTTAGAAGCAAAATACCCATAATTCCAAAAATTGCGACATAACCAACCTGATTAACCGTATCACCCGATGCTGCGAAATCTGTTGGTGAAGTGGCTCTATCATATGGGCGAAATGATATGATGATGACGGTAAACACCAAGCTAGCAAAAATAGCCATGAGCTTGTTCATGCTCGAGGGGCTTTGCATTATCGCTTGAATGAGAGGAACCGGTGGTTGATCTTCTGAATAGATATTGCTGTTTGCAGAATCACGGATCAGGTCATGGGTCTGATCATGCACTAAATTGTCTGGATGGCCGGAAAATGCGTCTTGTGGGATCGCTTCATCTGCATAATCTCGATACTGGGGAGATAGGCGGTTATGATTTGCACTCGTGATCTTGTTCACATATGACATAAACCTGTCTCGCGTTTCATAAAGCCCATCGTTAACCTTTTGTTCACAATGGCCGAAACATGGTTAATTAAGTATTAAAAAGCGCTGGTTTTGCAATGTTTATCAGTGTTTTGAGGAGTGTTTGATGTCAAATCCTGTTCTTGTTGAACTAACTCGTGGAAATTTGGTCGAAAGCGTTCATCGCGGGGCATTTGCTGTTTGCGATGCTGCGGGCACGGTTTTGCACTCAGCAGGAGACATTAAAACGCCGATTTTCCCGCGATCTGCGGTGAAAGCCATTCAAGCATTATTTCTAATGGAAAGCGGTGCCGCGGAGGCCTATGGTTTTAGCGATAAAGAATTAGCAATGGCCTGTGCGTCTCATTCTTCTGAGCCAAAACATGCTTATTTGGCTGAGAAAATGCTTTTGAGAGCCGGCCTTTGTGAGCAAGATCTTGAATGTGGCGCGCATTGGTCGTTTGATCATAAAACGCTTATCAATCAGGCGAAGTCAGGACTTGAGCCAACGCAATTTCATAACAATTGTTCTGGTAAACATGCAGGTTTTTTGTGTGCAGCATGTCATTCCGGCATGGGGCTTAAGGGCTATGTTACGCGCGAACACGAGGTGCAAAAAATCATGGCGCATAATATGGAAGCGGTGACTGGCGGTAAAATGGTAGATGAGTTTTGCGGTACAGATGGTTGCGCCATCCCAACATTTGCAATCCCGCTTGAAAACATTGCGCAAGGATTTGCTAAATTAGCAACTGGTGAAGGACTTTCAAGCGTTCATGCCAATGGTGCTCAGAAGCTTATCAAAGCTTGTATGGCCGAGCCATTTTATGTCGCAGGAACAGCGCGAGCATGCACAAAACTGATGGAAATAGCGCCAGGGCGTATTTTTGTAAAAACCGGAGCCGAGGGTGTTTATACAGCTATCCTACCAGAACTTGGCTTAGGATTTGCACTCAAGATTGATTGCGGAACAACGCGAGGTGCAGAAGTGGCCATCGCAGCCCTTTTAGCCAAGGTTTTGGGCGAGGATGATCCTGCTTATGTTGATTTGATTGGATTTGCGACACGCGATTTCTCTAACTGGAATGGACAAAAAGTCGGCGCATTTCAAATCACACAAGCGCTGAAGTAAAAGGGTATTTGAACATGCAAAACATTCCCTATCTTGACGAAACAAACCTCAAAAATCTAGCGATTACAACGCATGATGTTGTTGCAGAAATTGAAGATCTGATTGTCAAAAAATCCGATAACAAAGCCTGGAGCGCTGCGAAAGCTGTACTCCAGCCCAATACATCCGAGTGTGATGACCGATATATGATGGCAGCACTCGCAGCTATGGATGATCCGTCGTTGTTGGCGGTCAAAACGGTTGTTTTAAATCCTGATAATTTAAACCATAATTTACCGCAAATCAATGGATTGGTCACAGTGCTTTCCAGCCAAACAGGATTACCGGTCGCAATTTTGGATGGCAATTGGATCACTGCTGTCAGAACCGCAGGTTTAAGCGCGACAGCTGCAAAATATCTTGCGCGAAAAGACGCCAAAATTGCCGGGTTTATTGGATGCGGAGTTCAGGCACGCAGCCATTTAGAAGCATTTTGTGATGGTTTTCCGATTGAAAAAGTAATGCTTTTTGGGCGTGGCATACGTAATATAGAATTGACTAAAACGCTTGCGATGTCGCGTGGCTTAGACGTTGAAATATGTGATCGTTTTGAAGATGTCGTCGCACAATCAGATATCCTCACAACTTCGCTGACTTATACCCCGCAGCTTGTTCCATTTTTAAACGCTGATGCGATGAAACAAGGAAGCTTCGCAGCGGTTACGGACCTTGGTGCACCTTGGGTTAAAGAAAGCTTCGATAAGTTTGATGTGTTGGCAATTGATGATCTTGTTCAAGAAAAATCTCTGCCAAACAAAATTGCCGACATGAAAGACATCAACGGTGATGTTTTTGATCTTGTTATGGGCCGGATCAACAAAAGATCCTCAGATGAAGAGCGCACCGCATTTGTTTTTCGAGGATTAGCGCTTGGTGATTTGGCTTTAACTTCGCTTGTGATAAAAAAGGCAGGTCTGGTTTAACGCGGCCATATTTTTCACTGTTGTGGTCGTTTCGTACGACATCAAATATTTTTTGTTCCTGTAAATTGCTCCTAACGTTTGAACAGGAGTTTAACATGGATCAGGTATTTTATCTTGCAAGCAGAACAATAAAACATAATCTATTAGATGGATCAAAAAACGAAGATCAATTTTATTCAGATCATGCATTTGAACGCGTGCGTCATGTGAGAAATGCGATCAGTCAGCTTTATTCAAAGCTTGTGAATATCGTTAAAAATCGCGATGATGCGATATTAACACCTCGTAATTGCTCAACTGAAAACTGATTAAATTGGGAGAACATATTTTGGTGCAATTGGCTCAAAAGGCGGATGTCGAAGCTGCGGTGATGAGCGTTATCCATGCCGAGACGGATGCATTTATCCGATCAGATTATAATGCCTGGTCAAGTTGCTGGTTACATAGCCACCGCACAATCGATGTATATTCCTCGCAGGAAATTGGTCTGATCATTCACCATGGTTGGGAAAAGATCAGTGAGAATATGCAAGAAGCGTTTGCCGTAGGGCATGGTTGCAAAGAAAAAGAACATGAAAAGAGAAATATCCAAATTACGATTGATGGAAATACGGCGTGGGTAGTTTTTGATGAAATCTCACGCGTGAGCGCTGCGCACAAAGAAGAACAAAGTTTTGAGACCCGTATTCTTGAGCACACGAATGCTGGATGGAAAATTGCATTTGCTTCTCTTATTGTAAAAGGTGAGCAAACGGAAACGCAAAATCGTCTTGCTGTTTTGAAAAATGGCGAAGTGATTTGGATGGCCTCAGGGACGGACCAAATGCTTGCAAATTGTAATGGGTTTACGATTTCCGCAGGTCGTTTGCGAGCAAGTAAACCTGGATGGGATAAAGTCCTGCAAAGTGCTCTTGCTCGGGCAGAAGAATTACACAGTTATTTTGCTCAACATCGGTATTTAAAAGAAACAGGTCACCGCTTCCGCTATCCGATTATTTTGGGTGAAGATGAAGAAGGTCATGTCGTGTGGTGCGCGCTATCGGTTCGAGATGGGCGCACCTATGTGGAGTTTGATCCTGATGCAATTCTTGAGCGCCAACTCTTAAGCGCCAAAGTCATATTTGGATTATCAGATGGTCAACTTGCATTGGCAAAACAAATTGCTAATGGCGATAGTTTAAAATCATGCGCTCATACGCTTGGAATTAGCGTTAATACTGCAAGAACGCATCTCACGCGTATATACGACAAAACGGGTGTGAATTCGCAGACCGCTTTGGTGAGGTTATTACTCAGCGTGACTTAAATTGAGTATTAATTTACAACGTTATTGCCAATGCTCAAATGATCAAAACCAGATTTCGATCGCCTCGCAAGATCTTGTGTAACTGGCTCTTTCCAGCGATGTCCCACAATTGCTCCCGCGGGTGTCTGATCAAAAATATTGTTAAAGATTGCAGTGCTTTGTGCACCTTCAACGACTGAAACAGCAATACCCAAGGGGACTTTACGGATCACATTTCCTGTTATGTTGACAGAGCGCAAATATGGACCCCATCCGACCAACATGCCCGTTTTAGCGACATTTTCAATCGTATTTCCGGTGACAGATGCATCTGCTTCAACAGCAATCCCATGCCCAAATCCTGAACCTTCAGTTATATAAGGGCCTTGGTCTGTAATATTGCGAATAAGATTACCTGTAATGGTGCTTAAACGACCATCTTTGTTGAAATTGGCAATAGAGATACCCATTGTGCCGCCATCAATTAAATTGCCCGTAACGACAGCACCCTGAAAAGCAAATTCGACATATAATGCTGTTTCACCAGATCCGTAACAAGAATTTCCAGTTATATGGATGTTAGATGCGGAGTTCGCTCGAATAGCAGAAAACGCACAATCTGAGATGTGATTGTCATGGATCATCACATTGCCAGCGCGAAAGACGTTTATGCCATTACCAAATGGACCAGTGCCGCCATTTTGCGCCAGTATTCGTTCAATGCGGTTTCCAGAAATGATCGTATTGTCTTCGCCGATGGCCCAGCGATGAACTAAGATGCCGCCATTTGCGCAATCATGTACATAATTGTTGCGAATGGTGAGGCCTAAACCTTCAACGGAAAATAATGCAGCATCTGCCGCGCCTGCTAAATCGCAATTTTGAACAACACCGCCGCATCGTTCAAGCGATATGCCATACTTTGAGCTGCCTAAAACCGAGATGTTATCGAGAAATAGTTTCTGACATCCGCGAATGTTTAATAGCCCATTGGTATATGCACCGAAAGAATTGTTGGCGCCGTCCAAAATGATATCTTTGATCTCCAGGCGGCGTAAATTTTCACCGATTAATCCATGTCCGCGGCCGGTGTAAACAAGGCGGGTTGCGCCTGGAACGCCTTGAATGCGCACATTATCGGGGAGATCGATGTTTGAAATATAGTAGTTTCCTGCAGGAATATATAGAACTTGATTGGTTGCGGCGGTTTCAACAATTGCATCCAATAACAGCTTGCTTTGATCGCCGACAACATCAGGCAAGAGCCCTCGATCTGTTGCATCAATACCACCGCGCAAGCCACTTACATTTAAAAGTTGACTGCTTGAATCTTGCGCGTAACTCGGCACAGCAACAACGCTTGTTGATGCCAATAATCCAGCTAAAATTTGACGCCTATTGAATTTTGGATTTGCCAAAATTTCTACCTACTCACCCTAAATGTCCCAATTGTTAGCCAAACTAGTCGAATAAACTTAAAATCTGTTCGATATTGCCCTCGCAATTGCGCTAAAATTGTCAATCTTTTCGAAAGGTTTGTGATTGCAGCAGGTCAATGCCTCGCTTATAGTTCGCGCCAACAATACCGCCCGGTTAAGAATCGCCGGTGGTGGGGGATATAACTCTAAAAGATGAGTAACGCATGATAATCGACGACCATATTTATATTGGCACAAGCCGCCGCCCGGATGACAGCCCAAATAAGGGCGAATATCTTAAGCTAAAATATGCAAACCGGCATGGCTTGATCACGGGAGCAACGGGTACTGGTAAAACTGTGACGTTGCAGATCTTGGCTGAAAGTTTTTCAAATGCGGGTGTGCCGGTTTTTTGCGCTGATGTAAAAGGCGATCTATCTGGTCTTGGCATTAAAGGGGAATATAAAGATTTCCTTGAAAAACGCGCGGATACAATCGGACTTGATCCATATGAATTCCAAGAATTCCCTGTCATTTTCTGGGACTTGTTTGGCAAAAAAGGTCATAGAGTTCGCACGACAATTACAGAAATGGGTCCGCTGCTTTTATCGCGATTGATGGATGCAACGGATGCACAAGAAGGCGTTATCAATATTGCCTTTAAAATTGCTGATGAACATGGCCTGCCATTGGTTGATCTAAAAGATCTGCTCGCGATGCTTAAATATATGGGTGAGAATGCCAAAGAGCTTTCTGGTCTATACGGTAATATCTCCAAATCTTCCATTGGTGCAATTCAGCGCGACCTATTAGTGCTAGAGCAACAAGGAGCTGATGACTTCTTTGGTGAGCCCGCACTTGCAATCAGCGATATTATGCGCACGACCAATGATGGGCGAGGGGCTGTTAGTATTTTGGCTGCAGACAAATTGATGATGAACCCACGGCTGTATGCAACATTTTTGTTGTGGCTACTTTCAGAGCTATTTGAACAGCTACCTGAGATCGGTGATCCAGATAAACCACGATTGGTATTCTTCTTTGATGAAGCGCATCTGCTCTTTGATGAAGCACCGAAAATCTTGATTGATCGTGTTGAGCAAGTTGTTCGCCTGATCCGTTCAAAAGGTGTGGGTGTTTATTTCGTCACGCAAAACCCGCTGGATGTGCCTGATACCGTGTTGTCGCAACTGGGTAACAGAATTCAGCATGCCTTGCGTGCTTATACCCCACGTGAACAAAAGGCTGTAAAAGTTGCAGCAGATACGTTCCGGCCTAACCCAGAGTTTGATTGTTTTGAAACCATAACCCAGCTTGGTGTGGGTGAAGCACTGGTGTCGACGCTTGAATCCAAAGGTGTGCCGTCAATGGTGGAACGCACTCTTATTCGCCCTCCATCTTCACGACTTGGCCCGCTAACCGATAGCGAGCGAGATGATGTTGTGCGCGTAAGTCCAGTGGCTGCACAATATGACCGTGAAATCGATCGCGAATCTGCCTTTGAGATCTTGAAGGAGAGGGCAGAGAAAGCCGCTGAACGTGAAGAAGAAGAACGCGAACGCGAAGCGCGCGAAGAAGAAAAAGAGATGAGCGAAAGCCGTCGCTGGACCTTGCCTGGATTTGATGATGATGACGACGATGATGATGATTACGATCGTCGCGGTCGTAAACGTTCATCACGCCGAAAAACGACAAAGCGCAAATCAACACGTCGCCGTCGCCAAACTGTTGCAGAAGCAGCGATGAAATCAGCTGCTCGGTCCGTGGCAACATCGCTTGGAAGAGCTTTGGTCCGCGGAATCCTCGGTAGCTTGAAAAAAGGTTTTTAATAAATGGCTGACCCAAAAGTCGACACAACATCGCCAACACTCACTTGGAATTATGTCGATGGTGAATGGATTGAAGGCAATGTTCCAATCATTGGCACAACATCGCACGCATCTTGGCTAGGCTCTACCGTATTTGACGGCGCGCGCTGGTTTGAAGGTTTAGCGCCTGATCTTGATCTACATTGTGAGCGCGTGAATGCATCAGCGCTCGCGCTTGGTTTGCAACCAACGAAAACGGCAAAAGAAATTGAAGAGTTAGCTCTTGAGGGCATCAAGCGTTTTGACGGCAAGACAGCGGTTTATATCAAGCCTATGTATTGGGCCGAACATGGCGGGTATTCGCTTGTACCTGCAGATCCGGCATCAACGCGCTTTTGCTTGACGATGTTTGAAACACCGATGCTACCTCTGCAGGGCTTTACTGTCAGTGTCTCGCCATTTCGTCGACCAAGCATTGAAAATGCGCCGACAAATGCGAAGGCCGGTTGTTTATATCCAAACAACGGTCGTGCCCTGTTAGAAGCGCGTTCTCGCGGCTTTGGCAATGCATTGGTGCTCGATATGCTGGGCAATGTGGCTGAAACAGCATCATCCAATGTATTTATGGTCAAAGAGGGTGTTATTTATACGCCCGTTGCCAACGGAACTTTCCTTGCGGGCATCACCCGGATGCGGATCATGACATTGCTAAAAGATGCAGGCCATGAAGTGGTTGAAAAAAGCTTGAAAGTGAGTGATTTCATGGATGCGGATGAGATTTTCTCAACCGGCAATCACTCAAAGGTTTTGCCGATCATTGGAATTGAAGACAAAGCCCTTCAAATTGGTCCGATTGCGACTAAAGCACGTAAATTATATATGGAATGGGCAAAAGCTGGTTCGTAACTTGCTAAGTCCTAACCTAGATAAATTTGTAAATAGTGACGATTGAGCTTGTCCAAGGCGCGTGCACTCATTATTTATGAGAAACAATAGATTCTATTATGTTTAATTATTGGAGATAAACATGGCCTTTGTACTGCCCGATCTACCTTATGACTATGATGCGCTTGCACCCTACATGTCGCGCGAGACGCTCGAATTTCACCACGATAAGCACCACAATGCTTATGTGACGAAAGGCAACGAATTGGCAGAAGCAGCTGGCATGGCTGATTTGTCTCTTGAAGAAATCGTGAAAAAATCACACGGCACAAATGCTGGTTTGTTTAACAATGCAGGCCAGCACTATAACCATATCCATTTCTGGAAATGGATGAAAAAAGATGGCGGCGGCACATCACTTCCAGCTGCTTTGCAAAAAGCAATTGATAGCGATCTTGGTGGTTATGATAAATTCCGCGCAGACTTCATCAATGCTGGTATGACACAATTTGGTTCAGGTTGGGCTTGGCTTGCCGTTAAAGATGGTAAACTTGAAGTTATGAAAACACCAAATGGCGAAAATCCACTTGTCATGGGTGCTTCACCAATCCTTGGCTGTGATGTGTGGGAACACTCATACTACATTGACTACCGCAATGCGCGTCCAAAATACCTAGAAGCTTTCGTCGATAACATGATCAACTGGGATTATGTTCTAGAAATGTACGAAGCTGCTAGCTAAGTTATATTAAATTCTAAAAACCCGGGGCTGCTGATATGCGACCCCGGGTTTTTTATGTCTTGCACAAATCAAATGATCCAGCAGATTGGATCTTGTGTTGATCTCATATAAAAAGCCCCGGCTTGATGGATATCAAAACGGGGCTGTGTATTTTCAGTCAGAAGGTGATTAATGTGTAAGTCTTGTCAAATTGGTTGATGTAGATTTACCAATTCTCTCAAATGCAGCGATAAGCTCGTCTGCTGTTTCCGGTTCAAAGTAATCCTCACTGGATGTAGCGCAATAAGACAATAACTGTTGCCCGCGCGATGGTGCGGCAAATGCCACAGCAAAAATGCGAATACCCTCACTTTTTGCGGTGTCACAAATTGCCTTTGTTGCCGTATCATCGCTTGTTCGATTGTTGGAACCATCGGTCATGAACAAGATAAATTTATCAGGGTTGGTCTGACCATTTTTTGCCGTATGAGCGATGTCTTCTGCTGTATTGGATGCTTTGAGTTGATCATAAGCCCATTTAACAGATTTCGTTGAAGCTGTTCCACCAGAGGCATACATATCTTCAATATAGGTTGCAGCTGAACCTGTACCCCATTCCATATTTGTTGTGCCGCGGATATAGCTTGAATAGGCACTCAATCCGGTCCGAACATAGGTTGCGGTCGGGTCAGCTGTATTTAATTGAGCAAACAGCGCAGCTGCAGCATCCTGCAAGGCTTCAATTTTCTTTGTCGGCTGATAATATGAAATTATCGTGCGAATATTGTCAGCGAGTGTTTCCTGATCAGAAAATTTCGACCCCAAAGATGCGCGACGACAGATCTTTTTAGCTTGTCCGTTATTCATGGAACCGAGGTTTAAGCTATTTAGGAAATGAGCTTTTGCAGTTGCATTTGTCGACATGCCTTGACAGTCATGCCATGAATAGTTTTCGGCAATCCATTTGACCTGCCATGAATCCAGCCCGTTTGTTCCCATAACAGTCGATATGGCATTGGCAACTTTAGTCGCCTGATTGCCGGAGATGTCTAGCGCTGCCTCGATATCATCGATCGTTGCCTGCGAATTTGGCAATTGCCAACCCATGGAACCAGATACATCAACAACGAGGCCAAGTGAAAGTGCACCTTGAATTTCTTCTGTACCTGCTGTCGCACCAGAAGCAATTGTAACACTCATTTCGTTCTTACCAAATAGTGAAGCAAGCGGAGTTGTGTCTTGAGTGGCAGTGCCGCCTATATCGACGTTATAAGTTGTCACGCCATTATCAACTATCTTCGCAACGCTGATCTGGGGTGTGATGACCAAATTTGAGAAGCGACTTGTGTCGCTTTCCATTTGGGCAAGCAACAGTTTAGACGCAAAATCCTCAGCGTCATCTATATCAAGCGTGCCTTTGTTGATCCGCGTTGCAACTGCTAAAGAAACAGAATCTGTTGCTGCCTGCATTCGACCTTTTAATGCTGCCAAATTAACAACATCGAGAGACATACTCGCGCCGAGCAAAAGTACTGGCGTGAAAATAGCTGCCATCATCGCAAAATTTCCGCGCTTACAATTTTTAAGCGCTGTGAAACCACGAAGTTGAGATAGTCTTGTTTTAATTGTCTTTTTCATATTACCCCACAAGCCCGAAGGCTCTTATTTAAAGCCAGACAAGCTGGCAAAAATAATTTTAATTGTGGGGTAGTGTACTAGGCATTGATAAAAAAATGCCTAGCAAGCATGATTAAATAAATCTCAAACGAGTAGGTAAAATTCGAGTTAATTTAGTCAACACGGTTTAGTTTTAGTTGATCAATCTTGTCGAAGATTCTGATGCGTCTGAACCAATAGTCGTAAATACAGATATAAGTTCGGCAGCGGATTCAGGTTCGAAATAGTAATCTGACGTCGGCTCTGAGGCGCAGTATTCAAGAAGTTCCTGGCCACCTGATGGTGCAGCAAAAGCAACTGAATAAATTATAATACCATCAGCTTTTGCCTGATCGCAGTATGACTTGGTCGATGTGTCATCACTGCTCCTGTTGTTGTCGCCATCGGTCATAAACAGCATGTAACGATCAGGATTCACACCGTGCTTGCTGGCGTGTTCTGTTACCTCAGTTGTATTAGATGATTTAAGCTGATCATAACTCCACTTGACAGCATCAGTGGACGCAGTGCCGCCGCTAGCAGTCAGTGAAGACGCAAAGCTTGTGGCAGATGCTACGCCCCATTCCATGTCCTTATACCCTTTAACACTGCTTGCATAAGAGATGATGCCAGTCCTTGTATAATCTGCATCTGGGTCGGCTGAACTGATTTGCGCGAACAAGCTTGCCGCTGCAGTTTTTAACGCCTCGATCTTACTTGTAGATATGTTTGCTGTAACAGTTGAAATATTTGTAACTAAAGCAGATTGGGTCGTTCCGTTATATGTTCCGGCATACGTTGGATATGCGCAATACAAGTAGGCTGAGTAGTCACTATCAGATGTCGGCTTGCCTATGGCTTGAAGGAAGGTGTTTTTGTCACCTTTTCCATTGTAAAAATCAACGCAATCTGATGTCGTATAGTTTTCCAGAATGTAAACTAAGTTTTCTTCAGTAAGACCGTAAGTGTTCATGACTGTACTGATATAGCTCATGATTGTACTCGCCTGACTGCTTGTCACACTCAAAGTTGATTGAATGGCCGAAACGGAGCCGCCAGTTTGACCGCTCATGGAGCCTGAAACATCAACAATCACTGCCATAGAGAATGCATTAATTTCTTCATCGATTTTTGTCGTTGCAGTTGATGTCGTCGTAACAGACATTGTGCTTTTACCAAAAAACCTTGCAAGCGGTGTGGTATTTTGGCTTGCAGTGCCACCAATCTGAACATCCCAAGCCGATTGCGCTTCGGTGCTTTTATCAACTATGTTAAATGTTGGGACAACTGAGAGATTTAAAAAGCGCTCCTCCTCGCTCGACATCTGCGCTAAAAGAAGAGAACTTGCAAAGCTTTCTGCATCATCAATTGACAAATTGCCATTTACAATGCGTGTCGCAACTGCAAGCGAAACCGAATCTGAGGCAGCTTGTAAACGTCCCTTAAGGGCTGACATGTTTGCCACATCAAGCGCAAGGCTACCTGCAACCAATACCACAGGAGAAACCACTGCAGTTAGCATGGCAAAGTTACCTTTGCGACAAATTCCAAAGTCTTTAAACTTTTGCACAGCTTTTGGCAGAAGGGTGTTCTTAATCATCGGGCGCTCCAAGTATGGTCCAGAGCTGCAATCATTGCAGCGAGAATTATCATGATTACCCCGCCCCCGAGGTTTCATTAGATATCTGGCAAACTACTTGAGAGAAATGAAGATTTTGCTAGTTTATATGATTAATACAACTTCAAATTGATCGCGAAAATTTTAATTAAATGGTCAGAATACTGCCTGGTTTTGAAGCCTTCTGACCAAATATTTCAGTTCTATTTTTCAATATTGGCCGTCTTAAGCGCAAATGCGTATTCAACAGCAATTTCTTCTAAGCGTTGGAACCTTCCGGCAGCACCACCATGTCCAGCACCCATATTTGTTTTGAGCAATATAGGCGCGTCACCTTGTTGGTTTGCGCGCAATTTTGCAACCCATTTTGCAGGTTCCCAATAGGTGACGCGCGGGTCCGTAAGGCCTGCAAGCGCTAAGATTGGCGGATAAGATTTTGCTTCCACATTATCGTATGGCGAGTAGGATGCGATATATTCATAAGCTTCTTGGCTTTCAATTGGGTTCCCCCATTCCGGCCATTCAGGTGGTGTGAGCGGTAATGTATCATCTAGCATTGTGTTTAATACATCTACAAACGGCACGGCTGCGATCACCCCACCAAATGCGTCAGGTGCCATGTTCACACATGCACCCATCAACATGCCTCCGGCAGATCCACCTTGGGCAACAATACGATCATGACGTGTAAATTTTTCTGCAACAAGATATCGGGCTGCTGCGATAAAATCTTCAAATGTATTCTTCTTATTCTCACGCTTGCCATCATCATACCAAGCAAACCCTTTGTCTTTACCGCCACGAATATGGGCAATCGCGTAGACAAACCCTCGGTCAACCAACGACAAACAATTGGTGTTAAATGACGCAGGGATGGACATGCCATAAGAACCATATCCGTATAACAGAGCAGGCGCTGATCCATCCAGCTTAGTGTCTTTATGATAAAGAACGCTCACAGGCACCAATGTGCCATCGTGAGACGGTGCCATAATGCGACGCGTTACGTAATCATTGATATCATGTCCTGATGGAACTTCCTGCGTTTTAAGTAAATCGCGCGCTCGGGTTGATAAATTATAATCATAAAGTTGCGACGGCGTTGTCATCGATGAATACGAAAAACGCACCACATCGGTGTCATATTCCGCAGCACCTGAAAACCCGAGTGAAAACGCTTCTTCGTCAAATTCAATTGAATGAATGTCGCCACTTGTGCGGTCCAAGATGTTGATCTTTGGCAAGCCTTCTTCGCGCTCCATCCAAACAAGATGATTTTTATATGCGCCATGGCTGATGATTAAATTGCCTGGTTTATGTGCAACAACCTCAGTCCAGTGCTCTTTTTCAGGAGTTGCAAATGGTGCGCGCATGATCTTAAAATCTTTCGCATTGCCATCATTGGTTAGGATGAAAAATTCATCCCCACCTTCTGTAAGGTCATATTCAACCCCCGTCTCACGTTTGGCCACAAGTTTTGGCTTTGTCTGTGGTTTGTCAGCCGGAATGAGCCAAATTTCAGACGTTTCATGATCATGAATGCTAATGTAGATCACGTCGTTTAACGCGCTCTGACCTACGCTCATAAAGTAGCCCGCGTCTTCCTCTTCGTGGATGAGTAAGTCATCTGATTGATCTGTACCAAGCTTGTGGTAATAGATTTTAGACGGACGATGGTTTTCGTTTAATGCAGTGTAGAAAAACCCAGTTCCCGAAGCGTCCCAAGCACCTGATCCACCTGTATTTTCAAGCGTATCGGAAAGATCTGCTTTTGATTTTAAATCGCGAACTCGCAGTGAGAAAAACTCAGATCCCTTGTCATCATATCCCCACAATCCGAGCGAATGATCGGGAGATGCAGAGATGCCGCCAAGCCGGAAGTAGTCTTTACCTTTTGCTTCGTCATCACCATTGAGCAAGATTTCTTTGTCACCACTATCCTTGTCGGCATCACGGGGAATACGGAAATAGTGAGGTTGTTCGCCGCCCGTGACAAATTCAACGCCGTAAGCAAAAGGCCCGTCTTTTACTGGGATTGATGTATCATCCTCTTTGATGCGACCTTTCATTTCACCAAATAAAGACTTTTGTAGCTCTTCGGTGTCCTTAAGGGCGGCTTCCTGAAATTCGTTTTCAGCTTCCAAATAATCACAAATGTTTGTGTCCAGAACGCTTGGATCTTGAAATACCTCTTGCCAATTATCAGCGCGCAGCCACGCATAATCATCTGTTCGCGTGATGCCATGACGGGTATCTGTATGAGGCTTAATATCAGCGATGGGGGCTTTGGAAAGGTTTGAAAATACGCTCAAGGCGGCACTCCGGTATGAAAATTTCTTGAAATGGAAATGGCAGCCGATCGGCTGCCAAAATGAGATGTTTTATGATTATTCGTCTTCGGCTTCGAAATCAAGCACAGCACCATTCATGCAGTATCGCAATCCGGTTGGGTGAGGGCCATCTGGAAAAACGTGGCCTAAATGGCTGTCACAGACAGCGCATCTGACCTCTGTTCGCTTCATGAAAAACGAACGATCTGTGTGTTCCGAAACGGCTTCTTCGTTCAACGGTGCAAAATAGCTTGGCCAGCCTGTGCCTGAATCAAATTTGGCCTCAGAAGAGAACAGTTCAGTTTGGCAGCCAACACAACGATAGATACCTTTTTGCTTATTATCATTTAAGGGGGAGGTAAACGCACGTTCTGTGCCATGTTTTCGAGCGATCTTATACTGCTCTGGGGTCAGGCGCTCACGCCATTGGGCATCACTTAAGACCAGTTTATCAACAATTTTGTCAGACATTTTTATCTCCTGGTTTCTATTACGTATATAAATAAGTATCAGTTCGATCTCCTGCAATGCTGAACCTACATTTTGTGCTGAAAATCGGTAATTCTACCCTTGTACTTTTGACAGCCGCCCCCTAATTGTGAAACTAATATATTTAGGGCTTTTGCTCGGAGGTGGAGTTTTAATGTTTGGTGATGCCAATGGCATGATGATGTTTGCAATGTTGTTGCCGTTTTTGGCTGCTATTATTGCTCCGAAACTCACTCAAATAATGGGTTCAAAAGCAGCCTGGGTGCTTGCAATTGCACCTGCCTTTATCTTTTTGCACATTGCTGGTTTTTTACCGCAGGTCGCTTTAATCGGCACAAGCCCTGAACATCCGCCAATTACGGGTGGCTATCTCTGGGTTCCTGAGTTTTTTGTCAGCTTCTCTTGGTTTATTGATGGGCTTTCTGCAACATTTGCATTGCTAATTTCAGGTATTGGTACCTTCATTATTTTGTATGCAGGCGGATATCTTGGCAATCATGCGCAACTCGGCAGGTTTTTCTCATTCTTGTTTTTATTCATGGGCGCAATGCTTGGGGTTGTGTTGGCTGATAGCTTCTTCACCTTCTTCATCTATTGGGAGCTGACATCGATCACCTCGTTCTTGTTGATTGGCTTTAATCACAAAAGTTCAGCGTCTCGCAGGTCTGCAATCCAGGCGCTTGTCATAACAGGCGGCGGCGGGTTAGCTTTAATGGCTGGATTGATCGTGTTGTGGCTCACAACCGGAACAAACAGCTTTTCGTTCATGTTAGCTTCTGCTGAAAGCGTGACGTTCTACAATGAATATCTAACGCAAAGCCCATTCTACTTGGCGCTTTTGCTGCTGATTTTGGGCGGCGCATTTACAAAGTCAGCTCAGTTTCCGTTCCATTTCTGGCTGCCAAATGCCATGGAAGCACCTACGCCTGTATCCGCCTATCTGCATTCGGCGACAATGGTTAAAGCAGGCATTTATTTGCTTATGAGGCTCAATCCAGTTTTGGGTGGCACGACAGAGTGGCTCACTATTTTGCCAATATTTGGTGGCGCAACGCTTATCATCGGCACATTGCTTGCAATTCGTCAGACCGACCTAAAGCTCATGCTCGCATATACGACAGTATCGTCTCTCGGGCTTTTGGTAATGCTAATTGGTTTCGGCACCGAAAAAGCTATTGCAGCTGCAGTTCTTTATCTCGTTGCGCACTCGTTGTTTAAAGGCGCATTGTTCATGGTCGCAGGTATTATCGATCATGAGGCCGGAACGCGCGATATCACCAAGTTGGGTGGTTTGCGAAAAGCCATGCCGATAACCTTTGGCGCGGCACTTGTTGCGGCGATCTCAATGGCAGGCTTGCCTCCTTTGTTTGGCTTTCTTGCCAAAGAAGAAATCTATTATGCGTTAATTGGTGCCGATGCTTGGTCTACTGCTTTCACAGTTATTGCGATCGTCGGTAATGGCTTAATGTTTGTGGTTGGTTTTGCCGTGGCGTTAAAACCATTCCTCGGCAAGAAAGTCGATACACCGAAGCAGGCTCATGAAGGACCACCTTTATTGTGGCTTGGACCCGTTGTCTTGGGTGCAATCGCGGTATTGGCAGGTGTGTTTTCAAGTGTCAGCCATTTCTATATTTCAAACCCGATGAGTTCGGCTGTCTGGGGAAGCATAGTTGAAATTGATCTTTCACTTGCAGCTTTGTTCCACCCAAGCTTGCCGCTTTTATTGTCGGCAATCACCGTCGCATTTGGCGTGCTCGCTTATAAGAATATCGATCGCTTGCGCTCTGCAATTGATAAATTCTACAACTGGTTTTGTGGTGGTTGGGGGCCAGATAAAGGCTTTGATCAATTCATATCTGGCATCGTGCGTTTGTCTTTTGCGATTACCAGCAGAATTCAAACAGGTCGTTTAGAAGTTTATATGACCATCACATTTGCGATCATTGCAGTTTCGCTGTTCGTCCCAATGTGGGTGTATGACGAATTCCCTGATATGCCAGATTTCACCGGTGAAGTGAATTTCTATGAAGCGGCGATTATGGGTATATTGATCCTTGGTCTTTTAGCTGTGATTTACGCAAAAGATCGTCTCACTGCGATTGTGTCCTTGGGTATTCAGGGCTTTGCCGTTGCGGTTCTGTTTATGCTGTTTGGTGCGCCGGATCTATCCTTTACCCAGTTTATGGTTGAGACGCTTTCGGTTGTTATTCTTGCGCTTGTGATGACGAGGCTTAAACTCACAGCAGCTGATCATCGTTCTTGGCGGCAGGTGATTATCGATGGAACAATTGCACTGGCATGCGGTGTGGGCTTTATGCTGTACCTCATGCGCGTAACTCAAGGTAAATTTGATCCATATCTGTCTGAATTCTTCTCGGCCTATTCGAAAATCATCGCCAATGGAACAAATGTTGTGAACGTTATTTTGGTGGATTTCCGCGGAACAGATACTTGGGGTGAAATTGCCGTGGTGATGGTGGCAGGTCTTGCGGTACTTGCGCTTGTTCGTATTCGTCCTCATCAAACAGTGGTTGCTGATAACGATCCGGACGCACATACAAACGAGGATATTTTGACCAAAGCGGAGGCTTCCAAATGAGAACTTTGATTTTCAAAACGGCAGCGCCTTATCTCGCAAGTTTAATGATATTATTTTCAATATTTGTCCTCCTGCGCGGTCATAATGAGCCTGGTGGTGGATTTATTGGCGGGCTGATAGCGGCATCTGCATTTGCCATCTACGGCATTGCAAATGGTGTGGCACCTGTTCGTAGAGCAATGCATTTTCACCCAATGTCCGTGGCAGCTGCAGGGCTTTTAATCTCAACCGTCTCTGGTTTGGTTTCCGCCTTTGCAAGTGTTCCATTTATGACCGGGCTTTGGGGTAGTATTTATTTCCTTGGTGAGAAAATCAAAATCTCGTCCATCTTGTTTTTCGACATTGGTGTTTATCTGGTTGTTGTAGGAGCAATTGCCTCCATTGCACTGGCCCTGGAAGAAAGGGAGCGCGACTAATGGAAGCTTGGATGGCCGTTGTTGTTGGTGCGTTATTCTCAGTGTCAATTTATTTGATGCTGTCAAAACACATCATTCGTATTTTAATTGGTGCTGCGATCTTAGGTAACGCTGTAAACCTTTTGATTTTCACAAATGGACGACTAACACGTGAAGTTCCGCCAATTATTGGTGTGGATGAGAGCGTGTTATCCGCACAAGCTGCTAACCCATTGCCGCAGGCATTGGTGCTGACCGCGATTGTGATCGCATTTTCGTTTTTCGCATTTTTATTGGTGCTTGGGTATCGCGCCTATCAAGAGCTTGGCTCGGATAATACTGATGAAATGCGCGTTGCAGAACCGGTGGATGATCAAACACCACCATTGGGGTATTGAAGTAAATGGCCGGTAGTAGCGAAGCTCTAATAGATTTAACACCTGCAATGAACCTTGAACCGGTTCCATTGCTTGATTGGCTCATCATTGCGCCTGTCGCATGGTGTATTCTCGTCGGCACAGTATTGCTGATGATGCGAAAAAACACCGCCCAACAGCATTATGTGGCTATTCCTGCGATGGGTGTGCAGGTCTTAATTACCGCTGCACTCTTATCGCAGATTGTAATTAATGGCCCAACGACCATGGTCATGGGTCGATGGTTGCCACCGTTCGGGATTGCTTTCACCGTTGATATGTTAGGTGCAGTGCTGGCTTTCATAGCAGCAATAGTGGCGCTGGCATGTACGATCTATGGTGTCAAAGACGTCAATTCTTCAGGTCGTAGATACGGGTTTTATTCATTCTTCTTCCTGTTAATGGCAGGTGTAAGCGGCGCATTTCTAACTGGTGATATCTTCAATCTTTATGTTTGGTTTGAAGTGCTGTTGATCGCTTCATTTGGTCTATTGATCTTAGGCTCCGAGAAGGGGCAGCTTGATGGTGCAACCAAATATGCGTTCTTAAATCTCGTCGCGACGACATTGTTTTTGATCGCAACAGCTTATCTCTATGGTATATTCGGCACACTCAATATGGCTGATATTGCACTTAAGATTGCGCAGAGCGATGGAACATTACCGCTGAACACGGTCGCTGGACTGTTTGTTTTAGCTTTCATTATGAAAGCTGCGGCGTTCCCAGTTAACTTCTGGTTACCTGCATCTTACCATACCCCGCGTGTTGTCATATCTGCATTATTTGCCGGCCTTCTAACCAAAGTGGGTGTTTATGCAATCCTGCGTATTTACACTATGTTGTTTTCGCTACAACGCGAGGCGCTTGAGCCGACGGTCAATATTGACGCGCTTTCCTTTGTTGTTGCAATTGTTGCCTGTTTGACCATGATTTTAGGTGCGATTGGCGCATTGGCGCAAACCAATGTTCGCCGTTTGTTGGGCTTTTTGGTCGTGTCGGGAATTGGCGTCATGCTTATGGGTGTTGCAATCGGTACTGAGGCTGCATTGGGCGGTACGGTGTTTTATGCGCTTCACTCAATTCTAGTCATGACGGCACTGTATATTGCCGCTGGTATGGCTGCAAAATTGTGCGGTGGCGCTGAAGACATGACCAAAATTCGCGGTATTTACCAGAAGAATACCCTACTGGCCGCGATCACTTTAATGTTGTTTTTCGCCGTTGCTGGCTTACCGCCTTTCTCAGGCTTCTGGCCTAAGTTGATGCTGGTTAAAGCCTCTATTGAGGGAGCTCCATGGTGGGCACCGTTTTCGATCCTTCTTACTGGCTTCTTGTCAACCATTGCCGTCGGCAGAGTTTGGGCATTGTCTTATTGGAAGCCTGTTGATGATGATGCTAAGAATTCTCCGCACGATGCGAACGCAAACAATGCGCTTGGTGCGTCAGAGTTTGTTCCATTAATTGGATTAACGATCATTGTGGTCGGGGTTGGTTTATTCCCGCAAACTGTGTTTGAAATAGCTTATCAAGCTGCAGAACAATTGGTTAATCCGACAGCTTATATAGAATCGGTTTTTGGAAGTGAGGTCGTCGAATAATGTTATTTATCTTCAACATACTTCTAACCTTAGCATGGGCAACCTTCACAGGTTCGTTCTCAGCGCTCAATTTGCTTTTTGGTTTCGTGCTGTCGATTTTCGCACTTTGGATCATCCGAGGTGAGGTGGGAACATTTGGTTACTTCTCGCGCTCGCGCAAAATCATCTCGCTGATCTTATTGTTCTTGTATGAATTGGTTATGTCCGCGTGGCGTGTTGCGGTGCTGGTCCTATCACCCAAACTCGATATCAAACCAGGCATATTTGCATTCCCACTAACAGTCCAAAACGATATGCAGATAACGATCCTTGCAAATATGATTACTCTGACCCCGGGAACCTTGTCCGTCGATGTTTCAGATGACAAAAAATACATCTACGTTCACGCAATTGACGCGTCAGATCCGGAAGCTGCACGAAGAGATATAGCTGAAGGCTTTGAGAAGAAAATCATGGAGGCATCGCAACCATGAATGCTCAAGACGTTTTAGATATGAGTATAAACATTGCGCTGGTTCTACTCAGCCTTGCGTTTTTGCTAACGATTTTTCGTATTGTAAAAGGTCCAACCCTACCAGATAGAATCTTGGGACTTGATATGCTGGTTGGCGCAGCAATTGGCTATATTGCGGTGATCGGCGTCAAGACGGGGTATACGCTTTACGTCGATATTGCGATTGCGCTTGGCTTGGTTGGGTTTTTGGCAACTGTCGCTTTTGCGCGGTTTATTTTAGTCCGTGGCCAAGCGGATGAAGGCGGAACCGAGGATGGCCATGAAATGGATCCCGACAAAGTGATCGACCAAAAAATGGGTGAGCTTGGCACCAAACTTCGCTCCAGTGATAATGAAAAGCAGGGATCATAAATGGAAGATTTAGGTACATGTATCGTTTCGTTCTTGATCATTGTTGGTGCGTTTTTTGCACTTGTTGCATCAGTGGGTTTGTTACGTCTTCCTGACGTTTATTCGCGTATGCATGCTGCATCTAAGGCAGGTACACTTGGCTCGGGTCTCATGTTGATTGCTTTGGCTATCTATTCCGATGATTTAGCGACCATCACTCGCGCATTGATTGGCGTCGTGTTTTTCTTGCTCACGGCCCCCATAGCCTCGCACCTTTTGGCAAAGGCTGCCTATGCTGTTGGCTATCGTTTGAGCGATATATCTGTTATGGATGAAATGTCTAAATCAGATCCCTTGAAAGACAAAAACGCCTAAATTTGCATCCAAAAGTCCCATTTTTGCAGATTAAATCTGTTTAATTTGACTTAAAATCTAACAATTACTTGTTTTATCTAGTCGTTTGATCTAGGTATTTTTATGTATGTGCGAAATAGTGTTGCGCGATTATTTTAGTCGCATATATTGGGAGTTGTGTAGTAATCGTAGTTTGAAATTAAGTTTGCTCATAGTCGCAACATATTTTGATAGGTCTAATTTAGGTTCGGGGGAGTTATGCCTGATAGTTCAAAAGTACAACAATCTAACTTTTGTGTTCAAATCACATCAGAAATTGTTGCAGCTTATGTCGGAAATCACAATGTAAGTACATCAGAATTAGCTGGTCTTATTCAAACAGTTCATGAAACTGTGGTAGAGATTTCTGAAAGCGGTGCCGGATCATCAGTTGGGCGTAATAAACCTGCGATAGATATCGATCAGTCCATTCACCAAGATTATTTAATCTGTCTGGAAGATGGCAAACAATTTAAATCACTTAAGCGTCACCTCATGACCCATTATAATCTAACGCCTGAAGAATATCGGGAAAAATGGGGTTTGCCGGCGGATTATCCAATGGTTGCGCCAGCTTATGCTAAAGCCAGATCTGAGCTTGCTAAACAAATGGGCCTCGGCCAGAAACGCGCATAATTCTCTTCATCGCCTGTTATCTATGAACTCGCAAAGTATGGCTTTGTGAGTCCTATGTAGTTTATTATCGACAATTCATGCAAAAAGCATTATAAGAAAATATTCCTATAATGTTGGACATAAAATTTTATGGATAGTTTGCAAACCTTCCCTACACAAGCATTGTCGATTTTCGACTGTAAGCGCCTGCAAAATTTAAATACGAATATCGGCTCAATCGAAACTAAATCTGCTCATATTAAAATATATGATACTTATTCTATCATATTTGAGCTGATTAAAGAGTTGTATTTTGATTGCGTGTTAAGGCTTAATCATTCATTTTCAACACCCCAGACGCTGACGTCTCGAGAAGAGTGTTTCATCAAACATCTGTCTATCTATCTATGCCATGTCGTTTTAGGCCACTCCATGCGTAAGATAGCGCAAGGATTTAACATCGATAGAACAAGTGTGTCTTACGCATGTCGCAAAATTGAGTACAAGCGTGATGAAGTCGAAGATGAAAAGTTTATCTCAACTTGCGAAAGATTGATTGATATTTTAGCTGGTAAACTTGTGAGTTAGCTTAAAGCACATCATTTGCGTGTTGTTTAATGCGAGCTGCCATGGCGCGAAGGCCATTTGCGCGTTGTGGGGTGAGATGCTCGACAAGGCCAAGCTTCTCAAAGATCTCATTTTCATTCACATTCGCAACCTTTTTAGCTGGAACACCTGAAAAGGCGATCAACATAATGGCTACAAGTCCGCTAACAATATGTGCGTCCGAAGCGCCACGGAAATGCATGATTGGATTATCCGCATCACTCACATCTGGTTCTGAAAGAAGCCAAACCTGGCTCACACAACCCTGAACCTTGTTTTCAGCACTCATCTCACCATCTGCAAGTGGAGGCAGCTTCTTGCCCAACTCAATGACATAACGATAGCGCTCTTCCCAATCGTCGATAAATTCAAAATCATCTATAATGTCGTCTAGAGTTGCCATGCTGAAATCTTCCATTGCTTTATTATTCATATATATCGCTTGGAAATAAAAGAAACCCCCATGGACGAATATGTCGCAAATGGGGGCTAAATCTGAAATTAATCAGTGAGTTATATAAGATGATCGCGAATGGCATTTCGCAATACCTTCTAAAACATTACTCAGGAATTGAGGCAGTAGTAAGTTCATCAGGCGTTTCATCGCCGAATTTACCGTCGAGATATTGATAAGCGATGCGAGCACCTTCTTTTGCACGGGCTCCAAGCACACCGATAGTGTGGCTTCCAACTTCACAAACATGCGGTTCACGTTCACATATAGACGTCACGTCATCATAAAGTGCCCATGCAGCTGTCATACTGCCGGCAGTTTCAAAATTTGGTCCTTCTGCCAAGCGGTCTGAGCTTTCCGGATTGAAAAGCGGCAAGGCGATAAGAACTAATGAAAACCAAAATGCACCTTTAATAAGCGTCCACATAAAACCTGTCCCTGTTTGTCGTCGTTTGCGCCGTTTTTCGCGCTTGAGACCATTTCTAATCAACATTTCCCAATTTGAGATTGAAATCAAAATCAGCTTTTGAAGCAAATTTACTTCAAATTTTATCTATCTGTTGATTCGAACCAAATCGAACGCAAAAATGGCTTCCCATATTGGCTCAAAGTGCTGAAAACGGCTAATTTTGCGAATAAATATACCTCTGATTAACCATGAAATGACTTCTTGGTTATATTTGGGCTGTATCAGGTATTTTTTGTGCAAAAACTGCTTTGGGAAGCACCTGCTTTATCCATTCCTTAACAAGAGGATGGGATTTTAGATCCAAGACGTTTTTTTAGCTTGGGTGTTGTATTGAGTTTTCAGCCAAAAATAGGTTCAGGTTTTTCAGCTGTGATTGCTTCTAAATTAGAAGCAACAGCCAAGCTGTGGTTTGGCGAGAGTGACAGCTCTTCGCACGATGTTGAACTTAATATTATGTCATTGTTTATCGCTTGGTCGGTCGCAGCGCCTACCTTGGTGTTTGTTTTGGCAGTACAGCTGCTAACAATCTCAGCAGCTTTTGCTCTTGCATTGACCATATCTGGTGTTTTCATGCTCAGCTGCGGTATCCTAGCCAAGCAGAAGGCGATAAAACACGCAGGTTTGTTTGCCGTGATAGGTTCGGCACTGGTGTTAGCTATACTGGTCGGAGCATCTGCTCAATCGGCAATTCAGATGGCAATATTAATGTTGCTTGTTCCTGCCGAAGTCTTTTTGGCAAAAAAACAACGCGAGCCAGTTTTGGCTAGCTTTTTCATCTCATTTATATTGGGGATTTGCGCGGTCATTTTTGCGTTCAATGGCGATAAAGATGCGGTGAGTTCAGTCTGGCTTGGCATTACAATTATAGCCATTTTATCAGGATATGGCGCAACACGTGCATTTTTGATCTCTGAGAACAAATCTAGGGATGAAGTTGCACCGCGCGTTGTGGTTCGAAATTCAGAGTTTGTAACCGACAAACTATTAAAAGACCTACCCGGTCTTGTCACATGTCATGATGCATTTGGCGATGTTATTAGTGTTCATGGCCAATCACCTGACATCTTGTCGGCGCGCCCGAGTAACCTGCTTGGTAAGGGCTTTGTCAACCAAATACACATTTCAGACCGCATCAGCTTTATGTCGGCAATTGATAAATTGAGACAAGGTGTTGAGTGCGAATCAATCGAATTACGATTTGAGACTGGTTTTAATAATTCAACATCTGATCTGCAATTTACTCATATCCAAGCAAACCTAATTGGTCAGTTTGACCAAGCTGATAATCTCCAGAAGTTTTACATACAGTCTTTGGATATGACTGCTTTGCAAAGCACACTAGAGCTGCTTGAAAATTACAAGTCGGCTGAACGTGATGCCGAGGTCAATAAAACACGTTTCCTAGCAGGGGTAAGCCACGAGCTTCGCACGCCGTTAAATTCTATCATGGGGTTTGCCGATGTGCTCATTCATGAAGTTATCGCGCCATTGCCTGATGAGCGCCATAAAGAATATGTCACGCTCATTCGTGAGTCTGGTGAGCACCTTCTTAATGTGGTCAACACGATGCTGGATATGAGCAAAATCCAAAATGGCCAATATACGCTTTATAGTGAGCCATTTGAATTTTCCGATTTACTTGATCGCACAAAATCTATGTTGGACATTCAGGCCAGTAAGAAAAATATTGAGTTAAACTGCCGTACGCAAAAAGGCCTGCAAGAGGTCAAAGCTGATCGCAGAGCTATGCAGCAAATCCTTATCAATTTGGTTGGCAACTCGATTAAATTTACGGAAGAAAAAGGTGTTGTCACCGTAGATGCTGATGTCAAAGGTTCGGAATTTATCCTGAAGGTCAGTGATACAGGTATTGGAATTCCATCAGATAAATTATCCAAAATTGGTCAGCCATTCATGCAGGTGAATTCGACCCTTGCGCGTCAATATGAGGGCACGGGTTTAGGCATTTCACTGGTGAAGGGTTTAGTGGAACTTCATAATGGGTGTTTTGATATTCAAAGCGTTGAAGGTGAGGGAACACAAATCACCATTACAATTCCGCAATTGGTGGAATTGGATGATGAAGACCTCAAAGAACAGGCTACAGAAGTAGCTGGAGAATTAAAAACGGTTATCAAAGATGATGGCCAAGCAATATATCAAGGGGGTCGCGCACATGTCGCCTAGACGTAAACCTTCGAAAAAAACAATCGAAAAGCCAAGTGTTTTTGCATCATTGATGTCCACTGTGGGTGAGACAATTGTCAAGCATCCATCAATCGTTGGTGGTGGCACAGCCTTTGTGATCATCTTCAGCTTCATTGCTTCAAATGCGTTATATTATCAAAAAGGTGCGCATCCAGCGCCGATCTTGAATATGCGTGGGCCACAATTCATTGTATCAGGTTCAACACGACCAAATGATGATGTCCGGGTGATCAAAACCGATGATGGTGTCAAAACCTTCAAGGTGCGTCACAGCGATGATTTGCAGACATCTAGCATCAATGTGCCAGTTCCAGCACAACCAGTTCGTCAAGAAACTGCGCGTGTGCAAACGATCAAACCTGTTGTTGATACCGAAACCGTTGAAAACTCTATTCAGGGTGATGAACTAGTGCGGAATGTTCAGACCGAGCTTGCCAAACAAAAACTCTATCTAGATGTGGTTGATGGGCTCACCGGGCCAAACACATCAAAAGCGGTTCAAGGTTTTCAAGAACGCGCAGGGCTTGCTGTTGATGGCAAGATCACTGATGGATTGCTTGCAAAATTAGTTGCAGCCAATACCCCAAAACAGGTTGCTCGTGTTGAAACGAGCCTTGAGACAAATTCTGATCAAGCATCAAGAGATATGGTGCGCCGTATCCAAATCGGCCTGTCACAATCCGCCTATCCTCATATTGAAGTTGATGGTATGGCAGGTGCGCAAACCCGTGAAGCTATTGCTCAGTTTGAAAAGCACTACCGTTTACCAGTAACGGGCTTACCAAATCAGCAGGTTCTTGAAAAACTGAAATCAATCGGCGCTTTTTAAGCTTCAACCTTCTGCGACTTGCTCAATGTCCATCGCTTTTTAGGTGGCCAGCACTTAAAGTGTAATCCATGCGTATAACGTCAGCTATTTTTGTATCTAGTCTTACCCGGCGGTTATTTTCTGATGGTCTTATGGCTGCTGTGGAAAAAAAAGGCGCGCCAGAAGCTGGGGCGATTTTTATCCGCGTTGTCAAACGTGATCGTACGCAAATGCTTTTATGCCCCGCGCCTCAATCATATTTTGAGGAGAAAAGCACATTTCATATTTTTGAAGTGCGGCTTGAAAACGCGTTTGAAATGGAAGTTAATGAAAAGCTCGAGCGCGAAAAGTCATTTGATAGTGATATCTGGATTGTCGAGATTGAAACGGATCAACCTGAGAATTATCTGGATATTCGCCATGATGATGGACAATAGCGCATTCCCGCTCTTATATCGAACGGGAATGAGAATGCTTGGATGATTAGTCGCCTATTGCTTTCAGCCAGTCCGCATCTTTTGCGTCCAGTTTCTGATCTTCTGTCCAAATTGGCTCATAATCATTATTGTCGGCAATTGGTTTGACATACGGAAGATCAGCGGCTGTTAGCTTAGCATAATCAACATTTGCTTCGCTAAGATCTAGATCAACCATATGGTGTTCGCGTGTAATAATGTCTGCACGTAACCATGTGATAAGGCGATTTAGACATTCACCATGCTGCATGTTTTCAAGTAGGTAATCAGCACCTTCTTTTGTGCCTTCCATGATGGAAACATGTGGGAAAAATTTATTAAGCGCGTCGATGCAAAGCTCTTGCGGCGCTAGAATTGCATTAAATGTCAATGCCAGTTGATAGCCGGACATATCATCCATAATGCGTTCTGCAAGTTCAACGCTTGACCCAATGGCATCTGCAAGCGCTGTCGTGAAGTAATCGCTGTGATTGTTCTCTACATGCTTAGCCATAACTGAAATGTATTTGCGATGCGCCAGTTCGCCGGAATGGATTGGCAATGTCACCGTTGGTGCTGCCATATCGCTGTCTTCAAGCAATTGCTGGGATTGTTTTGCCAGGATCGTTGCCTGCTCTGGTGTCAAATCACCTTGCGCAAGCTCACGCAATGTCTGGCGTAAATGCTCTTCGGCTGCAAACTGCTCATCATTAATAGCGGCAAGATCTTCATCAAGCTCACCAGCATCTGATGTCGCCATATTTTCGAATGCAGATATCCCGCCAGCACTAAATTCATTATTGAGTTCCATCCACTGCTCTTGTTGTGGTGCAACCTTTGTGTCCTCAAAGAATTCAACGTGACCTGGACGTAGATTATCCTCAATCTCGAGCCATTCTTCGTTAGAAGAAGCATCATTCATTTCTTCGACAGTTTGTAATTCGACATCGCTGAAGAATTCCACGCGACCATAATTCTCTGCAGAACCGTCAATCTCTCCAACCACTTTATGTGAGATATTTAGACGTGTAACGGCTTCTTCATCCATGTGAATGGCAGCGTCACCGACATATCCACGCAATTGAAGCGCACGGTTCACACTGTCTTCGTTCAATGCAAGAAGGCTCTGCACAACACGCTTGTTCAATTCCTGACGCTTTGCAATGATCCGCGCATGTTCGGTATCAGACTTTGCGATAACATAACAAAGAATAGCATTTGTCAGTGACGGAGAGTGCGATAAAAAAGTAGCTGAGATCTCAACTGTTTGCAATGACAAAAATTCGCAAACATTAGCTGGAACAAATGGGCATCGCGATAAAGAAGATGAGGCGCGTCGCTGTGTTTCAATTGGAGCTGCTTTAAAGAGTGGTATGAAAAGTTCACCAAATTTGCGCGATTCAGCTGGGTTTGGTTTTCGCAAGTCATCCAAACTGGCAACTAAAGCTAAAAGGATTGCTGACTTTCGCTGGTCTTCACCAGCAGATTCCAAATCTCTAAAACAATAAGACATTTCACTCAAACTCTCATACTCGAACTCATAATTCAGTGAAAATCTTCGCAACACATCAAAAAAGCAAAGAATTGTCCCCGAATTCCCTAATGTGATCAAATTTGTTTGAAATAAACTTGTCCCAAACGTGATTGTTGATCCCACTATCTCAGATTATAGTGAAAGTGTTAGCGTTTCATTAACTATGAACCTGCTTAATAATAATTGTTAAAAGGATGAAATTTATCCCGCGTACATCCGTCATCCAATGGAGGCGAGAATGGCAGAAATAATAAGATTACTAGATTACGAACCCGTTGCACGGCCTGAAGGTTTTAAACCCTCAAAGCCAGCAGATATCCTGTTTTTTACAGGCGTTCGTTATGAGAAAGCTCCGAAAAAGAAGAAATCTCGGAAATCCGCTAAATCAAACAATCAAGCGCGTAAAGTCAAACGTAGCGGCGCTTAACTGCTGTTATACTTTAGCTAAACTAACTATTTGAGACAAACCAGTATCTAAAGACGCGCGCATAATGCATTGGTCAAAAAGTTCTGAGCTTCTTCCAGAGAGCTGATGCTAGGCACGATAGATCTTAGCGCCACATAACCCTCAATATCAGCAACTTCAATTGCAATTGTCTCTGCAATAAGCTCGGGTTCTTCACTCCGCAGGTTCAAAAGTTGCCCCTTGGTCCCCAATATGAAGTTTACTTCCCCATTGATTGCAGAACGTGCACTCATTGAAAATATCTCGTTCGAGCCCGTATCAAATGAAGCAAGTGTCCATACTTCAGTTGGTTGATCGGCCACGATCTGCAAAGGTCCTTCATCCAAAACATAGTGACACACAGCTGTTTGGATAAAAACATCTTCATTATAAAGATCAGTTTCATTGGGTTCATTTGCCAATGAATAAAACTCAAATGGTTCACCTAAATTTTGAACCTTACTCCACGCATCAACATTTGAATTAAACGGCAAAATGAGTATCAGCAATATGTGAAGCACGGCAGCGCCAACAAGGCCAGTGACGATAGCTAGGAGAAACTTGAGCATTAAGCGCAATCTCCTTTAATTATAATTGGCATTTCGAGTGCGCGGATACCTGAGACATTTGAAATGGGCGTATCAATTAAGGTAAGTTGCAGTTCAAATTCGGCATTTGGATCAAGGGCAAGCCAGTTGCCAGATTGTGGGTTTTGCGAAAGCTTAATCTCAATATTGCCGTCACTATCACGCAATACCTTTTGCGCATTTATAGTACTTGGTTTGCCTTGCGGAATATTGAGTGGTTCATTGTCAGGGTGTACAGTGCGCAATGTCCAAAATAGGGCAGGGGGGACGCGCCCTCGAAGGGTATAGTCGCAGTTAAATGCAAGTGGCTCTTCGTTTTGATCAACTTGCGCTCGGAAGACCAATCCTTCAGCGCGGCCAAGCAGTATCTTGCCATCATTTGCACGGTGTGCTCTCGCATAGGGGTCAGCGTCTTTTGTTTGAATTTGTGGATACGCAACCCAATTGTTGACTTTTAAACCGCCAAAGCCGCGTGTTGCATCCAGCGCCCATTGCGCTGAGTAAATGCCACCTAAAAACATAATCACCAAAGCGGTGCCGACCAAAAACGGAATACGTAACACTGATTTCAGCCTTTCGGTGGACTATTGTGTGACTTTGGTGATTGTTGGATTTGTATCCAGCTTAGCCAAATTATCTCGCGATGTTTCTAGCACTTTGGCAAGCTCACGAAGCGCCTGAGTGGCCTGTCGATTTAACAAACGTGTACGAGAGGGAAGTGATATCTGACTAATCCCACCTTCGGCTTCTGCAATGAGTGGACCAAAAGTTTCCTCAGGCAAGGCATCCTCAATGCCTGGTATGGCGCGAAGTTCGATGCCTTGGTGCGCATATTCCATAACTTTCTTGAACGTCATTGCTGGGAGTGAGCCACCTGTCATTCGTGCGGTTGTGGTGAAATCATCATTGCCAAACCACACAGCCGTTGTGAAGTTACCCGTGTATCCAACAAACCATCCATCGCGATAGGATTGCGTTGTTCCAGTTTTACCGGCTGTTTTAATGCCTTCAAGCTTTGCTCTACGTCCTGTACCCCATTCAGGGATTTGTACCATGATTTCGTTCATAGCGGCGGCGGCTTCTTCGGTGAGAACTTGCTTTGGCTCTGGGCTATCTTTTACGTGATCGTAAAGCACATCACCTGAATAGTTCATCACTTGCACGATGCCGTGGCGATTGGAGTGTTTGCCACCAGCTGGGAACACAGCATAGCCGGTTGCTTGATCAAGTACAGTAACTTCAGATGTTCCAAGCGGCATGGTTTTTTCTGCACGGACGGTGGATTGGATACCCATAGCACGAGCTTTTTCTGCAATTTTGTCCGTGCCCAAATGATCGCGCGCTAATCGAACGGGTATCGTGTTGACTGATTTGACTAATGCGCGGGTGAGATCCATACGACCAGAATAACTGCGTCCATAGTTTCGTGGCGACCAGCCGCGCCATGTAATCGGACCATCAGAAATTCTTGATTGTGGTGTAAAGCCCGTCTCCATAGCTAATGCATAAACGTATGGTTTGAATGATGATCCTGGCTGACGCAATGCACTTGTTGCACGGTTAAATTGGCTACGTCCATAATCTTGCCCACCGACCATTGCACGCACGGCACCGCCGTGTTCCAAAACAACCGCAGCACCCTGACCAACACGATATCTGCGACCAAATTCACGTAAACCCTGTTCGACGGCGAGTTCAGCTGCGCTTTGTAAACCCAAATCAATCGTCGTGCGCACAACCACCGCGGTTTCATCAAAGTTCACAGATAGACGTTTGACTTCATCAAATGCCCAATCAAGGAAAAAGTCTGGGCTTTCAACATCACCGCGATCAACCACGGTTGCAGGGCTTCTGCGAGCACCAACAACTTGACCCTCAGTCATCATCCCACCTTGCACGAGATTGGTTAGCACCTCGTTTGCACGCGCCCTAGCTGCGGGTAGATTTACATGCGGCGCGTATTTTGCAGGCGCTTTGAATAGGCCTGCAAGCATTGCAGATTCTGCAAGCGTGACATCGGTGATGTCTTTGCCAAAATAAAATTGTGCCGCCGCTGATGCGCCAAATGTTCCGCCACCCATATAGGCGCGGTCGAGATAAAGTTGCAAAATTTCATTTTTGGTCAAGTTTGCTTCAAGCCAAAGTGCAAGAAATGCTTCTCGAATTTTACGCTCAAGTGTGCGCTCACTTGATAGGAATATCAGTTTAGCCAATTGCTGCGTAAGGGTTGAACCACCTTGAACGACAGAGTTAGCTCGTGCGTTTTCAGCCATAGCACGCGCCAGTCCAATAAAATCAATACCGAAATGCTGATAAAAACGACGATCTTCTGTGGCCAAAACTGTTTGAACCAAATGTTCGGGCAACTGGTCGACGGGGAGAGATTCTTCGCGAATATTCCCGCGATTACCAATTTCGTTTCCATAACGATCTAAAAATGTAACGGAAAACTCATCCTGTGCTCGCCAATTGCCTTCGGTGAGTTCAAATGATGGAAGCGCAAGTGCAAGCAAAAGTACAAATCCGGCAGTACCGATATTGGCTGCCTCGTCGACAACTTCAACAATTGCTTTTTTAAAACCGGTGACGCGGAATTTGTGGAAAAATATCGAGAGATTTTCCCAAGTTTCACCTAAATTGCGAAACGAATGCCAAATGGTTGAATCAATCCAACTATCAAAACGCAGAAAGAAGTATTTCACGCGCCGCATAAAACCTGGTTTTTCATTCATTTCTGACATGCATCGTCCAAAGTTAGACGGTTTTTTAAGGTGCATGGTTGCTACGAAAATACCCCAATTTCGTAACTGTACGAAGACCCCGATTGAACCGCATCTTGATATTGTTTCTTGTGTAACGTCAGCGTGGGAGCTTTTTGCAGTATTTTTACCAAAAGGACAAGCAAAAATCGTTATCAATTCGTCTCATTTGTGCAACAAGGAGTATGAAAAACTTCACAAAATTTGCTCAACCCCAATAAATGCATGAGAGACGTAAAATGATAGAGCAGCCATTTTGGCAAACAAAGTCACTGGATGAAATGACAAATGAGGAATGGGAATCCCTTTGTGATGGCTGTGGGCGGTGCTGTTTGAACAAGCTAGAAGATTGGGAAACAGGCGAAATCGCATTCACAAATGTTGCTTGCACTTTACTTAATGATCAGACATGCCGATGCAAAGATTATGCGAACCGGCAGCAAAAAGTGTCTGATTGTGTGCAGCTTACACCAAAAGAAGCACGAGAACTGCCCTGGTTGCCCCCGACATGTGCTTATCGGCTCGTCGCAGAGGGCCACGATCTATATTGGTGGCATCCGCTTGTGTCAAAAGATCCCCAAACCGTTCACCAGGCGGGTGTTTCAGTGCAAAACAAGACAATTCCAGAGGATGGGATGCAAGCTGAAGACTACGAAGAGCATATTGTTTATTGGCCAGGATATGAATATATTTCAGATAAATAGGAAAAAAATCCTTGACCAAGTACAGGTTGTTTGTTAGAAAACAAATAACATCTATAAATTGTAATTATTGCTGTTGCAATCTTATTTCCAGCCGCAGTCGTTTGGCAAAAAGCCATCGATTTTAGTGACCAAAATCAGAATAGAAATAGCGAAATTGATGACAGGTGATCACTCAGAAACACTTGTGCAGCTTAGTCATGCGCGGAAGATTTTACAGTCTCAATTAACGCATGCTGAGTTTGACGATAAACTGACAGACAGTTCGATTAACACAATTTCTCTCATCGTCAGAACGCTTGAGAAAATTGATCAGTTGTCCAGAGCTCTTTTAAAGGATCAAAAAAACGCCGATGAGGAGTTGTCAGAAGATGACTTTGAAAAACTCAAGGAAAAGGTTGAAAGCCTCATCAAACAAGCAAGCCAAAGGCAGCAGGACTAAGAATTCAGAGATCGAACGTTTCTTGAAAACCTTATCACTTAAAGAGCTGCAAGCCTTAAGTTGCGACTGGCAATTGTCAGCTCGTGGAGAGCAACTACCTCCGATTGGCAAATGGTTTACATGGCTTATCTTAGGCGGACGAGGAGCTGGGAAAACAAGAGCTGGTGCTGAATGGGTCCATGATGCATCAAGCTCAGGTTTATTAATGGATAGAGTCTTCGGCAAAAGGCTGATTTATGGCCGCATTGCCTTGGTTGCAGAAACACTAAGTGATGCACGAGAAGTGATGGTTGACGGACAAAGCGGGATACTCAATATCGCAAAGCGCAATCGACCAGTCTACGAAAGTTCGCGCCGTCGTTTGATTTGGCCCAATGGTGCTATCGCTCAGATTTTCTCATCAGAAGATCCTGAAAGCTTGCGCGGACCACAGTTTGATTTGGCTTGGTGTGATGAGCTGTGCAAGTGGAAATATGCACAAGAAACATGGGACATGCTGCAGTTTGGATTGCGTCTTGGCACTCACCCACGGCAATTGATAACGACAACACCACGTCCAATTGAGCTGCTCAAACAGATCATGGATGATCCGCTAACTGTGATCACTAAAATGCGGACTGATGACAACAAGGCACATTTAGCCAGTAGTTTTCTGCACAATGTGAACGTGCGATATGCAAATACAAGATTGGGTCGCCAAGAGCTGGATGGTGAGGTGATTGCAGATCTTGAAGATGCATTATGGCAACGTGAATTATTAGATGAAATCCGCATCTCGCAACAGCCAAAACTGGAAAGAATCGTTGTTGCGATTGATCCGCCGGTTTCTGCAAAGGCGAAGAATTCGTGTTGTGGCATTGTCGTTGCAGGATTAGATGATAAAGGTATTGGCATTGTTTTAAAAGATGGTTCAATCGATGGTGCAAGCCCCAGTAAATGGGCTGCGCGTGCTGTAGAATTATACCATTTATATGATGCAGACATGGTTGTTGCTGAGGGGAACCAAGGCGGTGATATGGTGCGATCCGTTTTGCAAGCCAGTGATGCGACGCTGCCGATACAAATAGTCCATGCAACTCGCGGCAAGTGGCTGCGTGCTGAACCTATAGCAGCGCTCTATGAACAAAATCGAATTGCCCATTTTGGTAATTTTAAAAAGTTAGAAGATCAAATGTGCAATTTTTCTAATTCTGGCGGTTCAACGGCAGTATCGCCAGACAGATTAGACGCGCTTGTTTGGGCATTAACAGCATTGATGTTGGATCAAACTGGTGCGCCCACAATTCGAACTGTTTAGTCAATTACTTAGATAATTTATCTCAAAATAGACGTTAAAAAAGGATCACTCTATGAGCTGGTTTACAAATCTGCGCGGCTTGGTTCAAACCAAACGGGCAGCAAATAATTCTGTGCAGCAAAAAGTGCCCCCATCGCAGAAGTCATTTGCGAACAATGGTTATATCTCACTGCATGAAACGGGATTGGCCAATTGGTCCTCGCGCAATTATCTATCCATGTCTCGCGAAGGTTTTATGCGAAATCCAATTGCACATCGAGCGATAAGAATGATCTGCGAAACGGCTGCGAACGTGCCTTGGAGCCTGTTTGAAAATCAAACCGAACTTAAAGATCATCCCGCACTCAAGCTTATTCAAAAGCCAAACAATATGTCTGGGGCGGCAGATTTTTTGGAAGGGCTCTATGGACATCTACTTTTGTCTGGAAATGCGTTTATAAAAGTTCTTACAGACGGCGACACACCTTTTGAATTGCATGCGCTGCGACCTGATCGCATAAGAGTAATTTCTGGTCCGGATGGATGGCCAGAAGCATTTGAATATCAAGTAGGAAGTCACAAGGAACGCTTTGAAATTAATACCGGTGTAACACCTCAGATATTGCATCTAAAATTGTTTCATCCATTAGATGATCATATGGGGTTTGCACCTCTTGAAGCTGCAATGATGGCCCTTGATCTGCATAATTCTGCAAGTGGCTGGAACAAAGCGCTACTGGATAATTCTGCCCGCCCATCAGGTGCATTGGTTTACCAACCCAAAGATGGGGGGAACCTCACGCAGGATCAGTTTGATCGTTTAAAGGGTGAGCTTGAAGAAGGTTATTCTGGGGTGCAAAAAGCGGGCAAGCCATTGTTACTGGAAGGCGGCTTGGATTGGAAAGCTATTGGTCTAACACCCAAGGATATGGATTTTGTTGAAGCTAAGAACGGTGCCAGTCGAGATATTGCATTAGCGCTCGGTGTTCCGCCGATGTTGCTTGGTATTCCGGGGGATAATACCTATGCCAATTATCAAGAAGCCAATCGAGCATTTTCGCGATTAACAGTTCTGCCACTCATCATGCGAATTGCCGCGAGCATGAGTGCATATTTGCAGAATTATTACGGCGGTGAATTTCGATTTGAACCAGATATTGATAAAATGCCCGGGCTATCCTCTGAGCGCGATATGTTATGGGCGCGCATTGAAAATACCACTTTCTTAACGGATCAAGAAAAGCGAAAAGCGGTGGGTTATCAATCTGTTGCTGACGATGAATAGGCCATCTGGTAAGTCAGAAAACCACTAATCAAAATCGTATTTAAAGATAATTCTACGCAAATCAAAGGATTGAGCGGAGCCAATGAAACACGCCAAAATTTCGGTATCTGATGTCATGGAAGATGGGTTTATCTCCGGTTATGCCAGCTTATTTGATATTTCAGATTTATCCAATGATGTGATTGAAAAAGGTGCATTTGCAAAATCACTAACAGGCGAGAATTCGCGAAATATTAAACTACTGTTCCAGCATGATCCCGATCTGCCGATTGGCCATTGGATGAGCATTATTGAAGACGATAAAGGCCTTTACGTTAAAGGCAAGCTAACGCTGGATAATGCTAAAGCCAAAGACATCCATGCACTTATTTTATCCGGTGCGATTGAAGGGCTTTCCATCGGCTTTAAAACCAAGCGCTCTCGCAAAGATCCCAAGACTGGCGCGCGCCATATTCTCGAAGCTGAACTTTGGGAAATATCCGTTGTGACATTTCCCATGTTGCCATCTGCTTGCATTGATATGGTCAAAGGAGCGTATTTTCCGCGATCAAATTCTGATTGCCCGATAGCCAATGTGATCCGCAAGGCGAGCGCGCGAATTTAATTCAAGGCCAAATTTTAACTCAACATCAGTTCATCATTTGAAAGGAAAATGTATGACAATTGCGACCTCAAAACCTTTTGCCAAACAAAGGCAATTGGAAAAAAAAGTACGACCATCCCAATCTATCGAAACCAAAACGGTTGAAACAAAAGCTACAGGAAATGAAGTTGCCAATGCGTTTGAAGATTTTATGCGCGCATTTGAAAGCTATAAACAAACCAATGATGAACGTTTGGCACAGGTTGAGCAGCAAATTGGAGCGGATGTTGTCACGAGTGAAAAAATGGATCGTATTTCTCGCTCAATGGACGAGCAGAAACGCAAACTTGATCAGCTAATGGTCAAAGGCACACGCCCAATTTTGGGCGATAAGCCCTCTCTGTTATCTGATAATGAGCATAAAACAGCGTTTAATCACTATATTCGACGCGGTGATGAAATGGGTTTGCGTCAAGTTGAACAAAAGGCCATGTCGCAATCCAGTGATCCAGATGGCGGTTATTTGGTGCCTGATGAACTTGATCAGCAAATCGGACAGCGACTGAACAATTTATCGCCTATTCGCGGTATTTCATCTGTGCGCCAGGTTACTGGTTCTGTGTTGAAAAAACCGTTCTCTCAAAATGGTATGGCTGTTGGTTGGGTGGGTGAAACAGATGCGCGTCCGCAAACAACCAATGCGCAATTGGTTGAGTTACAGTTCCCCACAATGGAGCTATACGCCATGCCTGCTGCCACATCATCCTTGCTGGAAGACAGCGCGATTGACATTGACACTTGGATTATGAGTGAGATCGAAGCTGCGTTCGCCGAACAAGAAGGTGCAGCTTTTATCAATGGTGATGGTGTAAATAAACCATCTGGTTTTCTAACTGCACCACAGATTGATGATACCAATTGGAGTTGGGGCAATATTGGTTATGTTGCAACTGGTACAGATGCAGGATTTGGGGATGATCCTTCAGATCGATTGATCGATACGATTTATTCGCTCAAATCTGGTTATCGCCAGAATGCTAAATTTGTGATGAACCGCAAAACGCAAGGCACTATTCGCCAGTTTAAAGATGCCGATGGAAACTATATGTGGCAACCACCTGCAGCACCGGGCCAGCAAGCTATGTTGCATGGTTTCCCCGTCGTTGAAGCGGAAGATATGCCTGATATTGCCTCTGATACAATGTCGGTCGCCTTTGGTGATTTTGAACGTGGTTATCTGGTTGTTGATCGACGTGGTGTCAGCGTATTGCGCGATCCATATTCAGCAAAACCTTATGTGCTCTTTTACACGACAAAACGTGTTGGCGGCGGTGTTCAAAATTATGAAGCACTGAAATTGATTAAGTTCGGCGCTTCATAAGCCATTCTTAAAACTCCCCAGCTCCCGCGCAATAATACAACCCCTGCTGAATAATTGTTTAGCAGGGGTTGTTCGTTTTCCGCAATCTTTCCAATTTCTATTTTATAGGTGTTCGATGACGCTCGTTCTATCACAATCGCCCCTTAGTGAACCGGTCACGCTTGATGAGGCAAAGGCGCATTTGCGTATTGATCATGATGGTGAAGATGATCTTTTAAATTCGTTGATTACAACAGCGCGTGAGTATCTTGAAAGTCAAACGCAATTGGCTTTGATGACCCAAAGCTGGCGCTTATGTTTGGATAATTGGCCAACAGACCTCTGTGTAATTTTACATAAAACTCCTGTGCAATCGATTGATCAAATCGAACTATTTGATGCCAATGGCGATGCGCAAACTATTTCAACAAGTGAAATGTTGCTCGATGGAAATGCACATCCCGCGCGACTTTACACCAATCAACAATCGGTGCCCGAACGGGCGATCAACGGTATTGAAATCACGTTTACCGCAGGCTTTCAAAGCGCAAGCGAAGTGCCTGGTATGTTAAAGCGGGCTTTGCTTATTCATATCGCACAAATGTATGAGTTTCGTGGTGTGATCTCACCTAATATGCAGCCCGCGGCAGTTCCGCAAGGGTATACTGCATTGATTAGCCCATGGGTTCGGAGATCACTTTAATGGAACTCCAATTTTTTGATCCAGGGTTATTGCGAACGCCCATTCAACTCCAAACTTGCGAGTTGCACCCGGACGGGCAGGGTGGTGGTGAACACGTTTGGTCAAGCACTGCTGAAATATTTGCTCATGTCGAACCGATCAGTTCTACCGCTCGTGAGCGCGCACATTACGATGATCAAATCATAACCCATCGCATCATTATGAGATACCGCGAGGATATTACCCTCGATCATCGTTTTCTGCGAAATACACGCGCTTTCGCCATCCGAAGTTTTCATGATTTGGATGAAACCAAACGATATCTCGTTTGCAAATGTGAGGAGATGCCAACGTGAGTAGTCTCCCATCATGTTTTGCTAAAGTAGGAGCCTAGAATGGGACAAACAGATGCATTTTTACAAAAATCTGTCTTTGAAACGCTCAACCAAGATGCTTCACTCATATCGCTTATGGGCTCAGATAAAGTTTTCAGCCATGTGACGTCAAAAACAGATCTTCCTTATATCGTGATATCCAACTGGCAAACAGAAGACTGGTCAACGTCTAGTGATCGTGGCGATTTACATCGTTTTGAAATCGATATTTGGGACGATAAGCGCTCAACATTAGTGCAGCAAAATATTGCGTCAAGAATCATCGAATTGCTGCATGATCAGCCGCTTGAGCTTGGCTTTGGCAATCTTGTTAACCTTCGTTTCGAAAACTCCTCCTTGAGCATTCAGGGTAGCAATAAATTACAACCCTTAAATTTAAAATTTCGCGCCACTATCGAGTTTTAAATTAGCCAAATCGGAAAGGTAATAATTATGACAGCTCAAAAGGGAAAAGATCTTTTGATCAAGGTCGATCAAGATGGAACATTTGTCACTGTTGCGGGTCTTCGCGCAAAGAGATTAGCATTCAATGCAGAAACGGTTGATGTAACCGATGCAGAGTCTAGCGGTCGCTGGCGAGAATTATTGGCAGGCACAGGTGTCCAACGCGCCAGTATTTCTGGCTCAGGGATTTTCAAAGATGCGGGCAGCGATGAATTGGTGCGCTCTGCATTTTTCAACAGCGAAATTAAAAATTGGGAAATCACCATTCCAGATTTTGGTGTAATTGCAGGATTGTTTCAGCTCACTGCACTTGAATATTCAGGGCAGCATAATGGTGAGATATCCTTTGAAGCAACAATGGAATCTGCCGGATATGTAAGTTTTGGGACTGTGTAATGAACAAGATAACCCCAGTTGATCGTGCTGCGCCCCATAGATCTCAAAAAATTCTACCCAACCGTCGGCGCGGTGAAATTTTAATGCATATTGATGATACGCCAAAAATAATGTGTCTAACGCTCGGTGCACTTGCCGAACTTGAAGATGCATTTAACGTTGAAAATCTTTCAGAACTTGGCATTTATTTTTCAAACGGCAAGTTCAGCGCAGATGATTTGGTGCATATCATTGGTGCTGGTCTTCGCGGCGGCGGCAATCTTTATACTGATGAAGATGTGCGCTGTTTAAGTATTGAAGGCGGTGCGGTTGGTCTCGCGCAAATTGCCGCCGAACTGTTGAAGATAACATTTTCCAGCGGGCAAAATGAGGAAAATGATCAACACGATACGAAAGAGCAATCTGCAAAAAAGTCGATACCGTAACCGAACTTAAGAATTCCAAAATCAATCAAGACCCGAGTTCTGCAGCTCAGAGAAATGATGAATTTCCATGGGATATGCTACTCGGGTTTGCCCTCGTCCGGTTACGAATTTCCCCCGTAGAATTTTGGACAATGTCTTTGCCTGAATTAACATCTGCCATCACTTATCTAACACCCAAAAAATCAAAGCTTTCTGGCAATTTAAAGCGTGATGATTTGATCTCCTTGATGGATCAGTTTCCTGATCTGCAAACAACTCTCAGCTAAAACAACTTTCATCGTTGAAGGTAATATTTATGGTTCAAGATAACATTCCTATTGATATTTCAATTTCTAGTAATTTTGATGACATCTCACGCGAATTATCCCAACTCGAACTACAGGCTGACGAGTTTGGAAAAGCGATGACGAACGCGTTGAAAAGTTCGATAATTGATGGAAATAGCTTCTCGCAGGTCGTCAATAATCTGGCTATGTCATTATCTGATATGGCGTTGAACGCAGCACTCGCACCAATTGAAAATAGTGTCAGTAATCTGTTTGGATCAGTCCTGGGTAGTACGTCATTATTTGGTGGTTCAAACGCATTGCCAACCAATCTGATACCATTTGCCAATGGTGGCGTTGTCTCATCACCAACACTCTTTCCAATGGGTGGATCGGGTGCCAATGTTGGATTAATGGGGGAGGCAGGATCAGAAGCTATATTGCCATTGGCTCGCGGTTCAGACGGAACTTTGGGTGTGGCCACAAATGGCGCACAAAACTCGCCAGTCAATATCTCTTTTAATATTAATACACCAGATGCGGATGGATTTAGGCGTACAGAGACGCAAATCTCAGCAATGCTTGCGCGCGCTGTTGGTCGCGGACAACGCGGGCTTTAGGTTTTCGGACACCCAAAAACTTCACATAAATAGCAAATTTTAGGAGTTAGACATGTCTTCAAGTTTTCATGAAGTCTCATTTCCCATGTCTTTAGCATTAGGTACAACGGGAGGGCCCGAACGTCAAAATGACATTGTGCTGCTATCAAACGGATATGAAAGTCGAAATGCGCGTTGGCGTAGTTCCCGTCGACGCTTTGATGCCGGTTCTGGAATGAAAAGCGCTCAAGATTTATACCTGCTGATTGCATTTTTTGAAGCACGTTGCGGCAATCTCTATGGCTTTCGTTTTAAAGACCCTATCGATCATTTGTCGTGCGGATACGGGCAAACAATTTCTGCAACGGATCAACAACTGGGCATTGGCGATGGCGCAAATACTGATTTTCAGCTGACTAAAACCTATGCCGATATAGGCGGTTCATCTGCGCGAAACATTCAAAAACCTGTTAGCGGATCGGTGCGCATAGCGATCAATGGCGTCGAGCTATTTGAACCGGATTTTGAAGTTGATATAATGTCAGGCGAGATCACCTTTGCGACCCCTCCTTCACAAGACACCGTTTTAACGTCGGGTTTTGAATTTGATGTTCCTGTTCGTTTTGATTTGGAGCGTTTGGATATCAATGTATCAAACTTTCATGCAGGGCATATCCCATCAATTCCGCTCATTGAAATCAAGTTGGAGAATGACGCATGAGGGAGATAAATGACGAACTTCTTGCTAGCCTGCAAAACCAATCTAAAACGCTTTGTAATGCTTGGCGTTTAACCCGCTCAGATGGTGTGGTTTTTGGGTTTACCGATCATGATTATACGCTAACTTTTGACGAAACTTACTTCCTCCCCAATAGCGGGTTTCTGCCAAGCGCAGTGCGTTCAGAGCTCGGTTTAAACGTCGATGAAAGCGAGGTCGCTGGCGCGTTTGCACATGATGCGGTGACAGAAAAAGATCTGCGTGATGGTCGTTATGACGGTGCTAAAGTTGAAGTGTTTCTGGTTGATTGGACATCACCTGATAATGCAATTAAATTACGAACTCAGGAAATTGGTGAAGTGAGTTTTACCGATCATCAATTTACGGCAGAATTGCGATCAATTGCACATCGTCTCAATCAGCCGCAAGGGCGCGGTTACAGCCGGAAGTGCACCGCAAATTTGGGCGACACATCCTGCGGGGTTAATCTGGATAATCTGCTTTATCAAACATCTGGCAGCGTTCTTTCATCAGATAATGAACAAAATGCAACCGTCTCTGGTTTGGATGATTATGAAGCTTCATGGTTCCGCTTTGGATTAATAAAATGGACCAGTGGCGAAAATAGCGATCTTTCGGTTGAGATTTATGACCATCAAAACTCGGACGGAGAGGTCAATCTCAAATTCTTTGCACCATTACCAAACCTTCCCCAATTAGGTGACACATTTGAAATCACGGCAGGCTGTGGCAAAAGCTTTACGACTTGCAAAGATAAATTTTCAAACGGGCTGAATTTTCAAGGCTTTCCGCATATGCCAGGCCGCGACTTTGCCTATGGGTATGCAGATGAGGAAACGGTTCATGACGGCAGCCCTCTCGTTGAATAATTACAACATTATCTAGCAAGTTTTGGAGAACGTTTTGAATGAGCAGAACGAACGTATTGTCAAATTGGCAAGCGAATGGATCGGTACACCTTATCGCCATCAGGGATATCAAAAGCAGATAGGTTGCGATTGCCTTGGGTTAATCAGAGGGATCTGGCATGAGCTTTACGGCGTTCAACCAGATGAACCACAACCCTATGCAATGGATTGGGCGGAAAATTCAAAACAAGAGCGTATGTTAGATGCCGCGCGGAGCTATTTGGGTGAAGAAATTGAAATTGAAGATATGCATGTCGGTTGTCTTGTTCTTTTTCGTTGGCGCGAAAATGCTGCGATCAAACATGCAGGTATTTTGTCGGCACCTCACCAATTCATCCATGCATATGAGCGTATTGGTGTGACACGATCAGCGCTTGTGCCATCGTGGCGACGCCGTATTGCCGCTGTTTTTACATTCCCCAAAATTTAAAATAATCACGCATGGAGTAACCTATGGCCACTATTTTATTGCAAGCTGCAGGATCGGCAATTGGCGGTATGTTGGGGCCATTGGGTGGAATTCTTGGCGGCGCAGCCGGTGCACTAGCAGGTAGAGCCATTGATCAAGCCATTTTTGGTCAAAATACAATTACCACACCAGGGCTTGAAGGTGCGCGTATCGCATCCCCTGACGAAGGTAGTCCCATCGCCCGCATTTATGGCACGATGCGTGTTGCTGGCAATTTGTTTTGGGCGACACGGTTCGAAGAGGAAATAACCACCGAGCGGCAAGGTGGTAAAGCCTCAAGTGGCACATCTGTTGAAACGCGAAATTACTATGCAAATTTTGCGCTTGGATTGTGTGAGGGCGAGATAAACCAGATCAAACGTATTTGTGCCGATGGCAAAGAGCTTGATTTAAGCCAGATTGATGTTCGCATCTATAAAGGTAGTGTTGATCAATTGCCTGACCCGCTGATTGAGGCCAAGCAGGGGGGGGATAATACCCCTGCATATCGCGGGCTTGCCTATGTCGTTTTTGATCATTTTCCAATTGATGCCTATGGCAACCGCATTCCAATCCTGCATTTTGAAGTGACAAAGGTCATCTCTGAATTGGAAAATAAGATCCAAGCCGTAACGCTGATACCGGGCGCGACTGAGCATGGGCTAACCAATGTGCAAGTCAGCGAAACACCCAATAGCGGTGAGCAAAATCTACTCAATCGTCATGTTAGCTTTGCAACAACGGATTTAGAAGCTTCGCTAGATGAACTGCAAAGCCTATGTCCAAATTTAAAATCCATCGGGCTCGTCGTGTCATGGTTTGGAACTGATCTACGTGCTGATTACTGCACTTTTGTGCCAAAAGTGGAAGTCCGCACCCGTATAGGTGAATCGCGTATCTGGTCTGTTGGATCGACAACGCGCGAGACCGCTGCTCTTGTCTCAAGTACGGATGATATCTTAAATTTTGGCGGCACGCCTGATGATCAGTCAATCATTGACGCTATCATTGCTATTAAATCTCGCGGTCTTAGTCTTACGCTTTATCCCTTCATTCTTATGGATATCCCAAGCGATAACAATCTTACCTCTCCTTATGGCGATGAAACACAATCAGCGTTTCCATGGCGTGGCCGAATTACATGCAATCCAGCAATAGGGGAAACTGGTACCGCTGATCAAACTGCAGCAGCCACGGCGCAAATCAGCATGCTTATGGGCTCGAGCGATGTTGCTGATTTCTCCATCAATGGAACCTCTGTAAATTGTACGACAAGCGATAACGGTTACCGTCATATGTTGCTTCATTACGCCCATTTAGCAAAAGCTTCAGCTGATAACGGTTACCCTATCGATGGATTTGTGATTGGTTCAGAAATGGTTGCATTAACGCGTGTGCGAGATCATCAGAACACATTCCCCTTTGTGACTGCTTTATGCGAACTTGCCGATGATATTTACGGCTTGATTGGTGATAAGACCAAGCTCACTTATGCTGCAGATTGGTCTGAATATTTCGGCTATCACCCGCAAGATGGTTCAAATGATGTCTATTTTCACCTTGATGAATTATGGGCCCACTCTGCAATACATGCTGTTGGTATTGATAATTATATGCCGTTATCTGATTGGCGTGATCAGGATATGCTGGAAGAAAATCTCGATGGATTTCGCCTGCAAAATGATGATGTTGCTCTTAAATCTCAAATCAATTCAGGCGAGGGCTATGACTATTTTTATCAAAGTTATGAGGACCGCAAAGAACGATTACGAACCCCTATAACCGATGGTTTAGATAAACCATGGGTGTTTCGTTATAAGGATATTAAAGCGTGGTGGGAAAACACACATTATAATCGCGTCAATGGTGTTGAATTATCAACGCCAACTAATTGGATACCTCAATCAAAACCCGTGTGGTTAACTGAATTTGGCTGCCCAGCGGTCGATAAAGGCGCTAACCAACCAAATGTATTTCCCGACCCAAAGTCATCAGAAGCGGCATCTCCTTATTATTCAAGTAACGCACGTGATGATCAGGCCCAACGATCTTATCTGTCTGCGCATATCGATTTTTGGGCTTCCGATGAAAACCCCCTTGGTATGGTTGATCTTGAAAACTCCTATATTTGGACATGGGATGCACGTCCATTTCCCGCCTTTCCAGCAAACACAAGTGTCTGGACTGATGGCGAGAATTGGCGTCAAGGTCATTGGATCAATGGTCGGCTTGGCAATGCACCTTTGCGTGAATTAGTTTCTGCAATTCTCATTGATCACGGCTTTGAAGATTATGATGTTTCGCTGATCGAAGGCACATTGCAGGGGTTTGTTCAGTCAGATTTCACCTCCGCGCGATCACTGCTTGATGGCTTGTTAAAGCTGTTTCTGATCGATGTCCGCGAAGGTGAGGATCATTTGATTTTTTCATCGCGGGTGAAAACATCAAAGTCGGCTACAATGCTTGATCGTGTAATTGATCAAAATGGGGAGCCGCTTATGCTCCATTCCCGTGGGCAGGAAAGTGAACTTGCAAATGAAGTTCAGATTACTCATATCGCGCCAATGCTGGATTATCAGCCGGCAACCGCCTATTCTCGACGCTTAAGCCGTGGCAGTCAGCGACAGGAAAGCTTGACTTTGCCTGGGTCAATTGATCAAGACACAGCGGCAAATCTTGCAGATCAATGGCTGCAGAACCATTGGGCAAGCAGGGAAACGATCGACTTCTCGTTGCCGCTAGATGCAGTTGCACTTGAGGTAGGGGATCGAATTGAATTTGATCAGGAAGCCACATTTAATGCGCCCCCTGGGACATATTCAATCGTGCAGATTGAAGATGGGTTGCAGCGACAGATAACTGCAAAGCGGTTGGTGGCTTCTAATAATCTCATTCAGGAAACTGATGAGCAATCAACACAAATTTTGGATGTAAGCGCTGGTTTTAATCCCAATGTGATTTTGCTTGATTTACCGATTTTATCTGGCAGTAGTGCAAGCGAATGGGCGAGAGCTGCCGCTTATGCAAAGCCATGGGTTCCGATTATCATGTCAAGTTCAACCGGCGATGATGGGTTTGAGCAACGGGCGAATATTGCCGTACCCGCATATATTGGTACACTGTCGCAAGATCTTGTTGCCGGACCAGAAGGGCGGTTTGATTATGCAAATCAGATCATCGTTGATTTGCCCTATGGTGAGTTTGAAACCATTGAGGCATCAAAATTATTGGCTGGTGGAAATGTGTTAGCAATCCAATCACAAAACCAAGCGTGGGAAATTGTGCAATTCCAAACTGCTTTAGAGATCGCGTCAAATCAGTGGCAATTATCAAACCTGTTGCGGGCACAATCTGGCACCGAAGATGCCATGCTTGCAGGTGCATTAGCTGGCGCGGATGTTGTGTTAATCAATGACAATGTCATTTCTCTTGGTTTAAACTCTTCTGAGCTGGAAGCAGAGCTAAACTGGCAAATTACCGGTGTGGGAAAATCTAGTGAGCATCTGGAAAATATAGCGTTTTCAGGCGGCGCGCGCGCTCATACGCCGCTGTCTCCTGTGCATCTGCGTGGTCAGCGAATATCAACGGGTGTCCAGATAAGCTGGATTAGGCGGGGGCGTTTGTCCGCGGATAATTGGTCCGGAACTGAAATTCTAGAAGATGAAGATCAACAGCAATATCTGATCAGTATTTACGATGAACAAGAGATCATTCATCAAGCCATATCTGATACATCCTGCTACCTTTATGAAGATGCGCAACAATTCATAGATTTTGGTGAATATCCATCTTCACTTACATTTTCTGTTCAGCAAATCGGAGGACAAATCGCGCAAGGCATTGCTCGAAAAGTCTCAATTTTTGTGTGATGGATTAACCAACCCCCTCAAAAATATGGGTTTTTGCTTGAAAACCAACGCTAATTATGTTCATTCATACACCGTTCAGAAATGTTCATGTAAAAGATGGATAACAATTTAGTTCTTTAAGGTTTTCGCACAAATGAAAATGAGTATGATCGCATCCATGTTTTTAGTAAGCGCGTTGTTTGGCGCCTCGCCATCATTGGCTGCAGACTGTTCTGGGTCTGCACAACAGGTGGTCGCGCAAACAGGTGGGCAGCTTCTTTCTGCTGTGTCTGGAGAAAAGTCTGGCAAGAAAGTTTGCACCATCACAGTGCTTGTGAAAGGTAATTCATCTCAGCGCCCTAAGAAAATGTCAGTGACAGTACCGCAATAATTGCGCTAACTTACTCAAAGAACCAATCAAAGCTCAGGGGTGACCAATGCGTGTTCTTGTTGTTGAAGATGATCCAGATTTAAATCGTCAACTTTGTGAATTGCTCGATGAGCGCGGTTATGTCGTTGATAAAGCATTTGACGGTGAAGAGGGGCATTTCCTTGGTGATACTGAACCTTATGATGCTGTGATCCTTGATATTGGATTGCCTGAAATGGATGGTATTACCGTGCTAGAAAAGTGGCGCGAAGAGGGGCGTGATATGCCCGTTTTAATCCTCACAGCCCGAGACCGTTGGAGTGATAAAGTTGCCGGTATAGATGCTGGCGCTGATGATTATGTCACCAAACCTTTCCATGTTGAAGAAGTGCTCGCACGTCTTCGTGCGCTTATTCGGCGCGCGGCAGGCCATTCCACAAGTGAAATCACATGCGGTCCGTTAGTTGTCGATACCAAGGCAGCCAAGGTCACTTTGAATGGATCTGTATTAAAACTCACATCCCACGAATTTCGTCTTGTGTCTTACCTTGTCCATCATATGGGTGAAACCGTTTCGCGTACGGAGCTGGTTGAACATATGTATGATCAGGACTTTGACCGAGATTCAAATACTATTGAGGTGTTTGTTGGTCGCTTGCGTAAGAAAATTGCCAAGGATTATGATGGTGATCTAATCGAAACTGTTCGTGGTCTTGGATATCGTATACAGCCACCTGAAACGCAAAAGTGATCATTCAGTAATGCGTGATGATAATGCGAAAGGCGATACCGCTTCTGCAAAAAAGACATCTGAGCCACAAGCACAGGATCAGCCCGTTAAAAAACGGGGATTGATTGCTGGCCGCTCGTTAACAGGCCGGGTTCTCTTTTTTGCATCGATCTGGACGATAATTGCTTTTGCTGGCGTCGCGATCATTGTTTCCACCCTTTATAAAACCCGCAGCGAACGCGCTTTTGGTGATTTGTTGCGGGCGCATTTAAATACAGTTATCGAGGCTGTGTCTTTTGACGATCAGGGCAAGTTGGTGGGTAACCCACAACTTGGATCATTAGCTTTTTCCCAGCCCGGTTCTGGCTGGATTTGGATTGTTGACCCCATTGATATAGATGGCAATCAACAAGGTGATAGCATAAATTCAAGCTCCCTGGGACTGGAAGTCATTGCTCGCCCAACGCCGCAACAAGTTCCATATAATGCACAATATATTCGCATCTACCCCATGGATGACAGTATTGGAAATGCATTGCTTATTTCTGAAACAGAAGTGGAATATGGCGATGAGGGCAGAGCTGCGCGTATTCGTGTTGGTGGAAATCTCAATGTGCTCGAAGAGGATGTGAACTCGTTTATCGGCCGTCTGGCAATATCGCTTTTGGTGGCGGCTATTGGAACTTTGTTGATTAATATGCTGGTGATTTTATATGGTCTAAAACCGCTCGACCATGTCCGCTCTTCGTTGGAAAAAATTCGAAACGGGGATGCGGATAGATTATCAGGTGATTTTCCCAATGAAATTGCACCTCTCGCCGATGAAGTAAATGCATTAATCGATAGCAATAAGCGCGTTGTTGAGCGTGCACGCATGCAGGTTGGCAACTTAGCGCATTCGTTAAAAACGCCCATCGCAGTGATGCTCAATGAAGCGCGAGGGTTGCCCAAAGCGCAAAGCGAACTTGTGAAAAACCAAGTTGGCATGATGCAAAATCAAGTGCAGACATATCTTGATCGCGCTCGTATTTCAGCCCAGCGTGGATCTGTTTTGGCGCGTACGGACATTATCCCATCGCTCGAACGATTGCTGCGCGTGATGAACAAACTCAATCCAAATGTTGAATTTTCGCTGGACAAAAAAGCTGAAACGACACTCATTGCACTTGAAGGCCAGGATTTTGAAGAGGTCATGGGAAATCTCATCGAAAACGCTGCACGATTTGCGCGCGAAAACGTTGTTGTAACCGTCGATGAGTTAGATAAAAACACGCTAACAATCACCGTTGCAGATGATGGCGATGGATTAGCTGACGATGAAAAAGTAAAAGCCCTCAAACGCGGTGCGCGTTTGGATGAAAGCAAGCCAGGTAGTGGTTTAGGTCTATCCATTGCGGGGGAAATTGCTGAGGAATATGAGGGTAAATTTATTCTTCTGGATGCCGAGATAGGCGGTCTGGCAGCACAATTGCAATTGCCAAAGGCAGCTTCATGATTTCGATGGGCGAAAAATCCTTCGTCACCATATTCTCACCACATAATTTGTGTCATAAGCAATTATGTTGGGGGGTGTTATAAATGAGCCGAATGAAACTTGTTTTTTTATTGTTTGCGATGAGCTTTTTAAGCGCTTGTGTCAGCACAGGTGGTTCAAGCGACGTTGCTGCGGATTTACAAGTTGATAAACCCGGGGTCGCAACGGGTCGAGAGATCGTTAAAGCTTTTGATGGCGGAATTTTACCGAAAGCGGTTTATAGCAAGCTTTCGCGCAAAGATAAGACACGGGCATTATTGGCTGAATATCGTGCACTTGAAAATTCAACAACTGGTCAATCAACCTATTGGGAAAACCCAAATGGCAAATTGTCTGGTATTGTCACACCATCGCAACCCTACCAAGTGGGCTCTCGCAATTGCCGGCAATACAACCATAAAGCACAGATCAATGGCGATAACATAGAAGCCTCAGGAGCTGCTTGCCGCACAACTGATGGGCGGTGGATCCCGCTAAGATAGTCTGCTCAAGTAATTGGGTATTCCCATGGACTTAGCGATAAGAATCGCGCCATTCTGCTGGTATGCACACATCTCGTATTCAATCTATTTTGACGTTTTTAAAAGCAACAGAGCAGCTTAAAAATACGCTCCGTAGCGCCCACACCTCTCAGAAACGTCCTGAAAGTGTGGCCGAACATACTTGGCAGTTGTGTTTGATGGTCATGTTGTTTGAAGATCAACTTGACGAGATTGATATGTTGCGGTTGATCAAACTTTTGATCATTCATGACCTGGGTGAAGTTGTCTCGGGGGATATTCCCGCAATTCATCAAAATCAAAACCTTGATAAGTCGCATGAGGAACGCAATGATTTTATATCTTTGTGTGCGCCATTGCCTGATGATTTGCAAACTGAGCTGTTAGATCTATGGGATGAATATGATCAAGGGAAAAGCCCAGAAGCCATATTAGCAAAAGGTTTTGATAAGCTTGAAACGATGTTGCAACACCTCATTGATGGCACAACGGGCAATATTGATTTTGCGTTTAACTTATCTTACGGGGTTGATCGAACTGACAAGCACCCGCTTTTAGCCTCGATCCGCACGCTGATTGATCAAGAAACAAGGCTACGTATAAAACCTTAATTCTGACAGTTGATCATACCGGATTAAAACCGTTATGTTGGCATTAAAATTACGGCCAGTTTCAAAGGTGCCGGGGGTGTCAGGGGTTGCGGGTTTGTCAGTGCTTTCAAAATTAAAATTGTGTCTCATCGGGCTTTTTATTGTCATTTTAAGTGTCGCTCATAGTGCTGCCGTTGAAGAAATTCTGCGCTATGACGTGAAGATAAATCTCTACAAAAATGGCAGCATGTTGGTAACCGAAACAATTACGGTGAATGCAGAAGGCAATGAGATTAGGCGCGGAATTTATCGTGATTTACCTCGATATTTTGAAGGTGAGGGTGGCGCTTCACTTCGCGAGAATTTTGACATCGTGTCGATCACCAGAAATGGCCGAGAAGAACCTTACCATACGCAAATCGTGAATGGCTGGACACGCATACTGATCGGACAGGAAGATGTTTTCATCCCCCGTGGTCAACATATTTATGAAATCACCTATGAGACAGATCGCCAAATTGGCTTTATTGATGACGGTGAAGAACTTTATTGGAACGCTATCGGTAATGGTTGGAATTTTCCAATTAAAGCTTCGCAGGTCGTTGTTGAGTTAAGTGATGGTGGTAAATTCAATGGTTTTGAGTTTTTCACAGGTGCTTATGGCGCGACTGATAAAAACGCGCGCGCGGTCGTCTCCGCCGATGGTCACATTGTCAGTTTTGAGCTCACGCAATCTCTCAATCCAAGTGAGGGCTTTACGATCGTTGCGAAAATGCCGCGTGGAACAATCGATGAACCAACAGATGCACAAATGCGCAGCTGGTTTATGAGAGACTTTGGCCACATTGTTGTTGCGGCGATCACCTTGGGACTAGTCAGCCTTTACTATATAATCGCTTGGTTTTTAATTGGTCGTGACCCCAAAGGCTCACGCATTGAGCAGCGCAAAACACTTTCTTTGGGGATCTCCCCCGCGCTCACCCATTATATCGATAATAAAGGTCGGGTTGATGGTGGTTGGACTGCTATTTCGGCCGCCATTTTAAGTCTTGCGATTAAAAGACAAATTCGAATTGAAAAAGATGGCGATGACCCTGTTTTGATCAAAGATGAAGTTATGGCGTTAAACAGACTGCCTGTGGGCGAGGCAGCAATCATGAAGATGGTGCTTGATAAGCCGCAGTTTGCATTAAGCAAAACCAATGGTTCAAACGTTGCTAAACTCAAATCCAGTTTTCAAAAGGCTATTGAAGAAGAACATCGAGGCGTGTTTTATGAACACAATGCAAAGTGGATTTGGATTGGGATTGCATTGAGCATTATAGGCGTATTATCAACCTTAATTTTTAATGCTGATGGTCTCTTTTCATTACTTATTTCCGGTATAGTTTCCGCTGTCTTTTCTGCATTTTTGGTGCCAATTTATTTTCTTGTCAGTCGATTATGGCGTGCTCAATCTAAATTTTGGAAAGTCTTTGGCTTAATCATCGTTGGCATCGTTGGGCTTCTGCTTGTTTCGTTTTTTGCAGCCTTTGTGTTGGCTCTTTTTGAGGAAACAAACTCTTGGATCGAATTTGCCTTTATCGGTGCTGTGTTTGGCTTGGTGATGCTCAATATCGTATTCTTCCAGTTAATGGGTCGGCCAACGGCACTGGGTGCTGAGATGAAAAACCAAATCAAAGGCCTGCGCATGCATTTGGAAAACTACCATCAGCAACGCATGAATTTAAATGATGTGCCGGATATGTCGATTAAGTATTTTGAGAAATTATTGCCGTTTGCTGTTGCTCTTGGTGTTGAAAAACCATGGTCTGGTGCTTTTGATACATGGTTTAAAAGTGTTGCTGGGCTCGCAACCGGGATAAAAGAATATGATCCATATTGGGATCGTCATCGTTGGTATCGAAATCGGCATCGATCCGGTGGAACCTATTCCGATTTTGGTTCACAAATGGCATCTTCATTGTCATCTGCAATGCCCAAACCAAAAACCTCATCATCGTCAGGTGGTGGATTTTCTGGAGGCGGTGGCGGTGGCGGCGGGGGGGGTGGCTGGTAGTCTATGCGCTTAATACCGGTATATCTAATTTTTGCAGCTTTGCTTGCTATCACATTTGCGTGGTGGGGGTTGGAAACTGAACAAGGCCAGCAAAATTTCGATGAGATGGATGGTTTATATCCTCTTTTTACCGGCGTTGGTGGTCTTGTTTTAATGTTGGCGTCTTTAGTTTTGTTGATTTGGCAAAAACGCAAATAAAAACCCCCGCAAGCTTGCGAGGGTCATTGTAGAACTAGTGATAATTTTTATTGCGAGATGCGATAAAGCCCGCCGTCTTTTTGATCGCTGAGCAAATATATTGCACCATCTGGCGCAATTGCAACATCGCGAACACGGCCAACCTTATTTTCTAATACGGGTGTTTCGCTCACGGGGAGATTGTCTTTTAAGTCCACCACATATAACGAGCGGAATTTGAGCGAACCCACCAGCAGTTTGTCATTATATTCAGGAAACATGTCCCCCTGATAAAAAGCCATACCCGAAGGTGCTATTGACGGCACCCAAGTCCAAATGGGATCTTCAAACTCCGGTGACGAGGTTCCAATCCCAATTTTACCACCAGCATATTCTTCCCCATGAGACACAATTGGCCAACCGTAATTTTCACCGGCTTTGACAACGTTGATCTCATCGCCACCACGTGGCCCATGTTCGTGCAGCCATAATTCACCAGTTTTAACGTTCAAAGCCATGCCTTGCGGATTACGATGACCTTTAGAATACAATTCTGGCTCCCAGCCATTTAGATTTGGATTATCTGTAGGAATAGTCCCATCCAGATTTAAGCGAACCACCGCACCTGAGTGAATTTTCGGATCTTGCGCGTCAAAGCGGCTACCGCGATCTCCCATTGTCACAAAAATTTTGTCGTCAGAAATCTCGATACGGCAACCAAAATGGATGCTGGCATTTGACTTGTTATTGGCAACAAAAATCGTCTTCGTGTCGGTGAGTGCATTGCCATCAAGTTTTGCCATATCAACAGCAGTTGAGGCTCGATTACCTTCTGGGCGCGAATAGCAATAATAAACAATTGTTGGGTCTCGCTCTGAAACTTTTACATCCAACATGCCACCCTGACGAAATGAAAAGACATCTGGTACGCCAGACAATTCATCGCGGGTGCCATTCTCAAGATCAATCTTAAACATTTTGCCGCGACGCTCGGTCACAATCATTGATGTAGCGGATAAAAAATCCATACCCCAGGGATGGAAGAGTGTTTTTCCAATACGTTCAACGCTTGGTTCAGCATAACTCTGCGTGATCAAAGCTGCAGATGAGATCATGCAAAGGGTGAGGGCGGTGATGAGTTTGCGCAATTTGGTTCTCCGTTTGGAAAGTTCACTTTAGCTTTGTTTCATTTGATGGCACACAAAATCACGCCCATAAAAATTGTGCACCGGAAAGGTTTTTAACCCTTGCAAAATAAATGGGCATTAATAAGCCCTTCGCCAAGGGGGAGGTATTGATTTTATGGGAAGAAACCAATTTGCACCAAGCAATCTTATAGTCAATTAGAAAGATAGTGGTGGAAATAGTCAGATTTTAAGCTTGATTATTATGTCCAAATAAAATAGAACAAAAGTAGAACATTGTTAACTTGTTGTGCGTATTGTAGCTTTAGAACAAAAAGGAAACATTAATATGATGACCTCTACTTTACAAAACAACTTCTGGCAAGACGTATTGCAAACATTTCGCAAGCTACCGCTTTCTATCAAGTTTGCTTGGATGCTCGCGCCGCCAATGGCTTTGCTTGTTGTTATTGCCTTTTTGTTGATGATTTCGACCCGGTTCACGGTAGCAAGCCTTTAATGCAGAAAAACGATAACCTCTTATCCCCCTTACATAATAGAGGTTTTATATAGCGTTTGCGGTTCGCCATAAAATTCGCTCAAACGCATCTTGGAGCTCTTGCCCCTGGGGTCCACCATTTCGTTTTCTTCGCGCAAAAAGGCTTGCTAACCCGTGGGTGGTTGCCCACATCATAGGCGCAGCATCGGGTTCATCTTCAAGTTTACGATCATCCAATTTAAGAACGGCTTGTACATGCGCCTCCAAAACGTCGTAGCTATTGCTCGATAGTTTTTCTAGCAATGCTTTTGAGGGATCTATTCGTTCAGATGAAAACTGTAGATCAAACATATCTGGATGCTCGCTGGCATATTTGATGTATCCCATGCCAATCGCAACAAGTTTCGCTTTGGATTTTTCTGGATGATTATCCTCAACAGCATCAGAACTTGATTGCATTGCTTGCGCAAATCGTTTGAATGATATGCTCGCTAACGAACTTAGCAATCCAGTAACGTCGCCAAAATGAGGCGCGGGAGCTGCATGGCTCACACCTGCGCGCTTAGCTACACCGCGCAGGGAAAACTTTTCAGCCCCTTTTTCAATAAGCTCAAGTTCAGCTGCTTCCAATAAAGCTTCGCGAAGATTGCCATGATGATACGATTTGGATGATTTGGTTTTCATAACAATTTTCTACACCTTTTCAATGCATTTGAAAACATAAAATAGACAGCGTCAAGATTTAACTTGACAGTGTAAAGTTTATAGGTCTATTTAATATAGACACTGTCAAGATTATTTAACGCCTAACTATGTAATTGTGAGAAAAATCATGTCTATGCAAACACTATTTGCGATCTCGTCACCAATAGCGATGCTTGGTTGGATTGCACTTCTCATTGCCCCCATTATTCCTAAATGGGCGAACCGTATTGCAACCTATATCTCACCAGGGCTTTTATCACTTGCCTATATGTCGCTTATATTAGCGTTTTGGTCGGGTGCAGAAGGTGGCTTTGATACGCTTGCAAATGTCCAATTGTTGTTCACGCAAAGCGAAATAGCCATGGCGGGATGGTTGCATTACCTGGCGTTTGATCTGTTTGTGGGAGCTTGGATTGTTCGTGAAGCGCGCGCAGCTGCGATCTCTCATTGGTTTACTATCCCCATACTGCCGCTCACATTGCTCTTTGGGCCAATTGGTTATGTGTTGTTTCTGGTATTAAAAACCAGTTTGTCATTAAGGCGTAACCAAAAATTTCTATCAAAATCAAGCCAATCTGCTGCTGCATAAGCAACGTAAGGAGATAAAAATGACCAATGTTGTAATCGTAATGAACAATGATATGTCTACAAACCGTACATCGAGTTTTATCCAGCGCATCAAAATCTTTATCAAGGAAGCTTATGCAGATGCACCGGCACTGAGCGCATTGACAATAATCATGCTTTTGTTGATGGTTCCCAAGCTCGGGGCAATGCTTTTAGATACACGCCTTCACAACGGCGTAAATATATGGGTCAAGCCAGTTAAATTTGATGTTGCTCTGGTTGTTTACACAGCAACATTGGTGATCTTTGCGCGCTGGATACCACAACAAACGCGCACGAAAACCTGGTTTAAATACTTCACAGCTGCCGTCATCATTTCAATTGTCTATGAGCAAATATGGATTGGAGGTGCCGCAGCTTTTGGAACCTCATCACATTTTAATGTTGCAACTCCGTTGATGGGGATAGCCTATACAATTGCAGGGTTCGGCGCGGTCACACTTACAAGCGGCGCTTTAGTCTTCGGTATATTAATTGCGCGCAACAAGCGGACCGGTCTTACAGATCCGCTGCATTTTGCCATTTGGTTGAGCTCAATATTAATGTTCGTGCTTACGGTTATTACCGCAAGCTATATGTCTTCGCAGTTGAGCCATTTTGTTGGCGGTAATTTGTTAGATACAGAGAGCCATGCGATTATGGGTTGGGCGAAGGATGGTGGTGATTTACGTGTCGCACATTTCTTTGCAAGCCACATATTTCATGTATTGCCAATTCTCGTTATCGCCGCGTCTCATGTTTTCAAAACGGTTAGCCGTAATATGGTGATTGCGATGGCGGTGCTCTACAGCATATTTACGTTTTATACGCTTTGGGAAGCAACGCAAGGATTGCCGTTTTTAGCAGGCATTATAGGTTGATGTGAAATCTATATTGTCGAGATTGCCGTATAATCTGATATGATGCGGCAATTCCGACGCTAAAGGATTAGGTAATTATGATGGATATGGAAACAGTTTTCACGTTCGCGAACGCATTTGTTCTAGCCGGTTGGTTGGCGTTGCTACTTGCGCCGCGAGCACCAAAACTAGCTGATCGCATCGCATCCGTCGTAATCCCACTACTGTTAGCAATAGCTTACCTTGTTCTCGCGCCAGTATTTTTCACTTTTACTGAAGGTGGTTTTGATAGTCTAGCAAATGTCATGATCTTATTTGATAACCCACGTGCAGTGATGGCGGGATGGCTGCATTACCTAGCGTTTGATTTGTTCATTGGTGCTTGGCAAGTACGCCAGGCAAGAGAGCATAACATTCGCCATTTGGTCATTATTCCCTCATTGATCCTAACATTGCTTTTAGGTCCTGTTGGACTTTTGGCGTTTTTTATGACGCGTTTTGTCTACACAAAACGTCTATTTAACAAGGTTTAGCGCACAAAATCGCTAAAATATCTGTGTTATAGAATAATCAGATCAAGATGCGACCAGAAAACCAATTGGCATTATCAGCGTGGTGCGATAAGTCTCATTCATGATTTTTTGGATTTTGATATTTGGCCTGACAACTTTGACAATTGCGCTGTTGTTACGCCCATTGTTGCGAGAGCAGCAAGGTGATGATGATCTTTTGGCCTATGACCGAGAGGTTTATAAAGACCAGTTGTCTGAGATCGATCGTGATTTTGATAATGGTTTATTGACCGAAAATGAAGCCGAACTTGCGCGCATCGAAATTTCACGCCGCTTGCTCGCCGCTGATGTAAAGAGCAAAACAGCAGTTAAGGGTATGAAAATGTCCTTTGCTGTTATTTTGCCAATCGCGCTCGCCATCCCTGCAATAGCCATTGGTACCTATACAATAGTTGGTCAGCCAATGTCGCCAGATATGCCGCTTGCATTACGGACAGCGCCGCCTGCCAATGAAGTTGCCGCGCGCGCGATACCAGACGATATCGCTGAAATGGTTGCTCAAGCGGAAGCGCATTTGGTGCAAAATCCCAATGATGGTCGTGGATGGGATGTGCTTGCGCCGATTTATTTTCGCATGGGTGAATATCTAAAAGCCCAACAAGCTTTCGCAAAAGCGATAGAACTTGAGGGCTCAACCGCTTTGCGTCATGCCAGCTTAGGCGAAGCGATCGTCACCGCACAGGAAGGCTTGGTCACACCTGAAGCACGTTCAAACTTTGTAAAAGCATTGGAAATTCAGCCTGATGCGCCGCGTCCAAAGTTTTTCTTAGCGCTCGGTTTGGGCCAAATTGGTCAAAATGACAAAGCAATAGCCGCTTTTGAAGATCTAGCGGAAATGTCTCCTGCCGATGCGCCTTGGATCAGAGCCGTTCAAGTTCAAATCGCTTCGTTGAAGGGTGTCGATCCAGATAGTGTGGTACTGAAGACTTTGCCGGCAAGTACATCTGAGCAAGCAAGCTCATCAGCTGAAATCGATAGTCAACCATCGCAACTGGGCAACCCCAGCGAAGAAGATATCGCAACGGCAAGTGAGATGGACAGCGGTGACCGCATGGACATGATCAAAAACATGGTAGCTTCACTTGATGAAAGGCTTAACGATGAGCCAGATAATTTTGAAGGCTGGCAGCGATTATTGCAGTCCTATGTTGTTTTAGGTGACGAAGAGAGTGCAGTAAATGCACTTGTGCGCGCATTAAAAGTATTTTCATCTGATACAGATCAAGGCAAAGCATTGCTCGCCCAAGCTAAAAGCCTCGGTATTAAAGCGCCCGATGTGGCGTCCAAGGCTGAGAATGAATAGGTTAAAATCATGACGAGAAAACAAAAAAGATTTACAATAATCGGTGTGGGGATGAGCTTTTTGCTGTCTGCCGTTTTATTGGTCATGTTCGCGCTTTCAAGCGAAATCACATATTTCCATTCACCAACTGATGTCATTGAAAAGGCTGTGAAACCTGAAACACGTATTCGTTTGGGTGGGTTGGTCGAGATTGATTCAATAGTCCGCGGGCAAGGTACCCAAGTTAGCTTCACGATTACGGATAATGAACAAACGGTTGTCGTCAATTATGACGGTATCTTGCCGGATTTATTTCGCGAAGGGCAGGGCGTGATCACCGAAGGATCATTTAATGTCATGGGTGGTCCCTTTGTGGCTGATAGCGTGTTGGCAAAGCATGATGAGAACTACATGCCAAAGGAAATAGCCGATAGTTTGAAAGAACGCGGTGTCTGGAAAGATGGCGAACCCATTACCAATTAGGAGATAATATGAGCACGGAACTTGGTCACTTTGCGCTCATATTAGCGCTTGCAACAGCTGTCATGCAGTCCATATTGCCGATGGTTGGCGCAGCGCGTTCTGACACGCGGTTGATGAATGTTGCCCCCATGGCAGCCATCACCTGTTTTGCGCTGGTTCTGTTATCATTTGCCGCGTTGACGCAAGCCTATCTCACATCAGATTTTTCGGTTCTCAACGTTTTTGAAAATTCGCATTCACTGAAACCAACCTTGTATAAATTTACAGGAGTTTGGGGCAATCACGAGGGCTCCATGTTGCTGTGGATTCTCATTCTGGCATTTTTTGGCGCGCTTGTAGCTGTGTTTGGCAATAACCTGCCACCAACACTAAAAGCCAATGTGATTGGTGTTCAGGGTTGGATTTTAGTGGCGTTTTTACTCTTTATCATATTTACCTCAAACCCATTTATACGTATTTCACCAGCACCATTTGAAGGTCAGGACTTAAACCCTATCCTTCAGGATATTGGGCTCGCAATTCACCCGCCGCTTTTATATCTCGGCTATGTTGGGTTCTCGATTAGTTTCTCCTTTGCGATTGCAGCTCTCATCGAGGGTAAGATTGATGCCGCATGGGCACGCTGGGTGCGTCCTTGGACGCTAACGGCTTGGATGTTCTTAACGGCAGGAATTTCAATGGGCTCTTATTGGGCTTATTACGAGCTTGGCTGGGGTGGCTGGTGGTTCTGGGATCCAGTTGAAAATGCTTCGTTTATGCCTTGGTTGCTCGGCACTGCGTTATTGCATTCAGCTCTGGTGATGGAAAAGCGTGAGGCGTTAAAAATCTGGACAGTGCTTTTGGCAATTATGGCATTTTCGCTGTCACTACTTGGTACATTTTTAGTCCGTTCAGGCGTGCTCACATCTGTTCATGCATTTGCCACAGACCCATCACGAGGCGTGTTCATTCTCATGATCTTGTGTGTCTTTATTGGGGGTGCGCTCACGCTATTTGCCTTCAGAGCATCATCTTTGCGTGCTGGTGGTATCTTCGCGCCGATCTCTCGAGAAGGCGCATTGGTGCTGAACAATTTATTTCTAACAACAGCTACAATGACTGTTTTTGTTGGCACTTTATATCCGTTGTTCTTGGAGGTTATTTCAGAAGAGAAAATTTCCGTTGGCGCACCGTTCTTTAATCTCACCTTTGGCCCGTTAATGGTGCCGTTGTTACTCGCAATCCCTATTGGTCCATTACTGTCTTGGAAACGCGGTGATTTGTTGGGTGCAATGCAACGATTGTATGTTGCCATACTCGGCGGTTTTGCTGTTGCATTGATCGTTATTTATATCCAAACAGGGGCACCAATTCTTGCTGCGATAGGTATTGGCATTGGTATTTATCTGATGATTGGCTCAATGGCTGAATTATGGATGCGTGCTGGGTTGGGGCGCATGTCGCTTTCTAAGAGTTTTGGACGGTTGAAAGGCTTGCCAAGATCAATTTACGGCACGGCACTTGCGCATTTCGGTGTGGGTGTCACAGTGATTGGTATTGTTGCCGTCAGCGCATTTTCATCTGAAGATATTGTTGCCATGCAACCAAAAGATCAGGTTCAAGCGGGTGGTAAAACCATCATTTTTGAGGGAATTGAAAATACTCAAGGACCAAATTATCAAGTTCAAATCGGTCATTTCACCATCATGCAAGCAGGTGTTGAAATTGGTAAAACCACGAGCGAGAAACGCTTTTATCCAGCACGGCAAATGCCAACAACTGAAGCAGGTATTGTCACCTTTGGCGCATCTCAGCTTTATGTGTCACTTGGTGATCCGCAAGCAAACGGCGGTCTCGTGGTTCGCATATGGTATAAATCTTGGGTGACATTTATTTGGTATGGCACAATCTTTATGGTGCTAGGTGCAATTGTATCGCTCAGTGATCGTCGGTTGCGCGTGGGCGCGCCTGCTTCAAAAAAGACAAAAATCGTCACACAAGGAGCGAGCGCATGAAAAAGGTTATAACTACCCTTTGTGCACTCTTCTTTTTCGTGTTGTCTTTGCCTGTTTTAGCGGTTAACCCAGATGAGATCTTGGAGGATGCAGCCCTTGAGGATAGAGCAAGAATAATCTCCGCTGATCTAAGGTGTCTTGTGTGCCAAAATCAGTCTATTGATGATTCAGATGCAGATTTAGCACGAGACCTGCGCGTTTTGGTACGCAACAGATTGGTTGAAGGCGATACCAACAAAGAGGTCATCGACTATGTGGTTTCTCGTTATGGTGATTTTGTTCTGCTGAAACCAAGCTTTACGGCCAAGAACTTGTTTTTGTGGATTGCACCGGCATTATTTTTGTTAATTGGCGCGCTTTTAGCCTTTGTAAAATTACGTAATCCTGATCACGAAAAAGTGAGTGCTCCATTAAGTTCAGATGAAAAAGATAAATTAAAACAATTGCTTGATAAGTAATTTTGTATTGTTTGTGTTCTCAATGTGGCCGTAACATTACCAAAGTTTAATCTACTTGCAATGGTTCTGTAATATCTCATTTCCTACATTCACCTCATCAATCGATCTCCAGTCGATAAATTGAATATGAGGAATAAAGAATGCCAAAGATTTTGAAATTATCGCCGAAAGCACTTTTGACGACGACAGCTGCAGCCGGTCTAGCTGCAACAATGCTCGTCACTGGTTTGCCGGTTCAAAACAACGTCGCATATGCGGAAGCGGTTCGTGTAGAAGCACCGCAAGCTCCGGGTTTTGCAGATGTTGTTGACGCGGTTTCCCCTGCCGTGGTCTCAGTACGTGTACAACGCGAAGTCACTCCTGTTTCTAATGATGATAGCCGTTTTAACTTTGATTTCGGTGGTCGTGGATTTGGCGATTTGCCAGATGATCATCCATTAAAACGTTTCTTCAGAGAGTTCGGTGGTCAGGATAACGGTCAGGACCGTGCCGACCGTAACAATCGCCGCGGTGAAGGTGATGAGCGTCGTCGCTTGCGCCCTGTTAGCCAAGGTTCTGGTTTCTTCATCTCTGAAGATGGTTTTGTCGTCACAAACAGCCACGTTGTTGGCGATGGTTCTGCATTTACAGTCATCACCAAGGATGGTGTTGAGCATGATGCAAAACTTATTGGTCGCGATCAGCGCACGGATTTAGCTGTGTTAAAAGTCGAGCCAACTGAAAAGTTCACTTATGTAGCGCTCGCAGATGATAAACAAATCCGCGTCGGCGACTGGGTGGTTGCTGTTGGTAACCCATTTGGTTTGGGTGGCACAGTAACGGCAGGTATCGTGTCTGCTCGAGGCCGTGATATCGGTGCAGGACCTTATGATGATTTCATCCAAGTGGATGCAGCGGTTAACCGCGGTAACTCAGGTGGACCAACATTTAACCTTAATGGTGAAGTGATTGGCGTAAACACTGCAATCTTCTCACCATCTGGTGGTAACGTTGGTATTGCCTTTGCAATCCCAGCAACTACGGTTCGATCTGTTGTTGATGATTTAATTGAAAACGGTGCTGTGGCGCGGGGTTGGCTTGGTGTTCGCATTCAGCCAGTAAGTGCTGATATTGCAGAATCACTCGGTCTTGCAGAACCACAAGGTGCGCTTGTTTCAAATTCTGAAAGCGAAACACCTGCCGCTAAAGCTGGCATTCAAGCCGGTGACGTGATTACCGCTGTTAACGGTGAAACAGTTGAAGATGCGCGTGATCTAGCCAAGAAAATTGGTGCGTTTGATCCTGATACAAGTGTTGAGCTAACAGTTTGGCGCGCTGGTAAGGCTGAAACCATTGATGTGAAACTTGGTACGCTTCCAGTTGAGCAAGCTTTGGCTGCAAATACACCTTCTGAAGAGATACCTGAGGAAGACGTAAAACCAGCATTTGTTGATGGTTTGGGTATTGCCGTTGAGCCAAATTCAGAAGGTCCAGGTTTGGTCGTTGCTGAAGTTGATAAAGGTTCAATTGCCGAAGAACGCGGCATGCGCGCAGGTGATGTGATCGTCGCGGTCAACAATAGCGATGTTAAATCTGCTGCTGATGTTGCTCAAGTTATCGACAACGCAGCAAAAGACGGCCGCAAAGCAGCCTTGTTCCAGATCCAGCGCGCTAATCAAAATAGCTTTATCGCGTTGCCAATCGATCAAGGTTAATCAAAATTACCAGCCAGCAGCAGGCTTGTTGTTGGCTGGTGACTTAATTCCTGAAAACGTGCTTTCCTCCCAATTTGCCTAACTTGCAATAGCGTTTTCAGGACATCGTTAAGAGTCACGTGTCATCATGTCGCCCCCGATGTGTGGCTCTTTTTAGAAGCGGCGGTTGTCAGCGTATTTGAAGCCGCCGCTTCGTTTTTATGTTGATATTATGGGCACCATGAGGTGCGATAAGTTACCAAGTCTGTTCAATAGGGCAGAAATCTTTTAAAAGTTGAAGTCATGAAGATTCTTATTATTGAAGACGATTTAGAAACCGCAGCATACCTTACTAAAGCATTTCGTGAGGCAGGGCTGACAGTCGATCACGCAAGTGACGGTGATAGCGGTTATTTCCTTGCAACTGAAAACACCTATGATGTGATGGTTGTCGATCGCATGCTACCAAAGCGTGACGGGCTTTCAATCATTTCCTCCTTAAGAGATCAAGGTAATGAAACACCCGTTTTAATTCTCTCAGCACTCGGGCAGGTTGATGATCGCGTTACAGGGTTGCGCGCGGGCGGTGATGATTATCTCACCAAACCCTACGCTTTTTCCGAACTGTTGGCGCGTGTTGAAATACTAGGTAGACGCAAAGGCACCCGAGATACAGAAACCGTATATCGTGTGGGTGATCTGGAATTAGATCGCCTCAGTCACGAAGTGCGCCGAGGTGGGCAGGTGATCAACTTGCAGCCACGTGAATATTCGCTGCTTGAATATTTAATGAACAATGCAGGGCAGGTGGTCACACGTACCATGTTGCTGGAAAATGTCTGGGACTATCATTTTGATCCCCAAACCAACGTGATTGATGTGCATATTTCGCGGTTAAGATCAAAGATCGAAAAAGGCTTTGACGGCTCGTTGCTCCACACTATTCGCGGCGCAGGCTACATTCTAAAGGCCTCGGAGTAGTTTGCCGATGGCTCGTATTAATGCCATGCTGAAAACGACGGCCGTCCGGTTGTCGCTTCTTTATCTATTGTTATTTGTTGTTTCTGCGACGGTGCTGTTGTTTTATGTGAGCGCACAAAGCGAAAAGGCATTGCGTGGGCAAACCGAACGAGCAATTGAGCGGGATGTGCGCACGATCAACAATACTTACCGCAGAAGCGGTGTGAATGGTCTGGTGCGCCAGATCGAGCGTCGCTCACGCCAACCTGGATCAAGTCTTTATATTATCGCCTCACCAAATGGCGAGATCTTTGCCGGTAATGTATCAGAAATTCAACCGGGCATTTTCGATAAAGACGGCGATATCGATGAACCGTTTAAGTATAAACGCTTTGGTGATTTTGATGCTGAATACACAGCGCTTGCACATGTGATGCAATTGCCAAACGGCTTTAAACTGCTTGTAGGTCGAGATTTAGCTGAACCAGATCGCTTCAACAATTTAATCGAGCGCGCCTTAATGACGGCACTTGCCATCATGGGCATCGGTGCACTTGCAATATGGTTCTTTGTTGGGCGCTCCGCTTTGAAGCGTATTGATCGCATGTCTGTTGCGAGTGAGAAGATTATGGCCGGTGATTTGTCTCAGCGTTTGCCGGTAATGGGATCAGGCGATGAATTTGATCGAATGTCGACATCGCTCAACACAATGCTTGGCCGCATAGAGCAGCTTAATGAAGGCTTGCGACAAGTTTCTGATAACATTGCTCATGATTTGAAAACACCGCTAACGCGCTTGCGCAATCGGGCAGAAGCAACTCTTGCAACTAAAGCAACGGCAAAAGATTACCGTGCAGCATTAGAAGATATGATTTCTGAATCAGATCAGCTCATTCGCATTTTTTCAGCCCTTTTGATGATCTCACGCGTTGAAGCAGGATCAGCTGCAGCCAAACTCAGCGATCTTGATTTATCAGCGGTTGCTCTTGATGCAGCAGAACTCTATGAACCGGTAGCTGAAGATGTTGGTGTGAAATTGATCACGGATATTGATGAGAATATTACGATCAATGGCAATCGCGAATTGATCGGGCAAACCTTGAGCAACTTGATCGACAACGCAATTAAATATGCTTCTAATGAAGCTAATCATCGCGATGATGCATGCATTTGGGTTCGTTTGAAAGAACGAGACAAAATGATTGTGTTGAGCGTGTCCGATAATGGACCTGGTATTCCGAATGATAAGTTTGATGAGGTCACAAAACGCTTCGTCCGGCTTGATAAAAGTCGCAATAAACCAGGCACTGGTTTGGGGCTTTCTCTTGTTGATGCGGTTATTCGGATGCATTCAGGTATGCTCGAACTCTCTGCAACCGATGCAACGCAAAAAGAGTTTCCCGGGCTTACGGTCGATTTAAAGTTTCCGGTGAAAACTTAGTGCAATGATATAGAGATAGGAGAGGGGGATTTGACATAGCTGATTTTACTAAATTAATCGATCTTGATCGATCGCCCATCCTGCCGCGCGATAAAAAGTCGGTAAAAGATGTATCAAGCATGCTGTTTGATGCAGCAAAGGAAAGTGAGGCACTGTCTGATATATTAGATAAAGATGCTGCATACTTTTCGTTTCTAACTGCTGCACTCTCACTAAGTCCTTATCTTTACGGCATTGTCTGCGCCAAGCCGGATATGCTGGCTTTTGCACTCAAAGATGACATTAAAACACAGATGGAAACTATCATCGGGCGCGCAAAAAATGCGTGGAAAAATGAGGATAGTACGCCTGCGACTGAAGCAGATGTTATGCGAGAATTACGTCAGGCAAAACAGCAAGCCGCGCTGTCATTAGCACTTTACGATTTGGCAAAAATCACCAGTGCAAAAGATACTACGCAATATTTGAGTGATTTAGCTTCTGCAACACTCACTGCCAGTTTCGATCATCTTTTAATTGATGCGCACGAGCGCGGCAAAGTCGTTTTAAAAGACGTCAATACGCCGAGTAGAGACAGTGGGTTGATCGTGCTTGGCATGGGCAAGCTGGGTGCAGGCGAGCTTAATTATTCGTCTGATATTGATATCGTTGTATTCTTTGAAGCAGATGCTGGAATAGTCGAAGATCGCGGCGAAACAACAGATGTTTTTGCCAAAATGGCGCGCCGTCTCATCCATATCATGCAGCATTATACGCGCGATGGATATGTGTTTCGCACCGATCTTCGCTTGCGACCTGATCCAGGCTCTACGCCGCTCGCTTTCCCAATTGAAGCTGCAATGCATTATTACGAAAGTCGTGGTCAAAATTGGGAACGTGCAGCTTATATCAAGGCTTCTCCTATTGCCGGGGATATTGAGGCTGGCCAGCGGTTTTTAGGAGAATTGCAGCCATTTATTTTCCGTAAATATCTCGATTTTGCGGCTATTGCAGACATTCATTCTATCAAACGTCAAATTCATGCGCATCGCGGCTTGGGTGATATTAATGTTGAAGGTCACAACGTAAAATTGGGTCGCGGGGGCATTCGCGAGATTGAATTTTTTGTACAAACCCAGCAGCTTATTGCGGGCGGTAGAAACCCCCAATTGCGCGCGCGCCGTACTGATGAGGCTATGGCAAATCTGGTAGATGCACAATGGCTTGACGAAGCAACAGCAGATCAACTGTTAGATAGTTATTGGTATCTGCGCGATTTAGAACACCGTATTCAAATGGTGGCAGATCAGCAACTCCACCAATTACCAGAGGATGAAGATGAGCTGAAAACAATAGCTTTGATGATGGGAGATAAAACCACCAAAGCATTTGGTAAAAACCTGTTAAAAAAACTAAGCGCAGTAGAGACCGGATATGCTGATCTTTTTGAAAAAGAGGTAGGTTTAAGTGATGAGGCAGGCAATCTGTCATTTACCAGTGAAGATGATGATCCAGATACGCTCAAAACTCTTGAAAAATTTGGTTATAACCGCCCGTCGGATATCGTTCGAATTGTCAGAAATTGGCACCGTGGTCGGTATCGTGCCACACAAAGTGAAAAGGCACGCGAGCAGCTTACCGAACTTGGGCCGCAGCTTTTAAAGAATTTTGGCGCTGCCAAACAGCCCGATGAGGCATTGCTCAAGTTTGATGCATTCTTATCAGGACTGCCAGCAGGCATTCAGCTTTTTTCGCTGCTGAATAACAATCCTAGCCTTTTAACAATGATGCAAACGATCATGACATGCGCACCGCGTTTGGCAGATATCATTGCCCGCCGCCCGCATATATTTGATGGCATGCTTGATCCGGCGGCACTATCAGAGCTGCCAACTCGGCATTATCTGGAGACGCGTTTAGATCTCTTCCTTGAAGGCGCTGACTATTATGAGATTGTGCTGGACCGTTTACGGATTTTTGCAGCTGAACAGAAATTTTTAATTGGTATACGTTTGCTCACAGGCGCTATTACTGGCATGCGCGCAGCGATTGCGTTATCCGATCTTGCGGATCTTATGATCTGTCAGGCATTGCGCGCTGTTGAGAAAGAAGTTGCGAGCAAACACGGCACCATCGCAGGCGGAAAAATCGCAATTTTAGGCATGGGTAAAATAGCCTCTCGCGAAATGACCGCGGGATCAGATGTCGATATGATTTTGATTTATGATCATGATCCCGGTGTGATGGAATCAGATGTCAGCGAAGATCAACGCGCACTTGATCCTGTCCGCTATTACGCGCGCCTTACACAAAGACTTATAGCGGCTTTATCATCGCCAACCGCCGAAGGGGTTTTATATGAAGTTGATCTGCGTTTGCGCCCATCAGGCAACAAAGGCCCTGTTGCAACATCCTTAAAAGCATTCTCAAAATACCAGCGTGACGACGCTTGGGTATGGGAACATATGGCCTTATCACGCGCGCGCTGTGTTGCGGGAGATGCAAACCTTATTGAAACGGTGCACACCGAGATCAGCTCCATTTTATCGATCAAACGAGATCATGGTAAATTGGTGAAAGAAGTCACCAAGATGCGTAAGCTCATTGATAAGGAAAAACCGCCGCAAAACTCTTGGGATTTCAAACTTATTCCCGGCGGCTTGGTCGATATCGAGTTTATCGTTCAATATCTATCATTGCGTGAGCGTGCGAAGGGTTGGGAACCATTAACCCATGAAACGAGCACGTCATATTTACTGGAAGTATTGGCGGTACCGCAATTGGGTGTAGAAAATAGCGATGAATTAGCATCAGCGCTAAAACTTTGGACAGAGCTGTCACAGATGATCAAGCTTTGTATTGAAGGTGAATTTGAATTAGATGGGGCACCAAGCGGGTTTCAAGATGTGATCCTGCGAAGTGTGAACCTACCAGATATGAATATCTTACAAACTGAGATTGATACAACATCAAAACGGATACGTAAGATATTTAACGAGGTTGTGCGCCTTTCGTAGCAGACGGCGCATAGCATGATCGGCCACAACATAAATGTTGGGGGCTGGTTCGATCATACCATAGGTAAATTGGATTGGAGGTTTCGATGCAATTACCACTTCACGCAATGTGGGGCGACGACCATATGCGAAAAGGAGCATAAAATGAGTATGAATAAATTGATGATAGTATCTGTGACAACGTTCACCATTATTGGCGTGGGATTGTCTGCAACAGGTTCTGCGTTTGCTGATGATAAAAAACGCAAAGGCAAGGGAAAACGAGGCATCAATATCGAGCGTATTGATACAGATAAATCGGGTGCAATTTCGCCTGAAGAATTTGCAAGCGTCGGTTTGGGTAAGATGATTGCTGCTGATAAAGATGGTGATGGCATTTTATCTACAGATGAAATTTTTGCAGAGATGGAAGCAGAGCGTAAGCGCCGTCGCGAGGCAGCTATGATGAAACGCCTTGATGTAAATGGTGATGGCTCTATCACTGTTGCCGAACTTCAAGATCGTATGAACAAACAGTTTGCTGTTCTTGATCGCAATTCTGACGGTTCTTTATCGACCGAAGAGTTGCGAAAAATGCGTGGTAAACGCAAGGGTAACCGCAACAGTAATCGTCGTTAGAATTTCATTAGTTTGAGAAAAAGACGCCCCCATATTTATTTTTGGGGGCGTTAAAGGTTTGGGAGGCGTTTTTATTGAAAATTAAATACGTCTTATTCCGCAGCTTGAATTTCTGAAGGTGTTTGTGTGTCCTCAATCACCGTATCTTCATCGTCCATTTCGTCCATTGGTGCCGCTACTGGCACTCTGATAGAAACGATTGTGCCGATGTTTTCTTCAGAGCTGATGCGCATTGCACCACCATGAAGTTTAGTTAAAGAGCGGGAGATCGCTAAACCCAATCCAGACCCATCTTTACTTTTTGAGAATTGATTTTGAACCTGTTCAAAAGGTTGACCAATTTTCGCAAGCGCTTCGCGGGGGATACCAATACCAGTATCACGAACTGACACCGTGATTGTATCACCAACTTGTCTTGCTCTTACAAAGATCTTTCCATCATCATCGGTAAACTTCACAGCATTCGATAACAGGTTGAGCATAACTTGTTTCATCGCTCGGCGATCTGCAACAAGATGAAGATCTTTATCAATGAGTGCATTGACTTCAATAGACTTCTTTTCAGCCTGCGTTGCAATAAGGCGCACCGCTTCATCAATGATGGGATCAAACGTGATGTCTTCACGTTCAATTTTCATTTGGCCAGCTTCAATTTTTGACATATCCAAAATGTCGTTGATCAGGCCTAAAAGATGCTTGCCGCTTGAGTGGATATCATTGTTATATTCCTCGTACTTGTCCGAGCCAAGCGGACCAAACATTCTGTTTTTGATGATTTCAGAGAACCCAATCACAGCATTCAGCGGTGTGCGAAGCTCATGAGACATATTAGCGAGGAATTCAGATTTTGATTTATTTGCGGCTTGCGCGCGTTCTTTTTCGAGCTGGTAATCAAAGTTAAGTTTACTTAATTGTTCCGCTTTATCTTCCAGTGCTTTCTGGGATTTTGATAAATCGCCAATCGTGGCCATCAAACGTTTCTCTGAATCGCGCAATCTATCCTGATTAAGTTTAAGCGCTGTAATATCAGTGCCAACAGAGACCAAGCCGCCGTCTTTGGTTCGGCGTTCACTGATCTGCAACCAGCTACCATCCGCAAGTTTAATTTCAAAAGCCTTGGTATAGCCATTAGGGCTAATCGCGGGGATAATGCGATCAACAATAGGGCGTTTGGCTGCGGCCATAACTGTGTCGCGATGCATGCCAGCTTGCAGCACATCATCGGGAAGATTGTGAACTTTTTGAAAATAATCGTTCCAGATCACCAAGCCATCTTGTTTGTCCCATAGAACAAATGCTTCTCGGGTAGATTCAATCGCGTCAAATAAACGTTGATCTGCCTCAGCTTTGCGTTTTTGCAAGCGATGCTGTTCGCTAACATCCATCGCAATACCAACAAGATATCGGCCAGAACTTGTACGATCAATCAACTGTGCACGGGCGCGCAACCAAACGTAATCGCCATTGGCATGGCGCATGCGAAACTCGTGGTCAATTTCGCGAATTTCACCGCGGGCAGCAAGACGTGCCAACACATAGATATTGCCATCATCGGGATGCATGAGTTTTGCAGCTTCTTCAAAACTCAACACGCTGTCTTTTGCGGGCAAGCCGAGCATTTCATACATTGAGCTCGACCAGAAGAGGCGGCTATGGGCCATATCCCACTCCCATAAGCCACAACGGCCACGAGATAACGCCATGTCTACGCGCCTTTGAGATTCTGTATAAATATCGGTCGCGTCTCTGGTATATCCAACCTGTAAAAAATAGGCATAAAGGATCATAATTAAGATTGCAGCTGTCGCGATAAAGAGCGTTACATTTAGCGAAATGGTTTTGCGAAACCAAGATAGTAGATCAGGCGCTTGTGGGGAAAGGACTAAAATTGAACCCAAACCACCGTTAATATGAGACAATGCAGCGTACATTTCCCGACCAGTATGTGTGGATGCATTTTCCCCCAGCGTGATCGGTTGAACGCCTGCGCGTTTGCCAAATATCTGTATGGCAGACCCTTCGCCAATTAAAGTAGAAAGATTTAGCCCAACAAAACCATTTCCAATGTTTGAACTTGCAAAGATGCGTCCCTTAGCATCTGCAACGGCAATAATGCGCCCTTGATCAATCGCATATTGATCCAGCACAAGGTTGATTTGGCCCTCAGTTTCTCGTCTGTTCGCGTTTAACGTTGGATCGGGATTAACCCCGATAACAGCGGATATGGCTGTGAGCGTGAGCTGTGTAGCTTGTTGAGAACTTGCAGAATATCGATTGTAGTGCTCATAAACAGTAATACATCGCGCAAGCGCGACGAAAATTAAGAATGTAAGGATGAGTATAGGAATTGAGCGCTTAAGCACTGGCTCAGCGTTCTCCAACCTTCGGTATCTCGGTTTGGCAAACAATTTCGCGTGGCCCGCCAGCTCACGTTCATCGAATTGTTTGGCAACGGATTCCATTTTCAAACGCGCGTCATTAGCCGCACGAATGCTATTCACATTCACCATCTGTTAAAATCCCCGTGTGATCCAAACATCCCTAACATTCGAATCTGCCCTAATGAATCAGAGCTGATTCCCCGTGTCTAGTGGCTCTTGCTACTCTTCTGCAACGTTTGTCGTTAACCTTCTGTTATGACTCGTAAATTTTTTATTAAGATTTTAATTGAATGATCAAAAAAAGCGGCGCGCTAAGCGCACCGCAATGTTTTTCAATTGATAATGATAGAAAAGTATCAGTCTAGCTGATACTAATTTGCATTAGTCAGCAAGTGTTCTTTCAACGATATCAGATACATCCGTTGATAACTTGTCATTTGAGGCAATCTTCTCAAGGGCCGCCTTTGCTGCAGCCTGACGAACAGGTTCTAAATTCCGCCAAGATCTCATTGTGGTCAATAGACGCGCTGCGACCTGAGGGTTTTTTGGATCAATTGCCAAAATTTGATCTGCAAGAAGCTCGTAGCCTTTGCCATCAGTGCGGTTAAACCCTGTGGCATTCCCACCCGCAAATGTTCCGATCAATGAGCGAATACGGTTTGGATTATTTGCATCATAAGCATCATCTTTTAGCAGCGCTTCCACTTTTGCCAATGCAGTCTCACCTGGAATTCGCGCCTGCAGGGCAAGCCATTTATCCATCACAAGCGGATTATCCGCAAACTTTGTTTTAAAGTCCTGTAATGCATCTTCAGTTTCAGAAGCTTCTGGATATTGGCTTGTTAAGATCTGCAATGCTGCACTTTGCTCAGTCATATTGTTTGCAGCTTTATAAGCTGCTGCTGCGCGTGATGCATTCCCATCATTGCGAGATAGATAAGATAAAGCAACGGCTGATAATGCACGTTTACCTGCAGGATCAGCGCCTGGGTCAAACTCACCATCAGTTTTCATATCTGTAACAAAGCTCTCGCAAACCTCGCCAAGTGCAGTTGCAACAGCGTCTTTAACTGTTGAAATAGCGTGATCGATTGCATCAGGGTCGATGTTTTTGCCAATCTCGCGGGCAATATCTGCATCGCTTGGAAGCATAAGAGCTTGTGCTTTAAACGCTGGTTCAAGTTCAGCGTTTTCGGCAATCGCTTTATAAGCACCAATTAACTGATCGTCAGCGGTTGCTGTACCGCCTGATTGAACTGCTTCGGTGCCTTCAATAAGGACACGCGTTGCTAAGTCTTGTAAGGCCTGCCACTGCGCAACGCCGTCTGTGTCATTGCGGGCGATATGCGCAAGATCTTCATTGCTTTGTTCTATATAAACGTTAATCGGCGCAGATAGCCCACGATTGATAGACAAAACAGGACGTGATTTGAGGCCCTTAAATTCAAAGGTCTGCTTGCGCTCGGTTAAATGCAACACGTTGTTGTCATCGCTACCTTCAGGCGCGATGACGTAGTTTTCACCATCTTCGCCAATAAGTGCATATGACAATGGGATATGCATCACTTCTTTTTTGCTCTGGCCAGGGGTCGGCGCAAGTGCTTGTTCCAACTCTACCTTAAAGCTCGATGATCCCGCATCCCAAGATGTCGAAACGGTGACACTTGGTGTGCCGGCCTGATCGTACCAAAGACTAAACTGGCTGAAGTCTCTGCCGCTAACTTCTGCAAAGCAAGCAATAAAGTCTTCAATCGTTGCTGCATCACCATCATGACGCTCAAAATATAAATCCATGCCTTTGCGGAAATCATCAGCACCTAGAGTTGTGCGGATCATGCGGCAAACTTCAGAACCTTTTTCATAAACGGTTGCTGTATAGAAATTGTTGATCTCTTTATATGTATTAGGGCGCACAGGATGCGCCAATGGTCCGGCATCCTCGGGGAATTGAATAAGCTTTAATGTGCGGATCTCATCAATACGAATAACAGAGCGTGAACGTTCGTCAGCTGAAAATTCGTGATCGCGATAAACCGTGAGACCTTCTTTTAAGCAAAGCTGGAACCAGTCGCGGCATGTAATGCGGTTGCCCGTCCAGTTGTGGAAATATTCATGCGCGATAATGCGTTCTATATTTGCATAATCAGCGTCTGTCGCGGTTTCTGGATCAGCAAGCACGTATTTGTCGTTAAAGACATTAAGCCCCTTGTTTTCCATCGCGCCCATATTGAAATCAGATACTGCAACGATTTGGAAAATATCTAAATCATATTCGCGGCCAAATTTCTCTTCGTCCCATTTCATGGAGCGTTTAAGCGCATCCATGGCGTATGACGCACGAGATTCTTTACCGTGTTCGACGAATATTTTCAAAACCACATCTTTGCCAGACATTGTGGTAAATGTGTCCTCGATCACACCTAAATCACCGCCAACCAGCGCAAAAAGATATGATGGTTTTGGATGTGGGTCATACCAGGCGGCAAAATGACGACCTTCATCATAGGCGCCACCACCAAGGTAGTTGCCATTGGACAACAACACAGGTGTGTCTTCTTTATCTGCAACAATGGTAATTGTGTAAACGCACATCGCATCAGGGCGATCATAAAAATATGTCATCCGGCGGAAGCCTTCAGATTCGCATTGCGTGCTGTAAACTCCGTTGGTGCGATATAGCCCCATGAGTTTTGTATTGGTTTCCGGTGATAAAATCGTCGTCACCGTGACCTCAAATGCAACGCTTTCGGGTAAGTTGCGGATGGTGAGTTCATCAGAAGATACATCGTGGTCAGCATCTGAAACATCGATTGAATCAACTTGAAGTGATTCTAGTTTTAACTCATCACCAGCAAAAACAAGTGGCGCATCTGTGGCCACACCCTCACGTCGGTGCATCAAAGTGCGCGCAATGAGTTTGGTTTCCGTGGGATGAAGCTCAAAGGTAAGATCCGTTCTTTCTAGAACGAAATCAGTAGGTTGATACTCTGATAAATGGAAAACCTGTCCCGTGTTGCTTCGCATGCGTATGTCCCAATTTGGTGTCTTTTTAATCGATTTTTATTTAATCTCGGAACCTTTCTGGCACGAGAGAGCTAATGAACCGTTATCATTTATTCCAAAACCTAGGGTTTCGAGCTGTATTGAGGCTTGATTTTATTCAAATATCAAGCCCCGGCATTGGTTTGGTAAGGAACTAATCACATTTATCGTTAGATCAATCATTCTTATGAATGGGACGTTCACAGGGTTTTACTGTATGAAGATACTCTGAAAGTGAGATATGAGTCGTGCACCTTGAAAAAACTGATGAACAAGTAAACAGCAATTCAGATGCTGAAAGCCGCCAAGCGGTTCTGGTTGGAATTGGCTTAAAAGTCACGTCTGTCTTATTTCTTGTTTCCATGTCTGCCATGATCAAATTGGTCGGTGATGGCATCCCAGTTGGGCAAATCATCTTCTTCCGTGCATTCTTTGCCATGGTTCCGGTTTTTGTCTACTTGGCCTATCGCCACGAGCTGAAACAGGCGTTTTACACCAAACGGCCATTGGGGCATTTAGGGCGGTCTTTGATTGGCTGCTGCGGCATGGGGTTGGGGTTTTACGGGCTAACAAAACTGCCATTGCCTGATGTTGTTGCGCTGCGCCATGCAACGCCGCTTTTTGCCGTTGTATTTGCTGCGATACTCTTACACGAAAAAGTTCGGCTTTATCGTTGGGCTGCGGTTGCTGTGGGATTAGCGGGTGTGCTGATCATCTCGTGGCCACGAATTTCATTGCTTGATGGTGCGGCAGACCAGGATGCATTATATGGTGTGGTCGCTACCGTGCTCTCGACTATGTTTGCGGCTATGGCTACAATTTTTGTACGTGCTTTGGTCAAAACAGAAAAATCACCAACTGTTGTGCTTTATTTTTCTTCTATGGCGTCGTTCTTTGCAGCGATGACAGCATTTTTCGGCTGGGCACCGCTTGATCTTTATAATGCCAGCATATTAATCGGCGCGGGTGTTCTTGGCGGGATTGGCCAGATTTTAATGACCGAATGTTATCGCCACGCCAGCGTATCAACCATTGCGCCGTTTGATTATACATCGATCATCTTTGGCATCGTGCTTGGCTTTATCTTGTTTGGTGATATTCCAGGTGGCCAAATGTTGGTTGGGACCGCAATTGTTGCGGCCGCCGGTATCTTTATCATCTATCGCGAACATCAGCTGGGACTTCAGCGCAAGGAACAACGCCGGGTAACCGGCAGTCAAACGTGATAGCCGGTTAATCCTCTTAGTTAACGCTAAGCATTGGTTGCAGCACCTGTCTCTTCATCCTCGTCCTCAGAGATACCCCATTCGGGATCAGAACGCGGATCCAACTCAAAGAGTTGAGGGGAAGCTGCGCGCGCCATTGGCGTTGCCAAAAAGTCGATGCGTTCTTCTTCTGGTGCTTGCTCGCGTTGCAGCATTCGGTAAGCTGAAAAGACACCAACTGTAATAAAGCAAATGGCAATCATCGCAAACAATCCATGCGGACCAATACTTTCCATCGCAACCGCGCCCATTAGCGGGCCGATAATTGAGCCCACGCCATAAACAATAAGCAAACCAGATGAGGTTTCGACAAATTCGTCGGGAGCTGAATAGTCATTTGCGTGCGCAATGGTGACAGAGTAAAGCGGGAAGATTGATGCGCCGATCAAGACAATAACACCGTAGAAGACAATCCGTGTATCCACTCCTGAAATCATCGCTGAGAAACAAGCAATGGCTCCGATAATAGAGATTAAAACCATAACATAGCGGCGGTCCATTTTATCAGATAGCCAACCCAAAGGATATTGGAAGACGGCGCCGCCAATAACTGCCATCGCCAATGTAATCGCGCCTTCCGTTGCGGTCATATTTTGCATGGTTGAATAAACTGGTGCCAGGCTCATCCAAGACCCAGTGATGAAACCGCAAATGGCCGAGACAACTACCGATACTTGTGAGCGGGTAAATAAACCTTTCAAATCAAATTCAACCTCGTTAAGCGGTTGCGGAGATGATGCGTTTGATAAAGTTGTCGGTAAGAGCGCCAATAAAAAGGTAACAGCACAAATGATGAAGAGTGTCGTTTGCGTGATATCACCTTGTGGAACGATGAATTGACCCATCGTCAAACCTGCCATGGTCACAATCATATAAATCGAAAACAAAGAACCACGGCTTTCATTGGGTGCTTTTTCATTCAGCCAACTTTCGATCACCATGTAACAACCAGAAAGACCAAAACCAGCAAGAGCACGGAAGAAAATCCAAGCGATGGGGTCCACAATAACTGCATGTAATAGCAATGAGATCGCCATTAATGCGGTGAGCGCGCAAAAAACCCGCACATGCCCAACCTTAAACACTAAACGCGGCACAACGATACAGCCAAGCGTAAACGCAGTTGCAAACCCTGCGGCAATTAATGAGATATTGATGGTGCGCCAACCTTCTTCTGCGGCGCGTAGGGGCACAAGATAACTTGCCATGCCGCCACCAACTTGCATAAACAAGGTCGACAATAAAAGTGCAAATACGGGAATAAGCAGAGCTCTCATAAAGGGATTCCTTCTTACAACTGGGGCGCCAAAGGGTGGCATATTTCAAAAATGTATGAGTGGTGCCTCTTGCCGTTTTTACGGTCTGAGGTCTTGTTTGACGAAAATTCTTTCGCACTTCGCCAATGACATATGATAAAGCTGCGTGCAATCAAAATCGTTGCCTAAAGATCGCGTTTTACTCTTCTCGCAATTATCTATTTGATTATAATAAGAAAAAAATTGAGGTGCGGAAATGAACATTGTGATCTTGGGTGGAGCAGGCTTTATCGGGCAAAAACTAGCGATAAAACTAGCTGAAACAGGCGTTTTACGCGGAAAACCGATCGAAAAAATTACGTTATGCGACATGGTGGCACCTCAAAACCAAATTAATGCGGAATTTCCCGTTGATTTTACCAAGTTTGATATGACCAATGAGCAAAGTGTCTTTAAAAGCATTCCAGATGATACTGATGTGATATTTCATCTCGCTTCTATTGTTTCCGGTCAAGCGGAAGCAGATATGGCGCTTGGATATAAGGTCAATTTAGATGGCATGCTTTTTTTGCTAAAGCGCGTTTGCTCCTTGCCCAAGCCTCCCGTTTTGGTGTTTTCATCATCAATTGCAGTCTACAGTGCAAAGACGCCTCAGCCCATTGAAGATCATTCAATTCGTTCGCCGCAAAGTTCATACGGAACGCAAAAAGTCATGTGTGAAATGCTGCTCAATGATTATTCACGCAAAGGCTTGGTTGATGGACGCGGCGTTCGCTTACCTACAATTACTGTTCGCCCCGGAAAGCCAAATGCGGCTGCATCCTCATTTTTATCATCGATTATTCGCGAGCCGTTGGCGGGTGAAAAAGCAATTTGCCCTGTGACTGAAAATTACCGACATTATTTCTCATCGCCGCGCACGATCATTAAAAATATTATTCATGCGGCAGAAATTGAAGGTGTAGATTTAGGTGAAGATCGTAATTTAATGCTACCGGGAATTTCCGCAACTGTGAATAATATGCTGGCCAGCCTGCGCAATGTGGCGGGTGATGAGGTAGCGGATTTAGTTGAATTTAAACGCGATGAAACAATTGAGAAAATTGTGTTGACGTGGGTCTCTGATTTAAACCCACAGCGCGCTTTGGAACTTGGGTTTTATCAAGATGAAAGTTTTGATGACTTCATCACAGCACATATCGAAGATGAATTAAGCTAACTCTTTGAGCTTGGCTTGTATCGCCAACAAATCATTCCACGCATTGCGCTTGGCAACGGGGTTTTTAAGCAAATAAGCAGGGTGCAGCGTTGGCATAGAAGGCACAGCTTCTTCGCCGATCTTATATTCATCCCATTTGCCGCGGATTGATAAAATGCCTTTATTGGTGTTGAGTAATGTTTTGGTCGATACGTTGCCCATAAAGATCAACAGTTTTGGCTGAGCAAGCTCAATATGGCGCTCAACAAATGGGCGACAAAGCTCAATCTCATGCGCAACAGGTGTGCGATTACCCGGTGGCCGCCAGGGAATGATGTTGGAGATGTAACAAGATGTGCGATCTAGCGAGATAGCAGCTAGCATCTTATCAAGCATTTGACCCGCAGGCCCCACAAATGGGATGCCGTGCATATCTTCATCACGACCCGGAGCTTCACCGATCAGCATAACAGGCGCTTCAGGATTACCGTCAGCAAATACGGTGTTTTTTGCGCTATGGCACAAGTTACAGCCCTTGTAGGACTTAATAATCGCACTTAATTCTTCAATTGTTTTGGCCGATTGCGCAAGCTCTTGCGTTTCCTTCATTGCGGCCTGATCTGGCACCGCAAGGGTAGTTGAGGCTTGGGCATTTTGTTGGGCAGGACGTTGCGCCTGTGAAGGAGCGCTGCTTTGTGGGCGAATGTTGTCCGCGCGCGCTTTATTGGACGATAACATCTGATCCATCTTCGCAGCTTTTTTTGCTTTACGCTCTTCAAGCTGCTTTACCGTGTCAGCATATCGATCAATCGGATCATCGTCGAGTAGATCAACCACACCTGCCTGCGCATAAAATTGCAGCATAGAAGCTGCCATTTGCGGCGTAATATCTTGTAGATTTTCAGATGATTGATCGGTCATAAATCAAATATAATGCGCCTTGCTCCGTTTATAAAGCAAATAGCGAAGATGGCAGGGAATGCCCTGTGTAAAAGTTGCTTGCCTATAATAGAGAGCGATTAAAGTTATGTCATGCGCTGACATGGCCGATTAATTTGCAGACAATCAAAACGTGCCAAGAGCGGGCTGTTACTTTGATATAAATTTGAGAAGATCTCAGTCAATACAACGTATGGTGTAACTACGTAAAAATACTATATTTTTTCTCCACCATGAATTGCTTTTGTGGGCGTATTAATCAAATTTTATCGAATTCATTTCATAGATTTCATCCATTATTACTGCTCAACATGATGTTGTTCTAATGGTCCATGAATGACCGTTTTTGTGGGGAACAACATGAAACTTAATACCAAGATATTTTTACTCGCGCCGCTCAGCATTATCGGTATGCTGGTCGTCAGTGCAATATTTTTAACTACAAATAATGTGATGCAAAAATTTGAGCAACAAATTGATCAAACCAGCCGCATCATTCTTTTAAAAAACGACATTGAAAAAAACCTTCTTCAGCTCCGCCGAAATGAAAAAGACTTTCTCCTTCGAAAAGATGAGAAGTATATAACAAGACATAGCGATCGCTCTGCAATCGTTGATCAACAAATTGCTGAATTATCGACACTGACTGAAACCAAGTATCCGGCACAAGTCACCGAACTTCTTACCAACATAAAATCTGGTTTTGATAAATATGTTCAAAAATTTGGTGAACTTTACCAAACAGATTTAGCATTGGGTTTAAACGAGAAAGAAGGTTTGCAAGGGCAGTTGCGGGCTGATGTTCACAACGCTGAAACAGCATTACAGGAAATTGATGAACCAGTTTTGACTGTTAAAATGCTTATGATGCGTCGTCATGAAAAAGATTTCATCATGCGAGGAACAGAAAAATATATTGGTCGTATCGATGATCGTGTTAGCGAATTTTTAGCGTTTGATACAAATCTGTTTGGTTCAAAGAATACTCAAAACACAGTGAATGATTTTATTCTAGCATATCAAACATCGTTTAAAAGTTATGCTGCGACAAGCCAGAAGGAAGCGCTACTTCGTTCGGAAGTTTCCGGTTCTTATGCTGATGTGGCACCATTATTTGTAAGTCTACGAGAATTTTTAGATGAGCAAGCTGCAACACTTGCAACTGAATCTGCACAGGCACAAAAACAGTTCATGCTTATTCTTGGTGTTGCGCTTTTGATAACATTACTTGCGGTTGGTGGTGTCATATACTTTGTCGCGCGCTCGATTTCGGTTCCATTGAAAAAGTCAGTTTCGACTTTGCAAGAATTAGCAACCGGAAACACTGACCTTGAAATCACAGGCCTTGATCGTAGCGATGAAATTGGCGACATGGCAAAAGCTATGGAAGTGTTTAAACAAACAGCTGTTGAAAAAGTTCGAACGGATGAAGAAGCTGAAATACAGCGTTTGTCTAGTGAAGATGAACGTCAGCGCAACGAAGAGCTTAAAGGTGTTGAGGCTGAAAAACTAGCTTCAGCAATTTCAGCCCTAGAAAAGGGACTTGCGGAATTATCTGAAGGTAATCTGAACACAAGAATTACAACGCCATTTGAAGGAAGTCTTGATAGCTTGCGCGTTGACTTCAACAGTTCAGTTGAAAAACTATCCCAGACAATGGGTGAAATAGCCAAAGTGTCATCAACACTGCATGATAATTCAGGTGAAATCAGCAATGCGACTGAAGAATTATCGCGCAGAACAGAAACACAAGCTGCTTCTCTTGAAGAAACATCAGCTGCACTTGATGAAATCACAGCGACCGTTCGCCAAACATCAGAGCGTGCAAACGAAGCAGCTCTAAAGGCTAAAAGCGCACGGGATGACACGCAACAGTCAAGTCATGTTGTATCCAATGCCATTTCTGCGATGGAAGGCATTGAAAAAGCTTCGGGCGATATCACAAACATCATCAATGTAATCGATGAAATCGCATTCCAGACTAATTTGCTTGCGCTAAATGCAGGCGTAGAGGCCGCTCGCGCTGGTGAAGCTGGAAAAGGCTTTGCTGTTGTGGCACAGGAGGTTCGTGAACTTGCTCAACGCTCAGCTGGTGCAGCAAAAGAAATCAAAGACCTTATCAGCAAGTCAGGAGTTGAAGTTGCAAATGGTGTGCAATTGGTTCAGGAAACAGGCCAAGTTCTGGCCAAGATTTCCGAACATGTGGCTGATATCGATAGTCAGATTAGCACAATCTCAGAAGGCGCATCCGAGCAGCTGACCGGCATTCAAGAAGTCAATAATGCTGTGAATTCGATGGACCAAGTGACACAACAAAATGCTGCCATGGTTGAAGAAAATACAGCCGTCACACAAGAAGTAGCCAATGGGGTCAATGCATTGAACGGGCTCATAGCAACGTTCCAGGTAAATGGCCAGAACTCGAAACAGGCAACACCCCATCGTGTTAAGGCTTCTAGGCCGGTCGCGGTTGGGCATGGTAGAAAGCATGAACCAGCAACGTCCCCGGTTAAAACTCAGCTAAAGCAAGTTGCCAATGCGTTTAATGGAAATGCTGTTGCAAATTCTGGTGATGCAAGCTGGGATGAATTTTAATCCCAGCGAAAACCACACAAGAATTAAAAGCCGCCTTTAATCCAAGGGCGGCTTTATACTATGGAGTAAAAAGCTCGACTTCATCTGACGCAGCCCTTTTTTCATTGAAATAAATTGAGGGCAGCGCATCTCTTACAAGAGAATGTGTTATCCATTTGATGGTGTTGCAAACCGAACTATCAAATGGATAAACACAATGTTGAACATTAGCGATAAAATTATCAAACAAAAAATGGATTGCTAATTCTAGCCGAAGAGCTTGGTAATGTATGAAGCGCTTGCCAAGTTATGATCAAACCAGAACCTCCGATGAATTGCACAAGCTTGGCAGCTTTTTGGCTGTTCGCGCGTCCAGCTGCTTTATGGTGTCGGTATATCGGCAATCGGTCAATCGGTTCATCATCAATTAGATCAACCAGGCCTGCTTGCGCATGAAAATGCAGCTTAGAAGTCGTCATTTGCGGTGAAATATCACGCAGATTTTCAGCTGTTTGATCGGTCAATTCGTTCTAAATGCTATATTCGGTATTTATTGTGAAAACAGCACCCCGCCATATGTCTTGGGAGAGCGAGGTGCCATTTGATCATGTCTCTAATTAATTTGGTAGTTCTTTAAACTCAGACGGCGTTAGTTTTCCGTCTCCATTTTGATCAGCACTTAAAAAACCTGATTCAGTTAAGTTCGGCATCACAGTTAATGCTTCCGAATACGTCACAAAACCATCAGCACTATCAGCATCATCCGCGTCCATAAAGTTCGCTGCATTTGCAGCAGATAGCGTCATCATTAAGATTGAAAGTGTAGCAAGTATTTTCGACATTTTTGGGCTCCATTTGAGTGTTTTGAATGACCAATTTCTGGTCATCGTGTTAAAAATAGAAGCAGGTCGCCCACTGGCTTCTACCTCAGAATTGACCCCAAATATGGAAGCAGGATGAAGGCAATGTGGCTATTGTATGATACTAATGCCGGTCTGGTTTTAGGTGAAAAGAGGGCTTGCACAATAAGCCTCAGCAAAAAGTCTTGCATAATTGTATCGCCAAATTTGAAGGCATATTATGTGCAATGTTTATTCCATCTCACAGCGCATCAATGGACCATTTTTTCGCGGGAAGTCCCACCGCAGCGTGAGTTCTTTGTTCTTAAGTTCTAACCCGAGGAAATAACTTTGCGGCGCATCTTCTCCACACAGTGCATTTGCTGCGGTGAAATATCCGTCCTCACGTTTTTCGATCACACCCCAATTGAGGAGGCACCATTGCTGCCCTTGTTTGAACCAACGTTTATCAATCTCAAAGGGTGCAGATAACACGGTTCCCCCGGGTTTGATGGGTTTTTTATCGCACTGCATTTGTGTGCCCCAACTTCCATAAAACATTTCATGAGTGTTGCTCATGGCGGGAAAAGCCAGCAATATTGAGAATATGATATAGAACGTCAATCGAATAGGCATGGTCTAATTTTATATGATGGACAAACGCGTGGCTAATAACATTCCCGTGCGCCACTTTAAAATTTACTATTGGGGCAAGGCCGTTTAAGAGGGAGCAATGGTTTGGTCTGCTGCTTTGACCAATATTAATGAAAGTTTCATGATGGCTATCAAAACTAAACTTCACCCTCGAAATCAACACAATGAAGGTTACGATTTTGCGCGTTTGGTGAAAAGTATGCCTGAACTTGAAGCCTTCACCGTTCTCAATCCACGCGGTGAAACAACGATAGATTTTCACAATGTAGAAGCGGTTCGTGCGTTAAATCAGGCGCTTCTCAAAACATATTATAATATCGAATTTTGGGATATTCCTAAAGAATATCTTTGCCCACCGATCCCAGGTCGTGCCGATTATATTCATTATCTGGCAGATTTGCTGGCCTCATCCAATAATGAAAAAATCCCTCGTGGGCGTCAGATCAAAGCGTTGGATATCGGAACTGGTGCAAGTTTGGTGTACCCATTAATTGGTCAGAAGGAATATGGCTGGCATTTCACGGGTGTCGATATTGATCCTGTTGTGATCAAATCAGCTAAACAGATCGGTAAATTCAACAAGCTGAAAATCAAACTCGCACTACAGGAAAATTCAAAGAATATTTTTAAGGGTGTGATAGAACAAAACGACTTTTTTCACTTCACCATGTGCAACCCGCCTTTCCATGCGTCCATCGATCAAGCCAATAAAAGCGCCGAGCGAAAATGGCGCAATCTTGGCAAAGGGCAATCAAAGAAGCTCAATTTTGGTGGGCAAAATGCCGAGCTTTGGTGCCCTGGTGGTGAGATAAAGTTTATCGCAAGCATGGTGGAGCAGAGTGCGGATTTTGCAGATCAATGCCTGTGGTTCACATCGCTCGTTTCCAAAAAAGACAATCTCAAACCGCTTGATAAGGTTTTGAAGAAAGCCGGTGTTGTTGATTTTAAAATCATTGAAATGGCGCAAGGACAAAAAACAAGTCGCTTCATTGCGTGGACTTATTTTGATGAAAAGAAAAGATCTACGCAGTTGAAAAAAACGGCCTGATAAATTGAATAAGTTTTATCCAAAATAAATCTCACCGTGCAACATTCAACTTATCTGACAATACAAAAAAGCCCCGTATGACATCTCACACGGGGCTTGAATTATAAGTTCTATAAAAGACTTATGCTTCGTCTTCTTCAGTTGCTTCTTCTGCAACGTCTGCATCAACTGCTTCGCCAGCGTCTTCTTCTGAACCTTCTTCTACAGCATCTTCCGCAGCTGCATCAGCTTCAGCCTGATCTTCAAGATCAAACATCGCATCAGCAGATGACATGTCAACGCCTTGTGCCTGAAGTTCAGCTTCATCAGGAGTACGAGCAATGTTAAACTCAACAGCAACTTGAACGTCTGCGTGAAGGTTAAGCGCAACAGAGTGGATACCCAATGTTTTAATTGGTGTGTTTAGATCAACTTGGCTACGTGAAACTTTAAAGCCGTTTTCATCCAAGATTGAAACAACATCACGAGAAGCCACTGAACCATAAAGCTGACCAGTTTCACCAGCAGAACGGATAACGATGAAGCTTTTACCGCCCAATGCAGCGCCAATTTCTTCCGCTGAAGACATGCGCTCTTTGTTACGCTCTTCAAGAGCTTCTTTTTCAGCTTCAAAACGTGTACGGTTTGCTGAGTTTGCGCGTAGTGCTTTGCCTTGTGGTAATAGGAAGTTACGTGCGTAACCTTCTTTTACGTTTACTTCTTCGCCCATAAAGCCAAGTTTAGCAACGCGTTCTAGTAGAATAACTTTCATGTCATTGTTCCTTTTTCAATTTTTCAATTATTATCGTCTGCTTGATCAGTCTTGTTTTGACTAACGAGCAGAGGTGTTGGTTTTCCAGTTTCAAAAAGCCCGATAATGGCAAAGATTGCTGCTGGAAATGAGAAGAGTAAGATGGCGAGATATGAACCCCAGATTGCTGCATTGCGCCACATTTTACCTGCAGCCTTCATGTGAAGTACGGCAAGTCCGGACATCATGAACCCGGATGCAAATGCACCAGCGATTGCAGCGCCAATATAAGAGATTGCACCATCAAAAAACATCAATACGAGACCCACCCCCAAAAAGGCTAAAGCCAATTGGGGCATGCGCAAGGTGAGGTGCACATTATCGCGCGGACGCTTTGAACGACCCGATAAACGCACAATCTGCGTTGCGAAATACCAAGCAGAAAATAAGATGACGAGCCACATAGCGCTTTGCATGAACGGAATAAGCTTTGCCAATGCCGCTTTAGTGGTCTCCGGATCTGCCAACACAAAGTTGGCTTGGGTGGGGTCGCCTGATTGATTTAACGCGAGAATTAAATTGTCGACAATCTGATCAACGATGTCTGCGTTATAACCAATCATCCAACCAATAATGAGCGTCGCGATGACCATAAATGTCGCGCTATGCAGCATAAGTTGGGGAAGAGGATACCAAACAAGCTGATCATCGGGTCCGCCAAGATCGCTCGCAGGGCGCGCTAAAGTGCTTAGATGTGCCAACCATGCCGATGGCAATAGTGTTGTCACAGCGCTCGTCAATGCAGCTTCTGGTGTTGCTGTCACGAGTAAAACTGCAAATGCTGTTATAACCGCTACAATCGAAGCCTGGTTAGACCAGCCCAATCCAGCAATGAAAATGGGTAATGCCGCGCTGGCAAACAGAAAAATAGTCAGAAAAGACGGCGTACCAGCTCCCACCAACAACAATGCGCTGGCAAGTCCCGCTAATAATCCGATCAAAATTGAATTTGCATTCAATGTCATTCTTCGCTGTCCTGCATTCTACTATGGCAGTTAGAGGCAATATGTTCCGAATAATAATTCGGGCCCCAACATGGGTTTTAAAAATCTCGTTTATGAGCCCACCTCACAAACGGTAAAAAAACATGAGAGGCGGCTAATGAAAGCCGCCCACTCAAATAGTATAACTTAACGACGTTCTATTTAACCACGTATGGCAATAGGCCCAAGAAACGCGCGCGTTTGATGGCTTTTGCCAATTCGCGTTGTTTTTTGTGGCTCACAGCTGTGATACGTGAAGGAACGATTTTACCACGCTCAGAAATATAGCGCTGCAAAGTGCGAACATCTTTGTAATCAATTTTCGGTGCGTTATCACCAGAAAATGGGCAAGTTTTACGACGACGGCTAAAAGGACGACGTGATGGGATTTGATTGATATCTACCATGGGTCTAATTCCTATTCTGTTGCTGCAGCTTCACGAGGACGACGGCCGCTTTCGCCACGGTCACCACCACGATCGCCACGATCATTGTTACGGTCGCCACGGTTGCGATCGCCACGACCACGGTCGTCACGGTCACGTTTTTGCATCATGACAGAAGGGCCATCTTCGTGCTCTTCAACAGACACAGTCATGTAACGAAGGATGTCTTCGTTAATGCGCATTTGGCGTTCCATTTCAAAGATCGCAGCGCCAGATGCTTCGATGTTCAAAATAGCGTAATGTGCTTTACGGTTTTTCTTGATGCGATAAGTTAGGGATTTAAGACCCCAGTTCTCAATGCGACCAACAGAACCACCATTTTCTTCGAGAAGAGTTTTGTAGTTTTGGATGAGTTCATCCACTTGTGCGCCGGACAAATCCTGACGTGCAAGGAAAATATGTTCATAAAGAGCCATATGGCTTCACCTTTCTTGCGTTTTGATCTGGACCTCAGCGGCTAAGCCTCAACGAGCTGTCAGGTAAAGCAATTGCTTTAGGCAAGAAAGACGTTTTGAGCGATGATCGTGAGCGGAGACACGGGAGGCCGGAGCACTTCATGCACCTGCAAATGAGTCGCTAAAAATAGCGAGGCATCTGCCCTCCGTTCAGCCACCAGCCAAAGACCGGATCGTTAATAAAAGCGCTTATACAACTAATGGACCAGATTGCAAGCACGTATTTATGCTAGCTGATAAATTATAACGAGAATCTACTGTTAGATTTCGTAAAGGATTTAAGCGTTTATTAAGGTAAAATCTTCTATTTCTTAACGACGAGAAACAGTTGGATAGACCCCCGATTATCCAATCAAGTTTTTCGCATTAATACAAGCAGCACATGATGTGTTGCCTTTTTCGCATGATGCGTCATTCCCCAATTATAATAATAATTTTTAATAAGATATCTTATTATGAAAGCGCCCTCATGAAAAATTTTACTATTTCCAAACAATTACTCACGCTTGTCGCAGGCTTTATGCTCGCGCTCGTCGCAGTATCTTATTTCTCGGTACAGTCAAAAATGACATCTATTACCGATGAACGTTACAACATGCTGCGCACGCAGGTTGAAAGCAGCTTATCGATCATGGATTCTTACAATGAACGAGTGAAAGCAGGCGAGTTAACTTTAGAAGAAGCCAAAACCCAAGCATTTGATGTGATCAGCAAAATCAAATATGAGCCTGCAGGATATCTGTTTGGTTTCAATTACAGTGCTGTCAATGTGTTTCATCCAACAGCGTCTGTTGTTGGTCGTGATTTCTCAGATGTTAAAGACGAAAGCGGTAATGCCTTTATTAAGGATATGGTCGCAACGGCACAAGCCGGCGGTGGTCGCACTGAATACATGTGGGCAAAACCAGGTGGTGAAGAAGGTGCTGTATATCTAAAAGGTTCGTATTCCATGGATTATAAGCCATGGGAAGTTGTTGTTGGAACCGGCATTTATTTCGACGATCTAAGCGCAGTATTTATGTCAGAGATTATAACGCAGCTCATCCTTGGAGCCGTTGTCCTAGTTGTTCTGTCATTGGCAGCATTTTATATCATTCGATCTATCACTGGTCCGCTAAACACGATCCGCGATACGCTAGCGGAAGTGTCTACAGATAATGTCGAAATCGAAGTGCCGTTTACTAAAATGAAAAATGAAGTTGGTTCAATAGCTCAGGCGACTGCTGCCCTTCAGGACAAAGTTCGTGAGCGTCTTTCACTCAGCGCAAGCCAAGAAGCTCAAGATCAAGAGCTACAAACACAGCGCTCAAATGCAGCAAAGATCAAAGAAGTAGAAGCTGCTGAACAAGCGAAATTCGTCTCTTCTATTGGCCTATTGCTTGAGCGCTTGGCGCAGGGTGATCTAACAACACGTTGTGATGATCTTGGCGAGAAATATGTTGATGTTAAAAACAACTTCAACGATGCGATCTCTCGTCTTGATAGCGCCATGCAAAATGTTAGCTCAAAAGGCTTTGAAATCGGTGAATCAAAAGAACAGATCAAACGTGCTTCTGGCGATCTAGCTCATCGGACCGAGTTGCAAGCAGCTTCCTTGGAAGAAACATCTGCTGCTATTGAAGAGCTATCTGTGACTGTTAAGCAAACGGCTGATGGTGCAAGTGATGCAGCTGAGCGCGTGTCGACAGTCAGCGAAGAAACAACACGTTCAGATGATATCGTTAAAAACGCAATTGCTGCAATGAGCGATATTGAGCATTCATCTGACGAGATCGGTAAGATCATTGGTGTGATCGATGAGATTGCGTTCCAAACAAACTTACTTGCACTCAATGCAGGTGTTGAAGCGGCTCGTGCGGGTGAAAGTGGCAAAGGCTTTGCGGTTGTAGCGCAAGAGGTTCGTGAATTGGCTCAACGCTCAGCTGATGCTGCCAAAGAGATCAAAGAGCGTATTTCTCAGTCTTCAACGCAGGTTAAAAATGGCGTTGAGCTTGTGGGTCAAACAGGTGAAGCCTTGTCACGAATTTCTGAGCAGATCTTATCTGCAAGTGAGATCGTTACAAAGATCGCTGGCTCTGCAAAAGAGCAGGATATGACTTTGGCATCCATCACATCATCAGTTAATCAGTTGGATACGCAAACACAAAGCAATGCCGCGATGGCTGAGCAAACTACAGCATCTGCTGAAGTGTTGGCCCAAGATACAACTGAGTTGTTGAACTTGATCGAGAAATTTAAGACCAACCAGAATGGTCACTCAGCACAAATGTCACGCGCTGCTTAATTTGATAAGTTTAATACTTATGACCAGATAATAAAAAACCCGGATAATATCCGGGTTTTTTTGCTAAATAAGAAATGGTTTTAGCTCATTGCAGCTAAGTGATCACATTTATCGAAAATCTCTGCGCTATTGTGATATTTTTCAACCCACTTTTGTGGAATGCCGCGTTCTGTAACACCATTATAATAAGCACCTGCAACAGCGCCAATAAAGATGGAACGGCCAGCATTATCACCTGCGCATTGATTGTTCATTTCAATCGCTTCTTCAAATGAATTTGTGTGTTTGAGGATATGAAACCCGAGTGGGAGTGCGCTTTTAAGATAACAAGCGCGCCCTGTTTCACCACCATAAGCTATGCTATCTGTCACATCTGTATTGATCGCATTTTGCAATAACTCAGATAACTCTTCTTCACCGATTAAGGCAGCTTCGCTCAGTGCTTCATCAAGTTCAGCGCCGTTTAAAACAGAGGTCAACAAGCCTTTAAATACTTTAACAGCGTTGTTGGAAATCGGGTTGTCGTTGGTCACACGTGTTGCGTTGGCTGCATTTGATGGGTCTAGCGCAATGATTGCGGGTAGGGCAACAAGTGCTGGCATTTGCACATCATCTGTTCCTGTTTCTTCGTTTTCCGCTGCGATGTTTTCAAGTGTGCCGCGTGTAGCGTGATCGATATAACCGATATATGTGCCGCCGGGACCAAAATGCCCAGCAAAACGCTTCTTATAGTCTTCTAGATCGAACTTGCCGTGATTACCCAATAGGCAATCAACCGCAAGATGGGTGACTTCACCATATTGCGTGTTTGCACCGGGCGCGCGCAATGGATGAGCAAAGTAGCCTTTTGTATTTTCATAATTAGCTTCATCAACGGGAACAAAGCTTGCAGATCCACCATTTGCTTTGGCAATTTTTGCCACACGATCCACATCGTATATCCAGTGAACACCAAGAGCCGATGCATCGGCGATCAAAGCGCCTTTGAGGCAATTTGCAATACGGTGAGATTTACCCATTCGAGAAGTCCTTCTTCGTCAAAAGCTCAAAACCCAACTGATTAGATGAGATCAAACTGGTAGACTAGTATTTTAGATCCAAAGATATCCGCACTCATTTGGTATATTATACTACATTTTTCAAGGACTAATCGATTAAGCACGCAAATTTGATTGGTAGATCGGTATGCTTATTAGAAAAATCGGTTAAATCGATTGTTAAGTGCAGTTTTGGATGACGCGCATTGAGTTGGTTTTATCAAATTTGGCAGATACAGGGCGATGTACATCGTTTTGGCGCACTAAGAAGGTGACTTCAGCACCTGCAAGCTCGCCGCCAGTGACCCTGATCTGACCTAGATCTGATTTTAAATTCTGATCATCAACATCTATACTAAACTGGTATTCTTCAAATTGTGCGAAAGTTTCAAACGCAATATCTAACTGGCTATCACCGTCACGCACGTCTGGAGAAGAGACAAGCTTAACCTTATCAGTTTCGCTTCTAAATTTCTGAAACACTTCAACGCCTGTGCCGCCATCTTCTGTATCAAAGATTAGATTGCCTTGTGAATTTGAAAGATCAAAAGAAGCAGATATGATTTCAATATCCGTTGAGGAATTGTTTTTAATCACAAAACGATCGCGGGGTGCGCTTTCGATGAATCTTACATTGAGATCAAGATGGCATTCATCTCCTGATGCTAAAGCTTGTTGCGATGACATTCCTATCAAAACAGTTGCGAAGAGGGCGAGGCGGGCTGACGTGTTGACAGTAGTCATGATTTGGTCCGATCTGGTTGCTATATGTTATTTGTACGAACCTGATACAGTTTAGATCAAAGTTTGGCGTTATTAACCGCAATATATCTCTTTATTTATCGGATTGATTTTCGTGATCAAGATAGTTTCAGGACTCATTTCTACCCTGCAATGGTCGTATTCGGATTAACCAATAAAATAGGTATAAATATCAAGACGTTGTTGGTTGGCTTTGGCAGGTGTATACCTTGTGCTTATTCGATAAGCTTTTAGATTGATATTGGGATTGGGTAATTGCAACGCGTTGGATGGATAGACTCTGCAAAAGGCTTTGCCATACTCTTGGTGGTATTAGGGCACACTTGGGATGGCTTGGGGACGCGCGGCCTCATCGAGCTCAACTGGCATCAACCAGTTTATGATCATCTCTACACATATCATATGCCTTTCTTTTTCATGTTATCCAGTTTTTTCATCTCGTCTTCCTTCTTAAAGACAGATCTAAAGCCCTTTGTTTGGAAGCAGTTTTGGCAGATGATTTATCCTATGGTGATCTGGTATTACATCTTTTTGAGTGCAAAAATTATTGCTGGTGGTTTTGCAAATGAAGCTGGAAGTGCAGCGATGTTCTCGCAATCGCCTATACCCGGTAAGTGGCATTACTGGTTTTTGTGGGCGCTTTTTCTTATGCGAACCGCTGTTTTTCTCATGCGAGCAGTTTTACGAAACAGCCGATATTTTGATGTGATTATCATAAGCCTAATCATTGGTATGAGTGTTTTGGATAAATTGCCGCAACCTGAATGTGTTAGCTTTTGGTTTTCACCGGCTATATCATTCGGACCATATTTTCTTTTTGGTATTTTACTTGGAAAGTATAATGACTACTTGATGCCACATGCAGTATATATCATGCTTGCATTGATCGTATTTTTGTCTTTAGCGCTACTTGTATCTTATCTCAACACTTTGGGCATCACCAAGTTTCCAATTGCAATTGCCATGTGTATATGTTCGATTTTCATATTCAAATGCTTAGATCAACAGTCAGGCTTTCTTAGAAAGTTGATGAACATATTTGCAACCTTGGGACTTTTGTCCATGCCGATCTATTTGGCACACCCGATTTTTTCTTCTTTCGCCCGTGAAGTCTTGGTGTTGTTGGGAATTACCAGCATCGGTATCCAATTCGTTTTAGGCACAATTATGGGCGTAGTTTGTTCGCTTTTAATGTATCATTTATCTGTCAAACTTAAATTCAATGTACTATTTGGATTTGATGTGCCAAAGAATAAAATAGGGGTTTATTTTCGTTCCCGAATACCATTATGATGCGCGTAATTTGAGTATTACTTTCCGCTAAGGCGCTATTCATGACACTTTCAAATGGCCGACATATGTTGGCAATTCCTGGCCCTTCCATCATGCCTGATAGAGTGCTGCAGGCCATGCACCGCCCAGCGCCAAATATCTATAGTGGGTTGATGGAGGATATCACATATTCTGTCATCGCAGATTTAAAGCGCGTGGCGCGCACAAAAGTTGATGTCGCGATATATATTTCCAACGGACACGGTGTTTGGGAAGCCTCACTCGCAAATGTTATGAACCGTGGCGACAAGGTTTTGGCGCTTGCCAGCGGTCGTTTCGGGCTAGGTTGGGCAGGTGTTGCAACAAGGCTTGGTGGCGATGTTCAATTGCTCGATTACGGAGTGCACAACAGCTTTGATGAGCAAGAGCTGCGCGATGCATTGGCGGCAGACAAGTCTCATGAGATCAAGCTTCTGATAACAACCCATGTCGATACATCAAGCTCGATACGATACGACATTACAAAAATACGCAGAATATTGGACGAGGTGGGGCATCCTGCATTGCTCATGGTGGATTGTATTGCTTCGCTTGGGTGTGATCGATTTGAGATGGATGAATGGGGCGTTGATGTGATGATCGCCGCAAGCCAAAAAGGCTTGATGACACCACCGGGGATCGCCTTTGTATTTGCCAATGAAAAAGCCAAAGCCTATCGGAATAAGGTCACGGACGTTTCGCCATATTGGGATTGGAATCCACGGCTTAATCCAGAGATTTTCTACCAATATTATGGCGGAACAGCGCCAACGCACCATTTGTTTGGCTTAACTGAAGCGCTCAAGATGATTTTGCAAGAAGAGGGTTTAGAAAATATATGGCGTCGTCATGAGGTCTTTGCAAATGCCATCTGGGCTGCGTTCGATGCTTGGGCGGATGTAACAATTCCACATGAAGCTGCGGTGTCGATGAATGTAAGTGATCCTGCTTTACGCAGCCATGCGGTAACAACCGCCAAGATCACCAATCAACGTGCAACGCCTATGCGCGAATGGTTAGAGGAAAACTTTGGTCTCACTTTGGGGATTGGTTTGGGCATGGCAGCGCCAAAAGACCCTGAGATCAATAGTTATTTCCGCATCGGTCACATGGGGCATTTAAACGCGCACATGTTGTTGGGCACATTATCGTCTATCGACGCGGGGTTGAGCCAATTTGATATTGTTCATGGCAAGAATGCCATCCATGATGCCGCTGGAATTTGTGCCAAGAGCAAATAGCTTTTCAACCGCATAACGACACAATAAGACGACATGAAAAAGGCGGTGAGAAATGAGCTCACCGCCTTTATTATTTGACTATGGCTGAAAGTTTAATAAGGCCAAGGCATGTTACGATTGATTTGATCAATGCTTTTGAGCACTTCATCAGAAAGCGTCATACCGCCAGCTTTTACGCAAGTTTCAAGCTGATCCATTTTTGTTGCACCAATAATGGTTGATGGAACAAAATATCTGCTGTTACAAAATGCAATTGCCATTTGGCTTGGGTCTAGACCATGCTCGCTAGCTAATGCAAGATATGCATCCGTTGCTTCTTGCGCGCTCTCAGTAAAGCGGCCACCAAGTGTTTTTTCAATTGAGCGACGCGAACCATTCGGCACAACACCATCGCGATATTTACCCGTTAATATACCTGTTGCTAGTGGGCTATATGGCAAGCACCCAATATCTTCGTGATGAGACATTTCTGCAAGGTCGGTATCATAATGACGATACAATAAGCTGTATTCATTTTGAATGGTCGCAACGCGCGGAAGACCATGCTCTTCAGCGAGTTTAAGATATTGCATTGTACCCCAAGTCGTCTCATTGGAGAGACCAATGGCGCGGACTTTGCCAGATTTCACCACATCATCCAGTCCACGCAGCGTCTCATGGATTTCGTCAAGTGATTGTTGTTTGTCTTGTTTGGACGCATCAAAAGCCCAATTCTGGCGAAACGCTATCGAACCGCGGGTTGGCCAATGAACTTGATAAAGGTCAATATAGTCGGTTTTTAAACGTTCAAGGCTCGTTTCAACCGCTTCATTCACAGCTCGTCGTGTTGGAATGTTTCCTTCACGGATCCATGCAATGCCGCCACCCATGATTTTGGTCGCCAAAACAATTTGGTCGCGCTTGCCAGATTTTTCAAACCAATCACCAACGCAACGCTCTGAATTGCCTTGGGTGTGTTTTGCCACGGGATTGACCGAATACATTTCTGCGGTATCAAAAAAGTTCACACCGTTTTCAACGGCATAATCCATTTGCTCGTGGCCTTCAGCATCCGTGTTTTGGTCGCCACCCCAGGTCATCGTGCCAAGGCAAATCTCGCTCACACTGATATCAGTGCGGCCCAATTTATTCATTTTCATATGATTTTTCCCTCATGGTATGTCAGCACAAGATAGGGGCTGGTCAGAAATTGACAATACCTATACGAGGCATTTTCCCAAAATTCTGTTTTTTAAACCGGTAATATTTGCAAAAACTGCCTTCGATTGACGGGAAAACTTGACATTGGCCATAAGATTGTGGACATGGGCCAATCTTAAAATTTTACCGATAGGAATGAATGAAAATGGCTACAGCGTCTAAAATTGCAATGACATTTCCCGGGCAAGGCAGCCAAGCGGTTGGCATGGGTAAAGAATGGGCTGACAATTTTAGCGTCGCAAAAGCGGTTTTTGACGAAGTTGATGATGCTTTAGGTGAAAAACTTTCAACGACGATGTTTGAAGGTCCTGAGGATACGCTGACACTGACAGCAAACGCACAGCCTGCACTCATGGCCGTATCTATGGCAATTGTTAAGGTCATGGAATCAGAAGGTTTTGTTTTGCCAAATTCTGTCGCTTATGTGGCGGGTCATTCATTGGGAGAGTATTCAGCGCTTTGCGCTGCGGGCATGTTCTCAATTTCAGATACTGCACGTTTATTGCGTATTAGAGGTAATGCGATGCAAGCGGCAGTGCCTGCGGGCGAGGGCGCAATGGCGGCGATCATCGGTCTTGAGCATTCAGATGTCCAAGCCGTATGTGAACAAGCGTCAGCTCAAGGTCCGTGTCAGATCGCAAATGATAATGGCGGTGGTCAGTTGGTAATTTCCGGCGGTAAAGCGGCCGTTGAAGCTGCAGCAGCCGCCGCATCAGAAAAAGGTGCAAAACGCGCTATCATGTTGCCAGTATCTGCACCATTCCACTCAACGCTTATGGCACCAGCAGCAGACGCAATGGCTGAAGCTTTAGCGGGTGTTGAAAAACAAAACCCTGTCGTGCCTGTGATAGCCAATGTGCGCGCAGAGCCTGTAACAGATGCAGATGAAATTACGAAATTGTTAGTTGAACAAGTAACTGGTCAAGTTCGTTGGCGTGAAAGCGTCGCATGGTTTGGTGCAAACGGCATTGAAACGCTATTTGAAGTCGGCTCTGGCAAAGTTTTAACGGGATTGGCACGCCGCATTGATCGCTCATTGGCAGGTGTTGCTGTCAACAATCCAACAGATTTACAAGCAGCTCTTGAAAAGCTGAACGGCTAAGAAATTTTAAAGGAAACAATAATGTTTGATTTAACAGGACGTAAAGCGCTGGTCACAGGTGCAAGTGGTGGATTGGGTGAGGCAATTGCAAAACAGCTTCACGCTCAAGGCGCTATCGTTGGTATTCACGGAACACGTGTTGAAAAACTTGAAGCGTTAGCTGCTGAGTTGGGTGCCAATGGGGAAGGGCGCGTGCATATTCTTCCGGCTAACATGTCGAATATGGATGAGGTCAAAGCTTTGGGCAAAAAGGCCGAAGAAGACATGGAAGGCGTAGACATTCTGGTCAATAATGCTGGGATCACGCGCGATGGCTTATTTGTTCGTATGTCGGATGAAAATTGGAATGACGTACTTAATGTCAATCTTACAGCGGTGTTCCATCTTACCCGCGAGTTGACACACCCAATGATGCGTCGCCGTGCTGGTCGTATTATAAACATTACATCTGTTGTTGGTGTGACGGGCAACCCTGGTCAAGCAAACTATTGTGCTTCAAAAGCTGGTCTTATCGGGTTTTCAAAGTCACTTGCTCAAGAAGTTGCACCGCGCGGAATTACAGTGAACTGTGTTGCGCCAGGCTTTATCAAATCAGCAATGACAGACAAGCTGAATGACAAGCAAAAAGAAGGCATTTTGGGTGCTGTTCCAATGAAAAAAATGGGCGAAGGTTCAGATATCGCAAGCGCGGTGACTTATCTTGCCTCAGATGAAGCTGGTTACGTGACAGGTCAAACCCTGCACGTAAATGGCGGCATGGCGATGATCTAAGCCAACATTCTCATTTTTCAGTTTGATGAACCCTCCTACAAGATTTGCAGGAGGGTTTATTTTTAGGCCGCTGAAATTTTAGCTTTTTCTGCGCGTATAATACCGATTGTGGCGACAGCTGAGATGAATAAAAACGCAATCCACGGCATCATCACAAAAAGCGTGTCAAAGCGGCTCAAACCATAAAATATAAACAACCCCGCATAAGCTAAAAAATGCGCTATCACGATCAGCGTAAAGGGCGTTTGGATGGCCTTGTTGTAGGATGCATATAAAAGCATAAAACTACACAGCAAAAGATTTGCTGTCACTGCATGCCACACAACAGATGAAAACCCCTTTAAAATATTATCCAGTCCGCTCGCCAATATCGGTCCGTGCACATCTGCGCCGCCGCCAAATACATGAATTGCAGTTAAAACAAGTGATAATACGCCTGCTATGGCAATAGTTTTATTAATCATGTCAAAGCCTTTAGATTATTTACATACGGTAGCGTATGGTGTAATTCCTTGCTCTTGTCAATACGCGGGCGTATGGTGATAATATGACACAAGAAAGACTTTCTTCGATTAAATGGATTGAAGCCGCATTTCGCGCGCTTTCAACTTCAGGCCCGCAAGCGATAAAAGCAGAGGCGATTGCACGCGACTTGGGTGTGAGTAAAGGTTCATTTTATTGGCATTTCACCAATATTGCCGATTTGAAAACCAAGATGCTTGAGCATTGGTATGATGCTGCAACAAAGCAAATCATCGCTCATGTCAATGAGCTAGAAGGCTCACCTACCGATAAGCTCTCAGCCCTCATAGATATCGCAACAGGAAACAAAAGTGAGCCTTATGGCGGGGTTTCTGTTGAAGCTGCTATCCGCAATTGGGGCAAGTTTAACGCCGAAGCGGGTGAGATGGTCAAGCGCGTTGATACGCAAAGATTGAACTATCTCGCAGAGCAATTACAAGCTGCGGGTTTTGATGAAAAATCCGCGCGCGCGAAGGCCGAAATATTATATGCGGGACTAATTGGGTTGGAAATTTTGGCAGCAGAGAATTTAGCTGATTTGCAGCCGGGAATGCGCATCTTACTGCAAAAGATTTTGGATTAATTATTGGATTAATTAATTGCCGAAGTTGTTGTTGATTGTTCTTCAATTAAACGATCACCAATGCATTTGTTTAAACCCATCTCGTGATCATTCACATAGCGGGCCACCATTTCCATTGTTTCTTGCATAACATCGGTTTCTTGGGAGATTTGTTCACTTATTTCTGCTCTTTTAGCTTCAAAATCTACAAAAAGCTGACTGATAAATGCCGTATAAGCTGGATCATCTTGGCTCTGAATACCGTTTTCGACTGAAAACATGATGGGTGCAGCAGCGTATTCATTGTAGGTTTTGGTGAAATATTCTGGCAGATCAAGATCCCCTTCAACCGTCATGCAATGGGTGCCGATAAAGAAGAAATCCTGCTTGCCTTCATCCATATTATCTTGAAACAAAGTGGTAAAAGCCTGTTGTCTTGCGATTTGACCATCTTCCGGTTCAAATGTTCCAATACCAAAAAATGCCAATGCTATAAATGCCCCAAAGCCCACAAACACTGCAATCACAAATATTTTCATATTTGTCTCCTTGGTCAATTATCAACACATAAAAAGGTGTCTGATCTCTAGCATATGTAGCGATAAAAGCCAGCGACACTGTGAATAATCCCAGGATTGCAAGTCATCATATGAGCTTAATTTTGATCAATGGGTAATTGATCGGCTGACAAGACTGATAAATCCTGTTTTTGAGCTCGTAAAATTGCGTATTCGCTTATTTTTAGGGTTTTCACGCCGCCAAAACAGTGGTAGTTGGCGTTGCTTTTTAAGTTTTATGGGGACATAGATTAGTTGCAAGCCTGTTGAGAAACACAAGTTAGGTGTTGAACATTGCGGTTTTTGAACTAAGTTAAAGCAGAGAAAACTTGATTTGTTGGTGGTATAAAGCTACCAAAAATGAAATTAAACAAAAAGAGGTCATGAACCGACATGAGTGATATTAAAGATCGCGTAGGTAAAATCGTAGTCGAGCACCTAGGTGTAGAAGCTGAAAAAGTAATTCCAGGCGCTAGCTTCATTGATGATCTAGGCGCTGATTCTCTCGACACAGTCGAGTTGGTCATGGCTTTCGAAGAAGAATTCAGCATTGAAATTCCAGATGATGCAGCTGACACTATTCTAACTGTTGGTGACGCTGTTTCATTCATCGAAAAAGCACAAGCTTAATTCGATATAAAATTCAAAAGAGGGTTGGTGTTCTACCAGCCCTTTTTTTGCTATCTGGCGTTTGCTCATATAGCCAAACATTTGCTCAACGTTTTACGATCTTTTCAATCTAGCATTCGAAAAGAGATCTCCAAGGGGCCAATCAACAATGAGACGTGTTGTAATTACCGGAACAGGTATGGTGTCGCCGCTAGGTAGCGGTAGTGAAATTTCATGGAAAAGACTGCTGGAAGGCCAAAATGCTGCCAAGCGGATCACCGATTTTCAAGTCGATGATATCGCTGCGCAAATTGCCTGCCAATTGCCTACGGATCCAAGCATTGAAGGTGCATATATCGCCGATGACTGGATGGAACCAAAAGAGCAACGCAAGGTCGATCCATTTATAACCTATGCAGTCGCTGCTTCATCACTGGCATTAAAAGATGCTGGCTGGGAGCCAAAAACCGAAGACGAACGCTGTGCAACTGGCGTGCTTATCGGTTCAGGTATTGGCGGATTACAAGGTATTGTTGATGCAGGTGAAACGCTCAAAGAACGTGGGCCTCGCCGAATTTCGCCATTCTTTATCCCGGGTCGCTTGATCAATTTGGCTGCCGGACAAGTGTCCATTCGTCATGGTCTTAAAGGTCCTAATCATTCTGTTGTAACAGCGTGCTCAACTGGTGCACACGCCATTGGCGATGCAAGCCGTTTGATTGCGTTAGGTGATGCTGACGTAATGGTCGCAGGCGGGGCAGAATCGCCCGTTTGCCGTATTTCAATTGCCGGATTTGCCGCCTGTAAGGCGCTTTCAACGAAATATAATGATGATCCGCAAAGTGCATCTCGCCCTTATGATATTGATCGTGATGGCTTCGTCATGGGCGAAGGTTCGGGCATTATGGTCTTAGAAGAGCTTGAACATGCCAAAGCACGTGGCGCAAATATTATTGCCGAAGTTGTCGGTTATGGTTTGTCAGGCGATGCTTACCATATCACCGCACCGTCTGAAGATGGTGACGGTGCGTACCGTTGTATGAAGATGGCGCTGAAGCGCGCTGGAATGGACGCAAGCGAACTTGATTACATCAATGCTCATGGTACATCGACCATGGCCGATACAATCGAACTTGGTGCAGTTGAACGCCTTGTTGGCGATCATGCGGACAAAATTTCCATGTCTTCTACAAAATCTGCCATCGGACATTTGTTGGGTGCTGCGGGTTCTGTTGAAGCTATTTTCTCAGCACTTGCTATTCGCGATAATATCGTTCCACCGACATTGAACCTTGATAATCCAGCTATTGAGACCAAGATTGACTTGGTACCAAAGGTTGCGCGTAAGAAAGAAGTCAATGTGGCGTTGTCAAACTCATTTGGGTTCGGCGGTACGAACGCATCCTTGATCTTGAAAAGATATGAATAAATCAGCTGTATTGTTCTTTTTGCTCTGTTTTTGCCATAAAATTTAGATATAAATGCTGTTGAAAATTCTGGTAAACCGAAGATAGAGCTGGACCTGATTTGAGTGACGATAAAAGCAATAACGAAAGCAAGCGGCCGATAATTCCAGTTTCGCCGACGCAAGCACTCAAACCGCAAAAAGCACCGCAACCGCCTCAGCGTGTTCGTTCCAAGCGCGCACGTTCACAAACGGTTATTTTTCTTAACTTTCTAATGACGTCGTTGTTTCTTGTCACGTTGGCAGCAGGTGGTGCGCTTTATCTTGGAAAAGTTTTATTCGAACGCGAAGGCCCACTTGGTCAAACAACAAGCTTTGTAGTGCGTGATGGCGCAAGTCTAGTCTCAATAGCCAATGATCTTGAAGCCGCTGGTCTCGTTACAGATTCAAGAGTATTCCGGCATGCCTCGGGCGTTTTGCTAGATGGTGATTCCCTAAAAGCCGGCGAATATGAAATTAAAGCTCGCTCATCCATGCGCGATATCATGGAGCTGCTGCAATCTGGTAAATCTATTTTGTATTCATTCACAGCTCCAGAAGGCTTAACAGTATTTCAGATTTTTGAGCGTTTGAAAAATGACGAAGACCTCACTGGCGATTTGCCAGAAACGCTTCCTGCTGAAGGCAGTCTCTTACCAAACACATATAAATATTCGCGTGGTACAACACGCCAGGAGATCTTGGATCAGATGACCAGCGCTCAAACACGTGCCGTTGATCGTTTGTGGGCGCGTCGTGTTGCTGATCTTCCTATTGAAACGAAAGAGGAAATGGTCATTTTGGCCTCTATCGTGGAAAAAGAGACAGGCCAAGCTGATGAACGTCCGCTGGTTGCAGGTGTATTTATCAATCGCTTGAATAAAGGTATGCGTTTGCAATCTGATCCGACGATTATTTATGGTATTTTTGGCGGCCAAGGGAAGCCATCAGGTCGACCGATCTACCAAAGTGATCTGGATAAAAAGACAGATTATAATACCTATCAGATCGACAGATTGCCACCAACTCCGATAGCAAATCCTGGCTTGCAAGCCATGGAAGCCGTTATTAATCCATCTCGCACTGAAGACTTATTCTTTGTTGCTGATGGAACTGGTGGTCATGCATTTGCAAAAACGCTTGCAGAACACAATGCAAATGTGGCTGAATGGCGCAAAATTGAAGCTGAGCGAAGAAAAGCTGCTGAAGCAGATAGTTCTTCCAATTAATAAAACAGTTGTTTTGTTGCGCGCTATAAGCGTTAAAATCTAAGGGGAAATCATGGCAGTCTGCTCAATGACCGGATATGCAAGCTCAGATGGGGTTTGTAGCAATGTCGCTTGGATGTGGGAGCTACGCGCGGTCAATGGCAAAGGCTTGGATATTCGCATGCGCATCCCTTCTGGTTTTGAGGGCCTTGAGCAAAAAATGCGTGCCAAATGTACAGATGTTTTAACACGCGGAAATCTCCAAATATCGCTCACTGTTAAAGAACAGGGTGCAGCAACTGAATTGGTTGTTAATCAATCCGCACTTGATAGCGTTATAAAAATATCAAAAGATCTTGAAGAGAAGGGTTTTGATAGACCAAGCACGGATGGAATACTTGCTATTCGCGGTGTGTTGGAAGAACGTCATGTCGAGCGTTCAGAGGCAGAGCAGGCAGAACTTCTCGCTGCAATTGAGCAAGGTTTTATAGCCGCACTGACCGGTCTTGTAACCGCGCGGAAAGCTGAGGGAAAAGCGCTCGCAGATGTCTTGCTTGGCCAAATATCGCAAATTTCCAAGCTTGTGCAAAAGGTCATTGCTGATCCTTCACGAAGCCAAGAGGCGATCAAAGAGCGTTTACAAAACCAGGTTAAAAACCTCATTGATAGCAATTCGAATTTTGATGAAGAGCGGCTTTATGTTGAAGCTGCAATCTTAGCGACAAAAGCAGATTTGCAAGAAGAGATAGATCGCCTGCTTGCGCATATTGTATCTGCTAATACTCTAATCGATGAGGGTGGTCCAATCGGGCGTCGTCTTGACTTTTTAGCACAAGAATTTAACCGTGAATGCAATACGATTTGTTCAAAGTCTAATGCGGCAAATGTCACGGCAATTGGCCTTGAACTTAAGGTTCTCGTTGATCAGTTCCGAGAACAAATCCAAAATGTGGAATAACAGCGATGAGTGATACATCAACTTCTCAATCAATCCAGCGACGCGGGCTCATGCTTGTTATATCCTCACCATCTGGCGCTGGTAAATCAACGATTGCACGCAATCTGCTTGATAAAGATAAAGGCTTGAGCCTATCTGTGAGCGTGACGACAAGGCCGCGCCGCGATAGTGAAATTGAAGGTGTGCATTATCATTTCGTGTCAGAAAATGAGTTTAAACGCTTACGTGACAGCGATGGATTGCTTGAATGGGCTGAGGTCCATGGCAACTTTTATGGCACCCCAAGAGAAGCTGCCGAGCATGCTCTATCTGAAGGCCGCGATATGCTGTTTGATATTGATTGGCAAGGTGCGCTTCAGTTGCAAGATAAAATGTCAGCGGATGTTGTATCTATCTTCATCTTGCCACCTTCATTTGAAGAATTGCGCGCGCGCTTAAATCGGCGCGCAGAAGACACCACCGAAGTGATTGAAAAACGCCTAGCAAATGCAGCCGAAGAGATGTCGCATTGGGGCGAATATGACTATGTTGTCGTCAATGAGGACCTCAACGTAGCGTTTTCATCTGTGAAAAGCATAGTTGATGCAGAACGTCTGCGCCGAGATCGTCGGCCAGGTTTGTTCAATTTCATCGAAAGCCTGTCAAAAACCTCTTAAGCGTTAGAGCGCATTTGCCAGTAAACAAAACTCTTCAATTTCAAGAGTTTCGGCACGGCGTGTTGGGTCAATACCAACTTTTTCCAATAATGCCTCGCCCCCAAGTGGTTTTAAGCTCTGACGCAACATTTTGCGGCGCTGACCAAAGGCGCTTTGGGTCACGCGTTCAAGCTTCTTAAGGTCACAAGGTATGCGATTTGTATCAGGCTCCAAATGCACAATCGATGATGTGACTTTTGGTGGTGGGCTAAATGCTTCTTTGTTTACATCAAAAGATATACTCGCATGGGTCATCCATCCACATAAAACACCCAAACGACCATAATGTTTATCACCAACACGTGCAACAATGCGCTGGCCAACTTCTTTCTGAAACATCAATGTCATCGTCGACCAAAAAGGATTGTTGACAGACGATGTTAGCCAATTTGTGAGCAATTGCGTGCCGATATTATAGGGTAAATTTGCTATGACTTTGATCGGCTCATTCTTAGCAAATTCTGCGATATCGATGGTTAGCGCATCACCCTCGATCACCTGAAGTCGGCCGGCATAATGCTTGGATATTTCCTCAAGTGCAGGCAAACAACGGGCATCTCTTTCAATCGAAATCAAGCTTTTAGCATCAAGCGATAATATCGAACGCGTTAAGCCGCCCGGTCCGGGCCCAATTTCCACAATAGTGTTGTTTGTTAAGTCACCGGCATCGCGCGCGATCTTTTGGGTTAGATTTAAATCTAACAAGAAATTCTGACCAAGCGCTTTTTTAGCCGCAAGATCATACGTTTCAATGATCTCTCTTAATGGCGGTAATCCATCGATTGTTGCCATTTAAATATCTTTCCGCTGATGAGTTTGAGCCATTTCACCCGCCATTTTAAGAGCTGCGATAAGACTATCTGGACGCGCTATATCTTTACCCGCTATCGAGAAAGCGGTGCCATGATCTGGCGATGTACGAATAAATGGTAAGCCAAGCGTAACATTCACGGCATCATGAAAACCAAGTGCTTTCGCTGGAATAAGTGCTTGATCGTGATACATGCATATCGCCACATCATAGTTCACTCTGGCATCTTCATGAAACATGGTATCTGCGGGTAGGGGACCTGTTGCATCAATCCCCATGCTTTGTAGTTGTGCGATTGCAGGCGCGATATATTTGCCATCCTCATGCCCTAAAGCTCCATCTTCCCCCGCATGCGGATTAAGCCCGGAGATAGCAAGGCGTGGTTTTTCAATACCAAAGCGTTCAGATAAATCTTTTGCTGTAATCGCGCAGGTTTTTACAATCAACTCTGGTGTTAAATGGGTCATAATCGACATAAGTGGGATATGGATTGTAACTGGAACAGTTCGCAATTGCGGCCCTGCAAGCATCATGACTGGAAGTGGTTCAACACCGTCTTTGTCTTTAGCCAAGCTGGCAAGATATTCCGTATGTCCAGGGTGTTTAAATCCTGAAGCATAGAGCACAGATTTGGCAATCGGATTGGTCACAACCGCTGATACAGAACCGATCTTCGCTAAGTCAACAGCTGCATCAATAGCACCAATAATCGCCGAAGCATTATCGGGGTTAGGTTCACCCGTTATAACAGGTGCAGCGGTAGGCATGTGAATAGCAGGAATAAACTTGTCAAAGCCATCGTTTGCATCTTCAGGATCAGTCTCAACGATTGGCACGTTGAGATTTAACAATGATGCACGCGCTTTTAATGCATCAATATCACCGATATAAATAAAGCTTGGTAGATTAAGCTCATCACGTCTGCACCAAGCCTTTAAACTCAGATCGAGGCCGATGCCCGACGGGTCACCCATTGTCAGGCCAAGTGGCGCAGAACGCATGTTTTTATTCCTTAATATTGAAATCGATTAGCGGTTGGATATCACCGCACGACGACGCAATTCATCCAGGTATCTCTTAGAATTAGCACTGGCTTCACCAGATTGTTCTTGTTCCAAACGAAACACCATTTCAGCAGCTTTATCATCGGAGACGCTTCTTGATTTACAGATAACTAAAAATTCAACACCTTTATCCGTAACGCGCGTTCCTGTTGGCTTATTGATTTCTGTTTTAGAAATGAGCGGGCTCCATTCAGGTGGTAATTCTGGCTTTAAGAAACGGCCAAGGTTACGGACCGTAACATCTTTTAAACCAACCGCCTTTTGCTTGGTGGTGTCGCAGCTATCAATATTTGGTCGAAAACGTTTCGCCTCAGTGTTGCGGCGGTTTATTGTTGATTTACTGCGTTTTGACGATGGCACAACGAAAATGACTTGCTGCAGGATATATTCAGTGGTCGTTGGTTTGTCATCTCCACGCTCAAGCATTTTTGATACAAGTTCCTGAGTGCTCAATTTGCCAGAACTTCCATATCGCGCAGAAACCATGCGCGGCCAGCCAATTTGAAGACGGATAAACTCTTTAAAGTGCTTTGATCCAACGCCTGCTTGATTGAGAAGCGAACCCATTCGTTTTGCCGACATTCCATTGCCAGAAGCAAAAGTCGCAAATGCTCGGTCAACTTCTGATTGGCTAGGTAGTGCGCGGCGATTAGTAAGTTCTTCACGTATAAGAGCTTCTTCGATAAGTTGCTCACGTGCTTTTGTTGATAATTTTCCGGACTGTCTTTGCAGGCGCAATAATGCTGTTCGCCGTTTTAAGTCTGTGCTCGTAATTGCTTGTTTATTGACAACAATCTTGATCTGGCTCGCAGCCTGAACTTCGTTCGGCGCATAGATCCCTGTACCCAGCGTTAATACGAGCGCCATCGCGCATGCTGCGATTGCTTTCTTTGTTTTCAATGCCATTAATACCGCCATGGTTGGCTCCTCTAAAGCTTACCCCAATAATTAAGACCCTAAGCTATTCTACCCAATTATCAGGTGAAATTATGACCGGGGGTCCTATCAACTTTAAAACGTTCGTCCAACTGCCGTTTCGCCAACATTTAGTGTACCCAATGTTCTAAAACTTATGCGCAGTCCCACATCCCATTCAGATTGTGCTGAACTTGTGGAGTGTGAGTGATTGTAAACACCCGTGATAATGAAACATTCATTCTCGTAAGCAAGACCTAGATTTGATGTTGTAAAGTTCTTACGATCAATATCGTAGGTCGTACCACCAAATACACGCCAGTCATCTGCAAACTTCAGCGACGCATTTCCAGTTATCTCTTCGCGGTCTGAAGTTGAACCATAACCTGTTTGTGCAGCAATACGCGTGTGAGAGACGCTGGCTGCTAGGTTTGAGTTTGAATAGTTGGCCGCCAGTGTTGAACGTTCGACATCAAAGTCGTCTTTGTCAAAACGCGCACCTGCGGTGACAGAAAATCCTTGGCCGTTATCGACTGTAAATGCGCCAACGAAATCACTTCGGTCGGTTTCTAAACCTGAATCAGCCCCCGCGCCGGTGAGGTCTGTTTGCGCAAACGAATTTTGCCCACCTAAATGGAAGGACTGTCCAAACACCGTATGCGTTGTAAATCCATTTGAATATGAACCTGTGTACCGGAAACCAATATTTGCCCGTGTTCCACCCTCCACCCGGTCAAAGCCTGAGAATTTATCGCGCTCAAAAAGATTGGATGCATCAAAGACAAAGCTTTGCGCATCTTCATTTGGCAGTCCACCAGAAAGCTTTTCGTCGTTTCGAGCAAAAATTTGCGCCACGGGCTCTATGACATGCGTTGAAGAACCTGCAGTTATCAATAATGGATATTTAGCTTCTATCCCCGCCGTCACTGTGCCGCGAGATGCGTTTGTTCCGCTTGTGAGACCAGCTGGTGCTGTATCAACATCAAAGTGATGATAATCACCTCGTGCTGCGAGAATTGGTGTTAAAACCAGACCGAAATCAGTGACAAACTGTTTTTTCCACTCAAGTTCTGCTGTCACACGACCATTATTGCCATCAAGACCGGTAGTTCGTCCTGATACGGTTTGATCTAAATCACGTGACAAATGCTGGCTGTTAAAGGTGAATTTAAGATCGCCACCTGTTACGCCATCATTGAAGATGCGGTGGTAGTCAATAACAGGATAGACAATGGCCTGCTGATCTTCTGTCGTGCTGGTGAGAGCATCGTCCTGGACATCGAACTTAAACACATGCGCATCGAAGTAGCTGGTTGTGCCAAGGCCTGTAATATAGGCCTCTGATGTCTGACGCAATGCGCTATAACCGTCTATTGAATAAGTCCGGGCAAAGTTTGGATCAGTTTGATACATCCCATTCCAGCCAAGCTTCCACCTATCGTCAAGTTGAAACTCAGCTTTTGACGCTATAAATCCACGTTCAGTTTCTGCCGCGTCTACAGACCCAGCATCGAAATTTGTTGGTTCGTGTTGATGAGCGCCAGCGAGTAAAAGAGTATGATTGCCCTTGTTAAATTTTTGCCTGAATTCAACTTCTGTTAAAAATCCTGCCTTACTAAATCCACTTGCGGTAACTGTTGCATCCATGTCAGGCGATAATGCAAAGTAATATGGAACTTTGGTAAAATAGCCCATTTCCGATGAAAAGCCTACCGATGGAATTAGAAACCCGCTACGGCGTCTGTTTTCATGATTAGGAATTGTAAATGATGGTAAGCGTAAAATTGGTACGCCACCAATTTCAAACACAGGGCTTTCAAATCGGATCGTACGCTCTTGGTCATCTTGGATGACACGTGCGGCCTTGATCTGCCAAAATGGCGGTTTTGTTGGATCCTTTTCACATTTTGGGCAGGCGGTATAAATACCATTGTTTAAAACTGTGATGTTGTTTCCACTGCGCTGCGCACTGGAGGCTGCTATTCTCGTTTGATCAGGTGTTTCAATACGAAGTGCCTCAACAAAACCGTCCGAGAAATTATCAGTGATATCTAATTCATCAGCAAAAATTCGGTTACCATTTGGCTCAACCAACTCAACATTACCGAACGCACGCACACGTCCGGTGACTTGGTTATATTCAACCTGACGGGCAACGAGCTGATACGGGCCATAATCAATTTGCACGCCACCCTTTGCGACAACAATATCTAGATCTTGATTATAAGTTAGTTCATCAGCTGCCAATAATAGCTTGGTGTTCTCTGGCACTTGAGGTGCTTGCAAATTGCCCGAGTTTAAGCTCTGCGCCATGGCAGGGGACAATGGTGCTAATAGGAGCGGAGATATTACTGCACATGCAGCAATAACTGCCATTTTTCGTGTCTTCAGACCGCTAGTCATTTTCCACATATGTTTGTGGTACTCAATACTCAACTAACCATCCTCCTTATGTAGTAGCACTGTTGTTCCAATCGTTGAGGCGACAATAACTGGCACCCAAGCGGCCACAATTGGCGGGACGGAACCAGCCTCACCAAATGCGGTTATAAGTTCTGATACGACATAAAGCAGAAACCCGCAAAGGATTCCACCAAGAATCGAATAAAGTGATTGCCCAAAGCGAACAAAAGTGAGGGAAACCATCGCTGCGATCAAAGTCATCGCAACCAATAGCGCAGGTAGCGCAATTAATTGGTGTAATTTCATGGTGTAAGCATTCGCCTTCAACCCAAACGAGTTTGCAGCATCTATCTTATTCGGTAACTCAAAAAACGAAACCGATTCTGCTGATGCAAAGGTTTCTTCGATAAACTCTGCCTGTAAGTTTGTTTTTATTAGCATTTCTTCTTGGGTAATAATCGGCTGACCACTGGTGGTAATGCGCGCATTACTTAAAATCCAAAACCCATCGGATAAAGTTGCAATATCAGCGTCAACTCGGTCTTTGATCGTATTGCCATCATTAAAGCGCAGGATTGTCACATCATTTAGCACTTGGCCATTTTGTGTTGAGCTACGGCCACCAATAATTGCGCTGCCTTCATCTGTTACTTGACGAAGCCATGGCGCGTTATTGTTGGTTGCGCCCAATCCGCCACCAAAGCCAACTTCTGCTGCGACCTGTGTACCCAGTTTTGCAGTGTAAGCCCCAAGTGGATTAAGCGCTGTCACACTCAAGATACCAATGATGAGATTACTGATTAAAAGCGGTGTCAAAAATTGCCATGCTGATAACCCGCTGGCGCGCGCAATTACAAGTTCATATTTGCGGTTAAGTCCCATAAGCGTGGACATTGAGGCAATCAATATACCAAATGGAATGGTGACTTGAACAAGAGCTGGTATTTTCAAAATCGTTAAAAATGCCATCACGCTTGCTGAATAGCCTGGGACCGTTGAGAAGCGGCGTGCATTTTCACTAAAATCCACCATAAAAATAAGCGCGATGAGAACTATGAAATTGATCCCAAATGAGGTGAGGTATTTTCGTCCGATATACCTTTGTAAGGTGCCAAATTTGTTGGAGTATAAGCTCATGCTATTCCTACTCCATTATCTTTGTGCTTTTGTCGGTTGAATATTTTTTGAACAAAAGAAATAAATGCTTCACCAGATCGCACCCAGAATTTTGGTAATTTTATTTGTCGACCGATAATGATGATGTAGGAGAAATATATTATAGTTGCGATTGGGATTAAATATGCGAAAATTGCAGCTCCGGGACGTGTTTCGACTTGTTCAAGTGCATACCCCCCACCTAGGCGGACAAGAACACAAATTCCAACAGCTGTGGATACAAGATGTATTTTGTCTGATCTATGGGATTGCGCGCGTCCTAAAAAGGCGACCATAATCAAGCCGAAAGCGATGGGGTAAAGCCATCCAGACAGGCGATTGTGGATTTGAAATGCGTAAAATCGTTCCCAGTCTCGGTTGGCATTTTCAACTTCATTCGGATTGAGCAAATCATCGAGATAAAGCTCTGCTGGACGATAAGATGCAGCGGCTGAAGATGGAATGAAGCTCTGTAAATCAAGTGCATAGGACGTGAAATTGATGATCGATGTTTGATTATCTGCCCCTGATCCTCGATGAACTTGCCCATCTCGCATCACTAGAAGACTTAAATCGCCAGTTTCGACCATCGTGCCGGAACGAGCGTAATAAACCAACTCTGCTGCGGGGTCGCGTCGATCAGATAAAAATATTCCGTTCATCTCACCACCAGCGAGTTTTTCGCTGACCTGAATATAAAGATCATCCTCAATTTTCTGGAAACCACCGGCGCTAACAGCAATTGATATGATGTCAGAATTGGCGTTGGAAATCGTTGAATACAACAGTCTCGCAGCAGGAGGCGCAACAACGTTTGCAACAATAATGGTTAGAACACCAATGAGAACAGATAAAAAAATTACAGGTTTGACGATGAACTTATTTGAGGCGCCAGATGCTTCGATAACCACCAATTCGCTGTCATCATTCATCGTTGTCAGAATGCGCCCGATACCAATGAGGAGCGCAAATGGAGCGACAACAAGCAACATTTTGGGCACCAAAGACGCAGCTAGTGTGAGGAAAGTTGTAAGTGCACTGCCAGATGTTGTGAGCACATCGACGCGGATGAGAATCTGTGTTGTGAGAGCCAAAATGGTAATCAGCGCTGCCGCCGAAAAGGTAATCGTGGCAATTCGGCCGAATATGTAGCGTTCAATTTGCTTCATTTTTCCTGCAAAATTGCCTTTTAAATTGCATTGTTTCTGGCAAGATAAGTTATTGTAAATATGCTATTTAATAGAAAAATCCACGATGCATAGAGACGTAAACCAAGCCGACATTATTATTATAGCATATGTTCAGAAAATGGGTAATATTTAACGAATGAATATGGTTAATAATCTGTCAAAAATGTGGCGCAATTATCACGCTATCTGTTGCTTTCGTAACCTCTCAAAAGGCGCTATAGATGACGCTGCAAAATCAGATCCGAATCGCAAAATGATTCAACACATGAAGAGAGTATGCCCCCATGAAAATTGATCTTAGTTTCTCAAAACCGTCTAAAACCGCTTGTGACCTGGCTATTTTTATTGTGGGAGAAGATGGCACCTATCCTTCCCATGCAGAACTAATTGGTGATGCGGAGTTGGTCGCTAAAGCTGCAGAATTAGCTGGATTTGAAGCAAAAGATGGTGGTTCCTTCTCGTTCGTTGCACCAAAATCATCACCTTTTGGAAAGGTGATTGTTGTCGGTGCAGGTGATGCTGGCGAAAATGCGGAAAACTCCTGGCTCAATATGGGTGGTAAAACGCTTTCGAAAATTGGCTCATCTGAAAAAGTTCATATTTTCACAGATGCTGAGAAAGATGGGCAAGATGCCGAATTATTGGCCGAGTTTGCCTTGGGAATGACACTTCGCGCTTATGATTTTGATGAGTATAAAACTGTTACCAAAAAGAAGGGCGCGGAAAAAACTCATAAAATCAAAATGATGGCAAGCAATTACCTTGCAGTTAAAAAAGCTTTTAACACGCGTCAGGCAATTGCCGATGGTGTCGTGCTTGCGCGTCGTCTTGTCAACGAACCAGCGAACACATTAGGCCCGGTTGAATTCGCAAACGAAGCAAAAGCGCTTGAAGAGCTTGGTATTAAAACTGAGATTTTAACAGAAAAACAAATGACCAAGCTTGGAATGCATGCACTTTTGGGTGTCGCGCTTGGGTCCGAACGTCCGCCGCGTCTTGCCATCATGACTTGGAATGGCGGTAAAAAATCAGAAGATCCAATTGCTTTTGTCGGTAAGGGTGTTGTGTTTGATACTGGCGGTATTTCGCTTAAGCCTGGTGGCGGTATGGAAGATATGAAAGGCGATATGGGCGGCGCGGCTGCGGTTATCGGTTTGATGAAGGCGTTAGCTGGTCGTAAAGCCAAAGCAAATGTGGTTGGTATTTTGGGGCTTGTGGAAAATATGCCAGATGGCAAAGCCCAACGCCCGGGAGATATTGTGACATCAATGTCCGGCCAGACGATTGAGATAATCAACACCGATGCTGAAGGGCGTTTAGTGCTTTGTGATGCACTTTATTACTGTAATGAGCGTTTTAATCCTAAATTTATGATTAACCTTGCAACGCTTACAGGCGCTGTTTTGGTTGCGTTGGGCCAAGAGCATGCCGGTTTATTTTCAAATGACGATGAATTGTCTGCACAGTTGACACAAGCTGGATTGCAGACTCGCGAGCGTGTTTGGCGCCTACCTATCGATAAAGCCTACGATAAAATGATCGATTCTCGTTTTGCCGATATGAAGAATACTGGTGGACGATTTGCCGGTTCAATCACAGCAGCGCAATTCTTGCATCGCTTTGTTGGTGACACACCTTGGGCGCATCTTGATGTTGCAGGAACCGCGATGAATTCCCCAAAAACTGATATTTCAGCAACTTGGGCATCAGGGTTCGGTGTGCGTTTGCTCAATGAATTGGTTGCAAAAAACTATGAGAGCTAGACTTGGTAGCTAACTTGAACGGACTAAACTATGGCTGAGGTGCTGTTTTATCATCTGACCGAAACACGCCTTGAGGAAACGCTTCCCCAATTGCTTGAAAAAACACTCGAGAGGGGGTGGCGTGCCTGTGTTCATTGTGGTGATGAAGACAAAATGACAACACTTGATCAACAGCTTTGGACATTCCGAGATGATAGTTTTTTAGCACATGGTCTTGCCGAAGATGCATTTAGCGATCAGCAGCCTATTTTGCTGACAACCAATGAAACCGCACAGAACAATGCCGAAGTGCGATTCGTTGTTGAAATGGGTCCTGAACCCGATAGCGAAAATTGTGAGCGGATTGTTTACATGTTCGATGGACATGATCAGGTTCAACTTGAACAAGCAAGAGCGCAGTGGAAACAGCTGAGCAACGCTGGTGTTGAAAAAACCTATTGGCAACAAACGCCCGAGAGGCGATGGGTTAAAAAGGCTTAAAAACAAACGGTTAAGCCGTTCCTGAAGGCTGGAAATTTAGTTGTCTATACGAAAATCCAGATAAAATTTTAAGAACATCGTAAGGCTTTTATTAAAGTGTCGGGCGTGAATTATTGCGACGTCAGGAGATTTTAATGCGCTTTAGAAATTCTAAACGGGGTGCTGGGGCAGCTCAGGTACTTGGTAACATCAACATCTTGTTGGTGGAGGATTCGCGCACTTACCAGGAAATCATAACATCAAAGCTTGAAGAAACGTTTGCTGCAAACATCACAGTTTGTGCTAGCTACGAAGAAGTGCTTGATTGCGTTGTAAGCAATCCTGGTCAATACGACATTGCTTTGACTGATTTGAATGTGCCAGGCGCGCCAAATGGTGAAGTCATGGATGAGTTGCTCTCCCGTGACATTCCAACAATTGTCTTTACAGGAACTTTTTCTGAGGAAGTTCGTGATCGCATGTTGAGCCGCCGTGTGGTTGACTATGTTGTAAAAGATAGCCCTGATTCAGTATATATTTTGGCGGAAACAGCGCGCAAAGCGCTCCTAAACAGATATTCGCGTATTCTAGTCGTTGATGATCAAAGAACAACGCAAAGTGTTATGGTGTCATTGCTTGAACAACAGCTTTATCAAGTTCATGCTGTTTATGGTGGTGAAGAAGCCTTACACCTCCTTAAAGAAGGACACGAATTTGATCTTGTCATCACTGATTACAATATGCCTGGCATGAATGGTGATGAGCTAACGGCCCGCATTCGAAAAGGTGGCTATGGCAAAAACATGCGTATCCTTGGTGTTTCATCAACAGGAAACAGTTTGATGTCAGCGCAATTCCTTAAAGCCGGCGCAAATGACTTTATGCAGCGTCCGTTTGCGGCGGAAGAATTCCATTGGCGCGTGGGTGAAAACGTTGAGACAGTTCGTTTGGTACACCAGTTAAATGGCATGGCGCAAACTGACTTCCTAACCAATGTTTATAACCGCCGTTACTTGTTTAATGAAGGTGCAACTGCTGTCGCACAAGCACATCAAGAAGGTGCGCATCCGGCCGTTGTGATGTTTGATCTTGATCATTTCAAAAACTTTAATGATCAATATGGTTATGCTATCGGCGACAAAGTTCTAAAAACGATCGCAAGCTTAACAATGGAAATTGCGGATGCAGATGATAAACTTGTCGTTCGTTTGGGCGGTGAAGAGTTTGGTGTTTTTATCGCAGATGGTGGTTTAGAGGCGGCATCAGCATTGGCAGAGCAAATCCGCGCGAAAATTGCAAACACGCCGCTTCAAGCAAATGGTAAATCCATTCGTTTGTCAGCATCATTCGGCGTCGCTCAATTCGCTCCGGGTGAAACAATCGATTCTGTATTGAACGTGGCAGATATTTATCTGCACGAAGCAAAAGAAAAAGGGCGCAACCGTGTTGTCAGTCAGCCGGCAAATGCCGTAAAGCAATCTGCTTAATAGTAAATAGTTTTAAACAAGTGCTGTCGGTCACACGCATTGATTAGCTATGACGCTTTATAGGGAAAGCGTTAAACCATCCACGGAGAAATTCGTGGGTGGTTTTTAGTTTTATATATTAAGTTTACCAATGCCAAAAGGTTCAGGCGTAAAACTAATGAGTCGTTTAAAATAAGCGCATATTCAAGATTTTTAATCAGATTAAATACATATTTTCTAACTGTAACGCTCACATTCGCTCACAGATACACACATTGACCATGCCGTTCTTGGCATAAATTTGGCCCACAATAGCCTTTTTGAAAAAAGTTTGATCTTTTTTCGAGAGCAGATCCGTGATGGGTTTATTGCCGTTAACCTTTGTTTTTAAGGCTTTGCCCGAACCCTATCACATGGGCCTAGCCATTATCACACGCGACCTCACGAGCCCGTGTGCATATGTTAATTTATTTTCTCATTTTCCTGCCCTACATTTAGTTCATCGAAACGAACACGGGTTTCCACAAAACGCTCTGAAGCGCTTCGATAAAACAAACTTGAAACTTTAAACAAAACATATCAGCGCTCCACAAACAAACTATCGGCGCTTAACTTAAAAGGACTAAAATTATGAAAACTCTTATCGCTCTTGCTACTGTATCAATGATGGCTATCTCAGGTGCTTCTGCACTTTCTTTCGGTCAAGTTGACAACCACAATATCGGCAACCAAGACGCAATCGCAGCTGTTGGTGCTGGCGATGGTCAAATCAGCTACAAAGAACTTCGCAACGCTATCCCAGGTGTTTCTGCAACAGACTTTGATGCAGCTGATGCAAACGGTAACGGCAAACTATCACCAACTGAATTCCGTACACTTGGATAATCTCCAATTGCGTTAATTCAGACGACCTCTTTCAGAAGCTTTGCTCCTTTATTCCTCCCAAATGGGGCAGGGCTTTTGAAAACCCACAAACCACATATGAAACAATGACGTGCCCCACAAACAAACTGGTTTTTAAACCTGTTGGCACGATACTTAAAAGGACTAAAATTATGAAAACTCTTATCGCTCTTGCAACCGTTACAATGATCTCAATCACAGGCGCATCTGCTTTGTCATTCAGCAAAATTGACAGCAATGTTGGTGTCTCAAACGAACTTAACTCATTGGGTGATGGTTTCATCCAATACAAAGAACTTCGTGCAAAAACTGGTCAATTCGATCGTGCAGATTTTGATGCAGCAGATGCAGATGGCAATGGCAAATTGTCACCAACAGAATACCGTACAATCGGTTAATTGAAATCAAATGGGTGGTGTTGATCTCAATGCCACCCGTTCGAGATGAAACCACATCTGTTACCTGATACAAATTCCAAAATTACAGACAACAAACTTTGAACCAAATACCAACTGAAACATGAAATCAGTTAAACTCCTGTTGGTTATTTTTTAAGTTTGTTTCTAACCAACACGAAAAAGCCCCGCGTTCGAT
>JBDWQJ010000008.1:0-188184 GCA_039986595.1 Lentilitoribacter sp.
CAAGATATCTTCGAGTATATCAAAATGTTTTATAACCCAAAACGCAAACATACGAACAATGGATTACTGTCACCCATTGACTTTGAAAACAGACAGAACAAAATGAAATAAAAGGTGTCTAACAAACTAGGGGCATCTCAGCTCTATATTTTCCATCGCAATGGAAAGGGATGACTTTCAACGAGAGCACTCTGCGCGAATAACCCAATTAGCCTACGGTGCTGAGAGCCAATACATAAAACTAAAAAGCCAAGCCATGACTCTATGGACCGATGCCGTTCTGGATGAATATCGTAGACAGAAAAGGGAAATAAAACTGACTATCAAAACACCTCACGATCTGACTAAAGGAAGTCAAGTGGCGAAACTAACTATTAATCATTGATCAAATATACAGGCACGCACATGACCCGAGTGTCGATATTCTACAAAAAAACTATGATTTGGTTGAAATATATATTTATATGAGAGGTTATTTCATGCTCAAACGAACCGAGCGTGAGACTTCTCTAAGCTCTGTAGCATCTTCTCGCACAACTTTTGCAATCTCCCTCAACCAAGCTGACCGTTTGAGACTGCTTTCCAATTTCTCGTTTAAGTCATCGGTCATTATATTAAAATTGGAACTATCTTGTCTCAAAACACAATCCTCAGATGAAAATAATTACATTATTATAGCCTACACGGCTTGATTGAGCGTTAAGACACAAAGTTACTCAATCAATAAGCTTCATGGTCAAATATAACAATCTCCAGCATCGAACAAAATTCAATTTGAAGAATTGCTGTCATTTTTCAAATCATTTTATTGATAGTTCTTTGAATAATTGCAACCATCGTAAACGGCTAAATATTCTTGGGAAAATACCAAATTCACAAGAGTATAATTTAACATTACGGCCAGTTGATTTAGTCGCTGCAATATAACTCGAACGAAAAAACCTATTTAAATGCGCATGTGTTTATATCTACTATTATTAAGGTATTGACATCTATCTTTACATTTTTTTCCGAATCAGTATAAAATATTTTCATTATATAAAAACAATAGGGAGGTAGGATTGACCACCGAGCCGAGCTGGCTCTAACAGAACAACACTTGGTTGCACATTCAACCCTTGACTGGATATTGATGAATATCAAAAAAGTTACGCGTACTTTTTAGCAGTGAGTGTCATTTGTATTGTAGCGTCAAAATTCCTAGCGTACCAACTCTATTAAACACATCAGAATAAATGATGCGATCACAAGCGAGCGGACACCCCCCCTACGTCCGTCAACAGTGCCCTATTCTCGCCCAATAGCGCGATGTTTTCGCACCATAATCGAATGTGTGAGTTGGCGATAATATACTGGTACATTACCCCGACTAGCCGCCGCTAAATTATGGGGTTTAAAGAGTCCCTTCTCAATGTGCCATGACAAAAATCAAGGAATATTATCAGCCCATGCTAAATTTCCAGTGACCTGATCACTATTCAGAAATTACAGCATGGGCTCTTTTTAAAATCTCAAAGAATTTAACTCTACGGTCTATTTCACAATCTCATCGTATCCAGACAAACCTGACAAAATGGAAAACGGGTTTTAACGCGAAGGATCAACCAAATAAAATAAGCTTCCATTGACGGCTAATAAACTGCGATGAATTACAACCAAAATAAGAGGCTTTCATTCAGAACCCACAGCTACCACCAACAATATCAATCACAAGAATATTTAATTTCTAATACGTCATTTCTAATACGTCATTTCTTATACACAATTTCATAAACATCGGTAGACAAACAAAATATATGGTTTAAGTTGTCTATTACCTTAATCAAAGGCTGGAGGGGGCCTGGGATTTAGATCATTAGCCATGGCATGTGGCTTAACTAAATCTCATCTCAACTTCAACTTAAAATTTTAAAAATTATGGCTCCAGCAAAATGCTGAGCTTAACGCCGATTTGACGAGTAATGCAATGACAAAATCATCGAAAACAAAAACGAAACAGCCTATCGCGGCTGAGTTTTGGATTGGATTGGGTGCTTCTGCCGGCGGCCTAGAAGCTCTAAGAGGCTTTTTTAGAAATGTCCCTAATGACCTCTCCGCGACGTATATAATCGCACAGCATATGTCACCACATCATAAAAGCATGCTCACAGACATTATTGGCCGCGAAACTATAATGGAAGTTTTGGAGATAACAGATTCTTTAGTCCCGCTTCCTAACACAGTTTATATCACTCCCCCTAATTCAAATGTAATTGTGGAGAAAGATCAACTTCGCCTCGCCGACCCAAGCAAATCGATTGCGGCGCCAAAACCATCAGTGGATGTATTTCTAGCAAGTTTAGCTGACGCTAAAGGAGAAAAAGCTGTAGCAGTTATTCTGTCCGGAACTGGTTCAGACGGAGCAAAAGGCATTCAGGCCGTTCATGAAAAAGGCGGCGTAACAGTTGCACAAGATGAAATGACAGCCAAGTATTCAAGCATGCCAAGTGCAGCCATTGAAACCGGTAAAGTAGACCTTGTTATGTCGCCTGAAGAATTAGGTGCTCAACTATCACAAGTTATAACAGTACCTCGGAACTTAGACATCCTAAAAGCTTCACCGATAAATTTGGATGGTGTCTCAGAGTTGCTCAGTTTGTTACATAATCAGACTAAAGTTAATTTCAAATGTTATAAAACGCCCACATTTCAGCGTCGTGTGGCCCGCCGGATGGCTGCTGTAAAAGTAACTACTCTTCCAGAATACGTTAAAATTGCGCGAGAACAGCCTGATGAAGTCAAAGAGCTATTTAAAGACTTGCTCATCTCAGTTACAGCTTTTTTTCGCGACGCTCAAGAATTTGAAGCACTACGTTACCACTTAAGGAAGTTGGTACAAAATACAGAAGACAACTTTATACGAGTATGGATACCTGGTGTTGCAACAGGGGAAGAAGCCTACTCTATCGCCATTTTATTTCATGAAATATGCCGCGAGTACGATCCTCCCAAGCAATGCAGATTGCAAATTTTTGGCACCGACATTGATGCAAATGCAATCGAAACGGCAAGACGTGGTTTTTACCCACAGGCTGAATTTACAGAAATGGATTCTGACGTAATCAAACGTTATTTTGACCCTGCTCCAAAAGGATATCAGGTCAAAAAAATGATCCGTGAAAAAGTTGTATTTTCAATTCACAATGTCGCGCAAGACCCACCTTTTTTAAATTTGGATTTGGTAAGTTGTAGAAATTTATTGATCTATTTTCAGGCTCAACTTCAAGCAGAAGTTTTTGCAAGATTTCATTATTCTCTGAAGCCAAACGGCTTGTTGTTTTTAGGTAAATCTGAGGCTGTAGCCGCATCAGAGGATTTATTTCGACTTTCTGACAGAGATAAACATATTTTCTTTCAACGCCCTAATGTTGTTAGAAAAGTTCCAAATGATATTTTACAAGGCACACCATCTCGACTGGGGATACATCCAAACAATACCTATTCACAGCCTAAAACTTCTACGCAACAACAGCAATTAAATGAACGTTTCGACGCGCTTGTTGCAGCAATTGGGCCAAATGCCATTATTACCAATAGTGATTTCCAGTTAGTCAAATCATTTGGACAAATGACCAAGTATATTGGTTTAGATGCCGGCATGGTCAATACAAAAGCGACGTCTTTATTAGTTGAACCTTACCGTCAAGATGTCAGATTTGCCGTACCAGCTGCCCTTCGAAAAAACACTAAAGTTATTGGTAATGTTCGCCAAAATTCTGAGGATCCAAAGTTAAAAAATCGAATTGTTGTCTATCCGCTTGCAGCACCTGAAAATGAAGAAATACTTGCGTTAGTAGTCTTTGAAGAATGGGAAGAAACAATACCAACGGCGGATACACAAGGGCTTATACCGCCAAATGCTATTCAGCAATTTGAACAACTCAATAACGAACTTGCAATAACACGAACAAATTTGCAGCAAACCACAGAAGAATTAGAAACTTCCAATGAAGAGTTGCAAGCCGTCAACGAAGAATTGCAGTCTAGCAACGAAGAGCTGCAATCAACTAACGAAGAATTAGAAACTTCTAATGAAGAGTTGCAGTCCACTAATGAAGAGCTTTCAACTGTAAATGAAGAACTTCAAGTAAACGCTCAGCAGCTCGGCACCTTGAACCAAGATTTAAAGGGAGTGCTGCACAATATATCAGTTCCTATGATTGTTGTAGACCGCTCTATGAACATTACTTATGTTAGCGCGGCGACTGAGAATATCTTTAAGATTGAAGCTGATCTTGCGCTACCACACCTAAGTCGCGTTCAAGTTCCAGACGGCTTTCCAAGTTTAATTGACAATATAAACAAGGTGTTTGCCGATAGTACATCTCAAGAATTTTCTGTCGATCATGACAATGTGAGTGCAACGGTAACCATCAGCCCATATTATTCCGAAACGCACGAAGTGATGGGTGCAATTGTTGTTCTAAATGACAACACACAAGAGTTAATTGATACCAAAAATGAACTACAACTCATTTTTGACAATGTTCCAGAAGCAATCAAAGTGCGCGACGCTGAAGGACGAATTGTTCGGGCAAATATTGCGACCGACAGATTACTAGGTCTTACTGAGAGAAAAAGTGAAGGCACAAATACTTATGATTATTATCATGAAAGCATTCGCGATGAGATACGAAAATCAGATTTAAATATATTAGAAACGGGCATTGCGGTCATTAACGAAGTTCGTAAAATTGTTTATCATGATGGACGAAGCCTATGGGTTCGTTGGAGTAGAATACCCGTTCAGCAACCCAACAAAGACCTACCGTTACTTTACACTGTAAAACAGGATATCACCGCAGAATACCAATCTCAAGAAGGCTTGATTGTGAGCGAACGACGACTTAATGCGGCAATAACGGCAACATCAATTGGCCTTTGGGAAAGAGATTTTCAGTCAGAAGACATATATTGGTCAGATGAGATCCGAAAGATAGCCGGGTTCAAAAAAGATGAAAAGATAACTTTCGAAAAGTTTGAATCATGCGTTCACCCAGACGACCTTGAATTACTTCATAAAACACGTATCGATCATATCAAGAATGGCACACCATATAGTGTTGAGTACCGTTTTCAACGGCACGACGGGAAATATATTTGGGTAGAAACTTCCGCTCGGGCAGAATTGAATGAAAACGGCGATGTCATCCGCTTCACAGGAACGCTGACAGACATATCTAAGAAAAAATCAGACTTTATTGAACTTTCAACAATTAATAGCCAACTTAATTTAGCGTCCAATCTCTCTGGTGTCGGGTATTGGGTGATTGATCTTATTGCCGGTACACTAATGTGGTCGGAGGAAGTTTTTAACATCCACGGATTAACACCTGAAGAATACAATCCAGAACTTGAAAGTGCCATCGAGTTTTACCATCCAGACGATCTGGAACGGGTCAGTAAAGATGTTAACACCACCATTAATGAAGGAAAGAGATTTGAGTTTCAGGCACGACTTCGCCATAAAGATGGTAGTTATCGCATTGTAAATTCAATTGGCAAGCCATATCAAGATGACAAGGGTACAACGGTAAATGTTTTTGGTGTTTTCCAAGACGTCACTACGGAAATGCAGAATGCGAAACAATTGCAAACAACCCTGGATGAGCTTTCTCGCTCCAATGAAGAGTTAAATAGATTTTCTTATGTCTGCTCTCATGACATGAAAGAACCTGTGCGCATGATCGAAATGATGTCTGCACTATTATTAAATTCAGATTTTGAAATGGATGAGACAAAACGAAATGAAATTGTAGCGCGTATTGAAAACAATACGAAACGATTGCGCAATATTATAGACAATTTATTAGCGTTTTCGAGAATAGATGCAAAAGTAGAAATGGGCGACATCAGTCTACCAGAAATTCTAGATGAAATTAAACAAACCATGCTACCTGCTCTTGAGGAACAAAACGCAAAATTGAATATCTCAAAGTTACCGGATGTTTGGGGAGCGAGAATACACTTTATGCAACTATTCCAAAATTTGATCGGTAATGCATTAAAGTTTAATGAGAAAGAAGAACCATCTATTAAAGTTTCGTCCAGAAAACTAAAATCTAGTCACGTATTAATCGTTGAGGACAATGGCCCTGGTGTAAAGGAAGATTCAAGAGAAAAGATATTTGAGGTTTTCAGCCGATTAAAACGTCGAGATGAAGTCGAAGGTAGTGGATTGGGACTGTCAATTGTTCAAAAAATTGTCAGCCAATATAATGGCACAATCACATGCAGTGAAAGCGCTTTAGGTGGCGCTAAATTTGAAATCAACCTTCCAATAGAAACGCATAAAGAATGAATGATAAACAAGTAAAAGAGATTTTATTCGTTGACGACTCCGATGACGAAGCGTTTATAACGCGCTTGATCTTACAACGAGAAAAGGTTGATTTGAGTATTGCTCATCACACAAATTATAATTCTGTTTGCGAGTATCTTAAGAACATCGATCAAGACTACCCAGTACTTGCTTTTATTGATCTCAATATGCCTATACAAAACGGCATTGAAATGATAGAACAACTCTATATTGATTTCGATAATTCAAAAGTAATAGCTGGCATTTTTTCAGGCTCTCAAGACCCTAAAGACAAACAAGATGCTAGAAACGCAGGGGCGTACTTCTTTATTAACAAACCTATGAACAGCGACTTCCTTGTTGAAATGTGCAACATGTACCCAATGTATGATTTCATCACAGATAGCGACGGAATTAAAAAACTGTTAATAAATTACTAATCCTAGCAATTTTTCTCAAAAAAGCGAATTTTCATAAGCTTCAGGCAAGCTTCCGCTGACTAACTGGTCAGACGGGGAGTTTTAAATATGGAAATATCTAATGTGTTACTAATTGATGATAATTCGCATCAGCATGCTTTGTTTGACTGTTATTCAATGAATATTGAAGTCATTGATTTGATAGCTACAAGCAACATAGAGGATGCAATTCACTCAATAAAATCGCAGGAACCTGATATTATCTTGCTGGATAACCGTCTTGCACCATATGAAACATTTAAAGAGACCACGCCTAAACTGCGAGCAACAGGTTATGATGGCCGAATTGTTGTCATATCCTCCGATGTGGGAAACATATCAAATGAAGATATGGAAGAGCACGGGATTTATAGCTGCATGGATAAGTTTGATTTTGATTTATCCAGTTTTGAGAGCAAAATATTGAACTTAATGGTTAAACACTAAATTATTTTTTACTTCTTATACAGCATCATTATGATAGGACTGATAACGAGAAAAAGTTTTTCTTAAGCAAGTACTTATCAATAACTGTAAAGACTGTACGGTTAACTAATAAAAGTTATGTCCTAAAGAACATACCAAATACATTCATAACGAATGCGTTTGGTATTTTTGATTATAACTTGGAGTATATTTTAAGGGCTGACCAGCTGAGTGCGTTCACCCCAACGTCGAGTTGACTGAGACATTTCACGCATTTCTCTAGCTTCTTCTCGAAGCATTTTTGATGTTTGACGCAAATATTCTGCTTGTTTTAAAGTAGTCTGCATACGCATAGACAAATCTTCTGAATTTTCTTTATAGACTAAACGCGAAAAATAGTTGCTCATACAGGTCTCCGAATCTCTTCATAAATAATTACAAAAAATTTTTATAATCTCAAACTTATCTGAAGCTGGATTCACAACTGTTTTATTGGTCTTACGTAAATTATTTTAGGGAACTTATCTGTTAAGATTACATGACGCAATTAAACGCAAAATCGTGAAATTCTCTCGATAAGTTCATTTAAATTCAACGGCTTAGTTAAAGTTGCATTCGCACCCAATGTTAACGCGCTTTGTAACGGTAAATTATTTAGTTTGACTGAATAGGCTCCTGAAATCGCAATAATTGGCACATTTGTAGAGGTAACAAACCGCTGCGTTCGATTATGCCTTAGTTGGGAAATACAATATAACCCGCCATCAGATGCGATTGATTGGCCTCGCTTTATAAATACATCTAAAATTAGGATATCAAACTTTCGATCTGCGCAATAATTTACCGCATCAAGTCCAGTATGTGTGACTGTGATATCATGACCCGCCTTTTCCAAGGCTTCCTTATAATCTTGCGCGAGTACAAAATCGTCATCTAATAATAAAACATTTGCCATTTTGTACTCTATTAATTTAGTGCGCTGAATATAGCTTCAGCTAGTTTATTCGAATTGTAAGGTTTCTTGATGATAGCTATATCAGGAAATTCCCTCATCGTTTCTTCTCCGCTATCGTAGCCTGTCACAAAAATAAAGGGTATCCGCTGCTCTATTAACATATTTGCTATGGCGCCACTGCGCTCCCCAGTCAGGTTAATATCAAGAACAGCAAAATTCACATTTTCCATCCCAAGAATTCTCAGTGCTTCTGCATTTGAACTTGCTAAAAATGTTGCCGATGCGCCAAGTCTATCAATTTCTTGCTTAGTCTGCGTTGCCACAAGGAAATCGTCCTCTAAGACAAGGACATTCCCAATTGGCTTTCTAACACCTGCACCTATTTCTGTCTGGGGAAAACCAATTTGAGCCAATCCCTCATGGATATTATCTCGACTAACAATAATACTGCTGGGCAGGAACATCTTTAGCTCTAATCCAGAGGGTTTGAAGTTTATCTCGGTATCTCCACCAAACTCATAAGCAAATGCATTGTGAATGAGAATTGACCCAAAGCCAGCTTTCTTAGTGTCTCTAACCGTCGGTCCATTACTTTCTTTCCAATAGATATTTAACCCTTCATGACTAAAATCCCAGTGGATATCTAAACAACCATCGCTATTCGAGAACGCACCATACTTGGCAGCATTTGAAAACAATTCATGCAATACAAGGGTAAAAATTGTAGCGGCATCCTTGGAAATCCCGACATCCGGACCGCTTAAACTCAAATGCGAATTTGTATAAGGGCTAGCTTCGCGTTCCATAGCCTCTCGAACACTAAGTGCACTCAAGCCGCTTTCGTTTAAAATATCATGTGCATTTGCTAATGAAAGAATCCGAGCTTGTAGCTCTTCAAAAATAACATCTACACTCCCCGTTTTGGGGTTTGACTGTTCAATAATGGATTGGACTAAAGCTAAAATATTTCGAACACGATGGTTAAGCTCTTGTGTTACTAGTTCCAAGTTTTCCAAAATACTGTCACGAATAACCAGCTCTGACTGAGCACGATTAATTGCTCGATATAATCCTTTGGCTTCTATGACATCACTTGTTTCCCAGGAATCTGACTTGCCATCCGCAGATATTTTATAGGCTTCGAACGAAGATCTCGGATTTAACCGCGATTCTTCACCGTCGTTAATTAATTCTTTTTCTGGACTTCCAGCCCAACTGACCATTGAATCTGAACTACGCCGAAAAAACCAAATGAAAAATTCTCCGCTTTGGATTAATAATGCACCTGCAACCCCATTAAAACTGCGTTTTGGCAGCTCATTGGCAATCTCATCAGTAATGTACAAATTATTTTCAATTGGATTCATTATTGCCTTGAGCAAATTCAAACTATCCTCTGGAGGACAAGTCCCATATTGGTGGACCTTATCACGATAACAATACGCAACTCCGCAACATGGCATTAAATTTGAGAGTTGTAATTTAACTTTCTCCCAAGATATGATTTTCGCCTTGTGATTATCTTTATTTGAAAAAAGTGTATTAACAATCTTGATCGCATCAAGTTCTGATTGAACAATTTGCTTCGAAATAGCGTTAGAAATCACCATACTCAGATACTGGCCCGCAAACTCGATTGCCAGATCAACGCCCCCACCAACATAACGCGGGCAATAGTGATGAAATGCAAACAAGCCCCATAATTTGTTGTTAACAACAATAGGGAGAGTAAGAGTTGAAGAAACGCCCATATTCTTTAAGTACTCACTATGAACTGGCATGCTTCCGCGCAAGACTGCCAAGGACAAATCTAGTTCAGGCATTTTTGGAGCAGATAAAACCTCAATCGGTTCGGCATCAACATCATAAATCATCCTAATAGGCGTTTTGACATAAAGTTGTTTAACATTTTCTGGGATATCGAATGCGGGAAATCGCAAGCCTAGAAAACTATCTACATTATCAACTCGGCTTTCAGCTATCACCTCTCCACTTCCATCTGGCCTAAAGCGATAGGCTTTAACGCGATCATAGCCCGAAAATGATCTTAAATGCCTAACAGCCTCCTCAACAACCACAGGCAATGGAGCTTCGTGCGAAATTTTAGATGTCAACCAACGCAATCGATCAAGGCCCTGACTCTGATTCTCAGCAATGTCCCCCTCTCTCGTCAGCTCAATAATAATTGTTTCGCCTCGCACATGGCCTGCAATTTTTAGATTTTTATATTCCCCAATTAGCTGTCTTTGTGTATTTGCCGTTGAGCGCCCTGCCATATTGCGTATTTCATGTATGTGTTCATTCGATAAAAACACGGAAGGAGACTTGCCTATAATTTCCTCTGCGCCAAAATCAAAATACTCTTCAACATTTCGAGAAACATATTCTATTTTCGATACATCTAAGTCTACACCGATTAGACAACCAAAGGATTGTATGTGACCTGGCGCTCGAAATGGCACATCTCCGCACTTCTTTAACGCTTCAGCCTCCTGTTCTGCCAAGGACTTATTCATTGTTATACTCATCCAATTGCGAAATTAAATCTTCAAAAACCAACACTGCCCCACTTTTAATCTCATTATAACCGGAAGTGCATTGGTTCAACTTTTCAACAAATTCTGACCATCGAGGGTGGGCGTTCTCTCTTAACGAATTCATGTAGCGAACATTCACTAAACCACTCTTCACGGCTTGTTTGTGTAAGATTTGTGCTCCCATAGCAGAACCTTCTAACACATATGTGATGCCAATCATCTTATTAAAATTTGTTGAATTATGACGCATGATCGGATCGACGCATTCTTCTGAAAGAGCTTGTAGGTCTCCTTGCAATGCAGCAATCAAATTTGTCTGATTTTTTCTCAATCCAAATGCGCCTGCCACTTCATCGCAGCATAGTGCATATCGTGAGTGCAACCGGAGCATCGTACGCAACCAAAAAATATATTCTTTTTGACACTTAAAAATATCAAGATCGTCTACCAGCTTTTCCGCATTATTATGAAGCGCCTGTGTCTCATGCTTAAGACACAACCTCATGTTATTCTTTTCATTTTTGGTAGGTATCTCAACTTCGAAGGCCATAAAGTTCCACCCGATAATAAAACCATACTAGACCGTCTTATTCGTCCATGGTCAACATAACGCAGCCGGCATTATCCATTCAATTCAGTTTTCAACAGGCATGAAGATAAAAATACAACCAATAACACCGGAAAATACCCAAGCCTAGCGGTCCTAAATTGTGGTGCAACTCAATAAATTAGCAGAATCCAGCCAAAACTGGATAGAAGTGGGCTCTCAGGTCATAATATTATGCTTTGAAAGAGCGGAACCCAATGGGCTTTATTATTTACGCCGCGGCGGAGGATAATTTCGCCATTCCATTTTTCAATGCTTGAACACACGATGGATCAAAAGCCACACCAATATCTTTATCAAGTATTTTAAATGCTTGTTCAATTGGCAAGGCTTTTCTGTATGGTCTATCAGCAGTTAGCGCGTCGAATACATCTGCCACCGTTAATATGCGTACTTCAAGACAGATCTCATCATCCTTTAAGCCCCAAGGGTAACCTTTCCCATCTAATCTTTCATGGTGAGCGCCGGCAATGTCAGAGATATCATGAAAGGCTTCGACATGTCGCAGAATATTGTAGCTATGTAACGGATGTGATTTTATAGCGTTCCATTCGTCTTCATCAGGTTTGCCAGGTTTATCCAAGATTTGATTGCTAACAGCAAGTTTACCAATATCATGCAGCAGAGCTGCGCGACGAAGCCATCTTCTGTGTTGAGGGGTAAATTCCAATTCCTCGGCAATCATATCTGTGTAGAAAGTCACCCGATTGCTGTGGTCTGCAGTAAATGGGCTTTTTGCATCAACCACATCTGCGAATGCCTTTGCAATGTCGTCCAAATAATCTTCATTGACGGGTTTTGCCAAAAAGGCTGGTTTCATTGAGAAGACCTCACCCTCAAGATTATCCTGTTTTAGCATTTGCCAAAAATGCGACTGTTCTTGAACCTTTAAAAATGCAGATACAAGGTTTGGATCAAACCAAGTCCCAGAGCGAGACTTAACCTCTTCAATTGCAGCTTGAATACCGTGTTCACTGTGGAACACGTCGACGACTTGTGCAAGCAGCGCAATATTTGCTTGAGAGGGGATTTGAGTGGCAACCAAAGACGAGGGTTTACCAGATCCATCCCAATGCTCATCTAGGTTTCGGATGCCATCTTGCACGCCGCTTGGAAAACGCATTTTAGCAGCAATATCAGCACCTCGGTGGCAACGAGTCTCAATCAATTCGTGAGCAATCTTGCCACCGTTTTGTAAGACATTGGCCAAAGCGCGTATGCGTTCTGTCAGGCCTGCTTTCAAGCCTGTTTTTGCAAAAACAAATCTAAGTGCAGAGTTCAAACTGCCGTCCACGGTTTTAAAGTCTTTTTTGAAATGAATATCATCTGTGATGTATAATTCGCAGATGCGTGCCGCGTTGCTGGAGCAACCAAGGTCTTTCAGCAGCAATGTGAAATATAAATCGCTCAATTCATTTTCACCAAGCCCAAGAGTGAGGCCGATATTCGTTCCAATCCAGCAACATCTCACGCAATGCCCCTGTGGTTGCCCTTCGGTTAGATCAAGCGCATGACTAAGAGAGCCGATAATGTCGGCAAGTTTTAACGTTTGTTTTTTGCGTTGTTTAGCGATTGAGTTAAAGTGAATATAGCTCATTCATATGATCTCTCGTTTATAAAAGAAGACTAACTGTAATTCTTTAAAAACGTCTTATGCAGAAGTCATGAATTAAATGGATGAAAACTTGATTTACCAAACGGCGTTATCAGACGAACTCTAACTGATCACAAATGTCCCAACAAGATGGGATTTTACGACTAAATGGTTGCAAATGGAGCTGTGTACTGCGGCAAATCTCTGCAGTGTGGGAGCACTTTAAAACTTCTGCATTGCCGCCCTCACCTTCGAAATGGAAGGTGAGAATTTTCACACCTATTGTTATGATATTGCCCTGTATTTTGTAGATGTTTCCCGCCTAAAGCATTCAATTCAGCACCATATGAAGCAAGTTTATCTGTCACAACTGACAAAACACCTTCAACCTGTCGATGACTTAGCGGATATCACATATAATACATTACCGCTCACTAGATAATTTCTGAAGTCGTCTTGAAATATATATATAACAAATCCAGACTTGATGAGACGCAAGACGCGTTCTCAATGAACATTGGCCAGTAACACATCTACACCCTATTCTAAGCCATAACCCTGAACCCCTTGCATCTCATATTGCCCCTCATTTCGATGAGCTTTGTGTCCTTCTGATAGTCTGGGATGAATTACGGGTCTGATACTCTGATATTGGTTAGGAGGTGCTCTGGATCGTAACAGATGTGGCTACAGCCATCGGTGTCAGTCTGCCAACATTGTATCGTCACAGCACTGTCAATTAGTTCTGGACCAGCGAAATTTGCGATGTTATCCGTAACGTATTATGAGGTCTGTATCCGTTACAGTTTGTGATCATTGTGGAGCCGATGTTTCTTCTGATGAAGGTCGTCGTGATAAACGCTTTTGCTCCAATAAATGTAGACAGGCTGATTACCGAAGACGGAAGAAGGTTTCCCAGAAACCAGTCGAAGCCCTCGTCCATGGTGACAATGCTGATCTGATTAAAACAGTGGCTTCATTGTATGCTAAAGATACTGATCTAAAGATTGCTGATGTGACCTACGGCAAAGGTGTCTTCTGGCGAAAATGTCCACATCTTGATGTCACAGGATCAGACTTGGTAACCGTACCAGAACGATCATATGATTTTCGCAACCTTCCTTACGAAGATAAATCATTCGACATTGTTGTTCTTGATCCGCCCTATGTTCATTCACCCGGCAATCATATGACTGATGCCAACTACCAAAATGCACAAACCACCAAGGGTCATCTGTACGACGATATCATGAAGCTTTATCGTGATGGGATGAAAGAAGCCTCAAGAGTGGCGAGGAGACAAATCTGGGTGAAGTGTAAGGATCAAGTTCAAGCTGGTCAGCAGTGCTGGGCACATATTGACATCCTCAACGAAGCCACCAAGCTTGGCATGAGAGGACGAGACTTTTTCACGCTTATACCCACGGCAAGAACACCCAACGGACGCTGGACCATCCAGCATCATGCTCGTAAGCCAATGTCATATCTTTGGGTGCTGGATGTCGCATAGACCACCTTCAGCCAAGTAAAAAACCACCGCCATTTCTGACGGTGGCCGGTTCTTGTAGTTCTAATGTGAATTCGCGTTAGTGGGTTTTACGATACGCCCAGTTCTGCACGGTCGTATAAACTTGCCTCAGTTCTTCTTCAGGCAAGCATCCATAATAATCATCCAATGGTTCGCTTTCTTTATCACCCACCACATGTCGGCACTGCCCATCGAAGAGAAACGATTCTCCCTCACCATGTTCCACGATTTTGTTGCCAAGGATCATGCCATCAACGGTATCATAGACTTCAAAAATACGACGCAGTTGAATCTGGATGTTTGATTTGTTGCTCACCGTTTCAACAACAAGGTCATAGAGCCAGAATACATCCGGTTCATCGCGTTGACGTTGGAGCAGAACATATTCATTTCCTTCATGCTCATCTGTAAAGCGATGTTGATCCGAGAGATGTCCACGGAAGAGAACGGTATTCCGAACATTCTTAGTAACGGATTCTTCTTCGAGCCGGTTGACTGCCCACCAAAGGTCCGTACTACGTTCCAATTCGCGTTTCCAGTCTTTAAGTGTCCAATCGGGATGATAGCGACCTGCGCCGATCCATTCTTGAGAGTTGCAAGTTGTTTCTGTTTCAAATTTCATCATGTTTTATGTCCTTAATATGATGCCGTGGGAATCGGACCCACGGGAGGTTAAAGTGACAGTTTCTTCGCTGTCACTATATTAGCTAGTTCGGTACTTTCACGCGGACAAGGGCCGCGTGAAAGAAAAATGAAAAAAGTTTCTGAGTGCTCGATCATGTTATTACAAAGTCAAGCAGAACAGGGGGGTAAGAGGTCTATGGCTTTTTCTCATTCAAAGTCGTTAACTGTTCATTGTGGCGTAGAAGATGTCTATTCTTTGCAAGAAGGTCCATTTGTTGACTGCCGAGGTCACATCATCTGAAGAAGTTGATCCGCATCGAATAGCGTGTATTCGTATACATGCATATAATCTCACTTGTTGAATCCAACAAAGGGATACTATTCCGTCAAATTTCCCTTTTCGGCAGAATATCCATTTGCTGGATGATAGACCTTGGACCTGTCACCCAAATCGTCTTGTTCTTTTTAAGAGGGAAATATGTCCATATATGTCCACGGGTTTTGACTAACTTGATCTCTTTCCCACTTCGGGTCCATCTAGAATGAACCGCGATCTCATCACGCTTCACGCCTTTAGCAACAAGTCTATCTATGAATCGGCGTTCCCAGAACGGGTAATTGCGATCAATATCATTATAGAAATCGATATGATGTTCAACGAAGTACCCCGTGACGACAAATACATCATTGAAGAGGTCAGGCTTCATGCCGACTGACCCCATGGAGCAACACGTTTACAGATCGTCTCACTCGTCTTGCCTACCTTGATGCAATATGGACACGGAAAATGATGTCCAGCATCACTGAGTTTTAATTTATCGGGCAGTTCTTTGGCTATGAAGTTGGGATGAAGATTTAATACTGATGTACAACTAACGCATCTGACTTCTAGCCATGAATTGGTTTCTCTTAGTCCTCCAATTGTGTTCATACTTGATTCTCCTGATAGGTAAATGTTCCTATTCTATTCTCATATAAAACATTATTGATCAACAGGCCAAAAGTTAAATATCGAGGAGAGATTAAATCAAGGAGCAACCGAACGAACATTGCTATACAAGACCAGCAGACCGCCAAGTCTAGTATCATTGAAACATAGGGAAAATAAGTTCATCCGTCCGTTATTTTCCCCTATATTCAAACCAACTTATAGAGATGGTCTGGTCCAGAAGAAGGATTTGGAATGTCAACCAACTGATTTATATCAGTTTTGTATCGGACCACCTCGGACCAGTAAATTGTTGTCCTGACCTAAAGTGCTGGTCTATGCTGGTTTGGCCCGTTAATTTTGTGATATAGGTCTTAATGCTAATGGCAAAAAATTGTCATTAGCTTGATGTATCTATAAGTTTCTCGTCAATTCGACAACAGTTGACTATAAATTTTGGAACAGCATGACAAAGGTACAACTTAGTAAATTTTGTTAATTGTAAGAAAAACTGAATCAAAGGCGAGCTTTGATATTTGATTAAAAGATGATTTTTTTGTGGACTTGTGGTTATGCCTAAAAATGTTGATGTGAGGCTTTTGTCAGCCAAAGAAATATGCACAAAGCTTTCAATAGATGCTGAAGGTATATTACCAATTCGGTTGGGAACCAATTCACTTTACCATCTTCCATCAGTGAATCTTGTCGCACGAGTTCACAACGAAAATACTGTCAAAGAACAAATCAAAAGTGAAATTATGGTTGCAAACAGACTTGCCCATAATTCTGTTAGGTGCGCACCGATAAGTTGCGATTACCCAGAGATTTATTCGAGTGAGCATCACCAAATTACCTTCTGGAAATACATTATGCCGGAAAAACGATTAATCGGATTCGAAAGAAAATTCGGGGAGCTTCTTGTTTCTTTTCATGATGCCATGACTGGTTACCTATCCAATTTCCCAAAATTTGAACCATTAGAAAAAGCAAAGACACGCCTGCAATACATTTCCGGATTTGAACAGGAAAAAAAAATATTGATCGAGGAAATTGAGAATGTTGAGATGTTATTGCCAAAAACACCAAGATATGGTTCAACAGTGGCTGTTCATGGTGATGCTCATCTGGGTAATGTTATTTGGTCCAATGGTGATGGTTATCTTATTGATTTCGAATCAGTTTCGATCGGAAGGGCAGATTTTGACATCATTCCAATGGCTGTTACTTATAAACGTTTCCTTCAAGATATAGAAATTGATACATTTCTAGATGCCGTTATTCCCGGTTTAACCTATCAAGATATTCCGCTAAATTTATTGCGAGTGCGCGAATTAACGATGATTACATGGCTTGGAGAAGTTGCCTCATCAAATCCAGAGTATGGTGAGCAATTTGAATTCCGAATTGAGACGCTAAAGTCGAACATGGAGTTTGCAAAATGGTCCCCAAAATAGCGGAGAAAACAACAGGTACAGACCCATATGTAATTCATGAAGAGCACAGAATTGTGACCGTATGGATGACAAATACGGTAGTGTCAGATTATGCTGACGCTGATGGCTTTGAAGATGTCTTTTACGCAGGGCGGTATCGCGAGTTTATGAAAAATAAGCGGACTCACCTTCCGAAGTGTGTTCAAGTGATAAATGCCCCCGACAAGAGCATAGCCTTCAAACGCAATAGTGATATTGAGGGCGACTCATCTAGGATCACAGTATTCCAGTCCTTAAGCGGCCGGCTTGCTATATCTCTAGAATTATTTGTCGGTTGTGATCTATTTAATCTCACAGAAATTTTAAATGATTTATACTACAGAACTTTCACCATTTCTAACATCAATTTTGACGATTTTATTCGCTTGAATATAGCCGAAATTGATGATTCAACGCCTATATTTCATGAGACGTATCACCAATTTGTTTCTCTTGCAGAAAACCTAGCATCAGAAGATATTGATGCTAGGAATGTTCGGTCTATTATACATCGATACGTAGATAAGGACGTAGAAATACGGAGTAATTTTTTAGATTCAGAAGCAGCCTATCCAAAAAATCTAAACTCAAGGAAGCGTAGCCTTTGTGCTACGTCGCACTTTGTTACTGTCGTATACAATCAGCAGGAGTATATTGAGAATACAATGATATTGTCGATACTACAATTACTATTTGCCAAGCAGGCGTTGTCCCTTTTAAGAACAAGTGCAGTTGAAATAGTAAAAGAAATAGAATCAAGATCACGATCTGTTTCTGCATCTTCAAAAGACATTGAAACCATTCTGAAAATAGAAAAATCTATGGAGATTCTCTATTCCAGTCTTATTTTAAATGTCGAAGAACCAATGGATATTGGCTTAATAATACCCTCTCTTCGTTCGCAAGAGTTTCATAATGCTGTTTTTGAAGCGTCATCAATTAAACAAAAGAAAGAGAATCTGTCCGTGTTATATTCGCGGTTAGAAAGCGTGCTTTCAAGTTTAAAGGGTGCTGCACAGGCACATGAGCAAGAGCGTGCAGCAATTCGTAGAGGGGTATTTGCAGCCGTTTTTTCCGGTATTTCACTGATTGCGATTCCAATATCACTGATTCTTGCATTCTTTTCCTCACCTGTATTGGAGGCTCCCAAGAATGTGTCCATATTTGATATGAGTGCAAATTCATTTGTCTACATATCTATTTTTGGTTCATTTGCGTTTGCGTTCTTTGTTGCATTTTTGATCTGGACAATATTAAGCATCAATTCTCATCGTAAAAGGATAAACATTTTTGATGAAGTTAAAAGAAACCATGGCGGACGAGTATAAATGGTGCGGTGTGCCTTCGTTAAATTGTGTGACGTTAACTCCATTTACTAATTAGATTTTTGTTTTTTAATTGTTCCATCTGTCGCAATTTTTGCAATTTAGAGCTTTTATTCGTCGGTAAAATTTATACTTAGCATTAACTTGTCATTACCTTTGGGCTAACCCACGATCCTGAACCCCTTACGCTTCATGTTGTCCCTCATCTGGATGAGCTTTGCATCCTTCTGATATTCAGAGATGAAGGGCAGTTCTGATGCCTCGATGTTGGTTGCTGGATGGTCTGGATCATAGCGGATGTAACCACGGTATTTGGTGTCACCTTTGAGGGTCTTTCGTTTTGGCTGTGAGACCAAACCCAGATCATTCATATCCCCCATCTTGGTCTGGAAGTATTTGCGGGTTATGCATCCATGGAAGCCATCATTATCCTGCATCCAATCGGCATAGTGTCTGTACAGCCAGTCTGATGGTGCAAAGTGATTGATGGGCCACTTGGCTTTAATGTCGTCAGACAGAAGCCATTCTTCCACCGGATTGATATTGTTCTCAATCATCCGTTCCTTGATCTCTGTATGGAAGGCATGGCTGATCAGCTTGTCATCGATCTGAATGGCAGCAAGAAACTCTGCCAGCCCTTTCCACGCCTCGGTCTTGGCCTCAGATGGCAGGTTATAGAATGCCTGCGCCCTGTCCTTGGCTGCTTGGGTGTTCTTGGTGCCAAAGACAGTGTTGCGGCGATCCCCACGATCCATGGCCACTGGATTGGTTCGGTTGGTGGTGAAGAGGAAGTTACAAACCGATGGAACAATGATGTCACCATGATTACGTTTACGGGCCGCTGTGATCTCATTGCCAATCAGGCGTTTGATTTTGTCATAGGCTTCCGTGCGTGATCCGAAGTCCACCTCGTCAAGCACGATGAAAGAAGCATCGAGGACAAAGTCCGTCCATCCACCTTGGAACTCTTCTGAGGAGACAGTCTTCACATTGGATGCTCCAAGTAACTGTTTCATGCCACTCGCCAGCAAACCCTTACCCACACCTTGGGCAGAGCCGACAATCCAGACCGCCGTGGGAAGCATTTTACCCTGTCGTTGATATTGAGAGGCCAGCCAGTGGAAGAGCCACTTGATGTCGCTGTTCTCGTCTGAGTGGATCGCACTGGTCCATTCGTTGATGTTTCCCACGTCTTTGCCCATGAGGTTATGGACAATCAATTCCATAAGCTGTTTGAACTCCGGCGACTGACTGGTTCCTTCTGTAAACGCCAATGGCTGTTGATGATACGTATTGAGATAACGCCGACCTTGGAACTCAACAAAATCACCGCCACCGGGAACATAGAGCGTACCATCCAATGTCACAAATTCATTGCCTGCCTTGAAGTCAGATATCGTTTCCTTGCGGATATTGTACTGGGTCTTATCACGACCCCAGTCGTGCATGAGCGATGAGATAATCTCACTCATCTTCTTGCGTTCAACCCATAGCCCAGATTGTTTATCCTTGATCCAGAATTCACCGCCAACCAAGACCAGCTTCGAAGCCAAGAACCGTTTCTTCCGCTTTGCTTCTTCCATGCCCTTGGTTGGTTTTACCCACAGATGATGCAGGTCTTTCAACTCAAGTGGTTTAACAAGGCTGCGATCCACCCAGCATGACGAAGGAGGGCGAATGACGCCCTCTGGCAGTGCATAGTAGTCAGGTGTGGGATCATAGTCCTCAGGAACGTTGCTGGTGCGTGCTTTCCGTTTATTAGCCCCCATTGTAGACGAATTACGTTGGTCTTCCTCAAGGAGACGGTCCAGTTCTTCATGATGATCAGACATTACTGACGCCTCCTATACAGCTTGAGCCAGAGCATTGGCTGCATCATTGGCAATCTCGTGTTGGTATTTCGATGTCTGGTAGTGACCACCATCGATCTGATCCACCTGATTAAACAAATTGATGATATCATCTTGGGTAATGGAAATACCCATCCGTTTGGCACGTCCGACAATTGACATCATCAGCCCGAACCTTGCATGATGCCAGTCACCATATGAGGACCTGTATTTGTTCAGGGCAGTCTCGGCAACAAGCTTGGTCTCATAGATGTCCAGATCATCGGATGAAGCTGTACGAGAGCCATCTGGGGACTTTACCGACGTTCTGTTGCCAGTTGGTTTATCCTTACCTGAATTACCAACCTGTACTTCTTGCAGATCAGCGATATCAAGCCATTCACTTGGGGTGAAGATTGCCCCATTGTTTACCTCGAAGACGGATGGAGCATTGGGATACTGACCGGGAAGATAGAACAGGCTTTCGCATCCTGCTTTGCTGCTGTCAGACATTCCATCTATAAATACGTAATCAAGGGCATGCCACAATTTTACATAATGTTGGTAGAGCACATTGATCTCAAGCGGGATACAAAGTCTAAACTTGTGATGGTCTTCACGGTGGGATGCTGTTGAGTAAAGCATTGCTGACACATCAAGGTCCATGACTGTTTCCCACGTGTCCTCAATTGTTGGGCCATGATCAATGTCCAGAACAACAAGACCTGACTGAGTAGCATTAGCTTTCCTACGTTTGCCGTGATTGAATTGTGTTGTTGTAAATAGTGATGCTGCTTCTTTGGATGGATGTTCATCCTCAGCAAAAACAGACATAAGCTCAACGAACTCAGCGAAGGTAGGATTACAGGTTTCTGCTGTATTTGGGTTCGTAACACTTTCAAAGAATGAAAGCGGAAAGGCATTCTCGTATGGCATAATAATTTTCCTCTATTACCAATGTTCACCTTTCCGGTTAAGTGCTCCGGATCGGCGTCAAAGGTATTTAGGGAATGTCAGCAGCAGTCCGTATATGTTCAACAAAAAGCCCCTCCATCTGTTTAAATGAAGGGGCCTAACATTGTTACAAAGAAGAACCCATTGCCTTGGGTCCACATTGGTATTTAGCAACAGTTGTTCATTTGTCTGCATTTTCAGATTTGATCATGTGATCGGCAAAACAGATACCCAACAACGTTACTAATGTGACAGCGATCAACATAAGGCCCGTCAACAACAACATTGGAAATGCGAGTGCGGCCATCAGGCTGCCTCCAACAGAGGTCGTGTTATTGGCACCGGATCATCTTCATCCAACTCATCAATCCATGACCATAGTGCCATGCTAACCAATCGTCCGTACGGCACGCCATATTCTGCGTGAATATCTTCAAGTATTGCTTTTGCTTCGGGATCAATGCCCCTGATTGTCCATTTTTGTTTTGTCATTTAATTGCCCTCTAATAACCAACATCCATCTGCGGATGTCTAACCTTATTTAGGAGCACGAGGATCAAAATTGACGAAGAAGAATCTGTAGCCAGTTAGACAGGAACCAATGGATTGGAAACCTGCAATACTGATATTCCTCATTTTAGTTCGTGATGGACTTTTCAAATATGGCATTAATTTCCAATGCAAATGGAGTTTCGATCATTACGCCAACAGTTATCAATGAGTTGCATCTCACCAAGGTTGGCATGGGCATGATTTCCACCATTTGACCCATTCCAGTAACCTGTCGCGTTGCTCTCGTCTTCATGAAAATGAATGGGAATAAAGAATGGATTATTGATTGTGTAAAAGCTGATACTCGTGTCATCTTCTTCTATCCTGCATTGCCCCCAATGCATTATTTTGAAATCCGCAACGAACTTACAATCAACAATCTCGTTCTTTGTTTCTTCAAAGACTTTGTCATCTGCGAAACATGCTCCACCATCAAATATTTCCGTTGCTCCAGTGATATCAAATTGGATTGGCTTGTTACCGTTCGCAATGACCGTCATCTGTTGGCCTGACCTTATGTCTTCGATCAGAGCCAGTTTGTTTTCAGCGCATACCCGGCACTCAGTGTTGATCTCGAAACTATCAGCCCAAGTCACCATTGAATAATCATTCCCATCAATAGTCAAATCAATGTCTCCTCCATAGAGTTCCTGACTGGACAGCATGATCAAGATTGATCCCACATCACCATCCTTACAGGAGAACAGAAGTTGATCATCAGTCTGGTTAGAAAGTGTATATTCGACCGTTCCATCAGCATGGTTTTGCGAAGACCAATTCGATTTCGGTTGGGTGGATGATGTGGTTGGGCTTTGTTTGGAACATGATCTCCATTCAAGCTCACCGTCCTCGGTCTTAACATTCAGGCCATTCGCGGTTTGTCTGAGGGTTATGATGTCACGATAGTCAGTTCCTTCAGCAGAACATTCTCCGAAGAACTGTGTACCATCATCTGTCTGCTTGGGAGATGACAGTTGGCAAGACCATTCAGTGCCGTAAAGGATGTCATTCTCAACGCCCAGTGCTCCGCCATACTCGCCGAGATTATCTGCACTACAGGTCCATGAACCCGTCGTATCCCCGGGTGGATAATACAAACCTTGAAGGCCGGAAGTAGCAGCATGGGAAATGAGTGTACTGATGATCAGAACTGCCAGTATTGTCAATGATCTTCGCAAATACCCTCCCCCAATTACAACACTATTCATACAGTGTGCTGTCAACTCGTCGATGTTCAAGTTCTATTAATATGCCGTTATTGCTGAGTGATCTTCAGGTTACGATATTCCATCGATGAGGTAGTAAGCGTTTCTGTTTTGCTTCCTCCACGATAGATACCCAAACGCAGACGGTTCCTGCCGCAGTCATTGTTGCGCTTGAAAGTCACATTCTGAACGATTGGCTTGCCTTCGATACTCATGGACAACGTTGCCTGTTTCCCATTTCGGTAGGTAATCTCGAAGTTGAACCATTTGTTGGTGACCAATGAGACGGGGGAAGCCGCTTTGGTAAACCCACCGCCACCAAGGTAAAAAGCAAACTGCTGGCTATGCCTACGGCGAAGAAACCCAAGAACAGATACACCATCTGATGATGCACAGCCTTTGATCTGGAAAAAGTTCTCGTTGCGTCCTGTTTCAATGAAACCTTCAATAATCTTTGCATTAAACTGGATTTTGTAAGTACGATTCAGACCAAGTTTCTTCTTAATGACCAACTCTGCCCGTTCGGAATAAGGTTTTGACCAACCCGGTCCCACATATGGATGGGGATCGGTTTTGCATTTACCGATTTCACCATGCCGAACGGTTGATCGTAAGTTTTCGTTCGGCAACACCTGCAATGCATTCTTGACCGATTGACCACAATTGACATTTGACTTGTAACCCGACCAAGAATTAATGCTGGCACCTAATGCAGGTGTTACCAGTAGCAATACTGCTGATAGCAAAAATACAAATCGTCTCATTCAAAGTTCCCCCATATTGTGTTCAATCTCCAAGCCTAATTTGAAGAAGATCATTCGCTGTTACTTCACCGTCCGTAGCCTTAATGATCCGCTCAAGCAGTTCTCGTCTGGGCGTTACTAACTGCTTGCAAATCCGATTGATCGTCGGAGCAGTTGTTTGTACGCGGACAGCGAAGTCCTTTTGTTGGATATCGTTTTGGTACAGGTATTCCGTCAAGGTCATTATTACGTTTTACGTAATACGCAACAATTGTCAAGAAAAATCTGGTAACTGTGCAAGTTCAACAGTCTGAAAGATAATACTTGGCCACCGATTACATTTTGTGTAATTTGCAACGATGGCAAGAAAACCAGACATAGACCCGATGGGAAAGGTGCTCAGGAAAGCACGTGAGTCTAGTGAGATATCAGCAAAGGATGCTGCTGTTGCATTGGATATCACGACTGCCTCACTATCGAGACTCGAAACCGGAAAAAGCTCCGCATCGGTTCACAGGTTGAAGCAGATGGCATTGCTATACAAATTATCACTGATCGATCTTCTCAACGAAACAGTGGTTCCTTCACAGGCACCGCTAAACAAAGAATTACTGAGAGTTTGTATCAACGAGGTCCATCAGATCGCAAAAGAACTAGAAGCTTCACCATCGTCTGAAAAACTGGCTGATCTCATCGTACAGACATATGAAAAGGCAGACATGAGTGCATCAGGAAAAGATATGATTGCTAAGGATCAAAGAACATCACTTGAATTGTCACTGAAGCCATAACGTCCTCTATAGAAGAGTAAGCTGATAATTGAAGTGTGCCATCTATAAAAAGGACACCAAATATAGTCTCATTTTTCGCGTTATTTCGCAATAAATGTTAGACCAATGTTAGACCAAAACAAAGTGTTGATTTTGTATTAGTTGAAAAAACTTGAATTATTAAATGATATCAATAAGTTAATGGTAGCGGGAGAGGGACTTGAACCCCCGACACGCGGATTATGATTCCGCTGCTCTAACCAGCTGAGCTACCCCGCCACACAACGCTTTATTTAAGCGCGACTGTTCTTAACAGATCGGCGGCATATAAGGTGCACAATGTCCAAGTGTCAAGCATTTTACGTGATTTTTCGCACAAATCATGAGGTTTTAATTTTAAGCTGGTTAAGTGATGGAAACTTGAGACCTTTTGGCTATTTTTTCCAAGCCTATATGCTGCATAATTTTGATATTCTAATTATAGTTACTCTTGCGAACTTGCGAAAATGCCTTCAGCACTTTAGTGCTTAAAATCATTGATAAAGATTTGGAAACTAGAATGAATAATGAAGTAAAAATTGCAGTTGTTGGATGCGGCTATTGGGGTACAAATCATGCCCGCACACTATCTGAACTTGGCGCATTGGCAGCCGTGAGCGATTTAAATTCAGATAACGCCAACAAGGCAGCTTCAAATTTCAATGTTCCGCAAAAATCATTTGATGAGATTTTAAATGACACTAAGATTGATGGTGTAGTCTTTGCCTTGCCCCCTCACCTCCACGCCCAAAACGCAATCCTTGCGCTCAATGCCGGCAAGCACGTTTTGATCGAAAAACCGATTGCATTGAACACCAAGGACGCGCAAAGCGTGGTTCAAGCAGCAGATGCATCGGGTAAAACCGCAATGACCGGACATATCTTGCGCTATCATTCGGCTTTTGAAAAAATGCTATCAATGTTCCAAGCTGGTGATCTGGGCGAATTGCAATATATCCACTCGCACCGCGTAGGTCTGGGTAAATTCCATCCAAAAAATGATGCATTGTGGGATATCGCCCCCCATGATCTGTCATTGATTTTAGCTGTTACAGGTGAAGCGCCAAACCGTATTCATGGTGAAGGTGCAGCAACGCTTAATCATCTAAGCGACTTTGCGCATCTGCATTTAGGATTTCCATCAGGGGTCAAAGCACATGTTCTCACATCCAGGCTTAACCCCTATCGCGAACGCCGTTTAACGCTTGTGGGATCAAAAGCCATGATGTCTTTTGATGATGCGCTTCCGTGGGATCAAAAACTAGCTTTGTACAATCATAAAATCTGGGAGGATGACATGGGTTGGCAAAGTGAAATGGTTGAGCCTGAATTTATTTCAGTTGAGCAAAGCATGCCGCTTACCGCAGAACTTGAAGATTTCATCAATGCGATTAAGACGGGATCAAAACCGCGGGTGACCGTTCAAGACGGACTTGAAATTGTCAAAATCCTCGAAGCCGGAGCCGTCCAACATTAGTACAATCGAAAAGTAAATAGTCACATCTACCTCTCCAATTTGTGAAAAGACGTCAATTGCGCATTTTTCTGTAAATGCTAATTCTTATTACAACACTTATTGGAAGGGTAAAACCATGAAAAACATTTCGATCGCTCTCGCATTTTCTGCGCTAACAATTTTTGCAGCCCCCTTGGCTTCAACTTCAGACAGTTGGCTTGGCGCAACAGCAGCCCATGCTGAAATGATGTCAATCTCAACAGGCATGATCAAAGGTGTTGGTGGCAATTATATCGGTGAAGGTAATGTTAAAATCGTCAAAGACGATAGCGGTAAACATACCCTTGAATTATCAGACTTCACATCAAGCGCCGGCCCAGACTTAAAAGTCTTTCTCGTTGAAGGTTCAAGCCTTAAAGACGGCAATGATGTCATTGCGGGCAATCACGTAAATCTTGGCGTTTTAAAATCTACATCAGGTGCACAAAGCTATGTGCTTCCTGAAGGTGTTGATCCTACAAACTTTGGCTCTGTCGCAATCTTCTGTGAGAAATATACGGTTCTGTTTTCATCTGCTGATCTGAAGTAATACTGTCAAAACCTAGATAGCGCATCTTTTTAAGTGCGCTGTCTTCAACCTGAGATACTGGCTAAAATTATTATAGCGATTGACAATTGTTCTTCTGGAGGGATTACTCCCGTCTTTGCAGGAGAAAAATATGCCAATTGAAAACTATGTCGCATTCGTCATCGCATCTATTATCGTTCTTATAATTCCTGGTCCATCCATCATCATGGCCGTTGGACAAGCCATCGCGCACGGAAAACGCGCTGTTGCGCCTACAGTTTGGGGTGTGGTTGCAGGAGATGCGATCGCCACCACTCTTTCTATGTTGGGTGTGGGTACAATCTTGCTCGCATCATCTGAGGCTTTTCAGATCATCAAATGGGCAGGCGTAATTTATCTAATCTATATTGGCATATCGATGATCAGAAATGCTGGCAAAGCTGAAGCGAGTGATACACAAAGCGCCGATCAGTTAAAGTCGCCTCAAAAGATGTTTCAACAAGCTTTAATCGTCACGGCTCTAAACCCGAAAGGGATCATCTTCTTTATCGCATTTGTTCCGCAGTTCATCAGTCCAACATCAAGCTTCCTGCCGCAAGCAGCAATTTGTATCACGACTTTTCTTGTGCTCGCGTTCGTTAATATGTGGCTCTATACAGCCTTTGCTGCACACGCGCGACAAGGCATGCAAAACCCAAGCGTGCTAAAATGGGCAGAGCGCACGGGTGGTAGTTTACTGATAAGCGCTGGGGTTTTATCTGCCGCAAAAACTTAAATGAAAAAGGCCAGAGTGAATTTGCTTCACCCTGGCCTCACTTCTACTCAAAAATTGAACTATCTGGAACTTAACCCTCTGGGTTAGCACCAATTTTGTGGATCGCTAAATCAGCACCCATTTGTTGCTCTTCATCTGTTAGACGAATGCCCATCGTTGCACGCAACACACCGTAAACAATAAGTCCAGCAACAAACGCATAACCAGCGCCAACGACTGATCCAACGAGCTGGCTCATAAACGTTACGCCACCCAAGCCACCAAGAGCTTCAGTCCCGAAGATACCGCAGGCAATACCACCCCAAAGGCCGCAAAGACCGTGTAAAGGCCATACACCCAACACATCATCGATCTGCCATTTGCTCTGACATAGATTAAAGAAAATCACAAAGATAGCACCAGCAACACCGCCAACAATAAGCGAACCGATTGGGTTCATGATATCTGATCCTGCACAAACAGCGACCAGACCGGCAAGCGCACCATTGTGAATAAAGCCTGGGTCGTTTTTGCCGATAACCAGCGCAACCAAAATACCGCCAACCATAGCCATTAGTGAGTTTAGAGCAGTTAGGCCAGATACACCTTCAACAGAACCATGGGTCATAACGTTAAAGCCAAACCACCCGATACAAAGCATCCAAGAGCCCATAGCCAACCACGGAATAGAAGAAGGTGGGAAGTTAGGTGTGCGAACGCCATCTTTATAACGGCGATAACGTGCACCGAGCAACATCACCGCAGCAAGAGCAATCCAACCACCAACAGCATGAACAACAATTGAACCAGCAAAATCATGGAATTCAGCACCGAATGTATCATTCAGCCAACCTTGGAAACCATAGTTACCACCCCAGATCATGCCTTCAAATAGCGGATAGAAAAATCCAACGATGACGGCAGAAGCGATCAATTGAGGATAAAATTTTGCGCGCTCAGCAATACCACCTGAAATGATCGCTGGGATCGCGGCAGCAAAAGTAACGAGGAAGAACAACTTAACAAGATCAAGACCCTGTGCTGCAAATCCTGTGCCCTCGCCGCCGGAAAGCGTTGTTGCATCGGCAAAGAAATTCGTTCCGTATGCAACAGAATAACCGACCACAAAATATGCAACTGTCGAAATTGCAAAATCAGAAATGATTTTGACCAAAGCGTTGACCTGATTTTTATGTCGAACCGTGCCAACTTCCAAAAACGCAAAGCCACCATGCATTGCAAAAACTAAAATCGCCCCCAATAGAACGAAAAATACGTCTGTTCCAACCACGAGAAACACCCCTTGTATTATCATTAAAGTAATAAGCACCCATCCTCGATGCTCAATTCTTACTCACAACAACGCAAGGCCTGTGCCAAGTATTAATAAATTGTTATTTATTTAATCAAAAGCTGATTTTGCTAGCTATTTTCTGACTAGATCTTAATCAAGAAGGTATTTCTAGTGCAGAAAACTCAGAAAAGTCTATTAATTAGGCATGTAATTGATCAAAAAATAAGCAAATGCCAAATTATAGGCGCCTCCTCAAAGGAAGCGCCTCTGTTGTTTAAGCCAGGTATCTACTAAAGAACGCTATGGTTCGCTCTTCTGCAAGCTTCGCATTCACTTCATCATATCTTGGTGTCGTATCATTATGGAAACCATGATTTGCGTCAGGGTAAATATGCGCTTCATATGTTTTTCCAGCGGCCTTTAATGCAGCCTCATAAGGCGGCCAGCCTTCATTGATACGTGTATCAAGCTCACCAAATTGGAACATCAATGGCGCCTTAATAGATGGCACATCTTCAACTGCGGCTTGGCGTCCATAAAATGGCACACCAGCTGATAGCTCCGGATAAGCAACTGAAATGGCGTTTACCACACCACCACCATAACAGAACCCAACTGCACCAACTTTGCCTGTGCTATCTTCACGTCCTAGAAGGTGTTCAAATCCTGCGAAAAAATCATTCAGCAGCTTACCGCGATCAACCGTTCTTTGAAGCTCTCGGCCTTTATCATCACTTCCAGGATATCCACCAACGGAGGTTAAACCATCAGGAGCAAGCGCCATAAAGCCAGCTTTAGCCATGCGCCGCGCCACATCTTCAATATATGGATTTAACCCACGGTTCTCGTGAATAACTAAAACCGCAGGCAATTTACCAACCGCACCAGCGGGTTTGACGAGATAACCATTTACATCACCATTTCCATTTGGTGATTGATACGTCATACGCTCGGTTGTGATATCACCATCATCTGGAGCAACTTGCTGCGCAAGCGCGTAATTTGGCGCAAGCTGTCCAAGCAGAACTGATGCAGTAATACCGCCAACGGCAAACTTGCCAGCTTTGTCCAAAAATTCGCGCTTAGTCATTTTGCCATGTGCGTAAAAATCATAGAGATCTAAAAGCTCCTGCGGAAAGTCTTTTGCCGTCTTACGTAATCCGGGAATATGCTCATTCATGGTGAATATCCTTTTCCAATTTGCAAACTTCATGGTTAAACTGCCCAAGGGGTTAGACAATCACAAGTTACAAATCTGTAAGGTTGATCACATGTTTGTTGGGTTCATAAAAATTAGCGAGCCAGCGCGAATTATTCGCTTAACGTTAAGATCTCATTCAACGGCTTTTTAATCTTGGCAACACTTGGAACCGTTGCGTCACCAGATGGATGTCCAACCGCAATAATCATCACGGGTTTTTCCGACTGCGGACGATCAAATTTCTCATTAAGGAATTTCATCGGATTTGGCGTATGGGTCAACGTGACCAGTCCCGAATGGTGTAAAGCTGTTAGCAACACCCCTGTTGCAATTCCCACACTTTCAGGAACATAGTAATTTTTAAAACGCTGCCCATCGTCAAACTCTCCCCAACGCTGAGCAAAGACAATAATCAGCCAAGGCGCGATATCCAGATGCGGTTTTTCTGCTGTGGTCCCGATGGGTTCTAATGCCTTGATCCACTCATCACCCCCACCACCTGCATAAAATTGGCGCTCTTCCTCTTCCGCTGCAAGTCGAATTTCATGTTTGGTGTCAGGATTTGAAATCGCGACAAAGTGCCAAGGCTGATGGTTTGCACCAGATGGCGCAGTTCCTGCCGCTTGAATGCATTTTTCAATCACAGATTTTGACACATCACGATCTGTAAAATCTCGCACTGAATGCCTGCGCTTCATCTTATCGTAAAAGGCATCAGCTGCGATTTGCATTTCATCATCAGACATGTTCATCCGATCAGGTAATGCTAACGCCTCATACTTCATATCACCACGCGAAAACATGTCTCACCCCATTAGTCATTTAAATAAACCATCAAACAGATTTCACCTTCATCGGTATCATGCAAAGAATGCTGATGAAATCCTGCACCTTGATAGGCTTTTATAGCACGCTTATTCTTATACAAAGGATCAATGACAATCTGCTCAGCACCATTTTGGATAAGATTTTGAACATGCTGATGCAGATATTTGCGACCATGCCCCTTATTCAGAAAATCTTCCCGCCCAATAAACGTATCAATCGCGCGCGTGGTTTCAGGGAAAGATGAGAAGTAATCCTGCGGCCAATCGCAAACACGGTAATCCTGAATATACGCAAATGGCTGGGAGTTATACTCAACCACCATCAGATTGATTTTGGGATCATTCAAATCGTGCTTTATCAAACCAAGTTCATCATTGGGATCACCCCACCATTCTTTAAGGTGGGGTGCACGAAGCCATTCCGACAACATCGGAATATCTGTGTTTTTAACGTTTCGAAAATGATAACTCATCAGAAGGTTCCCGATAAATTATGCGCTCGCAGCCGTGTCTTCCAGCGGTGATCGCTCATTTAGTTCTTGCAGCATTTGCTCAGTCTTGGGATCCCGCAAAGACTTTTTAATAAACCCGCCACCATAAACGCGCGCGTTGTCATCAGGACTGGAATATAGAACACAAGCTTGACCTGCGGCCACACCTTCTTCACCTTCAATCAACTCCACATTTGTCACCCCATCAATATGGGTCACGCGTGCAGCTTTTGGTGGACGGGTTGAACGCACTTTTGCAAAACACTCAAAGCCTTCAGGGCCAATTTCATCCAAAATTTCATCACCTAACCAATTAACATCTCTTAAAGTTATTGATTTGGTTTCAAGCGCTTCTTTCGGCCCCACAATTACACGTGCAGTTCGCGCATCGATATAAACGACATATAAAGGCTCACCTGCAGACACACCAATGCCTCTACGCTGGCCGATTGTGTATCGCAAAATACCGTCATGCTTACCCAAAACCCGGCCATCAAGATGAACAATATCACCGGTTAAAACTGCATCTGGACGCAATTTTTCTACAATTGACGAATATTTGCCTTGCGGAACAAAACAAATGTCCTGACTATCAGCTTTTTGCGCAACAACCAGACCCATTTCTTCCGCAAGTGCACGCGTATCAGATTTAGGTAAATCCCCTAGTGGGAACCTGACATAGTCAAGCTGATCTTGTGTGGTTGCAAAGAGGAAATAACTCTGATCACGATTGTTATCGACAGGACGATAAAGCGCTCTGCGTCCAGGGTTTTCTTCCGTAGGGTTTGCCCGCGAACGTATATAATGACCTGTTGCCAGCGCATCCGCACCCAAATCTCTAGCAGTTGCCAAAAGATCAGCAAATTTTACAGTTTGATTACATGAAATACATGGAACAGGGGTTTCACCGGCAATATAACTTTCCGCAAATGGATTAATAACTGCTTCCGCAAAACGTTTTTCATAATCGAGCACATAATGGGGAATACCAATGGTCTCGCAAACGCGGCGCGCATCATCAATATCCTGACCGGCACAACAAGAACCAGCACGGTGCACGGCAGCACCATGATCATAAAGTTGTAATGTAATTCCTAAAACATCATATCCTTGGCGTTTTAAAATGCCTGCAACCACAGAACTATCAACACCACCAGACATCGCAACAACCACCCGAGTATCCTCAGGGGCTTTATTTATATCTAAACTATTCAATTTTGACCTCAATCCAACAGCGTTAAAGGCGCTGATCAATTAACAATGGGGTGCTTATAATCCCATTGGATACAAACAACAAGCGTTGTTCAGCATGGCCAGTTAAACTCATGTCAGTGTTTTTCGAAAATAAACGCGATGAAACCCGTCTTCTAACCGGCGCTCCGTTTCTTTATACCCAAGCTTGGGATAGATCGCCAAATTGGCAACCATTTTCTCATTCGTATATAACTCAATTTCATTCAGGCCCAATGCAATCGTACAATCTTCGCAATACTTCATGAGTTTACGGCCAATACCCTTTCCATGAGAAGTGGGCATAACGGCAATATTTTCTAGATGCATGACATCATCTGTGACAAAAAATACGATAAATCCGGTAAGTTTCTGTTCACCATCTTTTTCAATATAAACTTTTTTTTCGAAAATTAATTTTGCGAAATCAGCCACCATCGGCGCAGGTTTTCGCCCAATTGCCTCAACATAAGGCGCATAAGCAAGCTCTGCACAGTGCTTTATGGCAGTTAAATCAGCATTTTGGGCTATTTTAATCAATTTTCGCACACTTACTGGACATAAACAGAAATATAGACTGCATTGATACTAAATCAGCATCTATCATCATCCTAGCACAAATCTTACCAACTTCTTACCGACGCCTTAGGCAAAAATTAAAATTGTGGCGGTAAAGTGGAGGCTGTGTTGGTCTTGAAAAGTAAGAGAGTACAATGACCGAAATGATACGACCTAGAGTTAAGTTTGTAATTGGGCCTGACGGCAGCCCCTTAACGATCGCCGATCTTCCCCCTGCAACAACGCGCAGATGGGTAATTCGCAGGAAAGCTGAAGTTGTCGCTGCTGTTCGCGGTGGGCTTTTAAGCTTAGAAGAAGCTTGTGAAAAATATACACTAACCGTTGAAGAGTTCTTGTCTTGGCAGGCCTCCATCAATGATTACGGTTTAGCTGGATTGCGTACAACGCGCATCCAACAATACCGCCATTAGATTTAATCTAATTAAACAAACGCACCTGATCTATAATTTAGTTCGGGTGCGTTGTTGCGCCTACAGCTTTTTGATCGCGGAATGGCCCAGAATGGTGAGCAGCGCCGAGATTGCATAAAACCATAATCCTGGTTGAGAAAAAGCATTTGCCATTCCCGATGTTTTTGCAGCAACGATCACAATTGCCACAAGCAACACATCCATCATCGACCATTTTGATAAAATAGGAATAAGCCGAGTTAAAAACTCTGGCTGTTCTTTGCCCTGGCTAAAAGCTTCATATGTCACGGCAAACTGTTTGATGATCGGAAACAAAATAGAAAAACAGCCAACCAAAATGGCCAGCAAAATATCGCCACCTTCAAATAATGTGGAAACGATACCAATTAACGACGGCGTTTCGTCAAAGAAGTAAAAGCTTTCAAACTTAACCAGAGGCAAAACGATCCCTAGTGCAAAAGAAATCGGAGCTAAGGTTAGACATAAAGACGCAAAAAAAACCATAAATACCGCCGCCAGTTCATCCCATCTGGGATATCTGGCACGGAATTATGGTTTATACAAGATCCTCTGACGCTCTTTAACCAAGCGCTCAGACACCTATTCGATTGGGAAGTGCCTAACCGGCTTTTCCCAAACGATGTGATTGATCGCGTTCTTCAAGTGCTGTTGCTTTGTTATACTCAGCTTCAGCTTCTTCAAGCGCTAATTCAGCAGCATCCAGCTGAACTTTCAATTCTCGGATTGACCCTTGCAAATTTTCAGCGCGCAAACGAGCCGCTTTTGCAAATGTGGGATAGGCATAATTGGACGGATCAGAAATTCCCGATTTCTTTTCCTCGGAAGCGACCTGGTATTCCAGCTCCGCCACCATTTTTTCCATCTCGGCCATCATAATCTGAATTCCATTAAGTTGACGGGTCTTCTCCGCAACTTGGAATTGTTTGAGACGTGTTTGGCTTTCACGTGACTTCATACGCATTACTCCATGGGCATTAAACCCTGAACTCAACTCAATACTCAACGAATCACTTCGTCGAACGCCACCAAAACTATCTAACAACTGCTCCCCGCAGCACTTATTAAATACAGTCGCGTATGATTAACAATAAATGATAGGGTTTAAGCAGAGGTAAACAGAATGAACTTTTTTACCAGTCTCACGCAATGTTCAAACATTAATTTATCGAATCAACAGAATCGCTTAGCGCATTTCCTTCATTTTTTATGGTAAACGGAAATTAAAATTAGTTAAGAAAAACAAGGTGCTGATAAAAAAAATTAATATTTTAATCACACTTGCAATCAAGGATTAGAATTTGTTAACCATTTCATGGCAGCTTTCTAACACGAAACGAAGCGAACCAAACAAGCCGGAATATCAATGGTCTGGCCGCGGTAAAGGGGAAACACATGCGTGTTTTATTAATTGAGGATGATAGTGCGACAGCTCAAAGTATTGAGCTCATGCTTAAGTCCGAAAGTTTTAACGTTTACACAACCGATCTCGGTGAAGAAGGCGTCGATTTAGGCAAGTTATATGATTATGACATCATCTTGCTTGATCTGAATTTACCAGACATGTCTGGTTATGAAGTATTAAGAACACTTCGTCTCTCGAAAGTTCAAACACCAATCCTAATTCTTTCCGGCATGGCTGGCATTGAAGATAAAGTTCGCGGCCTAGGATTTGGCGCTGACGATTACATGACAAAGCCATTCCACAAGGATGAGCTTGTTGCACGTATCCAAGCGATTGTTCGTCGTTCTAAAGGTCATGCACAATCAGTTATCACAACAGGTGATCTGATCGTTAATCTTGACGCTAAAACAGTTGAAGTTGGCGGACAGCGTGTTCACCTTACTGGTAAAGAATACCAAATGCTTGAGCTACTTTCCTTGCGTAAAGGCACCACCCTTACCAAAGAAATGTTCCTTAACCACCTTTACGGCGGCATGGATGAGCCAGAGCTTAAGATCATCGACGTATTTATTTGTAAGCTTCGTAAGAAACTTGCAACAGCCGCTGGCGGAACAAACTACATCGAAACCGTTTGGGGTCGAGGTTATGTTCTTCGCGAGCCAGACGAAAATGAACTACGCGACATCGCGTAAATCATTACAATCCGATTTCAATCAAACCCGTCCGATATGGCGGGTTTTTTTGTGCCTTCATAAAATATGGACTAAGCAGCGATCTTCATTGATCCAAAGACGTTAAACAATGATGTGCGATCAAATGGCTTTAACAAGAAATCACTTGCACCAGAACGGCGACCGGCCATCATTCGTTTAAGATCAGCTTCAACAAGACTGTAAACAATACGAATATCTTTACCGCCTTCCATAGCTCTAATGTCAGCGATCAAATCAAGTGCGCCATCTAGGTCTGAATCAACCACGATTACGTCCGGTAGCTCAGCTTCACAATAATTGCGCGCCTGGCTCAACGAATTAGATTCAACAACAATAAAGTCAAATCCAGTTAAAATCCGCTTTGCGACTTTGCAGATCACCGGAGATTCATCAACAATGATAATTCTTTGCATTTCATTCCCCTTATATATTCATCCTGATAGGCAGAATAGCAAAGGCAAACAAATTTTCAGTTAGCAAGCAGACTTAATAATGTCTTACGCAATCATACCTACATTTGGTAAGTTAAAACTAACAACAGACATGTTTATATATGATTTTCAGACACTTATCGTAAAATTGACAATGAACGTACCAGTCCTAAAATTGTGCAACGCACAACAATAATATATTCAAAGCACAAAAAAACGCGGACATCTCAATGAAATCCGCGCCTTGATAGATCGTTAAAATGTTTAAGCAGATTTGGCTGTGAACACCACATCATCAGCGTTCATTACGCAACCCAATTCAAGGTCAGCTTCTTGTGCCAATAAGATTGTGTAGTACGGTTGAACAGCATGAGCATCGATAGCCTCATCTGCATGACCGGAATGCAATTCTAGGAATTTCGGTGGGACGCGGATCATTTTACCACGAGAGACCAATCTAAAATGAGGTGCCGTTTCAAGGTCTTCTAAGAAGATATCAATCTCCCCACCACGTGGAATGGCGCTGAATGCGATCAAAAACAAATTCATTAAAAGTTTGACTTTGTTTTTTGGTACAATTGCGCGTGCACCATGCCAGTTAATAACAGTCTTACCATCTGTCTCAACAAAGTCTTTAATAGCCTGCTCAGCCTCACCTGTATCAATTGAAGCACCAATAGAACCTGACGCGCCAAATGCGAGCCGTGCAAATTTAAGCCTAACCGAAGCATTAAGTGCGCTGGATCTGATCAAATCCATTGCATCTTCGTCAGCTCCACCTTCGTCTAACAATTCCAGTCCATTATTAATGGCACCCACTGGCGATATAATATCATGACAAACGCGAGAACATAAAAGAGCCGCTAGGTCATGACCAGCGAGCGTTAGAACAGGGTTTTTCGACATTATTTAGCTCCAATAGCAAAAAGTGCTAAGATTTAAACACAAGTTTAGATCAAATTTGTTGTGCACAATACAATGATTCACAACTTAGCCATAATGAAACCTTAATTGGTAAACTGCTTATTAACATCATTGCGCGAATATGGCTTTAAACCAAAAAAATGTGCTCATAAGTGTATTTAGTGACGATTTTCAAGTGGAGACCCCGATGAAACAGTATTCAGCCCCTATAAATGTAATTGGCAGATATCTGTGTGCAATCTTCTTACTATTTTCAATTGCTATGAGCGGTGCAAAAGCTCAAAGCAGCGGAGATACATATTATACTGCGCAAGAAATTGTTGACGCAGGGCATAGCTTCTTTGGATCAACGTCAGGTGCACTGGCAAAGCTTATCGAAAAAGCGTTTTCAAGTTATGGTCAACCAAATGGCTATGTCTTGGGTCAAGAGGCATCAGGCGCCGTGGTCGGCGGATTAACTTATGGCGAAGGCGTGCTCTACACGAAAAACGCTGGTCAACACTCCACCTTCTGGCAAGGCCCATCCATCGGCTTTGATTATGGTGGTGAAGGTTCACGCACGATGATGCTGGTTTATAACCTTCCTAGCGTTGAAGGTATCTATGGTCGATTTGGCGGAGTAAGCGGTTCAGCTTATGTCGTCGCTGGGCTTGGAATGACAGTCATGCGCAGACAGAACGTGTTGCTTGTTCCTATTCGAACAGGCGTTGGCGCGCGCTTAGGTATCAATGTTGGATATCTTAAAGTCACCAGCAAACCAACATGGAACCCATTTTAGGTCAATTATCCCCTAAAAACCCGGAACTAAGCGTATACCAACAAGTTTCCCAGATCGATCTTAACGATAATCTAAGTCAAAGCTTGCTCACACCAACAAGCTATGTTTAATGACCCCCACACATCGTTAGAATGTCTCATTTTGGGACTTATGCTGGGAACAGAGCGCTTTGATTGAGCTCATATTATTTGTTGCACTTGGATTTTTAATGGCCGCATTGCTCGGCCTCGTTATTGCGCCTGCAATTTATCGCCGAGTGGTCAAGCTAACTGAACGCCGTATGCGCGCAACCGTTCCATTAAATGCTGCTGAGATAAAAGCAGCAAAAGATATGGATCGCGCAGTCTTTGCCGCAGAAAATGCACGCATATCCGTAGAACTTAAAAAAGAGCGCGAAATTCTTACACAGGAGAAAGCAGGATCTTCTCGTCTATCTGATACGATCATTAAGATGCGCAGCCAAAACCAAGAGCTACAAGCCAATGTGGATAGTCTTAAAGAAGACGCTGGAAAACTGCGTTCAAACTTAAGATCTGAAGAGAATAAACTCGAACAGTCCCGTCAAAGCCTGAAAGATGCGCAAAAAGCAAACTTAGAAAAAGAGGAGCAAATCCTCGCGCTCATAGACAAAGCCAACCGGCTATCTACTGAAGTGGGTTCACAAAAGATCGACCTTGCCAGCAAAGATACTGAATCTGAAAATCTTCGTTCAACGATTGATGCACTGCGCAACGAGCACACAAAACTGCGCAACAACCAATCTGAGTTAGAAAATCGCGCACTGAAGATTGAAAAAGAGCTAGAGCAAGAAAAATCACGTGCGGAAGGTCTCAATAAGCGATTAACGTCAGCGACTGCAAAACTGGCCGATCGAGATCAAACCATTGAAAACAAATCAAATGAGATTAAGAGACTAAAAGAGCGCGTAAACTCTGTCCGCTCTGAAACGTCAGACCTTAAGAAAACACTGAAATCGAGCGAAACTGAAAGACGCTCACTTGAACGTCAGCTCAACAAAGTTGAAAAACAACTTTCGAAATTCACTGGCAAACCTGCACCTGTCCGCAAGCCAAGTGATACAGCATCAAAGGTTGCCAAACTGATTAAGAAGGCACCAGTGGTTGAGGAATTGAATGCGCACGAGGAAGATGTGCCTGCAGAGACAATTGCCAATAAGGTTGAAAGACTGCGCACACGCCATAATGATCTCGTTGATCAACTAAAGAAAGAAAGCGCGCCTTCTGATGATCCGGAACTGCGCCGCGAACTTGCTGAGATCGCAGCCATGATGATTGATCTTACAGCAGCAAGAGAAGGCAAGTCATCGCCAATCCATGAGATTTTGGCAGAACACACACCTATCAAGCCAAAGCGCGGTTTGAAGATAAAGCCTAGCCTTGCTGATCGCGCCATTAGACGTGTGGATAAAACGACCAGCAGCACACCAGCAAGCTGATCGTTAGAACTGCTTAGGTGCTGCGTTCAGACCAACCAGCAAATATTTTCTCAAGCATCACGACAATATAAAACAGCACGATACCCAAAAATGCGAGCGCAATGAGAACAGCAAACATTAGCGGATAATCAGCACTAATTTTCCCGCTATCAAACAAGAAACCAAGACCTTTACCGTGCGGTTGAATGATCTCAACTAGGTTTGTGCCGATAAAGGCGAGTGTGACGGAAACCTTCAGCGCACCAAAAAATTCTGGCAATGTTTTCGGTAATGCAATCTTCCAAAAAATTGTGAATTTGCTCGCACCCAATGAACGTAAGATATCGCTATATTCAGGTTCAAGCGTCGATAGACCTATTGAGACAGATACAGCAATTGGGAAAAACGAAATCATAAAGGCCATAAGCACTGTATTGAAATTGTCTTGACCTACGAAAATCAAAGCAATTACGGGCACAACGGTAGCCTTTGGAATAGCATTAAAGCCGACCAGAAGCGGGTATAGCCCCTCACGCATGATACGAGAAAACCCCATAACCATTCCGATTAACACACCAAATATCACCGCTAGCAATAGCCCGGCGATTGTGCGCCATAGCGTTTGCCAACCATATTCTAAAAACAACCCTTTAAATTTCCAAAAGGCCGGCCATAAGTCAGATGGAGAAGCCATTTTATAATTTGGCCAATCATTAAACCAAACAAGCCATTCCCAAAGCAGTAAAAAAACCAAAATAGCAATGACAGGTATCCAAAATTGACGAGAGAATAAGACACCCATTACGCTGCCTCCCCTTCATCTTTGCGCCCTTGCGCAATTTGAATTTGTCGTCGCAACTCCGCCAACAGCTTAGTGGCTTCGGGCGTATAAAGATCTTCCACCGTCCGATCTATTGGCAATGGACCCTCGGCAATATATTGCGCTGTTGCCGGACGCCCAGATAAAACAACGATTTGATCTGCTAAAAACACGCTTTCGCGCAAATCGTGAGTAATCAGTAGCGTTGTGACGTTTTCTTTCACGCGGATTGAATGCATGATCTGCCATAAGTCTTCTCGCGTGAAGGCATCAAGCGCGCCAAATGGCTCATCTAAAATCAAAACTTCCGGTCGATGCACAATCGACCGACAAAGAGAGGCGCGTTGGCGCATACCGCCGGAAAGCTCGGACGGCTTTTTATCTTCAAAACCTTCTAAACCCACCATGCAAAGCAGTTCGCGACCGCGGGCTTCTTTTTCAGCTTTGCTTAATTTATTCGAAACAATTTCCAACGGTAAAAGCACATTGTCCAATATTGTGCGCCACTCCAAAAGCACCGGATTTTGAAAGGCCATACCAACAGTTGCGCGAGGCGATTTAACCTTCTCACCGTGCAAAAACACATCCCCCTGATCTGGGATCATTAACCCAGCAATGAGGCGCGTTAAAGTAGACTTACCGCAGCCAGATGGGCCTACGACAGCTGTAAAGGTGCCCTTTTGCATTTGTAAGGATAGGTTATTTAAAACGGGAAGTGGTCCGTCTTTAGTCTTATAAGCATGGGTGACTTGCGACAGCTCAATTTGGAAATCTGAAGAATTCATATTTTGCACTTTTGTAAAAACACATCTCCCCTCGCATTAAGCCATGCGAAGGGAGGTAAAGTCTATAGGAAAGAAACTTATTTGAGCATCAAGCTGCCATCATCTGGCAGATACGAGCTATCAAAATAAAGCGATGCATCACCAACATTTTTAAGGCCCATAGTGCCCTTAAGTTGTTCAAGCGCGTCTGCAAAACGTGCTTCATCAATGCTGCCCATGCCGTTTGCGGCAACATAATCAGTCATCACATTGGCATCAATCGCCAATTGAAGACGACGTGTTTCAAGCGCTACATCCGCGGCAGGATTGCGTGACACCATCATTTTCACAGCACCTACTGGATCTTCCATAGAAGCTTTCCATCCCTTTGCAACAGCGCGCAAAAACCCTGTTACTTTTTCAGGATTGGCTTTTGCAAAATCAGTGTTCACGATGATCGCATTACCATAAAGCTTAAGACCATAATCAGCCATCAAAATGGTAGAGATATCATCTTCTGGCACACCCAAACGAACAAGGTTTAGATAGCTTGAGAAAGAGAAGCCTGTGACAGCATCAACTTTGCCTTCAGCTAGCATTGGCTCACGCGTTGGAAATCCAACTGGCTCGACCTTGATCTTATCAACATCAAGCGAATTTGCGGACGCAAAAGCTGGGAATTGAGCCCAAGCACCATCCGGCGGAGGTGCACCAAGTGTTTTACCTTCAAGATCTTTCGGAGCTGAAATGCCCAATGATTTTCGGCCAACAATCGCAAATGGTGGCTTATCATAAACCATCATCACAGCTGTAACAGGTGCACCAGCATTTTCATCCAAGAATTTAGCAAGCGAATTGATATCTGCAAACCCGATTGGGAAAGAACCAGTCGCAACTTTCGGAATAGCATCAAGCGAACCTTGACCTGCAGTCACCGTAACATCCAGCTCTTCTTCACCGAAAAAGCCTTTATCAATAGCAACAAAATAAGGCGAACTCGGACCTTCAAATTTCCAGTCCAGCGCAAATGGGATTTTCGTTTCTGCAAATGCCTGTGTTGTGATTGTGGTGCCGAAAGCGGCGAGAGTTAGAGCTGCGCCTAACGCAATTTTTTTGAACATTCATGTCTCCATTGAACTTTTAGGATTTTATATTTTGGCGTTCATCCAGTGAATCTAAGGCATCATGAAATATGGTTATTTATTAGTCAAGCACTTCAGATGCTTATTTTTTGATCAAGACTTTCAAAAATAACAGTGAAGTTTCAGAAACCAAGATTAAAAGACTCTAAAATAAACTGTCTCACTGATGAGACAGATTGAACATTAAATAAGCAGTTTTGATAATGTTGGGTGGTTTGTTGACCAGCGACCACATGACACATTGCCAAAATTGTCGTATAAACAGGATATGAAGCATAAGGATTTTGTTCTATCTACGGTTGAATCTAAGCAAGCTGCAGCGCATAGCGCCGTGGCGGCGTCTTGGTCGAGATCCGTTGAGCAATATGGTCTAGACCCGTCTACCAAAAGCAGCAGCATAGTTGTAACGGAGCAAGAACTTTCCCTTCGCCGTGAGGCAAATGATCAATTTCTACAGATTGCCGCACCTAAATTGGATCGATTATTTGGATTAGTTGGATCATCTGGTTGTGCTGTTTTTCTAACAGACCAAGAAGGTGTTATCTTAGATCAACGCTGCCCAATAGCCGACGTCAATTCCTTTCAAAACTGGGGCTTAATGTCTGGTGCAGATTGGAGTGAACGCGCTGAGGGAACAAATGGCATCGGCACCTGCATTGCCGAAGACCGAAGCATCATAATACACCGCGATCAGCATTTCTTCTCAAAAAATACGGCAATGAGCTGCATTGATACGCCAATTTACGGGCCCGATGGCTTGATCATAGGCGCATTGAACATCTCATCTGCGCGCGCAGATCAAACGGCGGAAATTAATAAGATGATTGCCGCCATGGTGTCCCAATCAGCCAAACAGATTGAGAGTGATCATTTCAGAGCCACATTCTCAAATGCGCGCATCACATTACTTGATACGGGTGATTCAGATAAAAACGCATTACTGGCGATTAATAGTGATGATATTGCCATTGGTGCAACACGCGATGCCCGCCAATTGATCGGCTGGGAAAAAGCGGGCAAATTTACCCCCGCAGCGGCACGCGACATTTTCGGCGGCGACGGCGGTACGCTCAAAGCATTTGATCGCGCCCAACGCGCTGCAATGGTTCGCGCATTAACCCGTTCAAATGGCAACGTATCAAAAGCCGCGCGGGCATTAAATATTGGCCGTGCGACAATGTATCGACGCATGAAACGTTATGGCCTAAGCTAACCTGAACTCACAGCACTTAATCAATTGGCATGAACATCACGTTAGGCCACACAGATCATATCAGCTTCATTGCTCGGGCAATCTGCCATAACGCAATGCCAGACGCGGTGGCCACATTTAAACTATCAAGCTGACCGCTCTGCGCAATTTTCGCGGTTTTCACTTGTGCCAAAATAGAAGCGGGCAACCCCTCACCTTCTGTGCCCAGAAGTAACAATGTTTTTTGGGTTGGCTTAATATCATCAAGCATCTCTTTACCGTGAGGTGACAACCCGTAGATTGAATAACCTTTTTCGGTATATTCTGAAATCAACTGCAAAACATCCACATCCAATTCAAATGGCACGGTAAGCGCTGACCCAACAGATACGCGAACGGCCTTGCGGTACAGCGGATGGCAACAGGTTTTATCAAGGATAATTTTATCAACCCCGAAGGCTGCTGCATTTCGAAAAATCGAACCGAGGTTGTCGTGATTTGAAATACCGCATGCTGCCAGCACTAAGCTGTTTTGTTTATCACAAGCATCGATGGCAACGTTTGAATGGTATCGCCCAAGTGCCAAAATACCGCGATGCATTTCAAAGCCAGCAATTTCATTCATCACGCTTTTATCAGCTGTGTAGATCGGCACGTCACTAACAAGTGTGTGTAAAAGATCCTGAACACCTTCCAAACGGTTCTGCAAAATGAGAATTTTTAAAATCTCAAATCGATGATCTGAATTTTGCGAATTTATAAGATGCTGAAGAACAACTTTGCCTTCAGCAATAAATTGACCCTCGCGACGGGTCAGATCACGCTCTTTGATATTGCAAAATTCAGTTATTTGAGGATCGTCAGCTGACGTAATTTTTATAATTCGATCGTCAGCCAAATGCGTTTGCCTAGTTACGTAGGTTTATGGTGGAGATAATCTCACCATTGCTCAGATCAATGATCAAAATTTGTGAGACACCGTTTTGATCAACGCCATGAACAGCGCCGCGCGCACCATCCAAATTAAAGCCTTGGATTTGGAAACCTTGCGGCAAAATTACATCCAGATTTTCCACAAAACTAGAATTGGCAATCGATTGCACCACAGCCGTTTGCGCTTCTTCGTCACCACTTGTGCGTATTTTGTAGACAACAGCAGCCAATACCGCCATAACACCAATAAACATTACACCCAATGAAACACCCAGCAGACGCACCATTTTACGTCTGACTTTTTCCATTGTTGGATCAAGTGGTTTTTCGTCATTATTATCTATGTCTGGGTTTTGCATTAGAAAGCCTATTTGGAACGAGTTGTGACACGCGAGATATCCTTTAACGAAGCTGAAGCCAATTTGAAAGCTTTCATTACTGAAGAAGGCGATTCAGGCCGCTTAGACGCTTGGCTTGCGCAAAAAATGGCACCAGATTATTCGCGTAGCCGTATTAAAGCTTTCATTGAAGCTGGTGCTGTATCTATAAATGATACGGTGACAACTGAACCAAAGAAGAAGATCACACCGGATATGGACATCAAGGTCATATTGCCGGCAATCGTGGATGCAGAACCCCAAGCTGAAAACATTAATCTGGACATCATATTTGAAGATGAACATCTCATTGTGATCAACAAGCCGATTGGATTGGTGGTCCATCCTGGTGCGGGTAATACATCTGGAACACTCGTCAACGCACTGTTATATCATTGTGGCGCGTCACTGTCAGGAATTGGCGGTGTTAAACGACCAGGAATAGTGCATCGCTTAGATAAAGATACAAGTGGGGTCATGGTTGTCGCAAAACATGATATTGCCCATCGGCACCTATCAGAACAGTTTGCTGATCACGGACGCACAGGCGAGTTAGAACGGGCATATCTGGCACTAGTCTGGGGCGCACCTGAGCAAAAGAAATCGAAAATTACAACTTTTCTTGGAAGATCAAATGATCGCTTAAAACGCGCTGTGTGCTCTGAGCATGCACCAGATGCAAAACATGCTGTCACACATTACGTCACCAAACAAAGTTTTGGTGCTCATGAAGGTGTGGATGCCTTTGCATCATTGGTTGAATGCCGGCTAGAAACCGGTCGCACGCATCAAATCCGAGTACATATGGCTCATATCGGCCACCCCTTGGTGGGTGATCTTACCTATGGCGCTGCATTTAAAACAAAAGCAAACAAGTTGCCTGAAAAACAACGCCAAGCAGTCAATTCATTTACACATCAGGCACTACATGCTTATCTCTTGCAGTTTAAACACCCTGTAACGGGTGATATTATGCGATTTGAAGCTGATTTACCGGACGATTTTTCAGATCTAAGACAGACACTTGAACGTATAGAATTATAAGAACTTGAATTGACAAATCACGCAAGGCTCACAAATTCGTGTTTAATCTCTTGTCGTGAAAAGCTTGAAACAAGCTTATGCCATAATTAAGTTGTATTAAATCGATGCGCAATATGCGGTCGCAACTTGCCTTAATGGAAGTTGAAACAATAGGAGGGTGCTTTATGGCCCAGAAAACTTTACCATCAATCACATCCGGCAAGGGTGGATTGGATCGTTATCTTGCTGAGATCAGGCGTTTTCCAATGCTTGAACCACAAGAAGAATATATGCTTGCAAAACGTTATGAAGAGCACGATGACCGCGATGCGGCTCAGCGCCTTGTAACGTCTCACCTACGATTAGTTGCTAAAATTGCAATGGGATATCGCGGCTACGGCTTGCCGATTGGCGAAGTTGTGTCCGAAGGTAACGTTGGTTTGATGCAAGCTGTTAAGAAATTTGACCCAGAACGCGGTTTCCGACTTGCAACATATGCAATGTGGTGGATCAAAGCATCCATTCAGGAATATATCCTAAGATCTTGGTCGCTTGTCAAAATGGGTACGACAGCAAACCAAAAGCGTTTGTTCTTTAACCTTCGCAAAATCAAAGGCCGCATTCAGGCAATTGATGAAAATGATCTTACACCTGATCAGGTAGATCATATTGCAACACAGCTTCAGGTTCCTGAAAAAGACGTTATTTCTATGAACCAACGTCTAAGTGGTGATGCGTCGCTGAACGCTCCAATTAAAACGGGCGAAGGTGAAACAGGTCAGTGGCAAGATTGGCTCGTTGATGAAAGCCGCAGCCAGGAAGAAATCCTGGTTGAGCAGGATCAACTTGAAACACGCCGTGACATGCTCACAACTGCGATTAGCGTTTTGAACGAACGCGAGCAACGCATCTTTAAAGCGCGTCGTCTAAGCGAAGATCCGCTAACACTTGAAGAGCTTTCAGGTGAGTTTTCCATCTCACGTGAGCGTGTCCGCCAAATTGAAGTGCGTGCGTTTGAAAAAGTGCAAGCAGCAGTTCGTAAAGCTGCACTTGAAGCACAGCAAGCTCTTGTAACTGTGGAAACAGAAGACGCTTAAATTAAAAATATCATGCACTATTTTCGGTAGTGCATGATACGCCCAATTGTATTCATTAAAATTTGAGCCGCAAGTACCGCGGTTGACCCTGTGTGATCATAATCTGGTGCAACCTCAACCAGGTCTAGCCCAACTATGTCCCCGCGTTGCGCCAATCCATCCAAAAACTCTAAAATTTCGTAATATAAAAACCCGCCATGACTTGGCGTGCCTGTTCCCGCAGCAATTGATGGATCGAACCCATCAATATCAATGGTAACGTAGTATCTCGCACCTTTTGGAATGCGGTCGAGCACACTTTGATGCCCGAGCTGCCTGAACTTTCGAACGGATAAGATATCCGAACCCATTTCGCGTGCGGCTTCATAACCTTCTTTTGCTGTTGAAGAGACGTTACGAATACCGATTTGGCTTAAACCTGTCACGTAGTCTTTTTCCGCTGCACGGCGCATAGGATTACCATGTCCATATTTAACCCCATGTCGTTCATCGACGAAATCAAGATGCGCATCTATTTGCACCAGATGGATGGGCTCTTGATCTGAAAATGCATTGATACAAGGAATATTGATGGAATGATCACCACCAAGAACAACAGGAAGTGCGCCAGCATCTAAGATTTTGCGAACTCCATATTCTATGTTTTTGTGACTGTTTATCGTATCAGTATGAATGATATCTGCATCACCAAGATCTACGATCTTAACCTCGTCAGCGGGAAGATATGTTACATCATCTTCAAAATCATAGGCACCGCCATGACCGAAGGAGAACAAAGTTGATGCTTCTCTTATTGCACGTGGGCCAAACCGAGCACCTGAACGCCACTGAGTGCCAAAATCAAATGGGGCACCCAAAACCGCGACATCTGCTTTGATATTGTCCCAGTCATCGACATATTGGTTTTTACCAAAAGTGGAGATACCAACAAATGGTAGGTCAAGCCGACCTTTTTCATAACCGTGACCTGACATACCTACCCCAATCTTATCAATGTTGTTTTATTGAACTGGATTACGTTCCCAAGCAGCGAGCACTTTATCAAAAATCGCAACGCCGCTCGCACCTTTTTCAAGTGTAATCAATGCTTTACGGCCATTACTATAAGAAATAGGGATATCGATCCAGTTTCTGCGGCTCAATAATTGCAGGTTCGTTGCGACCACTTCCGGATCATCATTTTCCAAACCCACAACGAAGAATGTTGTATCAATTTTCGCAGAAATCGCAGCCAGCCTATCACCCGGCTGCTCTTCTGTATTCTTCATCTTAACTTCCGTCACTTGATCAATTTCTCCGCCTTCAAAATCATCTGGAAGAGAGAAATTAATATCAACTAGGTGGCTGACAGGCAGTGTTTGATCACCATTTAATTTGATAGACATATCAATTGATAGATTACGTTCCGGCACCTGAATTTGAGCGCGGATAAATGGACGCGAAGCTGTTCCATCGGATTCAACCTCTTCACTCCAAGTCACCCCACCTTCGTAGCGCGCTTGTTGTTCTAGACCTAAGCTTGTTTCGTAAAACAACATCTTTTCGATCGTAGGCGCACCATCTGTCACAGGCTCCGTTTGCTGTGCAGGTTCGGTTGCTGTGCCATCACCGGACAGTTCTGCAACAGAGCGACCTTCTTCACCTGGAAGACCATTGATAACCTCAGGTGACGGTCCAACATCTTCTTCCGTGCCATCAACGTTTAATCGCTGGGTAAATTTCTCCGCATCTCCGGCTGGGCCTGTTTCGCTTGTGGCCGGTGTGGTTTCTTCAACCTTTGTAACGACTTCACGCTCTTCGGGCGCATCTGCATCACTTGCGCTTTCATCAGCTTCAGAGGGGGCATCGGTAACTTCTACAACTTGCGTTCCATCGCTACTAAAACTACCAACACCGTAACGCCACAAACCATATGCTGATCCAGCAAGGACCAACAAGATAGCTGCAACAATCATAACAATTGGCGATTTTTTGCGTTTGGGTTCAGGAGCCTCTGGCAAAGCCTCTGCACCAAATCCAAAGGCGGCATCATGATCTGGAAAATCAGAATTTTTATCCGCAGGGTCAGCTTGCAAGCTAGACTTAATCTCGCCAACAGCCTGATCAATAATGCTGTCATCAGTTAAAAACGATGAATCAGCTTTCGGCATTTCTTTACCGGATTGGCCAGCATCTATCTTAGATGTTACATCGCTTACGATTTCAGAAACTTTGTCATCAACAACAGATGCTGTTTCTATGCCGCGATCAACTACAGGAATAGTAAGCTCTTCATCAATATCATTGGATACTGACACATCCTCATCAGGAACGACAACATCGTCTAGGACTTCCTGCACAGGCTCTATAGCAGGTTCTTCTGCAACGGATTCTGTTTCTACAGGTTCTGGCGCCGGTGTTTTAACGTCTTCAACGACAGGCTCTTGCATTGAAGCTGCGTCAGATAGAGATGCCACCTCTTCTGCAACAACCTTGCTCGGCTCCGGATCAGACACTGGTTTAGGCACTGGTTCAGGCATCGGTTCGACAGGTTTTTCTACTAGCGAAATTTCTGCGTCTTCTGATTTAGGCTCTACTTCCACAGGCTCGACCTTAGCCGGTGTCGCAACGACAGGTGCTGCAGGAGATATAGGCGCAGGCTCTTCTTTTGGAGTATCAACCTTCACAGGCTCGGAAAGTTCTTGTTCCTTAGGCGCAACAGGTTCAACAGGTTTTGAAACAACTGGCGCAACTGGTTCAATTGGCTGCGGCGGTGTTGAAGGAGCCTCCGTACTCGCGGGTGCCGGTGTACTTGCTGGTATTGGCGTGCTTACAGGTTTTGGCGTGCTTACAGGCGTTTGTAAACTTGCGGGCTTGGCTTCAACACTTGGCTGAGGTACGTTCCCATCAGCGTATCCTGCTTCAATTTCCTTGATCGCATCTTCAACACTTGAAAGCTGACGCTCAAAAATAGCACTGCTGCTTGAATTGGGCATTGCCTCAAGTTGACGCTGAATGGTCTGACGCGCACGATCATAGACTTTTTGTCTCGCCTCTGGCGTATTGGTCGCCAGCCCTTCGACAGCTCGTCTGATAACTCCGGTAAAGTCAGCCATTTCTAACCTCGCAAAAACTTACAATCTGATACTTTTACGGCAAAATTATAACCGTAGGGATCAAAAAAGACCTTAATCTTCAAATGGATCCGTCACAAGTATCGTATCATCCCTTTCAGGACTTGTGGATAACATTGATACAGGCGCTCCAATTAATTCTTCAACACGGCGCACATACTTAATCGCTTGCGCAGGAAGATCCGCCCAAGACCGCGCACCAACAGTTGTTTCATTCCAGCCTTCCATGACTTCGTATACCGGAACAACCCTTGCCTGAGCACCCTGGCTTGCTGGAAGATAATCAATGCGTTTGCCATCTAATTCGTAACCAACACAAATCTTCAACTCTTTAAAGCCGTCCAAAACATCAAGCTTTGTTAGCGCAATGCCCGTAATACCATTAACAGCAACAGACTGACGAACAAGTGCTGCATCAAACCAACCACAGCGACGCTGACGACCAGTCACTGTTCCAAATTCATGACCACGTTCACCAAGTCTTTGGCCATCATCATCATCAAGCTCAGTTGGGAAAGGTCCCTCGCCTACGCGTGTTGTATAGGCTTTTGTAATGCCAAGAATGTAGCCAAGCGAACCAGGGCCCATGCCACTACCAGCGGCAGCCTGTCCAGCAACAACATTAGAAGATGTTACAAATGGGTATGTGCCGTGGTCGATATCAAGCAAAGTACCTTGCGCGCCTTCAAACAAAATGCGTTCACCAGCTTTACGTTTTTGGTCCAGCAAGAGCCAAACAGATTCAATAAACGGCAACATCCGGTCACGGATCGCCATTAATTCATCGATAAGCGTATTCACGCCAATTTCGTCTTGTCCAAGACCACGTCGCAAAGCATTGTGGTGCGTCAATAAACGTTCAACTTTGGCAGGCAGTGTTTCAGTGTTCACAAGATCCATCATACGAATAGAACGACGGCCAACCTTATCTTCATATGCTGGGCCAATACCACGACGTGTTGTGCCAATCTTTGTGCCTGTAGATGCAGCATCTTCGCGCAGTCCATCAAGCTCTCTGTGAAGCGAAAGGATTAATGTCGCGTTATCTGCAATGCGGAGCGTGTCATGCGTGATGATAACACCTTGCTCAGCAAGGCGATCAATTTCGGCAACAAGTGCATGAGGGTCAATCACAACGCCGTTGCCGATAACAGCCAATTTGCCTTTGCGCACAACACCAGATGGCAGCAACGACAATTTATATGTCACACCATCAATAACCAATGTGTGGCCAGCATTATGCCCGCCTTGAAAACGCACAACAACATTGGCGCGTTCTGACAGCCAATCAACAATCTTGCCTTTACCTTCATCGCCCCACTGGGAGCCGACTACCACTACATTTGTCATATGAACCTCATGAAATTTTGGGGACACACCCCAAAGAAATAAACAAACCCGCATCTCTATAAAGAGATGCGGGTCGAAAATCGAGCCTTAGCTCAAACTTTATTCATTAAAAACGCTAAATATCCAGTGAAATACTGTCTATTATTCAACCAGTACGGATATCTACCAGTATTTATACTATTCAACGTTAAATACGAGCGGTTTCGCAGATACGATTTCGCTGTGAGAACGAACTTTATCTAAAACCACTTCTGACACGGGCTCATCAACATAAAGCAACGCAATAGCATCACCACCAGGCTGATTACGACCAAGTTGGAAGTTTGCAATATTGACGCCTGCTTCGCCAAACACAGTCCCAAGCAAACCGATGATACCAGGAGCATCCGCATTTGTTGTATAGACCATATTACGACCCACTTCAGCATCAAGATTAATACCTTTGATCTGAATGAAACGAGGCTTACCATCTGCAAAACAAGTACCAGCAACAGAACGCGTTGTATTATCAGTTTTAACGGTCAGCTTAATATAACCATCAAACACTCCTGATTTGTCACGTTTAACTTCGGACAAAACAATACCGCGTTCTTTCGCCATGATCGGTGCAGACACCATGTTCACATCAGCAACTTGCTCACGGATAAGACCAGCAAGAACAGCACTTGTGAGTGCTTTTGTGTTCATCTCAGCTGTTGAACCTTCATAAAGGATCTCAACTTCTTTAATCGCACTTTCTGTCACCTGACCAACAAACGCACCCAAAACGTCTGCAAGTGAAACAAATGGTTTCAAGCGTGGTGCTTCTTCTGCAGAAATAGACGGCATGTTGATCGCGTTTGTCACTGCGCCTTTAAGCAAATAATCAGACATTTGTTCAGCCACTTGCAAAGCCACATTTTCTTGCGCTTCTGTTGTTGATGCACCCAAATGCGGAGTACATACAACATTTGGCAAACCAAATAGCGGGCTATCTGTTGCAGGTTCTGTTTCAAAAACATCAAAACCTGCACCGGCAACTTGACCAGATTTCAACGCTTCGGCAAGATCTGCTTCAACAACCAAACCACCACGCGCGCAGTTTACAATACGAACACCTTTTTTCATTTTAGCAATTGCTTCAGCGTTGATAATACCGCGCGTCTTATCTGTCATCGGTACGTGCAATGTGATGAAATCAGAACGTGCGAGCAATTCATCAAGTTCAACTTTTTCAACGCCTAATTTCTCTGCGCGCTCAGGAGACAAGAACGGATCAAAAGCGATTACACGCATGTTAAGCCCGATACCGCGGGATGCGGCAATAGAACCGATATTACCACAACCAATAACACCAAGCGTTTTGCCAGTGATCTCAACACCCATAAATTTAGATTTCTCCCACTTACCGGCTTGTGTAGATAAATCAGCCGCAGGCAGTTGACGCGCAACAGCAAAAATCATTGCAATTGCATGCTCAGCCGTGGTGATTGAGTTACCAAAAGGTGTGTTCATCACGATGATACCGCGACGTGATGCTGCGGGAATATCAACATTATCCACACCGATACCAGCGCGACCAATAACTTTAAGGTTGGTTGCAGCAGCAATCAGCTTTTCTGTTGCTTTTGTCGCTGAGCGAATTGCAAGACCATCATATTGATCAATGATTTCAGCTAATTTTTCTTTGTCTTTGCCAAGCTCTGGCATAAAATCTACGTCCAAACCGCGATCACGGAAAATTTGAACAGCTGTTTCAGATAGTTTATCAGATACGAGTACACGAGGTGCCATTTCAGGCCTCCATTAATTATAAATATGAGAGGAAATGGCGCTTATTTTGCGCCATAAAATTAAGTCAATTAAGCTATAGAGGCTTTTTGCTGGTTAAACGCCCAATCAAGCCAAGGCATCAACGCCTCAAGATCAGAAGTTTCAACCGTTGCACCCGCCCAAATTCGCAAGCCCGAAGGCGCATCGCGATAAGCGCCGATGTCATAAGCAACACCTTCACCATCAAGCAACGATACCATGCCTTTAGCAAATGCCGCCTGTGCATCTGCATCCAATTCAGCAACATCACTATCTGTGATCGTTAAACACACCGACGTATTTGAACGCGTTGCTGGATCTTTAGCTAAGTTACCAAGCCAATCGGTTTTATCGCAATAATCATGAATGACCTGCGCATTTGCATTTGCACGTGCAACTAGCGCATCAAGACCACCGAGTGACTTTGCCCAATTAAGAGCATCAAGATAGTCCTCTACGCAGAGCATAGATGGCGTGTTGATCGTTGCACCAGTGAAGATACCTTCGATGAGTTTGCCGCCTTTAGTCATGCGGAAAATTTTTGGCAACGGCCAAGCTGGCGTGTAGCTTTCAAGGCGTTCTACCGCGCGAGGTGATAAGATGATGACACCATGACCACCTTCGCCGCCAAGCACTTTTTGCCAAGAGAACGTGACAACATCAAGCTTTGAAAAATCAAGCTCCTGCGCAAACGCAGCTGACGTCGCGTCGCAGATTGTTAAGCCTGCACGGTCATCAGGAATGAAGTCACCATTTGGTACGCGAACGCCCGAAGTCGTTCCGTTCCATGTGAAGACAACATCATTGTCAAAATTAATTGAATTTAGATCAGGCAATTCACCGTATGGAGCAGTAATAGAGCGAGCATTCTCAAGTTTCAGTTGTTTAACAACATCTGTCACCCAGCCAGCACCAAAGCTTTCCCACGCAACCATATCGACCCCGCGTGCACCGAGCATGGACCACATGGCCATTTCGACAGCACCAGTATCGGATGCAGGTACAATACCAATACGATAATCGTCTGGAACGTTTAAAACCTCTCGAGTGAGGTCAATTGCTTCTTTGAGTTTTGATTTACCAACTTTCGCACGATGCGAACGACCCAATGGCGCGTCATTTAGTGATTGTGGGGTCCAACCCGGACGTTTGGCACAAGGTCCAGACGAAAAACGGGCATTGTCCGGACGAAGGCCCGGTTTCTTCAGTTCAGTCATATCTCTATCCTTCCAGATAGTAGCCCTTCGTTGGGGAAGGGTGTCCCACTGACCGAACTATGACGCGGTGCAAAAAATGTCAAGACCGCCTTTGACAATTCACCCCAATATTTTTTCCCAAATTTTTCCAAGCACAAAAAAAAGGCGAGCAATGCCCGCCTGATCTACTCATGAAATCTATGGCTCTTACCAAGTTGATAAACGCATACCTAATCTCACTTCGTGACGTTCAAATCCGCCATCGCTACTTTGTGAACCTGATGCACCTAATGCAGCTGCATCTGCGCTATATCCGTAGATATCGCCAGCTTCAACATTTGAATATTTGTAACCAAGATCAACTTTGATCTGATCATTCAAATCATAGCTAACACCTGCCATCAACGCCCATGTTTTGCGCCAATCCGAGCTACCACTATGTGAAGAGACTACATCTGTTGTCGCACCGCATGCCCCACCGCCATCAACACAAGTACCTGTTGATGTGATTTCGCCGTATGCTACTTTTGTAAAACCAACACCCGCACCGACATAAGGTGTAAAGCCAGCGATTGTTCCAAGGTCTGCATAACCATTTACCATGGCCATGTAATTATCATATTGGCCGCTTGAATTGATCGAACATGTTGTGCTTGCAGGAGATGTGCTTGCACATAGATCAAGTCCTGTTCCATTAACTGCAAAACTACCCTTGACTAAGTCCAGCGTAACATCACCACGGAACATATCTGTAAAGCGGTAACCAATACCGCCACCTATTGAAAAATCGTCTTCAAAACTGCTTGTTGTCACAGTCCCTGCACGATAGTTATTGGCCACTGAAAATGTATTAAAGGAAGGTGCATCATTTTCTTGTTTGGCTGTGTAGCCAATATCACCACGAAGATACCACCCATTCCCAACTTCAACAGGCTTAATCGTTGGAGCGTTCATCGGCGAAATAATTCTATCAAGATCAGCCGCAATAGCAGAGGTTGTTGCAACTGTTGAAACACCAAGGCAGAAGATGCCAATAAGAGAAGAACATTTTAATAGCTTACGCATGGGCGATTCTTTCTGGTCATGACCAAAAGGTCCAATTATTAAATTTCCACCACTATCGCGCAAACAGGTTAAACCTGAGTTAACCATGTTCCTTTTCTTTTTGTTACCTATGTTTGTTAGGTCTGCCCCTAACAAAAAAAACGCCGGGAAATCCGGCGTTTAATCATCAAATATTCAAAGTCTATTTATAGACAGGTGGCAATGTAGGCGGCTCATATGGTGGGATATGCGTGTCGCATCCGCCAAATGTGTATCTCAAACCTGCACGACCTTCATGTGAATGAAGCGTTTTTGTGAAACCTGGGCCACCACCTGTTGCATATTCAAACATTCTACCGCTAGCAATTGCGCGATAACGATATCCAACATCAGCTGCAAGTGCACAATTAATCTCAACGGAAGCACCTGCCATAAGTGCACCAGTTGCACGCCAACCAGATGCGCCTTCGTGGATCACAGTATCATCACAGTTTGTCGTAGTAATTGTTGAACAAGACGTATTACTTAGGTCTTTCCAATTCATATATGTCGCACCGATACCTGCACCCACATAGCCAGTCACACGACCGTAAGTGAAGACATCAACATATGCGTTGGCCAAAAGGCTCCATGCTGAATATGACGAGTAATCAGCGGAAACACATGGGTCTGTGTTAAATGCAGGATTGCCACAAAAACCACTAGTTGAGCCAGTGAAATCTGATTTTGACAGATAATCAAGGGTTACGTCAGCACGAAGATAGTCATTTAATTTATAACCAGCACCAACGCCGACAATGAAATTCTCTTTCAAGCTCGTTGTGTCAAAAACCTTCGTGCCACCGCTCACTGAGTAGTTAATGCCACGCAATTTACTGGATGCAAAACCAGCATCACCGCGTAAATACCAGCCTGTTGCTGATTTTACTTCGTGATGAACAGGTGTCACTACCGGTGTATGATAGACAGGTGGTGTTGAAATGTCCGCAGCTGTTGCTGACATTGTTGTTGCAAGACCGAGCGTTGCAGCGGTGATAGCAATCTTTTTCATTTATCACTCCATTTATGGAACGGGTCGAAAACCCAAATAGCGGGCATGGCCCCTCAAAAACTTGAGGTGATAATGAATTATAAAGGTTAATGGCTGACTAATTTCACCATTTATTGATTAAAAAAAAGAGTAAACACAATCTTAACGCGGTTTACTCTTTTGATTTTTTTAGTGTTTAAGCATGGAATTAAAGCCTTATGCGGCAATCACTTTGACAAGCCCATCAACGACTTTTTCAACTTGGATAGCATCATCACCTTCCGCCATCACTCGGATTAAAGGCTCAGTTCCTGACGCTCGAATGACAAGTCGACCTGATTGACCAAGCTCGGCTTCTGCATCTTTGATGGCTGATTGAATGTGATTATCAGCCAATGGCGATGCGCCCGTATAACGTACATTTTTCAGCAATTGCGGCACTGGTTCAAAACGGCGCGTAACTTCACTAACCGGCTTACCCATCTTCTGGGTGCAAGATAAAATCTGTAAAGCCGCAACCAAGCCATCACCTGTTGTTGCAAAATCACTCATAACAATATGACCAGATTGCTCACCACCTAAATTGAAACCATGCTTGCGCATATGCTCCACAACATAACGGTCGCCAACTTTGGTGCGCGCTAAAGAAAGATCAAGACCAGATAAATGTCTCTCCATACCAAGATTGGACATAACAGTTGCCACAACACCATCGCCTTGCAGACAACCTTCTTTGGCCCAAGATTCAGCAATCAGTGTCATCAATTGATCGCCATCAACAACCTGACCTTTTTCATCAACGATCAACACGCGATCCGCATCACCATCGAGTGCGATACCGACATCGGCGCGCACTTCATGCACTTTTTTAATCAGCGCTTCAGGATGGGTTGAGCCGCAGTTTAAATTGATGTTTGTACCATTTGGTTCATCACCGAGGGTGATAACTTCCGCGCCCATTTCCCACAAAACCGATGGCGCCACTTTATATGCAGCTCCATTGGCACAATCGATCACAATGCGTAAGCCTGTGAAATCACGCGAACCACGCGGCAATGTGCGTTTTACAAATTCGATATAGCGATAAATATCACCGTCAACACGCTTTGCACGTCCAATATCATCTGAGTTAACAAGAAGGGATTGGAAATCTGCATCAACGAGATCTTCAATTTGAGCTTCAAATTCATCAGAGAGTTTATAACCGTCAGGTCCAAATAATTTGATACCATTATCTTGATATGCATTGTGAGATGCAGAGATCATCACGCCGATATCAGCCCGCATTGAACGTGTGAGCATAGCAACGCCGGGTGTAGGAATTGGCCCTAAAAGCAAAACATCCAAACCCGCAGATGTGAAACCAGCAACAAGCGCGTTTTCAATCATATAACCTGAAAGCCGTGTATCTTTTCCGATCACAACACGATGCCGGTGTTCACCACGGCGAAAAAGACTTCCAACCGCAGCACCCACACGCATAGCAAGATCCGCAGTCATCGGCGGTGTATTTGATTTGCCTCGAATGCCATCAGTTCCAAAATAACGACGTGCCATATTATCCCCATTCAATTAGTCCGGTTTGGCTTATAACCCATCTTTGTCCAAATTGCGTTAAAACCAGCTGATAAACAATTCTATGGTTAATGCCAATAAAAAAAGGGCCCGAAAGGCCCTTTTAATGTGATTATAGAAACGACTACTCAGGGGTCGGTTCCGGATCAGAATCTGGCTCTTCACCACCTGACTTCTTCGGCTTGTCAGCTTTTGCACCGGCAGATGGCACAGCACTTCCGCGACTAGGTGGCGTATCATCACCCATATCACGTGCAGGCTTTTCACCTTTGATGATCGAAGCGATTTCATCACCACTTAGAGTTTCATATTCCAGCAAGCCTTCTGCAATGGCCACGAACTCATCGTTTTTACCTTCGATGATTTCATGTGCAGTAGCAGTTGCTTCAGCGATTAGCCTTTGAACTTCTCCATCAATCTTCTTGGCAGTTTCTTCAGACATGTTTTGCGATTGCGCAACTGAATGCCCAAGGAATACTTCCTGCTGGTTTTCACCATAGGCCACTTGACCAAGTTCATCAGAAAAGCCCCATTGGGTGACCATCGCGCGCGCAAGCTTGGTTGCTTGTTCGATATCTGAAGATGCACCGGAAGTGATGTTTTCTTTGCCAAACGTCACTTCTTCGGCCACACGTCCACCCATCATAATGGCAAGACGCGAGATCATCCATTTGTAACTCATGGAATAACGGTCAGCTTCTGGCAATTGCATCACCATACCAAGCGCACGTCCACGCGGAATAATCGTTGCTTTATGCACAGGGTCGGCCGCAGGCACATGAAGCGCCAAGATAGCATGACCAGCTTCATGATATGCGGTGAGTTTTTTCTCGTCCTCAGTCATGGCTGTTGAGCGACGTTCTGCACCCATCATGACCTTATCTTTAGCATCTTCAAACTCTTGCATGGTCACAAGGCGTTTGTTTCGGCGCGCAGCCATAAGAGCACTCTCGTTCACAAGGTTCATCAGATCCGCGCCTGAGAAACCAGGTGTACCTCGGGCAATAACCTTTAGATCAACATTTGGCGCCAATGGTACGTTGCGAACATGAACTTTCAAAATCTGCTCACGACCACTTAGATCAGGATTAGGTACAACAACCTGACGGTCAAAACGACCAGGACGCAATAGCGCCGGATCAAGTACGTCAGGACGGTTGGTTGCAGCGATTAGAATGATGCTTTCATTGGCTTCAAAACCATCCATCTCAACAAGCAGTTGGTTAAGCGTTTGCTCACGCTCATCATTACCACCGCCAAGACCTGCACCACGATGACGACCCACAGCATCGATCTCATCGATAAAGATGATGCATGGTGAGTTTTTCTTCGCTTGCTCAAACATATCACGCACACGAGAGGCACCAACACCCACAAACATTTCCACAAAGTCAGAACCTGAAATTGTGTAAAACGGAACATTTGCTTCACCAGCAACAGAACGTGCAAGAAGTGTTTTACCAGTACCGGGAGGGCCCACAAGCAATACGCCACGAGGAATACGGCCACCAAGTCTTTGGAACTTTTGCGGATCACGAAGGAATTCAACAATTTCTTCAAGATCTTCTTTAGCTTCATCAACACCAGCAACATCTTCAAACGTGATCTTACCTTGTGTCTCGTTCAGCAATTTAGCTTTGGACTTTCCAAAACCCATCGCTCCGCGAGAACCACCTTGCATTTGTCGCATGAAGAAAATCCACACGCCCAAAATCACAAGAATTGGCAACCAAGAAATAAAATAGCCCAAGAAGCTATTTGATCCATCGGATTCAGGTTGCGCGTTGATTGTCACATTGTTCGCTTCAAGGCGTTGGACCAGATCACCATCTCCAGGAGAATAGGTCTGAAATTTACCACCTGAGCCGCTATAAGAACCATAAATCTGATTACCAGATATGGTCACTTCATTAATCTGTCCAGCATCCACATCCTGTAGGAATTGCGAATAGGCTATTTTTGTTCCGCTAGCGCTATCAGTAGGGCTTTGGAACATATTAAATAGAGCAATCAATAGAAGAGCTATGATTGCCCATAAAGCAAAATTACGAAAATTAGGGTTCATCGATATCCCCGACACCATTTCGGCACACAATTGTGCCCTCTGGTAACATCATATAGGGAGCTTATTCGCAATTGCCAAGTCGGTGCGACACAAGATATCAGCCAGATATGCAGATAATTCCTGTCATAGCTCTTGATTTTGCAATTTGGCGCTATCGAAGGGCAATAAAAACTCGGACCTTCCCATTAACCGAGCCACTGCATTTGCCAATTCAAAATCAAATTCTGACAGTACATGATCGTATTTATTGATGATTGGCATGATGCTCAAAATCTCAGAACTTGCGACAGGCAACCATTCATCATCACCTGGCCATTTAATCACAGGCGGACAACCAAGCTCATTTGCATCTTGCCGAATATGACACTTTTTATCTTCGCTATGATTTTCAATCAAAAAACGTCCATCCCAATTCATCGCTTCACCACCATTAAGATGGTTTTCGTCGAACCCACGGTTTTCACGATATAATTGGATTACGTTTTCGCGCTTGTCTAAAATAACACGCCCCATCGTCGTTCGCGCATCAGTTTCCGAGAATGCAAAATCATAAAGAGAAATCACATCATCCCTGCTAAGGGAACGATCACGACCACCAATAATGTGAACGAGCACTTCAAGCACTTTTTCCACGACTTGTTGCTTATGATCTAAAATGGTCAATTCGAAAACCAGACCATTTACAGTCTTGCAGTTTTGAGCAATATACCGAGCCGCGGAGTTTGAAATAGACTTCCGGTTTTGCGCGTGTGATGCAATGTCAGCAATATTAACATCAATATCACTTTGATGTCGCACTCGAACGCGTTCGTATTTTTCATCGATATTCGATGGATCTTCTTTCCAGTTTAGCGATGAACGCACCAGGTGGTCTTTGAGCTCTTGTTTTCCAACCGATAAAAAAGGCCGCAACACCCACATGGTTTGAAAAAATAACGCCGCGTTGGCCATTCCCGATAATCCAGCCCCCTCACCGGTTTTATCGCGCTGTAATCTCATATGTACGGTTTCAATCTGATCATCCAAATTATGACCCGTTACCAACCCAACAGCACCGATATCACGACACGCCTGATCAAGAAATTCATAGCGCGCCCATCGCGCTGCGTTCTGAAGGCCCGCTTTGGGTTTTATATCATCCCAGACAAGTGTTTGATGCGCGATATTTCTCTCAACGCAAAAATCAGACACAAACTGAGCTTCAAGCTTTGCTTCTTCTCGAAGTTGATGATCAACGGTAAAGCAATGAAGAACTCTGTTATGTGAATTAGCTTTTGAGAGTAAATCCAAAGCCGCCATTGAATCGCTACCGCCAGATACGGCAATGGCGAGAGGTCCATCTTTTAATGTAAGGAGAAAGTTTTGTGCTAATTTGTGTAAGTCACAATTAGCATTGTGCGCGAGATTGTTCACTGGCGACTTTGTCTTTGATAGCTTTTGAAGCAGCTGGGTATCGAACACCCACTTCAGTATATGTTGCACAGGCTGTCTCACGATTATCTAACGCGACAAGCGACATGCCTAATTTGAGCAATGTATCTGGCGCTTTATTGGCATCGGGATAGGCTTTATGCGCATCTAAAAATGTGCGTGCCGCATCTTTAAAAGCACCTTGCGAATAATAAGCTTCACCTAACCAAAAATACGCGTCTGAAACTTGGCTCTCGTCAGGGTATTGATTGATGTAAGTTTGAAAAGATGATGCTGCATCGGCATAGTCACCTGCAAGAATTTGCGAGTAACCTTGTTTATAAAGTTCACCCGCTGCAACATCACCAACCGCGCCAACCGTTACCCCTTCAACTAAATTTCCGTTGGCATCGAATTCAGGTGTACCAAGCGTTATGGTCGTGTCTTCTGAATTAATGCGCGGTGTTTTAGGCGCCAAGTTTGATTGATCAGAATTACTAGACTTCTCTAAATCCTGGAAACGGAATTCATTATCTTGTTGCATCTGTCGCATCTGCTCTTGCATTTGCAACATCTGAAACCCGAGTTCTTCAAGCCGACCAGTCAACTGACGCACTTGTTCTTCAAGTTGACCAATTTTCAATGACTGATCCTGAACTTGGACTTGCACAATTGGCAATGGAGGCTCAGGTATTTGGTCAGGCATTTCAATTGTGCCAAAAAGGTTTTGCGCGCTCGCAACACCTATTGTTAAAGTCAGATAAGATAGCACGGCATAACGCAGTAATTTTGCCATTAGTTTGCTCCCACATAATAAATCAAAAGCTGACGTAGCAGACGACTTTTTATTCCCATAGCCCAGATGTAAACAAATGAGAAATTTATATCAATGATATTTGTCTCTCATGAGTGCGCAAGACCTTGTTATTAGTTCTTCAAGCACAGAAATATCTATATCTGAAAGTTTGTTTATATAAAGGCAGGACGCACCCATTTTGTGCTTACCCAGTTTGCTAAACAATTCATCCTGCATATCAAACCCACCATCAACATAACACCCCATCAAATAGATCACTTGATGCGCCTTTCGTGGAGAAAAGCCAGTCAGCATCCATTCACCTTGACGGCCAGATTTATATTTATAGTGATATTGTCCAAAACCAATAATACTTTCACCCCACATCACAGGGTTATAATTTGAAGTTTTTTCAAACAACTTAAGCAGTTCAAAGGCATCTTCTCGTCTTCGTTTATTCTCAACACCATTGATAAAGTCAGTTACGGATGCATCAGTCGGCTTGGTCTTCGCATCAGACATAATTTCCTCCACAAATAAAAAAGGCAGCCATTGGCTGCCTGATTTTAATCTATTTTTGTGCGTCTAGCTACCAGCCAGAAGTGTGATTGCGCGTCTGTTTTGCGACCAACATGAAATGTCATCGCACACCGCAACAGGACGCTCTTTACCAAACGACAGTGTTTTGACGCGAGATGTAGCAAGACCGCGAGAAATTAGATATTCGCGTGTTGCTGCAGCGCGTCGTGCACCCAATGCAAGGTTATATTCACGCGTGCCGCGCTCATCAGCGTGACCTTCAATAGTCACAACACGGTTTGGATATTGATTGAGCCACTGAACTTGCTTGTTCAAAATCACGGCTGCATCTGGTCTGATGACTGCTGAATCTGTGTTGAAGAAAATCTTGTCACCAACATTTTGTGTGAAGTCCTGCTGCGAACCTGGGACAGCGCCATTGGCCGTTAGACCTAAATCAGCTGCATTATTGGGCAACGTCTTTTTCGATGCACAGCCAGCAAGTGTTAAAACCAAAAACAATGCAACGATTGCTCTATTCCGAGATAAAAACCCGATACCGCTCATTGTCGGTCTCCTTCATGAATTTACAGTTGACAAATTCTAACCACTCTCGGTTAATTCGCCCTCAACAAACAGGGTTAATGAAACCTTATTTACCCGTAAAAAGCCCGCAATTGTGGTTGTTTGATGGCCCAATTGTGGCCATGTTTTGACTATTCCAATAATGGAGACCAAGCAGGATCAGACGCAAAATTAGGCGTCACAATGCGTTGCTCATTATAACCTGTTAGATCGATGCTGGTGAGTTGTGGACCACCTGCACCAGCTGGCTGACGGAAGAACATCAAGACGCGGCCATTCGGCGCCCAAGTTGGTCCCTCATTGTGAAAGCCTGTTGTTAAAATTCGTTCGCGCGACCCATCTGTCTTCATCACACCGATAGAAAACTTACCACCAGCGCGTTTTGTAAAGGCAATCAAATCGCCTCGCGGAGACCAAACGGGTGTTGAATAAGAACCGCTACCAAATGAAATTCGGCGTTGATTGCCACCACCTGCATCCATAATGTAAAGTTGCTGACGACCGCCACGATCGGATTCAAAAACAATCTGCGAACCATCTGGCGAATAAGATGGCGATGTATCAATCGCTGCCGTGTTGGTAAGACGCGTTGTTTGTCGCGAACGCAAATCCATTGTGTAGATGTTTGCATTGCCACCTTCTTGCAAGCTCATAATGACCTTTTGGCCATCGGGAGAAAAACGCGGCGAAAATGTCATTCCGGGAAAATTGCCGACAAGTTCACGCTGTCCGGTTTCAAGTTGCAACAAATATACGCGCGGCTGACCACCTTCAAAGGACATGTATGTAATCTCTTGTTTGCTCGGAGAAAAGCGCGGCGTTAAAACCAGATCATTACCATTTGTAAGCATCTTCATATTAGCGCCGTCCTGATCCATGATGGCTAGTTGTTTCACACGGTTCGTTTTCGGACCGCTCTCAGACACAAACACAACACGCGTATCGAAATAGCCCTTTTCACCGGTTAAACGTTCATAAATCGCATCCGCTACGATATGCGCCAAACGACGCCAATTTTCAGACTTTGCAAATAATCTTTGACCCGTTAGCTGCTGACCAGCAAACACATCCCACAAACGATATTCTACCTTTAAACGCCCATCAGCTTCGCGCGACACAAGACCGGTCACAAGTGCTTGCGCATTGATAACCTGCCAATCGGAAAAACGCGGTGTCGCATTTGGATCTGTAATTTTTTGAATAAAAGCTGCTTTTTTAACAGGACTGAAGAGACCTGATCGCGCAAGATCCGCTTCAATCACATCGCTAATTTGCTTACCCGCTGGATCAGAAGAGATAAAATCAATAATCGCGATCGGTAGCGGTTCGATATTTGCCTGATTGATATCAATTTCAACAACAGCCCAACTCGGTTTGATACTGCCTAATACCACCACGACCATAAGCATCGTCATCAGCTTACATGCGTCTAAGGTTCTATTTATCAAGTACATAAACTCATTCCTGTTGTTAAAAATATTGGCCCTGCTGTTACAATAAATTGGCCATGTTGTTAAAATAATTGGCTTGGATCAAAATTCACAATGACCTGAGACCAGGTATCGTATTTATCGGCTGGCAGTTCAAAAGGTTGCGCGCGCAACACTGCGCGACGGGCACTACCCGCCAGAGTTTGACGCGTGGATTGCGAACCACCCGTTGCGCTCACATCAGGCTGACCAACAATATTACCTGCGCGATCAAGCTGCATGGAAACGGTAATACGGATATCGCCGCCATCTGCAAGACCTGGGATGATATTCCAAAAACGTTGGATCTGCCCACGAAGCGCATCCATTTCGCTCTGCGATAAACGACCCGCTGGTTTTGAAGTCTGCGCACCAAGCCCTGCTTGCTGTTGCGATGTTTTAGCGCCGCCGCCTTGTGCATCCTGTTTATTTAACAATGACGCAATCTCATCTGAATTAAAATCACTCTCGCGTTGAGAATTCGAAGCCGTCTGCGTCGCTTCAACTTTCTTGCGGTCCGGTGTCTTAGCTGTTTTTGCTGGCGCCACATCATCACGAAATACTGGAATTGGACCCGTTTTTGGCAATGCTACGGGCTGTTCGGCGACAGGTTCAGCATTATTGATCGCATCTTGAACAGGATCCGATAGTGCAGGCGCTGCAGGTTCAGGTAATGCAGCAATTTCAGTTGCTGGCGCACTTGGTTTTTCAGGTTCAGGTTTTACTTCGCGAACGGGCTCTGGCTTGGCTTCAGGTTCAGGTGCCGGCTTCGGTTTATCTTCAGATTTTGGTGGCGCTTTAGACACAACCTCTGTCTGGCTTGGCACCGGAACTTCTAGACTTTTTAAATCAACTTCGTTTTCACCAGCATTTTGCGCATCTTCAACCTTAACCTGACTTTCTGTTGGTGTTGGAGCGGGTTTTGCTTTCGCATCCGCATCTTTTTCACCTTCAACCACGCGGGTTAAATCTTCAATTGGGACAATAGAAACCGGAACAGCTTCGACATCCGCCACTTCAAGTGTTTGGGGTGCACTAAAAGATACCAGCGCCCACCCAAGAAGCCCAGCATGCACAACAGTTGAAATGGAAAGGCTTAGCTGCATGGCTTAACCATCTTGCTCCTGCTGGGTCACCAAACCTAGGTTTTTAAACCCAGCAGCTGAAATACGTGCCATAACTTTCATCACAGTACCGTAATCAGCATTGGCATCGCCGCGCACATAAATGCGTTCGCTAAAACCAGTTGTTGAAATAGCTTCCAATTTTGGGACAACCTCATTAAGCGCGATTTCTGTTTCTTGCAGGAATATGCCACCTTCAGAATTAACGGACACTGTTATCGGCTGCGTATCAGAGTTTAGTGCTTTGGCTTCTGTTTCAGGCAAATCAATCGGCACACCAACAGTTAACAATGGAGCGGCAACCATGAAAATGATCAACAGCACCAACATCACATCAACAAATGGCGTTACATTGATCTCACTCATCGGCTGCATTTTGCGCCCACGTCTACGTGATGACTGGCGACCAGCTGCACCTTGCATGCTCATACCCATAGATTAAATCCCTGTCGACTGAGCTTGAGGATGAATGTTTTGGCGCGGTGGCTGTTGTCCCGGTTGCTGGGCCTGTTGTTGGGCTTGCACTTGCTGACGTTCATCAAGTTGACGCGATAAAATGCCTGAAAACTCGTCCGCAAATCCCTCCATACGACCACTTAATTTCGCAGCGTCTGAGGAGAATTTATTATATGCAATAACCGCAGGAATAGCGGCAAGCAAACCAATTGCTGTTGCAAGCAGCGCTTCGGCAATCCCGGGCGCAACAACGGCAAGATTTGTTGATTTTGAACCTGCAATTGCTTGGAACGATGTCATAATACCAATAACGGTACCGAATAGACCGATAAACGGTGCAGCAGAGCCAATTGTAGCAAGCCAGCCAAGGCGCGCTTCTAATGCGTCGGACTCGCGCGACAAAGACACATCCATCGCCTTATCAATTCGCATCTGCAATCCCATTGGAGATTTTGCGCCGCGTTCAAAAGACTTTTTCCACTCTTGCATTGCAGCTAAAAAAATTGCGCTCATGCCAGTGTTTTTTTTGCGATCCGATAAAGAACGATAAAGCTCTTCAAGCGACTGGCCAGACCAGAACAAATCTTCAAAACGATCTAACTGTCGTTTGAACTTATTATAAGCCATGACTTTATCGACAACGATGGCCCACGTCCAAATAGATGCAGCAACCAACCCGATCATCACCAGCTTAACAATAAATCCAGCTTCCAGAAATAATGACAGCAGCGTAACTTCTGACGTTGCGGCCAAGCCAACCTGTTCCATATTAAGTCCCTTTAAAACAGTCTAATTGTGAGCTTTGGCACCCGGACTTCCAATGTCAAATGGACCCAGAGTGATCAATAAAAGCTCAACTTCAGCTTCTTGTGTCGAAAAATTGCGTTTAAAGTTTGGCGCAAATCCCAACAACAGGAAAATCCCACTCACTAGGCCATAATTATGGTTAATGAAGGGTTAGGATTCGATGTTTTGGGCCTAAGTTCACGTGAATTTGAACAAAATTAGCTCAAAGAAGCGACTCTGGAAGGCGGCGTGGTCGACCATGACCGTTGACACATGCAACGGTAACCTGCGCTTCAATCAACAATTCTTCGCCACGTTGGATCTTTTGCAATAGGATCATACGCGCGCCTTTTGCTCGAAGAGGCTCGGTTGTGATGGTTAAAACATCATCCATGCGCGCAGGTCTGCGATAGTCGATTTCAATCCGGCCAACCATGAAAGCAATAGCGTCAGCGGGGTTATCAGTTGCATGGCTTTCGCTTTGGATCAGCCCCTTACAGCGGATGAATTCAGTTCTAGCGCGCTCCATAAAATGCAGATATCGCGCGTGATAAACAGCACCTGAAAAATCTGTATCTTCGTAATATACGCGCTGGATAAGACGGTGACCGTTTTCAGTTAATTCACCAGAAAAGTGTTCTGACATTTTAAATTAATCCCCGTCTTGGAAAAGGCTCGTTTGTTGCGCATCAAAATCTTTCGGTGGGTTAAGCCCCAAATGCTTCCAAGCATTTGCAGTTAACACCCGGCCTCGCGGCGTGCGCTGAATAAAGCCCTGCTGAATAAGATAAGGTTCAATAATATCTTCAATTGCATCTCGGGGCTCAGACAATCCAGCTGCAATTGTTTCAATTCCAACCGGACCACCACCAAAATTACTAGCAATCATAGTCAAGTAACGACGATCAAGCTGATCAAGCCCTGCGGCATCGACCGATAAACGCGTAAGCGCATTATCTGCAATTTCTCTTGTCACCGCTTCAGCTTTTGCAACTTCGGCAAAATCTCGCACACGACGCAATAATCGACCCGCAATGCGGGGTGTTCCGCGCGCGCGGCGAGCAATTTCTTCAGCCCCTTCATCGGTCATGTTTAAACCCATGATCCGAGCGCCACGACGCACAATCGCTTCGAGTTCTTTGACTGTGTAAAACTGTAATCGAACTGGAATCCCAAAACGATCACGTAAAGGATTTGTGAGCAAACCAAGACGCGTTGTTGCAGCAACAAGCGTGAATTTGGCCAGATCAATTTTCACAGACCTAGCAGCCGGCCCCTCGCCGATGATCAAATCGAGCTGAAAATCTTCCATTGCTGGATATAAAATTTCTTCAACAGCGGGGTTTAACCGATGGATCTCATCAATAAACAAAACATCGCGCTCTTCCAAATTGGTCAATAACGCAGCTAAATCACCTGCTTTTGCGATCACAGGACCGGATGTTGATCTGAAGTTCACCCCAAGTTCTTTTGCCATGATTTGCGACAACGTTGTCTTACCCAATCCCGGAGGGCCAACAAAAAGCACATGATCAAGCGCCTCACCGCGATTTTTCGCAGCTTCAATAAAGATCTTCAAATTCGCACGTGCTTCGGCCTGCCCGGTAAAATCATCGAGAGATTGCGGACGCAAATTGGCTTCTAAGTCTTCGCCGCGCTTTTCAGGATCAAGAATTGGATTTTGTTCGCTCATGACTACTTACTCGCACGGGATACGTTATTTGGCTAGTTCTTTCAGGCCCAAACGAATGAGTTTTGCACTATCCGCATCCTCACCAGCATCGCGGACAGCTGCACCAACCGCACCAGCTGCCTGATCTCGAGAATAGCCTAGATTACACAGCGCCGACACAGCATCTGCAACAGGCGCGGAAGCCACGCCTTCACCAATCTCTTGTTTGAGACCCATATCCGGCGCATCAATACCGCCAAGCGCAGGTGCTTTGTTTTTAAGCTCAGTCACAATACGTTGCGCAACTTTTGGCCCAATGCCTGGCGCACGCGCAACCATAGCTTTATCCTGCAGCGCGATGGCATTGGCCAAATCGGAAGCGGACAGCGTGGATAAGATTGCTAGTGCAACCTTTGCACCAACGCCCTGAACACTTTGCAAAAGCCGAAACCATTCGCGTTCAGCATCGGTTTTAAAACCAAAGAGTTTGAGCTGATCTTCGCGCACATAAGTTTCAATATACAAGATGACAGCTTCGCCTTGCGATCCGACAGCACCAAGTGTGCGAGACGAACAAAATGCGACATAACAAACGCCATGTACATCAACCAAAATATGATCGCCAGCAATCTCGTCTATGGTTCCTTTAAGTTTGCCAATCATATCTACATCGCCGCCAATTTGTGGGTTAGTGCTGTGCGATTATGAGCATGACAAATCGCAATTGCCAAGGCATCAGCTGCATCATCGCTTTTAAACTCTGCTTTTGGCATCAAGACTTTGACCATCATGTGGATTTGCTTTTTATCGCCATGCCCAACACCAATAACTGACTTCTTCACAGCATTTGGTGCATATTCAGATACACGCAATCCCGCACGTGCAGGCACCAACATAGCAATGCCCCGTGCTTGGCCAAGCTTAAGTGTTGACGTTGGATTGACGTTTACAAACGTGTTTTCCACCGCCGCCTCAAAAGGCTGGTGGTTATGAATGATCTCTTCAAGTCCATCATGCAATTGGCAAAGTCTGGAAGCGAGATCCATTTTTGCATCTGAATGCACAACACCAGAGGCGACAAAACGCAATGAATTACCAAGAGATTCAACAATCCCCCAACCAGTGTTTCGTAAACCAGGGTCAATCCCAATAATTCGAATCGCTTTGCTCATGTCGGCACCTTATGTTCTATTTTCCGTAACATCTACGAAAAACGTGAACAAAACAAAAACAAAACACATATTTTAGAGGATATTGCCTTAGATGCAGCAGGAAACGCATTTCGCCTGCGGCGAAGATGCTTAATTAACAAAAACAAAACACATATTTCTAATGGAAAACGCTTTTAAAGCTTGTTTAAAAATGCTTCATAAAAAAAGCCGAGCAATCGCCCGGCCTTTAAAAATTCAAATTTTGTCAAGAAACCTATGAAAGTTCAGCCATCACTTCGTCTGAAATATCGAAGTTTGAATAAACGTTCTGAACGTCGTCATCGTCGTCTAGAACATCCATAAAGCGTAAAACCTGCTCGGCTTTTTCTTTATCAATTGGAGTTTCGTTTTGTGGCTTCCAGATAGGTTTAACAGTTTTCGGCTCACCCAAAGCTGTTTCAAGAGCTGATGACACGTCGCCAATATCTTCAAATGCACAGTAGATTGTATGGCCTTCTTCGTCGGTTACAACATCATCCGCACCAGCTTCAATCCCAGCTTCCATCACAGCGTCTTCATCACCCACTTCAACTGGGTAGGTAATTTCACCAACGCGATCAAACATAAACCCGACAGAACCTGTTTCACCCAAAGCACCACCAGATTTAGTAAAGGCTGTACGCACGTTTGATGCAGTTCTGTTGCGGTTATCAGTGAGCGCTTCAACGATAACTGCGATGCCGCCCGGGCCATATCCCTCGTAACGCACTTCATCGTAGTTTTCACCGTCTTTATCCGCAGCTTTATTAATCGCACGCGTGATATTATCTTTTGGCATTGATTGCGATTTCGCATTTTGCACAGCAAGGCGAAGACGCGGGTTCATTGCGGGATCTGGCGCACCCATTTTCGCCGCAACCGTGATCTCACGTGCAAGCTTTGAGAACATTTTTGAACGCACTGCGTCCTGACGTCCCTTACGGTGTTGAATATTCTTAAACTTGGAATGGCCTGCCATGGTATCCTCTTATCGCACTAATCGATGTTCTTAATTATCGTGCCTTATAAAAACAATCAGCACGTCCGTCTAGTGTCTGAGAAGCTGATCGGGTCAACTTGAACACAAACAACTACCAAAAATACGGAATATTTTCTTCTAATCTTGCGCCTAAACGAAGCGGAGCAATCTTTTCGGTTAAACCAGTTCTATCTGAGACTTCCACCGAAACCCCACAAATTGTTGCCGGTCCCTTGGCAATTTCCATACGGCCACGCGGTATTTTTGTCACAAAGCGATTGATCAATTCTTCTTTTTCCATCCCAAGTGACGAATTATAATCACCACACATTCCAGCATCTGACATGTAGCCGGTCCCTGCGTCTAAGATTTGATAATCTGCAGTCGGCATATGAGTATGTGTTCCCACAACAAGGCTTGCACGACCATCAACAAAATGACCAAAGCACTGCTTTTCACTTGTGGCTTCTGCATGAAAATCTATCACCACCGCATCGGCAACTTCACCCATTGGACAAGATTCCAAAACATCCTCTGCACATGCAAAAGGGTCATCAAGATCAGGATGCATATATACACGTCCCATAATATTGGAGACTAAAATTCTAGCACCATTGCGCGCTTCATATAAATAAGCACCTTTGCCAGGTGTTCCTTTTGGATAATTTGCAGGCCTTAGGAAATTATCATGCCGTTCGCAGAAGCTAAGCGCTTCTTTTTGCGCCCAAACATGATTGCCGGTGGTAACAACATCAGCGCCAGCATCAATGGTTTTGGTAAAAATTTCTTCCGTTATACCGAAACCATGAGCCGCATTTTCGCCGTTCACAATGACAAAATCTAGATTGTAATCATTGCGCAAACCTGGCAGACGATCCCAAACCGCATCGCGCCCTGTCGAGCCGACCATATCACCTAAAAAAAGTATCTTCATGGCGCTTCTATATGGGGCTAATCAGCTATAATCAAGCCATTCTCAGTCAAAATCATATCCAACGGAATATCGTGGTCTTCACACGGAACGCGATCAACTTGCTGACAGGCGAACGCCACACCAATCAACAATGGCGTATTATTATTATCTAGCAACTTTGCGATTGCGCGATCATAAAACCCAGCGCCATATCCAATACGTCCACCCGTTTCATCAAATGCCGACAACGGAACCAGCATCACATCAGGATCAACCACCTCTGACACATTGGATGGCGCAAGCGTTCCAAACCCATTATCAACTAGCTCAGTCGTCTCATCATATCTGCGAAACTCGATATTCGCTTTATCCAACATAAAGGGAAGACAAACTGATCTTTGTTGTGACCAAAGCTCATAGATCAACTCATTTAGATCAACTTCAGTTTTAATTGGTAAAAACGCCGATGTGACAACATTTGGCGCAATGTCTAAGTCGAAGAAAAAGTTTTCAATTTGTTTTGAAAATTTTACGCGTTCAACATCAGTCAAATTGTCTCGCGAAGACAATGCAGTTTTTCGTATGTGTGTTTTGAGAGTTTTGATATCGCTCATGATGTCTCATTTGACATTTTCTATCACAAAAAAGAACGTGCCACTAAAAAGGAACGTGCGATCCGCATGCAGTCGATGGAGTTATAAATCCTAGGAACCTACAATGTAGGTGGGCGCCGTGTGCTCCAACCCACGGGTCAAAGCAGGGACAGCTCCCTTAGAATTAATTAAGGCCCGAGGAAGTTGTTTCCTGTCGAAAAGAGCAGATCGCTTTTAAGATATAGTGTGATGAAGTGCTGATTGCCAATCAAATTATGCGATAATCATCAATATCCCAGCAAAAAGCTTAAAAGCCCGCGCTAAAATCTTATCAATAACGAAAACTGTATTAGTTACTGTCGTTTAATTTTTGAGCGATGCTGGATATTTGTTGCGCAACCCCGCCCAATGCTTTGGCCATATCATCATCTGTGCGCTCAGCATCTTGCAAAACTTTGTCGCGCGTAGATTTGACCAAATCAAGTTCAGACTGGGCGCCTTTTAACTTGCCCTGCACTTCGCTCAACTCGTCCATGACCATAATGCCTGCCATAACTGTTAGACGCAAATCGCCGATCTCACCAAATTGGTCGCGCAAATGCGAAACATAACGATCAAACTTGGAGGCAAGCTCGTTTAAATGATCTTCCTGCCCCTCTTCGCACGCCATGCGATAGGATTTCCCATCAATATTAACAGTGACTTGAGCCATTTATTATTATTTATCCTCGGTCCAAAACCGCGCGAATGGTTTCCATAGCTGTCACAAGGCGGCGCGACACCTCTCGATTGGCTTCTTCCAATTTATTTGCTCTGTGTTCGGCCTGATCAAGTTCCTCAGCGAGCCTTGAGCGATCCACAAGCATTGTTTTTAGCTCTTCACTGGATTGCACCGCATCTTTTTGATTTTCAATTCGGCGCCCGACTGCATTTTCCAACGAATTTACAGCGTTCACTAATTGATCCAGAGCAGTTTTAACTGTCACATCATCAGGCTTCATTAAACAAAGGCTCCTGTCACTCAAACGAATCAAGCTTTTAGAAAATCACGCGAATGAACATTTTCACAAGCGTCGAAAACCGTCAACAAGACCAGCTATAATCGACTTTGCAATACACATCAAATCACCTAATTGGTCTATTTTCTTGGCTTGTCCATCAATTCTCAATGGATTTTAGAGCTAATTCCCTCCAATTGATTGACTCCTACTAGCGAACTGCTATGACTGCCCGCGCTAAATAGAGGCAGTTTCTGAGCCCCTCCCTAGACGGTGAAATACAGGCATAAATATGACATCCACAGTAAAACAACATCAAATGGCGAACGCTATTCGTGCGCTTTCCATGGACGCAGTTCAAAAAGCAAATTCAGGCCATCCTGGTCTTCCAATGGGCGCAGCAGATATTGCGACCGTGCTTTTTAGCCAGCACCTAAAGTTTGACCCAAAAAATCCAGACTGGCCGGATCGTGATCGCTTTGTGCTCTCAGCTGGTCACGGTTCAATGCTTATTTATTCACTGCTTTATCTGACTGGATATGATGACATCTCTATGGATGATCTGAAAAACTTCCGCCAAACAGGTCATAAAACGGCAGGTCACCCAGAATACGGGCACATTTCAGGCATCGAGACAACAACAGGTCCTTTAGGCCAAGGCATTGCAAATGCTGTCGGCATGGCAATGGCTGAGCGTAAACTTGCTGATGAATTTGGCACCAACCTTGTTGAACACAACACATACGCACTCGTTGGCGATGGTTGTTTGATGGAAGGTATCAGCCAAGAAGCAATCACTCTTGCAGGCCACTTAAAGCTCAACAAGCTTATCGTTTTGTGGGATGATAATAATATCTCTATCGATGGCGCTGTTTCAGTTAGTGATTCAACAAACCAAGCGATGCGTTTCCAATCTGCAAACTGGAACACATTAGCAGTTGATGGTCATGATGCGGATGCAATATCAGCTGCAATCGAAGAAGCAAAAAAATCTGACAAACCAACAATGATCGCTTGTAAAACAACGATCGGTTACGGCTCACCAAACAAAGGCGGCACAGCTGGCGCGCATGGTGCACCACTTGGTGATGAAGAAATCGCACTCACTCGCGAAGCTTTGGGTTGGACATCTGAGCCATTTGAAATCCCATCTGATATTTTAGATGCATGGCGTCTTGCAGGTCTTCGTTCTGCGAAAACACGTAAAGATTGGCAAAAACGTCTTGATGAAGGCGATGCCGATATCAAATGTAAATTTGACCGCCGCATGAGTGGTGAACTTCCAGGTGCTTTGGCCCCTGCATTAGATGCGTATAAAAAAGCACTTGCAGAAGACAAACCAAAAGAAGCGACACGTAAAGCTTCTCAATTGGTTCTTGAAGTGATCAATGGTGCAACACCTGAAACGCTTGGCGGTTCAGCAGATTTAACCGGTTCAAACAACACCAAAACAAGCCAAACAGCATCAATTACACCGGATGATTTCTCTGGTCGTTATATTCACTACGGCATTCGTGAACATGCCATGGCAGCGATGATGAACGGTATCGCGCTTCACGGCGGTTTGATCCCTTATTCAGGCGGCTTCTTAATCTTCTCAGATTACTGCCGCCCTTCTATCCGCCTTGCGGCATTAATGGGAATTCGTGTTATTCACGTTCTAACGCACGATTCTATCGGCTTGGGTGAAGATGGTCCAACGCACCAACCTGTTGAACATATGGCTGCATTGCGCGCGATCCCGAACTTTAATATGTTCCGCCCAGCAGACATTACAGAGACACTTGAGTGTTGGGAACTTGCACTTTCATCAACAAAACGCCCATCGGGCATTGCGCTCACGCGTCAGGGACTACCTGCGGTTCGCACATCTTATGTTGAAGAAAATCTATGCGCACATGGTGCTTATGAGTTAGCTTCTGAAAGCGATGCAAAAGTTACTATTTTTGCATCAGGCTCAGAAATTGAAATTGCCATGGAAGCAAAAGCTGCGCTGGACGCCAAAGGACATTCAACGCGAGTTGTATCAGTTCCTTGCATGGACTTGTTCGACGATCAGGATGCTGATTACAAATCAGCGATCATTGGCGACAGCCCTATTAAAGTCGCAATTGAAGCTGGTATCCGTCAGGGCTGGGATCAATTCATCGGCAATGATGGCATCTTTATCGGCATGAACTCTTTCGGCGCATCCGGCCCTTACAAAGAGCTCTACAAACATTTCGGCATCACAGCGGAAGATACAGTCGCTGCTGTTGAAGCAAAGCTATAACCATAAAAAGGTGGGGGACAATACCACCCTTTTCATTCGAATACTCGGAGAACTAATATGACAGTTAAAGTCGCTATCAATGGTTTTGGTCGCATCGGACGTAATGTTTTACGCGGCATTATGGAGTCAGGTCGTACTGATATTGAAGTTGTAGCCATCAATGACCTTGGACCAGTTGAAACAAACGCGCACCTTATGCGTTATGACAGTGTTCACGGAAAATTCCCTGGCACAGTAACAGTCGACGGTGACACAATTGACGTTGGACAAGGTCCAATTAAAGTCACAGCCATTCGCGATCCTAAAGAACTTCCTTGGGCAGATGTTGATGTTGCTCTTGAATGTACAGGTATTTTCGCAAATCGTGAAAAAGCTTCTATGCACTTGGAAAACGGTTCAAGCCGCGTGCTGATCTCAGCTCCTGGCGGCAATGACGTTAAAACCATCGTTTATGGTGTGAACAATGACAGCCTGACAGCTGACGATAAAGTTGTATCGAACGCTTCATGTACAACAAACTGCCTGACGCCAGTTGCTTATGTGCTTAACAATGCATTTGGCATTGAAAAAGGCTACATGACAACAATTCACTCATATACAGGTGATCAACCAACACTTGATACAATGCATGGTGATTTATATCGCGCACGTGCAGCGGCAATGTCGATGATCCCAACGTCAACAGGTGCTGCTAAAGCTATTGGCCTTGTGCTTCCTGAGCTTAAAGGCAAGCTTGATGGTTCTGCAATCCGTGTACCAACACCAAATGTGTCAGTGGTTGATCTTAAATTCATTCCATCACGCAATGTGACAGAAGACGAAATCAACAACGCAATCCGCGAAGCTGCTGATGGCCCACTTAAAGGCATCCTTGGTTACACAGATGAGCCGTTGGTATCTATCGATTTGAACCACAATCCGCATTCATCGATCTTCCACATGGATCAAACCAAAGTGATGGAAGGCAACCTTGTTCGCATCCTGACTTGGTACGACAATGAATGGGGCTTCTCAAACCGCATGGCAGATACTGCCGTTGCGATGGGCAAGCTCATCTAATCTCAATTGGATAAAACAATTAAAAACCGGAATGACTTGTTCCGGTTTTTTTGTATAAAGTGTTCGCAATGAGCACAGTATCAACAAGATCTCAAAATTAAAGAATAGATTTGGTGCCAACGATTATCCTAGCGATTATCCCAGCGGCGACCCTATCAATGCAGGTGAAATAGATGACATTTAAAACCATAGACGACATTCAAGATATTCATGGCAAACGCGTGCTTGTGCGCGTTGATTTAAATGTGCCGGTTAAAGACGGAAAAGTAACAGATGTCACGCGCATCGAACGTGTTGCGCCAACCATTCAGGAACTCACTAAAAAAGGTGCCAAAGTCATCTTAATGGCGCATTTTGGCCGTCCTAAAGGTGAAGTCGTTCAGTCCATGTCTCTCTCACCAATTGCTAATTCTGTTGAAGAAGTTTTAGACAGACACGTGCACTTTGCTGATAATTGCATCGGTGAACCTGCAAAAACGGCAATTGACGCGATGAATAGCGGCGATCTACTACTTTTGGAAAATACGCGTTTCCATAAGGGTGAAGAGAAGAATGATCCAGAATTTGCCAAAGCTTTGGCCGAAAATGGTGATATCTATATTAATGACGCTTTCTCAGCAGCACACCGTGCCCACGCATCAACAGAAGGTTTAACACACCACTTGCCGTCTTATGCAGGTCGCACGATGCAAGCCGAGCTTGAAGCCTTGGAAAAAGGTTTAGGCCAACCTATCAGACCAGTGGTGGCGATCGTTGGTGGCGCAAAAGTTTCAACAAAGATTGATCTTTTAAGCAATCTAATCGAAAAAGTTGACGCACTCGTCATCGGTGGCGGCATGGCAAACACTTTCCTTGCAGCGCAAGGTATTGATGTCGGCAAATCACTTTGTGAGCACGATCTTGCCGATACTGCTCGCGAGATCATGGCAAAAGCCAGCACCAATACATGTGAGATCGTTCTACCTGTTGATGCTGTCGTCGCGCGTGAATTTAAAGCCAACGCAGAAAATGAAATCGTCTCAGTCAATGAAATTCCAAGCGATGCAATGATGTTGGACGTTGGTCCTGCATCCATTGGTGAGGTGAACGACTGGATCACGAAAGCCGATACGCTTGTGTGGAACGGACCTTTGGGCGCGTTCGAAATCGAACCGTTTGATAAAGCAACGGTCTCCTGCGCTAAACATGCAGCGGAACGTTCTGCAGAGGGTTTATTGGTATCTGTCGCAGGTGGTGGCGATACAGTTGCTGCATTAAATCATGCGGGAGCTGCATCTGACTTTACATATATCTCAACTGCAGGCGGTGCATTCCTTGAATGGATGGAAGGCAAACCACTTCCGGGCGTGAACGCTTTATCCTAGGCTTTCATTACTCATTATTGAGGTTTAAGTTTTAATTCCGTGAGCGCATTTAATCCAATGCGTTTGCGGAATTTTATTTTGTTAGTTGCTAAAGCCAAATCTGGGTATTGGCTTAGTAGAGCCTTAATCGCATGCTTACCCTCAAGTCTTGCAAGCTGATGCCCTAAACAAAAATGAATACCTGAGCCAAAAGCAATGTGACGATTTGGTTTGCGATCCAATTTCAACAATTGCGGTTCATCAATGATGCTATCATCATAATCTGCTGCGGTGAGTAGCATCATAATCAGATCACCTTTTTTAACTTGTACACCACCCAAATTACCGTCTGAAAATGCGTATCGCGGCTTTGACATTTGAACAGGTGTCACAAAGCGCAACAGCTCTTCCACAGCCACATTTGCTCGGTCCCAGTCCTCATACAGCCATTTCTTTTGATCTTCATTTTGTAACAGCGCGAGAACACCGCCACTTATTAAATGCGTGGTTGTTTCATGCCCTGCAATGAGCAACAAAAATACCATGGCAATTAATTCATCATCTGACATGTCGTTATTTTTATCTTGCGTGACAACAAGCTCTGCAATCAAACCTTTGCCACCTGATACACGTGCCTCTTCCACGCGCTCTTTGATATACTTCGTCATGGCTTTCAATCTTGGAATGAGCTTTAGAAAATCAAGAACTCCGTTTATACGCGTAAATCCTTCGGCCCATCGGGCAAATTGTTCACGATCTTGTTTAGGAAGTCCCAACAATTCACAAATCACCGCAAGAGGAAAGCGCCGCGCAAAAGTAGACACCAGATCAACTTCATTCCCCTCGTTGAACAATTGCGCGACCATCTCATTGGCCATATTTTCAATCTCTGGCTCAAGCGCCATAATAGCTTCTCGGCGAAACGCTCTATCAACAATTTGGCGCAAGCGCTTATGCTCATCACCATCCATAGTGAGCATGTTTGACGCCAGCAACCGAATTGTCTTTGGCATCCACCATTGCAAACCAACCGCTTTTCCATTTGGTTTTCGCACACCAAAGTTTTCACTGTCTTTAAGAATAAGACTAGAAATTTCGTGATCCGTGGTCAGCCAAACCTTGCCAATGATTGGAATTTTTTGGCGTACCAGACGGCCATCCGAACGCAATTCAGTCACTGCATCGAAGGGATTGGACGATAACTTGTCAGTAAAAATGATGCTCATTTGTGATTTTAACCCCACTTTTAGCAAAAGTTATCAATAGATCTGGGCTGAAATAAGCCAATTTAAAGTGGCCTGTTTACCATGTTCAAAATTTAAATACGGATTAAATCGTTTAAATTATTTTTAAAACGATTTAGTTATTTTTAAAGCTATTTTAAAAAAATTTAATCCCTGTTATGTGTGTTTGAAATATTTTAGCACGATATATTCATAAGGATGAACAATGAGCGAACGACTAGAAGATATTGCCAAGGCGATGGTCCAACTGGGTCAAGGTATTCTTGCAGCCGATGAATCAACTGGAACAATCAAGAAGCGCCTTGATTCAATCGGAGTTGAATCAACAGCCGACACGCGCAGAGATTATCGCGAAATGTTGTTCCGCACAGAAGATGCCATGAATAATAATATCTCAGGTGTCATTTTGTATGATGAAACACTTCGTCAGTCTGCAAAAGATGGCACACCGCTTGTTGAACTTATCAGACAATCAGGCGCAGTACCGGGTATTAAAGTTGACACAGGGGCCAAACCTTTGGCTGGCTTTAATGGTGAAACTGTCACCGAAGGCCTTGATGGTTTGCGCGAACGTTTGGCAGAGTATCATCAACTTGGCGCACGTTTTGCCAAATGGCGTGGCGTGATCAACATTGCTGAAAACCGTCCTTCCCGCGCTTCAGTCGTCGCAAATGCCCATGCGTTGGCACGCTACGCATCTCTTTGCCAAGAAGCAGGCATTGTTCCAATCGTTGAACCTGAAATTCTAATGGATGGCCCAGATTCAACCCACGATATCAACCGTTGTTTCTCTGTCACACTTGAAACTTTGCAAACAACATTTGCAGCGCTAGATGATCTAGATGTGAACCTTGAAGGCATGATCTTAAAACCGAATATGATCGTTCCTGGTATGAACTGCCCACGTCAGGCAAGCATTGAAGAAGTTGCAGAGAAAACTGTTCTTTGCCTTAAAACTGCTGTTCCAAAAGCAGTACCTGGCATTGCATTCCTATCGGGTGGCCAAACTGAAGAACAAGCAACGGCACACCTTTCTGAAATGAACAAATCTGCAGATCTTCCTTGGGCACTGACATTCTCTTATGGCAGAGCATTACAAGCAGCAGCCCTAAAAGCATGGGGTGGTAAAACTGAAAATGTTGCAGCTGGCCAACGCGCATTTGCGCACCGTGCAAAAATGAACGGCCTTGCTGCTATTGGCACATGGACCGAAACGCAGGAAGCTGCTGCATAAGCATCGGCATCTTATTGAATTTGAAAAGCCCGCAATCATCCTTGCGGGCTTTTATACGGGCTTTTATCTGACTACAGAGTTAGAACAATCTTACCCATATGTTCGCTCGTCTCCATATATGCGTGAGCCTCAGCCGCTTCAGCTAATGGAAATGTTTGATCAATGATTGGTCTGACCTTCTTGGCTTCAAGAAGTGGCCAAACATTCTCAAACAAATCATCTGCGACATAAGCTTTAAAACTAATCGGTCTTGCTCTTAATGTTGAACCGGAATGCGTGAGGCGTTTTGCCATCAGCTGTGCAAAATCAACTTGCGCCTTGCGCCCACGCTGAAACGCTATCTGCACAATACGTCCTTCAATTGCTGCAGCAGCATAATTGCGATTGATATAATCTCCACCAACCATATCCAAAATCAAGTCGACACCCAATTGCTCAGTGTTGCGCTTAACATATTCAACAAACTCGACCTGCTTGTAGTTTATCGCAAAATCTGCACCCAACTCGGTGACAAACTTTACCTTTTCAGCATTTCCTACCGTTGTAAAAACCGTTGCACCAAAGGCTTTGGCAAGTTGGATTGCCGTTGTTCCAATGCCTGATGAGCCGCCATGGACTAAAAATTGCTCACCCTCTTTAAGGTGCCCACGCTGGAAAACATTATGCCAAACAGTGAAGTATGTCTCAGGAAGTGCAGCAGCCTCAACCATGGAAAGCCCCTGCGGTATCGGTAGAACATTGCTTTCATGACATTTGGCATATTCGGCATATCCACCACCTGGCAATAGCGCGCATACTTGGTCACCAACCGCATATTTGGTGACTTTCTTACCTATACGCTCAACAATTCCGGCAACCTCAAGGCCAGGAATGTCGCTTGCCCCCTTTGGCGGAGGGTAATGCCCAAGTCGCTGAAGACAGTCAGGTCGGTTCACACCCGCAGCATGCACGCGAATCAGAACTTCATCAGGTGCATGTTTTGGATAAGACCTTTGTCCTATCTCTAAAACCTCTGGCCCACCAAACTCAATAATCTCAACAACCCGCATCGTACACCTCTCAATTGTGCCCTTTATTTGGGCATTCTAGCGAATATATAATCTCATTCTGATCCAGTTTAATATGTTGTTAAGCCTTACAAGTTATTACTAACTCATCCGATAATTCGGATTTAGTAGAAAAAGTAACAGACTTTCTACTCGACGCCTCCCTGTTAAACTCTTGAGGGCCGCTTTGCGGCTCTTTTTTTTGTCAAAATCCCAAATCCTAACACAATTTAAGACTTCCTAACGGCCATTAACCTTTCTTTAAGATATAACTTGCGTAATTTTTAAAAAATCTGCATCTTGTCTGAGTTGCACAGGATACTATAAATTCTGGCAATATGTTGGCGTCAAGTTAGTAGAGAGTGTGAGACTTATATGTCCGAGACCAATCGTAATACAATTCGTTTTTCAGACCATGTTGCAAATTCAGAGAGCTTTAAAACTCTTTATGGCGAAGGCATGGGTCTCGTTGAAGAAACAGCTGACTATCTGGATAGCACAGGTCGCGCTGCATCTAAAACATTGCCGAGAATTGCGTCCATCCTCTATTCCGCAGAATCAATGCGATTGACAACACGTCTTATGCAGCTTGCATCTTGGCTGTTGCTACAGCGCGCTGTGAACAATGGAGAAATGACACGCGAACAAGCAATGACTGAAAAGTCTAAAGTACGTCTTGATAGCTTTAACTGTGATCGCACTGCAGCTGGCTGGGACGAACTACCAGACGCATTCAAAGACTTGGTCGAGCGTTCATTGCGTTTGCAAAACCGTGTTGCACTGCTTGATCGCGAAATCTATCGCCCTGAAGAAGCAAGCGATCAAGATACTGAAACGGAAAATTCAGTTCAGGCTCAATTATCACTTCTTCAGACGGCTTTTATTAAATAAAGCCAATAAAATTCATTCAATAAAAAACCCGCCAGAAGGCGGGTTTTTTTGTAACTTATAATCTTGAAAAGGTCTTTTATTAAAGACCAAGACCAGCAAAACGGTTTTTGAATTTTGTGATACGTCCGCCACGGTCCATAAGTTGCGCGCCACCACCAGTCCAAGCTGGATGTGAAGTTGGATCAATCTCCAAGTTCATTGTGTCGCCTTCAGAACCCCAAGTCGAGCGAGTCATATATTCTGTACCGTCAGTCATAACCACTTTGATTGTGTGGTATTCAGGATGAATATCCGCTTTCATAATAATATTCCTGTCAGTTTGGCACGAAGCCTTGATAACTCTAGTCGGTTTATTTACATCTCAGTTGAGGTAAAGCTCACCGCTTCATAATCAAAGCCGTAGTCCTATTGGGCCACGGCTTCACAATTAGATAGCGAGGCTATACATCAACATAGCAACAAGCACAAGAGGTTTAGCGTGATTCTATCCTAAAGAGTTTACGTCGATCTTGTTAAGGGGAAAATGTCGTTGGCTGATACCAATCAAGAAGAAAAATCAAACCGCGCGTCGCTCAAACCGCTCCGAACGCTGCTCCCTTATCTGCTGCGATATCCGAAGCTTATCATTGGCGCTTGTATATTTTTGCTACTCGCTGCGGTCACAACACTAACCTTGCCCATGGCAGTCAGGCGCGTCATTGATAATGGCTTTTCTGGACAAGACGTTGATTTTGTAAATAGCTATTTCACGGTTCTAATGGGGATTGCCATCGTACTCGCGATTTCCAGTGGTATGCGATACTATTTCGTCATATTGATCGGTGAACGCGTAATTACAGATCTACGTCGCGATGTATTTGCGCATATTGCTAATCTTTCACCCGGATTTTACGATGTTAATCGATCTGGTGAAATCATTTCGCGATTAACCGCGGATACCACGCAAATAAAATCCGCTGTTGGTGCAACGGCTTCCATGGCGCTGCGAAATTCAATCCTTTGCATTGGCGGCATAATCATGATGTTTGTCACATCATTTAAACTCTCGCTCTTTGTCATCATCGGTATACCCCTTGTTGTCTTACCTCTGGTGGGTTTTGGCAGAGCCGTCCGCCGCCGCTCCCGCAGCGCTCAAGATACACTTGCAGAAGCCATGGCCTATGCATCAGAAGCCATCAACGCAACACGCACATTGCAGGCCTTTAATGCGGAAAAAACAGCATCAGGCCGCTTTAACAGTGCTGTTGATGATGCATTTGCCGCCGCAAGAGCTGCTGTCACAACACGCGCAACATTGACCATGTTTACAATCTCGTTGGTCTTTTGTGGCGTGGTTGGCATCTTGTGGTCAGGTGCGCATTCTGTTTTAGAAGGCAATATGTCTGCAGGCACGTTGGGGCAATTTTTGCTTTATTCTGTTTTGGCTGCCGGTAGCCTTGGCGCTTTATCTGAAGTTTATAGCGAACTTTCACAAGCGGCAGGCGCTGCAGAACGCCTTGGCGAACTTTTGCAAGAAGAATCTGATATTCAAGATCCTGAAAACCCAGTTGCGCTCCCTTCGCCTTCCAAGGGTACGATTGAATTTTCAGACGTAGATTTTGCATACCCGTCACGACCCGACACAAACATTTTGGACAAATTGTCATTCACCATTAATTCTGGTGAAACCGTTGCAATTGTCGGTCCATCTGGTGCAGGAAAAAGCACGTTATTTTCCCTTATTTTGCGGTTCTATGATCCAATATCGGGTGAGATAAAAATCGACGGCGTCGACATCAAAACAGGCTTGCTATCAGATGTGCGCAACCGCACAGCAATTGTTCCCCAAGATGTCACCATATTTGCAAGCTCGGTTTCAGAGAACATTGCTTTCAGCCGGCAGGATGCAACTGAAGATGATATCAAAACAGCTTCGGTTAATGCGCTTGCAGATGAGTTCGTCCAAGACATGGATAATGGTTATAAAAGTATGATTGGCGAGCGCGGCGTAACTCTATCAGGTGGCCAAAGACAGCGCGTTGCAATTGCCCGTGGCATGTTAAAAGACGCACCAATTTTATTGCTGGATGAAGCCACATCTGCACTCGATGCTCAAAGCGAAAAGCTTGTGCAGCAAGCGCTTGATCGGATGATGGAAAACAGAACCACCATTGTCATCGCCCATAGGCTTTCAACTATCCTTAAAGCAGATCGAATTCTGGTGATGGATAAGGGTAAGATCGTTGAAGAAGGCACGCACCAAAGCCTGTCTTCTGCAGGCGGTATTTATGCTAATTTAGCCAAGCTGCAATTCGAGCAAGAACTGGAAAAATAAGCACAAATTAACCCACGTGATCAGCGCTCTGTTAGCTTGAGCTCAATACGGCGATTTGTATCGCGCGCTTCTTGGCTATCACCTTCGTCAATAGGTTGGAACTCACCAAAGCCAGCCGCCACAAGACGATTAGCTGGCACGCCCTGCTCTATTAGAAACTTAACCACCGACGTCGCACGTGCGCTCGATAATTCCCAGTTATCTGCATAACGACCCGTGCCTGATAGCGGCACATTATCAGTGTGACCATCAACGCGTAAAACCCAATTGATTTCAGATGGGATCTCGCGTGCTAAATCAAGCATAGCTTCTGCAAGTTTTGCCATTTCAACCTGACCTTCAGGGTTCAACTCGTTACCGCCCGATGGGAATAAAACCTCTGATTGGAAAACAAAACGGTCACCCACAATGCGGATGTTCTCGCGATCAGACAAAATCGCGCGCAAGCGGCCAAAGAAGTCCGAGCGATAACGATTAAGCTCTTGCACACGTTGAGCCAAGGCTACATTTAGACGGCGGCCAAGATCAGCTATTTTAACCTGTGCTTCGTCATCCTTACTCTCTGATACTTCCAAAGCATCTTCCAATGCGGCCAATTGACGGCGCATGGCAGAGATTTGTTGATTAAGAAGGTTCACTTGGCTCAATGCGCGCTGTGATACTTTCTTCTCTTCATCGAGATCTTGATTAAGGTTGGTAATTTGATCATTTGCAGATTGCGATGCGCCAGAGCCTTCATTTAGCAATTGTTCAAGACGTGAACGTTCGCTCTCAGCGGACGATAACGAGGCCTGTAAATTTGCAAGTGTATCTTCCAAATCCTGACGACCAGCTTTTTCAAGCGCTAATAATTGCGTGAGCTCATTGATTTGAGAATTCAAACGCGTGAGCACTTCATCACGGCCACTAATCTCGCGGCTTAAAAAGAACTGCGCCAATACAAATACGGAAAGCAAAAACATAATAGCCAGAAGCAATGTTGATAAAGCATCAACAAATCCGGGCCAGTAATCGACTGAACGATCGCGACGACGATTGCGAGAAAGAGCCATATCCCCGCCCTACTTATCTTTGATCCGGTCGGCTAATTTATCCAGCGTGACACGCATTGATTTAGACTCTTCCTGTTGAGCATCAATCCAGTCCCGCAACATTTGCTGCTCATTACGCATGTTTTTAACAAGCCCTTGAATACCTTCCGCCAAGTTTGCCATCGCAGCTGTCGTGCGCTGGTTTGTACCACCATCAACAGATAGGTTTTTAAGATGCTCGGCAACCGCTTTTAGCTCTTCCGAGCTATCCGCACTAGTTGTGATCGTAGGGACATTTGAACTGCCCACATCTGATGTCACATCCGTGACCGATGCCAACCAGTTTTCAAGTTCGGCATAAAAACGAGATTGCGCCCAACCAGCCTGCAAGTCGATAAATCCAAGGATCAGCGAACCCGCAAGACCAAACAGTGATGATGAAAAGGCTGTACCCATACCATCAAGCGGTGCACCTAAACCCGTTTTCAAAGCTGCAAGCACATCTTCGGTGTTGCCAGAACCTGCATCCAACGACCCGATAACGTCTTTAATAGATCCGATAGTGCCTAAAAGGCCCCAGAATGTACCCAAAAGACCTAAGAAAACCAAAAGCCCAATCAAATATCGAGTTGTATCGCGGGATTCATCTAAACGATTGGCAATTGAATCCAAAATTGAGCGCAATGACGATGTTGAAAGCGCTTTCTCGCGCTGCCCACTAAATAAAACGCGCATGGGAGCAAGCAAAATAGGATCCCGACTAACTTTATCCGCATCCCCTGCTGCTCTGAAAGAATTAACCCATTTAACTTCAGGTCTTAACTGCGTGATTTGACGGATGGCGAGGAACACACCAGCAAACAACACAAAGATAATGAGGCCGTTTAAACCAGGATTGGCAAGAAATGCCGTTTGCACTTGGCGAAACAGCACAGCCACAGCAAAGCCAACAAAAACCAATGATATCAATACACTAAATAAAAATACAATTGGGCTTGAAAGCTTATTTGGCGCTTTCCCATTTTCAGAAACTTGGTCCCAAGTCGAATTAGCCATACCCTAATATCCGCCTAAATTTTTATACACATATCCCCGTATAGGAACTCTAAGCAAAAAAATGGCGAAATTAAAAGCGTTTCCGATAAACTTCGTTAAAAAAGATAGTTAATCGTTAAAAGGTTGTTAAGCCTTTTTCGGCGCTGGACGCGTGACGACTTCACTCAGTGACTTTTGAATATATTCATTACCAGCAACAAGTGAACCTGTTTCAAGCATTTTTGTGCCGCCGTCAGCATCATAGATAAAGCCACCAGCTTCGCGAATAAGAACAATACCAGCCGCGATATCCCAAGGCGCAAGCCCCTCTTCCCAATAACCATCAACATGACCAGCTGCCAAGTAAGCTAAATCAATAGATGCAGCACCTGTGCGGCGTACGCCTGAAACTTCGCCCATCACATTGGCAAGTTGAATAAGGAATTTACCGTGATTTCCACGGCCCAAATGCGGCACACCGCAGGTTACGATAGAATCGGTAAGTTTCTTGCGGCCTGCAACACGCAAACGACGATCGTTCATATATGCGCCACCGCCTTTTTCTGCGGTAAATAGCTCATCCGTTGCAGGATTAAAGATAACACCGGCAACCAATTCACCGCCACGCTCCAAAGCGATAGAAACAGAGAACATTGGAAAACCATGAAGAAAGTTTGTCGTGCCATCTAAAGGATCAACAATCCAACGGTGTGTTCCGTCAGTGCCTTTGATCTCTTCGCTCTCTTCACCCAAAAAGCCATAGGTTGGGCGTGCTTTCATCAGCTCTTCACGCACAATCTTTTCAGACTTTAAATCTGCCTGACTTACATAGTCTGATGGGCCTTTAACCGATACTTGAAGCTGCTGTACTTCACCGAAATCTCGCGAAAGTGAGCGGCCTGCCTTCATAGCGGCTTGAACCATGACGTTGAGTAGTGCTGAACGTGCCATTTAAAAATCTCTATTTTGTTTTAGCGCAAGGGTGAATAAGCCAAAGACTATTCAGAGCGACGAACATAAGTTAATTCGTTTGTGTCAACGATGACTTTTTCACCTGATGAAATAAATGGTGGCACAAGAATACGCACACCGTTTTCCAACACTGCAGGTTTGTAAGAAGACGCAGCCGTTTGTCCTTTAACAACAGGATCAGCTTCCGCAATTTCCAGTGTAACTTGATCTGGCAAACGCACGCCAATAGCTTTTTCTTCAAACAGCTCAACAGTTACCATCATGCCATCTTGCAAGAATGCAGAACGGTCGCCGACAAATTCGGCTTGAAGTTCAAGTTGCTCATAGCTTTCTGTATCCATGAAAACAAGCATGTCATCTTGGGCATAAAGGAATTGAAAATCCTTTTGTTCCAAACGAACGCGCTCAACTGTCTCATTGGCACGAAAACGTTCGTTTAGCTTTGTGCCATCGATAAGGTTTTTCAACTCAACCTGATTAAATGCGCCGCCTTTACCAGGCTTAACAGCGTTTGTTTTAACAGCTGCCCAAAGGCCACCATTGTGCTGAATAACATTACCAGGGCGGATTTCATTACCGTTAATTTTCATGGACATATTCCAATATATTGAGAGAAGCCCGAATACAATTGGGGCAATTGCCGCTTCAAGAACACAAAACGTGCCGTTTTTCAAGCCTTAGTCGATATGAATGGTTAAAAACGCAGCTCATTGGCTGCAGCTAATGCTTCTTTCTGCTCTTCAACAGTTAGGCCCTGATAAAAATCCTCAAGGCTTGCATCCTCAAGTCCGGCCCGGCGCGAGATTATGTACCATTTTCCAGCTTCAATAGGATCACCTCTTGTTCCAATGGCTTGAATATAAAGATGGGCCAATCGGTTTTGGGCTATGACATTACCTTTGAGCGCAGCTAAGCTCATCCATTCAAAGCCAGCTTCAAAATCACGATCACCACCAACACCATCGATGAGCCAGATCGCTAAATCCAATCGTGCAGTGTCATATCCAGCACGCGCCGCTGAAATTAAATGTCGTCGTGCAATGGCACGTTTATTCTCATCCACATCAAGCGCGTTGATGTAAATTTGCGACAATGCATATTGTGCATCAGGAACCCCGCGCGCTGCTGACTGTTCAAAAAATGGCAACGCTTCACGAATACCAACGGTGCCCGGCTTATCTGCAACAAGTAATTGCGCATAATTAAATTGCGCCTTTGGATTTCCAGCTTCAGCGGATTGCTGCATTAATTCGCGTGCCCTGACATCATTTCGTTCTATGTATTTGCCATCAGTCAGCAAGAGAGCGAGTTTATATTGCGCTGCAGGATCGCCATTCTTTGCCGCTTGATCATACCAAAAAACGGCATCATCCATGCTTCGGCCAACACCAAAACCTTCGGCAAACAATTCTGCTAAAAGTGTTTGCGCTGCAGGATCACCCAGTTGAGCGCGGGGCAATGCAAGTTCCATCGCCTTTAGATATTGCCCGCGTTGGAAAGCACCAAAAGGCAGCCAAGCCGCCTCATCAATTTCTTTACTAACAACACGATCAGTTTTGCCCGATTTAGATTGTTCAGGCACTTGAAAAGCACTCAAGTCTTCAAATGGCGCAGTTGGAATGGTTTTCAGCACCTTTAATTTCGGAGGCGTATTTTGATCTGAATTTTCATCGTTGGGAACTGGCACAAACTGCGCGTGCGCGTTTGAAAAACTGATAAATATAAGCATGGCAAACGGCACCAATCTATATTTCGACATTAAGCTCTCCAGTATCTGCGGCAAATTAAAAATGTGTAATTAAGTTCAAGAACCATTTAAGCGTCAAATCGTGGCGCTTTTTCGTCAAGAACAGCATTTACTTCTGACACCTTTAACGCAGCCTCATCAGGCTTTGAAAATACAGCTTTTCCAAGAGCGATGAAATCGCATCCTGTTTCCGCCACTTGTTCAACACTGTCAATATGGCTCCCGCCTGCAACAATGCCCGGAATTTCAACGAAATCAGCCCACCACTGCCCCAAAGCCAAATTCTTACGATGGGCTTCAGGTTTTATATCGCCATCAATTTTGCCAAAGAATAAATAGTCAGGCTGCGTATCGCCAATGGATAAAGCTGCATGGCGATCTTTGGCATTTCCACCTCCGACAATCTTTTGCGGCGTAAAATCTTGAACGGCATCGTAAACATCTTCAGCGTTTCCAACAACATGGACGCCATCAGCTTTAACGCGCCCCATGACACGAGTATCACCAGCGATAAGCGCTGCCGCATCGGCTTTTTGTATAATTGGCACTAAAGTCTCCGCAACCGATTGAAATGTCTGTTCATCCAATTGCCGCTGCGGAATAATGACAGATGCAACATCGCCGCCTCGAAGCGCATTTTCAACGCATTCTTTTAACTCTGATAGAACCTCTATATCAGGGGTGATGAGTACAAGTCTGCAGCGATTTGGTGTCAAAGTCATTTGGCTTACAATCTGTTCAGTTGTTTATATGTGTGATCAATGGCGCATTTCCCATTGAAGCAATCTTTATTATCCATTACCCGATAAACCTTAGAACCAAGGAGTTCAAGGATGTTCCTCACAAGTGACCCATTAGTTTTAACTTGCGCGCTTATTGCCGTGATATTAACCGGCCTTTCCAAGGGCGGCTTGGGCGGTGTGATGGGGATGCTTGGTGTTCCAATTATGGCAATAGCAATGCCACCAGTACAAGCTGCTGCTATTTTATTACCGATCCTTATTATCATGGATATTTTTAGTTTGTGGTCTTGGCGCAAAGACTTTGACATGAAGATTTTAAAAATAATGATCCCCGGCGCAATTGTCGGCATTGCCATAGGCGGCTTAACAGCAGCTTATATTGATGAAAATCTGGTCCGACTAATAGTTGGCTTTATTTCAGTTATTTTCGTGCTCTACTTTTTGATCGTTAAATTCGCCAATAGAAAAAAAGAGCTAACGCCGAAACCTGCAAATACTTGGGCTGGGAGGTTTTGGGGAGCTGTAGCCGGTTATACAAGTTTTGTCTCCCATGCGGGCGGACCACCTTATCAGGTTTACACACTTCCCCTTGCTCAAACACCGCGCATTTATACTGGCACCAGCGTGCGGTTCTTCTTCATTGTCAATGTCATCAAGCTCGTTCCTTATTTCGCACTTGGGCAGTTTGATGCAACAAATCTGAATTCCTCGTTTTTGTTAATGCCAATTGCGGTTGTTGCAACTTTATGCGGTGCGTGGATTATCAAGCGCATGTCAGCAAATATCTTCTTTCCATTCATGTATGCATTGATGTTTATAACCGGCGCTAAACTCATATATGATGGATTAGTAGGCTGATCATTTAAATAGTAAATATTGCGACGCACAATCCTCTTGCATCGCACAATAAATTAAATTAGCTTGATGATATGCAAAAGATAGATCCATTTTCCGCAATAGCTGATGCGAATCGCAGATACCTTCTTGAAGAACTTTTAAGAGGACCACAAACTGTGAATGAACTGGCAAAAGGATTGCCGATTAGCAGGCCAGCTGTTTCTCAACATCTAAAAGCGCTACTTGATAGCGGATTGGTTGAGGTGAAAAACGAAGGAACCCGCAGGTATTATTCGATTAGTCATGACGGTTTTAACAGACTAAATATTTGGCTCGACCAATTCTGGGCCGAGCCAGCTTAATTAAATTAAAAACAAAGGGTTAGACAACTAATTCGTCGTTCGTAACATTTCCATTTTGTCTTTAAGTTTTAGTTTTTTTCGCTTTAAATCAATGACAAGTTGGTCCTGCGGTTGAGGGCGGCTAAGCAGTGTTGCTAGCTCATTTTCCAAAGCGGAATGCTTGGCCTCAAGTGATGCAAGATGTGTTTCAAATGACATATATTTTCTCCTTGATTAAAAGTCTGACTTTAGCCGAAATAAAGAGAAACTAGATTTGGCCTAAGAAGTGTGCCATGTGTCTGCGCAATTGTCGAAGGGAATTTCTTATCGATAATAATTTATTATTAAATTATATTGTTCAATAAATACGTCTAATCGAAATTGGGACATATGGGTGTTTAAATGGCCGACCAAGACCAAGTTGAGTTAAAAATGCAAATGGCTAAACTCAAACACGAGCACGCAGACTATGACCTTGCGATCACAGCAATGATTGAGACAGGGTCTGACGCTCTTTCAATTCAGCGTATGAAAAAGAAAAAACTCATAATAAAAGACAAAATTAGCAAAATCGAAGACCAAATTATTCCAGATATAATTGCCTAAACAGGACCAATATTTTGACCAGCACAACATCCGCCCCCATAGCCATTATCATGGGGAGCCAATCTGATTGGCCAACTATGAAGCATGCAGCCGATATTCTCGACGCGCTTGAACTTGAATATGATGCACGTATTGTGTCCGCGCACCGAACGCCTGATCGGATGTATGATTTTGCAAAATCCGCGCGTGATGAAGGATTTAAGGTTATTATCGCAGGTGCCGGGGGTGCAGCACACTTACCTGGCATGGTCGCATCTTTAACCCCTCTTCCAGTGTTTGGCGTTCCGGTGGAGAGCAAGGCATTATCAGGTCAAGACAGTCTTTTATCAATTGTCCAAATGCCTGGCGGCATCCCCGTTGGCACATTAGCCATCGGCAAGGCTGGCGCAAAAAATGCGGGTTTAATGGCAGCGGCCGTTATGGCGCTAAGCGATGATAAAATAGCGAAAAATCTAGACGCGTGGCGTGCTGCAAACTCAGCCTCCATTGCGGAAAAACCAACGGACGACGCATAAGAATGACAGCACTTGCACCTAATTCGACAATTGGCATTATCGGTGGTGGACAGCTGGGCCGTATGTTGGCAATGGCTGCAGCTCAACTAGGTTATCAAACCGTCATTTTAGAACCCGATCCAAATGCTCCGGCTGCGCAAGTGGCCAATGATCAAATTATCGCAGCTTATGATGATGAAATTGCGCTTGAAAGCCTCGCTGATCAATGTGATGTCGTCACGTATGAATTTGAGAATGTACCAAGTCTTGCAATTGAAAGCTTGGAAAAAATCATCCCGGTTTATCCAGGTGCGCAAGCATTAAAGATCTCTCAAGATCGCTTGATGGAAAAACAGATGGCGCAAGGAATTGGTGCGAAAACCGCAGGGTTTCATGCCGTCAATTCACTTAAAGACTTAGAAGACGGCGTAGCGCAAACCGGACTACCGGCCATCTTAAAGACACGTCGTCTTGGGTATGATGGCAAAGGCCAGGTTAAAATTGATAGCGCTGATGAGCTGCCGTCGGCATTTGAAGCCATGGCTGGACAGGATGCGATCTTAGAAGCCTTTGTGAAATTTGATTGCGAAGTATCAGTCATTGCAGCGCGCGGCATTGATGGATCTTTTCAAGCATTTGATATTGCTGAAAACGTTCATAAAAATCATATTCTTCACACATCAACCATACCTGCAAAGGTGCACGATGATGTTGTTAAAACTGCAATTGAGTATGCGCAAAAAATTGCAGAACATCTAAATTATGTTGGCGTATTTGCCGTTGAGTTCTTTGTTGAAAATGCAAACAGCGATGAATTTAACATCTGCGTCAACGAGATTGCACCACGCGTGCACAATTCAGGTCATTGGACGGAAGCTGCGTGTGTGACATCACAATTTGAACAACACATTCGCGCAATTACCGGCCTTCAGCTTTCAAATGCAAAGCGCCACAGTGATTGCGTTATGCTCAACCTTATTGGTGACGACGTGAACAAATTGGAAGATCATGCAGCCAACAGCAATGCTAAAATTCACCTATACGGCAAATTAGAAGCAAGAACTGGTCGAAAAATGGGGCATGTAACTTTTTTAAAGCCATAGAAATTTCAAATAGATCACAAATTTTTTGATCTGCGGCTGGCTTTGATGTTGACAAATACTATGGAAAAAGTTACTTCCTGCCCAACGATTGGCGCGCCTCGTCTGGCGCGCTTTTGATTATTTAGGAGCAACGCCTTCAAGTGGCGTGGAAAAAAAGATGAAAATTAAAAATTCTCTTAAGTCACTTAAAAACCGTCACCGCGAAAACCGTTTGGTTCGTCGTAAGGGCCGTGTTTACATCATCAACAAATCAAATCCTCGTTTTAAAGCTCGCCAAGGTTAATTAGCAGCTATTAACGACAACGATTTGTCATACACATTTTGTTAAAGAATTCCTAAACATGGTTAACGATTAGTTATCCGTGTTTATTAGGGTTTGACCTTTGGTGCAAACTAGGTAACCATGACACCTATTATGCGCCATTTTAATTTGATTCATACTCTGATTTTTGTTGCGTCGCTGACCATAACTGGTTCGGCACATTCGGAAGTGACTGACCCGGTAACAACGTCGTCAATTCCAAAAGCAACATCATCATCAGCAACCAAGCAGAACAAGCTAAGCCTTGCACGTGCTGAAAGGCTAGATGAACTATTTGGCGAACTTAAACGCGAGCCAAACTTTGGCAAAGCGAAACGCCTAGCATCTCGTATTACTATCAATTGGTCCAGCTCAGGAAGCGCAACAGCAAATGCGCTTATGGTTTGGGCACAACACGCCATGCGCGATGGTCGCAATACCGATGCGATGGAACTACTTGATCAAGTTATCGTTCTTCTGCCCGACTACGCAGAAGGCTGGAACCGCAGAGCAACGCTTCATTATGTTATGCGCAACTACGTCAAATCGATGGCTGATATTGAACAAACGCTGTCATTAGAACCACGGCACTTTGGCGCCCTGGTTGGCATGGCGACAATTTTGTCAGCCATTGGCGAAGATGACAAAGCTTTAGAAGTTTACGAACGCGTTTTATCAATCTATCCTGCGAACAGAAATGCTCAAGCCAGCATGATCAAACTCATGCAAAAGCTTGAAAAAAGCGAAATCTGATCTCGGAATTTTATAATTGGACATTTTGTTATTTGGTGTGTTGGGACTTTTAGTTCTCCTAATCGTATTGTTTGTCTATACGCAAATAAAATCAACACAAATTAATAAGACCTATCCACCCATTGGTGAGTTTTATGACGTTGATGGCGTGAAAATCCACGCAAAATATATCAAAGCTGACAAACCTAGCAAAACCCCACCGATTGTTTTCATCCATGGGGCAAGTGGAAACTTGCGCGATCAGATAGCGCCTTTTGAAGACTTAACGAAGATAGACGCCGATCTTTTATTTATAGATCGACCGGGCCATGGCTGGTCCGAGCGGGGACCAGATGAAAACAAATACCCCGATCAGCAGGCAACAGTAATTGCAAAACTAATGGATCAATTGGCAATCGATAAAGCAATCATGATCGGTCATTCATTTGGTGGTGCTGTACTTGCAAGCTTTGCCGTTCATCATCCATCAAAAATTCATTCGCTGATATTTCTTGCCCCTGTCGCTTATCCATGGCCGGGCGGTGTTAGGTGGTATTACACACTCACAAGCTTACCTGTTCTTGGGTGGTTGTTTGCCAATACACTTGCACTGATTGCTGGACTTCAACGCATCGAAAGTGGATCAAAATGTGTTTTCTGGCCAAACAAAATGCCAGATACTTATGTGCGTGACACTGCACCTGAATTGGTATTGCGCCCAAAAACGTTTCAAGCAAATGCCAAAGACATCGTCAATTTGTTTGATTATCTCTGCAAAACCTGGCCGAAATATAAAAACATTAAGGCACCAACCATCATCATCTCCGGCAATAGAGATACGGTCGTCTTCCCTTATATCCATTCAGATGGTTTGCATCAGCACATCAAAGGTTCTGAGCTTTATGATTTGGAAAACCTTGGCCATAAGCCAGACCACATCGCAACTGAACTAACAATTGCTGCAATCAAAAAATTAAGCGGTGATAAAAATATCAGCCTAAAGAAAATGGCGGAAGAACTTGATCAAAAGCTCTCCCGCCATCTTGTCTCTCAAAAAACTGATATCAGTATCTAGCGTACGTCACCGATGTGAGCGATACGAAGCATATTGGTTGCACCAGATGTACCAAGCGGCACACCAGCTGTAATAATGATGCGGTCACCAGTTTTTGCAAACTCTTCTTCTGCGGCAATCTTACAAGCACGATCCACCATATCATCAAGATCGGTAGCATCTTCTGTAATCACACTGTGCAAACCCCAAACGATGGCAAGCTTACGAGCAGTATCCATCACTGGTGACAGCGCAATAATCGGAACATTCGGGCGTTCACGAGATGCGCGAATACCCGTTGCACCAGAAGCGGTATAACAAACGATCACAGGTAGATCTAAAGTCTCAGCAGTTTGACGTGCAGCAAGAGAAATCGCATCTGCGATTGTTGGATCAGGTTCTGCACGCTGTGCATGTGCGATACCTGTGTAAGTTGGATCAAGCTCAACACTGCGAGCAATTGACGCCATTGTTTTCACAGCTTCAATTGGGAATTGTCCAGCAGCCGATTCAGCAGACAACATAACAGCATCAGCACCTTCAAACACTGCGGTGGCCACATCAGAGACTTCAGCACGTGTTGGCACAGGGGCTGTAATCATAGATTCAAGCATCTGTGTTGCAACAACAACTGGCTTACCAGCTCTGCGGCATGCACGGGTAAGCTGCTTTTGAATACCAGGAACAGCTTCAATTGGCATCTCAACGCCCAAATCGCCACGTGCTACCATAATAGCATCAGACAATTCGATGATTTCGTCGATTTTCTCAAGCGCTTGCGGCTTTTCAATTTTAGACATAAGTGCCGCGCGATCACCAACAATCTCACGCACTTCAATCAAATCTTCAGGACGCTGGATGAAGGAAAGCGCAATCCAATCAACTGAACCATTCGCGATAACAGCATCAAGATCTGAACGATCTTTTGGCGTCAGCGCACTTACCGCAAGATCGGTATCAGGAAGACTAACACCTTTTTTATTGGAAATCTTAGAGCCGTTGACAACTTCAGTCACAATAGACTTGCCGTCGCACTTTGTTGCTTTGAGCTGAAGCCTGCCATCATCAATAAGCAAACGATCACCAACTTTAACAGATGCCAAAATCTCAGGGTGCGGAAGATAAACACGCGTCTTATTCCCCGGTGTTTCGTCACCATCTAATGTGAACGTCTGGCCAATTTCTAGCGCAGCTTCATTTCCTTCAAACATACCAACACGCAATTTTGGACCTTGGATGTCAGCAAGAATTCCGATGGGACGCTTGCAGACTTTTTCAACATTGCGAATTTTTTGTACGAGGTCATTCAGAACTTCATGGCTTGAATGGCTCATATTAATTCTAAATACATCAGCACCTGCTTCGTAAAGCTTCTGGATTGTAGCTTCATCGGATGAAGCTGGGCCAAGAGTTGCTAAAATTTTGACCTTACGTTTTCTTCTCATTGCGTTGGCGTTCCCTGTTGTTCCTGACCATCGGTGAGCTGAACCATCCAACTCCCCTGACGACCAGTGTCATATTCTTTAAATCCCATGCGTTGGAAGCCACGAGCAAAACAATCTTCAACACCGACGATTTTGAACTCTGTATCCGACACACACATATTAATGTCTCCACCCCAACGGCCGCCGCCAGCGGCGTCTTCGGCGTAGACATAATAAAATCTGGATTCAATCTTTCCTTTAATCAGAGTTTCACACGATGTTGGTTGGACTTGCCACCAACCTTCAGAAACCCATCCTTCAGCCGTTCTGTATCCTATAGCAACCCCAACAAGAGATTGCGTTCCATTACAGACCCTAAAATCAGCACGCGCTTCATCACCCCAAATTGGATTTGAGAATATAATGAAGGTCAGCAGTGAAAGTTTTATGACAGGTGATAGCAGTCTGTTAGATGAAAACAAACCGTGAGCTAACGATGACATAATACGCACGAATGAACTCGATTTTAGTTGATTGAAAACCTTGGTTGTTCTTTTGCGCTGCAAAGCCTGCAAAGTCAACGTTTCATACTTAAAACGATTATATTTTGTACCACTAGACGTCAAAATTGGATAATCCTTTCACAAAAATGGCTCTGTACTATTTGTATAGCTTATTTTCATCCATCACAGATAAATTTTCTGTCAGCTATCGATTTCAACATTACGAATCATTATTTGTAAAGTATTACGGCAATAAGGCGATGAAGGAATTTGACCCATGAATGATGAACAACGAGTCCAATTAGAAGCGGCTGCCTTTCGTCGGTTAGTCTCCCACTTACAAAACAGAACCGATGTGCAAAACATCGATCTTATGAATTTATCAGGATTTTGCCGGAACTGCCTATCGAAATGGTACAAAGAGGAAGCAGATTTAAAAGGTCTGGATATTGAAAAAGAAGCAGCAAGAGAAATTGTCTATGGCATGCCCTATTCGGATTGGAAATCTAAATACCAAACTGAAGCAACAGCTTCTCAACAGCAGTCTTTTGAGGAAAACAAACCAAAAGGCGAATAAGCCAACCATATTTGCTTGACCAATTAGCGATTGGCAGTCAGGTATTGCACAAATTTAAAAAAGTAATCGCGGTTCTTGCATCATTGTTGAAAACCGCGCTGGAAAAAGGATGACCCATGTCAGATGAAGTCGGCGGTGTAGCCAGCAATCAACTAAGAGCTTTCATCGAGCGTATTGAACGTCTTGAAGAAGAAAAGAAAACAATCGCAGACGACATCAAAGATGTTTATGGCGAAGCAAAATCTATGGGTTACGATACAAAGGTTCTGCGCAAAGTCGTTTCAATTCGCAAATTAGACCAAAATGAAAGAATGGAACAAGAAGCTGTTCTTGATACTTACCTTGCTGCATTGGGAATGTTGCCGCAGGACGAGAGAGTAGAAGACGAGTAGTTATCAAGCTACCTTTTGGTCAAGGCTAAATATTAGCCTTCATATCTCACAACAGGTAAAAAGTTGACGGCATTACCGCTGAATGTCGTCTGACCCTGTTGATCCGTATTATCCTTAGAAAATCCGCTTGCATAAACCACAGCAGGCGCTTTTCGCATAAAGCGATTAACAAAACGCGGTGCCTTTGCCGGCGGCTGCATATTCAAGATACTGTCTTGCGAGAATACGCGTTTAGATATGGTGATCTGCTCAAATGTAGGCGTTGCTGGATTAGCCTTATATTTAGCCGCAATAGCATCACGTAAGTTCGGACGTCCACTCTTGCGCGTATCTTCAAGCGCTTGCGAAACACTTGCACCAAGATCTGTGCGATCTATCCGGTTATGAGCGCGTAGTTGCGGTGTCTCTAAGGAGGCAAAATCAATTCGTTTTTCTTCAGGCGCAGCAACAGAGGCCAGCGTCGGCGTTGGAATTTCACCATTTTCCTTGCGTTTACGATCTGTCTCAACAGCAGCTGCTATTATCGCAGTTAGCGTCGGCAATGCAGGTTTTGTATCAGCCTGATCATATGCAAGTGGCTGCACCTGAGATACCGCAATCGGTTCGGGACGTTCCTGTGGCTGAGGAATAAGCGAAGCAATCTGAACGCGTTCATCTTGAGCTGTGATTTCTGGCTTAACATCGGCCTCAATGGCTTGCGGAGCCGTGACCAGCAATGTTGGCACAGGGATATTCTCGCGTGGTAATTCAGCTAAATTCTGGGCAAAAGTTGGTTCTGGTGCTTGGGTAACAACAGGAGCTGCAGAAGCAATCTGCTGCGTTGGTGTTGGCGCTGGTTTTGGCGCATTGTCATTTCTACGGCCAAATAGATTACCTAAAAGACCACCCGAAGCATTTGCATTCTGATTGGTTTTCGTCTCAGCCTTAGCAACAATTGTACGTACTGGTGCCGGCTTTTTTTCCTTCTTAACCGGCTTACTCTTGCCCGTATCTATACCGCCGCCACGGCGCTTATATTCGCGCAAAGCAACATTGTAACCTGGCAATGGTTTACCATCGGATGGAAGGTGCATTGTTTTGCCATCGGGAAACAGCTTCACCAATTCTCTGCGGCTCATTCTAGGCCATGCGCGCACACCTGCAACATCGAGGTGTACGTAAGGGGATGAAGATCTTGGATAATAGCCAACACCACCGCCTTGCAATTTCATCGCGATAGCTCTGATCTTACTGGACTTAACGCCTGGGATATAAAAATCCATCGCTTTACCATAAAGATGTTGGCTATTTTTAGCCTGACCGCCGCGCGTACGGCGCAACAATTCGTTAGACTCCGGAGAACGATAAGATGACACAACGTGAATATAATTTTTAGCGCCAGAACGACGATACACTTCCCACACAAGATCAAATAATTTCGGATCAAAAGCGATCACTTTATTATTTCGCCAATCTCTCAGAAGTCGGTTGAGTTTTCTTAAACCAGCTTTGTCATACCGCCCATTTTTTTTGAAAACAATTTTCTCACGCTCTTTGGTGTGGGTGTAATAAATTTTCAGAGATTTCGTTTGCGCAAAGACTTCATCAGAAACCACAAAAGATGCTGCCAAGTTAAGCGCCAGCGCCACGGAAAAAAGTGCAACAGAAAACGCAACTTTCCCCAAAAGACGCGCGCAAACTTGTCGCAAATCCATATGTGATAGCTTAATTAGCAAACTCGCCCTCGTCCTCTGCTATGCTGATGAGCTGATTTCTATTTAACAAATGAGGTAACACCATGGCAATTTTTAGCTTATCTGCCACTTGTTGTCATTATAGTAAATGAATTGCTAAAAAGTCCTTAAGGAAACACTTCAAACGCGTTTCCACAATTTACGCTCAACCAAACCCCACCAACACTTTATATATAGTGATTTAACTTACGAGTTCCAATGGGCGCTCTGGATCGATGTCATACTCTTTAAGTTTGCGATAAAGGGTAGACCGGCCAATACCTAATTGCTTTGCAACAAAGCTCATTTTGCCATCATAAAATGCGATGGCACGACGTATAAGCTCTTCCTCCACATCACCTATGGATCGCATATCACCATGATGATCAAATAAGTTCAGGTATTGTGAGGGCTCCATATGATGGGTATTTCCCACGCTAACTTTATCATCACTAGCCACACCAGCCACTGGTAACAGGTCGCTCAAATCGGGGGCAAGAGAAGGAGCTAAATTTGCACCAAGAGAAGACATTTCACTTGGGTTAAAGAAATGCGGCAACGCATCTAGTTGCGCAAATCCATCACCAGGCTGACTAACCATCCAAGCAAGAACTTGAAAGAATTGCGCATGGTTGCCTGGCCAATCATATTTTGCCAGAACATTCAAAGTACAATGTTCGATCTCAATGTCTTGGTGTGAATATTTAGGCTTTAATGATTTAACAAAATCACCGATCCAACCATGCATGTCATCAGCAATTGTGTTAAATTTATTCACGATAATGGGCGAAACGCTCAGTTTATAATAAAGCGCTTCATGAAAAGCACCCTTCTTCACTTCACTGATAAGATCCAAATCTGTCGCGATAATTAAACGCACATCCAATTTTACTTGGGCTTTTTTTGCATGAGAATATAAAGATCCTTGATCTAAAAATTCGCACATTTTATCCTGAAAATTAGAGGTAAAATTATTCAGATTATTGATAAACAGCGTTCCATGATCTGCATCAAACAGCAAGCCACTGGATATTTCGTCACCGAAAACAAGGGAAAGTAATTCCTCACGCGAATACAATTCAGCATCAATAATTTTTATCGGGTGTTTATAGCGGTTGCTCAATTTATGTGTAGCAACAGCCATCTCCGCTTTGGGTGTTCCAACTCCACCTTCAATTAGGACGGGCAGATCATTTTTCGATGCCTTGACGGCTGATTGAAACACTTGTTCATCATTCCCATCGCGCACATCCACCCAATCCAAAACATGCGGTTCTGAGCCAACAAAACCCGCATAATCGTCAAGCCTATTGAGCGATTTAGCTAATTCATCAAGCGCACGTTGTTCAATAATTTGATAGGATACTTTAGCAAGATCATTCAAACACTCAGGGAAATCTAGTTCCTCGGTTGAATACAAAACCATGGGTATCTGGTTCGCATAGGCCACAAGCAAATCAGCTGTGCCTTGAAGCTCTGACAGCTTTGTTGCTGCATCAAAGTGAATAGCGATAAATTCGCCTTTCGACCAATTGAGCTGCACCTGCAACTTTTCAAGTGAATCAACAAAAACGAACTCGAAATGAGTAACCTTTGCCATTCGTCGCGCGATCTCATAACTATCGACATCGGAGCTAATAACTAAAACCTTCTTTGACATAACGGCCTCATTTTGATGGTCTCGATACGTCCCCACCAACATCAATGCACCAAAAACTTGAAAAATGACTTTCCAAATTGCGCAGCAATTGATTAAAGTCCTAGCTAACTTATGCGACATGCGAAATCGGACGATTAAAATTGCCTATAGCTCCCAATAAGACCCAACTGTTTTGGTCAAACAATTCAGCCTCTCAAGCTCAAGAACTTGGTGATTTACCAAGTTGGAACCTTAATGACCTTTATGAAAGCAAAAGTTCTGCTGCGTTTGAAAAAGATTGGAAATGGACGAAATCTGCTTCTGAAAAATTTGAATTGCGCTGGAAGGGAAAATTGCAGGATGCAACTCATAAATCCGGCGATGATGCTCTTGGGGCTGCCATTCGTGAATATGAGCAGATCGAAGAAGTCATGGGACGCATGGCATCTTTTGCAGGTTTAATGTATTTCTCAAACACGCTTGATGCAGACAATGCCAAATTTTATGGTGACATGCAGGCACACATCACCGATGCCAGTGCACATTTGATCTTCTTCACGCTTGAGCTCAACCGCATTGATGAAAAAGACATCGCCAATGGCATAAAAAACGATGCACTTACTGCACATTACAAATCGTGGATATTAGATCTACGAAAAGACAAGCCACATCAACTTGACGAAAATGTTGAACAACTTTTCCATGAAAAATCCATCACCGGGCATGGCGCTTGGAACAGGCTTTTTGATGAAACTATGGCAGATCTGCGATTTACTATTGATGGAGAAGAGCGACCGCTTGAAGCCACGCTCAATCTCTTACAAGAGGCAGATCCTGTAATTCGTGAGAAGGCAGCAAAAGCACTCGTTGAAACATTTTCCGGTAACTTGCGCATTTTCACACTCATCACCAATACTTTAGCAAAAGACAAAGAAATTTCAGATCGTTGGCGTGGATTTGATGATATTGCAGACAGTCGCCATCTTGCCAATCGTGTGGAACGCGAAGTTGTCGATGCGCTCATGACATCGGTTAAAAATGCTTATCCGCGTCTTTCACACCGCTATTATCAATTAAAAGCCAAATGGTTAGGTGTTGAAGAGCTCAACTATTGGGATCGCAATGCCCCCCTTCCTGAGACGCCAAAATCTCTAGTATCATGGGACGATGCACAACAAATTGTTTTGTCTGCCTATAATGATTTTGCACCAGAAATGGCTGAAACTGCAAAAGACTTTTTTGATAAAGGCTGGATTGATGCAGCTAATCGTGAAGGCAAAGCGCCCGGCGCATTTGCACATCCAACCGTACCCTCCGCGCATCCATATGTACTTATAAACTATATGGGCAAAGCCCGCGATGTGATGACACTCGCTCATGAATTAGGCCATGGAGTACATCAGGTTTTAGCCGGCAACCAAGGTGCATTGATGGCCTCAACGCCGCTGACGCTGGCCGAAACGGCATCTGTGTTTGGTGAAATGCTTACATTCCGCGCGATCTTAAACAAAACCGAAGATGCGCGAGAGCGGAAGGCTATATTAGCGCAAAAAGTCGAAGATATGATCAATACCGTGGTCCGGCAAATCGCGTTTTACGACTTTGAGAGGAAACTACACACAGCGCGCCGACAAGGCGAATTAACCAGCGATCAAATTGGTGATTTATGGATGTCTGTGCAAGCGGAAAGCTTGGGGCCTGCGATCAAACTTGACGACGGTTATAAAACCTTTTGGACATATATTCCACATTTCATCCATTCGCCGTTTTACGTTTACGCCTATGCGTTTGGTGATTGCTTAGTCAATTCACTTTATGCCGTTTATCAAAATGCAGATGATGATTTTCAAGAGCGTTATTTTGATATGCTGAAGGCAGGCGGCACAAAACATCATAGTGAATTACTTGCGCCATTTGGTCTTGATGCGACACAACCAGACTTCTGGGATAAAGGGCTTTCGATGATCGAAGGGCTGATAAATGAGCTAGAAGAGCTGGACAAACAACTCGGATAATGGGTATTTTGCCTTGTTTTCGCCATGTGTTAGGCGCAAAAAGGTGGAAGTTAATAGGGGTAAAACATGTCGTACATTAAAAAACTAGGGTTCATTGGTATTCTTTCTTTAGGTTTGGCATCATGCCAAACACAACCACTTGTTCCAGCATCTGCCCCTGTTTCAGGCTTTGAAGGCGAATGGGTTGACCAAAATGGTATTGCATCAACCTTCAACAATGGCCAATTCCAAACAAAAACAACTGATGGTACAAACACACTTCTAGCTGTTGGAAGTTATACGCAAGTCTCCCCGACATTAGCTGAAATTGAATTGCGCTCACTTGTGCGCAGAACAGTTTCGCAAGTTAATTGCGCGCTGGCAACATCAACGCGTATGAACTGCACATCAAGCGCCGGCTCTCAGTTCACCTTGATGCGACGTTCTTAAAACAAGTCATAACCTCATTGCATTATTCTTGAAGATTATGCACGTTTTAGGCTTGCACTTTTGCCTCTATAGTGGAACCATTGTTGTTAAGTGATTGACATCTTTTGATGGTAGATCACCGTTACAATACCTGCAACAACACAACAATATTGTAGGTTTTATTTCACTTATACTGGGAGTGCATCCATGCATAAAATCAAAACGAAACTCTGGCTTACTGCCGCAACGCTGGCGCTTTCTACCGTTGTAGCGCAAGCTGATTTTTCCCTAAATATTCTACATATCAATGACTTACACAGCCGTGTAGAGCCTATCAACAAATATGATTCTACCTGTGGTTCAGAAGATAACGCTGAGGGCAAATGCTTCGGCGGTTATGCGCGCGTTAAGACAATGATTGATCAGTTGCGCGCAGACTTAGCCGACGAGAACACAATTGTTCTTGATGCTGGTGATCAATATCAGGGCTCGCTGATGTATACGACATATAAAGGTGATGTCGAAGCTGAGCTTGCTGAAAAAGTTGGCTTTGACGTGATGGCCGTTGGAAATCACGAATTTGATGACGGTGATGCAGGACTTGCAAAACTGGCAGATGCAGTTTCATTCCCAATCATTGCTGGCAACATCGATGTCAGCCAGTCAAACATCCTTAAAGGCAAAGTAGAAAATCACACCGTTTTAGAAGTTGGTGGCAAAAAAATTGGCATCATTTCCGCACTTGCTTCGGACACTGTTGAAACATCATCGCCATCAGATGCTGTGATCTTCACCGATGAAATTGAAAGCCTGCAAGCAGATGTTGCAGCTCTTGAAGCTGAAGGTGTTGATATTATCATCGCGTTAAACCACGTGGGTTTGACAAAGGATTTAGAAATCGCAGCGGCCGTTGAAGGTATCGATGTTGTTGTTGGTGGTCACTCACATACCCTAATGTCAAACACTGTTGAAGGCGCAATGGCATATCCAACCATGGTTGGTGATGTTCCTGTTGTTCAAGCTTATGCATATTCAAAATATGTTGGCCATCTCAAAGTCGAATTCGATGATGACGGCAATGTTAAATCTGCAAGTGGCGATACAATTCTTCTAGATGCATCTGTTGCAGAGGACGCAGAAATCGTCGCTCGTGTTGCAGAACTTGCTGGTCCAATTGATGAAATGAAAAACCGTATTGTTGCCAGCTCAGATAGTGCAATCGAAGGTGATCGTAGTTTCTGCCGTACGCAAGAGTGCCAAATGGGCAACTTAGTCGCCGATGCGATGCTCGATCGAGTGCGTGATCAGGGTGTTTCAATCGCCATCCAAAATGGTGGTGGTCTGCGCGCATCAATCGATTCAGGCGAAATCACAATGGGTGAAGTGTTAACGGTTCTTCCTTTCCAAAACACACTTTCCACATTTGAGCTTAAAGGTGCTGATGTCGTCGTAGCTTTGGAAAATGGTGTGAGCCAGGTTGAAGAAGTTAAAGGTCGTTTCCCACAAGTTGCTGGCATCAAATATACATTTGATGGCTCAAAACCTGCTGGTGAGCGTATCAGTGATGTGATGGTCGTCGATGCAGATGGCAATGCCTCACCAATTGATGTAGGCGCGACTTATGGTGTTGTATCTAACAACTACATGCGCAGTGGTGGTGATGGTTACAAAATCTTCAAATCTGGTGGCATGAATGCTTATGATTATGGCCCAGATTTGGCGGACGTTGTGGCTGAATACTTAGCTGAAAACCAACCTTACAAACCGTTCACAGATGGACGTATCTCAGCTAAATAGGTGTTATTTCGCTGATAAATTACTTCAACAAGGCCCTAAGCACCGCTTGGGGCCTTTTCTTTTTTAATGTTATCTAATTTGCCGCAGGTAATATTTTAGTTTTTTTTGGACCAATTTGCGATTAAACGCGTATAAATATCAAAATGCACAAAACAAACGGTTACCTATCTATGAAATTTACACCAGTTCCCATGAAATTGCCTCAAGAGCACCCGCCTGTAAAAATCGGAAAAGTCGGCGTTTTGCTCGTCAACCTGGGAACGCCCGATGGTACTGATTACACATCAATGCGGCGTTACTTAAAAGAATTCTTAACAGACGCTCGCGTCATAGAGTGGCCAAAAGCTCTTTGGTATCCAATCTTATTTGGTATTGTCTTAAACAAGCGTCCACAAAAAGTTGGTGAAGCTTATAAGTCAATATGGAACAATGACTTAGATGAAAGTTACTTACGCACCTACACCCGCAATCAATCGGATAGATTGGCCGAAATGATGGCACCTCACGAGCATATTATGGTCGATTGGGCCATGCGTTATGGTCAACCATCAATCCCAGACAAATTGCTCGGGCTAAAAAATGCTGGCTGCGATAGAATTGTGATTTTCCCGCTTTATCCGCAATATGCTGCAGCAACCACCGCAACGGTGAACGACAAAACATTTAAAACGTTGCTCGATATGCGCTGGCAGCCGGCGATCCGCACCGTTCCCGCTTATCACGATGATCCCGTTTATATCGACGCCCTAGCGACCTCAATTGAAAAGCATCTTGCTGGTCTTGATTTCGAACCTGAAAAAGTCATTGCATCTTACCATGGCATTCCACAGTCATACTTCAAAAAAGGTGACCCTTATCACTGCCATTGTTATAAAACCTCTCGCTTGTTAAATGACCGATTGGGCTGGGAAGACGGTCGATTAATGACGACATTCCAATCGCGTTTTGGACCCGAAGAATGGCTACAACCATATACAGATGTAACTGTGGAAGAGCTTGCAAAATCCGGCACAAAAAACATTGCCATTTTGAATCCTGGCTTTGTCTCCGACTGTCTTGAAACCCTTGAAGAAATGGGTGAAGAAGCACAGGAAATTTTCCACGAACATGGCGGTGAGAACTTCTCGCATATTCCATGTCTGAACGACAGCGATGAAGGCATGAGCGTGATAGAATCTGTTGTTAAACGCGAACTTGGCGGGTGGCTTTAACTCCCACTCCGCGAGTTAAATAGACGTTGATCATCTGATCCAAACGCTTGTAATACTGATGTTAAACTCCTATCTTATAAGAGAATTTATAATTTTTGGGAGTCATCATCGTGTTGATCGAAGGTTTGGATATTACAGTCATTGTGATCGTATTTGTGGCGATCATCTTTTTAGCATCCAGTGTTAAAACTGTACCGCAAGGCTTTACCTATACGGTCGAGCGTTTTGGCCGCTACACCACAACTTTACTGCCTGGATTGAGGCTTATAATTCCATTTGTTGATCGCATTGGTGCGAAAATGAACATGATGGAGCAGGTCTTAGACATCCCAACCCAAGAAGTTATCACACGAGATAACGCATCTGTTGCAGCGGATGCTGTTGCATTTTACCAAGTTTTAAATGCCGCAGAAGCCGCCTATCAAGTTAACAATCTTGAAAACGCGCTGATTAACTTAGCAATGACTAATATTCGTTCGGTCATGGGATCCATGGATCTAGATGATCTTTTGTCAAACCGTGATGCTATCAACGAACGCTTATTAAAAGTAGTCGATGAAGCAGCTGCCCCATGGGGTATTAAGATCACCCGTGTTGAGATTAAAGACATTGCACCGCCACGTGATTTGATTGAGTCTATGGGTCGTCAGATGAAGGCAGAACGTGAAAAACGTGCGGAGATCCTTGAAGCTGAAGGTACAAGAAACTCACAAATCTTGCGTGCTGAAGGTGAAAAACAAGCGGCCGTTTTGCAAGCGGAAGGTCGTCGCGATGCAGCATTTCGTGATGCGGAAGCGCGCGAACGTTTAGCCGAAGCTGAAGCAAAAGCAACAACAATGGTATCGACCGCGATTTCTGAAGGTAACATGCAAGCGATCAACTACTTCGTTGCACAAAAATACACCGAAGCTTTGACAGAAATCGGCTCAGCTAAAAACTCTAAAGTTGTGTTAATGCCAATGGAAGCCTCATCACTGATTGGCTCTTTGGGCGGCATCGGCTCGATTGCTAAAGAGGTATTCGGTGGTGGCGACGATGATACCACAAGTAATAAACCAAGCCGCCCAGTGCGCACAACGCCACGCTCAGGTTCAAGCTCATGATCAACACGATTGTTACCGAACTTGGCCCATGGGTCTGGTGGGTCGTTGGCCTCATCCTACTCGGTCTTGAAATTATAATCCCGGGCATTTTCTTATTGTGGATAGGTATTGCCGCAATGATCGTTGGCCTGTTGTCGTTTGCACTATGGGAAACAGGCATCTGGCCTTGGCAAGCGCAGCTGATGATATTTGCGGTCTTAGCTGTTGCATCATCTTACATAGGCAAAAAATATGTCGCTGACCGCAATCAAGATAGCGACGAACCGCTTTTGAATCAGCGCACGCAAGGTCTTATTGGCCGTAAAGCAACCTTGGAAGAGCCAATTGAGAATGGTCGTGGACGTATCAAATTAGATGATACGCTATGGGTCATCGAAGGCCCTGAATTAAATGCAGGCGACACGATTGAGATCGTTTCTGCAAATTCGAACAGATTGGCTGTTAAACAAGCGTAATAACGTAAAATGCGAGATCATACGATTTCGCGTTTATAAACGAAACGTTAACCATAAAGATTTACTAATTGCTAAGAATTCCGACGCGCGAAAGTTCGGTGAAAATGCATATTGGTAGAGATAAAATAAAAACAGCAAAAGACAATTGTCTTCCTGCAACAGTCGTTAAAGGGGCAACGATTGCTTTTGCCTGCGCGCTACTTTCATCAACATCTGTCTATGCGCAAAGCCTACCCACAGAATTAGGTGTCGAAGCGGTCGGGGTAAATACCGACCAATCTGCTACAAATATCAATCAACTTACTGAACTTGATCGTAATCAGCAAAACCAAGCCACGGGTTCAGTTGATGAAACGCGAAGTTTAATTAATGCAGATGATGGTGCTGCACCTGGCATTAGATTAGGGACTTTAACTCTAAGACCCACATTGCAAAACCAAGTCATCTATGAGAGCGAAAAAACAGCTACCGGCAAATCTACGCGCACCTTTAATCAAACCAATCTAGGGGCAACGTTAGAATCTGATTGGTCTCGGCACTCATTAAATGTCACAGGTTCTGCGGTCCTTCAAAAAAATATCCGCGGCACTATTGAGGAAGATCCATCGGTTGACCTTACGGGTGATTTTGAATTTAACATCAATGATCTGCTGACTGCCAACTGGATCAGCAGCTACAATTTTTCAAAAGAAAACCGCAACGATCCAAACGCAGTTACAAACGCGACCAGTCAGGCAAATATCCACACCTTCTCATCATCCTTGGGTCTCACCAAAGAATTGGGAATTTTACGAGGTTCTGTCACGGGTAGCTTAACACGTGTTTTAAATGGCGATGCAACATTACCAGGCAATATCATTGTTTCAGGTGACGATCGTGACCGGCTCAACTTAGGACTAGCATTGCGCCTTCAATATGCTGGTAATCCTGTGCTCATGCCATTTGTTGAAGGCGAAATTGGTACAACCAACTATGATCAAAACATCGATAACTCAGGAACCAATAGAGAGTTCTCAAGCTATGGATTGCGCACGGGTGTGGTGGCTGATTTAGGTGATAAACTAACGGGAGAGGCATCCATCGGTTATTCTGCAAACCGCTTTAAAGATGCAAGCCTTCCTGACATCAATGCAGTGACATTTGATGGCGAATTAAACTGGTCACCACGTCGCGGCACAACAGCAACCTTGGCACTTGCAACCAGTGTTGAACCTTCAACAACTGCCGGCCAAAGTGGCTCTATCTTATATGCCAGCACGCTTGATTTAAATCAGCAGATCACTAATCGCTTAAATGCGATCCTTGGGTTTGATTATTCCATCAGAGATTTCCGCGGCTCCACCGCAATATCGAACGAAAAGATCTATGGTGCTAGTCTTGCATTTGATTGGGCAATCAATCGTTACCTCAGCATGAACAGTGATCTAAGCTTTATGCGAACTGATCGCTTTGGCAGCGCAGATGACGTTGACGATACCTCAATTGGTATTGGTTTAACCCTTACACGCTAATCATCTTCCGGCTTGGTAAAAAATGCAATAGTTGCAGCCAGTGTGGGTTCACGGTAAATATCAACTTCTGTCATAAGCTCATGCCGTGCACCATCAAATGGGATGAGCTGACCTGCGCGAAATTTTGTACTGACATCTTCAAATGCTTCAAACGGAACAATACCATCATGACTGCCCCCCATAACAATTGTTGGAATAGTTATGCGTTCCAAATGTTCTTGCTTATTCACACGCTTCATAGCTTTGAACATGAGATAAAGCCATTTGATTGATGGAACACCTGTTTCAAATTCTGGATACGACTTATATATTTGGTCATTGCGGACATACCGCTTCTCATCAGAAGTGAGAATATTAAACCGTTCTGCTGCTCCCTGCTGGCGACGAATAATCGGTAAAGATCCCAAACCAATACCGTTCAGCAAAGCCAAAAGAAACGTCGTGAGAAATAGCTTAAAGCCCGATACATGTGTGCTTATAAACGGCGCAAGCAATACGATACGGTCAATCCGGTTTGCAATATTTGGCGAAGCGGAGAGTAAAATTAGCCCACCCATAGAGTGCGCTAAAGCATAAAATGGCATCCGTGCATCGGGGAGAACGACCTGCTCTAAAAATATTTTGAGATCATCCTCAAAATGTTGAAACTTTCGAACAAATCCACGTTTTTTGTTCCGTAAAATACGTTCAGAGCCACCTTGGCCTCGCCAATCAAATGTCGCGACCCAAAACCCAGCATCTGTTAAATTTTTGATGGTTTCAAAATATTTTTCAATACATTCATTGCGGCCGTGCAAAAGAACGATAGTGCCTTTGGCATTTTGCCCTGTTGATCGAAAAACTGCGTAACGCAATTGGCGTCCATCACAACCGGTAAAATATCCCGCTTTGTGATCTTCAGGGACCGGATTTCCGGGCGATGAAAATAGTATTGTACTCATAATGTTTTTCCAACCTATAGCGGGTCTTAATCACTGCATGCGTTAAGGTCAAAAGAAAAAGCAAATTTTGATGGAATATCAACGATAACCGTTAGAAAACAGTATTCTTGAAAAATTCTAAACATCCCTTGAAATGCCAATTTTTGCTCCCCATCTATATTCTACAGGCGCCAATGATGGGTCTGTAATAACCGCAAATTGATCGCCAAAAATGGGATCGATATTGCTAACGCAAAACTTAAGTTGCTCAATGGAGAACACACATGCGTCACGTAGATTTTTCACCTTTTTATCGTTCAACAGTTGGTTTCGACCGTCTATTTACAATGTTAGATAGTCTCGGCCAGCCCGAACAAACCAAATCTTATCCGCCCTATAACATCGAACGCACCGCAGATGATGCTTACACCATCACGATGGCTGTTGCAGGCTTTGCAGAAGATGAGCTTGATGTTGAAGCGCGCGAAAACACACTCACAATTCGCGGCGAGAAGGCAGCATCCGATGAACAAGATGAGGCAACTTATCTACATCGCGGCATCGCAACCCGCGCATTTGAGCGCCGTTTCCAACTCGCAGAGCACATGCATATTCATGGCGCAAATCTGAAAAATGGCTTGCTTTATATTGATCTTCTTCGTGAAGTCCCCGAAGAAAAGAAACTGCGCAAAATCGCAATTTCGGCAACCCCAAATGTTGCCTCGGATACAAAACAAATCGAAGAAGCTAAAGCTTAATCCTTATTATCATTTGATCTTCGGCCTTCCTCCCTCCCCCTCCCCTTAAAGGTCGAAGTTCAAAACGGAAAATGGCGCCCAGATGGACGCCATTTTTTTGTGTTCTTAGTTTGAAATGGAATTTATCTTCGCTTTGAAAGCAAATGATCTACCGAGACTTTCCCAGCGCCTTTCAGCACGATCACAACAAGCACAAAGATCCACAGCAAACGTTGATCCATGATCAAAGAATCTGGGAAACGATCAAAGAGTGCGCCTGTGCTTTCAGCACCGATATTGTGCACAAAAACATCTGTGAGAGACTGAACGACAATAAAACCAATCATCCCAGCGGCTGCAACACGTGAGAACAACCCAATAACAATTAACACAGGCAAGATAAATTCAGCATAAGTTCCCAATGTCACAATCAAACCGTGAGGGAAAAATGCAACCGCTGACGGATCAAACCCTGCAGCTTCGACAGCGGGCATAGCAATCTGAAAATAGGCACCATCGGTGATCTGGAAAAAGCCAAGGATACCGCCTTCTTCAACGTTCACTTTAGTCAGTGCAGAGTTCAGATAATAACCATATAAAACAGCCACAAAAGTGAAGCGTGCAAATAGGCCTAAAAACCAACCTTCGGTGACACGCATTATAAAGTTAAAAACGCCATCGTGCAGATTGCGTATGAGATTAATTAGTCCGTTCATTTTGTCGCCCTTATTTTACTATTATCGTCCAGTTGGATCTGGCTCTTCATTGTTTATTTTACAACTTGAAAAGATACCTGCTTCAAGCATGGTTGAAATTGCCATTGAGATATCAAATTCAGGGTCTACAACACTTGCAGCGTTCGCGGCTTCCCCCAAAGTTTGACCATCAAATAGCGATTGAAAAAACACGGTTGCTGCTTGCGGAATTTGACGAACATCAACTTGCGCATCTGGTCGTGAGATCAAGCAATCTTCCCCAATTGCTGGATTGATGCCTTCCATTGACGCGCCTTGCCGATTTGCAGAAAAAATAGATACGGCAGCGAACTGGCTGGAAAATAGTCGCGCTGCAGGATGCTTTTCAAACACAACATCACCCAAGCTCTCAGGAGGAAAAGCTGCAAGCGCATCCGGCGCAATCGGATCAGCATCTGCCTCATGGAAACAATCAAGCCATAAACGTTCAATACGCGCAACATCTCCAAGATAAGGATAGTTTTTAAGCGGTTCAAACGCCTCAACAAACTCTGCAAAACCTGAGCCATACTTAAACATAAGCGGTGAGGTTGGTGGGTTATCTGCGACAAAAAGACGTGCGAGCGACATAAAAGCCTCTTCGCCAAGCAGCCTTTGGATTGCGGGGAAAATATCAGCGAGTGCGCCAGTTAAACCTACAACAACATTGTTGCGATAAACGGAAAACCTTTTGGCATCCGCTTTACCAGATGGACTGACCAAACCCTTCGGGCACGGAATTTCAGGATCGAGCAATAAAGATGAAAACGTATTTTGAGTGACGTTGTATTCGTCAGACAACTCACTCAGCCGCGCTGGCATGACGTTCTCCTAGTAATGGATGTTCTGGAACAGCGTCCAGGATTGCTTCTGCAATTTTCGCTTCACGCCGTAATATATGCCATTCAGGCACATCGTTATCCCACTCAATCAAAGTAGGGATAGGTCCCATTTGGGTGACTACATCTTTATAAAGCTTCCACACCTCATCTGCGACCGGCCGATCATGCGCATCAATGAGGATTGTTTCGCCATCATCATCTTTGTCTTCCGCATGACCTGCAAGGTGGATCTCACCCACATGTCCAAGTGGAAACTCAGATAGATATTTCTCAGGGCTATATTTATGATTTGTTGCGGACACAAAAACATTATTGATATCGAGCAACAATCCACAACCTGCGCGACGCGCGATTTCTGTAATAAAATCAGTCTCGCTCATGGTTGATTGCTCAAATGCAACATAAGTGGATGGATTTTCCAGTAAAATTGGACGCTTCAACCTATCCTGCACTTGTCCTATATGGCTCACAACGCGGTCCAATGTTGCCTGATCATACGGAACAGGCAGTAAATCATTATAATAATGATTATCATGTGTGGACCAGGCTAAGTGCTCAGACACTATGCCAGGCTGATAGCGATCAACAACCTTTGCCAAACGTTCAATATGGTCATTATCAAGACCTTTTTCTGAACCAATGGAAAGGCCGACACCATGCACAGTTATAGGGAAATTATTTCGAATTTGAGTAAGCGCCTGGTGCGGAAGGCCGCCCTCGCCCATATAGTTCTCAGCATGGACCTCAAAAAATCCCATCTTATATTCATCGGATAAGACGTCGTCGATATGCTGGCCTTTTAGTCCGGCTCCCGCTCGTGCAGGAACCGAACACTCTGCCAGATATTTATGATCAGCTGGGATAGGCCGGGGGGTGGCATTCAACATCTAATCACTCCTATCTGACAAACAATGAGCCTAATTATTAAGCTGGAAGGTCACGTGTTAGTGGCTCAAGTGAACCTGAACGATCGCCTGGAACTGACATTGATACACATGTACCTGCTTCTACTGATTTCCAAGCATTACCTTGGTAGTCAACTTTTGAAGTGCCTGCACATGAAGTACCTGGACCAGCTGCACAATCGTTTTTACCAGCAAGTGAAATACCGTAGCATTTTTCTTTAGCTGCAGATGCACCTGTTGTAGAAGCAACCAAAGTTGCACCAGAAAGAGCCATAGCTACTGCGCCAGCAAGTGCAGATGCACCAACAATTTTCTTAGACATTTAAATTCTCCTTAGGATGACCATTCATCGTTTTGGGTCGTTAGTGACCCGGCAAGAACATTACTAACCAAATCCCTGATCAATTGGAAATCAACGACGCGTTAGATTTGATCAACTGAATGTGAGCGTTTCGCGAGTATTAGTTTATCACCGGAGAACTCAATAAAGTTCATTAAGCTTTCCCCGATCTTACCATATTACTCTATAATGTACAAAAAATAGGCAGACATTCACTTGTCGAATTTCATCGCAAGCAAGAATTTTTCTGCTATAATTTTCAGCAACAGCCTGTTAATTACTGGGAAATATGTCACAGGCAGCCAATAAAATGCGAGCGTGACCTTGCGAAACGTCATATGTTCTGGCATAGAACCGTAAGAATAGGACAGACATGCTGTCCTATTTCGACGTAAGTTCGCAAATTTACGCAACAAGTGATCAATGCCAGCGCAGATTACCGCAGATCTTGAGAGAAAGCGGAAGCTGAAAAATTGGTGCATCACAAAATCTTAAATCAGTGCCCACGTATATTCATACGTGTCATAAAACTTGGATTTTGGGATGACACAAACATGATCGGAGTATTCTTCGCGCTTTGATTAAAGCCGAAGCAGATTAATTGCCCTTAGGGCCAGAAGGAGACGAGACGATGACGAAACATTCGCCATCCGCGCCACAACAGCAAAACGTAACAGCTAATCATGCTGATACGCGAAAACCTGTTCATACTTTTGGTTTGCCTCATAAACAGGGCATGTACGATCCGCGCAATGAACATGATGCTTGCGGTGTGGGCTTTGTTGCCCACATGAAAGGTGAGAAATCGCACCAAATCGTTCAAGACGGTTTGTTTATGCTTGAAAACCTGACACACCGCGGAGCTGTCGGCGCTGATCCTCTTATGGGCGATGGCGCGGGTATGCTTATGCAAATTCCGCATAAATTCTTCAAAGAAGAGCTTGCAAAAGACGATGTCGAGTTACCTGAAGCGGGTGATTACGGCGTTGGTTACTTCTTCATGACGCAAGATGAAAACATTCGCCAAAGCATCTTAAACGTCATCACAGACACGATCATTGATGAAGGCTTTAGCCTGATCACGATCCGTGATGTACCTGTCGATAATTCATCCTTATCTAAAGATCCTGAAATCGCTGCAACTGAGCCGGTCCATTACCAAATCTTTGTTGGCCGCGATGAAAGCATGACCGATGATGATGAATACGAACGCGCGATCTACACGCTACGTAAGGTTATTTCTAATCGTCTTTTAGATGCACATAAATTTGATAGTGAGACTTTCTATCCGGTTTCATTCTCTGCAAGAACAATTGTCTACAAAGGCATGTTCTTGGCCTATCAAGTTGGCTCCTATTATAAAGACTTAGCTGACCCACGGTTTGAATCAGCTGTTGCGCTTGTTCACCAACGTTTTTCAACAAACACATTCCCGTCATGGCGCTTGTCCCACCCTTATCGCATGGTTGCGCATAATGGTGAGATCAACACATTGCGCGGTAACGTGAACTGGATGGCAGCACGTCAGGCGTCTATCACATCTCCATTATTTGGTGATGACATTGAGAAAATGTGGCCGATTTCTTACGAAGGTCAATCAGACACCGCATGTTTTGATAATGCTTTGGAGTTTTTGATCCAAGGCGGATATTCAATGGCGCACGCTGTTATGATGCTGATCCCAGAAGCTTGGTCTGGCAACAAACTGATGTCAGAAGATCGCAAAGCATTTTATAATTATCATGCTGCACTCATGGAGCCATGGGATGGTCCAGCGGCGGTTGCATTTACAGACGGTCGCCAAATCGGCGCTACGCTTGACCGTAATGGTTTGCGCCCTGCAAGGTATATTGTCACAAAAGATGATCGCATTATCATGGCATCTGAAGCTGGTGTATTGCCCGTTGAAGAAAAAAACATCGTCCAAAAATGGCGTTTGCAGCCTGGTAAAATGCTTCTTATCGATATGGAAGAAGGTCGAATTATCTCCGATGATGAGATCAAATCTCAATTGGCAGATAGCCACCCATATCGTGAATGGCTGGATAACACACAGCTTATATTGGAAGAGTTAGACCCAGTTGAGCCGCGTGAAGTCCGCCACGATGTGAGCTTGCTTGATCGTCAACAAGCATTTGGTTACACACAAGAAGATACCAAAATTTTGATGTCACCAATGGCAACCACTGGCCAAGAGGCTATTGGCTCCATGGGTACGGACACGCCTATTTCGGCAATGTCTGAAAAGTCAAAATTGCTATACACCTATTTCAAGCAAAACTTTGCGCAAGTGACCAACCCACCAATTGATCCAATTCGTGAGGAATTGGTCATGAGTTTGGTATCATTTATCGGACCACGTCCAAACCTTCTTGATCATGAAGGCGCATCAAAGCTGAAACGTCTTGAAGTTCGTCAACCGATCTTGACCAATGGTGACTTGGAGAAAATTCGCTCTATCAGCCAAATGGATGATCGTTTTGATACAAAAACGCTTGGAATGAGTTATGATAGTGCGCAAGGTCCAGAAGGTATGGACGCCGCGCTTAAAAATCTATGCGAACGCGCTGAAGAGGCTGTTCGAGGCAATTACAACATCATTATCTTATCAGATCGTCGTATCGGACCGGATCGTTTAGCAATTCCAGCACTTCTTGCGACAGCTGCCGTTCACCATCATTTAATCCGCAAAGGTTTGCGCACATCTGTGGGTCTTGTGGTTGAATCAGGTGAGCCGCGTGAGGTTCATCACTTCTGCTGTTTGGCTGGTTTTGGGGCGGAAGCTATCAATCCCTATCTTGCATTTGATACATTGATCGACATGCACGAAAACAACGCATTCCCACCGGAAGTTGATCGTCATGAGGTCGTAACACGCTATATCAAGGCTATCGGTAAAGGTATTTTGAAAGTTATGTCTAAGATGGGCATTTCAACTTACCAATCTTACTGTGGTGCGCAGATCTTTGATGCGGTTGGTCTATCCAATGCGTTTGTCGATAAGTATTTCACAGGTACTGCGACAAAAATTGAAGGTGTTGGCCTTAAAGAAGTTGCAGCAGAAACTGCACAACGTCACACAGCAGCCTTTAGCAAAGATCCTGTTCTTCGCAATTTCCTCGAAGTGGGTGGCGAATATGGTTATCGCACACGTGGTGAAGATCACGCATGGGCGCCCAGTGCTGTTGTTGCGCTTCAACACGCAGTGCGCGGCAATGCGCAGGACCGCTACAATGAATTTGCTCAATTGATTAATGAATCTTCACTGCGTTTGAACACAATCCGCGGATTGTTCAAGATTAAAAATGCAGAAGAAGATGGCCGCAAGCCAATTTCAATTGACGACGTTGAGCCTGCAAGCGATATCGTGAAACGCTTCTCAACTGGCGCCATGTCATTTGGTTCAATCAGTCGTGAAGCGCACTCAACTCTTGCTGTTGCAATGAATGAGATCGGTGGCAAATCAAATACTGGTGAAGGTGGTGAAGAGCCTGATCGCTTCAACCCACTTCCAGATGGATCTAAAAACCCAGAACGCTCTGCGATTAAACAAGTCGCATCAGGCCGCTTTGGTGTCACAACGGAATATCTAGTGAATTCCGATATGATCCAGATTAAAGTTGCCCAAGGTGCAAAACCAGGTGAAGGCGGACAGTTGCCTGGCCATAAAGTGGATGCAACAATTGCAAAAACTCGTCACTCAACACCAGGTGTTGGTCTTATCTCACCACCACCACACCACGACATTTATTCAATCGAAGATCTCGCTCAGCTGATCTACGACTTGAAAAACGTGAACCCTGTTTCAGACATTTCCGTCAAACTCGTATCGGAAGTTGGCGTGGGTACTGTGGCAGCCGGTGTTGCAAAAGCACGTGCAGATCACATCACAATCTCCGGATTTGATGGCGGCACAGGTGCATCTCCTTTAACATCGCTCAAGCATGCTGGCTCCTCATGGGAACTCGGCCTTGCAGAAACACATCAAACACTTGTTCTTAATGGTTTGCGGTCTCGCATTGCCTTGCAAGTTGATGGTGGTTTGAAAACTGGTCGCGATGTCATTGTTGGCGCGCTGTTGGGTGCCGATGAGTTTGGCTTCTCAACTGCACCACTCATTGCAGCAGGGTGTATTATGATGCGTAAGTGTCACCTTAACACATGCCCTGTCGGCGTTGCGACACAAGATCCCGTTTTACGCAAACGCTTTAAAGGCACACCAGAACACGTAATCAACTATTTCTTCTTTGTTGCGGAAGAAATCAGAGCATTGATGGCAGAGATGGGCTTTGCAAAATTTGATGATCTCATCGGTCAGTCTCAACTTCTTGAAAAAGAAAAATTGGTTGAGCGCTGGAAAGCTGAGGGCCTCGACTTCTCAAATGTCTTCTATAAGCCAGAAGCTGCAAAACAAGATATCTATTGGACAATGCGCCAGGAGCACCCAATTGATGACGTTTTAGATCGTAAACTGATCGAACAAGCTATGCCAGCACTTGAAAATGGTGAAGCTGTGAAGATCATGACCGAAATCAAAAACGTTGATCGCTCAACCGGTGCAATGTTGTCTGGCGAAGTGGCACGACGTTATGGTTATAAAGGCCTTCCAACGGATACTATTTCTGTTGAGCTTGAAGGAACCGCAGGTCAATCATTTGGTGCTTTCTTGACCAAAGGCGTGAGCTTCACCCTAACAGGCGACGGCAATGACTATGTCGGTAAAGGCCTCTCAGGTGGCCGCATTGTGATCAAACCACCGCAAGACACAAATATTATTGCCGAAGAATCCATTATCGTCGGGAATACCGTTCTTTATGGTGCTGTTGGCGGTGAGTGTTATTTCCGCGGTGTTGCTGGTGAGCGATTTGCAGTGCGTAACTCTGGTGCAATTGCCGTTGTTGAAGGCGTGGGCGATCACGGTTGCGAGTATATGACTGGTGGTCTCGTCGTCGTAATTGGTAAAACAGGCAGAAACTTTGCTGCGGGCATGTCCGGTGGTGTGGCTTATGTGTTGGATGAAACCAATGACTTTGCTGAACGCTGCAACATGGCTATGGTTGAGCTAGAACCTGTTCCAGAAGAAGATGATATTCTGGAAAAACTTCACCACCACGGTGGGGACCTCATGCATAAAGGCCGTGTTGATGTTAAATCTGACATGACGAAAAATGATGAAGAACGGTTGTATAAGCTTATTGCAAATCACGTTCATCATACCGGTTCAACACGCGGGCAGGATATCTTAGACAACTGGTCTGATTATCGTCCAAAATTCCGTAAAGTTATGCCGGTTGAATATCGCCGCGCATTGCAGGAAATGGAAAATGCAAAAGTAGCTGCGGAGTAGTTGTATGATCGTATCAACGACAAATAACATCGAGGGTAAAACCATCACCCGTTACCACGGTATCGTAACGGGTGAAGCTATTCTCGGCACAAATATCTTCAAGGATTTCCTTGCAGGTATAAGAGACATTGTGGGTGGTCGCTCAGGTGCATATGAAAAATCACTTCGTGAAGCTCGCGAAATCGCGCTTGATGAACTTCGAGCAGAAGCAGCTTCGCTTGGCGCAAACGCTATTATCGGCGTTGACCTCGACTATGAAAATATTTCAGCTGGAGGAAACTCCTCAATGCTGATGGTATCTGCATCAGGTACCGCAGTCCAATTGGATTAAGGATTTGTATTATGGGTAAAGTTACAGGATTTTTGGAAATAGATCGCCGTACTGCGAAATATCAACCAGCATCAGATCGAATTCGCCATTTTAAAGAATTCACCATTCCCATGAGTGATGAATCACTACGCGATCAAGCAGCACGCTGCATGGATTGCGGGGTTCCTTATTGTCACGATGAAACGGGTTGTCCGATTAACAACCAGATCCCTGACTGGAATGATCTCGTCTATAACAATGACTGGGATTCAGCTATTAAGAATTTACATTCAACAAATAACTTCCCTGATTTCACTGGCCGTATTTGCCCTGCACCTTGTGAAGAAGCTTGTACGCTAAATCTGGAAGATATTCCGGTTACGATCAAAACCATCGAAAATGCGATTGCTGATAAAGCCTATGAAACAGGCTATTATGCATCACAACCATCGAAGACCAAAACTGGTAAGAAAGTTGCGATCATCGGTTCGGGTCCTGCAGGTCTTGCAGCTGCGCAGCAATTGGGCCGTGTTGGTCATGATGTGCATGTTTATGAGCGTGAATCTAAAGCTGGTGGTCTTTTGCGATTTGGTATTCCAGATTTCAAAATGGAAAAACACCATATCGATCGCCGCGTTAAACAAATGGAAGGTGAAGGTGTATCCTTCTTTTATAATGTTAACATCGGCGTTGATAAAACTGTTGATGCGCTGAAATCTGAATATGATGCTGTTTTATATTCAGGTGGTTCAGAGACACCGCGCGAATCTGGTCTAGATGGTACAGAGCTTGATGGTGTTCATGATGCAATGCCTTATCTTGTTCAACAAAACAAACGCGTTGGCGGTGAAGACATCCAAAGCACAGGTTGGGAAGCAGAAGAAATTACCGCAGGCGGCAAACATGTTGTCGTTGTTGGTGGTGGTGACACGGCATCTGATTGTGTTGGCACAGCCTTCCGTCAAGGTGCTGTGAAAGTGACCCAACTCGATATTCGCCCACAACCGCCAGAAGTTGAAGACAAACTCGCTGTGTGGCCATTTTGGGCAACGAAAATGCGCGTCTCATCTTCGCAAGCTGAAGGCGTTGAACGCGAGTTCCAAATCGGCACGCTAGAATTCGTTGGTGAAGACGGTGTTCTAACCGGCGTTAAATGCTGCAAAGTGGATGAGCAACGAAAGCCAATTGCTGGCACAGAGTTTATCATCAAAGCAGATCTTGCATTTATCGCTATTGGCTTCCGTGGCCCATATGAAGATAGTGTTGTTGCTGAATTAGGCGATGCTCTTACGATTGCAACAGATAAACGCGGATCAAAATCTGTCACCGCCAATGATCAAGACTATAAATCAAGTGTTGATAATGTTTGGGTTGCAGGTGACGTGCGTCGCGGTCAGTCATTGGTCGTTTGGGCTATCCGTGAAGGACGCCAAGCTGCACGCGCCATTGATCTCGAATTGATGGGCGAAACCGTCCTTCCACGATAATAAAATTAGATTGGCTGGATAAATATCCAGCCAATTAAAACGATCTCAAGAAGTAAGATTAGTTTGTTGCTGTTGTCGGGTTAACCGAAATGGTAGGCTGAATAGAAGCGCTTTTGTCTTCAGCCTTCACATCTTCAACTACAGGCTTTTTCACAACAGCAGATGCTTTCCAAGTAAAGTCATCAACGCGTCCGCTCTGCGTGACTGGCAACTGACCTGTCTGGATCAAATTATCCAAAGGCGATTTTTCCTTAAAAACGCGTGCTTGGTTGTTTCCGCCAAGCAAGTAATCACCGCCATCCAATTCCGGATCAGTAAATGAATAAACCCGCGTTTTGGTAAGCAATCTTGGATCTTGTACAGGACGATTGGCAAAAGCAGACGCAGGCGCATCACGATAAAGATTTGCCAAAACACTATTGCCTACGGATAAGAAACGGCTTGCTGGCTTCTCAACATAAAACGCTAGTTTGCGTTTACCTGCTTTAGTGAGGTTAATGCCATCAGACGAGCGCAACCGAACTTGTTGTCCGTTAATATCGGAACCTGTGTAAACAAATTTGCCGTTTTCATCGACAAAACCTTCCCAGATATCGACAAACGTTCCACCAGCCTTTTCAATTGCATCACGGTAGATACCGTTAAATGCAAGAATATCTCGCGTCATTTTGGTGTATTTAAACGACGGCACACCGACCCAAAGCACAGGCACATTTTGCGAACGCAGAACTTGCGCCAAATTATCAACACGCTTGCGGTATTCAGTCCACCATTCTTCACTGTCAAAATTGAGCCAGTTACCATCAACCTTCATATCCTGGCGGTCACTCGATCCGATATTAAAAACGATAAGAGAAGGTTTAACCTCTTCAACGACGATCGGGGTTTGGCTCATCCAATCGTAATTATCCGGGCGAGCAATGGTTGATGACCCACGCGCTTTTTTGACAATGGCAACATTTGAATTTTTTGCATAAGCAACCTTCAGGCCATCCGCCAAACCAGATGCAATAAAATCGCCGATGACCAATACAGTTTGCGCATTTTCCACTTTTGCAACATTGGCAACAGCTACTTTTGGCTTGGTGCTGCGTTTACGTTTTACTGATTTTTTTTTGGTGGATTTCTTGGTTGCCTTTTTCCGATTACCAAAGATAACTTGGAAGATATTTTTCTTCTTTTTAACTTTGACTATCTTGGTCTCAGCTTGCGCTGAAGAAACAAAAAGATCAGGACCAAAAGATGTTGTCACCATCGAAAGGGCAACAAGAACAGCAAGGACAAAAGCAAAAGATTTTAATCCGAATTTCACGACCAATTTTCCAAAATTTGTTTAGCTATCTAATTCTAGCAGCTTTCTTAACAGCTTTTAACAGGTTTTGCGATGGTTTTTCGTCAACAGTTAAACCGTATTTTTTCTGAAATTTAGCAATTGACGCACGAGAGCCTGATCCAATATTTCCATCAAACTCGCCCTTGTAGTAACCAAGTTTAGCTAACCCCTTCTGCAACAACACTTTTTCATCAACATTAAGCGCCCCAGGAGGCAGCGGCCAACGCTGCACCATGCCAGGATATCCAGCTAATCGATCAGCGAGCAACCCCACTGATAGAGCATATGAATTAGCGTTGTTGTACTTTTTAATCACAAAGAAGTTACGCATCATCAAAAATGCAGGTCCGTTAGCACCTGCAAGAAACTTTAGTTCTGCGCGGCGTCCAGTGCCACGAAATTTCTTGCCATTCGGGCGTTTAAAGCCAAGCTTTGCCCATTGCGCTAAAGTTTTGGTCTGGCCATTATACTTAAAACCAGATCGTGGCGATTTTGCCTCATAGCCCCATGTTTCACCGCGGCGCCATCCATTTTTGACTAATAGATTTGCAGCCGTTGCCAATGCATCAGGTACTGAACGCCAGATATCTTTTTTACCATCGCCATCGGCGTCAATTGCATATAGATCATAACTTGTCGGAATGAATTGCGTATGACCAAGCGCACCTGCCCAAGACCCGTACATATCACTTGGCTGTACTTCACCCTTTTGAATAATCTTCAACGCTGAAACCAATTGAGCACGCGCATATTTCGAACGTTTCCGATCGGCATAGGCTAATGTTGCGAGCGCATGGGGCGCATTAAACAGCTTTGAGCGGTCTTTAAAAATTGCACCATAATTGCTTTCAACTGACCATAATGCCAACAAAACATGACGATCAACACCAAAATGATCTTCTAAAGCTTTCAACACCGATGCATTTTGTTTCTTTTTCTTAGCACCCTCACCCAGCGTATATGGGTTAACTTTCGCATCGATATAATCCCATAATTTAGTTCGAAATTCAGGCTGGTAACGCGCGCGTTCCAACACCCGGGGGTCGGGTGAATTAATGCCCTTGAAAACCTTATTATAGGTTGATTTGGTAATCCCGCTTTTGGCGGCAGTTGCGTAAAAACCATTGATCCAATTGCGAAATTTCGTATCCGCAGATACTGAACCCATAGTGATCGCAAATGATACGATTATATAAAAAAACGTCTTCCAGATGAGCTGAAGTGTCATTGTCTTAAATCTCGCCGTATTGAATTTCATTTCGTTAAGTTCAATTTGTACTGGCAAAAGAATCAAATTAAGTTAATTTTTACCATAAATATGAGCAAAACAAAGGCATTGCGAAATCATTAGGATTTAACGGTTATCAATCGGCCACCAAATAATATTCCCATTCATGAAGAGTAGGACAGGAAGATGACAAGTTCCAAAAAAGTAAGAAAAGCCGTTTTGCCCGTTGCAGGTCTCGGCACTAGATTTCTCCCCGGCACAAAAGCCGTTCCCAAGGAAATGCTAAATATCGTCGATAAACCCGTTGTTCAATACGTGGTTGAAGAAGCAATGGCTGCCGGCATCGAGCACATTGTTTTCGTCACCGGACGCAACAAGGCGGTGATTGAAGATCATTTCGATATTCAATATGAGTTGAACGACACGCTTAGAAATCGCGGTAAGAATGCTGAGCTTGAAATGCTCAATTCTATGTTGCCAAAAGCAGGCGCGACAAGCTTTACACGTCAGCAAGAACCTCTTGGCCTTGGACATGCTGTATGGTGTGCACGCGATATCATTGGTGATGAACCCTTTGCATTATTGCTCCCAGACATGGTGATGCAAGACAAGCAAGGATGCCTATCAGGCATGATGGACCTTTATAACAAAACAGGCGGCAACGTAATTTCTGTTGAAGAAGTTGCTATGGAAGACGCCCATAAATATGGTGTTGTTGGCGTTGGTGAAGAACTTGATGGCGGATTTGAAATCACCGGAATGGTCGAAAAACCAGCGCGAGGTTCTGAACCATCAAACCTCTTCATTAACGGCAGATACATTTTACAGCCAGATATTTTTGATATTTTGGAAACGCAAGAACGCGGTGCTGGTAACGAAATTCAGATCACAGATGCCATGCTAAAACTAGCGGATCAGCAAAAATTCTCTGGTTACCGCTTTAATGGCAACACATATGATTGCGGCACCAAACAAGGATTTATCCTCGCCAATGTTGCTTATGCTATGGAGCGAGATGATATTCGCGATAGCGTACAAGGCGATATTCGCAAACTCGTCGGATAATAAATCAAAACACATTGAGCCAGAGGGTTACCTCTGGCTTAACGGTTTAAAACTTCCAGCGCTTTAGCGTGTAATTCTGGCGTTGCAGCTGCTAAACAATCGCCACCCATCTCAGGCCGGCCACCATCCCATTTCGTCACCACGCCACCTGCATTTTCAACGACAGAAATCAAGCCGCCAATATCGTATGGCTTTAAATCAGATTCGCACACCAAATCTGCATGCCCCATTGCAAGCACCCCATAAGCATAACAATCGACACCATAACGCGGTAAATTGATCTCGTTTTCGAGTGCAAAATAACGTCTTGAATTATCACCTGTGTGCAATTCAGGTGTAGTGGTAAACATGCTAGCCTTGGAAAGATCAGTGCAATTGCTTGTCTTTAAAACCTGCTTATTTCCATCACGAAACTTTGCAAATGAAGTTTTGCCATCGGAAAGAAATCTTTCACCGGTAAACGGCTGATCCATCATTCCCATAACAGCGCGACCATTTTGATAAAGGCCAATTAATGTGCCCCAAACAGGAAGACCTGTAATAAACGCACGCGTTCCATCAATAGGATCAATGACCCAGACAAACTCGCTATCTAGATTTTTGTTCTCTTCCTCTTCGCCCAAGATACCGTGATCAGGATATTCAGCTTCAATCACTTCTCTAATCGCTCGTTCAGCAGCTTTATCCGCAGCTGTTACCGGATCAAAGCCCTCATCAAGCTTATTTTCAATCTCAATCTTGTGTCGAAAGCGCGGCATAGTTTCTTTGGCAGCGGCCACAGCCAACTTGTCAAAAAAGCTTATATCAGGCAGCATAAAGTGCTCCAATCATTGTGGGAAAAGCTACGTTTAAGACAGGTTATCTTATTCCGCAGCACTTTGTAGGTCGGATAATTCGTGCTCAACATATTGCATAAACTGGCCAACAAACAAGCGTAAATCATCCGCTAGCTTGTCAAATCCTGGCTTTAATTCCAGTGTCTTCTCATTGATGTAAAGACCGCGGTTAATTTCAATCTGCAACGCATGCAAATTACGATGGGGACGCCCGTAATGTTCAGTTATAAAGCCGCCAGCATAAGGCTTATTATGCACCGCGTGATATCCCATGCTTTGCAACAGCAACAATGCAATTTGTGTTAATCGCGTATCCGCGCTTGTGCCATAGCGATCGCCGATGATGAAATCTGGACGGCGGAACCCTGTCGTTGCACGCACACTTGATGGCATGGAATGACAATCGACCAACACTGCATACCCAAACATAGAATGCGTTTTTGAAATCAACTTGCGAAGCTTCTCGTGATAAGGTCGATATACATGTTCAACACGATCCAACCCTTCACGAACTGACATCCGAGAGTGATATATCTCACAATTTTCTGCGACAATTTTTGGAACTGTGCCCAAACCACCAGAAACGCGAATGGAACTAATATTTGTATGTGGCGGCAATGGCCCATTAAACATCTTGGGATCAAGCTCATATGGCTCGCGGTTCACATCAAGCCATGCTCTTGGGAAATTTGCCTGAAGCAAAGGCACACCAAAATGCGGAACACATGCATATAACTGATCGACATAATGATCTTCTGATGTGCGAATCAATTGAGCGTTTAAGCGTGATTGATCTAAAAACGACTGGGGATAAACCCGGCCCGAGTGTGGAGAATTAAAAACAAATGCCCTGCTTTGACGCAAAGGAGAGACCACTTCAAAAGGGTCGCAGCCAAAAATGTCTGCAAAGTCAAAGTCTTCCGCCAAACTTTATCCTCGTCCTCGTTTACGATTTAAAAACCATGTTGCCAGTTACTTATAATCCTGTCTAGCATTTCTGGCCAGATTATTGAACAAAACGCGTCACATTCACCGCTTATTTACCGCCTGTAACTATTGTGGTTATATATTTAAAAGCTAGATATCTGATAGAATTTGGAATTGGGACAATTATGAATCCGAAAATACTTCTCGCTGAAGATGACAATGATATGCGCCGTTTTCTGGTCAAAGCACTAGAAAAAGCAGGCTATGACGTTTTATCTTATGACAATGGTGCGAGTGCATATGACCGCTTGCGCGAAGAGCCGTTTTCGCTCTTGCTCACAGATATTGTCATGCCGGAGATGGACGGGATTGAACTCGCGCGCCGTGCAACGGAGCTTGATCCAGATCTAAAAGTTATGTTCATCACAGGGTTTGCAGCCGTTGCTCTCAACCCAGATTCTAAAGCACCAAAAGACGCAAAAGTGTTATCAAAACCATTCCACCTGCGCGATTTGGTTGATGAAGTTGAAAAGATGTTAAACGCTGCCTAGCACGGCGTTTACGTGATAATTGAGAAATCGGTAAGATTAGTATTGACGCGACCCTAGATTTTGTGGTGTATGCGGCAAATCGGATGGGCGTATAGCTCAGCGGGAGAGCGCCTCGTTGACATCGAGGAGGTCACAAGTTCAATCCTTGTTACGCCCACCATCCTTTCCTCTTTGATCGCAAATACACGTTGAACTGGTGAAATAACCAGTTAAACTCAGCAGATATTGTCATGATGACACTATGAGGCAAAAGATGTTCAAAACTATTTCCACAAATCCCTATACAGATCAAAAACCAGGTACTTCTGGCTTGCGCAAAAAGGTTCCTGTTTTTCAGCAAGAAAATTATGCAGAAAACTTCATCCAATCGATTTTTGATAGTTTGGAAGGTTTTGAAGGTAAAAGCCTTGTTATTGGTGGAGATGGACGTTTTTACAATCGCGATGTTATCCAAATCGCAATAAAAATGGCAGCCGCAAACGGATTTGGGCGCATTATAATCGGCCAAGGCGGTATTTTATCAACGCCTGCGGCATCGCATGTCATTCGAAAGTACAAAGCCTTTGGCGGCATCATTTTGTCCGCAAGCCACAATCCTGGCGGCCCAAAAGAAGATTTTGGCATCAAGTACAATATCGGCAATGGTGGCCCAGCGCCTGAACGTATCACCGATGCGATTTTCGCACGTAGCCTTGAAATCGATACATACAAAATCGCAGAACATTCAGATGTTGATTTAGATGAAATTGGGGAAAGCCAACTTGGCGATATGGATGTTCAAATCATTGATCCAGTGACCGATTATGCAGACCTGATGGAAGAGCTGTTTGATTTTACTGCAATTAAGCAAATGTTTGATCACGGCTTCCGTTTCGCATTTGATGCAATGAGCGCTGTAACTGGACCATATGCAATTGAGATTTTTCAGAACCGATTGAGCGCGGGTGAAAACTGTGTGATGAACGGCAAACCACTTCCAGATTTTGGTGGCCATCACCCTGACCCAAACCTTGTCCATGCAAAAGCGCTTCATGATATGATGATGTCAGATGATGCACCTGATTTTGGTGCGGCATCCGATGGTGATGGTGATCGAAATCTAATCATAGGTAAACACATTTATGTCACCCCGTCTGATTCCCTTGCGATCCTCGCTGCAAACGCACATCATGCACCAGCTTATAAAAATGGTATTGCAGGAATTGCACGCTCCATGCCAACCAGCCTGGCATCTGATCGGGTGGCCGAAAAGTTGGGCATACCTCTGTTTGAAACGCCCACAGGTTGGAAGTTCTTTGGCAATCTTTTAGATGAAGGCAAAGTCACAATCTGTGGAGAAGAAAGCGCTGGCACAGGGTCTGATCACGTGCGCGAGAAAGATGGTTTATGGGCGGTTCTGCTGTGGCTCAACATTCTTGCGAGCAGAAATATAAGCGCCAAAGAGATTGTTGAAGATCACTGGAAAACTTTTGGCCGAACATATTATTCACGTCATGATTATGAAGGTCTAGACACAGACATCGCCAATACTTTGATGTCTGATCTTAGAGGTTCGCTCAATGATCTTGTCGGCACGACAGCTGGGGTGCATGAAATCGAAAAAGCGGATGATTTTTCATATCTTGATCCGGTTGATGGTTCGACAAGTTCAAATCAAGGTATCCACATCTTCTTTAAAGGTGGTGCACGTTTGGTCTTGCGTCTTTCAGGCACAGGAACAACAGGTGCGACATTACGCGTTTATATGGAATATTTTGAAGCGGACACAAACAATCACGGCCATGATCCACAGGACGCCCTGAAGGATGTGATCGAAACAGCCGGGATCATCACAGAGCTTAAAAAACGCACGGATCGCGACGCACCAACCGTTATCACCTAGGATAAAAAGGGCTCGCCTAGAGCCCTTTTGCCGCTTGCGTCATAAACTTAAAAACATAATCAGAAAAAGTGCGCCAGCATTCAATATGGTAGCTTTGCGCATCTGTGCGCCAAATAACAACCTCAGCCTTACCCAATATCGTGCGCGAACACGCACCAACGGGAAAAGCCTCGTCGTTTAAATTTTGCGGACAACCTGCTTGCAACACGTCAACAGCGTTTTTACCTTCCAACACGATGGCAGTGTTGCGGTGTGAGATATCAACGGCGGAATAAGTAGATTTAATTTTTGCCAAAGCACCTGTTAAATCAGCACCTTCTTTATCAAGAACCAACCACTCATCAGGCCCAATCCAAAGTGCTGCAAGTTGCGCGTTAGCTTTGTCACTCGCAACTGCCGATGTTTTTGGCTTCATTGGTAAAGTCACACCAAGTGCCTTGCTAATAGCTTTGACATCCTTGTCTTTCACCCGCAATGAAATCCGCGACATTGAAAGAGCTGGTGTTACTGAAACGCCTGCACCACCGCCAAGTCGGCCCTCAAGTGGGGATATCCGTTGTACTTGAATAGAATTAGACATTTAAACGCCCTCCATCTTGATCAACAAAGACCGTATCGACAACTTCCACCTCAATAGTTCGATCAATCATCGGCACATATAGAGTTTGACCCAATATTGATCGGCCACCTTCAACAATCGCCAAAGCAACTGAATGACCACAATTTTCAGACCAATATGACGATGTCACATGACCTAACATCTTCATTGGGATCGGCTGGTTCGGATCCGCAACAATCTGCGCACCTTCTTCAAGCACAACTTTTGGATCTTTAGTCTTAAGCCCAACCAATTGTTTACGGCCTTCAGCCACCAGATCATCACGCATTAATCCGCGGATACCGACAAAATCGGTTTTCTTTTTCGAAACGGCCCACGACAACCCAGCATCATGGGGAGTGATAGAACCATCTGTTTCCTGCCCAACAATGATATAGCCCTTTTCGGCGCGAAGAACGTGCATGGCTTCAGTACCATATGCGCAAGCATCATGCTTTTGCGCCTCAGCCCAAACAACTTCCAACACGCTTTCAGCGTAGTCCGCAGGCACGTTTATCTCAAAGCCCATTTCACCGGTAAAGGACATGCGGAACAAGCGCGTTGGCACACCACAAATTTGGCCTTCACGCACGGACATATGCGGCATGCTTTCTGTCGATAGATCAATACCTTCAACAAATGGTGCAATGATGTCACGCGCTTTTGGACCTTGAACTGCAATCACACCCCATTGTTCGGATATGGAGGTGAGCCAAACATCAAGCTCTGGAAACTCAGTCTGCAGATAATCTTCCATGTGATTTAAAACACCAGCAGCTCCGCCAGTTGTTGTTGTCACATGAAAACGATCTTCAGCTAATCGCCCAACAACACCATCATCAAAGATAAAGCCATCTTCATGGGTCATAATGCCATAACGGCAGCGACCAACTTTTAAAGAGCTCCATGCATTGGTGTAGATTATGTCTAAGAACTTTGCGGCATCTGGACCAACGACTTCAATCTTACCAAGTGTTGATGCATCGAAAACGCCAGCGCTTTCGCGCACCGTTTTGCACTCGCGGTTCACAGAAGTATGCATGTCTTCACCCGCTTGCGGAAAATACCAACCACGCTTCCATTGGCCCACATCTTCAAACACTGCGCCTTGCTCAACAGCCCAATTATGCATTGGTGTTCGGCGCACTGGATCAAACAAATCACCCGCACCATGATTAACAATTGTACCAAAGCTCACAGGCGTGAAAGGCGAACGGAATGTCGTTAATCCCACTTGCGGGATCTCTTTACCCAACCCATCCGCTGCAATTGCAAGACCATGCAAATTTGATGTTTTGCCCTGATCAGTTGCCATACCAGTTGTGGTAAAGCGCTTCACATGCTCGATCGAGCGCATGCCTTCACGAACGGCAAGGCGAATGTCATTTGCAACCACATCATGCTGATAATCCACAAAGGCTTTAACTTGATCGTCAGCACCTGCACCATGGGATGAACCAATGTGATCACCCTCATGTCCGTAAGTTGTGACAACTTCTTTAGGCGCAGATACTTTTTTAAGCTTCTTCACACCAATTGCTTGAGCAGCTTCAAGCGCGGCATCCTGTGCCTCTGACAGCAATTCAGACAGATCGTTTGTGCCATTACATGCACCCACAGAAACCTGATCCTGAACCGGATTTTCCGGTAAGAAACGCTTCACATCACCATCCCAAGAAGGCTTCGCGCGCGACTGGGAATATAAATGCAACGATGGTGTCCAACCGCCAGAAATCAGCAAAGCATCCACATCATATTTGGTGTTTGCCGTTTGGCCGTTTTTCGCAACTTTAATGCCAGAAATTCGCAGCTTCCCAGTTGTGTCTATAACGCTGTGGCTGGTTTGCACAGTAAGACCAAGCTCACGTGCGCGCTCTAATAATGCTGGATCAACATCGTTGCGACTATCTACGATTATCGGGATATCAACGCCTGCTTCCTTAAGATCGAACGCTGCTGCATAAGCGCTATCGCATGCTGTATAAACACCGATCTTGCTACCCACAGCAACGCCATATTTGTTCAAGTATGAGCGTGCAGCAGATGCCATCATGATGCCTGGGCGATCATTGTTTGCAAACACGAGATGACGTTCAATTGCGCCTTGTGCGATAATCACCTTCTTAGCTCTGATTTGCCACAAACGTTCACGCGGGCTATCAGCTTCAGGCACTGAAATATGGTCCGTTATGCGCTCGCATAGACCAATCATGTTTTGCGCGTAATAACCAAATGCAGTCGTCCGAGATAAAACGGTCACATTGTCCATCGCGCGTAATTGTTTTAGCGCATCCTGTGCCCAATCATAGCCAGACCTGCCATCAATTTGCACATCGTTTTCATATAATAGCGCACCACCAAGTTCTGCATTTTCATCACAGATAATAACTGAGACACCCTGCTTTGCTGCTGCAAGCGCCGCTGTTAAACCCGCAGGACCACCACCGATGATCACGACATCTGCGTAGGCAAATTTATTCGCGTAATGATCAGGGTCTTGCTCAGTCGGCGACAAGCCCAAACCGGCTGCAGCACGGATGTTTGGCTCGTAAATTTTTTCCCATGCAGCGCGTGGCCACATAAAAGTTTTATAATAAAAACCAGCAACAAAAAGTGGAGATAAAAGCGAGTTAACCGCACCAATATCAAAAGCAAGTGACGGCCATCTATTTTGTGAAACCGCATTAAAACCATCATAGATTTCTTGCATTGTTGCACGTACATTTGGCTGCTGACGCGCTGTATCACGGCGAACACCGATCAACGAATTTGGCTCTTCACTACCTTCAGTCATCGTTCCGCGAGGGCGGTGATATTTAAACGAACGCGCAGTGAGCACAACACCATTGGCCAGCAATGCTGAGGCTAATGTGTCCCCTTCAAGCCCTTCGTAAGCTTTACCATCAAATGTGAATGCTGCAGTTTTTGCAGGTGTTAAGCGGCCCTTGCCGGCAATGCGATATAATCCACTCATGATGTCTGCTCCTCTTTAAGAGCTAGAATGGCTTTTTCAATCTCTTCATCCGATGGTTTTGGTTCACCCGATTTATAAGTCATGATAATTTGATCAGTTACCGTATCACGTACACAATTAAAATAGCGTCCGCAGCCATGGATATGCCGCCATCTTTCAAAAATTATGCCGCGCTTGTTTTCGCGAATAAACAAAAACTTTTCCATATCGTCAGCAGAAATTTCAGCCAAATTGCTTGGGCGTTCAATATGTGCTTCACCAGCATGACGAAACTCAAGTTCCGGGCGCTCTTCTTGGCAGTAAGGGCATCTAATATAAAGCATCTTATTCTCCCTTAATGCGCAACAGCGGCAGCAGCTGATTCATCAACCAATCGACCGGTCTTAAAGCGATCCAGCGTGAAAAACTCATTGATCTTATGTGGTGCGTCATTGGCAATTGTATGGGCAAATACATGCGCGGACCCTGGTGTGGCTTTAAACCCACCAGTGCCCCAACCACAATTTACATAAAGACCCTTCACTGGTGTCTTCGCCAAAATCGGAGAGCGATCAGGCGTTACATCAACGGTTCCTGCCCATGTCCGCATCATTTTCACACGGCTAAACGTCGGGAATAATTCACAGATTGCTTCAAGGTTATGATTGGTAATATGCAAGCTGCCATTTGGCGCGTAAGACGTATATTGATCCGTACCAGCGCCGATCACCAACTCACCCTTATCTGATTGAGATATATATGTGTGAACACTGTTGGACATCACAACACATGGGAAAATCGGCTTCAAGGGCTCTGATACAAGTGCTTGCAGTGGGAAGCTTTCAAGCGGCATGCGAACATCAGCCATTTGCATAATGTGTGATGTGTTACCTGCAGCCACAACACCAACTTTTTTCGCACCGATAAAGCCTTTTCCAGTTTCGACGCCTGTCACAGACCCGTCCGCAGCGCGGCGAATTCCTGTAACTTCGCAATTTTGAATAACATCAACCCCAAGTGCAGACGCTGCGCGCGCATACCCCCATGCCACAGCATCATGGCGCGCTGTGCCACCTTTTCGCTGCAAGGCTGCACCCATAATTGGATAACGGCTTGATTTTGAAATATTAAGCGGTGGACAAAACTCTTTAGCTTCTTGCGGTGACAACCACTCATTTTGCACACCATTAAGACGGTTTGCATGAACGTGGCGTTTGAGCACCTGAACATCGTGCACATTATGTGCAACCATCATCACACCACGAGCAGAATACATGACATTGTAATTAATGTCCTGGCTTAAACCATCCCACATATTCAATGCGTGATTATAAAGCCCTGCACTTTCATCATATAGATAGTTCGAGCGAATGACCGTGGTATTTCGCCCGGTATTACCACCACCGAGCCAACCTTTCTCCAAAACAGCGATGTTTCGGATACCATGCTCCTTTGCAAGATAATACGCCGTTCCAAGTCCATGGCCACCAGCACCGATGATAATCACGTCATACGACGATTTAGGTTCTGGAGAACCCCATTGTTCTTCCCACCCTTTGTGCTGACGCATAGCTTCGCGGGCAAGTGCAAATATTGAATATTTACGCATATGCAGGCTCGTCCTTTAAATGCTCTTAAACTGTTCTAGGAAAGTTTATACCAAACCATTGATTATTCATAACAAACAAATACCAAAACCAAATGTCTCGCAAGTGAAATTTTAAGACGTTTTTAGAACAGTTTGCGATGAGCATATATTTTGAAGAAATTTCCTGAATTTCATATAGCTTTAGTATGGACATAAAACGCTAAACCTGATATCCAACCCTTAATCGTGACGCTATGTGCTGAACGAATGAGATTTTATTTGCTGTTTATAACGAGCAGCCTTTTTGAAAAATTTAAGGAATTAACGTGCAAGTACTTGTCCGCGACAACAATGTCGATCAGGCTCTTAGAGCGCTTAAAAAGAAAATGCAGCGCGAAGGTATTTTTCGTGAAATGAAAATGCGTGACTTCTACGAGAAACCATCTCAAAAGCGCGCTCGTGAAAAAGCAGAAGCTGTGCGTCGTGTGCGCAAATTAGCACGTAAACGTGCTCAGCGCGAAGGTTTAATTGGCGGACGCAGCGGTCGCTAAGCCACTGCCGTTTTTTCGTCGATTTCACGACTTATAACTATTGGCGGAGACGAGTTGATCGTCCCCGCTTTTTTTGTGTATGATATGTGCTAAGTTGTTGTACTTTCAGCGAGATGTGAGACTTTTAAATGACAGTGAAATCTGACCGGTTAGAACTTCCTTCTATGACCTCCAAATTTCGCCAAGTACTTTTAGGGTGCGTTTTAGTCTCTACGCTTGCACTTGTGGCTTGTGAAACAACCACAACCAGTTCCGATGTTATCCGTCTTGATAGAGAACAGGGTTCTGAACAAAACATCTCATCGTTAACATCCGTGATCGCAGCCAACCCGAATGACCCAGAAGGGTATAATGTGCGCGGATCAGCCTATGGTAAAGCCGGGCAATTTAATTCTGCGTTGGAAGACTTCAACAAAGCGATCGCAATCAACCCTCGCTTTCACCAAGCCTATGCAAATAGAGCTTTGATTTATCGCAACATTAATCAACCGATTAAAGCTGCGAACGATTATAATCAGGCCATCCGCATCAACCCGCAATATGACGCTGCATATATCGGGCGCGGAAACTTATATAGACAAGCTGGCAGAACATCTGAAGCATTTGCTGATTTCAACAGAGCAATTGATCTGGGTACTGTTGATCCGCGCGCATTTCACAATCGCGGGGTAATTTACCAAATTCGTGGGGAACATCTAAAAGCTATCGGTGACTTTGCAAGATCAATCTCACTAGCGCCAGATTCACCGGAACCATTTAATGGTCGCGGTATCTCTCAATTGGTTTTGGGTAAAGAAGATGAAGCACTTGAAGATTTCAATCGTGCTATCAACCTAGATAAAACGGTTGCCGAATCTTGGTCAAATCAAGCTCTGGTATATGAGCAACGCGGCGACAAATCACGCGCTAGAAAATCATATATTCGCGCGATTGCTCTCAATCCGAATTATCAACCTGCCAAAGATGGCCTTGCGCGCGTTCGCAACTAATTCCATCTATTTTTTTCCATTAGGCAAAATAAAACGCGCGAGACCATTTCAAGCCCGCACGTTTAAAAAAAATGTATGATCTCTATTAAGTGATCAGATAATCTTGTTCATGATGAAACGCCCAACAACGAGCAGAACAAAGAACGAGATAAAGCCAGTTAGCAAGCCACCTGAGGTGAAAAAACCAATCGCCATTGCGATTAGCAAAGCAACACAAATCAAAGTGCCGTACTTTGTTCCGACCATAAACACGTTATATGTTTTATCGTGCTCAGAGTAATCCATTTCAGCGCCAAGCTCGACTGGACCTGTCTCTTGTTTAGCCATCTATCTTCTCCAGATTAAATAATATTTGCCAGAGATTTACACAATTCGCGTGAGCGAGGCAATGCGAAATTGATTGATTTTCACCCATAAAACGATTGAACTTGGGGAATAATCGACAATGGCGGCAGATTTATTTCCGACAAAGGGGCAAACATACGTTTTTGTTCAAACGCTGTAGAGTTGAAAAACGGGTATCGTTTCTTAATCGAAGGCAGTGTTTGTTTGATATGCCCGCCGTAAATATCAAGATCACAGTCAAGATATGCGTTATATTTTGGTTCTGCCAGCGGATTGAAATTTAAAAAACGACGATAAAATGCCCGATGGTTTGACCTTATAATTGCAAGACAGTGATCTGCTTTATAATATTCAGACGCCATAAGTGCTGTCCGCACAGTTAAATATGCAAGACCAGGAACTTCCTTGATTAAAATAGGATCTGCTGCAAATTTTAAAGGATCAACAACGCTCATCCCTGCATCGAGCATTGGACCAACAACCTCAGGGAATTGCTTCATCGCAAGCCCATCTTGTTGCTGAGATGTTACGTGATGGATGCGCATTGTTGCAACCAATTGCTCAAGATAATAAACACCAATGACATGTGCATTGGCAGCAAAGTCTTCTTTATCTATCATGATTGAATGCTTATCTGGTGCGAGCCCAACGGGTTCATAAGCGCGTCGCCTTAACGCTGCCACCTCTTCTAGATCTTCAATAGATTCAACACGACGATATTCAATATCTTCCATCAATGTCATAAGTTTTTGATTGAAACTGCCAATTGCCCGCACGCCTGTCATCACATTACTCCACAAACTCATCTAACGAGGTGGAATATAATGTTAAAGTTTTATTAATGATATGATTCAATTGAAAACTATCGATTAAGTTTTCATTAAGGTTAACAAATAGTTAATCTACACAGCTCAGACACTAAAATAAGTGCAATTGTCACTTAGATGTTCAAAAGTTTGTCAGAAAATGAAACTACTATGCCTGTTTATTCGGCAATGCGGAAACGCCACCTTTTGTGCGATCTAATTTCCGAGATAATTCACGGATCGCTGATTTTGGCATTGGCATACCAAAAATAAAGCCCTGAATGATATCTGCACAATTGTTTTGGCGGATAACTTCAAGCTGCTCGTTTGTCTCAACGCCCTCGGTTACGATTTCCAAGCCAAGTTCACGAGACATATGGATGATCCCGCGAAGGAGTTTTAGTTTTTGCTCGTCTTGAACAATATCGCGAACAAATGAACGATCAATTTTGACTTTATTAAGCGGAAGCTTGTCCAAATAACTCAGGCTTGAATAACCAGTACCAAAATCATCGATCGCGATCGACATTCCCATTTGGCGCATTTCACGCAGCAACATGGCAGCTTTATCAGCCTCGTCAACAACCGCGCTTTCGGTAACTTCAAGATGCAGACGTTGCGGCGCTAATCCTGAAGCTAACAAAGCTTGGGATATGACTTTAATGATATGATTATCTACCAAGTCATGCGCAGACAGATTTACAGACACAAACATATGTTCGGGCCAAGTTGTACAATCTTGAACAGCATTTCGGATCATAGTTTGTGTCAATTCACGCACAACGCCAATTTCTTCAGCTAGCGGAATATATATACCCGGCGATATTGGACCAAGCTTAGGATGGTTCCAGCGTGATAATGCTTCAGCACCGACAATTTTCCGGCCATCAGGGGTAAACATTGGTTGGTATGCTGCAGATAGTGAATTTGTTTTCAACGCTTCACGCAGATCAGTCTTTAGTTGCTGTCGTTCGGTGTATTTTTCATCCATCGACAATTCAAACTGCGACCAATTATTATTGCCATGTTTGCGGGCATCACGCTTTGCGATATCGGCACAAACCTGCATTTCTTCCAATTTGAAATCAGTTTTATCACGAACCACAAGGCCACCACAGAAGCTGACATTAATTTCCATGCCGTCTATTTCATAAACACGGCAAATGTCCTCAAATAAATCCTTCATATGGTTTTTGATAACATCTTCTTTATGATGCGGGAACAGAGCAACAAATTCATCGCCACCAAACCGTGACACAAGAATACCATGCTGTTTTGCAATATCATTGATGCGCCCAGCGACTTTTTGCAACAACGCATCACCAATAAGATAACCTTTGGTTTCGTTAATATGCTTGAAATCAATAATATCAAAAACCGCAAATCCAACTTTTGATTTAGAAGCCGTATTAAGTAATTTATCGTGGATGAGTTGACGGAACCATTCGCGGTTAGGCGTATTGGTTAGACCATCATAGCGCGCCATATGCAGGATTTTTTGATCAGAACGAACTTTGTTTGTTACATCTTGGAAAATAATGACAACACCATCATCGCTTTGATGGCGGGCGGTAAACTCGAACAATTGATGATTATCAATCTCCAACGTCATGCGGGATTTACGACCTGCTATAAGGCTTAGAATATCGGATTGAAGTGTTTTCCGTTTCTTTTCTGAAACAGTATCGCCTCTTAATACATAGCGCAAAACAACATCAATAGGCTTACCTTCAAGCTCCGCTATCTGCGGTATGCCGAGCATTGATTTAGCTTTATAATTGACCACACGCAGTCTCTGGTCTGAATCAATCATGATCAGACCGTGGGACATATTATTTATCGCACCATCCAAACGGTCAGCAAGAACAGTACTTTGTTTTTGCGCCATAACGCTTGAATAAAGAACCTCGCGAACACCATTGGCCAAAGAGCGTGTCGACAAGAAAACTGGCAATAAGAGCAAAGCCAACACACGCACATAAACGTCATCTGATGCGATAAATCCGATTAAAACAGGAATACAAACAGCCAAGACCATCATATCGACGTTAATTTTGGAGCCAAAATTTCGACCCACCACTGCAACCAATGTCGCAAAAGTTACTGAAACTGTTGCAAGCTGCGCAAAGCCAGATGTCGTTTGAATAAATGTGTAAGCGGTCATAACGCCAAGCAGCAGCGTGATTGAAACGGCGCCAATGACATAACGCCTTTCCCAACGCTGGGTTTCTTCTAGCGTTATCTCACCTTGATCTGCTTGATCAAATTTACGCATATCAAGCACGCGTACCGCCCAAATAGCGACAATACCGGCTGCAAAGAGCATAAATTCAAGTTGGTGTGTGTTTAAATAAACGACAATTGCGACGATGACATGCGAAAGCATTCCGATGAACAGAGTACTTCTTTTTGTATACAGCGACCGAACAAATGATAGCCGGACATCTGATGTCACATCATTGTTATCATTTACTTGCATTAGTTAGTTCCAACTCAACTATATGCAAATTAGAACAAGTGGGTTAAAAAAAGAGTTAAAATCCCAGAGATTTAGCTAATATTTTACACCATTAGATTTTACTATTTTATACTAATGTGTAGGGTTTCTGGAACGGGCGATATCGGCGCTTTACCGGCAAACCAATTCACCAAATTATCAACCTGCAGGTCACCCATCGCGTTGCGTGTATGAACTGATGCAGAGGCAACATGAGGCAACATTGAGACATTATCTAACGTGAAAAAGTCTTGTCGAGGATCTGGCTCATTTTCAAAGACATCCAATCCTGCCGCCGCAATTGTCTTATCTTCAAGCGCTTTAATTAATGCATCTTCATCGGCAACAGATCCACGACCCACATTAATAAACACTCCGTTAGAGCCTAACGCAGTTAAGATCTCAGCATTTATAGACTTTATCGTAGCATCTGTTCCCGGAACGATTGATATCAATGTGTCTACATCTTTTACCATATCCAATAACGTTGAGTGATATTTATAGGAAAATCCGTCCTTTTCAGTTCGCGTATGATAGTGGATATCAACACCAAAGCCTTCAAGTCGCTTTGCAATTTCTTGCCCAATACGCCCCAAACCATAAATCCCCACCTTGCGATTGCGCATCGTAAGCGGCGTTAGACGGTAATTACCCTTCCCAACCCAGTCACCTTGTCGAATATGAGCTTCTGCTTTTGGTAACTCGCGCAGCGTATTTAACAAAAGGCCAATTGTTGTATCAGCAACTTCCTCGCTTAAAACATCAGGCGTATTGCAAACCATGACATTATTCTCACCCGCAAATTGCGCATCAATCACATCATAGCCCACACCAAAGTGAGCAATTATTTCTAACGATGGCAGCCCTTTGATAAATTTATTGGGTAAGTGGATCGCGGATGCGATACCCTTAATCTTGGCCTTCTGCTCGTCGCTTATTAGATCCAAATCCGCCGTTTCAATACGCATCATTTCAAAATCAGCGGCAACACGTTGAACAACGTGTTCATAAATTGCACCCGGAATAAGAACTACAGGCTTTGTCATATTAAACCTCAATGTGAGTTATCATATTTTAAATAAATTAACTGCGCGGAACCATAGGTGCCGTAGATTGGCGAATGCGCATTTCTGGCTTGATGAGGTGTAAACCATTCACTTCATCTGAACCCGACAACCGATCGAGCAATGCACGCGCTGCGCGCCGCCCGACCATCGACTGACCATTCCACACTGTTGTGAGCGCCGGCATAGAAATTGATGCCTCGATCAAATCATCGTAGCCAGTGACAGAGATATCCTTACCAGGGACTAACCCCGCGCGATAAATACCATTGATCAATCCGATTGCTACCAAATCATTCCAGCACACAGCGGCTGTTGGCTTTTGCGACATAGAAAGGAAATTCACCGCCGCTTCAAAACCTTCTTGTTTGGTTCGTGGGCCTGATACGCGCAATAACGGATCAACTTCTAAACCAGCCTTTTTAAGGGCTTCCACATAACCGCGATACCTGTCGCGACCTGTAGACGTATTATCTGCACCACCAACAAAGGCAATGGATTTGTGACCCAAACCAATAAGATGGTTGGTCGCTAGCGCAATCCCATATGCGTCATCCCCGCGATATGTCGGTATATCAAGCTCAGGAACTGAACGGGCAATTAGAACCGCCGGCATACCATTATCTTCGGCAAGCTTTATATCTCGCGAAGGCGTGTCAATGGCGGGTGACATGATCACACCATCGGCACCCAATTGCAGCAATGTTTCTAGAAAGTCTCGTTGCTTTTGCACTGAATCATAATGATTGGAAAGAATAAAAGTCTGTCGACTCCGATCCAGCTCGCTTTCAATGGCCTTTAAAATTTCAGCATAAAATGGGTTCATAATGTCATGAACCACAACACCAACGATACCAGATCGTGAGGTTCTTAAACTTGCGGCGCGACGATTGTAAATATACCCCATATCAAGGGCTGCATCTTTTATTTTTTGCCGCGTATCTTCTGCAACAAGGGGGCTGTCTCTGAGAGCCAACGATACGGTTGCAGTGGATACACCCAACTGATCTGCAATCGTGGATAATTTTACTTTCTGCGCCAACTCAAACCCTTCCCCCAGACGCCAAGCATATCGAACAATCGAAATCTTTAACGCACTGCTTTCAATAATTTAGAAAAATATTTAAATTATTTAAATTGGTTTTGCAAATCTTCTCTAATCAATTTGGTCTATATTGCTCAAAATCTGTTTCAATTGCTTAGAAAGCTCAGCTTTTTCACCTTTAGAGACAGACTGCAGTACTTTTTTCTGCCATTTGCGTTGTTCTTTTTTAATACTTTTAACCATTGAATGGCCGACATTGGAAAGAAATACATTTGCGCGACGACGATCAGATTTATCCACTCTACGCACCAATACGCCACGAGCTGTGAGGCGCGCGATTGATTTTGCAATTGTTGGTGGGGACACATTAAGTTTTTCAGCAATCTGTGACGGGGTTAATCCGTCTTGATCACGCAGCAATAAAATGATGCGTTCTTGGCCGCCAAACAAGCCAAGTTTTTGCAATCGTTCTGATAATGACGTACGCGACGATCTATGTATATCGCCTAAAAGATTTAAAATAGCAGCATTGGAGCTGCGTTTTCTTGCCTTGTTTTTCTTACCACCAGCTTTTCCACTTTTTGGTTTTTTTAAATCAGATTGGACCAATTAAAACTCCACAAGGCTAACAAACGATATTACATTCCCAGCTTGATCATAGCATCCATTTCATGGCAGGACAAAGCATGAATAATGAACTTAACCAAACCATAACGGTACTGCCTTTAGGCGCATGGGAACAACATGGACCACACTTGCCGTTGCAAACTGATGCGATCATAGCATCGGAATTTGCATCAAGGCTAGAAAAGCATGCTTTCCCAGTTAAAATTAATGTGCTGCCCACAGAGCCCATCGGTTACTCGGTAGAGCATCTCGATTTTGATGGCTCCAAATCCCTTTCCTATGATGAGGCGATTTCAAAATGGCTTAAAATCATAAAAGTTCAGGTCCAAAAAGGTCATCGCAAAATCTTATTGCTCAATGCACATGGCGGCAACTCCCCTCTCCTCACAATTGTGGCAACTGAAGCGAGGATAAGATGGAATGTTTTGGTTGTTGTAACGCACTGGACGCGCTTTGGCCTTCCAGAACATTTACAATCCACCACTGATAAATCGATAGATATTCATGCAGGTGATATCGAGACATCTATAATGCTCGCCATTGCGCCTGATCTTGTTGACATGAAAAAAGCTCATGACTACGGATCGCGTCAAAGCGAATATATTGAAAACTTCAAACACCTTCGCGCTTATGGCCAACATTCATTCGGCTGGAAAATGCAAGATTTAAATGAACACGGTGTGGTAGGCTTTGTAACACGCGCAAAAGCGGAAAAAGGTCATCAGATTATTGATCATGCATTTTCAGGCATTTGCGAATTGATCGAAGACATGATTGCTTTTGATATCAGTGAGCTTAAATAAATTTTACATCACAAATAACATTTCAGTTGTAGAAAAACTGCCTCAACTTGCCTATATCAATGCGATACGTATTTGATTGAGGCCATCCATGAACATTCAAACGACAACACCAATCCCTGTGACTGTACTAACCGGCTATTTGGGCGCTGGCAAAACAACATTACTCAATAGAATTTTGACTGAAGACCATGGCAAAAAATATGCTGTTATTGTCAACGAATTTGGTGAAATTGGCATCGATAACGATCTAATTGTTGAATCGGACGAAGAAATTTATGAGATGAACAATGGCTGCGTATGTTGCACCGTGCGTGGCGATCTTATCAGAGTTGTTCAGGGACTAACTCGACGCCAAGGTAGATTTGATGCAATCATTGTTGAAACAACAGGGCTTGCAGATCCAGTCCCCGTTGCACAAACATTTTTCATGGATGATGACGTCCGAGCCAAAACTCAACTTGATGCTGTGATTGCGCTTGTCGATGCTAAACATTTGCCACTTCGGTTAAAAGATTCACCTGAAGCTGAAGATCAGATTGCCTTTGCAGATGTTGTGTTGGTCAATAAATCTGACTTAGTATCAGAAGACGAGCTTGCAGCAATTGAAACAACGGTTCGCAAAATTAACCCATCCGCCCATATCCATCGCACAGAAAGATCTGGGGTTGCTCTTGATCAAATTCTCGACCGCGGTGCCTTTGACCTAGCGCGTGCCATTGAAACAGATCCACATTTCCTTGATGAGGGCCAAGAAGAGCAAGAGCATAGTCATGATCATGAATGCGGACCCGGTTGTGATCACGACCATCACCATCACCATCATGACCACGATCATAAATTATCAGCAGACAAACATGATACGAGCGTGAAATCCATTTCACTGCGCGCGGGTACTCTTGATCCGAAAAAGTTTTTCCCATGGATTCAAAAAACCACACAGCTTGATGGGCCAAACATTTTAAGGCTCAAAGGTATTATCGCATTGGAAGATGATGATGATCGCTATGTGGTGCAAGGCATTCACATGATTGTGGAAGGTGATCATAATCGCCCCTGGAAAGAAGACGAAGCGCGCGAAAGCCGCATTGTTTTCATCGGGCGCGATTTAGACGCAGAAAAACTTGAAAGAACGTTCAAAGCTTGCGAGGCTTAAGTCATGCCGACACTTGCACCTTTAAACCTTGATGATCACTGCGTTACTGCCCGTTTCATCAAAGATGTGCCATTCTTTGCGCTTGCATCTGGCGAGGTTCACCGCCTCAATCACGGTCACCACAAAACAGAACAACATGATGGCCTATTAAGTGCAAAAATGTCTCAAGATGGTCAGGTGCTCATCTCAGCAGGTGAAGACGGTAAGGTGATGTCATTAGATCATGATGGAACCGCTAACCAGATTGCAACAATGGGCAATAAATGGATCAATGCGTTAGCCACAGGTCCCCAGCAATCTGTGGGCTTTGCCTCCGGTAGAAAGGCACATGTTCAGCTCAAAGATGGCACGATGCGCCAATTTGACGAAGAGCGAAGCATCGAGGGCATAGCTTTTGCGCCAAAAGGAATGCGAGTTGCTTTTGCCAGATATAACGGGGTCTCACTATACTGGGTAAACAATCAAACCGCACCGGTTAATCTCGTCTGGAATGGTGCGCATATTGACGTGACATTTTCACCTGATGGGCGTTTCATTGTCACATCAATGCAAGAAAATGCGCTGCATGGCTGGAAGTTGGATGGGAAATCAGGCGATGAAGATCGCCACATGCGCATGACAGGCTATCCCGCAAAAGTGAAGTCCATGTCATGGTCTGCAAAGGGCAAATGGCTAGCATCATCGGGCTCATCTGCCGCTGTCGTCTGGCCTTTTTCCGGCAAAGATGGCCCGATGGGAAAAGCACCCTTGGAACTCGGCACAAGAGGCGATGTGATGGTAACGTCTGTCGATTGCCATCCAACAGAAGATGTCGTTGCCATCGGATATTCAGACGGCATGATTTTGGCCGCCCGTTTTGAAGATAACAAAGAAGCATTGCTCAGACGCGGCGGTAATTCTGCAATCTCCAGCATGGCATGGAATAAAGATGGCCGTTTGCTTGCTTTTGGTTCTGAAAGCGGTGAATGTGGCGTAATTGATATTGCAGGCTGATAATTGTCAGAATTTTGACTCATTCTTGTGTGAGTTACTTTATAACATACAGAGGCTTTAAAAAACATGTTCTCAAAGCGAATTTTAAATATGTTACTAGCTGCCAGCTTGTGTTCAACAGCGCAGTTTCTTAGCACGTCTGCATCTCAAGCTCACCCTCATGTTTTTGCAGAAGCCAACCTGGAATTACTTTCAAATGACGTGGGCGGCCTTGAAGAAATTCGTCACGTATGGCGTTTTGATGAATTTTTCTCAGCAAGCGTCTTGATCGACTTTGATGCCAACAGCAACTTGAAGCTAGATCCAGAAGAGCTTGAAGAAATCGGTCAAGTCGTTCACAAATCACTTGCCGAATTTAGTTATTACACTGAACTCGTTGTAGATGGCCAATCTGTTGCCATGGCGCCACCGGATATGATCATCACAGACTACGTTGACGATCAATTACTGATGTTTTTTGCGATGTCTCCCGCACATCCATTAAAGCTTGAAGGTAAGATTTCAGTTGGTGTTTTTGACCCAACATTTTACGCATCGATAGATTTTTTAAACGATACTGACCTTAATTTCACTGGACCACATGAAAACCAGTGCAAAAAAGCCGTTGTAAGACCAGATCCTGACGAGGTTCTTGCTCAGAACCAAGGAAGTCTAACGGACGCATTTTATGACGATCAAGAAGATAATGATATTTCAAAATTGTTTGCCACTCGCCTTGAGGTAACATGTTAAAGCTTCCACAAAAGCTACTACTCGCTTGTATTTTAATATTAGGTTTCATCTCCACAGCTCTTGCACAATCCTCACTTGGGATCGGTGCAAACGAGTCACAAATTGTGGTGCAAGGACCATTTGCCAACTTATGGGCAACCATTAATGCTTATCAGCAGCAGTTTTATCGCGCGCTGACAACAGCACTAAGAGAGATGAAAACAGAACCAGCAAAACTCTGGTTACTTGTTGGAATGTCTTTCGCATACGGGGTGTTTCATGCAGCAGGCCCTGGTCACGGCAAAGCAGTTATTTCCTCATATATGATCGCCAATGAAGTGGAACTTAAGCGCGGTATTACCCTTTCATTCATGTCAGCATTTATGCAGGGCATTACAGCTATTGTTGTGGTGGGCGCCGTATACTTCATCCTGCGTGGAACAGCCATTTCTATGAGCGATGCCACTTTTGTATTAGAAGCAGCAAGCTATGTGCTGATCATATTGTTTGGTTGTTGGCTATTATGGAAAAAGACCAAATCTTGGTTTGCCCCCAAGGATCACGATCACAATCACAGCCATCAACACGATGAGCATAATCATGAACATGAACACGCACATCATGATCACGTTCACCACGATCATAGTCATGAGCACTTAGCGCACGGAGAAACCTGCTCGTCTTGCGGTCATGCACATATGCCTGATCCTAAATCTTTGTCGGGTGATTTAACTTTGCGACAGGCTTGGTCAGCGGTAATTGCTGTTGGATTAAGACCCTGCTCGGGTGCTGTCATTGTGTTGTCTTTTGCTCTGCTTCACAACTTATACCTAGGCGGGATTTTGTCCGTTTTTGCCATGTCAATTGGCACAGCTATTACCGTTTCAATTTTGGCGACACTAGCCGTAACGGCAAAAAATACCGCCGTGCGTTTTGCAAATAGCGATCGCGCAGCAATGCGCATCGGCTCAACAATTGAAGTGCTCGGAGCAGTCCTAATTATAGTTCTTGGAATTTTGCTGCTTGGAGCTGTTTTAAGCTAGCAGCTTTATTTTTGCTCTTGCTGATCGCGCTTTTTCTGAAACTTGCTGCGCACCCAGAAAATTCCAAAAAACGCCAAAACGAATAAAGCTGCAACAATATAGGCAAGCCAGACAGAAATATCTGACAGCCACCTTAAGAGCGGTGGCATAAAGAAATAGCTAGAAGCAACGAACAACATAATACCAGCAGCAGCAATTGCCGCGGATTTTGTTTCAGATTTTTCACTCATGTTGATATTGCCTTACTCATCAGTTTGAATACGCTTTCTCATATCTTCTAGCCGCTCAATCTGCAAATCATTTCCATCAAAATTCTCATCAGACAGCCAAGCCTCCATCGCAAATTTAATTTCGCGCCAATCTTGATCAATCATCGCGTACCATGCGGTGTCTCTATTCTTACCTTTGGCAACAATATGCTGACGGAAAACACCTTCAAATGTAAACCCATATCGCTGAGCGGCTTTATGGGATGGCATATTTTCATTATTGAGCTTCCATTCATAACGTCGATAACCCAAATCATCAAAAACATGTTTTGCCATCAGGTAGTGAACTTCCGTCGCTATTTTACTCCGCGCCATTTTGGGCCCATGAGCAACAGCGCCCACTTCTGCAACGCCATTATTTTCGTCAACACGCATATAGCTTGCCATACCCAAGATCTCATCACTCTTTAGATCACAAAACAACATCGTTTGATAAGAGCTGCTATCGTTCATCCCACCAAGCCAATCGCCAAATTCATCAGCGCGCTCATATGGACCATTTGGGAAATACGTCATGAGTTCATTGGCCGTTTGAAAACCTCCCAAAGCCTCCCAAAGCGCGTTCTGATGCTTTTGCCGCGAAAATGGCACAACTTTAGAAAACCTACCTTCCAGCGCGCAAAGCCCTGGACGTTTTCTTGGGGTCCAATTGGATAAATCACTCATTTTTGGAATACTCATTTGTTTTAAGTGTAAAATTTATGCATAACGTTGAACTGATTGATGCGAAATTTGCGGGAGAATGGCAAGGTGTTAAAAACAGTTTCTGGATTTGATAGAATAGGCGAAGAAAATGCATTTGCGGTGCTGGCACGGGCAACCAAACTCGCACAAGGCGGCATGGATGTTATCAATTTAGGAATAGGTCAACCTGATTTTAAAACACCTGAGCATATCGTCCAAGCAGCGATTAAAGCTTTAAAGGATGGCCACCATGGCTACACCCCTGCCAACGGCATTTTAGAAACGCGCGAAGCTGTTGTGCGCCGAACCTTGTCTTTAACCGGTATTGAAGTATCGCCTGAAAACGTCATGATCATGCCCGGCGGCAAACCAACAATGTATGCAGCAATTACCATGTTTGGTGAGCCCGGCGCGGAAATTATGTACCCAGATCCTGGGTTTCCAATCTACCGTTCGATGATTGAATATACAGGTGCAAAACCTATCCCTGTTCCAATCCGCGAAGAAAACGGTTTTGCATTTTCTGCAGAAGAAACACTTTCGTTGATCACGCCTCAAACGCGTCTTTTGATCATCAACTCACCTGCTAATCCTACAGGTGGCGTAACGCCAAAATCAGAGATTGAAAAGCTCGTTAAGGGATTGGAAGCACATCCGCATGTCGCAATCATGTCAGATGAGATTTATGACGTGATGACTTATGATGGTGAGACGCACACATCAATGTTGCAATACCCTGAAATTCGCGACCGCTTAATTGTACTAAACGGCTGGTCAAAAACATGGGCTATGACGGGCTGGCGCATGGGCTGGTCCATATGGCCGGATGCATTGATTGACTTGGTTCGAAAATTAGCGGTCAACTGTTGGTCTTGTGTGAATGCACCAAGCCAATTTGCTGGCATCGCAGCAATCGATGGCCCGCAAGATGCTGTTGCGCATATGATGAAAGCATTTGATCAACGCCGCCAACGCGTTGTTGAATTAGCAAATGCACTTCCAAATGTAAGTTGCGCTGTACCAAAGGGCGCATTCTACGCCTTTCCAAATGTCAAACAAACAGGACGCAAAGCCAAAGAGCTTGCATCTGATCTTCTCGAAAAAGAAGGTGTCGCACTCATTGGAGGCCCCGATTTTGGCATTTTGGGTGAAGGTTACATCCGCATTTCCTATGCAAACTCACTTGAGAACATTGAAAATGCGATGAAACGCGTTGATAGATATCTATCAGAAAATAGCTAAAAAAAACGGGCGACTTCATCAAAGTCGCCCAAAGATACATGCTTAATCTGGGAGGAGAAAATCAACATGATGGGTAGAGTATGTTAAAATATAGTTAACAGATTGTTAACTATTACAACCAAGAATACCCCTGTAAGTTTTCACTAACACATTACGCTAGTGCCACAGACTTAATCAGCGCAAAAACTTGTTTTCCTGGTTCAAGTTTCAACTCATCACATGATTTTTGGGTGATACGTGAAAACAGCACTTGTCCTGCGACATCACACGCTATCATCATATGTGCATTATCACTTACGCTAATGTCGCTAATCATCGCAGGCAAACAATTCTGCAAGCTTGTACCGACAGGCTTTGAAAGCGACAGCGCAACATCTCTTGCATGCACAAGCAATCTTAGGGGCCCTTCTGCTACCTTACTCTCCAAGAATAGCCGGATAGATACATCCTCTGCCAAAGGTCCAACTGAAAGAACTGTAAGTCCGTAGTCTTGCTCATATCCTGAAACTGTCGCTTCGATAATGGCACTTTGGTTTCGTTCACCCAATATATTCTGTATTGAACGGCTTGCAAAAACCTCACGAACACCGCCCTGTTCAATCAGCTTGCCTTGATCTATCAGCACAAGATAATCAGCCAGCTGATGCACATCCATCGGGTCGTGCGACACAAGTATCATCGGAATTTTGAACTCATCCCGAATAGCTTTTAAAAACTGCAGTAAAGTCCGCTTTCGTTCAATATCAAGCGATGCGAGCGGCTCATCAAGCAACAACAAATGCGGGTTTGATAGCAATGCTCTGCCAATGGCAACGCGCTGTTTTTCTCCACCTGATAAATTTTGCGGCTTGCGGTCAAGCAAATGCGTTAAACTTAGCAGTTCCACGACACGCGAAAACTCAAGTTTTGCTTTGCGCCCACCGGCCCAATTGGCATAGGTAAGATTTGACTTAACATCATAATGCGGAAACAAACGCGCATCTTGAAAGACCATGCCAAGCCCACGCTTATCAACGGCTAAATTTGCATCCGATACGCTGTCAAACAACGTTGATCCATCTAAATTTATGCTTCCGTTATCAGGCTTTGATAACCCAGCAATAGCGCTCAATATTGTCGACTTACCGGCCCCTGACCGACCAAATAATGCTGTTACCGCTGCATCTGTTTTAAAACTTACGTTAAGATCAAAACCTTCAAATTGCTTTTGAACATCTACTTCCAACATTACGAACGCACCTTTCGGTTTAGGTGCGAGGAAACTATTTCAGATAATAAGACAGCCCCCAAAGCAATAGCGATAGAAATAATCATAAGCGTTAATGCCGCGCTATCGCCATTAGGGCTTTGCAAAAACGAGTAAATGGCAAGTGAGATGGTTTGAGTTTCATCTGGAATATTGGAAACAAATGTAATTGTTGCGCCAAATTCACCCAAGGATTTAGCAAAACCCAATACCGCACCAGCCAAAATTCCAGGCAGCGATAACGGCAAATAGAGTGTTCGAAAGCGTGTCCATCTGCCCGCGCCAAGCGTTTTGGCAGCCTCAATAATCCCTTGATCAATCGCTTCGATAGAAAGCCGCATCGGACGCACTAATAATGGAAATGCCATGAGCCCAGCAGCCAATGCAGCACCCGTCCAATTGAACGCAAACTCAATCCCGACGCTCGATAAAAGCTGACCAATTTCACCCTTATTGCCAAAGACGAGCAAAAGTAGATAACCCGTGACAACAGGAGGCATAACAAGCGGTGTCATCACAAGGGCTTGTAAAAGCGCTTTGCCTGTAAAATCATAGCGCGCGAGCAAAAACGCAACGCCATAAGCAATCGGCACCGCAAATAACATGGCAACCAGCGCAACTTGCAAAGACAACAAAATAATTGGCCATAGCGCAGAAGGTGAAGCTTTTGCATTTAACTCAATTGAACCATCTAGATTGGTGGCCGCATGCGCTTTATTAAACCCGTAAGCATTTAAGACGGATCGCGCTCCAGCCGTACACAGGAAATCATAAAACAGCGCCGACGCATTACTTGACTTATTCAGCTGCGCGACAGGGTATGAAATTTGATCATGATCATTGCTCGAAAACGTATGAATAATCTGAAGTGTATCAGAGAGCTGCGCATCTGATTTATAAAGAATGCCAGCTTTAACTTCGCCGCGCTCCACAATGCCAAGAGCCACCCTTATGTTCTCGGTGAAAACCGCATTTTTCGAAATCCCCTTCCATTGAGATAATCTATCTAAAGCTTGCTTGGTATAAATACCCGCAGGAACGTGAGATGGATCACCCATAGCAAATCGACCACGAGCTAAAACTTGCGACCAATCCTGGTTTTGAGAAAGTGTTTCGGATGCCACCACAACGAGTTCATTCGTCGCTAATATTTTGATATCGCTCTTGTTAATCTGATCTTGCCCAACCAGATAATCCATCCAATCTTCGCTTGCAGAGACGAAAATATCTGCGGGAGCGTCATTAGCAATCTGACGTGCTAACACACCTGATGAGGCATAGGATAAAACAATATCTATATCAGGGTTATCGGTTTCAAAATCCGCTGCAATATTATCCAGCGCATCTTTCATGCTGCTGGCAGCAAAAACAACAACTCGTTCTTGCGCATGCGATGGAATTGTAAACGCTGGCGTGATTAAAAATACGCTGATCAAAAACCAAATATATTTTAATAAACAACGCATAACCAATCCAAGCCTAAACTATTTCTAGCATAGGCTTGGCGATAACAGTTTTCAATCTCATTATAAACGCGATAAACGCCAAACCTTATTTGGCAAGCTCAAACGCTTCTGACGCAAGTTTGGTAATACCGTCCCAATCGCCAGCATCCACTAGCGCTTTTGGAGCAACCCAAGAACCACCAACGCAAACCACATTTGGAAGCGAAAGATAATCATTTGCATTTTTCAAATTAATGCCACCTGTTGGGCAAAACATCATATCCGCAAGTGGAGATGATAATGATTTAAGATAGCTTGCACCACCTGCTTGTTCGGCTGGGAAGAATTTTAAAACTTTATAACCCTCTTCACGCAACGCCATAACTTCACTTGCAGTGGCAGCACCTGGTAACATCGGCACCTTTGAAGTTTTTGCATGGTCCAACAATTCAAGAGTTGTACCAGGTGAAACAATAAATTGAGAACCCGCTTCAACGGCCTGATCGTATTGTGCAGCGTCAAGAACAGTACCAGCACCAGGAACCGCACCTTCAACTTGATCTGCAACTGCGCGAATTGCATCCAAACCAGCAGGTGTTCTCAAAGTCACTTCAATGGCTCTTAATCCACCTGCAACAAGGGCACGCGCGAGCAAAACTGCTGAATTAACATCATCAACCACCAATACTGGTACAACAGGTTGAAGCTTCAAAACTTCCAAAAGACTTTGCGTTTTCTCAGCCATGTTTACTTTATTCGGCATGTTTTATCCTTTTAAATCGATTTGATTGCATCAATTAGATGCGTTAAGTCAAAATGTCCACCCTGTGGCCCTATCTTGAGCATGAATTCTTGTGATAGACAATGTTGCACTTTGCGTTATTAAACACTATTTCCGTACCCATCATGACTAAATTATCATCTACCCAAACGAACCTGCCAATCGTCGTTGCAGCGCTTTACCATTTTGCTTCGTTCCCCAAATTTGAAGAATTTCGGGAGCCTCTTTTAGATTTTTGTGTCGAAAACAAAATCAAAGGCACGCTGCTTTTAGCACATGAAGGCATAAATGGAACCGTTGCCGGCGCGCGCGAAAATATTGATGCGCTTTTAGACTTTATTCGCGGCAAAGAGATCTTCGCGCAATTAGAGCACAAAGAAAGCTTCACGGATGAAATGCCTTTTTATCGCATGAAAGTGCGATTGAAAAAGGAAATTGTCACGATGGGTGTCGAAGATATCGATCCAAATGAGATTGTTGGAACCTATATCGACCCGAAAGATTGGAATGATCTGATTTCCGATCCAGACACAATTGTCATAGACACAAGAAATGACTATGAGGTTGCCATTGGAACGTTTGAAGGTGCTGTTGACCCCAAAACAAAAACTTTCCGCGAATTCCCAGAATGGGTACGCGCGCAAAAAGACCTTAACAAAGACACCAAAATTGCCATGTTCTGCACTGGCGGTATCCGTTGTGAAAAATCAACAGCCTTCATGAAGCAAGAAGGTTTCGATGAGGTTTTCCATCTTAAAGGTGGGATATTGAAATACCTTGAAACGGTCGAGCCTGAAGAGAGTAAATGGCAAGGCGATTGTTTCGTCTTTGACGAACGCGTTTCCGTTGGCCATGGATTGGCGCAAGGCGACTATGATCAATGCCATGCTTGCCGCATGCCATTATCTGATGCAGAAATGCTTCTTTCAAGTTACGAGAAGGGTATTTCCTGTTTGCATTGCATTGACGAGAAATCTGATGAAGATCGCGCACGTTTTCGCGATCGACAGAAACAGGTTGAACTGGCGAAAAAGCGCGGAAAATCGCATATCGGCAGCTAAACTTCACGGAATTAACCCAAGAACCACAATCATTATCGCAACACTTGACGTAACGTCGGTAATATGGCCTAACGCGGCACATATATTATCCGACGTTTTCGTCCGAATTGAGTGATCATCAAAATGACTAATACAGATGTCAGGGTACGCCTCGCCCCCTCCCCAACTGGCGAGCCACATATCGGCACAGCTTATACTGCGCTTTATAACTATCTTTTTGCCAAGAAGATGGGCGGCACGCTCATTTTGCGCATCGAAGATACGGATGCAACCCGTTCAAAACCAGAATTTGAGCAAACGGTTTATGACAGCTTGCGCTGGATGGGACTTGATTGGTCAGAAGGCCCTGATGTGGGCGGTGATTTTGGCCCTTACCGCCAAAGTGAACGAAAAGGCATCTATGGCCAATATGTTGACCAGATTTTAGAAGCAGGTCACGGCTTTAAGTGTTTTTGTTCTGCTGAAGAACTTGATGAAATGCGCGAATTCCAACGCTCGCAAGGTAAAGCCCCACGTTATAGTGGCCGCTGCCTACGCTTGAGCGCTGAAGAAATCAAAGCACGTGAAGACGAAGGTATCGTCCCAGTTATTCGCATGAAAATTCCAAGCGAAGGCTCATGCAAATATGTCGATGGCGGCTATGGTGAAGTTGAAATCCCGTGGGATGCTGTGGATATGCAAGTCATTCAAAAAAGCGATGGCATGCCAACATATCACATGGCTAATGTGGTCGATGATCACCTGATGAAAATCACCCATGTGGCCCGTGGCGAAGAATGGATTTCTTCAACGCCGAAACACATCTTGCTTTACCAATATCTTGGCTGGGAAGCGCCTGAGTTTACCCATCTTCCATTGATGCGCGGCGCTGATAAATCAAAACTGTCAAAGCGTAAGAACCCAACGTCTATGTCATATTACGCTGGGCTTGGTCACTTACCTGAAGCATTGACCAACTTCCTTGGCTTGTTCTTCATTCAAATTTCCGAAGGCGATGAGCTGATGGATCTTAATGAGTTGATCGAACGTTTTGATCCGGACAAGCTTTCAAAAGCAGGCGCTGTGTTTGACGTGCAAAAGCTTGATTGGCTCAATGCACGTTGGTTGCGTGAGAAATTGTCTGAAGAAGAGTTCTTGGCGCGTGTTTTGGAATGGGCAAGTGAAAACGATAAACTCAAGCAAGGCTTGTTGTTAGCTCAATCACGAATTCAAACATTCTCAGAGCTGCCAGACCTTGCTGGTTTCTTGTTAAAGGGTGATGTTGGTGTCACTGCACAATCTTTTGCAAATATCAAAAAGAACCCACCTGAGAAATGTCTTGAAGTAATTGATGCAGTGCGTCCAGCGCTTGATGAAATGGACGAATGGAACCGAGAAAGCATTGAAGAAACACTGCGTGTGGTAGCTGAGGGTTTGGAAACTAAGCTTGGTAAATTGACCCCGCCATTGTTTGTTGCGGTCAGCGGTTCATCACGTTCGCTGCCATTGTTTGACGCAATGGTCCTATTGGGTCGCGCAATGGTGCGTCAGCGTTTAAAAGTTGCAAGTGATGCATTGCATGCTTCGCTTGATACATCTGATCAAGCTTCCGACGCGTAAATAAGCTAACAGTAGCGATATATTTGAGATCACAATGACTGATAATAAAAACGAAGAAGCCCTATCAACTGACGCAAGCGAAGTGCGTTTGCAAAAACGCGAACGCATGGAAGAAATTGCTGGCAACCTGTTTCCAACAAATTTCCACCGCACCATTACCAACGGCGAGTTGATGGAAAAGTACGCTGATATTGAAGATGGGCATCTCACAGGTGATATCGTCACAATAGCTGGCCGCATCTACTCATCTCGCAACAATGGCATGTTTATGGATATGCGCGATGCAAACGGTAAGGTTCAAGTCTTCACACATAAAAACAACGCGTCTGAAGACGTGCGCGAGTTGCTTCAATTTATCGATATCGGCGATATCATCGGCGTTACCGGCGAAGTTCGTCGCACACCACGCGGTGAATTAACGGTCAACGCGACACAAATTACCATGCTTTGTAAAACGCTTAAGCCGATGCCTGAAAAATATCACGGCCTCACAGATATCGAAACGCGTTATCGCAAACGCTATCTTGATTTGATGTCAAATGAAGAGTCAAAGGCGCGTCTTCAACAACGCGCAAAAATCGTTTCAGGCATCCGACGCTTCATGGAAGATGATGGTTTCATGGAAATTGAAACGCCGATGCTTCATCCCGTTTATGGTGGTGCAACAGCTGATCCGTTTATGACACACCACAACACGCTTGATATGGACATGTATCTGCGTATTGCACCTGAACTTTATCTCAAGCGTGCACTTGTTGGTGGCATCAGCGACAAGGTTTTTGAAATCAACAGAAACTTTAGAAACGAAGGTGTTTCAACCCGTCACAATCCAGAATTTACTATGATGGAAGCCTACTGGTCCTATCATGATTATACAGATGCCATGGATCTCGTTGAGCGCATGTTTGCCCGTGTGGCAGAAGATATTTACGGCACGACTGATGTTGAATTTGGTGACAAAACAATTTCATTTGCAGCGCCGTTCAAACGCGTGCCAATGCCAGATGCTGTTAAAGACGCGACAGGAATTGATTTCCTGGCAATTGATAATGATGCCGATGCGCGCGAAGCTGCAAAAAAGGCACTGCCGGGTGTTGAAATTGATGAAGATGGAACTTGGGGTGAAATGCTTGCACTCGTCTTTGAGGAAAAAGCAGAACATCTTTTGATCCAACCATCACATGTCACGCATATGCCGAAAGATATTTCTCCATTTGCCAAAGAAGTACCAGGTGAGCCTCGCCTTGTTGAGCGCTTTGAGACATTTATCAACGGTTGGGAAATTGCCAACGCATTCTCAGAATTAAATGATCCTGTTGAACAACGTGCGCGCATGGTTGAGCAAGTTGAACAAGCGCAATCTCGTGGTGAGAAAGAACGCGTATTGGATGAAGACTTCCTAGATGCAATGGATCACGGCATGCCACCAGCGGCGGGTATCGGAATTGGTATTGATCGCGCAATCATGCTTTTAACCAACGCACAATCCATTCGCGATGTGATCTTGTTCCCAGCTCAAAAAACAAAAGCTTAGACATAAATCTTGGCGTATGATTTTACGCCTCAGATATTTCTTCTGATAAGACATCTTCCCAATCTTCGGGAAGATGTTTTGTATACCCTTGCTCAACAAGCGCTTTAAACGCTTCTTCTGCATGTTCGTCAGCAACTTGTTTGGTTTGATACCCAAGCTTTGCATATGCGCGCGTACGCCAATGCGTCCCCACAAGTTCATGAACGACTTTTTCTAGATCCATATCACCCACGGGCTGCGATACAATCGTATGATTGGGCGCTGTCACCACAGCCTTTATATCAGGCCATTGTTTTTCAACGGTTGCGCGGCAGCGTCTTTGCATCTGAGGTTTTGTTACAAACACAACTGTTTTGGCCTTGGGGAACATCGCTTTTACATTTAAAATATTCTCACCAGTATTCGTGGCCTTATCTTCAAGGACGATACTGTCTTCCGGTACCCCGTGATCCTTTGCTACATCAGCAAAAGTTTCCGCCTCTGTTTTATCAAAATGATCTTTTGTCCAGTTGCCAAATGCACCGGTAAATACAATTTTGTCTGAAATTGCATTTTGGTAGAGCTCCGCACAGCGTTCCGCAACGCGGGTATCATAGCTTCCAAGGCCAACGATTAAATCAAAGGTGGGGATATCACGTGGGATGTTCTCATCTAGGCAATGATATCGCCAGATGGAGAGCGCTGCGTCTAAAACTTCTGGTTCAGGCAAGTTTTGCAAAATCATCTCCCACAAACGTAATATCTGATTATCGCATCTACTCTAAGATGAAGAAAATCAATTCAGTTTACATAAAGATATAATCTTGGAACTTAATTGTAGCGGATTTTTGTTCCCAACACGTCAACTTTTTGTTCATTCTGTGCCGCATGGTCATCTGAACCAAAGCCAACCATTTGCAAGATACCGTCCAAGAAACCAGCCTCATCTTCTTCATGAGCTTCTTCCATCTCGGCCTTATCACCAGGATAGATATTGGCATTTTCTTCCATCATCGCATCTTCTGGCGTCATTTCTTCTTCATCAGATCCACCCAATCCAACAAGAGCAAGAACGTTATCAATCATACCGGGTTCAGCGTTCTTCTCAGCTTCGGCTTCAAGCGCAGCTTGTTCGGCTTCCTCTGCTGCAAGTGCTTCTGCTTCAAGACGTTCTTTTTCAGCCAACTCTTCTTCGCTCATTTCTTCTTCAGGAACATAGCAGCCAGATGGCTCAATAATTTCCTCGCTCAAAAGCTTGATCTCATCAGGAGATAATTCATAACGATCGCCGATGAATTTCCCACCATAAGCTCGATCAGCGTTTACATAACGAACTTCCCACTGTTTTTTAGTCGCTTGCGTTAACAACGGATCTGGCGCAAAGACAACCTGTGCGCCAATATTGCTACCACGGAAATCAGGACGGCTTGTAGGCCCATCCACATCCAAGAGTGAAACGGTGACAAGCTGGCTATCTGGATATTCGCCCACCAAATATTTGGTGTAGTTAAGTACCATGAGAACCCGCTCTTTTGTCGGCATAGCTCCAGCTCTAATAAAGGAAGTGACACGATTTTCCTTCATAAGCTCAAAATCGACCTCATGAACTACATCACATGCTAATCCGGTAATACCGTTATCCAAAAATCCCGGTTTAACAAAAACCACTGCTGCTGCACCTGATGTCGCTGTCAAAGCAAAGCCGCTTAAAATTATGATCAAAAATTTTTTGGTGAAGATACCTTTTTTAATAGGTGATGCGTCATCAGCTTCGATCTCGGTATCAATCATTCCTGTTCCAACAGGGATATTGCCAGAGGTGTCGAGCACTAATGCATCTTCAACAACTTCTTCAGTTTCTTTCTTACGCTTTAAAAATCCGAATAGTTTTTTCTTTGGCTTTTTCTCAACACTTTGATTATCCGCAGCTTCTTTTGCAAGCACTTGCTCTTCAGCAGACACTTTCACTTTCTTCTTGCGTTTTAAAAACCCAAATAGAGAACGTTTTTTCTTCGTGTCTGAAGATAAAACTTCTTCATCAGCATTATCAGCCGTTGCAGCAATTTGTGGTTTTTCAGCTTGTTTTTTTGCTTTACCGCGGGTCTGTTTTTGAGCGCCACCTGCCTTTTTGGCTGATGCAGCAACTTTTTTCGCAGGTGCTTTTTTTGCAGTTGTAGGCTTTTTCTTCGCAGCAGTTTTGCCAGCAGACTTTACTGGCTTCGTTGCTGGCTTCTTTGCGGCTGCCCGTTGAGCAGATGCAACAGCTTCATCGCCCTTACTATCAGCGCTTTCAGCAGTTACAGCCTGATCATCTAGTTGATTTTGTGATTGTTTTTTCTTTTTACGTCGCAAAAAGCTGAACAATCCCTTTTTCGGGGCTTGCTCTAGTTCACCTTCATGAGGCGTCGCTTTCGACGGTTTCTTGGCCATAATACGCTAGCACACAATACAAAATACAAAACACTACTAGCTGATAAGATACGACAAGGACCTTTCCGTTCTATTAACCCTATTTCTAAACATTATGGGTAGCTATGATGATAATTACACATAAAAAAGGCGGCCTAGGCCGCCAAATTTGATTTAGTAGTAAAGCGAAACGGCATGTTTGGCTTCCGCAAAGAACAACCAACGCTCTGCAAACAATCCTGCAATCATTGATATAAACGCTACGAACATAAAGAAGCCATGTGCGCCTGTAACAAATGCGAGCGCTGCAAGTATAAACGGAACAAGCAAACCCAACCCGACAGAGATTGTGCGTAGTTTTTTTGCATGTTTGCGACCAATTTGATGCATCATCTCTGTGGTAAGGTAGTTCTCACCAGAATGTGGCTTTTCAAATAGTTTGACTTTTCCAAGATGTCCAAGACCTGTCGCAGTACCTGCATCAGAACCCGTATCAGAAAACCCAACACCATCCGCGCGGCGCCACCACAAAAGCTTAAGCCCCCATGCGGCGATCAATGCAAGGCCTGTTAAAACACTAACGGAAATGCCTGCAAATGAGGAAGCGGATCCAAACGTTGCTGCCAAAACAATTCCGGACGCTAATCCAAAAGCAACATAGCAAACAGACGTTAGAGCATTATGCCAGCTTGGTACTGTTTTCAGCGATGCATAAATCATCGAAGTTGCATAGATTGTGATAACCGCTAAAACTGCAATGATAAAACCAAGAACGCCAATGCGCTCGCCAGTTACCATCCACACCAATGCATAAATTGCAAAAAGCGTAAGCGTTAGAACCGACAACACACCTTCGCGAGATAGCCAAGATGATTTCCATTGAGAAAACGCACGCCAAAAGCGCTCAGGGTGCCCTAAGTGAAAGAGCGAAGACAATAGTCCAATTACACACAAACCACCGGCAAGCAGCGAAATTAAAAACGCCGCAACTGCACTGTTTGGCATAGCCCACCCAAGACCAATGAGCGCCATGAAACCAAATCCGGCACCTGAAATAACTGTGAAGAATATAACTGAAATTGCTGGATGCATGACTTATCCCAACTTGTCTAGTGATGTGAGAGCTCTATCGAGCCAACCAAGAACGCCTTTGTCAGCGACAGCTGGTGCAACAGAAGCGCTACCACAGCCTGTGCTTTCAGGACGTGTTTTTGGACGCGGAGGCAAGTATTTATTCACCGGCGATGTTTCCATTTCTGGCATGAGATTAATGCCGCCACGATCGGCAACCATTTTTGAAACATCTGAATTTGGATCGGCAAAATCACCAAAGTGCCGTGCGCTTGCAGGACATGTTTTAACACATGCAGGAACTCGGTCGACTTCTTCTAAGTTCTCATTGTAAATACGATCAACACATAACGTACATTTCTTCATGACGTTTTCAGTTGGATCCATTTCTCGAGCGCCATAAGGACACGACCAAGCACAAAGACCGCAACCAATACACATGTCTTCGTCAACAAGCACAATACCGTCTTCGCTGCGTTTGTAACTTGCTCCTGTTGGGCAAACGGTCACACACGGTGCATCATCACAATGCAAGCATGATTTTGGGAAGTGAACAATCGATGCAGGCGCATCTTCGGGGGTGACTTCATAAGTGTGAATACGGTTAAGCCATGCGCCTGTTGGGCTATCACCATAAGGTTCAGTATCAGACAAAGCTGCACCATAACCACCGGTATTCCATTCTTTACAATTCACCGCGCAAGCATGGCAGCCAACACAGATATCTAAATCGATGACGAGCCCAAGTTTCTTTTGGGTTGTTTGAGGAAGCATGGTCATTATTTTGTCCACTCCTTACCGTAACTTAGGCCCTCTGGCGCAATGTGCCCCGAATTGCTTTGCGGATCAAATTGTGGCTGTGACAACTCAGGTCCATCTGTTGCTTTTTCAACGCGAACACGCAAGTCAAACCATGCGGCTTGGCCTGTGATCGGATCAGAGTTTGACCATCTATAGCCATCTTCTTTTGCCGGCAACAATTCGTTGATCAAATGGTTCAGCAGGAAGCCTTTGGTGACCTCAGGTGAATTTGGCGATAGTGACCAAGCCCCTTTGCGTTTACCAATCGCATTCCAAGTCCATAGAGTTTTCTGGTTCACAGCATTCATGCGGCGCACTGGAACTTTGATCTTGCCGTGATAGGAGATAATCCATGCCCAATCACCATCTTCAAGCCCTGCTTCATCACAAATATCCGATGGGATATACATTGGGTTATCACCGTGAATCTGGCGCAACCAGGCATTTTGCGATCCCCATGAGTGATACATTGCAGCGGGTCTTTGCGTAAGTGCATGATATGGATATTCGCCCGTATCAATGCCTGTGCCTTCAAATGGTTCATACCAATCAGGCAGTGGGTCAAAACACTCTTTTATACGCGATGCATGACTTTGCGGCGCCTTTGGTTCCATCTTACCTTCAGCACACAACTGGAATTTTGCCAAAGGTTCACAATAGATCTGGAAGACGTTTTCAACCGGCGCATCTTGAAGACCCATTTCAACAGCCCAGTTTTGCCAAGCCATATTTGCATGTTTGAAGTAAAGCGCTTCGGTCGGAACGTGACTTTCAGAAAATCCACCATTTTCGATATAGCGTTTGATCTGATCAGGGTTTGGCTCACCTCGACCCGTTTTATCACCATCTTCACCGCGCCAGCCAGCAAGCGGGCCAACACCAGGTTTACGCTGGTGATTGGTGATATAATCAGCGTAGTCTTTAAACTTAGCGGATCCATCTTCATTGGTCATACCTGGCAAACCAAGGCGCCCACCTAAATCAATGAGAACTGATTGGAAACCGCGCACATCGCGGTCTGGTTCAAACACCGGCCAGCGGATCGCATCACACATCGCTTCAGGTTCGCTGATCGGACGATCAAGAAGTGAAATTGCATCATGGCGCTCAAGATAAGTAGTATCTGGCAAGACCAAGTCTGCATAAGCCACCATCTCTGATGAATAAGCATCGGAATAAATCAATTTTGGAATGATATATTCGCCGTTTTCATCTTTATCGGTCAGCATTTTCATGACGCCCGATGAGTTCATCGACGAGTTCCATGACATATTGGCCATATACATGAACAACACATCAATGCCGTAGGGATCACGGGCATGCGCATTTGGAATAACCATATGCATCAAGCCGTGCGATGACATCGGGGCATCCCACGAAAACGCTTTATCAATGCGCTGCGGGGTCACACCATCTTCTTCTAACAACATGCCTTCCGGACCACGCATGAAACCAAGTTGCGGTCCTGCAAGTGGCGTATTTGGTTTTGACCCACCATGTGGCGCAGGCTGTGCGCTTACTGGACGCGGATATGGCGGCTTAAATCTAAACCCACCAGGGCAGTCAATTGAACCCAGCAAAATTTGAAGAACGTGGATTGCACGACAGGTTTGGAAGCCATTTGAATGGGCAGAAATACCGCGCATAGCATGGAAAGATACCGGGCGCCCGATCATTTTATCGTGCTTCTCACCCTTCATATCCGTCCAAGGTTGATCAAGCGTGATTTCTTTTTCAAATGCAGCTTCGGCAATCTCACCAGCAATACGAACGATTTGATTTTCACTAACACCTGTTGCTTCGCACACATTCGCCGGAGCGTATTTTTCATCCATGTATTTATCTGCAAGGAGTGCAAATGCAGGTTGTGCTTTCACACCTTTTTTGATGGCAACTTCACCCTGAAGGTCAGGTTTCACACCCTTTTTGTTATAAGCCACAGCCTTACCAGATTTACGATCAAGCACCAAAGCATTGCCATCTTTATCGCGCGCAAATGTTCCGTGATCATTACCACCTTGATTGTTAATCACCAGCCAAGGCGCGTTCGTATAGCGAATAAGATAATCAACATCGATGCGACCAGCTTTTAAAAGTTCATGAATGATGGAAAGCACGAACAATCCATCTGTGCCAGGTGTGATACCAACCCATTCATCAGCAATCGCATTATACCCAGTTCGAACCGGGTTAACGCCAATGGTTTTAACACCGCGAGATTTTAGTTTCGATAAGCCGATCTTAATCGGGTTGGAATCGTGATCTTCTGCAACACCAAAAATCACGAATAATTCTGTTTTGTCCCAATCAGGTGATCCAAATTCCCAGAACGCACCGCCGAATGTATAGATACCGCCAGCTGCCATATTAACTGAACAAAAGCCACCATGCGCTGCAAAGTTTGGTGTGCCATATTGTTGTGCCCACCAACCCGTGAAGGATTGTGACTGATCACGACCAGTAAAAAAGGCGAGTTTTTTAGGATCTTTTTTGCGTACCTCGGATAACCAACCAGTGGCCATTTCCAAAGCTTCATCCCATTCAATCGGCTCAAACTTACCTTCACCGCGTTCGCCAACGCGTTTAAGTGGCTTGGACAAACGTGCCGGTGAATAGTGCTGCATGATGCCCGCAGAGCCTTTCGCACACAAAACACCTTTGTTAATTGGATGGTCTTTATTGCCTTCAATATAGCGGATTTTATCTTCGCCATTTTCATCCTTGCGGACATGAACGTTGATACCGCAACGGCAAGCACACATGTAACATGTGGTCTGGCGAATTTCATCCGACACATGCGGTGACTTATCAACCATGTGAGAAGTTTCTGACAAAATCTACATCCTCCAAAAAAATTAAACCCGCCTGTTTCAGACAAATATACTCTATCACTTATCGCAACAAAGCGCCCATAATGTCTAGTAATCCAAATATGAATATTTTGCAAATATGAGTTATTTATGAGATATTTAGTCTCATTAATTAACAAAATAAGTCATTTTTGATAAATCCAGTTCATAAGAACCAATAGCACCAGATTGCATTGATCTTTTAGCTCAAGCAAAACAAAAGCGCCGTGTCAAAGATCAATCAGACACGGCGCTTCTAAATTTCTTAGTTTGAAAAACCGAAGCGGTTAGCCACGGCCTTTCCAAGGCACAAGCTTATCTTCTGCCATGCGCATTAGAACGTCGATACCATAGCCAATAACACCAATAATGATGATACCGATGATCACAATATCCGTCAGCTGGAATTTAGAAGCAGCGATAATCATTTTACCAGCACCCTTTTCAGCTGCCACGAGTTCCGCGGCCACAACAGTACCCCAACAAACACCCATGGCAACACGCGCCCCGGTGAAAATTTCAGGGAGTGAGTTAGGCAAAATAACCTTCGTCAACAATTGTCGCTTGGTGGCACCCAGCGAATAAGCTGCATGAACTTTTGAGATATTCACCCCGGACACACCTGCTCGTGCGCCAATAGTCATAATCCAAAGTGCAGCTAAGAAGAGCAGGCTAATCTTACCTTGCTCGCCAATACCAAACCAAATGATAATCAGCGGGATCAGCGCAAGTGGCGGAACCGGACGCATGAACTCAACAATTGGATCAAACCAACCGCGAAGCCAAGAGTTTAGCCCCATGGCAAAACCAAGCGGGATACCAAACAAACAACCCAATGCAAAACCAACCACAACGCGGATAAGAGACCAGAACACGTTCTCCCAAAGTCCAACACCTTGGTAACCGTCAGCATTTAACTGCCAAAATCGTTCCCAAACCTGCTCAGGCGGCGGTAGAAACAGCGCTTCCATCGTACGGCCTTGTGACGGACGAACCGACAAAGAACCTTTAGATGTCATGAAGATCTCACCATCGTTTATAGATACAATCTCATTTGGAGAGATTGGCTTGCCATCAATCGATGTCACACGATAGCCTTCTTCTTTACCGCCGACATCATTATCTTGAGCTCGCAAGATCTTACCGCGTCTTTCAGGCACAAGAACAGCATCATCGATGGCAAATCCAGTCGATGAGTTGGTAAACTCAGGCGCTGTGGCACCCTCTTCACCTTGCTTAGAAACATAAACAAATACCGTTGCTTCTGCCGTTTCACCCGCAGCATTTGTCGCTGTATATTGAAAAGACGTTTCACCAGTGAATGGCGGAGGCAAAATAGTGAACGGGATAAGCTTACTTCCCGTTGCAATACCCCACAATAAGAAGATTGTAATTACCGCGGCAATAGACGCGGCTCTGTTTGCCGTTACAGCACTTTCATCACCAAATGTAACTGTTTTGAGACTACCAAACCCGGTTGCCTTTGCTTTACCGCGACTATAGGCGGCATAAACCAAAGAACATAGGCCAGATACTGCTAAATATATTCCGAAGATTCCAGCAATGCCAAGAACCATCCAGAACGTTGTCGAAATTAGATCGCCGATTTCACCCAACATTATGCACTCTCCGTCCGGCCCATAATCTCTTCTTCCATATCCCAAATCATGTTTAGGATCTCGTCACGTGTGGGTCCAAAATCTTTGTGACGTTTAACTTCACGCAAATCAGCACCAACGCCAATTTCCGCAAAAGGAAGCTGATATTCTTTGTGAACTCGACCAGGGCGAGGAGCCATAACAAGTAGGCGCTCACCCAGAAGCAATGCTTCCTCAACCGAGTGGGTAATCAAAATAATTGTTTTGCCTGTTTCTTTCCAAATGTCCAAAACAAGGCTCTGCATTTTCTCACGGGTCAATGCATCCAGCGCACCAAGTGGCTCATCCATCAAGATAACATCAGGATCATTTGCCAGACAGCGCGCCAAAGCAACACGTTGTTGCATTCCGCCTGACAGCTCATAAATCATTTTGTTTTCGAATTCTTGCAAACCAACAATTTCAAGAAGTTCTTTGGTTCTCTTACTGATTTCGTCTTTCGGACGACCAGCCATTCGAGGGCCAAAACCAATATTCTCGGATACATTCATCCATTCAAAAAGTGCACCTTTTTGAAAAACCATGCCACGTTCGGAATGAGGTCCGACCACGCGGTCACCGTTGAGAGAGATTTCACCTGCTGTGGGAGCTAAAAAGCCAGCGAGAATATTCAAAAGCGTGGTTTTACCGCAGCCAGATGGACCAAGAACGGCCATCAGCTCGCCTTTTTTAATATTGAGATTGATGTTTTTTAAAGCCTCAACAGAGCCACCATCGGGCAAAGAGAAGGTCATGGAAACATCGTTAATGATCAAACCAGACATTGGCGCCACCTCCGATTTATAAGAAAAGGGGATGCGTGGCGCTATTTGCGCCACGCCAGGTAATTTTAAGAGCTAAAGCTCAAATTACATTTTTGTAGCAGCTTCAAGGTAGCTTGCATCAACAACAGCTGAATAGTCTGGCAATGCTTTGATTTTGCCTGATGATTCTAGGCTTGCTGCAGCATTTGTGAAGAACTCAGCAACACCGCCGCCCATCCAATCAGCTGAAAGCTGTGTGTCTGTTGATGGGAACACGAATGTACCGATCACTGCTTGAGTACCTTCAGCATCCATACCAGCCGCTTTTGCAATTGAATCCATCATTGGAGCTGGATCAGCAGCATATTGCGCATTCATGTCAGCAGTAACTTTCAAGAATTTTGCAAGGATTTCTGGGTTTTCTTCACCGAATGAAGTTGGGATAGAAGTGATATCAAACACTTTACCAACAACAGCTTCTTTTTCAGCGCCTTCGATGATTGGGCTACCATATTGCTTCATTGCGCGAAGTGAACCACCCCAACCGCAAGCCATAGCAAGGTCAGTATTTGGCTGAGCAAATGCAGCAGCTGAATCTGATGGAGCCATATCAACGATTTCAAGATCGCTTTCAGCAACGCCAAAATGTGCCATTTGAGCTAGGAAGCCAGAATGCGCAGCAGTACCAAGTGGCACAGCAACTTTCTTGCCTTTAAGCTCAGCAACATTGTCTTTCGTGATTTCAAGCTCAGAACGAACAACGCAGTTGTCATTGTCTGAGTATGAAACAGCAATATCAACAGCTGTTAGATCTTGACCAGCCGCAGTTGCGACCAAAAACGGTGTTACACCTTGTGAAAATGAAATGTGCACGTCACCTGATGCCATCGCAGCAGACATTGCAGTACCAGCGTCAAAAGACACCCATTTCACTGGAATACCTAGCTCTTTAGCATATAGTTCATTTGCTTGTGCATATTGGTTTGGTGTTGGCCACTCAAGGAAGTAACCCACGACAAGCTCATCAAGCGCGTAACCTGGTGCTGTTGCCATCAAAGTCATTACGCCACCGGCCAATACGCCAGCAAGTTTTTTCAATCCCATATTGTTCTCTCCTATTTTAAAACTAGTGTCGCTCAGATTTATTATGAGGCCATCTCCAAGCCTTATTATTTGAGCGCTATCATCAGTCTAATGATAAAACACACAGTGATGCAATCACAATTTTGCCAATAGGTCCAGTTCTTTGGCATTCATGTGACAGATCACATAATTTGCACTTTTGATAACTGCCTATTTTTTAGTCCACTATTTAAGCTAGAACTAAATTACAGCACTTCTTCGACGCATTGTGCCAAAAGATTAATCCCCGGCTCAATCTTGTCATCAGAAATGGACGAAAAGCCAAGGCGAAAATAGTTCTTATTTTTATCCGGATTAGAAAAGAACACGTCACCAGGTTCAATTAACACACCCTTTTCTTTTGCAACTTTAACAAGTTTTCGCGAATCAAGCTCGCTCGGCCCTTTGATCCAATAGGAACTACCGCCAAACTTTGGTACCTCATACCAACCATGAAAATTGTTGGCTAAAGCGAGGCCAAGTATCTCAGAACGCTTCTGATAATTCTGGCTAAGTTTATTAATCAGCGCATTGTGAATACCGAGAGATAAAAACAGTGCGACCACTCTTTGATTGTTGCCAGGCGGGTGCCGCAATATCAAACGCCGCAAAGCTCGAACTTCTTCAATAAGCTCTGGAGGCGCAACCAAAAAACCAACCCGCAATCCCGGCATGAGTGATTTCGATAAACTACCAATATATAAAACGCGCCCATTGCGGTCGAGCGACTTGAGCGCTGGCGTGGGCTCTTGCCTGAAGTTTGTCTCATACTCATAATCATCTTCGACAATCAGACTGTCATTTTCATTTGCCCACTCGAGCAATTGATGGCGCCTTTGCACGCTCATCGTCACATTGGTTGGATATTGATGACTAGGAGTGACAAATGCCATTTTGGCGTCTTTTAATTGATCAACACATAAACCTTCTTGATCAATCGGAATGTTTACAACGTTATCCGTGCGTAATCGAAACATATTGCGGATGTCGGGGTAACCCGGATCTTCAACCGCCACTTTTGTGTTTTGGCGAACCAATAAATGCGCCAACATAAACAAAGCGTTCTGCGCACCCATCGTTACCAATATCTCTTCGCGCTTTGCCATAACCCCTCGGCGCGTTAAAACGCGTTGCTGGATTTGTTCAATCAACATTGGATCATCAGCACTAAAGCGATCATCGGTCCATGCGTCCAGCCATTTCAGGCTTAATGTTTGGCGTATGCAATCTCGCCATGCACTAATTGGAAACAGCTTCGGATCAACCTGACCATAAATAAATGGATAGGGATAATTGTTCCAATCATTTGGTTTGATAATGTTCAATTGCTCTGATGGTTTCAGTCGAAGTTTTTCACGCCAATTAACCGAAGATAATGCAACCGGTGTATCTTCACTGGCCTGCTCGGACTGAAAAAGATCATTTCGAACGTCAGCGGAAACATAAAACCCCGATCGTTCTCTAGATACCAAATATCCATCAGATGCGAGCGCCTGATAGGCGAGCATCACCGTATTTCGGGAGACTTTAAGTCGTTTCGCCATCGCGCGCGTTGAAGGTACAGGCGCATCAGCGGGCAATTGGCCAGCCAACATTGCTGACACCAACATTTCTCTAATTTGCGTTTGCAGAGACTTTTGCTGCTCGCGCTCGACATGAAATAGGCTGTAACGCATTTTCAAATATCCATCCAACTTGCTGTCTTATTAAACGACAAACTGGCACTATTGGCAATCATATTTGGCACTAACCGTATCAAAATATTGCAGCTACACAAATAAATCTCTTGCAAGGATGCAAAATAAATGAAATTAATTTCTTAAATTTCATTTTTAAGGTGATTAAGTTTGGACAATTCAAATACTGCATTTTCAGAATCCGAGGCAAGCGTTGGCGCAGATATCCGTGCTTTGCGTAAATCACGCGATATTCGACTTATCGAATTGGCAAGCAGTTTAAACCGCTCAACAGGCTGGCTGAGCCAGATCGAGCGCGGTCAAACCGAGCCATCAATTTCAGATTTACGCAATATTGCGCTGTTTTTTGAAATCCCGATCAGTTTCTTTTTCAGAAACGAGCAAGCGCCAGAAGGCGAGCAAGGAATTATCGTTCGTAAATCTGCCCGCGCTGAATTGGGTTCACGCCATGCAGGATTGGTCGAAGAATTACTATCGCCGCATCTATCAGGTGATTTTGAAATGATCCGATCAGAGTTTGCGCCAAATTCGATAAGCGAATGGGTTGAGCCAAGACCAACGGAAGAAGGTGGCTATCTCATTTCGGGCCAGATGAATTTATGGCTGGATGACCGTAAATTTGAGATCAGCGCCGGAGATAGCTTTCAATTCCAGAATGAAAAATACCGTTGGGAAAACCCAACAGACGAAATTGCGGAGGCGATATGGGTTATCTCGCCGCCGGTTTATTAGACTTATAAAAATGTATTCAAACAAAAATATTCGAGGGTAATATGTCAGACTTTCCAACAACAGCACGTGTCGTGATCATTGGTGGTGGCGCTATCGGTGTTTCCAGTCTTTATCATTTGGGCAAAGCTGGATGGACCGATTGCGTTCTCTTAGAGAAAAACGAACTCACAGCTGGTTCAACTTGGCACGCAGCGGGTAACTGTCCAAACTTTGCCGCATCTTGGGCGGTGATGAACATGCAGCGCTACGGTCTTAAAATGTATCGCAGCTTGGCCGATGAAGTTGATTATCCGATGAACTACCATGTGACAGGCGCAATCCGACTTGCGCATAATAAAGAACGCATGCAGGAGTTCGAGCGTGTGGCTGGTATGGCTCGTCATCAGGGTCTCGAGATGGATATCTGCACACCTGAAGAGCTACGCGAGTTCAATCCATTTATGGAAACACATGATCTTGCGGGTGGTCTTTGGGATAAACTTGACGGCGACATCGACCCCGCGCAACTCACACAAGCCCTTGCAAAAGGTGCGCGTGACATGGGCCAAAACATTCTTCGCTTTACACCGGCGACGGGCGTCTCACGCGATGGCGATGAATGGATTGTCCATACGGATAAAGGCGACATCCGCTGTGAATATGTTGTAAACGCTTGTGGTTATTACGCCCAGCGCGTTGGCGAATGGTTCAAACCATATGGTGGACGCACAGTTCCGATGATCGTTATGAGCCACCAATATTTCCTAACTGGTGAAATTCCTGAATTGGAAGCTTGGACGAAAGAACAAGGCCATAAAATGCCAATGATCCGTGACGTTGATATTTCTTATTATCTTCGTCAGGACAAACATGGCCTAAACTTGGGGCCATATGAGCGCAATTGTAAAGCGCACTGGGTCACACCTGATGATCCAATGCCAGACGATTTCTCATTCCAGCTTTATCCAGATGATCTTGATCGTTTGGAATTCTACATTGAAGATGCGATGGAGCGTTTACCGATCTTAGGTACGCAAGGTGTTGAGCGCGTGATCAACGGTCCGATTCCTTACGCACCAGATGGATTGCCAATGATTGGCCCAATGCCCGGTGTGAAAAACGCATTTGAAGCACACTCATTTACATTTGGTATCGCCCAAGCAGGTGGTGCAGGTAAAGTTCTTGCAGAATGGATCACCGAAGGTGAAACAGAATGGGATATGTGGGCGGTTGATCCACGCCGTTACACAGACCATGCTGATCAAGAATTCTGTTACCAAAAAGCCATGGAAACCTATGGTCACGAATATGCAATGCATTTCCCGCACCATGAATGGCCAGCGGGTCGTGATAAAAAACTATCACCAAACCACGAACGCCTTTTATCAGACGGCGCTCAAATGGGTGCATATAATGGTTGGGAGCGCGCTAACTGGTTCGCAAAAAATGGCGATGACACGTCAGAAGCTGCAACGGAAACATGGGATCGTAATGGCCCATGGGCAATCCGGGTGAAGGAAGAAGTTGAAGCGGTTCGCGACAATGTTGGTGTCTTGGATATGCCTGGTTTCTCTCGCTACACTTTGACCGGTGAAGGCGCGGCTGAATGGTTGCGCAATCAAATCGCAGGCGCATTGCCAAAAGCTGGACGCATGAACTTAGGTTACTTTGCAGATAGCCGCGGCCGGATCATCACTGAAGTGACGATCATTCGTTGGGGTGAAGATGATTTCTGGCTCATGACAGCTGCCGTTGCCCAATGGCACGATTTCGAATTCTTGAAAAAATCATTACCAGAAGATGGTTCGCTTACTTTAACCGACATCACCAAGGAATGGTCAACACACCTTGTAACCGGTCCAAAGTCTCGCGATCTAATGACGAAAATTGCACCTGATGCCGATCTTTCAACAGGTTGGCTCACAATTCAAGATGCCGTTATCGCAGGCAAACCTGCAAAACTATTCCGTATCTCCTTTGCAGGTGAATTGGGTTGGGAAGTGCACACGTCATTTGATGACAGTGCAAATGCCTATTCTGCAATTCGCGATGCTGGTGCCGTACCATTTGGAATGTTCGCACTTGATTCAATGCGTATTGAAAAAGGCTATCGTACTTGGAAAGGTGATCTTTCAACAGATTACACATTACTTGAAGGCGGGTTGGAACGCTTTGTTCGTCTCAACAAAGAACAAAACTTCCCTGGCAAACAAGCATTGATGTCTGAAAAACAACAGGGTGCAAAGAAAGGCTTCGTCACGCTTGTGGTGGAAGCAGGCGATAGTGACGCACCTTATATGTCAACCGTATGGAATGGCGATCAAGTTGTTGGTGAAACAACATCAGGCAATTGGGGTTACCGCATAAATAAATCAGTGGCGCTTGGCGTTGTGAAGGCAGAATTTGCAGCACCTGGAACTGAACTGGAACTCGAGATCTACGGCAAACGCTGCAAGGCTGTTGTGCAAGAAGACCTTCCATTATGGGATGCAGAGAACGAAAGAATTCGGGCCTGATGTTAAACGCTTTTGCCAAGGATATCATTGAAACGTTCCGTCTGGGATTTGTGGCAAGCGTCACCACAGACGGACGTCCAAACGTGTCCCCCAAAGGTACATTTTTAGTGTTGAGCGAAAACCAAATCGGCTTTGCTGATATCCGCTCACCACAAACAATAAAGAACATTGAAAACAATCCAGAAATTGAGGTGAATTTCGTCAACCAATTTTCCCGAAAAGGTATTCGGATCAGAGGGAAAGCGACAATTGCCAAGAAAGATACGGATAGCTTTCAAGAATTATTCATTCTTTGGAAAAACGAATGGCCATCATTGGCCCATCGGATCAACGCAATTGTAACAATTGAAATCTCGCACCTAAAGCCACTCACAACACCGCCCTACGATGACGGCGTTACAGAAGAAGAAATGGTGGAGATTTACAAACAAAAATTTAGGGAGATTTACCCATGAGCCTGCCGGAAAAAGCACGCGTCGTCATCATCGGTGGTGGTGTCATTGGTTGTTCAGTGGCATACCACTTGGCAAAAATTGGTTGGAAAGACATTGTTCTGTTAGAGCGTAAACAGCTCACCTCCGGAACAACCTGGCACGCAGCAGGATTGATTGCCCAGCTTCGCTCTTCAAAGAACATGACAAAGCTCGCTAAATATAGCCAAGAGCTTTATGGAACACTTGAAGCTGAAACAGAAGTTGCGACAGGTTTTCGCCGCTGCGGTTCTATCACGGTTGCGCTGACTGAAGCACGCAAAGAAGAAATTCTTCGTCAAGCGGCCATGGCGCGCGCCTTTGGTGTTGAAGTTGAGGAAATCTCACCCACGGAAGTTAAAGAACGCTATGAACACATTAATATTGATGGTGTAACAGCGGGCGTTTATCTACCAAAAGACGGACAAGGTGATCCAGCAAATATCGCTCTTGCATTGGCAAAAGGCGCACGCCTTAAAGGTGCTTTGGTTAAAGAAAACGTCAAGGTCACCAAGATCAACAAAGAAGGCAAACGCGTCACCGGAGTTGAATGGCAACAAGGCGAGGAAACAGGCGTAATCGAAGCAGATCACGTTGTGAACTGTGCCGGTATGTGGGGCCATGAAGTTGGCAAAATGGCCGGAGTAAATGTTCCGCTTCATGCATGTGAGCATTTCTACATCGTCACCGAAAACATCCCTGAGCTTAAACAACTTCCAGTTCTTCGTGTTCCAGATGAATGCGCTTATTATAAAGAAGATGCTGGCAAGTTTCTTCTTGGCGCGTTTGAACCAAATGCAAAACCATGGGGTATGGATGGCATTCCCGAGAATTTTGAATTTGATCAATTGCCAGAAGACTTCGATCACTTCGAACCAATTTTAGAGCAAGCGATCAACCGTTTACCTATGTTAGCAGAAGCTGGTATTCACACATTCTTCAATGGTCCTGAAAGCTTTACCCCTGATGATGCTTATCATCTTGGTCTTGCACCTGAATGTGATAATTTCTGGGTCGCAGCCGGGTTCAATTCAATCGGCATTCAATCCGCAGGTGGTGCGGGTATGGCATTGGCTTCATGGATGGATACAGGCGAAAAGCCGTTTGACTTAGGTGATGTTGATATCTCTCGCATGCAACCTTTCCAAGGCAACAAAACCTACCTCTTTGAGCGCTCGAAAGAAACACTTGGCTTGCTGTATGCTGACCACTATCCTTTCCGACAAAAAGAGACAGCGCGCGGTATTCGCAGAAGCGCGCTTCATTATCACCTTAAAGAAAATGGCGCAGTCTTTGGCGAACTTGCAGGTTGGGAACGCGCAAACTGGTTTGCAGATGAAGGTCAAAAAGCAGATTATGAATATAGTTGGGAACGACCAAACTGGTTCGAAAACTCAAAGCGTGAACATGAAGCCATTCGCAATAATGTTGGCCTATATGACATGTCGTCTTTCGGTAAAATCCGGGTCGAAGGCCCAGATGCAGAAAACTTCCTCAATTATGTGTGCGGAAACAACATGTCAGTTCCTGTTGGCAAATTGGTTTATACGCAGTTCCTCAACAAAGCTGGCGGCATTGAAGCGGATGTAACAGCAACACGTTTGTCTGAAACATCTTTTGTTGTGGTCACTCCTGCGGCGACGCGTCTAGCGGATCAAACTTGGCTTGAGCGTCATAAAGGTAATTTCAATGTTGTAATCATTGATATGACAGCCGCTGAATCTGTGCTTGCTGTGATGGGACCAAATTCACGTAAATTATTGCAAATGGTATCACCAAATGATTTCTCCAATGAAATTAATCCATTTGGCACATCTCAAGATGTTGAGATCGGCATGGGATTGGCACGTGTGAACCGCGTGACATATGTCGGCGAATTGGGTTGGGAAGTTTATGTGTCCAACGATCAGGCCCCGCATGTATTTGAGACATTGCATCGTGCGGGCCAAGAACTTGATCTAAAACTGTGTGGACTACATATGATGGATTCTTGCCGAATTGAAAAAGGTTATCGCCACTTTGGACATGACATCACATCAGAAGATCATATTTTAGAAGCTGGTCTTGGATTTGCGTGTAAAACAGACAAGCCTAACTTTATTGGTCGTGAAGCTGTATTGGCTAAAAAGGAAAGTGGCTTGGAAAACAGAATGCTGCAATTCAAACTCGCCGACCCAGAGCCTTTGCTTTTCCATCATGAGCCAATCTTGCGCGATGGCGAGGTTGTGAGCTACCTAACATCAGGCTCTTACGGCCACACATTGGGTGCAGCTGTTGGACTTGGCTATGTCCCGTGTAAGGGTGAAAAAGCAGCTGATGTTTTAGCGTCAAAATACGAGATCGATGTTGCTGGTAGAAAGGTTGAGGCAGAAGTATCGCTTAAACCAATGTATGATCCAAAATCTGAACGCGTGAAAGCAAATTAGTTCGACAATTTAATCACAAAAAAGCGCCTAAATTGTATAAAATTTTATGGCTAGAACAAACGTTTTAGCCATAAATTTACTGTAGATTCTAGCAAGAGATAAACAGCTTTTATTAATAGTTTTTTGCTTAAATTAAAGCTGGTCAATTAAAATTGCAGTTTTCTGCCAGCAAACGAACAGAATTTTCTATCAATGACATCAAATTCATCCGGTCGTCCACAAAGCCCAAGAACCAATCCTGCATCCAATGCTATGGCCAAAGTTGCAGCCTTTATGCAACGCATGAACATTGAATGCACACCGGCAAACTTTGAATTACTATTTGCGGTTGTAGGTGGTCAAAATGATGAACTTCGTTCTGAGTTTAGCAAACTTGATCGCAATATCCGACAGCAAGATCTCGATATTCTAATCCGCAAACACATCCCTCACCATGTTGAGGATGATGTCGCATCTGAATCCATCGATACAGTTGGTGATGAATTAAACAAATTTATGGACCTTGTTAAATCAGAAAGCTCATCGCTTGAAAAATTCGACAAGGTTTTGCAACAGCAAACGAAAACTCTTGCGAACCCAGAAAACGTTTCACCGGAAAAACTCAAGAGCACCCTTTCAAATATTTCAGCCGCTACTGCGCAGAAAATGGAAGAAGGTCGCAAGATTAAAGAAGCTGTCAGCGAACAAGTACAGCGTCTTGATGTTGTTGCATCTGAGCTTAACAACTTCAAACAGCAAAAATTTACAGACCCTTTAACCGGTCTTCCTAACCGCCGAGCCTTTAACAAAGAAATGCTGGCAATTTACGCTGGTGAACAGCCAAAAGCTTGCACAATGGTGATAATTGAAATTGACGCATTTGCCCATGTTAAAGACAATCTTGGTCCGCTCATCGCTGACAAGTTTGTGGTTCACGTTGCCAACATCGTCAAAGAATCTTGTTCAGCCAAAGATTACTTAGCACGAGCATCCGACACACAATTTGCATTCATATTTGATAGCATCTCGGAAAAAACAGTCGAGGGCCTCGTCAATAAATTCAGACACACAATCGCAAAAACGCCACTACTCAATGCTACAAATGGCAAACCCATTGGCAACGTTACGGTATCGGGCGGCATCTGTGGTGCGAACACGGCCTCTGGAACTGGCGATATTTTAGCAAAAACAGAGGCAGCTTTGGATCTTTCAAAAAAGAAAAAAGGCAACCAAGTTACGTTATTTGAAGAACGCAGAAGCGGTTCTGATAGCAACCTTGAACGCAATTCATGGTCGCTTTATAACGAAGCTGGCTAACTCAACCTAACACCTTAGATAACAAGCTTATCCAGTGTTAATCAACGGCTGGAGCATTATCCGTGGAATATATTAAATCCATAAATGATTTGAATGCCTTATATGGCAAACCTGGCGAAGCATCGATCATTAAAGTGGTCGATAAAATCACGCCCGGTTATCGCAAATGGATTAATCAATCCAAGTTTTGCATCATATCAACGGTCGGCCCTGAAGGTACGGATGCAAGCCCGCGTGGGGATGAAAAAGCGGTTGCGCTGGAAATCGACGAGCAAACCCTTGCGATACCCGATTGGCGTGGAAACAATCGTATGGATAGTCTTCGAAATATCATTCGAGATGAACGTATTTCATTGATGTTTTTTGTAAACGGTTCAAACAATGTTATCCGCCTTAACGGCAAGGCAAAAATCACGACAGATGAAGCACTATCAGCTAAGTTTGAGCGCAGGACGTCGACAAGTTCAATCCGACCGCGGTCCATTATCATCATAAAGGTTGAAGAGATATACTCCCAATGCGCCCGCGCGCTTATGCGTTCAAAAATTTGGAAAGAAGATCCAAACCTTGCGAACCTGCCAACCATCGGCGACTTGCTAAAAGATGCCACAGAAGGTGAATTTGACGGCACGACTTATGATAAAAAATGGTCGGCGCGCGCTGCAAAAACCATGTGGTAGGGACAAAATAAAACCCGCTTAAAGCGGGTTTTGATTTTACGAATTTCCGTGTGCCTGCAGTGCTGTTATCGCAATACAGTCGCAAACGTCTTCTGCACTACACCCGCGCGATAAATCGTTTGCAGGTTTAGCAAGACCTTGCAAAATTGGGCCAATGGCTTTTGCACCACCAATACGTTGTGCAATTTTATAGCCGATATTACCTGCTTCCAAATCAGGGAAAACAAACACGTTCGCATCACCTTTGATCGCAGAGTTTGGAATTTTGGACTTTCCGACAGATGGTACAAATGCTGCGTCAAACTGCACTTCACCTTCAACAATAAGCTCAGGGTTTTGATCACGCACAATACGTGTTGCATTTTCAACCTTGGTCACATTGGGATGAGATGCACTGCCAAGCGAAGAAAAACTCAGCATAGCAACACGTGGTTCTTCATTGGTAAAACGTGCAAGAGATTTTGCCGACGCAATTGCAATATCTGCAAGATCATCTTCTGAAGGGTCTATTGTGATCGCACAATCTGCAAAGACAACCGTTTCTTTTCGCGCATGATGCTCTTGATCCATCACCATTAAAAAGAAACTTGATATGAGTTTTGCACCCTTGGCTTTACCAATCAATCGAAATGCTGCCCGAACAGTATCCGCGGTAGTCGCAACAGCGCCGGCAACCGAACCATCAGCATCACCTAAACGAACCATCATCGCTGCAAAATTTAGCGGATCCATCATCGCTTCAAGCGCTGCGTCTTTTGAATAAACGCGAGGTTTTTTATGGTTTTTATAATAGTCTATATAGTGATCAGCATATACATCAACTTGATCACTTACCTTAAGATCAATGATCTCAATCCCATCGATTGAAAGACCTTTATCTTTCGCCATGGAGGTAATCGTATTCTGGTCACCAATTAAGATGGGCTTGGCAAGGCCCAGCTCGTTCGCACGAGCTGCGCCTTCCAATATGCGCGGGTCTTCACCCTCAGCCAACACAATACGATATGTGTTGGCCTTTGCTTTGTCGTAGATTAAATCTAACGGATTGATCATGACACGTTCTGAGGGCGCATGTCTTCTTTGTTGATGCCAGCAACAACAACAGGCTGCTTCATCGCATCACGACGGAATGGCTCACCAAGTTCTTGGTTCAACACAACTTCGATAAATGTTGTCTCGTTACGTTTCATTTGACCTTCAACCGCATTGTTCAATGCATCAGTCAATTGATCCATAGAACGAACCTGAATACCTTTTAGACCACAGCCTTCAGCAACTTTAGCGTATTCAACACCAAGGTTAAGCTCTGTACCCACGAAGTTATCTTTGAACCACAATGTTGTGTTACGCTTTTCAGCACCCCATTGGTAGTTACGGAAGATAATCATTGTGATCGGAGGCCAATCATTACGACCAATCGCCGTCATTTCGTTCATTGAGATACCAAATGCGCCATCACCTGCGAAACCAACTACTGGGGTATCTGGACATGCGATTTTAGCACCAACAATTGCTGGAAGACCGTAACCACAAGGACCGAACAGGCCAGGAGCAAGATATTTGCGAGGCTCATCAAATGATGGGTACGCATTACCAATCGCACAATTGTTACCAATGTCAGATGAGATGATCGCATCTTTTGGAAGTGCAGATTGAATTGCACGCCAAGCCATACGTGGTGACATACGCTCAGGCTCACGATCACGTGCACGCTCGTTCCAGTTTGTGCCCGGATCATCATCTTCATGATCAAGAGACGTTAGCTCTTGTGCCCATGCAGATTTTGTTTTGTGGATCAAAGCTTCGCGATCAGCGCGACCTTTATCACCAGCATCATCTGTTAGACCTTCAAGAATTTGCTCAGCAACAAGCTTTGCGTCCCCTTGGATCGCAACAGATACTTTTTTGGTCAAACCAATACGGTCTGAGTTCATATCAACTTGGATGATCTTCGCATCTTTTGGCCAGTAATCAATGCCGTAACCAGGAAGCGTTGAAAACGGGTTCAAACGTGTACCCAATGCCAAAACAACGTCAGCTTTTGCAATCATTTCCATCGCAGCTTTTGAACCGTTATAGCCCAAAGGACCAACATGCATTGGGTGTGAACCTGGGAATGCATCATTGTGTTGATAACCACAGCATACAGGTGCTGATAGTTTTTCAGCCAAAGCAGCTGATGCAGGGATCGCGCCAGCAAGAATAACACCAGCACCGTTAAGAATTACCGGGTATTCAGCTTTTGAAAGCAATTCCGCAGCTTCTGCAATTGCATCTGCACCACCACGAGGGCGCTCAAGACGAACGATTTGTGGAAGCTCAACATCGATCACTTGTGTCCACATATCGCGAGGAACGTTGATCTGAGCTGGAGCAGAACCGCGCCATGCTTTTTCAATCACACGGTTTAGAACTTCTGCAACACGTGAAGGATCGCGAACTTCTTCTTGATAGCAAACCATGTCTTCAAACAATTTCATCTGTTCGATTTCTTGGAAACCGCCCTGACCGATTGTTTTGTTAGCAGCTTGCGGTGTCACCAATAAAAGTGGTGTGTGGTTCCAGTAAGCAGTTTTAACAGGTGTTACAAAGTTTGTGATACCTGGGCCATTTTGCGCAATCATCATTGACATTTTGCCAGATGCGCGTGTGAAACCGTCAGCGATCATGCCACCTGATGTTTCGTGCGCACAATCCCAAAATTTAATGCCAGCTGCTGGGAAAATATCAGAAATCGCCATCATAGCAGATCCGATAATACCAAATGCATGCTCGATGCCGTGCATCTGTAGCGTTTTAACAAACGCTTCTTCTGTTGTCATTTTCATAACTGGTAATCCTCTCACCAATGTTAAAATTACGTTCTACTTTTATAAATTCAGGGTGTGCTCGTTTTTCTTCTATTATACGTCTGCACCCATTCGCATTGACAACTTAACGGCAATATCTGTTAAGTTATCAACGATCTGCTTCCCCTTTTCAGGAGTGGCATCTTCTTTGAGCAAACTCACCGCAATACCAGCAATAGGCTTGTTCTTTGAATCAAGAACCGGTGCACCGTAGCAAACCAACCCTTCACTCACATCTTCATTATCAAATGAATATCCACGCGCTTTTTCGTCTTCCAAAGTGGAAATCAACGCGTCGATGGTACTGTCATCCGCCACAGCTGAAAAAAGTTGGCGCACATCAAATTCGTTCATGTGGCTCAACATAGCTTTACCTGCTGCAGTGATGCTCGCTGGAAGTCTCATACCGGCGCGGAATTCAAAACGGCCTTCAGTGGCGTCAGAATTTCGTGCTGCGATATATGTAATGTCGGTGTTTTCTAAAACTGAAAGCGTGATCGTTGCACCCGGAAGATCCGTGCCATCATCCCATATGGAAGCAAATTCATTGGCCACATCGCTGCGAGCGGTAAATGCATTTGCCCAGCGCATAACATGAGGACCCATCTGGTAGGATTGATCAGCACGACGCACAAGAAGATTTAGCGATACCAATGTTCCGCATAGACCGTGCACAGTGCTTTTCGCTAGATTTAACTCATCAGCGATTTCTTTTGCCATCATCCCTGAAGGGTGACGCGCAATAATATCTAATATATGGGCACCGCGCGCGAGAGCAGGCACAAGTTTTATCTGATTATCTTGATCCGACACTTGACGTTCCTCCCTTGTTTGCAGTCAAATCTGTCCCTTGACGATGTTCTTTAAATGAACTAGCAATCAAAATCAAGAACTAAGTTCGATATATCGAACTATTTTTTATAAACGGAATTTGTAGGAATATATAATGCTGAAATTAAATGACCCAACACTGCTGGAAACACGCAGTTATATTAACGGTGAATGGGTAGAGGCAGATAAAACCTATGACGTTGTTAATCCAGCAACAGGTGAAACCGTCGCAAGTGTCGCCGATTTCGGTCGCCAGGGCGTTAAAGAAGCCATTGATGGCGCTTATGCCGTTCAAAAAGAATGGGCAGCACTCACCGCGAAAGAACGTGCGGACATTCTATTGAAGTGGCATGATCTAATTTTGGACAATCAAGAAGACCTAGCGCAAATCCTTACTGCAGAAATGGGCAAACCCATTGCAGAAGCGCGCGGCGAAATTGGTTACGGCGCCAGCTTCATTCGTTGGTTTGCCGAAGAGTGCCGTAGAATTGACGGTGACATTATCCCCGGTCATCAACGCGACAAACGCATCCTAGTGCTTAAGCAGCCAATTGGTGTTGTCGGTTCCATCACACCATGGAATTTCCCGAATGCGATGATTGCACGAAAAGTTGCCCCTGCCCTTGCATCCGGCTGTACATTTGTGGGCCGCCCTGCAGAACTTACACCATTATCGGCAACCGTTATGGCCGTTCTTGGCGAACGCGCGGGCATTCCAAAAGGTGTATTAAATATTGTCACTGGTTCTGATGCTGCGGAAATGGGCAAAGAACTTTGTGAAAACACCAAAGTGCGCAAACTCACATTCACAGGTTCAACCCGCGTTGGCTCAATCCTAATGCAACAATGTGCTGGCGATATTAAAAAACTATCTTTAGAGCTTGGTGGCAATGCACCATTTATCGTCTTTAATGATGCTGATATCGACAAAGCTATTGAAGGCTGCATGATTTCAAAATTCCGAAATGCGGGTCAAACGTGTGTTTGTGCCAACCGAATTTACGTTCAATCTGAAGTCTATGACGAGTTTGCGGAAAAGCTAGCCGCTGCAATGGCAGACCTTTCAATTGGTAATGGTGCAGACGAGACTACAAGAATTGGCCCGCTTATAAACGCAAACGGTTTGGCCAAAGTTGAAGACCACCTCACAGATGCGACTGGCAAAGGTGCAAAAGTCATCTCTGGTGGCAAGCGCAGTGATGCCGGCGATCTATTCTTCGAACCAACAGTTCTAACCGGCGTGACAAACGACATGAAAGTCACGCGCGAAGAAACCTTCGGGCCACTTGCACCTTTGTTTAAGTTTGAAACGGATGATGAAGTTATCGAACGCGCTAATGACACCGAATTTGGTCTTGCATGTTACTTCTATTCAAATGATCTTAGCCGAGTTTGGAAAGTAACCGAAGCGTTAGAATATGGAATTGTCGGCGTTAATACCGGCCTAATCTCTTCAACTGAAGGCCCATTTGGCGGCGTTAAACAATCAGGACTAGGACGCGAAGGTTCCAAATACGGGATTGATGATTTCTTAGAGCTTAAATACGTTTGTATGAGCGTTTAATAAATCAGCGCATAAAAAAGCGGCGTGACCGAAATCACGCCGCTTTAAAAAATCTGCCTGCAAATGCAGCGAAACGATTAAAGAGCTTTCAAATCTGAAGCAGCTTCTTTGCCGTTACGGCCAGTTTCAAGTTCGTATGAAACTTTTTGGTTTTCATCAAGACCTGAAAGACCTGCGCGCTCAACAGCTGAAATGTGTACAAACACATCAGAACCGCCTGCATCAGGTTGAATGAAGCCGAAGCCTTTAGTTGAGTTAAACCATTTAACGGTGCCAGTTGCCATCCGTCGATCTCCTGTAGTGTGTCCGCCCACTTTATTGTGACGGTTTGGTGCAGCTTGGGTCTACTTAAATCCGTTCATCTGCATATCGAGTGTCAGGAAACCGTAAATTCTTGCCTTACACAACAACACATGGGGTAGTTAAGCCAAAATGGCAAGAGAGAAAAAAACTAAAATTCGAATTAAATGGAATTTCGGCTGATATGGTATCTTTTTTGTTACTCACAAGGCTCTCTTTGACACATTTCCGCCATAAACCCTGACGTTTCATGGCCTTAAGAAAGCCACTCAGGGTTGGCTTTGATCAGATCTTCGATGAAACTGGTAAAGGCTTCTACTTTTGCAGGTATCTGTTCATAGGGTGGATAATACGCGGTCAGCCATATTTCTGGTGGCGACCAATCTGTGAGAATTTCAACCAACTTACCTTGCTTTAAATGCTCGGTGATCATGAATTTTGGCACAGAAAATACCCCGTGTCCTCGCACAGCTAACTCCGCATTTAACTCGCCGCTATTACACATGAACCGGTGCACAAGTGGAATTTGCTCGACCGAACCATCCTTATCAGATGTGACAGTAAATGTTTGTCCCGACGCAAAATGCGAGTATCCCAATTGCATATGTTCCGTCAGCTCTGATGGATGCTTGGGAGTACCGCTTCGTTTAAGATATTCAGGACTTGCAACTATCACCCGCGGCACAATCGCAATCTTCCGCCAAATCGTCGAAACATCCGATGGCGGACCAGAAATACGAAGTGACATATCAAACCCACCAGCAACAATATCGATAAACTCATCAGATAATTCGATATCAATATCGAGATCAGGGTATGTTGCCAAAAGAGGTCCCAATGCTTCGGGTAAAAGCTTACGTCCAAGCGAGAATGGCGCACTCACCCGCAACTTACCTTGCAATGTTGCGCTTTGCTGCCTGACAAGTTCATCCGCTCGCGATAATTCATCTAATAAATGTTGAGTACGTTCGAGGTAAATTTGCCCCGCAATAGTAAGCGAAACCTTACGCGTTGTGCGCACGAGTAATTGCACACCCAAGCTTGCCTCAAGTTCGCCAACATATCGCGTGGCAATAGAACGAGTGGTACCCAACTGCCGAGCAGCCTCTGCAAAACTCTTAAGTTCCGCAACTTTTGCAAAAACCCGGATGCGTTCAATCTGCCCTGCCATAATGCCTCAATCAGTTTCTAGCGTTTGTGAATTGTTGCATAAAGCGCAACAACGAACAATGCAATCTTGTATATATTAAGAGACACCACAGCTCGCAAAACAATCTGAAGCTATTCAAGGCACGTAAGAATAACACAGGGTTTAAATTTGGAGATGGATATGAGAACAGCATTTATCACAACACTCGCGGTATTTTTTACAAGTTTAATAATATCCGTGGTGCCTGCAAATGCCCAAGACAAGCAAGCCATAGAAGCTCAAACCGTAATTTCAGACCAACTGTCAGCCTTTATCGAGGGAGATGGTCAACGTGCATTTTCTCATGCCGCACCTACAATCAAGCAGCGTTTTCAAACACCAGAGCGCTTTATGGATATGGTTGAGCGCGGCTATGGACCAATCTACCGCTCTTCCACTTATGACTTTGGTCGCAATTCGGCACAGGGAAATCAAATTGTCCAAGAACTCATTTTAACAGATAAAAAGGGCAACACCTGGCAATCAATTTATGTTTTAATGAAACAGGAAGATGGAAGCTTAAAAATTATGGGTGTCCAGATGCGCAGAAGCGAAAACAGTATCTTGTAAAGCTATTTGCTAATCTGCATTGCGTCGTAACCAGTCTGCCCATGCACGAGGCGTATCTAGATCAATGGTGATAGCCTCGTCCATCTCAATATCATAAACTTGATCTTTCGCGTTTTGTACCACAGATTTTGCGCCCGTATCCCCTTCGATCGACGTCATATCTTCATAATATTTCCCGTCGAATAAAACAGGATGACCATATTTGCCAGATGATGTTTTTGGACGAACGATATTACGATCAATATCAGGGTCGTGCGCTTTTATAATTTTATCAATATGCTTATCGGTAATATCAGGCATGTCCGCCAAACAGATTAAATAAGCCTTCGCATTGGGGCCTGCAGCCAACACACCGGCACGCATAGAAGCGGACATTCCAAGAGATGCATCAGAAGCTTCAACAAACTGAATATCCTCCAGCCCTTCAAGTGCATCATAGTGCTCTTTTGTTATCTTACGAACCACAACAAGGCATTTGTTTATATTGGCTGCTTTAACTTGTGCTATCGAACGCCTTAAAAGTGTTTGACCATCTATATGTTTAAAGAGCTTATCATCGTTCCCCATACGAGAAGACGCACCAGCAGCAAGCACAATTGCGACAATACCTTGAGAACGATTTTTAGGAGTTGCACGGGGTAGAGGTCGTTGAGAAATCTCCTTCAACAAACCACCAACACCCATTTTTGCAATATCATGAGAACTAATTTCAACATTTGCAGCTAAACGCTCCAAAACCCAATCTGCACCATTTAATGCAGGGGCACGAACGCATCCGGGCATACCTATTATTTTTCGTGATCCATGTTCTGCCAATAAAAGCAAGTTACCAGGATCAACCGGCATACCAAAGCGCGTGATCTTGCCGCCTGATTGAACAATTGCAGATGGAATAACATCTTTACGATCTGAAGTGGCTGAAGCACCTAACACAAATATCTTGTCAGTTACACACCTTGCCATAGCTTGCGCTATGCATTCAGCATTATGAAAAACGGTTTGGGTCGATTGAACACTCAATTTCAAAGGACGCAGACGCTCTGTTAAAACTGCTTCACCCTTTTTCAAAAGGCTTTGTTTGAACCCATCAGTTTCTGTTAAAATTATATCGCATAAAGCTGGTTCAAATGGTGAAACTTCGATGGTATTGTTGGAAACACATTGAAGAGCACGATCTAAATTCTTCTTGGTTACACCAAAAGGAATTATCTTTATCGTCGCTAATAGCATACCTTTTTGAACACGAGCATAAAGGGCAAGCGTTGCAATTGTGATCGTTTCATCAACGTCGTTAAACGCGGCAATATCCTCTTTTTTAATAAGTAGTACGCCGTCGCAATCTGCAATGAGATTGACACGTCCTGCTACTGGCGTTGTAACAAGTATGTTGGAAGACTTAAATTCAGAACCTATACGTTCTGCGGCTTTATCTTCGGCAAGATCATCTTCTTCTAAAATGGCAACCGTAAGCAAATACTGACCTAATTTACCTAAAATTTCGACATGCTCAAAAGAAACAACCGTCCCCTTGCTAAGTCTAAAATCTCCCAGTTTTAAGGAATGCGCTAAAACGTGTCCGACGCATTTATCTAGCGGATACTCACCAAATTTCATGAATGGTCTCTAACTTTGCTCTTCTGGAAGACCTTCGTCATCTCAGCCATTATTGATATAGCGATTTCTGGCGGCGTTTTTGAACCAATATTTAATCCTATCGGAGAATGAATACTTTCAATCTCGTGTTCTTCAAATCCTAGGGATTTAAGCTGCAATACGCGCTTTCCATGTGTTTTTTTAGATCCCAAAGAACCAATATAAAACGCGTCCGATTTAAGAGCCACTTCTAGAGCTGGTGTATCAATTTTAGGGTCATGAGATAGCGTTACAATTGCAGTATTTGCATCAATTCCAAAATTGGATAAAGCTTCATCCGACCAACCATCTAAAAATGTATCATCTGGAAATCTCTCTGAGGATGCAAAACTTTCTCTAGGATCGATGATATAAACATCATAACCTGCCAATTTTGCAATTGATGATAATGTCTTAGTGATGTGAACAGCTCCAACTATCACAAGACGCGGACTTGGGCTGTAGGTGAGATAAAATCGATCGCTACTAATGCCTATTCGGTCACCTTTATTTGAGAGTTCGCTTCTTTTAAACGCTGACAAATTAATGGAATAGCCTATCGTCTTTCTATCTCCAAAAGAAGCGACCATCGTTTCAAGGTCATCAGATTTTAATCCAGAACCTATATCAATTGGTTCAACTAGTATTTTAATGTCGCCACCACAAGCCAACCCGACTGCAAATGCATCTTCATCTGCAACACCATATTCAAGTAGCTTGCATTGACCATCGGACATCGCATCAAGTGCCTCAACAATGACTGCACCTTCTACACACCCGCCAGATACAGAACCTTCAAATTCACCATCTTCAGAAATGGCTAATTGAGAACCTACACCACGAGGTGCAGACCCCCATGTTGATATAACAGTCGCCAATGCTGCTTTTTTACCTTGAGAAAGGTATTTCAAAGCGACCTTTGGCATAAATTCATCAAGATCTTGAATTGGTCCTCTCCTCTAAAGCTCCAATATAGAAAATAGATCAAGGTATATCACCTTGCAACGCCTAATCATTAATTTGATTTTTGCTAAGTGAGCTCATCAATTATCATTTGCCATAAAAAAAGCCCCGCTTTGTACGAGGCTTGTTTGTTGTGTTTTTGTGAGTAATGCACTCGACGTTTTCGTATTTCGAAGAACGTCTGTTTTTTATTCCGCATTTTTGCTTTGCAAAGAATGCTTTGGTTGCGGGAGTAGTAT
>JBDWQJ010000009.1:0-292917 GCA_039986595.1 Lentilitoribacter sp.
ATCGAACGCGGGGCTTTTTCGTGTTGGTTAGAAACAAACTTAAAAAATAACCAACAGGAGTTTAACTGATTTCATGTTTCAGTTGGTATTTGGTTCAAAGTTTGTTGTCTGTAATTTTGGAATTTGTATCAGGTAACAGATCTGGTTTTGTCTCGATCGGGTGGCATTGAGATCAACACCACCCATTTGATTTCAATTAACCGATTGTACGGTATTCTGTTGGTGACAATTTGCCATTGCCATCTGCATCAGCTGCATCAAAATCTGCACGATCAAACTGACCAGTTTTTGCACGAAGTTCTTTGTACTGGATGAAACCGTCACCCAAAGAGTTAAGTTCGTTTGAGACACCAACATTGCTGTCAACTTTGCTGAATGACAAAGCAGATGCGCCTGTGATTGAGATCATTGTAACGGTTGCAAGAGCGATAAGAGTTTTCATAATTTTAGTCCTTTTAAGTATCGTGCCGACAGGTTTAAAAACCAGTTTGTTTGTGGGGCACGTCATTGTTTCATATGTGGTTTGTGGGTTTTCAAAAGCCCTGCCCCATTTGGGAGGATTAAGGGAGCAAAGCTTCTGAAAGAGGTCATCTGAATTAACGCAGTTGGAGATTATCCAAGTGTACGGAATTCAGTTGGTGATAGTTTGCCGTTACCGTTTGCATCAGCTGCATCAAAGTCTGTTGCAGAAACACCTGGGATAGCGTTGCGAAGTTCTTTGTAGCTGATCTGACCATCGCCAGCACCAACAGCTGCGATTGCGTCTTGGTTGCCGATATTGTGGTTGTCAACTTGACCGAAAGAAAGTGCAGAAGCACCAGAGATAGCCATCATTGATACAGTAGCAAGAGCGATAAGAGTTTTCATAATTTTAGTCCTTTTAAGTTGAGCGCCGATAGTTTGTTTGTGGGGCGCTGATATGTTTTGTTTAAAGTTTCAAGTTTGTTTTATCGAAGCGCTTCAGAGCGTTTTGTGGAAACCCGTGTTCGTTTCGATGAGCTAAATGTAGGGCAGGAAAATGAGAAAATAAATTAACATATGCACACGGGCTCGTGAGGTCGCGTGTGATAATGGCTAGGCCCATGTGATAGGATTCGGGCAAAGCCTTAAAAACAAAGGTTAACGGCAATAAACCCATCACGGATCTGCTCTCGAAAAAAGATCAAATTTTTTTCAAAAAAGCTATTGCGGGCCAAATTTATGCCAAGAACGGCATGGCCAATGTGTGTATCTGTGAGCGAATGTGAGCGTTACGGTTAGAAAAAACACATATAATCTGATTAAAAATCTTGAATATGCGCTTGTTTACGTAAAAATGTTGGTCTTGAAAAAAGCTACAGATATATTGTCATTGTTTTATAAGTGACAATCCGCGATATTTTTACTCAAAAGTTCAATTTGCGCAGTAAGTGATTCACCCTACACTGGGTAAGAACTAGAAAACACATTGTATCGCTGAGTTTCTCCGAGAAAACTTTGAGTAAAAATAATCTATTTTTCGTGGAATTAATCTTATTTATCGGGCAATTATTGCTAAAAGCACTCAATTTCACACATATTCCCATCTAACTTTGTCTTTTAGCAATAAAAATGTTTATCTTTCACAAAAAGAGGCATAATCAGAAGTAGACAATTCCAAAGCCGTAAATATACGGCGGCGTTTTGATAGTGAATTCTTTAAATCAGAGGCGCTGGGGTAAAAATACTAATTATGCAGATGATTGTTTCCGAATTTAGCGACCTCAACACCAAACCAAAAGACACATATTACATTACAAAACTGCGTTTTTGCCTATTAAATCATCATGAAATCGAATTGATGCAAAAAAGGGATTTTTCCGTTTGAATTCTTTGTGTTTAATATATATAAGCGCTGAAACCTTCAACTTTGAGGGATTCTGTGGGACAAATTTTGGTTGGGGTGGAAAGTTATGTCGATGATTACAACTGATTTTCTTTCCGACATTGATAATGCGGTCAATAATTTAGATTTCTATCGCCTTTATAAAGTGATGTGCCGTCACTATCATATTGATATGTTGGCACTGCTCGATCTTAATACTTGGCCAGATGATAATAATATCAATGCTGCTTGTGTAGCCATTGATAGCTCCGATGGTGTTCCGGCAAATTTAAATGTTTTGACCATTGGCGAAGAGAATATGATTTTTTCGCATGCCAAATCATCCATTGTACCGAAAATATGGACGCAAGAGGAAACAGCTGAGTCATTTGACTTTTATGACGGGTCTGCAAATTCCTGTGCAGTGACATTCCCAATTCATTCTGCCACTTCAAGACATTATGTCTTGGTGGGTTTGTTGCAGAAAAGTAACATTAAAAAGTTACCATTGGCAGAGGCTGACTACCATTCATCCCTCATCTTCCAAAAATACCATGAAACGGTGTTGGTCCCCAGTAGTCTTCCAACCGTGACACCTCGGGAACTTCAGGTTCTTAAATGGAGTGCGGAAGGAAAAACATCGCAAGAAATAGCTGTTATCTTGAGCTTGTCGGAACATACGGTCAATTCTTACACAGCCAGAGTGCAACAAAAGTTGCAAGTTAACAATCGCGCACAAATGGTGGCGGCGGCAATTCGCACCGGCCTCATTCAATAGAATATGAGAAATAACTTGGCTTCCATCGACGCAAAATCTACTAAAATCAAATTGCTATTCGTAGATGACGATCCAGTCGAATTTGAAATTATGACGAGCTTGTGTCGTGATACTGACAGTCACAAAATTGATCTGGTTTGCAAGCAGACGATCGAAGAAGCTTGCGATGTTATAGTGGCCCAAGAAATTGATATGATTTTGTTGGATAACCAACTTCTCTTTGAAGACGATTATCGCAAATCTGCGCCTAAGCTCCGTGCGCAAGGCTATACTGGCCCGATTGGAATTGTCTCCACCAATATTCGTAGTGAGCACTTCAACGAATTTGAGGAATATGGAGCAGACTTCCGCATAGGCAAAGATGAGTTGGATCGCGCAACTCTCTTCCATATTATCAACGAATTTGCACCCAAATCAGTAGACTAATTTTGGGACTGCATTAAGCAACACGATTTCCAGACACCCACAGTCCATTGGTCATTGGTAGTGTGTTCGCTACTTTGAACCTTAAGATGTCAGCGCGCTGACCAATCGCGAATTCACCCCGATCTGTAAGACCCGCCGCTTTTGCCGGTGCAGAAGTTGCCTTTGCCAAGCCATTGGCCATATTACCGCTTTCAAGACCCAATCGAACGGATGCAGCCAATAAAGAAGACGGTGCATAATCTGATGAGAAGATATCCAAAAGATCATGCTCGACAAGCTCATGGGCAGCAACGTTACCTGAATGCGACCCACCACGGAGTAAATTTGGTGCACCCATCATTACGCCGATACCATGAGACTTACATGCGCGCGCAGCTTCAAGCGTAGTTGGAAACTCAGCCACGCCCACCCCGATTTCAACTGAAGCTAACACATCGCTTTCTGTCGTATCGTCATGGCTTGCCAAAATAGCACCCATCTTACGGCCTTTTTTTGACGCTGCTTCATTGTGGCGCTGCCCATTTTCAGATTGAAGCTTCTTAAGGCGATCAAAATGTGCATCAATATCTTCGTCCGTCATGGAATGCTTTCCACGAAGATACTCTGCAAATTTATCAGCATCACGAAATTGTCTTTGTCCTGGAGTATGGTCCATCAGGCTCACGATACCTACTTGGTCTTCAACACCAAACTCTTCAATCTCTTCGATTAAGGTTTCTGAACAGATTTCAGCGCGTAGATGCAAAAGGTGATTAATTCGAAGCATGTTTTGCGCGCGCATTTCACTAATATTTGTGGCAACTTCACGTGCATATTTGCTATATCCACCACGCTTGCCCTCTGATGGCAAGGATCCAACACGAAGCGCATCAAAAACAGTGGTGATCCCAACGCTTGCAAGCTCAGCATCATGGGAGATAATCGCCGCTTGTTTTGGCCAATGTGCACCAGGGCGTGGCTGTAAATGGCGTTCCAAATTATCTGTATGCAATTCAACAAGTCCGGGTGATAAATAGTCACCTTCACAGTCTATCCCGCGCACTAAAACACTGGATGTGTCAATGTCGGTTATCACACCGTTTTCCACTTTCAGCGAACCCATTACAGCTTCGTTACCGATGATAAGATTCGCATTTGTAAACACCACCTCATTTGCAGGAAGTGCTTGTGTTTTCTGATCTATAATCTGGTGATTATTCATGGAAATTCCTAATTCGTAACAATGCTGTAATATTGTTGTGCTTGAGTGGGATAAACTATGTATGGAACAGTTTTATGACGCTTTATAAACGTGTGGCGATTTTCTATGCGCCCGGCTCGCAAACACCTCTTGCTAATTTTGGTGCTCAATGGTTGGGCTGGGATGTTGAGCATGCGAAAAGCGTTCCACATCCTGAAATTGATGGCTTGCCCGCACCGATTTCTGATCTGGTCGCAACACCTCAAAAATACGGCTTTCACGGCACTTTGAAGGCGCCTTTTAGGCTGCATGAAAACCAAACTCTGGGTGGTCTTAGAGCCGCGATGAAAGCGTTTAGCGAGCAACATCGAAAGTTTTTCATCGGCCAAATGAAGGTCGCAAAGTTGGGAAGTTTTGTTGCGATTATTCAAGAAAATACTTCTGATAACTTTGCTGAATTTGCGTCCGAAATCGTTCGCAGTTTTGAAGATTACAGAGCGCCATTGACTGATGAGGATATCGCTAAACGGCGCAAGGCGAAACTTACAACTAGACAGGATGAATTGATGCTCCAATGGGGTTATCCCTTTATCTTTGAGGAGTTTAAATTTCATCTCACACTCACCGGCAAGCTCTCTGAGCAAAATGCCCAATCGGTTTGTGATCGTTTGACAGACCACCTCAAACCAATATTGGACACCCCCGTCGAAGCGGTTGATCTGTGTCTATATGGTGAAAGAGAAGATGGACGTTTTGAGATCATTGAGCGCTTTCCGTTTCTGGGATGATCAATTTCTTTAACTGATCAACGGCCTGCTGTAGTTCTCCATCATTGGAAATCACGGTCATATTCGTAGCCTCCGGCACTTTGTAACTGGCACGCTTCAAACGGCGCTCAACTTCGCTTGCGGTTTCTCGCCCGCGGTTTGATAAGCGTTTTGACAAAGTTTCATGGCTTGCCATGATCATAACTGTTTTAATATCCGGATATCTTGCTTCAAAACTGGGCAAAGCTGCGCGTGAACCATTAAAGACAACGATCTTTCCATCGTTCAGATAATCATCAATCTCTTTTGGGATGCCGTATTCAAGGCCATGCGCTGACCAATCTAAAACAAAATCACCTTTGGCTTTTCTTTGCGTAAACTCTTCCACGCTGACACCGGTAAAATCCTCACCACCTTTTTCTTCTGCTCTGGTGATAACGCGTTTTACCAAATGCACATTCGGGCATTGCTCTTTCAACGCAAACATAATGGAATCCTTCCCTACCCCGGAAGGTCCAATGATTGTGATGAGTTGCCCGGATGTGGTTATCATTATGCCGCTGCCTTTGGTGTAAAGATGGACACATCGATCTGCTGATCGCATACACGGTCGCGCGCCGCTTCATCATGAAAAATACCAATGATCGCGGCGCCGCGTGCCTTAGCATCTTCAATCAAAGACAAAACTGTTTCTCGATTTTTTGCGTCCAAACTTGCCGTTGGTTCATCAAGCAACATAGCAGGATATTCATGGGCAAATCCGCGCGCGATGTTGACGCGCTGCTGCTCACCACCTGAAAATGTCAACGGTGATAATTGCCAAAGATTTTGCGGAATACGTAAACGGCTTAACAGCTCTTGTGCACGATCTGCAGCAATCTTTGCATCCACACCTATTTTGAGCAACGGCTCTGCCACAACATTTAGTGTTGAAACGCGTGGGACAACACGAAGAAACTGGCTGACATAACCCAAAGTGGTTTTGCGAAGTTCAATAATGTCTCGCGGTTCTGCTTGAACAACATCAACACCGTTGATCAAGATCTCACCTTCTTGGGTGAGATAATTACCGTATATCATTCGCATAAGCGTTGATTTACCTGAACCGGAATTACCCGTTAAGGCCACGCATTCACCCGCATTAACGAAAAGATTTGCATCGCGCATAACGTTGATCGATGTTGCGCCTTGATTGTGCAATGTGAAAGTCTTTGATACGTTTTTAATCTCAATCATAACTATACCTGTAAAACAGAAGAAACGAGCAATTGGGTGTAAGCGTCTTGCGGATCATCAAGCACCTGATCGGTTAGTCCACTTTCCACAACACGACCTGATTTCATCACCATCAACCGATCCGCGAGCAGGCGAACCACAGCTAAATCATGGGTTACAATAATGGCAGATAACCCCAATTCGCGGACTAAGCTGCGGATAAGATCAAGCAAGCGCGCTTGCACAGATACATCCAAACCACCTGTTGGCTCATCCATAAAGACAAGGCGCGGGCCTGTGATTAAATTGCGAGCAATTTGCAAACGTTGCTGCATGCCACCAGAAAATTGACTTGGACGATCATCAACCCGCTCTTCTGAGATCTCAACTTTATCGAGCCATTCAATGGCTTGGGATCTAATCTGACCATAATGACGATCGCCAACAGCCATCAGACGTTCACCCATATTGCCACCAGCTGAAATACCCATACGCAGGCCATCACGGGCATTTTGATGAACAAAAGCCCAATCGGTACGCGCAAGCATGCGGCGTTCAGGCTCTGACATTTTCAACGTATCGCGCATGCCTTCTATTCGGTTGTTAAATAAGACTTCGCCTTGGTCCGGTTCTAAATGTCCAGCAAGACAGTTTAAAAGCGTAGATTTACCTGAACCACTTTCTCCAACAATGCCCATGACTTCACCTGGATAAAGGTCAAAGGAAACATCTTCGCAGCCTAATCTTGCGCCGTAATTCTTTTCGATATTCTTGACTTGTAATAGCGGTGTCATGACGCTGAAACCTCTTGATTTTGTGGTGCACCTTGCACGCCGATATGACCCGCTGCACGTCTGCTTTCACAATAGTCTGTGTCTGAGCAAACAAACATGCGCCCACCCTCATCATCAATAATGACTTCATCTAGATATGTGTGATCTGAACCACAAAGTGCACAGCAACCTTCAGCTTTCATCGCTTCAAATGGGTAATCTTTGAAATCAAGGCTTACAACTTTTGTGTAAGGTGGGATTGCGTAAATACGTTGTTCGCGCCCTGCCCCAAATAGCTGAATTGCAGACATTTCCATTTTTGGATTATCAAATTTCGGGATTGGTGATGGGTCCATCACATAGCGGCCTTCGACCTTAATCGGATATGAATAAGACGTAGCGATTTGCCCATGTTGAGAAATATCTTCATAAAGCTTCACATACATGAGACCGTATTCTTCAAGCGCATGCATTTTGCGCGTTTCAGTTTCACGCGGTTCTAAAAAGCGCAGAGGCTCTGGAATTGGCACCTGATAGACCAAAATCTGATCTTCGCCAAGATCTTCCTCAGGTATCCGGTGTCGCGTTTGAATTAGCGTTGCATCTGACGTTGATGCGGTGGTTTCAACATCTGCAGTCTTCTCAAAAAACTTACGAATGGAAACGGCATTTGTCGTGTCATCCGCACCCTGATCAATAACCTTTAAAACATCTTCGGGCATCAAACATGCAGCTGAAACCTGAACGCCACCTGTGCCCCATCCGTAAGGCATTGGCATTTCGCGGCTGGCAAATGGCACCTGATAGCCCGGGATTGCTAATCCTTTGAGGATAGCACGACGGATCATGCGTTTTGTTTGTTCGTCCAAATAGGCAAAGTTATATTCGCTCATTCTGCTGCCTCCAAAGGCTGGTTATCTTCTGACTTGGCAGCTTCTTGATGCGCCATTGCTTCTTTGCGAATTTTTCGAATTAGTTCGAGTTCAGATTGGAAATCGACATAATGCGGAAGCTTGATGTGCTCCAAAAACCCTGTCGCCTGGATGTTATCGCAATGATAAAGCACAAACTCTTCGTCCTGCGCAGGTGCGCCAACAAAGTCTTCACCCAGTTCTTTCCAGCGCATTGCTCGATCAACCAACGCCATGGAAATGGCCTTACGTTCAGATTGACCAAAGACCAAACCATAGCCGCGTGTGAATTGCGGCGGTTCTTTCTTTGAACCTTTAAACTGGTTGACGGTCTCACATTCTGTGACCTGAATTTCGCCAATATCAATTGAGAACCCGAGCTCTGGGATATCCATTTCGACATCACAAAAACCGATGCGCAATTCGCCAACAAAAGCGTGGTTCCGGGCATAACCGCGTTGCGTTGAATATGCGAGACCCAACACAAAGCCTTCATCACCTCTGGTCAAAGCCTGCAAACGAAGAGCTCGACTTGCAGGCAATTCAAGCGGTTCACGGGTTAAATCATCCGGCGTAGAATTGCTTTCCACTTCGGTTTGAATAAGGCCATCTTTGTTGAGAAATTCCGTGATATGCGGGATGTCTTTTGATTGCTCATGGATGTCATGATGAACTTTAAGTGTATCATATTCGTCGCCCGTGATTTTTTCATCACCCTCTGCCGCAAGCGTAAAATCAAGCAAGCGGTGAGTGTAATCAAATGTTGGTCCCAATATTTGCCCACCTGGCGCATCTTTAAACGTCGCTGAGATGCGGCGCATACAACTCATTTTCCCAGTATCAATGGGATTTGAATATCCAAACCTTGGCAATGTTGTGCGGTAAGCGCGGATTAAAAAAATTGCTTCAATTAGATCACCGCGAGATTGCTTGATTGCGAGTGCAGCAAGCTCTTGATCATAAAGCGAACCTTCTGCCATAACGCGCGCAACTGTGAGCGAGAGCTGCTCGATGATTTGCGATAATGAGAGAGCGGGAAGCTGTTTGTCCCCTCTACGCTCTTCTGCGAGCCAATTATGGGCGGCGTCAATAGCACGTTCGCCGCCTTTTACTGCAACATACATTATACTTTCTCCCAAGCGGATTGGACTTTTGTTGTGCGCGGCAATGCAGCGATTTGTTCGCCACAGGTGAAATAGAAATCGTGCCCTAATGGAAACAACAATGCGTTTTTTTCAAATGCCAGAGTTTCAGGTAATGACAGCGAACCTACCTCTTTAATCCCGGGCCCAGACAATACCGCCCCCGTTTGTGATAACTCGTCCATCTCAACAATCATTGTCGTTGATCGATCAGGATATTCCGGTGTTCCGATTGGAAAATTATGCAACGGTTGCAACTGATCCCAAGCACCCAGAGCAAACATGCAATCCTTTGCATCGGAAAAAGGCGAATTACAGTGGAATGTAATCCACGCTTTAACATCCGCATTATCAAATTTTTCTGACAGGTAAATCGGCGTTTGCGCGTCGCATAATGTTAAAAGCAAAGACCCAGCCGCGGCAGATAACGGCGCAGGAGGTGTTGCCACTGCAAGATTTTCAATCGTTCCAGGTTTTGCCATAACGTTCATGATCTTGCGGAAAGACTGTGCGGATTGAACTGGCGCGTTGATAAACCCACCTTCTAAAGTGTGCGTTGACGTCATTAGTCTTCTCCTCTTACCAGCGTGAAGAAATCAACTTTTGTTTTTGCCGCTTTTTGCTCGCGTGTTGTGCGTGCGCTCAAAAGTGCATTTTCAATGGGAGCTAAGATATTGCTTGCAAATATATGGGCTTGTTCACCCTGCATATAAGCATCGATGATCGCCGCTTTTTCCGCTTTGTCTTTATCTCGACCTTGAACATAGGCATGACCGACATGGCCATTATCGAGTTTTAGCGAGCAACGTGTGACCGTCATTTCTCCGAAATTAAATGGTGCGCCTGTTGCGCCCGCTCTTGCTTGCACCATTACGCCACCAATTTCAGGTTTACGCAACCAGGTATAATCTGGTGTTAAGCCATAGCGCTCCAACACATCTAAAAATGTGGTTGTTAAGAGCTCCGATGGCGCCTTAGCCAACAAACTCATCCATTTTTTTCTCTCAAGAGACAATTTCATCTAGACAAATCCTTGAATTATCTGCATATCTATACAACTAGACAAATATTGCACGATTTGTGTGTAAATTCCATGCAGTTTTTATGAAAGTTTTGTGACGTGAAGGAAAAAAGCGCTAAGGGTAAGAAAACAAAGGCCGTTTGGAAAACAATTGCAGAGATTATTCGCGCAGATATTGCCGATGGCATCTATAAACCAAGTGAAAAGCTTCCCACTGAGGCGGATTTTGTCGAACGATTTAAAGTCAATCGCCATACCGTGCGTCATGCACTTTCTAGCTTAAGCGAGGATGGTATTGTCTATTCAAAGCAAGGATCAGGAGTGTTTGTTTCCACCAGCCCTGCAAAATATGAGATAGGTAAACGCGTTCGTTTTCACCAATATATCGATGGCGAAGGGCATAAAGCCAAAAAACAAACTCTTCATTTTGAAACCCGTGTTGCAACAAAAGAAGAAGCCAAGGCGCTTAGAATTAAAACAAATGAGCTTGTGCACATTCACGAAGCGATTGCGTTTATCAATGATGAACCTGCGGCCCATTCGATATCGGCTTATCCTGCATCGAAACTACCAAATTTGTTGAACAAGCTTGTTGAAACAAATTCGGTCACTGCAGCGATGAAATCATGCGGCATCAAAGACTATTACCGGATGGAGACGCGGCTAACTGCTGTATTGTCCAACGCGACAACTGCATTGCATTTAAATCTAAAATCCGGCGCACCACTCCTGCGCTCTTTGGCGCTGAATTGTGATCCAGATGGCAACATAATCGAGTATGGACGTACTTGGTTCTCGGGAAACAACATTGAACTCGTCATAAATAATACTGACATTAAAACGACATGAATACTTCGTCAATACATCACAATACTGATATTGTGTTGTCATGTATTCCTTTTAAAGTTGATCTGTAATGAACAACTCCCAAGGTAAACTAAATGTACAAACTTAATATGACAGCCGCAGCAATTGCGTGTTTTACTCTGATACCTTCCGCATTTGCCGCTGAAGTTGAGGTCGGACCCCGCCCCTATTATCTTATCGATCAAATGCAACAAAGTGAGCTGAAAGAAAAACTGCTCGCATGTTCAGCGATGGATTTTAAAAAATCTGATTTCTCAATCGGTCACCGCGGCGCACCAATGCAGTTCCCTGAACACACAAAGCAATCGTATGCCGCCGCTGCCCGCATGGGTGCTGGCATTATGGAATGCGATGTAACTTTTACAAAAGATAAGGAGCTTGTTTGCCGTCATGCGCAAAACGACCTTCACACAACGACCAACATTCTCGCAACAGATTTGGCGCCAAATTGCACCACCGGTTTCACACCCGCATCGGGAGACACAAAAGCATCAGCTGAATGTCGTGCATCTGATGTAACTCTTGCAGAGTTTCGCACGCTAAAGGGTAAGATGGATGCTGCTAATCAAAGCGCAACAGATGTTGCTGGTTACTTAGATGGCACAGCCGGCTGGCGCACTGATCTATATTCTGCTGAAGTTGGCACATTGATGACCCACGCTGAATCTATTGAGATGTTTAAATCATTGGGTCTTAAGTTTACGCCGGAATTAAAATCTCCATCTGTCGAGATGCCGTTTGATGGCTTTAGCCAAGCAGATTACGCTCAAAAAATGATTGATGAATATAAAGCTGCTGGGGTTCCAGCGTCTGATGTATTTGCTCAATCATTTAATCTAGATGATGTACTTTACTGGATTGAGAACGAACCAGAGTTTGGTAAGCAAGCTGTATATCTTGATGCAAGTTACAATCGCGATGATTTTGACTATAATGATGCATCAACGTTTAAGCCTTCCATGGAAGAACTTGCAGAAAAAGGTGTAAACTATATTGCACCGCCAATGTGGATGCTTCTAACCCTTAAAGACGGTGAGATTGTTCCATCGGAATATGCGATCAAAGCAAAAGACGCCGGGCTTAATATTATCACTTGGACGCTTGAACGTTCTGGCCCACTTAAATCTGGCGGTGGATGGTATTACCAATCAATCAAAGATGTAACCGATACAGATGGAGCTATGTTTGAGATGCTGGATGTGCTTGCACAAGATGTTGGTATCGTCGGCATGTTCTCAGATTGGCCTGCGACTGTTACTTATTATGCAAACTGCATGGGCATTGAGTAATTACGACGACAAAAAAAGGCCACCAATTCATTTTGGTGGCCGTTAGAATGAATAAAGCGAGCAGTTTATTCAGCTCGCTTTTTTTCGTTACTGATTTTCATATTTCTCTAAAAAAGCTTCAATCGGCAGCGATCTAAAATCTGGTAACGCGGTTCTTAGTGCCTCATGGGTCCAGTCCCACCATGAAAGCGCCATTAAACGGTTCGCAACATTATCTTCAAAACGTTTTCTAATGGGTACTGCTGGCACCCCTGCAACGATCATAAAAGGTGGTACGTCTTTGGTGACCACACTGCCCGCAGCAATGACGGACCCATGACCAATATTCAAATCAGGTTTGATAATTGCCTGTGCACCAATCCAGGTATCATGACCAATTTTTGTTCGGCGTGAGGCTCGGTTTTCAAAAAACTCTTCCCAACGTTCAACACCATCCCAATAATCATTTGTGCGGTAGAGCATATGATGCATGCTGGCCAAATTCATTGGATGATCTGTTGGACCAATACGCGAGAATGCTGCAATGTTAGAAAACTTACCAACCGTGGTGTTTGCAATATCCGCATAACGATCTGTGTAGGAGTAATCATCTATTTCACTGTTTAAGATACGAGTGCCGCGACCAAGCTCTGTATAGCGACCAAACGTTGTGTTGCTCACATCACAATCTGGATGCAAGAACACGTCTTCCGATAATCTAGGCATTTTAGTAGTCTCTTTCTTTACCGGTCCATTGAATGAATTTACCGGACATATTCATGTCTAAACCCTGAGCGATTTGCCAAATACCTGCAGCAACATCAGATGGATCATTATCTGCGCTCTCACCACCCATCTCTGTGCGCACCCAACCTGGATCAACCACACAAACCGGGATATTTTCCTGCGCTAAATCTGTCGACAAACCCTGCATGATTTTGTTCAATGCTGTTTTTGATGCGCGATAGGAAATATGATCCGATTTTGCGTATCCCATCCAAGACATTTGGCTGGAAATAGAAATGATTGCTGGATGGCTGGACGCTTTAAGCTTGGGCAAAACCAATTGCGCCAACCTTAGTGGCGCAATAGTGTTTATCTCAAACACATCAGTGAAAGCGTTAATTGAAGCGGATATGGTATCATTGTCATCAGGTCCGATTATACCCGCATTGTTTATGAGCAAATTGAGCTCTTCGATATCTGACAGCGCTTTTGACATTGCATCTTGATCGCGAACATCAAATACCAAAGGGGTAAAGTTCTTACCAAATTCATCCTTTAGCTTATCAGCATCTGAATGAGAGCGGACACTTCCATAAACCTTATAGCCATCAGATAGAGCCGCTTTACAAATCTGGTAACCTATTCCACGGGCAACACCTGTAATGAGAACTGCTGACATGGCTGGCATGACTGGCATGGTTGGCATGGCTAACTCTTGCCGCCGATTAGCTTTTTACGAAGCCAACCAGAAAGCGTATCCATCATCATCACCATTAAGATGATTAGGATGATATAATAACTCACCTCTTCCCAATCCTTACCAGTAATAATGGCTTGAGTTAGATGTAGACCAATACCGCCACCAACGATTGCGCCAATAACTGTGGCACTTCGCGTATTTGACTCCAGATAATAAAGGATCTGACTTAGGAACACTGGGATCAATTGTGGGATAACCCCAAAACGATACCGCTGCAGAGGTTTCGCGCCGGTTGAACGTATACCTTCGATTTGTTTTTGATCAACATTTTCAAGAGCTTCTGAGAACATCTTACCAAACGTACCTGTATCCGTTAGTAAAATGGCTAATGCGCCTGTTAAGGGCCCGGGACCAAATGCGCGAGATAAAACAATTGTCCAGATAAGGCCATCCACCCCGCGCAGAAAATCAAATACACGGCGCATCGAAAAGCGTGCGATCCAAACAGGTGAGAAATTACGGGCAGACATGAAAGCTAACGGCAGGGCAATAAGAGCTGCGCCGATCGTACCCAAAAATGCCATAAGAATTGTTTCAAACAGGGCCCAAGCAATTTCCAGATGTCGCCACATGGAATTATACCAAAAATCGTTCCACATCGCGCTGAAATTGCTTTTTGCAGGATCAATCCGGTCTGATGAGAACGCTGAGCCAATTACTTCTGAAAAACTCATGCCATAAAATGGGCTGTCGAGTGTGAAGAAAAACATTTCCCAGCCATAAAAATACCGGAACACATCTGTTTTGGATTTTGTGACTGCTATGCGCCCAGCTTCGGTTGTGATTGAAACGCGCGTGTTAGAAGCGCTGATAAAATCCGGAACAGTTTCAGTTGGTAGTTTGAGCGAAATGCCAGAATTCTTTGGTTCAATTTCAACCATCCCAAAGCCTGGGATATCGTAGAAGACCGTTTTTCCAACAAACTCAACCACATGGTCAGGCGCTAAAAAGACCGACGCGTTATCACCTTCGATATCAACCCAATTAGGTGTTTCTCCAGCAGGATAACGTCCCTTTTTCTCACCTTCGATGGCAATGGTAAAATCACCCGCGCCGCGATTGGATTTCGTCACATGTGTTTTATAAGAATATGTATCAGACAGCAGCGTGGACGCTTTATCCAACCTTGCGCGCTCTGTAATTCCTGCGAAATCAAATGAAACCGCGATATAGATGAAATAGGCCAAAATGAGCACTGGTGCACCAAATGCGACCAATTTCATTCTCAAAAAATTCTTATCGACTAAGGCTCGAAGTTCAGTTTTGTTATCAGCGACGATCGTGCTCATCGGCTTTCTCCGATCAGTTTGTTTCTCGCATAACCCGACAATTGATCGACGAGTACGATGGTTAAAAACAGCAGGATAAAGATCACAGCAGCTTCATCATATTTGCCTTTGCCCCAAGACATGGCGTTTTTCAGCTCGTAGCCAATCCCCCCGGAACCAACAAAACCTAAGATCGCTGACGCTCTGATATTGATTTCAAAACGTAAAAGCGCATAGCTTAGATAGTTTGGAATGACTTGCGGCAAGATACCAAGCCACATACGTTGAAACCATGTGGCACCAACGGATTCTAAACCTTCGACAGATTTGATATCGGCATTTTCATTTACTTCTGAGAACAATTTACCCAAGGCGCCAATTGTATGCAGCGCAATGGCGATCATCGCCGGAACAGGGCCACCACCCATGATAAAAATCAGCACCAAAGCAATGACAATTTCTGGCATGGCGCGCAACACATCCATTACCCTGCGAAACACCGGGATCAATCGCGGCCATTTGGCCAGCCCCCGCGTTGCCAAAAGCGAAATAAACACGCCAATAATTGCGCCAATGAGCGTGGCCGCACCTGCGATATTAATCGTCTCTAACAAGCTTGGTAGAAATTCAAAAATGTGAGCTGGAAATTGCGCCAGTTTCTGACTAGCATCATCCAGCATTTCTGCGGGAAAATCGAAGACATTGGGCAAACCATCCCAAAAACCGCCAGCGTTTCTATCATTTGCGGTCATAAAACCGCTTACGAGGAGCGCGATAAAAACGATCAAGAATATTGTATTATATAAGTGCTTACGCTGAACTTGAGCGAGATAGTTTTCACGCAGATCCGGCGCCGTAGATTTGTCTATGGCTTGTGTCGACATTTTCGTTCTTCAATTCAATGAGATGAGAAAAGACCACCCCAGTGCATAGGGTGGTCTTGATAGGAAAGAAATCGATTAGTTAGATTTCAATTTACGAGCTTCGATAATCACTTCGTAAGCTTCATGCGTGATTGGCATGAAGCCCTTTGTTTCACCAGAAGCAACTCCATATGCACAATCAGGATCTAGAGACTTCAAAGATGCCATAAGACCAGTCATCTTAACTTTAACATCTGATGGAAGCGCTTTGCGAAGAACGATTGGGCCTTCCGGAATTGTTTTTGATTGCCAGATTTTGACCATGTCATTCATGTCAACAAGACCCGCGTCCACTGCTTTGCGAAGCGCGCCTGAATTATAGCCATCTTCCCATTCACCAAGACCATCAGCCCAAGTTACACCACCTTGGATTTCGCCATTTGCAACAGCAACGATTGTTTGCTCATGACCACCGGTGAATTTAACTTCACCGAAGTAATCGCCTGATTCCATTGTTGCACTAATTTGCTGTGGAATTTCAATTGAAGGGATCAAGTAACCAGATGTTGAGTTTGGATCACCAAACCCAAATGTTTTACCTTTAAGATCCTCAAGTGAAGTTACACCTGAATCTTTACGTGCAAATCCAACTGAGTAGTAACCAAAGCCACCATCAACGTTTACTTTCACAAGCACAGGTTCAACAGCTTCTGGATCAGACAAATATGTTTTTGCGTAACCTGATGCACCAAGCCATGCCATGTCGATTGTGCCACCCAAAAGACCTTGTATAACACCAGCATAATCAGCAGGTGCGAACAACTTTGTTTCTACACCAAGCAGGTCAGTCGTTTTGTCTGCAAGACACTGGTAAGAATTCATGCGGTCTTGTGCGTTTTCACCACCCAAGATACCAATGCGGAATTCTGAGATTTTGTCCATGCTGTCAGCAGCTGCAGCACCTGTCATTAAAGTTGTCGCCAAAAGGGCTAATGCTAGTTTTTTCATGTTTCCATTTCTCCATTAGGACATAAAAAAGCCCCGAAATTTCGGGGCTTGGATCACATCATGCAAGCTCTGTGAGCTTGTGATTTGTCTGGGCAAGGCTTTCAACGCTTGTTGAAGTTGCCGATTCTGAGAAGCTCTCATCTGCACCATAGATTTCGCGTGCCGCGTCTACAGTGAGCTCAGCGCCAGTACCATCAAAAACGATGTTACCATCACGCATGCCGATGACGCGGTCGCAATATTTGCGCGCTGTATCAAGTGTGTGAAGGTTGCAGATTACCAAGCGACCGTCTTCTTCGTGAATACGGCGCAGGCTATCCATAACGATCTGCGCATTCATTGGATCAAGCGAGGCAATTGGTTCGTCAGCCAAGACAATTTGCGGATCCTGCATCATCGCACGCGCAATGGCCACACGTTGCTGCTGGCCACCTGACAAAGCTTCAGCGCGCTTCATTGCGTGCTCTTGGATACCTAAACGTTCGAGAAGGTCGATAGCCGTATACACATCATCTTTGGGAAAAAGATTAAACATTGTCGCCAGTGTGTTGCGTTTGTTTAAAGTCCCGTGCAGAACATTTGAAACGACATCAAGGCGGGGCACTAGATTGAACTGCTGAAAGATCATGGCGCAATCTGATTGCCACTTGCGTTTGTCAGAACCTTCGAGCTTAGTAATGTCGCGACCATTAAAGACAATGGAACCATTGGTTGGATCTGCAAGACGATTTAACATCCGTAAGACCGTTGATTTGCCTGCACCCGAACGACCAACAATTCCGATGAATTGATCTTTTTCGACTGTAAACTTGATTTTATTGACTGCGGTTGCAGTGCCAAATTTTTTGGTTAAATCACGAATTTCAAGCAGCATGAAAATTGCCTCCGTCTGAGTTGGCTCAAACTTAGGCGTTGCAGTTTTCAGTTTAATGACGGAAATAAAAAAGTTTTATGACAATGGTCTTCATAGCAGTTATTCAACGAATACTTCTATCTAGAATACAATAGATTCAGTAGTATCAAGTATAAATTCTGATACCACTTAGTCAGATTTTTTCTGCAAAAGAAGCGACATAAGCCCTAATATTGCAGATGCTACCATGAGCAACAATGAGACGGCATTTAGCACTGGTGTGGAGCCCAATTTTAAGCGATCAAACATGGTAATCGTTAGCGGCGCGTCTGAACCAACTAGCATCAATGTGGTATTGAAATTCTCAAAACTCATAAGAACAGCAACCACCCCTGCCCCGATCATCGCCGGATATAAAAACGGCAGTGTGATCGAGCGTATCGCACCAAGTTTCGTCGCACCCAAATTCAGTGCTGCTTCTTCCAAGCTTAAATCAAACTTTTGCAATCGTGCCGAAATCACAAGAGTTGCAAATGTTGTAATAAACGAGAACTGGCCCAAGATCACAAGAATAAGACCTGGCCTCAAGTTATCAAACCATAGCCCCGTCGCATTTTCTAAAAAGTTGGCAATATTGGAGGTAAACACCAAAATGCTGATACCCAAAATAATGCCCGGTATAATCAGCGGCAACAGCATAACGATGTAGAGAAATGACTTTCCGCGGAATTCATATCTGGTGAACAAGAACGCGTTACAGGTTCCCACAAATACCGATATAATCGCCACCCAGAAGGCAACAAATGCAGAAGTGCCAATAGAGCGAATGATAGATCGTTCATTGAACACACCGATGGAGGGCGATTCCGTCCCGAAGAACCATTTTAAGGTAAACCCATCCCATGGTAGCGATGGGAACTGACTATCATTAAATGCAAAGACGCAGACGACAGCCAATGGCAATGCCAAATAGATGAAAAAGAGTATCACATAGGCGCGATAGGACCATGTGAAGAATGGGCTTTGCTTGATACCTGTAATCATCCTAGCGCCCCATCGTTTCGGTAAGCGATTGTCGAGATAGTTTTAATCCGACAAAGACAATGAGCGAAGACAATCCAAGCAATAAGAACCCAAATGCAGAACCTAGCTCCCAGTTAAAACGCGTGATAAATTGGCTATAGATGAGCCCCGTGAACCACAAACTATCTTTACCGCCCAGCAAGATCGGTGTCAGGTAATTCCCAAGTGACAACATAAAGACCACGATACAGCCTGAAACAATGCCTGGCATGGCATGCGGAATAATGATCTCCCGCAGGATGGTATATCCATTGCCGCCCAGATCGTAACCTGCTTCGATCAAACTATCGTCAAGGCTATCTAACGTTGTGACGAGCGGGACAACCATGAACAACATGGAGGTATAAACTAGACCCGTCATGATCGCTGCATCATTGTATAAAAACTCAATGGGACCATCGACAAGCCCGAGATATTGCAAGAAGCTTGAGACAACACCTGTTTCGCGCAGCAAAATCATCCACCCGAAAGTGCGCACCAATTCGCTTACCCAAAACGGAATAAGACACATTAAGAACAGCGTAGTTTTGGTGCGTCCTTTAGTGAGTTTTGCGATGTAATAAGCAATTGGAAAACCGATTAGCAAGGTTAGAAACGTTGCTGCAATGGACATATAAGCGGTTCGCGCAAATGTGTTCCAATAAAGCGGTTCATTGAAAAACACCGCATAATTGCCAAGACCTGTTTCATATTGACGAACACCAACCTTTTCGCTGATCGACACAAAGAACATGCCGACATGCGGCAAAACAATTAATGTCATCAACCACAATATGAGCGGTGAAAGTAAGAGATAAAAACCAAGTTTTGACTTATCAGATGTCATCTTAGCTCGCTTTATCCGACGCGTAGCATCTCGTCTGGCCAGCTTCCCAACCGAAATAAACCGTATCGCCTTTTGCAAGATCGCGGAATTCGCCGGTTTGCGGCATGGTGATGTTGATTTGAGCACCATTTGAATTGTCGCGCAAAAGCAATTGGCTATTGGCACCATTAAACAAAATATTCTCAATCTCACCAGAATGCGTGTTGTTCATCCCATCGATATCGGTTTGCTTGCGCGAAATTTTGATGGCCTCAGGACGCACGAAAACTTGGGCGCTATCGCCGTTATCTAATCCGCCAATCGCATCAATGCCTGACAGTTCAGCGCCATCTTTTGTGACAAGCTTCAACGCTTCGCCGTTTTTGGATGTGACTTTGGCATCGTATTTATTCGCTTCACCTACAAAGCCTGCCACAAAAGCGGTATTGGGTTGATAATATAACTCACGCGCTGTGCCGATTTGTTCAAAAACACCGTGGTTCATGACAGCGATCTGATCGCTCATAACAAGCGCTTCGGACTGATCGTGCGTGATATATACGAATGTTGTGTTGAACTCAGCTTGGAGCTTTTTCAGCTCAATTTTCATGTGTTCACGAAGCTTAAGATCAAGCGCGCCTAAAGGCTCATCTAAAAGCAGCACATCAGGTTCTAAAACCATGCAACGGGCAATGGCCACACGCTGCTTTTGCCCACCCGACAACTGATTGATAGAGCGTTTTCCAACACCTGGAAGTCCAACACGTTCTAATACCGTTTCAACGCGGCTTTCGATTTCGCGTTTATCCACCCCACGCTGACGCAAGCCAAAACCAACATTGGCGGCAATGTTCATCATTGGGAATAGCGCAAGGTGTTGGAACACCATGGAAACTGGTCGTTTATTGGGCGCTACATTTAGCACAGATTTATTCTTGATAAGAAGATCGCCACTTGTTGGTTCTTGAAAACCAGCGATCATTCTAAGCAGAGTTGTTTTACCGCAACCTGACGGTCCTAAAATGGAAAAGAACGTGCCTTTGGGAACACTGAAGCTCACCTCTTTTACGGCTTGAAAGTCCAGAAAACTTTTTGAAAGCTCTCTACATTCGAGATCAGCTATTTCGGACATCTATCACTCTTATCTCATACATTAAAAAATGAGGGGCACATTAGCGCCCCTCAATATAGATTGGTTTTTATTGAGCTGCGTTCACGCGATCAAGCACAGCACCTTCCAGTGCTTCAAGACCTGCAGGAACCGCTGGATACCACTTAATGTTGTCGACAGCTTCTTGCGGGAAGCTTGCTTGGTAACGCGCTTTAAGCGCATCATCAACACCAGCATCACCACCTTTAGACGCTGTAAAGTTTCCAGCTTCTGATGTGATCATCGCAGCGATTTCTGGCTGCATGACGAAGTTGATCCAAGCGTATGCTGCGTCATCTGCGCGACCGCGTGATGGCAATGCGAATGTATCAATCCAACCAAGCGCACCAGATACCGGCGCAACGAAATTGATATCTGCATTATCAGCATTAAGCTGCCAGCCACCTGTATCCCAAGCCATAGATGCTGTTACTTCACCAGAGCGGAGAAGGTTTTTAATTTCATCGCCACCATCCCAGTAAGTTTTTACATTTGCCTTACATTCAATAAGTTTGGCTTCAACTTTATCCAAAATGCCTTTGTAAGCATCTGCATCGCCGTAGGCTGCAAATGGGTCCATGCCCATTGCGAAAGCAAAACCGATCAATGTAGGACGTTTCAAACGATAAGATACCTTGCCTGCAACATCTGCATTACAAAGGTCTGTATAGTCTTTTACAGTACCTGCCATTGCAGTGTTTACAACAAGACCACTTGTGCCCCAAACGTGCGGAACAGCAAACACTTTACCGTCCATCATTGTGTTGCCTTTTGTCGCCTCAAGCATTGAATCGATGAACTGGCTTGTGTCAATTTTAGAAAGATCTAGCGGCTTATAAATGCCGAATTCTTCTTGTGCACCAGCAATACGGTCTTGGCTTGGCTGAACAAGATCAAAACCACCGCCATTTGTTGCGCGAAGTTTTGCAACCATTTCTTCGTTATTTGATTTTGTAACTTCCACTTTATGACCAGTTTCAGCTTCAAATTTTTCGATAACCGCCTCAGGTGCATAACCACCCCAGGTTAATAGTCTTAAAGTATCTGCATTTGCAGCTGATGCCGACATTGCAAGCATTGCAATAGCTGAGCAAGTATATTTAAAATTCATGGTATTTTCTCCCTGGAAGTTTATCCTTTGAAATTTAACGTCATACTCTTAGGTTTGCTTTGTGACACTCACACGACAAACCAGTGAAGGGCATGTATAAAAATTTACATAAGTAAACAGCATGTAAGATTATATACAGATTGTCAAACAGTTTAAAAAGTATCAACTAAATGCATGCAAGTATTAGAGCCTTGGTGTTTTCAGCGGTCATTTCAACTGGGTTACCGCCAGTGCTAGGATCCGCAAGCGCATCCCTAACTAAGCGGTCGATATCTGGATCTTTAACACCAAGTTCGGTCAGAGTTTTTGGCACGCTCATCGATGCATTTAGATCATCAACATAGGCACAAAAACCCTCAAAGCCGCCTTCGATATTTAAGTATGCAGACGCCATATCAAAACGTTCTTTGATTGCAGATTTATTGAATTGCAATACCGCTGGCATACACACAGCATTCGTCGTGCCATGGTGTGTGTGATAAATCGCACCTACCGGATGACTAATGGCATGGATAGCGCCTAAACCCTTTTGAAACCCGGTTGCACCCATAGCAGCAGCACTCATCATATGCGCGCGCGCTTCGATATCTGTCCCATCTTGATATGCGCGCGGAAGGTATTCTTTCACCAATCGCATACCTTCCAGCGCAATGCCCTGGCTCATCGGGTGATAATGCGGGCTTGAGAATGCTTCTACACAATGCGCAAACGCGTCAAGGCCCGTTCCAGCTGTAATAAATTTGGGCATACCTACGGTCAATTCAGGATCGCAAATAACCACAGCAGGCAACATTTTTGGATGAAAGATGATTTTTTTCTCGCTGGTGGTTGAATTGGTGATTACACTAGCGCGACCAACTTCTGACCCCGTTCCTGCTGTTGTGGGCACAGCAATAATCGGTGCAATGGCATCTGCATCCGCACGTGTCCACCAATCGCCAATATCTTCAAAGTCCCACAAAGGACGTGTTTGCCCTGCCATAAAAGCAATCACTTTAGCCAGATCAAGACCAGAACCACCGCCAAAGGCGATTACGCCATCAAACCCACCTTCGCGATAAAACTTCACACCGTCTTCAGCGTTTTTATCGGTTGGATTTGGATCCACTTCGCTGAACATACCGCGACCAAGACCTGCCGCTTCAATCAGATCAAGCGTCTTGGTGGTGATCTCCATGCTCGCAAGACCTTTGTCGGTGACAAGCAATGGTTTTGAAATGCCAGCCGATTTACAAGCATCCGCAATTTCAGAAATGCGCCCAGCGCCGAATTTTACTGCAGTAGGATAAGACCAGTTTCCAACTAATTCCATGATCTAAGCTTTCTTTAAATGGTAGGATTTTGGACGGGTTAAATTGTGGAAGCCAATCACTGAAAGTCCTCCCCCGCGCCCTGTATCTTTGCAACCCGTCCAACACAGAGCTGGATCAAGGTAGTCACACCGGTTCATAAAGATCGTACCGGTTTCAATTTCGTTGCCGATCTTTTCTGCGCGCTCAATATCTTTTGTCCAAAGTGAAGCGGTTAATCCAAAATCACTATCGTTCATCAGACCAACAGCTTCTGCATCGTCATTGACCTTCATGATACCCACCACCGGGCCAAAGCTCTCCTCGCGCATCACACGCATTTTGTGATCGACATTGGTTAGGATTTGCGGAGTAAGATAAGCACCGCCATCATCCTCATCAAAGGTATCGATATGCGCAACGGCACCTTGCTCAATCGCTTCTGCAATTTGAGACCGTACCTCACTAGCAAAACGTTTATTGGCCATCGGGCCCAACGTTGTCGCCTCATCTAGCGGATTGCCAAGCTTATAGCCGTTTACAATCGCAACAGCTTTTTCAACAAACGCATCGTAAAGGCTCTCTTGCACATAAATGCGTTCAATCCCGCAACAGCATTGCCCTGAGTTAAACATCGCGCCATCGATCAGCGTTTCAACGGCTGCGTCTAAATCAGCATCATCCATCACATAACCTGGATCTTTGCCGCCAAGTTCAAGTCCGATGCCGGTAAAAGTTCCCGCAGCTGCTTGCTCCATGGCTTTGCCACCACCAACAGATCCTGTAAAATTCACAAACCCAAAGCTCTTTGCACCAATCAGATCAGATGTCGTCTGGTGATCTAAAAACGCATTTTGGAAAACATCTTTTGGAACGCCTGCTAGACGGAAGGCTTCTGCCATGCGTTCGCCCACAAGCAATGTCTGCGTGGAGTGTTTCAACACAACAGAATTACCTGCTATCAACGCCGGCGCAACGGTATTAATCGCCGTCATATAAGGATAGTTCCAAGGTGCGATGACCAAGACGACACCATGCGCTTCGCGTTTTATAAATCTCTTGAACTGATCATCATTAGATACCTCAATATCAGCTAATGCTTCTTTGGCAATAGATGCCATATAACTTGCGCGTTCATTGAACCCACCAAATTCACCTCCATAGCGAACCGGACGTCCCATCTGCCATGCAAGCTCGGGAACGATCTCAACGTTCATGTCACCGATTGCAGCGACACCTGCCATGACCAATTTGATACGTTCATCTAATGAGCGATTAGCCCATTCGCTCTGCGCCTGCTTGGCACTTTGTACAAGCGCTTGCGCATCTGAGGACGACAACGTTTCCCGCTCTGCATAGACTGAACCATCTATGGGTGAAATACATTTTAAAACTGACATTATCTGGCTTTCTTAAATCCTTAGGCTTTTTCAAACCCACGGGCGATTTCGTAATCTGTGACCACGCGATCAAATTCTTCTTGTTCCCATCTTGCTGCTCGAACATAGTGCTTAACCACCACATCCCCTAACGCAGCGCGAAGCATTTTTGAACCTTCTAACTTCGCGGCGGCATCGCGCAAGTTTGTTGGCAAATCTTCAGCAGCATCATTTGCATAAATATCGCCCGATGTTGCAGGTGCCAATTCAAGCTTTTCTTCAAGTCCTGCAATGCCTGCCGCCAATTGTGCAGCAATTGCTAGATATGGATTGATATCAGCACCACCGACACGACATTCAATGCGCACAGCTTTTGATCCATCACCGCACAATCTAAATGCAGCCGTTCTGTTATCAACAGACCAGATGATTTTTGTTGGGGCAAAAGTGCCCTTGGCAAAACGTTTGTAAGAATTGATATAAGGGGCAAGGAAGTATGTTGTATCCTGAGCATATTTGAGCAATCCAGCTACGTAATGCTGCATGGTTTTTGACATAGTAAACTCACCGTCTTTGTCATAAAACGCACTTTCACCATCAAGTGTCCAGAGCGATTGATGAATATGCGAAGAAGACCCCACACGTTCGTGATGCCATTTGGAGACGAATGTTGCAGCGTGACCCTTTTGCCATGCAATCTCTTTGGCCGCATGTTTGGCGATCGTATGATATTCTGCGCAATTGAGCGCTTCATCATAACGAATGTTGAGTTCTTCTTGCCCCGCTTCTGCCTCACCTTTGGTGTTTTCAACCGGAATTCCAGCCTCAAACAAGCAATTGCGCAATGGGCGCATAATATGCTCTTCCTTGGTGGTTTGCAGGATATGATAATCTTCATTATAGCCGCTGATCGGTTCAAGATCTTTAAAACCAGATTTGCGAATTTCATCAAGGCTTTTTTCAAAAATGAAGAACTCAAGTTCTGTTGCGGTCTTGGCTTTATAACCAAGCTCCTCAAGACGCTTAACTTGCTTTTTCAAAACCGCGCGCGGTGAATGCGGAACTTCCTCATGCGTATGATGATCAAGCACATCACACATCACCATAGCGGTGCCTTCTAACCACGGAACCAATCGGATTGTCTCCAAATCAGGCTTCATAATATAATCGCCGTAGCCGCGTTCCCAACTTGAAGCTGCGTACCCATCAGGGGTGGCCATCTCTAAATCGGTTGCAAGCAAATAATCGCAACAATGAGTTTCTTTATAAGCATTTTCAATAAAGTTCACAGCATGGAAGCGTTTGCCCATGAGGCGGCCTTGCATATCGACCAGACACACCAACACGGTGTCTATATCGCCAGCCGTGATTTTAGATTTCAATGCTTCAAATGGGAGGGTTTTAGACATGATTATCCTGATAGACCGTTTGTGTTAGACGCCACCAACATGATGGCGTCTTTTAAGCTTGTAGTTTAGCTGTAACGGTAAGGGCGTCCAGCCTTAACCATGTCGGCATTGTACTTTTTGAAGATTTCAACGACTTTACGTTTTGTTTCAGATTCAGCTGCAATTTCCTCCCAGAATTCAACAGCGGCATCTTCAACTTGTGCCCATTCTTCATCAGGAATAGTTGTAAGCTCCATTTTTGTGCCGTTAACACGCAAATCAGCTTCACCACCCCAATACCACCACTGGCGGTAATAATGGCTTTGATCCATACATACTCTCAGCAATTCTTGAAGATGCGGAGGCAATTCATTCCAGCGATCCATATTGGAAAAGAATGAACCTGCCCATGCACCTGAAATGTTGTTTGTTAGGAAGTAGTTGGTCACATCAGCCCAGCCAACTGTATAATCTTCTGTAATACCGGACCATGCAATACCATCTAATTCGCCAGTTTGAACCGCAGTTTCAATGTCTTCCCAAGGGAGTGTCACAGGAACAACACCGAACTTCGTCAAGAAACGACCCGCTGTTGGGAAAGTAAAGATACGCTTTCCTTTAAGGTCTTCCAACGAATTAATCGGATCTTTTGTTGCAAAGTGACATGGATCCCATGCACCTGCTGAAATGTGTTTTACGCCAACGGCTGAATATTCTTGATCCCAAATTTCACCCAAACCGTATTGATTAAAGAGCACTGGTACATCAAGCGAATAGCGGCTACCAAATGGGAAGTACCCACCGAAAACGGTCACATCCGTGGGGGACGCCATGGAATCATCATCTGATTGCACAGCATCGATTGTGCCTTTTTGCATCGCACGGAACAATTCACCTGTTGGTACAAGTTGATCGGCAAAGAACAACTCAATTTCCATTTCGTCGCCAGCAATTTTGTTAAAGCTATCGATTGCAGGTTTTACCACGTGCTCAGCAAGCGCTGCACCTGCATAAGTTTGCATACGCCATTTAATTTTTGATTGTGCAATAGCAGGTGTTGCCAGCGCTGCCGCTGGTGCTGCCATTGCTGCTCCCTTAATAAAGGTACGTCTTGAAGTCGTCATTTCATTTCTCCTTGTTTTGGTTGTCCCCAACCAGTTTCTGCTTCTTTTTGAAGTTCTCGTTATTTTCCGTAAACAGTATTTGGTAACCACATCGCAATTTGCGGAAATATGATGACAAGCGCTAAGGCAAATAACATCACCAACACAAATGGTGCGATTGAGCTGTAAATATCTTTAAGCGTGATCTCAGGCGGCGCCATGGCACGCATGAGGAATAAATTGTAGCCAAATGGCGGCGTCATATATGCAATCTGTGTGGTGATTGTGTACAAAACACCATACCAAACAAGATCAAATCCAAGCGCTTTAACAAGTGGCACATAAAGTGGTGCAACGATCACCAACATGGCTGTATCGTCCAAGAATGTTCCCATCACCAAGAATGAAAGCTGCATCAATATGAGGATTACCCAAGGGTTTAATCCAAGTTGATCGGTAAACAGCGTATCAATCGCCTTGACCGCACCCAACCCGTCAAATACGGCACCAAAGCCCAATGCCGCCAGAATGATCCACATAAACATGCAGGAAATCGCAAGCGTTTGTCGTACAGATGTTTCAAACACTTTTTTGTTCATCCGTCCTTTAAAGACGGCTGCCAAAAACGCAGTTGATGCGCCAACGGCTGAGCTTTCAACCAAAGATGTCCAGCCATTGACAAACGGCACCATCATCACAGCGAAAATAAAAAGTGGCAGCATGCCAGCTCGCAATAGGCCAAGCTTCTCAGATAGCGGCATAGCTTCGCGTTCATCTTCATTTAGTGCTGGACCAAGCTCGGGCTGAATACGGCATCTGATATAGATATAAAGCATAAACAGCGCTGCCATCAGCAATCCAGGGAAAACACCAGCAAGCCATAATTGGCCAACTGGCTGGCGTGCGATCATGGCATAAAGTACCAAAACAACCGATGGCGGAACCAGAATACCAAGCGAAGAACCCGCTTGTATGACGCCAGTGACCATGCGTTTGTCATATCCGCGTTTTAACAATTCAGGCAGTGCAATTGTGGCACCAATCGCCATGCCGGCAACCGATAAACCATTCATCGCTGAGATCAAGATCATCAAACCGATGGTGCCGATAGCCAGGCCACCCCTCACCGACCCCATCCAAACATGGAACATCTTATAAAGGTCATCGGCGATTTTAGATTCAGAGAGCACATAACCCATAAAGATGAACATTGGCAGGGTTAAAAGTGGATACCATTTCATCAACTTCATAGCGGATGCAAATGCGATATCAGAACCGCCCGTCCCCCAAAGCGCAATGGCGGCGATTGCGCCGACAGCACCAATTGCGCCAAAAACGCGTTGACCGGTGAACAACATCAGCATCATGGATGCGAACATGAATAATGCAATCATTTCGTATGACATCAGTTCACAGCCTCAATTTCTGTTTTCTCGTCGCGCAGTTTGATAATGTCTTTGAGTAATTCGGAAATCGACTGCAAAAGCATTAAAAACACGCCCAGACACATAACTAATTTAACTGGCCACAAGAACGGGCGCCAAGCCGTTGGGCTGCGCTCTAAACGTCCTGGACTTTCTTGCCCTGTTAAAACACCAAATAAAAACTGTATCGGCTCATCACCATAATGACCCAATGAATATGCCAGTGATCCAAGCCCGCCATAGAGCAAAATGCCCAAATAAAACAACAGGAAGAACACCGTTATCGCATCGATTTGGGCTTTTTTACGTGTTGACCATTCGCCATAAAACAAATCCATACGGACGTTCGATCCAAGCTGGATAGAGTATGGCCCACCCAAAATATAATAACTCACCATCGCAAATTGAGCGATTTCAAGCGTCCAAAGAGAGGGAAGAAAAAAGGTTTTGGAAATCGAAGACCACATGAGGATAGCGATCATGACAAAGATGCCATACATAATGATCCGTCCGATGCGGTAATTCACTGCATCAACAACGCGTATGTAAGAGTTTACAAACTTCATCCAGCGCGCTCCTTACGATCGGGCGCCGCTGAATATACTTTGAGCGCATAATCGAGCATAACTGCTATTCGTAATGCTATATCCAAACATTGCTGTGGGGTTTGCAAAAGATCGTTGCGAATTTCAATCATCACATTTGCAAGACCATTGCGAATACCATGATGTTTAAGCGTGTGAGTGACACCATCTTCAGCCGCATAAGGTTCATTGCGGAGCACGCACATCTCTTCATAGCGTTCGGCATATTCAAGCATAGCATCAGCTATCAAGCTGTCATCGTCATGCAAGATACCAACTTCAACTTCACGTTTTTTACCGTGATAAGTCGGTGTAAAACTATGCACGGTAACAAGAATTGGTGCGACGCTATGCTCTGACAAAAGCTTTGCAATTGCATCTTCAAATGGCTGATAATAATCCTGAATACGCTGATCTTTTTGCGCTTGAGTGAGATTTGCATTGCCCGGAATTTGATAAATTTCACTCTTTTCAGGCATAGCATCTTTGGCAGATGGTGGTCTATTGCAGTCATACACTAATCTGGAAATACCGCTTAACACGCCCGGCGCGTTAAATCGTTTTGCCAACAATCTTGTGACTTCGGCAGCACCTGGATCCCAGGCAACATGACTTTTAAGCGCCTCAGCATTTAAACCCAGATTATCAAATTTTGCTGGGATATGGTTTGAAGCATGCTCACAAATTAGCAGAATGTCGCAAGCGCTATCACCTGCCAACACGGAAACAACTTCTGTTTTTGCTTCATCCACCAAAACGATCACTCCAAATTTTGTTAAATTCTCTTCAATTGAGATTGACTTGTCAATAATCAAACTAAATTATTCTTCAATTTAAATTCGATTGTGCATATAATTACAAAAAACGGGGATGATTCAGGTGAGCTCACAAACAATTGCAGACAAACTTCGCGCGCAATCTACAAAGTTTACGCGCGCTGAACGGCAGCTTGTCGATATCATTTTAAAAAACTACCCAGTATCGGGTTTAGGTAGCATTACCAGTCTTGCTGATACCGCTGGGGTCTCAACACCGACGGTTGGACGCCTCGTGCAGAAGCTTGGTTTTACCGGCTTTCCAGATTTTCAAGCCAACCTTCGCGCTGAGCTTGATGAAAAAATATCAGGACCCATCGCAAAACGCGAACGCTGGGTGAATAATGCACCTGAAGGTCACATCTTAAACCGTTTTACAGAAGCGGTTATCGAAAACATCAGCCACTCACTGGGTGATATTAACCCACAAACATTTGATGACGCCTGCACTTTATTGAGCGATTCTAACCAAAAACTATTTGTCGTTGGTGGCAGAATTACGCGTACACTTGCTGATTATTTCTTCCTTCATATGCAAGTTATCCGTAAAGGCGTCACTCATATCAGCTCAAGCTCAAACGCTTGGGCGCATTATCTTTTGGACATCAATGAAGGTGATGTTGTCGTCATATTTGATATTCGACGATATGAGAACAGCACACTTAGGCTAGCTGAAATGGCAAAGGAACGCGGCGCGAAGGTTGTGTTGTTTACCGATCAATGGGGTTCACCCATCAGCGTCAATGCAGACTACTGTTTTAACAGCCAGATTGTTGTTCCTTCTGCTTGGGATTCCAATGTGACTGTGATGCTTTTGGCCGAAATATTTATTGCAGAAGTGCAAGAGCGCAATTGGGACACAACAAAAAGCCGAATGGAAGAGCTTGAAAATATGTTTGATCGCACAAAATTTTTTAGAAAATTTTCTTAACCTGCGACCGATCTACGTTTCCAGTCTCCCTTCCATAAGCGCTGATGGAACGGATAAAATTTGATCAACTCTTCCCATAAAATGAGCGATAATACCCAAAATGCTGAGAGATCAAAATAAAGCACTGCTACGGCAGTTGCGGGAACTCTAAAGCCCCATTGCGCCCAAATAAACAGCTTCATGACATAAACCGTATCCCCACTTGCACGAAGGGTATTTCCGCAAATTGCATTTGTGGTTCTGGGTATTTGAATGATGAGCAAGATCGGCAAAAACCCAATCAATATCATCTGCGTTTCTATCAATAGATCAGGATAGAGTATCTGAATGGATAAATTCATCGCAATGAAGATGATTGCCACACAAAAAGCTGCAACAAATGCACCGCGCCATGCACGTGATAAAAATCTATCAAGCACTGGTTCTGATGTCTTTTTACCCAAAAGCTGCGCCACCATAATGCCCGTTGCTTGGGTCCATTGCATACTTATTTGCCCGGCGACCATATTCCACGGCGCAATCAACGTCATGGCGGCAAAATCGGGCAACGCCATCTTTGCATAGATAAGCGTGCAGATATGCCCTGCAAATGTGGCACTTACAAATGTTGCTGCAATGGGAAGCGAAAAGGCAACATGACGTTGAATAGACTTTTGAAAGGTACCTTTTTGCCAGCCTTTAACATTGTGCAAAAACCCATCAAGACGAATGAGCTGGCTAATGAGGAATATAGTTTGGAAAAGAATGGCAGCTGCACTGCCCATCGCAGCACCCGGCACACCAAAGGCAGGCAATCCAAAAGCCCCGTGAATTAATGCATAGCTCAGAACCACATTAATTGGCACCGATAGACAATATCCCAGAAGCGGTATTTTTGTCCGTCCACAACCATTGAAATGACTGGATATTGATTGCCCTATTGCCTCACCTAGAATGACGAGTGAAAAGATCGAAAGGTAAGTCCATGCTTGTTGGGAAATATCCGCGCTCGTGGCCAATGTGCTTAAAAGAGACTGCCCAAACAAAAAGATTGCACAGATCCCGATCAACCCAATTGTCAGTCCAATTGTTAATCCGGATGCTAACACTGATTTTCGATAAACGGGGTCATCGGTACCATAAGCTTGCGCGGTTCTGATTTGCAACGCATGTGAGAATGCAAAAATAACACCTAGAACGATACCCCCCAATGCGCCGGCTAACCCCATGGCGGCCAGAGACTTTTCTCCCAATGGAGAAACCAACCAACCGTCCAGCAAAACTGTTCCGTGCAAAAACACTGCCTTTAGCGTCATCGGCCAAGCAAGTTTGAATATGTCAGATGTTTTAGGTGCAGCATTCAGCGCAGCTTCTTCCCCTGCACTCATTTCACCGCGTTTAAACATGAATTGTCTTTATCCGATGCTCTATTCTTCAGGATCAAAATAATCAGCGTTTTGTGCTGAGATGTGTTTGATGGTCTCATCAAGACGGCTTAAATGTTTCATTCCAGCGTTCACAGCACCATCAGCATCGTGGTTTTCCACAGCTTTTGCAATTTGGTAATGATCGGCAATCAGCTCCGGCATTCGGTCTTCTTTGGCAAGGCCAAGAGCACATAAACGATCCACTTTGGTTTTCTCAGCCATAATCACATCAAATGCAAAATCAACCTGCGCAATCTCGCAAAGTGTTTTGTGAAAGGCGTAATCAAGCTGGCCAAATGCAGCCACATCTTTTTTCTTTAGCGCCTTCTCTTGCTCAGCCAAAGACATGTCTAATCGGGCTACTCCAACCAAGTCACAAAATTCAGCTGCACGACGCAAAACACGTTCTTCAATTGCAGAGCGCACAAAGCGTGACTTATTGATTTCACGTGTAGAAAAGCGTTTTACAACTGTTGCGCGCTTAGGCCTAATGAGCAGTAAATCTTGGTTGGCCAAGCGGCTAAATGCATCGCGAACGGGCTGACGAGATACGCCAAATCGTGCGGCCATATCAACCTCAGACAGCTTGTCCCCGGGCCGTAACTTCAGCGATAAAATCTCACTTCGCAGTAGATCAAAAATATCATCCACGCTGGTGCGCGTGTCGCTAATTTGAGCTGCATGAGCCATGCACATTCTCCAATCTTGCTGCTGGTAAGCGTTCCCTATCGCTTACCAAGAGTGCGGATAAATAACAATCTGAAATACCAGATTTAGCCACAATATCCATAAAAATCAGGTATACAACAATTGCATCTTGCATACTAGATTGATTTCTAGCATACTACATTGATAACGCATTTTTGTGCAAAACTGGGAGGTTGCATGGCTGGCGTCACGCTAAACAAGATCGTAAAATCATACGGTTTATTAGAAGTTGTTCATGGCATCGACTTAGATGTTAAAGAACGAGAATTTGTCGTTTTGGTCGGCCCATCGGGCTGCGGGAAATCAACGACATTACGAATGATTGCAGGTCTTGAAGAGATTACAGCAGGTGAACTTTCAATTGATGGGCGCTTTGTAAATCGCGTTGCACCGAAAGATCGCGATGTCGCCATGGTGTTTCAAAACTATGCGCTCTACCCTCATTTAAATGTTGCTGAGAATATGGCTTTTGGGCTTCGCATTCGCCGAACGCCAAAAGCTGAGATCAAGAAAACGATTGCTGAAACGGCTGAAATACTTGGGTTAACTGATTATTTGCACCGCCGACCTGCGGATCTTTCTGGTGGTCAAAGACAACGTGTTGCTATGGGCCGCGCCATTGTTCGTCACCCTAAAGTCTTTTTGTTTGATGAGCCATTATCAAATTTGGATGCGAAATTAAGAACGCAGATGCGCGCTGAAATTAAGCGCTTGCACAATCGCTTAAATGCAACATCCATCTATGTCACGCATGATCAGGTTGAAGCTATGACGCTTGCCGATCGTATTGTGGTGATGAACGATGGTATTATCGAACAAGTCGGCGCGCCGATGGATTTGTTCAACAATCCCGCCAACACCTTTGTTGCTGGCTTCTTGGGTTCTCCCCCCATGAACCAAATCAAAGGACAGATTACCGAATACGGTGCGAAAGTTAGCGGGGCCGAAATTAAAGTCGATGGCAAGGTGGGCAACCATGTTGGCAGAGATGTCATTGTCGGCATTCGCCCTGAACACACTGAATTAAATGCGGGCGATAACACATCCGTTTTGCCGATCAGTTTGGATCTTGTTGAACCGTTGGGTTCCGAAGCCTTACTCCACGCCCATCATGGTGATGACAGCATGGTCTTTAAGGCTGAAACCAATGGCAATATCGCCCATCTTTCTGGTGTGAAAGAGGTTCATGTCCCTTCGTCATTGGTCAAGATTTTTGATGCTGAAAGTGGACGCGCTCTGGATTTAGGTGCGTAAGACCATGGCGAAACAGACCTCAACTGATTTAAGGACAGATGAACCGCCACAAGTTACCACTCAGGCGATCAGAAATGATAGTTGGACACGCACCATCGATCACTTCAAGCGCGAGTGGCAAATCTATCTAATGCTGGTTCCAACGATAATTTGGTTTATCGTTTTCCTTTATAAACCGATGTATGGTTTGCAGATCGCATTTAAGGACTATTCAATCTTTAAAGGTGTCGCAAACAGCCCATGGATTGGCTTTGAACACTTTCAAACATTGTTTTCCAATGATCAGTTCTTGCGCGCGGTTCGAAACACCATCGAAATCAGTGCACTAAATCTTATATTCGGCTTCCCGGCTCCCATCATTTTAGCGTTGATGTTCAATGAAATCTTGCATGCAAGCTATAAACGCACAGCGCAAACAATTGTTTATCTCCCGCATTTTATCTCATCAGTGATTATTGCAGGTATTGTCATCACAGCATTTTCTCCGTCGGCCGGTATTGTTAACACTGTGATGGGTTGGCTAGGTCTTGATCCAATCTACTTCCTCACCCAGCCTGATTGGTTCAGACCAATCTTTGTGGGTACTGGTATTTGGCAAGAAGCTGGTTTTGGATCAATCGTCTTTCTTGCTGCGATCGCAGGGGTAAATCCATCGCTTTATGAAAGTGCCGTTGTGGATGGTGCAAACCGATGGCAGATGATGTGGCGGATTACGATCCCGTCGATCATGCCAACGATCTTGATCATGTTGATCATCCGCATTGGTAATATCATGGAAGTATCTTTTGAACTTGTGATCTTGCTCTATCAGCCTTCAACTTATTCCGTTGCTGATGTGGTCAACACATGGGTCTACCGCCAAGGTTTGCAATCAGGTCAATATGATTTGGCCGCTGCTGCTGGTCTGTTTAATGCGGTTGTAGCCTTTGTGCTTGTAATGGTTGCTAACACGATGTCGCGCCGTCTATCGCGCACATCATTATGGTGAGGGTTCGAACATGATGAAATGGAATCTTTACTCAAGAGGCGACAAGTTTTTCGCAATCGCTGTATCTGTTTTAATTGGCATGTTTACAGCTGCGACACTGTACCCGTTTATTTACATCGCGGCGGTTTCATTCAGCTCAGGCTTTGCGGCTGCGGCTGGCAAAGTGGTGCTAACACCGATTGATGTAACAATTGAAGCTTATCGCTTTATTCTGTCCGATCCGCAATTTTGGGTCTCTTATCGCAACACCTTTATCTACACGATTGGCGGCACATTGATGAGCATGGCGTTCATCATTCCAGGTGCCTATGCGTTATCGCGCCCACAGCTTAAAGGCAGACGTTTTTTCAATCTCTTCATCGCTTTTACGATGTGGTTTAATGCTGGGTTGATCCCGTTTTTCCTAAACATGCGCGATCTAAATCTGCTTGATAGTATGTTTGGTATTATCCTAGCCTTCGCTGTGAACGCATTTAACATCATCTTATTAAGAAACTTCTTTGAAAGTATTCCGCGGAGCTTTGAGGAGGCTGCCCGTATGGACGGCGCCAATGACTTCCAGGTATTATGGAAAGTCTTTGTGCCGCTGTCCAAACCGGCCATTGCAACAATCACACTCTTCTGCATTGTTGCGCGCTGGAACGGTTTCTTCTGGGCAATGGTCCTATTGCAAAGTGAAGAGAAGATCCCGTTACAGGTCTTCTTGCGTCACACTATAGCCAAGCTCAGCGATACCGAAGAATTTGCAATGAACGTGCTGGACGCAGCTTATGGTCCAGAAACCGTCACAGGTGCGATCATTGTGTGTTCAATTATTCCTGTGCTGATCGTTTACCCGTTCATCCAGAAATACTTTGAAAAAGGAATTTTACTTGGGGGAGTAAAAGAATGACAAGACAAACACGCAACATGGGAGGAAATCATGCGTAAATTAACTCTTGCCGCGGCTCTTCTGGCCGGCACCGCTTTCGCGACGCCTGCAGTATCAGATGGCCATCTACAAATTGTTGAGGGGGATCCTCTGGAGCTAACGATCCAGATGAACCATGCTCGTTATCCAATTTACAAAGAAGATTGGCCTGTTGAACAACAGGCTCGTAAATGGACTAACGTTCACCTTGTTGATGTAACCGTTGGCGCAAACCTGCGTTCTGATGAGAACACGGGTCGCACAGAAGCGCTGAACTTGATGCTCGCGGGTGGCAATATCCCTGACATCGTAGGTTCTAGCCGCATTAAAGACTTCGTCAATCAGTATGGTCCTGAAGGTGCTTTCCTTCCGCTTAATGATCTGATTGAAGAGCATGCACCAAACATGAAGGCATATTTCGATGCACGTCCTGAAGTCGCTGCTGCGATTTCCGCTGCTGATGGAAGCATGTATTACATCCCATATTTGCCAGATGGTAAGTATGGTCGTGCATACTGGATCCGCACAGACTGGCTCGACAAACTAGGCCTTGAAGTTCCGCAAACAGTCGAAGAATTTGAAGCTGCATTGCGTGCTTTCAAAACTCAAGATCCAAACGGTAACGGTGAAGCGGATGAAGTACCATATTTTGCTCGCCAATGGCCTGAACTTATTCGTCTTGTAACACTTTGGGATGGTCGCTCGTCAGGATCTGATACCTATCACGATTTCTTGGTCGATGATGGTAAAATGGCACACCCTTATGCTGGTGAAGGCTATCGCGAAGGCATTAAAAACCTTGCGCGCTGGTATGCTGAAGGCTTAGTGGATGCGGAAGTATTTACACGCGGTTCATCCGCTCGTGACTTCTTGTTGTCTGAAAATCTAGGTGGTGCAACACACGATTGGTTTGCGTCCACATCTGGTTACAACAGACTATCAACTGAGATTGACGGCTTTGAATTTAAAGCAATGGCACCGCCAGCTTCTATCAGCGGCAAGCGCATTGAAGAGCATCGCCGTATTCCGATCAAACCTGATGGATGGGCAATTGGCCACACCAACGAACACCCCGTTGAGACTATCAAGTATTTTGATTTCTGGTTCACACCAGAAGGCCGTCGCTTGGCAAACTTCGGTGTTGAAGGTCAGCAATATGATGTGGTTGACGGCGAAGCGATCTTCAAGAAAGAATTCTTAGACGCTGGTCCTGTCAACAGATCACTTTACCAAGTTGGTTCTCAACTTCAGGGTCGCGGGTATTTCCAAGACTACAAATACGAGATCCAATGGTCGAATGAATTCGCTCTAGAAGGTATCGCGCTTTATGATCAAGGCGACTACCTAATCGACCAATTCTTGGGTGTTGCATTCAACGCAGAAGAGCAGAAGGTCTACGATAAGTATTGGGGTACTATCCGCGATTACATGCTCGAGCGGCAGCAAGCATGGATCTTGGGTGCATCTGATGTTGAAGCTGAGTGGGACGATTATATCGCTCAACTAAAAAAGCTTGGTTACGATGACGTTCTTGTCGTGATGCAATCTGCATACGAGCGCCAATACAACAAGTAATAGCTTGTAAACAAACTTCAGAGCGGCGGGTTTTCTCGCCGCTTCATTGCAATTTTAAAAACGGAAATCTACTTTAATGGCAAGTGACGCTCTTCCTTTGCTTGATGAACCAAAAGCTGGTCAACTTACGATCCAATATTCACCGATTGAAGATACGGATATTGTTGAAAATCCACCACGCTTTTCATGGATCCCAGTAATTGATGATGACGCGCGCTATGTGTTGCGCATTTCTAAAGATGCTAATTACCCGGCAAAAAACACCCATGTTTTTGAAGATTTACCGCTGAACTTTTTTACCCCAGACATTGTTTTAGACGCTGGGGATTACCATTGGTCTTACGCAACATGGGACGCGGAAACAAATACGCAAACAAGCACTTGGAGCAGCACACGCAACTTCACATTGGCTGAGGATTTGCCGCAAACACCCGTTCCAAAAAGAACAGAGAGATACAAAAAGGTGGATACGAACCACCCTCGCCTTTGGATGACATCAGATCGCCTAGTTGAATTTAAAAAAGCTGTCGCTGCCGATCCTAGCCATTGTAGCTGGGCAAACTTTTATGAAAAATCCGTTCTACCTTGGATGGAGCGGGATGTGATGGGTGAACCGGCGGGCTATCCAAATCATACGCGTACTGCACCTGTTTGGCGTCAAACATATATCGACTTGCAAGAAGTTTGGTATGCGATCCGTCATCTGGCAATTGGTGGCGCAGTAACAGATGATGCAAACATGACTGCTCGTGCCAAAGAATGGTTGTTAGAAGCGGCATCGTGGGATCCAATGGGCGTTACCTCGCGCGCCTATACTGATGAATGGGCATATCGCGTTTGTAATGCGCTCGCATGGGGGTATGACTGGCTCTATGATGAATTGTCAGACGAGGAACGTGCAACCGTTCGTGCTTCACTTTTAGAACGCACACGAGACATTGCAGAACACGCTATCCAAAACGCCAAGATCCACCTCTTCCCGTATGACAGCCATGCGGTTCGATCCGTTTCGCTCAGCATTGTCCCATCATGTATTGCGCTATTGGGCGATGATGAGAATGATGAAGTTCGCGATTGGCTTGACTATAGCATTGAATTTTTAATGACCGTATATTCTCCGTGGGGTGATGACGACGGTGGCTGGGCCGAGGGTACTAATTACTGGATGATGGGCGTTGCATATCTCATTGACGCTGCAAACAGGCTAAAATCTTATACTGGAATTGACCTTTACAAGCGTCCGTTCTTGCAAAACACCGGCGACTTCCCGCTTTATTGCAAAGCTCCAAATACGCGGCGCGCCACATTTGGAGATGATAGTACGCAAGGCGATTTACCGGGGATTAAAACCGGGCTGAATATGCGCCAGCTTGCAGGGGCAACTGGCAAAGGCGAATACCAATGGTATGCGGAGGAAAACCTGCGCACAAACCCTGGCACAGAAATGGCGTTTTACAATTGGGGTTGGTGGGATACGAATTTTGACGAACTCGTCTTCCAAACAGATTTCCCGCAGATTAAAGCTGAAAAACCTGAAGATGGATTGCGCCACTTTAAAGGTATTGGCTGGGTGGGCGTTCAACATGCCATGGATGATCCAGATAACCATATTCAGTTCGTGTTTAAGTCTTCAAAATTTGGTTCGGTGAGCCATAGTCATGGTGATCAAAACTCCTTTTGCATGGCAGCATATGGCGAAGATATGGCAATCCAATCTGGATATTACGTCGCCTTTAATTCTTCCATGCACCGCAATTGGCGCCGTCAAACTCGTTCTAAAAATGCAATTTTGATCAATGGTAAAGGTCAATATGCTGAAAAAGATAAAGCCAAGGCACTCGCTTCGACAGGATTGATAAAAGCTGCGGAACAACGCGAAGATCATATCTATATCTGCGGCAATGCAACAGCTGCATATCAATCTCTCTCACCAGAAGTGACATGTGCAGAACGTGAGATTTACTTCGTACGCGGCTCTTATTTTGTCATTGTCGATAAAGTAGATGCAGATGAGCCTGTCACGATAGATTGGTTGCTGCATGCAAATAACCCGTTTGAACTTGGTAAATCTTCATTCCGCAATCGCCAAGAACGCTCCGGATTTTACGGACAAGTTGTTTGGTCGGAAGCCGGCAAACCGCAGATCAGTCAAAAAACAGAGTTTACCGATGTTGATCCCGAAGATTATGAAGGATTACCGGTCAGCACCGTGTTAACCGCACATTACCCCGCTTCGACCCGTCACCGTATTGCAACGCTTTTAGTGCCATACAAACTTGATGCACCGAAAAGAATTTTCAACTTCATGGACGATCAGGGCTATGACGCGGACTTATATTTCACAGATCCGGATGAAAACACGTTCAAAGTTGTGATGAAAAAACTAGCTAACACATAACCACTCAAAGGAAATAAACCAAATGAAACTTGCAGGAAAAACTGCCATCGTGACCGGCGGCGGTCGCGATATTGGTGCAGCCGTTGCTATTAAATTAGCTTCTGAAGGCGCAAATGTTGCGATTAATTACTTCAGCACTGGCGCCGATGAGACGGTCGCGACAATTAAGGCGAATGGGGGCAACGCATTTGCGATGCAGGGGGATCTGAAAAACGAAGATGATGTCAATGCTTTGGTTGCTAAAACGGTCGAAACATTTGGCGGTGTTGATGTTCTTGTCAATAATGCTGGTGGTCTTGTTGCTCGTAAGAAAATAGCTGAAACGCCACTATCCCACTGGCGTGAAGTTCTTGATTTGAACCTAACAAGCACATTTTTGATGACACATGCTGCCCTTCAACACATGAAAAGCGGTGCGATTGTTAATTTAGCTAGCCAAGCTGGTCGTGATGGTGGTGGCCCAGGCGCTGTACCTTACGCAACATCTAAAGGTGCCGTGATGACAATGACGCGCGGTCTTGCCAAAGAACTAGGTCCAGATATTCGCGTAAACGCGCTATGCCCTGGCATGATTGATACTGACTTCCACAATGTTCACACGCCTGATGCTGGCCGCCGCGGATTTGAAGCAAGCGCACCAGTTAAACGTCAGGGGCATGTCGATGACGCGGCAAATCTTGTATTGTTCCTTGCATGCGATGACAGTGCCTTTATAACTGGAACAAATGTCGATATAAACGGCGGAATGCTATTCTCTTAATTTGGAGCTTTAAATGTCAGATTTTCCAGTTGTTTCAACCGGTGACAATGTAACTCGTCAAGTGCTGGCAAACCATGACGAACTCATGGTTGTCGCGTTTCGTTTTTCTGCGGAAGGTGCAAAAGGTGATTTGCATAATCACCCGCATGTTCAATCGACATACGTTGAGAGTGGACGTTTTATTTTCACGCTAGGTGATGAAAAACGCGAAGTAAAAAAAGGTGATAGTTTCATCATCCCATCAGAGCTTATTCATGGATGTGTCTGCCTTGAACCGGGCACTTTGATTGATTGCTTTACGCCATACCGTGATGACTTTTTATAAAGCACGATTTTTGCGCGTTTAATGCGCAGAGTTTACAAAAACCACGTTGAATTGCAGCCTCTGCTTTGACGTGGTTTTTTTATGGTTTTATGTCTTTCGAAAACTTTTGGGCAGCTTAAAAGGTTGCGCAATACATTTTATTCATTCATATTCGAATATATGAATGAATGGAGTGAGATATGCCTGTTACACGACGAGATGTTTTAAAAGGCACCGCGGCATTGTCCGTTTTAGGAGCTACACCAAATCTATCAATTGCCCAGATCAACTTAGGTCAAGCCACCCTGTCTACGGTAAGTGATGGAAACCTTTTGCTTCCCGGTGATTTTATTTTTGGATCCGTTCCGCAAGATGAGCTCCCCCCTATTCTCACAGAGTTTAATTTATCGCGCGATCAGCTCACACCAGAGTGCAATTTGGCGCTGTATCAGAACGGCGAGAACAATGTCCTATTTGATGTCGGCTCAGGTCCTGACTTTATGCCGTCTGCAGGCATGATCGTGGATAGCCTTGAGAGTTTGGAGTTATCACCTGAAGATATCACCCATGTTGTTTTCACCCACGCGCATCCTGATCACCTATGGGGCCTTTTAGATGATTTTGATGATCCGCTCTTTAGCGAAGCACGATATCTAATTGGCCAGAATGAATGGGATTATTGGTGGAACCCCAATACAGTCGATGGCTTGCCTGATAGTTTAAAACCTTTTGCTGTGGGTGCAAAACGTCGACTTGAAGCCATTGAAGATATGATTGAGTTTTTTAAAGACGGAGAAGAAATCTCGCCCGGTATTGCGGCTGTATCATCGCCCGGACACACCCCCGGACATATGAGCTTTGAGGTAAAGAACGGATCAACATCAACGATGATTTTGGGAGATGCGATAGGTAATCATCATATTGCATTTAAAAAACCATCTTGGCCGAGCGGCTCCGATCAAGATCGTGATCTTGGTATTCAATCACGCAAGATGCTGTTTGACCGGATTACGTCGGAAAACATGAATATTATAGGTTTTCATCTTCCCAATGGTGGCATCGGTAAAGTTGGCGTCATGCAAGATGGGTATGAATTTTTAGAAGGGGAAATTTGATGTTTATCAGAACACTCGCAATATTGGCGATGATGTGTTTGCCAGCAACGGCGGATGAGAATATCGCAGATCAATACCCCGGTTCGCTATTATATTCCAAACCTATTGAAGTCATTCCCCATGTGTGGTCAGCCATTGGCGCAACAGCACCACCAACTTATGAAAATAGCGGGCACAACAATAATCTCAGCTTCATTATCACCGGCGATGGTGTCGTCGTGATCAACGGCGGTGCGGCCTATTCATTGGCAAAAGCTTTGCATGAAGAAATTCAGAAGATCACCGATCAAAGCGTGAAATATGTCATCAACGAAAATGGTCAGGGACACGCAGCACTAGGTAATTCCTATTGGGCTGAACTTGGCGTTCCTATCATCGCGCATGTCGATGCTAAGCATGAGCTGGAAGAGCGCGGGCATCAGATTCTTGAAAATATGAAACGCTATAATCGAGATAAATCAGAAGGCACTACGATCGCACTTCCAACTGACTTATTTGAAGATAAAAAGATAATTGAGCTTGGGGATTTCACAATTGAAATCTTACATCTCGGCCCTGCGCATAGCCCGGGTGATACGCAAGTTTGGCTTCCAAAACAGAACTTAGTTATTGCAGGAGACATGGCATTTCATGAACGACTATTGCCGATTTTTGACGACACTATGACCGCTGAATGGGTTGAAACTTGGGAAACTGAATTTGAAGCATTGAAGGCAACCTTTGTTATCCCTGGTCATGGCCATCCCACGAATATGGATCAGGTGAGACGCTATACATATGATTATCTTGTTTATTTGCGCGGAAAGATCGGCGAACACCTTGAAGAAGGTGGCGATTTAGCCGATGCTTATTACGTTGATCAATCGCCCTATGCGCATCTGCACACATTTAATGAGTTAGCAACACGCAATGCCGGGCGCGTATATGAACAAATGGAATTTGAATAATTGCAGGCTTTAGCACTTGACCGAAACTCTTCGAACTTCCGGTATCATATAACGTCTTTGGCGCTGCTGTTATCGCTCATTTTTTTGGCTCTGCCCGCACATTCAGACACCCCTTTAATGAGTGCCCCTGAGGCTTTTGAGAAACTATCCTCGAAAGATCTCGTCATACTTGATATTCGATCACGTGAAGAATGGCAGGATTCAGGCGTTGCGAAGGGCGCTTTACCAATATCCATGCATGAAAAGGATTTCTTACAGCGGTTTCAATCTATCTTGTTGGAATATGAACCTGAGAAAATCGCACTTATTTGCGCAACCGGTGGTCGCTCAGCGGAAGTAACTTATTTCCTTGAACAAAATGGTTTGACCGGAGTTGCAGACATATCTGAAGGCATGTTTGGCAATCGCAATGGTCCGGGCTGGTTAAAACATAATTTGCCTATTGTTTCCGCTAGCGAAGCGATGGCAAATTATGAAAGACTTCAAAGTACTTGGAACAAATAGCTGAATGCTAGAAGTTAGACCTAAACTAACAATTTCGTTAAGTAAAATCCCCGATTGATAAATCAATCGGGGATAATGTTATTTAGCCAAACATATCAGCCGTGATACCTGAATACCACCCTTCACTCTCTTCATATGTTGCTTTGCGAACATCATCTGTCTCGCCAGTCTTGGAAATAAATCCATCGACTTTTGCAATTTTTTCCGCTGTTGCTTCATATGTTGCACCAACTTTAACACCGTTATCAGTGGTGATGAGCGACCAGCATGTGTTTGAGAATTTAGCTGGGAAGACTTTTGACCCCGTCAAAGCCCCGCGAACGGCATTGGCACAAACTTTGGCCTGACTATTGGCTGAGAAGCCTGATTTAGGCATATCACCTTGTTGCGACGCATCCCCGAGCACATAGATATCACCGTCTGCTTTGGTTGACATATCTGCAGCATTAACAGGTGCCCAATTGCCCTCAGTTACACCAGCAAGTTCTGCGATACGTCCTGCTTTCATCGCTGGAATGACGTTACAAACATCAACCTTTGTCTCTTCACCATCAATCGTAACTGTCATAGCGTTTGGATCAACTGAGACATTGGCACCGCCAAATTCTTCACCAACCCAATCAATCATTCCATCATAATGGTCAGCCCAGCCCTCTTGGAAAAGTGCCATTTTTGAGAATTTTGGCTTTGGATCAGCAACAATGATTTTAGCTGTTGGATTGTTATTCTTTAAATAATGAGCAACCATCGATACGCGTTCATATGGTCCAGGAGGACAACGATATGGATTTGGCGGAGCGATCATTGCAAATGTGCCACCCGCTGGCATTGCCATGAGTTGAGCTTTCAATAGCTCTGACTGCGACCCTGCTTTATAGGCATGCGGCATGGCGTTTTGTGCACTTACATCCCAACCTTGGACTGCACCATCTACAAAATCGATGCCCGGCGACAAGATTAGTTTGTCATACGGAACGGAGCCGCCACCTGCAAGCGATACGGTTTTTGCATCGCGATCAACACCAATGGCCCAATCATGAACCACATTAACACCACCTGCAGCAAGGCTTCCATAGGAATGACCAATGTCATCAATCTCTTTAAACCCACCCAGATATAGATTTGAGAAGAAACAGGTGTAGTACATACGAGACGGCTCAATGAGAGTGACATCAATTTCACCCTTGCTGTCTTTCGCGATATATCTCGCCGCTGTTGCGCCACCTGCGCCCCCACCCACAACGACAACGCGCGGTTTTGAATGGCCACCGGCCAATACCATTGGCGAAGCTAAAGTGACCGATGCGGCACCTGCAACTCCCAAAAATGTTCTTCTATTTAAAGCCATATTTCCTCTCCCTAATTGTCTTCAGTTAAATCTTTAAAATACACTGCCAGCGCAGCGATTTCTTCATTCGACAAGCGTCCAGCAACCAGTTGCATAACAGGGTTTTCCCGTTGCTTTTCGCGATATGCATGCATCGCTGTGACAAACGCTTCAGTTTCCCAACCAACGATACCGGGTATGCCATCATTATCGCCGCTGGATTGATGGCATGTTGTGCATTCACTCGACAGATATTCCCCGTATTCAATATCACCCTCTAGAGCGAGAATATCTTTTGATACGGTAAAACCTTCATCGACCTTTGCGGCCAACTCTCCTCCAGAAAAAGTCGCAAGATAAGCGATAAGATCAATGCGATCTGCTTGATCCTTAAGACCACGAAAACTCATCTTTGTTTTCGGCAGGAAGCCTTTCGGGTTTTCAATAAAGGCATCCAACGCATCTAAATCCCAATGCAATCCATCGCTGGCTGCTTTTTTCAAAGCCTTGGAATATTTAAAGTTTGCAACGCCGCCTGCTTTCGCGTTGATGATATTGTTCAGCGGTGGACCCACACGTTTTTTCGCCTTCACACCAACCATGTGGCAGCTGGCACATTTTTTATAAACCTGCTTGCCCCGTTCAGGATCACCAAGTTCACTCGACATCACAGTTGTTGAAATCAGCGAGCTACTTATCAGCAATAGGAGAAATGAGAGCTTCTTCATTTTCTACTGACCCGTCGACTTTAGATATTCAATGATCGCCGTCAGATCCTCATCCTTTTTCAAACCTGAAAAACTCATCTTGGTTTTCTTCATGTAGGCTTTTGGTTTTTTCAAAAACTCTGAGAGATTTTGCTCATCCCAAACACGCCCCTCTTCAGAGGCTGCTTTAAAGACATTGGAATATTTAAATCCATCAACAGTGCCAAAAGTCCGACCAACGATGCCATTCAAAATAGGACCTGAACGGTTTTTCGCTTTGTCTCCCACCTGGTGACATGCAGCGCATTTTTTAAACACTTTCTTACCTGCGGCGACCAGCTCAGCAGAATTATCCGTGCCAGTGCCAGTCTCTTCGTTTGAAGTTGATGCGTTGCTTGCTTCTTCAGTTGCTGGCTCTTCGGCTTTGGGCGCTGCAACTGGGCTAAATGATGGTCCATCCTTAGTAAAACTAGGTATCCCATCAATCGTTGCATCATTCGGTATTGATTCAGAACCACCTTCGGGAGGTGTTTCGACAAGAAATACTGACCGCATGGTAACTTTAACTTCGTTCTTACAATCGCTCATACATGGCTCTTGTTGCCATTTTGAGTATTCCACTTCAGAACGATCATCGATAACGAAACCATCTTTGTTATACATTTCAAACTCGCCGAAATTCTCATGCGAAAGAACGAAATCATCATCCACTAAATCATTGGAATATAAAATATAGGCAACGATTGCATATGTCTCATCAGGGGTAAGCGTACCAGCTGCACCAAACGGCATTGAGCGATTAATATAGTCCCATGCTGTTGATAAATGTGGCCAATATGAGCCAACCGTTTTAACCGGATCTTTATCCGCTAATGTGTCAAACCCACCAGCAAGAACGGGCCAATTATCTACCCCTTCAGCAAAATCACCATGGCAAGCAGCACACTTTTCTGCAAAGACTTCTTCGCCCACAAACACATCGCCTGAACCTTCTGGCAAGCCTCGTCCACCTGGAAGAACATCAACATCCCATGCGCCAATCTCTTTGGGATGAGCACTACGGCCAATTCCTAACGTGCCATCAAGCGATGGTGCAGCTTGGGTCAAACTACCACCTTTTTTTGCAAGCTCAGCATATACCGTTTCTATCTCTGTCAGCTTTACCTCAAGGCCTGAAGCGCGCTCCGCCTCACCTTTTGATTTTTCCACGGCTTCAGATGCTTGCTGTGTAACCTGTGCTAAACGCGTTTCCAGCGTATCGATCTTCTCTTCACCATAATTGCGTGACGAACTTGCCACAGCTAAACCAGCGATGAGCGCAATGCCGCCGAATGCAGGAATAGCAGTATTAAGAAACTTCGACATTCTCGGCGATCCCTTCTGAGTTTACATACCAAGTTTGGATGCAGTTATTGTGATAGACGGAATTTTCGCCGCGCAGCTCGCGTAACTGATCTTTTGTGGGTTGAACATAACCGGTGTCATCCATAGCGCGCGCTTGTAAAAGCATTGGCGCACCATCCCAATTGGTGTCGAGATAAAACCTTGTCAGCGCTTTTGTGTCGCCTTGTTTACCCAAACGCGCTGTTTCCCACGTGATGCCACCATCTTTGGACACATCAACACGTGTGATTTGCCCATGCCCTGACCAAGCAAGGCCGGAGATGACCATTTGACCGGGACCATGCTTTATTGGCATCTGTGGACTTGGTGATGTGATGACAGATTTTGCATCCATCACCCATGTCCACTTGCGCGCGCTTCCATTTTCTAACACGTCGGTATATTTCGATGTTTCTTCGCGGCTTTCAACAGGTGCGTCAGAAACCTCAATGCGGCGCAACCATTTCACCCACATATTGCCTTCCCAACCCGGCACAACGAGGCGGACAGGATAACCATGTTCCATGCGCAATGCTTCGCCATTGGCTTTAAATGCGACCAAAACATCATCAAGAGCTTTTTCCATTGGGATTGAGCGCCCGTTTGATGATGCATCAGCCCCTTCTACATAGACCCATTTGTCGCTTGAAATATCCGCGCCAACTTCATTTAAAAGCGCACGTAAAGGAATGCCCGTATATTCCATATTATGGATCATACCATGGGTAAATTGTGCGCCGTTTAACTGAGCACCGGCCCATTCCATCCCGGTATTGGCTGCACACTCACAGAAATAAACATGATTTTCTCTTGGGAAGCGCTCTAAATCTTCATAGGTAAATATAAGCTCACGATCAACCAGTCCGTTGATCATCAAGCGGTAGTCTTCTTTGCGCAATTCAATAGCACCTGAATGGTGTCTTTCAAACGCGCAGCCTTGCGGAGTTATCGTTCCGTCTAGCGCGTGAATGGGTGTGAAGTTGATAGAAGATATTGGATCAGCAGTCAGCCATTCCACATTGCGGCGAACCACATGGGATTCATAACTAATTGGCATACCGTAAGGTGTTTCATCCACACCAACCCCTGTCGAGGATGCCCAGTCTTGTAATTCTGTAATTAAAGGATCAGGATCGCTTGCCTGCGCAGAACTTGCAACAACAGAACCTGCCATCATTGCTGCGCTACCCTTTAAGAAAGATCGACGTGATCGGATCTTGCTCTTTTCATCCATATTTTTGGGTTCCGTCATTATCTTATATGCCCTTAATTGTGACGCTATTATTGGGCTCCACTTTTATGGTGCCCTGTTTGCGAATATGACTTTCAACAACATCCCAAATCTGCGGACCTTCGGTGTCTTCGTTCACCGAAGCCCAGCCTGCGACCACATAGGAATTGCTAGACTCAATCGCTTCGCCCGTTTTTAAAAGTGTGAGATTTGAGATGCGGCTACCCTGCGGCTTGCTCACATCAATGCGGTAACCAAGACCACCAGTGCGGACCATATCACCGCCTTGTTGATAGTAAGGATCAGGATTGAAAATGTTATCTGCAACATCTTCTAAAACGATTTTGAGGAATTCCCCAGTCATTTCTGTTCTATAGGCTTCACCGTAGCTCATGGATGTCACATTAAAGAGGTCTTCACGCGTGATATCCTGCCCTGGAATAACTGATGGACCCCAACGAACACCCGGGCTCAGCGCAATTTCAGCATCACGTTCTGAGATCAGCGCATCACAGATCACATCGTCCCATGTGCCATTGAAATTGCCGCGGCGATAAAGCAGACTTTCGGTTTTACCGATTACTTCATTCAATTCGGATTCATAAGGTGCGCGTTGCTTGTCAATAAGTGCTGATACGTCAGCATCGGGTTCAATAATGTCTGAGAAAATTGGAATAAGCTTATGGCGATAGCCTTTCATCGCACCATCACGGATATCTAAATCAACGCGAGATACAAATTTACCGTTAGAACCAGATGGAATGATAATTGTGCTTCCCGCAAGAACGGGTTCTGGCAGCGCATCATGAGTATGGCCGGACAAAATAACATCAATACCAGTGACAACGGTTGCCATTTTCTTATCAACATCAAAACCATTATGGGATAAAACAACCACACATTCAGCACCCTCTGAACGAACTTGATCGACCATGGCCTGCATGTTCTCATCACGAATACCAAATGAATATTCGGGGAACATCCAGCCTGGATTTGCAATTGGCATATATGGAAACGCCTGTCCGATGACTGCGATCTTTGTGCCACCGCGCTCAAACATTTTATATGGAGGGAACAACTCCGACGGCTCATCCCATTCAGCATCAAAAATGTTTTGCCCAAGCGCTGCAAATGGCAGATTTTCAACGATCTCTTGTACGCGCTCCGATCCTAACGTAAACTCCCAATGAAATGTCATCGCATCAGGATTAAGCGCGTTCATGACATTGACCATATCTTGGCCGCTCGTTTTGTGGCATGTGTAAGAACCATGCCAGGTGTCACCACCATCTAACAAAATTGCATCCGGACGATCTGCCCTAATGGCCTTTATAACCGTTGCCACGCGATCAAGGCCACCTACCCGACCATAACCTTGAGCCAATGAAGCGAAATCACCAGAGCTTAACGCATAGTGGCTGTAGCTGCCATCATCTATGCCATAAAGCTTACGAAACGAGGTGCCTGTGACATGAGGAACAGCACCCTTGTTGCCACCCACACCAATGTTCACTGAAGGCTCGCGGAAGTAGATAGGTTTTAACTGACCATGAATATCTGTGATGTGAATAAGCGAAACGTTTCCGAATGTATCGAAATCAAGCAGTTGATCCTGCGTCAGCGATTGTTGCGCTGCAAGTTTTGCCCAGTTTCCAAAACCCGACGTTCCAACCAGCGCCGATGCTGCCATGCTGACCTGTAAGAAATCACGTCTCGATATCATAAACTTACCTTACCTAAAACATATTAGAATATTTGAATATATTATGTACAAAAATACCCCGCATTTAATGCGAGGTACGAAATTTTGTCTAGTTACGAACTGACGGTGTTTCAACAGCCAAGCCTTCACCGCGAGATGCAATGTAAAGCTCAAGTGCTTTGAATTCCTTGCCACCTTCTTTAAATGGCGTTGCACGAATGTTGCTCATGCAGCCTTTAAAGCGATTGTGGATTGAATTCAGCTTAGCATTTTTTAAACGGTAAGCTGGAAAGCCATTGATTTGACCTTGAGAAAGGTGATCGGCACGGATCATCACGCCATAATTATCCTCATGGCAATTTGAACATGACATATCGAGCTGGCCGACACGGGTGTAATAGAGCTCTTTGCCCGCTTCCCAAAACGGAGCTGCATCGCCGTCGATTTTAACATTCATTGGCATGCCGCGCGACTGAAGACCAATCAAACCTGTTACAGCTGTCATGTTTGTAGATGACCATTTCCAAGCCTCAGCGCCCATGCGCTCAGTTCGGCAGTCGTTGACGAGGTTTTCCATCGAAACCAATTGCCCATCTTCAACACGTGGTAGCTGTGTGCGTAACCCAGCAAAATCCTCAACATCTTCATGGCAAGATTGGCAAGACTTGCCTTCAGAACCATCAACTTTGGCAAAAAGATCGATACCTTGATCAACAAACACCATGCCTGGATTATCAAAGTCATCTAGTTGAAGCGCTTGCGTTTCCCCCGAGCGAAAGTGCCAACCTGAATAAAGCGTATCTACATTTTCCATATGTGAAGGAGCTGCAGTGGTACTTACAAATAACTCTCCCTCAACATTGAGCTGGTTGCTGTCTTGAGCATATGCGCTGCCAGCAAACACTAACGCTGATACAAATGATATTAATTTGATTCCCATTTCTACCCCTCCCAATGGTAGTCACAAACTTGATCTATGAAACAGTGATCTTCTTCTTTGTTTCATAGACATCCCCATCATCGTCATACCAAGTAAAGTGAAATTCGCCTGTCTCAGGTACAGTTGCATCAAACTGAAAATATGGGTTTGTTGAAATCGCCGGCTCAAGCGTCACATCGATGACGTTTTCGCCATTGAAGTCAGCGACAAATCGATTGATAATTGAGCGCGGGATAACGTTGCCATCACCATCTTTGCGTTGGCCACTTTCCATTTTATGGCTGATCAAAGTCTTGATCGTAATGACATCACCTGCTGACGCCTTTTTTGGCACTTTAACCCTTGGTTTTACACCAGAAGCCATGAGTATTCTCCTATTCTTAATTTAGCCGCCGCAGCCGCCAATTGTTACTTTCACGTTTGCTTTTGCCATTTGGAACGAACCATCTTCCATCTTTGCAATTGCGATAACGTTTTGTGTTTTTGAAAGTCTAATGCGTGTTGAGGCACTGCGAGACGCGTTCAACTTACCAAAGTTGAAAGTCGCTACATTTGGAACCGGATTGCCATCTGCCAATACGGTGACTGAAACAGCACCAGGCGCGTTGACTTCAATCGGCACGGTATTACCATTTTCGGCGATCTCGGGCGCGGTCAGCTCAAGAGCACCTTCGCTTACTGCTGCACCAGCAGTAAATTCGGCGATTGCCTCATCAGCTTTACTGGCAAATGCGACCGAGGTACCCAATCCCATAAGTGCAATTGAACTTGCGCCCAATGCCAACAATTTTCTTCGTGAAAGCTCCATGCTTCTCTCCAATAAACGTTTATTCTTCTTTCAGTGTCAGCAAATATGCGATGACATCTTCCACTTGCTCAGCGGATAGAATTGATTTTCCTGCAAATTTTTCCAAAGGTCGTCCATATCCCGCATCAATATAAAATGCTGGCATAATCGTACCCTCAAAGATCATCTTAGAATTTGTAACAATGGCTCTTAGCTCTTGCTCAGACCAACGGTCAGCAACACCATCCATTGGCGGACCAACTTCACCATGAAACGATTCTTCACTCATTTCAGAGTTGATGTGACAGGCTAAGCAATTGCCTAGTTTACGATTTGCAAATACTGATCGACCTGTTTTGGCGTCACCAGGCTTACCCGTTAGCGATGCCATGACACCATCATCGCTAAATTTTACGCTTGATGGTGATGTTGTTTCGGCGATTGCTACAGATGTTAATAATCCGGTCGCAAGTACCACTCCCAATAAGTACTTCATGTCTCCTCCTCAGAACATTCCCCAATGTCCTCATGTGCGTCATCATGGCATAAAATCAAAATAACGCAACAACAAATTCAATTAAATGAATTTGTTCATGTGTTTTTTGCGAAGTTAATTTTTCTGCTCGGCAAATTTTCGAGCATGGTATTTCTGAAAAGGCTCATCATTTAGATAACCTTTCTCAATCACCCAATTAAGCATGTTAAACGTTGTGTAACGCCCGAAAGCCCCTGGAATAGTGGCAACAGCTGCCTGCACGGCTGTTTTGTCACTTTCAACACTTTCACCGAAGAACAAGATGCTGGGGGTGAATAAAACACCCCAATGCTTTGCCATCTCTTTTTCGGTCAAAGTTTCTCCGTCAAAATCTGTAACTTCCACATCTCCAAACATGTTAAGCTGCACAACAAAGAAGTTTTCTTCGATAAACTCTTTGATTTCGGGAATCACGAAAACTTCTTCATGCATTTTTTTGCAATAGATGCATCCGCGCTGCTCAATAATCAGCATAAGCCGTTTGCCTTCAGAATTTGCTTCTTCCAAATCTTCCTGCAAATCCTTGAACGTATCTCGCATCCAAGACGCTTTGTGTAATCCATCATCACCGATCTCGGCTGCATTGAGCTGAAAACTTGTTAAAATCAGCGTTAAAATAACCAAAAGATATTTCATGATAAACCTCCCATATCATCAACCAAGCGCATCGAACCAAGGTATGTTTTCAAGCATCCATTGTGCGATTATGCTGACTGAATTTGTTGCAATTAATAGGCCGAATAAGATCAGGAAAAGCCCCATCAACTTTTCAATTATTCCCAAGTGCTTGCGGAACTTTTGTGCCCATTGAAGAAAATTCTTAGTGAAAAATGCTGCGATCACAAAAGGTAGCGTCATGCCTAAACCATAGACAAACAGCAGCATTGCGCCTTGTTGCGCAGCATCCTGTCCTGCAGCAGTGAATAAGATAGCCGCGAGCACAGGACCCACACATGGCGTCCAACCAAACGCAAATGCTAAGCCGATAACGAAGGATCCAGCATAGCTTAAGTTTTTGGGCGCCCCGGTATTTAATTCAGTATCTAAGCGCAGTTGGCGATAGAGCAATCCAATGCGCAAAACGCCTAAAAAATGCAGACCCATCAGGATGATAATTGCAGCGGCAACCCATCTTAGAACATCGAAGTATTCCCGAACCAGCTGGCCAAATATAGTGGCTGTTGCACCCAAACCTACAAAGACTACGATGATGCCGGCGGCAAAAAACAACGATGATATAAATGCCTTTTTGCGAATCTGCGGGTCGATTTCATCTTCTGAAGACATCTCGTTGATGCCCGCGCCAGCAAGGTAACTGAGATAAAATGGCACTATGGGAAGTATACAAGGGGACAAAAATGACAATAAACCTGCAAAAAAGGCCCCACCAATGCTAATATCGAACGCCAATTGCCCTACTTCCCCTTGATATATTCAAATATTAGATTATGTTTAGATAACCAAATAAGTCAACAGGAGCTTATCGAGCCGCAGTGCCCTTTCTCACCCGGATCATTGTAATAGTCATGTTTCTTGTGCCCACATGGGCATCGGCTGAAACTTATATGCTGATGGCTGAGGAAGATGGCTGCTATTGGTGCCAAAAATGGGATGATGAGATTGCGCATATTTATCCCAAAACCACCGAGGGAAAGACTGCTCCTTTAAAGCGATATGACTTGCATGACGAAACGCCAGAAGTTGAGTTTAAGCAGCGTGTGCATTATACGCCAACATTCATTCTTGTTCACAATGGGCGCGAACTTGGGCGAATAGAAGGTTACCCTGGTGAAGACCATTTTTGGGCACTGCTTACAATGTTGTTTGAAAACGCAAAAATCCCGTTGGACGTAAAAGGCTAGAAGGTTATAATACTCAGATGATGGAAAATACTGATACTAATCTTGGCTCAGGGAGCGAGAGCATCTCTCGCCTACCTGTATTTGATGAAAACACATGTCCTGAAGACATGGAAAAGATGATGAAAAATGCGGAAGCTGCGTCAACTTTTCTAAAGGCTATCAGCCATGAGGGTCGCCTCATGATTTTATGCCATTTGGTATCAGGAGAAAAATCCGTAACGGATTTAGAGGATTTGTTATCTTCGAGGCAATCAGCCGTTTCTCAGCAACTTGCACGTCTTCGTCTTGAAGGATTAATCAAACCTCGCAGAGAGGGTAAGGCCATCTACTACAGCTTGACAGATGACCGCCCCAAGCAGATCATGGAAGTCGTATACGATCTTTTTTGTAGGAGTTAGTACGGCTGCACATAAATGATCTGGTATTTGGGAGGATGCCGGTTTGTTGGATACACTCGGAGAAGCAAACACTGTTGCTTTAGTCGGCCTTTTAGGCGGGATTTTTCTTGGACTAGCCGCCCGCATTGGACGGTTTTGCACGCTCGGCGCCATAGAAGATATCATCTATTCATCTGATAATCGTCGCATGCGCATGTGGGGCATTGCTATTGGTGTTGCAATCATCGGCACTCATTTTGCCGTTGATTTTGGCGCAATGGATTATCAACAATCAGCTTATCTTGACCGCGTTTGGAACCCTGCAGCAACTGTTATTGGTGGTTTGATGTTTGGTTACGGCATGGCATTAAGTGGCAATTGCGGCTACGGGGCGCTCGCCCGGTTAGGCGGTGGAGATCTTCGCTCATTTGTCATTGTTATTGTGATGGGATTATCCGCATATTTTGTGATGTCAGGCCCACTTGCACAACTACGCGTGGTTTTATTTTCTATTGAAGATAACGCGACATCGCCTCAAGGGTTTGGACAATTTTTGCAAGACACATATGCCCTGCGTCCAGCACTTATTGGCCTCTTATTCGGTGGTGCCATTTTGATATTTTCGCTCGCGAGCAAACCAATGTTATCCTCTAAAAACCATATCTTTTGGGGCGTGATTGTGGGCCTTGCGATCGTATCAGGTTGGGTTGGCACACATTGGGTTTTTGCAACAGGCTTTGATGCAGAACCTGTGCAAACGCATTCCTTTGCAGCCCCCATCGGTGACACGATATTTTATACAATGACTGCATCCGGTAACACGCTTTCTTTCAGTGTGGGATCTGTCATGGGAGTGTTAATTGGCGCGGCTTTAGGCTCATTTAAAAAGGGTCAATTCCGCTGGGAAGCATGTGAAGATCCGCGAGAATTACGACGCCAAATTTTTGGTGCAACGCTGATGGGCCCGGGTGCTATTTTAGCTGTTGGATGTAGTATCGGCCAAGGTATTTCAGCATTTTCTGTGCTTGCCTATAGCGCTCCAATTACTTTCATTGCAATCTTTGTTGGTGCAGCTTTTGGACTAAAACAGCTAGTTTCTGGCTTTGAGCGCGTTGCTTAAGCCCAATGGTCATCACGTATATGTTTTAGAGCGGCATTTCATTTTTTAACGAAGCACCGCCCCAAAAGTTCATTTGAAAATCTGATCATAATTTTCTTAAGAATTAAGATGCTCAAACAATCGCGCGACAGCTTCAGCGCCTGGATCCACATGACCTTCAAGCTGCTGAGCATTGATATAAGCTGCACGTCCAGCTTTGGCTTGCAAGATACTAGCGGTATGATCAGCACCTGTTCTTGCAGCTTCTGCTGCTTCTTTAAAGCCGTTTTCTAACGCATCTAACGCGGGTGCTAATGCATCAATCATGGTACGATCACCTATTTGTGCACCGCCAATTTCTTGCATGCGCGCAAGACCAGCTTTCAGCGCATCACGCATAGGCAAACCACTTGATGCACCATCACCTGTTGCTGCAAAGAAGATAGCCAGCAATACGCCAGAGGAACCACCCATTGTTTGGCTAAGTTCCAACCCAATTGCACGATAAAGCTGGGTGTGATCAGCTAATGGCAATCGATCCATTGCATCTATTAACGCGCGAGACGCGCCTGCGAGCGTAGAACCTGTGTCCCCGTCACCAGATTTCGCATCAAGCGCATTTAAATCATCTTCCGCTGCAATGAGCACCTCACAACAGCTGCGCAAGAACTCTTCGGTTTGTTTGTGAGATGATGGAATTGGTTTGATCGCTGTTAGCCCATCATTGAGTGGTTTAATCTCAATCGGACGAATTTCAGACACTCCCGGCCATGCAGCTAAAGGTGTCATTGTTTTTAATAGTTCCAGTTCTTCCGCATTCGCAGGGAAAATTGAAACCGAAAATCCACGCATATCCAAAGATGTCATCATGGAAGCTGGGCCAACAATATGCGAAATTTTATCACCAAGCGTTGAATTGATGAACTCGTTTAAGATAATAGACATTTCCAATACAGAAGCACCACCGAGATTGTTTAACAATGCAACATGTGGCCCCTTTGCCATCGCGGCTTCAAGTTTACTTGCAAGAGCTGCAAAACCATCTTTTGCATTGTTAAATTGGATTTGCTCCACTCCTGCTTCACCATGAATACCCAGCCCCAATTCAGCCATGCCGTCGGGGATACGATCTTCTTTTGGCGACCCAGGAACGGTACATGTATCAAGCGACATACCGATACTTTGCACACCCTTAATTACTTTCTTTGCAGCTTTTGAAACAATATCTAAATCTGCACCCTTTTGTGCCAACGCACCAACTATTTTATGAACAAACAAAGTTCCAGCAACGCCGCGCGCTTGAGGCAAATCAGGTAGAGCGACATCATCATCAACAACAACCATTTGCACATTTAGCCCAAATGCGCGGGCACGCTCAGCTGCGAGACCGAAGTTTAGTCGATCACCTGTGTAGTTTTTCACAATCAACAGACAACCAGATGGCCCTGTAACAGCCAAAATCCCTGCAAGAACGGCATCCACACTTGGAGAAGCAAACACATCACCACACACTGCAGCTGTTAACATGCCCTCACCCACGAACCCTGCATGCGCAGGTTCATGCCCCGAGCCACCGCCGGAGACGAGTGCGACTTTTGATTTATCCCAATCGTTGCGAACAACAACACGAATATGCGGATATCCATCAAGTCGCGCTAGTTTTCCGCCAGACGCTGCAACAATGCCATCGATCGCATCTGTTACAATGTCTTCCTTTTTGTTTATAAATTGCGTCATAGCTTCCTCCCTTACACGATACGTGCACCGTCTTCATCGAAATAAAATGGTTGTTTTGGTTGAATTTGAATGACCTCTCCATTTTGCAACGGAGTATGTGCATCGGTTACGGTGATGAGATCATGTTCTTTAAATTTCAGATGCAATCGCGTTTGATCACCCAAATGTTCAACGCGCGTTACAAACGCATCTTCCCCGGCACCTTGATTAATCTGTTCAGGCCGCAAACCAATAGTTTTTGCAGCGTGTGGGCAATCCCCATCAAACAGATCAGCTGGCAATATGTTTATGCGCGGCTGCCCCAATCGGCTGGCTGAATAAATACTGACCGGGTTTTCGTATACTTCACGTGGTGAACCAAATTGCACAAGTTTGCCTTTATCTAAAACACCAATATGAGTTGCCATGGTCATGGCTTCGATCTGATCATGGGTTACATATAAAAGCGTTTGCCCTGAACTTGCTTGAATGCGTTTAAGCTCAATACGCAGATCCGCGCGCAATTTTGCGTCAAGTGAACTTAAAGGCTCATCCATCAGATAGATATTTGGCGAACGCACGAGCGCACGACCAATAGATACGCGCTGCATTTCACCACCGGATAATGCGGTCGCCTTGTTATCAAGCTTATGGGCGATCTGAAGAACTTCCGATACCGCTTTGACTTTCTCATCGATTTCACTTTGCGGCGTTTGCAGCAATGGCGATTTGAGCGGAAATTCCAAATTCTGTCGCACTGTTAGGTGCGGATAAAGCGAATATTGCTGGAATACCATCGCAACATTTCGTTGCGCTGGTGTTTGACCAACAATTGATCTCCCATCAATGAGCACATCACCACTATCTGGATCATCTAAGCCAGAAATCATCCGCAATGTGGTTGTTTTTCCTGCGCCTGTAGGACCCAAAAGCACTACAAATGATCCATCTGCAATGGTCAGTGACACATCATCAAGAGCCAGTTCATCGCCAAATTTTTTCGTCACATTTTCAAGAATAACTTCAGCCATGATTGAAAGCCTCCTCATTTGCTTCTGAAACCAAAGCGCGGCCATTTTTGTTATCAAACAACGTCAAAGTACGTGCATCAAAACTCAATCCGATCATTTCGCCATTATTGACCTGTTGATCTGAAGCAATTCGAGATTTGATGATGCCATTAGGTGTTTGCAGTGTGATGATTTGTGTTGTTCCAAGATATTCAACAGCGGTCACCTCGCCTTTGTAATTTGAACTATCATCAAACTTTATATGCTCGGGGCGAACGCCAAGAGACAAATCGCCGACCACACCGTCTCTCGAGGTTGGTATATCGATGATGTGTCCATCTATTTTGACTTTGCTGGCATTCGGTTCAACATTGCCGTTGAAATCTAGAAAATTCATCGATGGCGATCCAATGAACTGCGCTACAAATTTAGTTGCCGGCCAATCATAGATCTCCTGCGGTTTGCCAAATTGCTCAACCACCCCATGGTTCATGACAACAATCTTGTCACCCATTTGCATCGCTTCTAATTGATCGTGGGTCACATAAACCGTCGTCGCACCCATGCGATCATGAAGTGCACGCAATTCTTCGGCCATATGCTCTCGGAATTCTGCATCTAACGCACCCAATGGTTCATCCATAAAGAAGGCTTTAGGTTCGCGCACGATTGCACGACCCAAGGCAACGCGCTGACGGTCACCACCGGATAACCCGCCAACGGGTTTATTGAGCATATCCTCAATGCCTAAGATCTTAGCAACTTCAAGCACACGCTTTTGCGCATCAAACCGCGACATGCCTTGGCTTATCAAAGGATAAGACATGTTTTTACCGACATTCATATGCGGATAAAGCGCAAACATTTGAAACACGAAGGCGATATCGCGCTCTGATGCGCGCTTCATGCCAACTTCTTCACCATCGATATAAATCTCACCGCTGGTTGGAAGTTCTAGCCCTGCCATCATGCGCAAAGTTGTCGTTTTTCCGCAACCTGATGGACCCAGAAGCATAAAGAATTCACCGTCTTCAATGGTAAAGCTTGATGACTGTACCGCTGTGAATGAGCCAAATTCTTTACGCACATTTTCTATTCTTATTTGTGCCATGGGTTACTCCGGAAAATGACTGACAATGATAAACATCACTGTGCCGACTAGTGTTACAAGAAAGGAGTAAGAGAACAGGGTAAGTGCAAAAGGCTGCATAAGCATAAACACTCCCAGTGCAATCAGTATTGATGCGACCATTTCCCAAGCCCCACGCCGTAAGCGCAGTAAATCGTTGAAAAAATTACTCATTTGCGAACTGCTCCAAATGTGATGCCACGTAGTAAGTGTTTACGAAGCAGAATTGTGAAGACCATAACTGGTACTAAGAATATGGTTGCGCCTGCTGCTACTGCGGGCCAATCTTGCCCACCAACCCCAATGATTGTTGGGATAAACGGAGGCGCGGTTTGTGCGGTTCCTGATGTGAGCAACACAGCGAATGCATATTCATTCCAGGCGAAGATCAAACAGAAGATTGCGGTAGAAGCGATACCCGTAGCTGCTTGCGGCAAGACCACTTTGTAAAAGGCTTGAAAGCGGGTGTAGCCATCAATTAATGCTGCTTCTTCATATTCAATCGGGATCTCATCAATAAAACCATTAATCAGCCAGACCGAGAGCGACAGGTTCACCGCAGTATAGAGCAAAATCATCCCCGCATGTGTGTCACTTAACCCCAAATTTCTGAACATTAGGAAGATCGGGATTGCGACTGCAATCGGCGGCATCATACGTGTTGAGAGTATGAAAAACAGCAGATCATCTTTAAGCGGCACTCTAAACCGCGAGAACGCATAGGCGGCAGCGGTTCCAAGCACAATGGCAAAGAATGTTGAGCCGAAACCGATGATGATCGAATTGAAGAAACGCTCTGAATATCGAGACGTGCCAACTATTGTGTTGCCGCGTTCGCGCACCAATTGCTCATACCAAGGAAGATTATCAACTGCCTCTAACTTAGCTTCATTGCTCAAACGCGTTTGCGTTGTAAATAAATTCACATAACCTTCAACCGTTGGCTCAAACGCTATCTTTGGGGGATAAGCGATGGAATCTGGGCCTGATTTAAAGCCTGTTGCAACAATCCATAGCAATGGCAACAGAGTTATTAATGCGTAGCCAACCACCAAAATTCCGGCGAACCACTTTTGTCCATGAGACGGTTCTGTAACTGAAAAACTCATCGTTGCTTCACCCTGTTTAGTGCTTTTACGTAGATTGATGCGAGGCCAAATACTGTGACGAAAAGAATGACCGCATAAGCTGAGGCAAACCCGGTTCGCCACTTCTCAAACGCTTCTCGTTTAAGATCAATCGACGTGAGTGTTGTTAAATTACCCGGGCCACCACCTGTGAGCTGAACCACCAGATCGAACATTTTGAAGTTCTCAATGCCGCGGAATAGAACGGCCAGCATGAGGAACGGTAGAACCATTGGGATAGTGATTGTCCAAAACTGGCGCCATTTAGAGGCGCGATCGCATTCGGCCGCTTCATAAATACTATCGGGGATGGATCTCAAGCCGGCCAAACAAATCAGCATAACAAATGGTGTCCACATCCAAGTATCTACAATGACAATTGACCAAGGTGCTAATGTCACATCGCCGATCATTGAGAAACTAGATGGATCAGCACCTGTTACGAAACTTATGACGTAGTTGAACAACCCAATTTGTGGCTGGTATAAGAAGGTCCAGAAGTTGCCGACAACAGCAGGCGATAACATCATTGGGAACACGATTATCGTTGTCCAAAGATCGTTGCCTTTAAATTTCTTATTGATCAGGTAGGCGAGCGTAAATCCGATTAAGACCTGAAGGACAATTGTCCATATAAGAAAATGCGCGGTGGCTTGCATGGTTGCCCATGTGTCCGCATCACCTAAAATCCGCTCGTAATTACGAAACCCAATGAACTTTACTTCACGATTTGGCCGATTAACGGCGTAATTGGTGAAGCTTAAGTAAATGGTCCAGATCAGCGGGAAAATATTGATGGCCAACAAAATGAAGATGGTTGGCGCAACAAAGATCCATGCGATCGCACGATCTGAAAGCCCCTTTACTTTATGCGCAATAGAAGGCGGTGTGGCGGAAGCCACTTTGTCTGCAACATTGTTCATTGTTTTCTCTTAAAATACTATCATTAAAGTGGAGCCGGAAGAACCCCGGCTCCAAGGGCTCGCTTGGGAGAAAGCGAACTGGGCTTATTTAATGCCTTCGTCTTCGAAGACTTCGTCCCAATCTTTTACAAGACCATCAAGGGCTTCTTTAGCTGTTCCCTGCCCGGCAACAACATAGTTGTGAACGCGTTCTTGCATTGGAAGCAACAAAGATGCATAGGCAGGCTCAGCCCAGAAGTCTTTCACGATTGCCATAGAATCCAAGAATGTTTTGGCAAATGGCTGACTGTCATTAAAGCCAGGAGCTTCAAGCACAGATTTCATCGCTGGCGCACCGCCAACATCCCACCATTTTTGCTGAACATCTTGTTGAGCAAACCACTTGATATATTCAAGTGCAGCATCTTTATTCTCAGAATTAGCAACAACAGAAATACCTTGACCACCAAGCTGTGCGAATTGACCAGCGGGGCCTGCAGGATTTGCAAAATAGCCAGATTTTCCGCCACCCGTGTTTGGATCAGCTTCTACGCCCGGCCAAATGAACGCAAAATTCATCTGCATTGCAACTTGCCCAGATTTATAGGCATCAATATTGGCACCCATATAAGCATCAGATGCACCAGGAGGTGTGGATGTATCATAGAGCTTTTTATAAAACTCAAGACCTGCAATTGCAGCATCAGAATTTACAAAACCTTCGATCTCATATGGATTTTCAGGATCTTCATATAAGAAGCCATAATTATAAAGTGCGTTCGTCACGCCCATGGTGATGCCTTCAGAACCACGCTCGGTGTAGATCGCAGCACCATAAACCGTTTTGCCATCGATCACACGACCTTGGAAGAATTCACCGATTTGCTGAAGCTCTTCTAATGTTGCTGGAACACCTAAGTCGCGACCGTGCTTTTCTTTAAATTCGGCTTGAATTTCCGGACGATCAAACCAATCTTTACGATATGTCCAACCAACTACATCTGCATAAGCTGGCAGTGCATAATAGTTTGGTGTATTTTTTGGCCATTCAGCATAACCGGTTACTGTTGCTGGCAAGAAGTCATCCATTGAGATGCCTTCTTTATCGAAGAAATCGTTCAATTTCACATATTGACCATTTTCCGCAGCACCACCGATCCACTGGCTATCACCAATAAGCAGATCGCAAAGTTTACCGCCTGAGTTTAGCTCATTAAGCATGCGGTCGGCAAAGTTTGGCCACGGCACAAACTCAAAACTCATGCTATGACCTGATTGCGCTTCGAACTCTTTACTAAGTTCGACGAGCGCATTTGCTGGATCCCAAGCGGCCCAACATAATGTCAAATCTGCAGATTGTGCGGCTGAGACGCCGCCAAACATGGATGCTGAGGCAAGTAGGCCTGTCGCAGCGACTGAATTCAAAAACTTAGATTTCATTTTTTATCCTCCCTTATGCTCTGAGATGACGCAGGGCACATGTGGTTTAAAGTCCAATGGCAAAAAGGCCTCCACCCTTTTGCTTTCGGTTCAATTTTCAACTTGAATAATTCTCGCCAAGACGGACGCATTGTTTGATCAAGTTGCTAGAGATATAATTGAGGTTCGTACCTCAATGCAAGTAAAAAATGATGTACGTACCTCATTTTTCTTGATTTTTGTGGAAAATTGTAGGAGAAAGCCTTACAAAACAAGGATTAAAGAAGGTATTTTTTTGATTGTCCCAACGACAAAAGACTTAGCTGAAGCTGCTGGAGTGAGCCTAGCAACGGTTGATCGCGTCTTAAATGACCGACCAAATGTCAGCCAAAAGACTCGCGACAAAGTTCAATCCGCTATCGAGCAAATAGGTTTTGTACGCAATTTGGCGGCTGTCAATCTTCTTAGAAACAAGCCTTATAAGTTCCGCTTTTTTCTCCCGAAACGAGGCGATTTATACTTAGATGGGCTTATCCAACAGGTTGAACATGCCAATAAGACACTTCGATCTGATATGACTTTTGTAGATGTTATGCAATTGGATATGAGCGACCCTCACCTTGTTGCGAATTATATTAGCTCAATTGAACCCTCCGAACTTGATGGCTTGGCGATTATGGCGCCAGAATCGCCACCCGTTCGTGATGCGATCTCAAGGTTGAATGAAAAAGGTGTTCATATCGTTCAGTTTCTGTCCGCTCAGGAAAATCTTGAACAGTTAGATTTTGTAGGCGTGAATAACTACGCCGCCGGAGCAACCGCGGCAAAGATCGTTGGTAAGTTTAGCGGCTCAAGAACAGGCTCTATCATGGTCATATCTGAAACGATGCTTTCATCCGATAGTATTGAACGGCGTCATGGTTTTGATGCTGTGATAAATGATCGCTTTGAAAATTTGCGCCCTCTCCCGTCATTAGAAACCTACGGGGAAGTGTCGCGTGCCAAACGCATAATCAGCAATCAGCTTGAACATTGTGATGATATCGTTGGTGTTTATATTATGAGTTCCGAAGCGCGTATTCCAATTGAAGTGATGTGCGAAAAACTCAATCTAAGTGACATCACAGTTGTCGTGCATGAGCGTACGCCTTTTAGTGAGACAGCTTTAAAAAACGATCAGATTGATGCAATCATTGCGCAAAACCCTGGGCATGCCGTGCGAAGTGCGCTTCGAATATTACGGGCGCGCAGCGAAGCACGCGAACCCAATTCCGCACAAGAGAGTATTCGGATAGAAATCCTGCTTGATGAAAATCTTTGAGCTAACAGCATTTGAGACGCTGATCTAAAAGCTACTTGCCTTTCCAAACAGGATCACGCTTCTCAGTAAACGCGATTGCTCCTTCTTTATTGTCTTCCGAACCATAGAGAACATCAACGGTTTTCAGCTGACGTTGGGTGATCCTATTCATCGCATCTTGGAATTTAGAATCCTCAGCATCGCGGATAATCTCTTTGATACAGGCGTAAACAAGGGGTGGCCCTGAGGCGAGTGTTCGAGCGAGTTTCCAAGCCTCAGCGTTTAATTGATCCCGCTCATAAACATGATTGACGATCCCCCATTGATTGGCTTCCTTGGCATCAAACCAGCGTCCGGTGAGCAATAATTCCATGGCGATATGATAGGGAATTCGTTTTGGTAGCTTCACAGAAGCCGCATCAGCGACTGTCCCTGAACGTATTTCTGGCAAAGCGAATGTCGCATCATCTGATGCTAAAATCATGTCGGCTGATAATGCGTATTCAAATCCACCGCCGCAGCAAATACCATGAATGGCCGCGATAACAGGTTTGTTTAAACCTCTAAGTTCTTGGAGCCCAGCAAATCCGCCAACGCCATAGTCTCCATCAACTTCATCGCCTGCTGCTGCAGCTTTTAAATCCCACCCAGGACAAAAGAACTTCTCATGCGCAGAGCTGATAATCGCCACACGCAATTCAGGATCATCGCGAAATTTTGCAAAGATACCCCCCATGATGCGGCTCGTTGCCAAATCGATCGCATTGGCTTTGGGCCTATCTAGGACGACCTCGATAATGGCACCTTCAACGATACATTTGATGGGACCTGTGGTTGGATATGCGCTCATTTTGACCTCACAATTAAAGCATCAACGGCAATAGCTGATTTTTCAGAAACCATCAACGGATTGATTTCCAATTCTTTGATTAGATTAGCATTTTCAATAATATAGGACTGCAACTTATCGATCACCAACAATACTTCATCTATGTTTTTTTCTGATTTGCCGCGATATCCCATTAAAAGCTTGTGTATTTTTGTCGCGGAAAGAGCTCGCAAAATTTCATTGCGATTTGCCGGCACGAGCAGCGATACCTGATCGGCTAATAACTCAGTTAGCATGCCGCCTGCGCCAATGGTGAGAACATAGCCATGCGCTTCATCTAAAACGATACCTATAAGCAGCTCAACCACATCTCCACCGATCATCTCTTCAACAATGAAGCTAGATGCGGGCATATTGCTTGCAGCGTTTAAGATGTCGTCTTTTGAAGATAAATTCAGCGCAACGAGACCTGCTTCGGTCTTATGTGCTTGGCCCTCGCCCTTTAAAACCAGAGGAAATTGCAGCTGATCTAAGCTTTTCTCAACGTCTTCGATGTTTGATGCATGAACAGACTTTGGCACAGATATGCCAACGCGTTCGATCTCTAATTTTGCATTATATTCGCTGATGGTTTTCAAGTCACTCGGCGCTTCACCCAAAAGCACAGGCACACTATCAGGTGCGCGCCATTGCTGCGTTTTGGCCAATGCCGACATCGCATCATCCGCGCTGAAAAACGGGATAATTCCGTTTATAATAGCAGTTTCGGCCATAAACTCCGGCAAATTTTCTGGCATCGTTGAAATGAGCGCAAATTTCGAAAGACTTGTTTGATTTGCCTGTAATAGCGCATCAAACGCCAAGTCATGCCCCGTTGGTTCACAACGATCACTGCGCGGAAAATCTAAGATCAGACAATTAAGATCAGCATCGCCATTTGCCATTTCCTCAAAAACGGAGCTCATCGCTTCAACATCACGCCAAATTTGCGTGTGATAATCCAATGGATTTTCAATTGTAACTAAGTCACTCAAGTAATTGGATAAATTGCTTTTCTGAATCTCAGTTAAAGGACTAAGCTCAATACTGTATTTGTCGACAACATCGCTGATTAAGACCGCTTCACCACCTGAACAACTGGAAGAGGTTATAGATTTAAAGTTTTTGCATCCAAATAAATGACCAATTGTAAGCAACGACAAAAATTCTGTCAGCCCATCTGCTCGTGCAACGCCGCAACGCTTCAGCAAAGCATCCGCCCCCGCATCTGATCCAGCTAGCGAAGCGGTGTGCGACATGGTCGCATTTTGTGCAGCGTCTGAAACACCGACTTTTAATACAACAACAGGCTTTCCAAGCATATATGCGCGCTGAGCAAGCTTTTGAAAATTATGAACATCTCCAAAACCTTCGATGTGAATACCCAATGCTGTGACGCGATCGTCTTCTAAAAGATGAATACCAATATCAGCAAAGCCACTCTTAATTTGATTGCCGCATGCGATCATATGAGAGATAGGAAGCCCTCGTTTTTGCATGCCCAGATTAATCAGCATATTTGATGATTGCCCAAGGATTGCAACACCTGTTTCAGCGCGTTTTAAACCATGTTCATCTGGCCAAAGCGCAACGCCATCAAGCATGTTTAAATATCCGTAGCAATTGGGACCAAGTATGGTCATATCACCGGCTGCTTCTAGTAGCTCGTCATTGATTTTTTGCCCATCAGATGTTTCTGCAAACCCGCTGGCAAAGCATACAGCTCCTTTTGCACCAATTGCATTGAGTTCGCGAAGTGCTGTAATTGTGGCATTGCGATTAACCCCGATAAAACTCACATCCGGCGCGAACGGTAAATCGGCAATTGTTTTATAAGGCGTGAGCCCGGCAAACTCAGATTTTTTCGGATGCACTGACCATAATTCGCCAGAAAAATTAAGCTTTCGGCATTGGTTGACGACATGTTCGTTCCATTCACCGCCGCCAATAATAGCAATGTTTTTTGGCTGAAATATCTGATCAAACTGATGCATCTTATGATCCCAATGGCCGTAACAGCTCGCGCCCTATTATGTGACGCTGGATTTCAGATGTGCCATCCCAAATGCGCTCTACTCTTGCATCACGCCAGAACCGTTCAATGGGGAAATCATCCATTAATCCCATACCGCCAAAGACCTGCAAGGATGCGTCTGTTACCCGGTGCAACATTTCAGATGCATAGAGTTTTGCGCTTGCAATCTCACGATTGCTTGGCAACCCTTCGTCCAAACGCCAAGCAGCTGAAAGCGTGAGCCAATCCGCAGCATCGATCTCGGTGATCATATCCGCGATCTGAAAACTTACCCCCTGGAAACGGCCAATAGGCTGTCCAAACTGTTTGCGGTCTGCGGCATAATCAAGCGCTAAATCAAAACACCTGCGAGCGCGTCCCACGCACATTGCCGCAACCGTGATACGGGTGGCATAAAGCCATTCATTCATGATCGCAAAGCCACCATCAACTTCACCCAAAACCTGTTCTTGCGGCAAACGGCAATCATCGAATTCCAAGATCATATTTTTATATCCGCGATGAGACACAGATTTATATCCCTCACGAATGGTAAAACCTTCCGTACCGCGATCAACGAGGAAGGTCGTGATGCGTTTTTTAGGTCCTTGCGGTGTATCGTCTTCACCCGTTGCGATAAACACAATGATGAAATCGGCATGTTCTGCACCTGAGATAAAGTGTTTGGTCCCGTTTACCACCCAGTCAGTTCCATCACGTTTTGCTGAGCATTTCATTCCGCGCACATCCGAACCCGCGTCTGGTTCTGTCATGGCAAGCGCATCCATTTTCTCGCCGCGCACTGCAGGCATGAGATATCGCTCGATCTGATCATCTTTGCATGCCATTAAGATATTTTGTGGCCGACCAAAGAAATGCGTGAGGGCCATGGAACCGCGGCCCAATTCACGTTCAACAAGCGCAAAATCTACATGTGATAAACCCGCGCCGCAGACACTTTCTGGAAAGTTGGCAGCATAAAACCCTAGATCGATGCATTTTTGCTTGATCTCATTGGCAATCTCGTCTGGCACTTCACCGGTACGCTCCACCAAGTCTTCATGTGGGTAGATTTCCTGCTCCACAAAGTCGCGAACAGTGGAGACAATCATGTCTTGGGTTTGAGATAATCCAAAATCCATCATTTAAGCCTTTCCACTTTCATCTGACGATGAATGCGCTGCTTTTAGCTTCGCCAAGTTTTCAAGAATGTGATCTTTAGGCGCACATGATTTGCGCGTGTTAAGATCAACATGAAGAAGGAATTGCGTGCAGGTAGCGAGCGCCTCACCATCAGCTGCCATCATTTCATGCAATAATTTTAGCTTCTTGCCTTCAGCTAACAGAACGCTTGTATGGACATAGATTTCATCGCCCGCGTGGCACTCCTGCAAAAACTTGGTGTTGGTTTCAGCGGTGAAATAACTCAGGCCAGACTTGATGTAATCCTCATCCGCACCAATAAGTGCAATGACATGATCAGCTGCATCTGAGAACACTTGACCATAACGCCCCTCATTCATATGGCCGTTATAGTCCGTCCAATCTACGGGCACGAAGCGATGTACACTTACCAAAGGTTCTGGCGCATCAATATTGCCAGTTGATTTGAGCTTCTTATCCGCAGAGTTTAACAATGCGCCTGCGCCCCAATTTTGGGTTTTAAGCGCGCGCATCATTGATACAAGATTATCATCACGAATTTGTTCGAGTTCTCTGATTGAATACTCACCTGATTGCGCATCAGATTGGTCAGCAATTTTTCTAACCAGTTCATCGGTTAGTTCCGGCACATCCATTAATTTGGTCCATGGCCATTTCAAACAAGGGCCAAACTGTTCAATGAAATACGCCATTCCTTCCTCGCCACCGGCAATACGATAAGTTTCAAACAGCCCCATTTGCGCCCAGCGCAAACCAAAGCCAAACCGGATAATGTCATCGATTTCTTTCGTTGTGGCGATATCATCTTTTACCAGCCACAAAGCTTCCCGCCATACAGCTTCAAGCAAACGATCAGCCACATGCGCATCTATTTCTTTTTGCACGATGATTGGCTTCATGAGGATTTGGCTAAGAATATCGCTAGCGCGCTTGCAGATCTCGGCATCGCCGACAAGTTCGACCACCGGAACAAGGTAAACTGGATTAAACGGATGGGCGACAAAGATCGAAGCTTTATCATCGCTCTCGCTATTAAGTTCTGAAGGCTTAAATCCTGATGTTGAAGATCCGATCAAAGCAATAGGTAAACAATGTGCTTGTATGTCTTTGAAAATCGCATGCTTGATATCTAATCGCTCCGGCACGCTTTCTTGGATCCATAGGGCATCTGAGACCGCCTCTTTGACAGATGAGACAAATGTAAGCTGCCCTTCGCTCGGCAATTTCATATCATATAGTGCGGGCAAAGAACGCCTTGCATTATCTAAAACTTCGCCTACTTTTCTGGGTGCATCCGGATCTGGGTCAAATAATTTGACATCCCAACCGGCCAGCAAAAACCGTGCAGCCCAGCCGCCACCTATAACGCCGCCACCGATGATCGCAGCTATTTGTGATGCTTCACTCATGATCGTGGCGCCTGTTTAGTTAGATTAAGTTTTTCGCGCACTGCCTGAGGCCCCATAATGTTTGATCCCATAGCTTGGATGATTGTCACAGCGCGATCCACAAGCGCTTCATTGGTCGCAAGTTCACCCTTTGCGAGCCAAAGATTATCTTCCAAGCCAACTCGGACATTACCACCAGCGAGCACAGACGCCGCCACAAAAGGCATTTCATTGCGGCCGATGGAAAATGCGGACCAGTTCCAATCTTGTGGCACATTATTGACCATGGCCATAAAGGTATTCAGATCATCAGGCGCACCCCATGGAATTCCCATGCAAAGTTGGACAAGCGCGGGAGATGAAAGCGTACCCTCCTCTACGAGTTGTTTCGCAAGCCATAAATGCCCTGTGTCAAACGCTTCAATCTCGGGCTTTACATTTAGCTCTTCCATCATGGCACCCATGGCGCGCAACATTCCGGGCGTATTGGTCATGACATAATCGGCTTCAGCAAAGTTCATCGTTCCGCAATCGAGCGTGCAAATCTCCGGCAGGCAATCCGCCACATGACGCACACGCTCTTCTGCACTCGCCATATCAGTGCCATCAGTCAGCGGAAGCGGCGCTTTGGGAGACCCAAAGACCAAATCACCACCCATGCCCGCTGTGAGATTTAAGATCACGTCCACATCAGCATCGCGAATACGTTCGGTCACTTCGCGATAGAGCTTACCATCACGGGATGGTGCACCTGTTTGTGGGTCTCGCACATGGCAATGAACAATCGCGGCCCCTGCTTTGGCAGCTAAAATAGCGGAGTTAGCGATTTGCTCAGGGCTTCTGGGCACATGCGGGCTACGATCTTGCGTAGCGCCAGATCCGGTGACTGCACAGGTGATAAATACGTCTTTGTTCGTTTGAAGCGGCATCGCATCCTCCAATTTCTCTATTGGTAGGTTGTCAAAACTTGCAAAATCTTTATGTGCTGTAGTAGACAAAATCATGCGAAAATGGACAAACACTCAGCCTAAATGTATCGAAATCGCCGTTCTGGTCTTTGACGAGTTCTCAAATCATTGCTTGGCAAATTCGGTTGAGCCCTTTCGCGCGACCAATTTCATTGCGCAAAAGCCGCTTTATAATTGGCAATTCTTAAGCTTGGATGGGGGTGCGATCAAATCATCAAGTGGTTTGGAAATCGCCACACGAAAAGTTGAGCTGGACACATTTGAAGCAGATTATCTGTTTGTAGTTGCAAGCTATAACTATGATCGCTTGGCAAACACAAACATATCGCGAAATTTGAAACAATTAGCAGCAAAAGCAACGGCGATCGCTGGTTTAGACACCGGTGCCTGGTTGCTTGCATCCGCAGGATTATTGGATGGGAAAGAAGCAACAATCCACCGGGAATTACTCGATAGTTTTGCAGAGAAATTTTTAAAAACAAAGGTCGTAAACGCACGTTATGTGAAAGCAGGCAATACGATTACATGTGGCGGCGCAATGGCTGCTTTTGATCTCGCTGCGGCTTTAATTGGCGAGCATTACGGCGAGGCAGCGCGACAAGACATGCAGAGTTTTTTCCTACATCAATTGGATGAAGGACCTCAGCCAATTACATACGAGACGGGTGTTTCAACAATCAAAAAATGTCTTAAATTAATGGATGATAATATTGAGGAGCCGCTAACAATTCGAGATTTAGCTAAACAATTGGATATTGATCAGAAACAACTGCAACGGAAGTTTTTGCAGGAATTTGGTGCAAATCCAAGACAAGTTTATCGGCATAAGAGACTAAACGTTGCGCGCCTGCAGATTTTGGGATCAAACCTTCCAATGAGTGAAATTGCAGTGCGCTGCGGCTATGAAAATGCAAGTGCAATGGCAAGATCGTTTAAGGCTGAGTTTGGCATTACGCCAACATCGTTGCGAGGCTAAAGCTTTGATGCTGTTTAAATTTGCACCAAACCAACATTCGTGTTGAGGAAAAATTGCGCAAAAATTGGTCCACTTGCCGCACCAATCGCGCGTGCATCTCGGCCTATGCTGCCGGCTTCGGTAAGCGGTTTGATAAGACCTCTAGCATCCTGGTTTGTAAGATATCGTCTGGTCCGTTCAACCAATTCATCACGCACATCCGCTGGAAATGACCCATCAATAATAATGGCTTCGAAATCAATCACTGAACATGTGGAAAGCGCAGCTTTTGCTAATTCCTGTGCAGTCTGACCAATCCATTGCTCGACATATCTTGAAATGCTTGACCAGTCTTGCGGTGAATCCCATAAAATTTTTGGATCAATATCAACCTGCTCAAGTCTTTTCTCCAAAAGATGCAGCGAGGCGATATCAATGAGCTGGCGGCTTTCGCCATTTGGACCAGTACTACGTAATGAACCCAATGCGCCAGCATTTCCTTGATGCCCCTCAAATACTGAATGATTTAATACAACACCACCACCGATATAAGCTGCAATAAAGAAATATGCGTAATCGCGAAACTCTTTTCCACGTCCATAAACATGTTCTGCTTTACATGCGGCTGTTGCGTCATTTGCTGGGTGAATTGGCAAATGGGTGAGGTTTGCAATCTCCTCAACCAAATTTACATTACTCCATGCTTTAAATTCTTCGTGAACGCTATCATGCTCTTTATAAGAGTTGGTCAGCTCAAAGGGCGCTGCAATGCCCAATCCACAGATGCGATTTTTCTCAGCATCACTCAAACCTTGCAACAATTTATCAATCCCCTTTGTCAGGAATTGAAAAATTTCCTCCGGCAACGGGCTTTGATAATTGATGCTTATCTGATCTATGATCATTCCGGTAAAGCCAATTAGAATAAGCTCCGAACTTCGACGTCCAATTTTAAGACCAAGCGACAACACACCTTTGGCAGCAAGCCCCATGGGCACAGATGGTTTTCCAACGCGCCCGCCCCGCTTGGGTTCGCCGCGTTCTAAAAGACCATCATTTTCGAGTTTACGTAAAATCACTGAAACTGTTTGAGATGACAAGCCAGCAAGCCGCGCAAGATTACTTCCGGGCATGGGGCCGTTTCTCAAAAGCATCGAAAGCAGCAGGCGTTCATTATAGTCTCTTAGACCACTTTGGTTCGCCCCTCCGCTTAATGATCTGACTTTTGGCATGTTCATGCGATCTCTTTTATACAAAACTTCTCGAAGTTGAAAGATGCCATATTTAATTAATAAATCAACTTTATTTATTTATTGACATCAATACTGAAATTCTATTATGAATATGGTGTTCACACTAAAACAGCGCAGAATACTGGCCAGTTTTGGTCATTCTGAGCGCCAGGGAGGAATCTATGAAGAAAACTATTTTTGCAGCACTTGCTGTTTCGCTAGCTGCGTCCGCAGCTTCAATTGCACCCGCATCAGCTGATGGTCACGCGATCACAGCCTGCTTGATCACAAAAACAGACACCAACCCATTTTTCGTAAAAATGAAAGAAGGTGCGACCGCTAAAGCTGAAGAGCTTGGCATTACGCTAAAAAGCTTTGCTGGTAAGGTTGATGGCGACCACGAAACACAAGTGGCAGCGATTGAAACATGCATTGCAGATGGCGCAAAAGGCATATTGCTAACAGCATCGGATACATCGTCTATTGTGTCTTCAGTTGAGCAAGCCCGTGATGCTGGCCTTGTTGTTATCGCTCTGGATACACCGCTTGAGCCAATTGATTCAGCGGATGCGACATTTGCAACTGATAACTTCCTTGCTGGTGAATTAATCGGTAAATGGGCAGCTGCGTCACTCGGTGACGCTGCGAAAGACGCAAAAATCGCGATGCTTGATTTGGCCGTAAGTCAGCCGTCAGTTGGCGTCTTGCGCGACCAAGGCTTCTTGCAAGGATTTGGTATTGATTTGGGCGATCCAAACAAATGGGGTGATGAAACAGATCCAAGAATTGTTGGTAACGATGTAACTGCCGGCAATGAAGAAGGTGGCCGTAAGGCTATGGAAAACCTTCTAGCGAAAGATCAGGACATCAATGTTGTTTACACAATCAACGAGCCTGCAGCTGCTGGTGCTTATGAAGCACTGAAAGCGATCGGTCGCGAAAATGATGTTCTAATTGTTTCTGTTGATGGCGGTTGCCCAGGTGTTGATAACATCGCAGATGGCGTGATCGGTGCAACATCGCAGCAATATCCGCTACTGATGGCATCACTTGGTATTGAAGCAATTGCTGCATGGGCAAAAGATGGAACTAAACCAGCCCCTACTCCTGGCAAAGACTTCTTTGACACAGGTGTTGCATTGGTGACAGACAAGCCAGCTGATGGCGTTGAGTCGATTTCTGTTGAGGAAGGTAAAAACCTCTGCTGGGGTTGACCTTATCGCTTTAAATCGCAAACCTTGTGGGGCGACCAAATTGGTCGCCCCTATTTTAAAGACTTGAATATAGATCGGGGAGGTCTTCATGGCTGCTCAAAAATTTGAGGAAGTGTTAACTGATAGTTCAGATCAGGTAGCAGACTTTTCACAACAGCATCGCGGATTTGTTGCAGCTTTTCAGCACCGCCTCCATGTCAATCCAGCTTTAGTGCCACTTATCGTGCTGGTGATTTCAATTGCCATCTTCGGCATCTTACTTGGCACGAAATTCTTTTCCGCTTTTGCCTTAACGCTCATACTTCAACAAGTCGCTATTGTCGGCATCGTGGGTGCTGCGCAATCTCTTGTGATCTTAACCGCAGGCATTGATTTATCCGTTGGCGCGATCATGGTCCTATCATCTGTTGTTATGGGGCAATTTACATTCCGCTATGGCCTTCCAGTCGAATTTTCAATTGTCTGCGGACTTTTATGCGGAACAATTTGCGGATATATTAACGGCGTTTTTGTCGCTGTGATGAAACTACCACCGTTTATCGTCACGCTCGGAATGTGGCAGATTATTCTTGCAACAAATTTTCTTTATTCAGCCAATGAAACCATTCGAAGTAAAGAGATTGAGCAAGAAGCATCTCTCCTTCAAATGTTTGGGTGGAAATTTAAAATTGGCGCGGATGAAGCAGGCAGAGGCGGAGCAACCTTTACTATTGGGGTCATTTTCTTGGTCGCTCTTGTGCTCGCGCTTGCCTATACTCTTCGTCACACAGCTTGGGGGCGGCACGTCTATGCCACTGGTGATGACCCAGAAGCAGCCGAACTATCAGGCGTTCAAGTCAAACGAACTTTGATATCTGTTTACACACTTGCCGGGCTTATTTGCGCCTTTGCAGGATGGGCTCTGATTGGCCGCATTGGATCTGTATCCCCAACATCGGGACAACTTGCAAACATTGAATCTATCACAGCTGTGGTGATTGGCGGAATATCCTTATTCGGTGGACGCGGATCCATATTGGGCATGCTCTTTGGCGCGCTTATCGTGGGTGTCTTCACACTTGGGCTAAGATTATTAGGTGCGGATGCACAATGGACATATCTACTCATCGGCGCATTAATCATCGGTGCGGTTGCAATTGATCAATGGATTAGAAAGGTCGCGGCATAATGGAACCTATTCTTAAAGCAAACAATCTCGTTAAAAAATATGGTCGTGTGACAGCGCTTGATCATTGCGACTTTGAGCTTATGCCCGGTGAAATTCTAGCCGTTATCGGTGACAATGGTGCGGGAAAGTCAACACTCATCAAAGCAGTATCTGGCGCGGTTCAACCCGATGAGGGCGATATTTATCTAGAAGGTGAAAAGGTCTCTTTCGCCTCACCTATTCAAGCCAGAGATCGCGGGATAGAAACCGTTTATCAGACCTTAGCAATGTCCCCTGCTCTTTCTATTGCAGATAATATGTTCATGGGACGAGAAATTCGTAAACCAGGCATACTTGGTTCCGTATTTCGCAAATTGGACCGCACAAAAATGGAGCAATTGGCGCGCGATAAACTCTCTGAGTTGGGATTAATGACGATCCAGAACATCAATCAGGCAGTGGAAACATTGTCCGGTGGCCAAAGGCAAGGTGTTGCGGTTGCCCGCGCAGCCGCCTTTGGCTCAAAAGTGATCATCTTAGATGAGCCAACGGCTGCTTTGGGCGTCAAAGAATCGCGACGGGTACTTGAACTTATTCAAGATGTGAAATCTCGCGGTATTCCGATCATATTAATCAGTCACAATATGCCCCATGTGTTTGAGGTTGCAGATCGCATTCATATTCACCGTTTGGGCAAACGTATCTGCGTGATCGACCCTAAGGATTACACAATGTCGGATGCTGTTGCCTTTATGACAGGCGCAAAGGAACCACCTTCCGAAATTGCGGCTTAAGGGTGGTTATTTAAAGAAAAATCAGCTGCGTGGCCTTTTTGAATAGGGTCACGCTTTTTTGTGCTGAAAACGGCCTCACAAAACTATCTTGGAGCGTTGTAGAGACCCTCTGACTTTAACTGCTCGACATAATTTGCTTCTCTATCCATGGCGCGAATGACAGATGGTCGCTCCATAATACGAAGAGCATGATCGCGGATGTTGGGGAATTCCTTGTCCGGAAAACCAACACCAGTAATTCGCCACCAAGCCCAAAACAAATACCCATCAACGATGGACCATTGATCACCATACCACCAACGGCCCGAATGCAAACGCTCATTGATCATTGCCATAACTGGGTTCATGCCTTCGATCCCCTTAGGGCGGATAGATGTAAACGGATCACCATCATCAGTGAAAAACATCGGCATCGCGATCCGCGTTACTAATGGATGCACAGTTGCTGCAAAGAAGGACAGATCCGCAATTTGCTTTTGCTGCTCTAGTACATCTGTCGTTTGAGGTAACAAATTGGCATTCGGATATGTCCGGTGGAGCCATGTCTGTATGGCCACATTTTCGGTCAGTGGCTTCCCGTCAATTAGCAATGTGGGAACCTTACCCTTTGGATTAAGTGCAAGAAATTCTGACGATTTCTGCTGTTTGGATGCAGTACGGATAAGTTCCGTTTCAAATGGTACGCCAATTTCCTCAAGAGCGATGGTTGGAACGCGTGCACAGGTGCCCGGAGCTACAAACAGTTTCAAATCGTGCATCTCATACTCTCATTTGGTTCATAATTAGATGTGCGGAGAACCATACATATCTGTAAAGATCTAGGCAATGGTAACTGGTAAAGCAATCCATAGGTTCAAAAGATATGGGCAATTATCCATGCATCACCAGCTAAATGTTATAAATAAAGTAGTTGATGGCTTGTTGTATTAAATCGTTCTGATTTGGCTGCATATCGGCCATGACGTTATTCAGAACGATTATGCGATATTTGGTGCAATTTTGATGTTTGGAATTCTCGGGAACAAAAATTTCAAAAATATGCCCAGCTTTTCGCGCCCAACACTAAAACGGGACACAAATTGCGTTCAACATACTGACAAATGTAAGGAAAAGATTTGAGATGGTGCCCCCACACGAGGAACACCAATCCAATAATATCAGTAGCTTAAGCGAAAGTGGGACACATTCCCTGCCCCATTTTCATTGATGTTTTCGGAATTTGTGTCCCACCTCTTAAAATACCATTTATCATGATTCCAATAAGCGAATGATTCTGTCTTCCCCACTATGATCACCGACTAAAGGGCTAAACACTCTCTTAGAAATGATTTATAAATTTCACCACCATTCTAAAGGTTGCATTAATAGCCATGCACAATTATAAAATATTCAATTTGGTATGGGGTATTTGATGCTAGAAAGTTTTACAAGATACAAACCAGTTTGGATTTCCATGGCGGTTTGTGTTATAATTTACTTGGGTTCGCTATTTTGGACTTCCCCGAATAGGCAACCAGAGACTGTTGGCTCCATCTCTTTTTTGATCGTATTACTGTTTATCGCATATAGTGTTGGTTTACTTATTCACTCTGCTGAAGCATTTAAAAATCTGTTCACTAGGGTTATTTCTATTGTGTTGGTGCTTTTGACGTTGTTTCTTCTCACTTGCGCTATTTTGGAGTTCGGTTTCCTACCATTCTCTAACTTCACTGTTCATGCCAAGGAAGCACAAATACTGCTTGCAGTTACCTCAGCAGGAATGCTGGGCGGACTTATGAAATACCTAACAGAATTTTCTAACGAAAAGACTGAGCAATATTCCCTCTGGGGTCTGATCCAATCCTCAATCACTGGCCTGTTCGTTGCTCTAGTACTATTCTTGATTTTACGCGCGGGAATAATAAATCAAACAAACGTAGACACATTTAATATCTGGGGTGTTTCAGGTGTTTCCTGTGTAACTGGCTTCTTTGCAAATAAAGTCCTAGAACGCTTATCATCGGTATACGAGGAACTAGCTGGTTTGAAACGGAAAGAGACGCAGGGTGAAGACTGACACTGCATATTCACCTGTTGATGAACGTGCGAATTGTTTAAATCTCAGTGCGATACAGAATAGGCATCAGACTTATCTACGCCTTTAAAACGGTCGTTTTTGATTATCATAACCGCTGGCGCGTACCGGCAGAAAAACAACAGTGATAACAATACTTCGCGCCGAACCGCTCTTTCTCATTACTTTGCCTCAAAACCCACCCTCACCCCGGATATGATCTTATGAGTTTTAAGAATCATGAGGAGGCCATATGAAAATTGGATATGCACGGGTTAGCACAGCGGAACAATCAACAGCCAGTCAGATAGAAGCACTGAAACAGGCAGACTGTGAGAAAATCTTCGTCGAGACTGCGTCTGGCGCACGAAAAGACAGACCCATTCTCGAAGATGCACTGAGTTTTGCACGCGCTGACAGTAATGACACTCTTGTGGTTTATAAGCTGGATCGCGTTGCCCGCAGCCTGTCACATCTCTTGCAGATCATGGATCATCTGCAATCAACCGGAATTGGCTTCCAGAGCCTGACGGAAGACATCAACACGACCACCCCCGGTGGGAAACTTCTATTCCATCTGATGGCCGCCATATCTGAGTTTGAGCGCGATCTCATCCGTGAGAGGACCATGAACGGCCTGAAAGCCGCCAAGGCCAAAGGTCGGCTGGGTGGAAGGCCGCGCCAGATGACAGAAGAGAAGATCACCGCCGTACGCACGCTTTTGGACAATGGCACTCCAGCGAAAGACGCTGCGGCAATCGTCGGCGTGTCCGTACCTACGCTATATCGATGGATACCGAGTTCAGCGAGATAACAGCGCCGTGCCGTGTATGAAGCGCCAATCATTGCGCATTGCAGGCATATTTCACTTCCTCTCATGGTTGTTTTGAGAAATATTTTCAAGAATGAGGCAAATCATCATTTCTCGCTCTTGTACATCACGATCAAATACTGCATCACTTGGGGATGTTGGGACCAGAGGACAAAGCGCGTATAAAGATTGACCAGTTGCTAGAGGCTGCTGGCTGGCTATTGCAAGACCCTGATCAACTGAACAGGAAGGCATCACTAGGCGTTGCTGTTCGCGAATTCCAACTCACAACTGGACCATGTGATTATCTGCTATTCGTGGATGGTAAAGCTGCGGGAGTTATCGAAGCCAAGAAGGAAGGTGTCACTCTCAGCGGTGTAGCTGATCAGTCTGACAAGTATATGGGTGGCCTTCCTGATCATTTAGCCAAGTGGGACGATCTGCTCGTGTTCGATTATGAGAGCAGCAGCGAAGAGACTTATTTCAGAAACATGCGTGACCCGAAACCGCGCTCTCGAAAAGTTTTCGCTTTCCACAGGCCAGAGACACTGCATGATTGGCTGAAAGCGCCACGTACGCTCCGTGCAGGCTTAACAGACATGCCGCCACTCGATCCAACGGGCTTAAGAGATTGCCAGATTGAAGCGATCCATGGCTTAGAAAAATCTTTGGCTGAAGATCAGCCAAGATCACTTATCCAGCTTGCCACTGGCGCTGGGAAGACCTTCACGGCCTGTTCGTTTTCGCATCGCCTTATCAAACATGCTGGCGCAAAACGCATCCTGTTCTTGGTTGATCGGAATAACCTTGGCGACCAGACGCTGAAGGAGTTTCAGAACTTCCAGCCGCCCGGTACGGCAAACCGTTTCACCGACACATATATTGTCCAGCACTTAAGCACACCCCAAATCGATCCAGATGCCAAAGTGGTCATTACCACCATTCAGCGGTTATTTGCCATGCTGAAGGGGAAAGACATCGATACTGAAGACGAAGAGGCATCTGCTTTCGAAACGTGGCAGTCCGAAGAAGGCGAAATCCCACCAATAGAGTATAATCCGAAAATCCCAATCGAGATGTTCGACTTTATTGTCACTGATGAGTGCCACCGCTCAATCTATGGTCTATGGAGACAGGTGCTTGAATATTTCGATGCATCGATCATTGGCTTAACCGCAACGCCATCGAAACACACTCTCGGCTTCTTTAATAAAAATCTTGTCGCAGAATATCCGTATGAACGGTCGGTCGCTGATGGGGTCAATGTTGGCTACGAAGTCTATAGAATACGCACACGTGTCACCGAAGATGGGAGCAAAGTCGAAGTTGATGATGCTAATTTTCAAGTTCCCGTGCGCGACAAACGCACTCGTGCCGTGCGATATCAAGAACTGGATGCTGATCTTGATTACACAGGTAAGGAACTCGACCGCTCAGTTGTTGCGCCGAACCAAATCCGTACAGTGTTGGAGGCTTACAAGGCTCGTGTTTTCACCGAACTCTTCCCAGACCGCACAGGCGATTGGCTGCCCAAGACGCTGATCTTTGCGAAGGACGACAACCACGCTGAAGAGATCGTGCTTGCTGTGCGCGAAGTATTCGGCGAAGGAAACGACTTTGCCAAGAAGATTACTTACAACGCCAGCCAGAAGCCAAAGGAACTGATTAAGGCGTTCCGGGTCGATCCCTTCCCCCGTGTTGCTGTTACCGTTGATATGATTGCCACAGGCACGGACATCAAACCCGTCGAGGTGCTTATCTTTATGCGTGATGTGAAGTCAGAGGGCTATTACGAGCAAATGAAGGGTCGTGGCGTGCGCACCATTCCAGACGCTGACCTGAAGATGGTCACGCCGGACGCGCAAACAAAAACCCGCTTCGTACTCATCGATGCCGTGGGTGTGTCGGAAACCAAGAAGAATGCTTCCCAGCCTCTGGAGCGCAACAAGTCAGCTTCGTTCGACCAACTCATCGATCAGATCGCGCAGGGGCGACGCGACGAAGATGCATTGTCCAGTTTGGCGGGCCGCCTAGCTGCTCTTGATCGTAAATTGTCTGATGAAGATAGAAAAATGATCATAGAGGCCACCAGCGGCAAATCTCCACGAGACCTCGCCAATCAACTGCTTGATGCGATTGATGTCGATAAACAGAACGAAGTGATCGAACAGACCCACGGCCCTGCCCCGACGCCAGAGCAGGAAGCCGAGACAATTGAGCGCCTAGTGGACGATGCGTGTGCACCATTTGATGCAGCGCCGGTGCGCAATCTGCTGAAAGAAATCAAACACCGCAACGATATTGTCATCGATGAAGTCACCACTGATGAGGTCCGTAGTGCTGGTTTTGACTTAAAACATGCTGAAGAACGCGTCACATCGTTCAAGAGTTTCATCGAAGAAAATAAAGACGAATTGACCGCGCTTCAGATTATCTACAATCAGTCCTATGGGCGGAACCGCTTAACATACGCTGCGATTAAAGACCTAACGCGTGCGCTGACGGATCAGCCATATTATCTCACCACGGCTGACGTGTGGCAGGCATATAAGCGCCTAGATGCTTCCAAGGTCAAAGGTGCACCCGTCGATCAGCAACTAACCGAGATCATCAGCCTCATTCGATTTGCGCTGGGCTATGACAATGTGCTTGAGCCATTCGCGGCGAAAGTCGAACAACGCTTCAACCTCTGGATTGGGCGAGAAAAGAAAGCGGGGCGCGAATATTCAACGGAGCAAATGTCATGGCTTCGCTCCATCGCCAGCTTTATTGCTGCAAATGCCGAAATTGGTGCAAGTGACTTCATGGACATACCAAGCCTTTCTGATAAAGGTGGCGTCTTGAAAGCGCGAGAGTTATTCGGTTCTGATTTAAACCACGTGCTCGATGAGTTGCAGGGAGTATTGGTGGCGTAATGAAATTAGACGACTTGCCCGTTGGTTGGGTAATGGCAAGCAATGATGAGCTTGGTGAATTCGTAAATGGCGCTGCATTCAAACCCGCAGATTGGGGGGATGAAGGCGTTCCTATCGTCAGAATCCAAAACCTTACCAACCCAACGCGACAATATAACAAAACCCTGCGGAAGGTGGATGACCGCTACAATCTAGAAAACGGTGATATTCTGGTCAGTTGGTCAGCGACTCTCGATGTGTTCATTTGGAGCGGGCATCACGCATATGTGAATCAACACATATTCAAAGTTATTCCATCGCCAAATATGAATAAGCGTTTTATTTTCTATGCTTTAAAGTTGACTATCGCGGAATTGCTTAAGTCGGAGCATCTCCACGGCACTACGATGAAACATATAAACAGGAAACCATTCTTGGCTCATCCAGTGCCGATTCCGCCGCTCAATGAGCAACACCGGATTGCGGAAAAACTCGATACTTTATTTGCTCGACTCGAAAAGGGTGAAGAAGCTGTGCGGGCTGTTCAGAAGTCCCTCACCCTTTATCGACAGTCAGTTTTGAAAGCGGCTGTATCCGGTGCACTCACCGCCGACTGGCGCGCCGAACGCGCTGGCCAGTTGGAGCATGGGGATGATCTTCTCAAATGCATTCTCAAGAAACGCCGCGAGAAATGGGAATGTCGAGGCAAGTATAAAGAGCCAACTGTACCGGACACATCCGATCTACCAGATTTGCCGGAGGAGTGGGTTTGGGCGTCGGTTGATCAAATTGCAATGATAATGGGCGGATTGACCAAAAACGGAAAGAGAAAAGACTTACCTTTGACTCGGCCAATGTTACGCGTAGCAAATGTCTATCAGAACCGCTTGGAACTGGATGATATCCATCAGTCTGGCGTTACAGAGACAGAGCTAAAGCGCGTTACATTGGAAACCCGCGACATATTGGTCGTTGAAGGCAATGGCAGCAAAGACCAGATCGGACGCATGGCTGTTTGGTCAGATGAAATACCCAACGCGGTTCATCAGAACCATCTGATTAAGATAAGGTTGCTGGAAAAAACACTGGCTGAATTCTTAGTCACTTGGTTCCAATCTGTATTAGGGAGGAAAGCTGTAGAGAAGGTAGCTTCGTCAACGTCGGGACTTTATACTCTCAGCATCAGCAAAATATCGGCAATGGTTGTACCCCTTCCAAGTGAAGATGAAGTCGATGCCATAATGACTCAGGTTGGTGAAGCGCATTCAAAAGTTGACGTGTTGGAACGTTGGTGTGAAACGGAACTCAAACGCTCGGCGTCACTTCGCCAATCCATTCTAAAAGATGCTTTCTCAGGAAAGCTGGTTGAGCAAAACCCAAATGACGAGCCTGCCAGTGAACTCCTTGCGCGTATCACAGCAGAGAAATCAACGAAGGCGAAGCCAGCCAAAAAAACATCCATGAAGAAAAAGACTGTGAGGAAGACTTCTGCATGAGTGATGTTAAACTATTTCAGCAATGGTATGGAGCAATCTAATGGCGGCCCGTGTATTCGTATCGTATTCGCACAAGGATGATAACTTAAGGGATGAACTTGAGGTTCAGTTGGCCATGCTCAAGCGTCAGGGCTTAATCGAAGTTTGGAATGACAAACGTCTATTGGCTGGTGATCATCTGGATTGGACAATCAGTGAAGAACTGGACAAAGCTGATATCGTATTGTTGTTGATAAGCCCTGATTTCATAGCCTCAGACTATTGTTACAAGATTGAAAAAGCGCGTGCTCTTCAGCGTCACGAAGAAGGAACTGCCCGCCTTATATCGGTTATCCTGCGCCCATGTGACTGGACGCATACAGACTTAGCACAATATCTCGTTACGCCAACTGATGGAAAACCAGTTACACAATGGCCTGATCGGGATTTGGCATTTCTCGATGTATCACAATCAATTCGAAGAGCAATTGAAGATATTGGAGAATTGCGAGAGCCGCAGGAGAGTCATAACTACATCGAACTCGAAACCAAGTCCCAGCCAGCCAACGATTTACCGCGTTCATCAAATTTGCGTCTGAAGAAAGAATTCACAGACGCCGATAAAGATCGGTTTCTTGAAAAAACGTTTGAATATATGAACCGCTATTTTCAAGGCTCCCTTGCGGAACTAGAAGCACGCAATGAAGGTATTGAAGCACGATTTCGTAAGATCGATGAGAATGCATTTACCGCCATGATCTATCAGCATGGAAATAAGATCGGCGCTTGTGGAATACGACTGGGAGGCATGCTAGGCGCAGGCATCGCATATTCAAATGGTGATGATGCGCCAATGAACTCGATGAATGAAAACCTATCGGTAGGTCATGATGATCAGAAGCTTTTCCTAACGTATATGGGAATGGGGCACTTCGGTGGCGATAAGAATGAAAAACTCAGCGAAGAGGGAGCGGCCGAATATTACTGGTCCATGCTGATAGCTCCTTTGCAGGGGAATTAACATGACTAACGAACAACTGGTCTCGAAGGTATGGAATTACGCGCATGTGTTGCGCGATCAGGGCATATCCTATGGCGATTACATCGAGCAGATCACTTATCTGCTGTTTCTCAAGATGGATCAGGAGCGTGTTGATCTCATTGGTGAAGCGACATCTGTTCCGCCAGAATGGAACTGGAGCCAGTTGGCTGGAAAATCTGGTGACGAGTTGGAGCTTCAATATCGGCACACGCTTGAGGAACTGGCCAAGTCCAGTGGCTTAATCGGCACCATCTTTCGTAAATCGCAGAACAAACTAAGTGATCCCGCCAAGCTGACGCGCATAGTATCGATGATCGATAGCGAAGGCCCATGGATTGGCATTGGTGTGGATGTTAAAGGTGAGATTTATGAAGGACTGCTTGAAAAGAATGCTTCAGAGGTTAAGTCTGGCGCTGGTCAATATTTTACGCCACGCCCTGTCATTGAAGCTATCATCGAGTGTGTAAATCCAAGGATCGGTGAAACGGTTGTCGATCCTGCTTGTGGCACAGGTGGCTTCCTCCTGACAGCATACGACCATATGAAAGGTCAAAGCCAAGACCGAGAGAAGCTGAAGACACTGCGCGAAGCCACATTCAATGGCGTGGACATTGTCGATGAAGTTGTTCGCCTCGCCGCCATGAACTTATATTTGCATGGTGTTGGTAACGACAGCAGCCCCGTCCATCAAGGAGATGCGTTGGCGGGCGACCCCGGTACGCGTTTTGATGTTGTGATCACCAACCCACCATTTGGTAAGAAATCGAGTTACACTGTGGTGGGTGAAGATGGACAAGTTACCACAGAGCGTGAAAGCTATGAGCGCGAAGACTTCAAGTTCACAACATCGAACAAGCAGTTCAACTTTCTGCAACACATTCTGACAATCATGGAAGTGAATGGACGCGCAGGTGTGGTGTTGCCTGACAACGTTCTCTTCGAGGCTGGGAGAGCCGGTGAAGGCATTCGTAAGCGCCTGTTGGAGGGATTTAACTTCCACACCCTTCTAAGATTACCGACTGGCATATGGTACAGCCCGGGCGTGAAAGCGAATGTGCTGTTCTTCGATAAAAAGGCAGCCTCTAAGGACGCGCAGACAAAAGAACTTTGGGTCTATGACTACCGGACCAATGTGCACAAGACGCTGAAGACAAAGAAGCTGGTCGCCAGCGATCTTGATGACTTCGTTCAATGTTATCGTGAGCGCAAGGAAACCGAACGGTTCCGCAAATTCACCTATGAGGAGCTTGTTGCAAGAGACAAGCTGAACATGGATATCTTTTGGCTTAAGGATGACAGCCTTGAAGACATCGACAACCTCCCTGAGCCGGATGTCATTGCCGCTGAGATCGTGGAAAACCTAGAAGCTGCATTGGAACAGTTTCGGAGCGTTGTGGACGAACTCGCACCTGATAATGCAGAATAGGCGCTGAGGCGCGCCTACTCATTATACACTTGCCACCGCTTCGCGACATTGATCTGCTTCGACTTCTGTTAGTGAGGCGATTTACGGTATGCCCAGTTCTGGGCAGCAAGGAACACGTCCGCAGCATATTGTTTTGGCAGATCATCGCAACAATGCTCGATCATTTCTTTGTCCTTCATCGTGTGCGGAGTGTCGCCTCCCAGAGCAATGATTTCACTGCACTTGGCAGGCACGATGTCAGCGCGGTGGACAAGCCCGTCACCCGTGTCTTCGACCTCAAGAACTTGGTGAATTTCAATATCGACATTCTTCTCATCAAATACCTTCACTACACGAAGACTGTAAATCCAGAACACGTCCTTTGAGAGAGGCCGTTTTTGAATCATTGCGTATACCTGATCTTCATGCCACTCGGTGAACCGGTGCTGTTCAGATTCCAAGTTGGCTGCGTTAATATCATACATGGTGGTTTGTCGCGCCGAATCGGCTTGACGACTGCGCCAGATTTTCCACCGCATCTGGCACAGTTGGTCACCAGCACCAAACATAAATTGATCAAGTCTTGTATCACTTGGCAAAGGGAAAAGATTAATATGTTCCATGACGAGTTTCTCCTCTGTTTCATGGCCGGGGGATGGGACCCCAGTAGTTAAAATAACAAGCAGAAAGCACTGCTGCTAAAACATCTAGATCAGGAACTCTCGAAGACAAGCCTATTTGAGAATTTATTTTCACGATCAGTTTTCGGTATCCCACCAAGGCGCTGCGCAATTGGCAAACCGCTACCGTTCGTGTGTCTACTCGCCTGAGCGGGTTCACGTTTCACAATGAAAATGCCAACAATATATTGTTCATTTTCCAGAAATTGACAAATCATGGCGCTGAAATCGCGCGCACTGCTACGGCGGAACCAGTTGATGGTGCTGTTTAGTGGTATATTGGGATTGCGGGGTCAGAAACCCAGCATTTCCAGTACGTCTGGAGCAGTGGAATGGCGTCGAGTTACTATAGAGGTATATATAGGCTGTATTCCTCTTCTCAGCTTTAGCAGGCATATCGCTGTTATTTAACAGCCATGACGGAGAAAGCATGCAGTTGAGTAACTCGTAGAGATACGATGAGAAACTTTTCTGTTCTTCATAGGACAAGCAACACAGAAACTGTATCACATTACGAATGAACTGATCATCGTGACGGGCACAGGATTGTTCAGACAATGATGCACAGATGTCTTTGATATCACTGACATGGGTAAACCACAGATACATGAACCGTCTGGAGTAATCGATATCATTCCATCGGTTAGCTACGCGCTTCTCAGTGAGTTCGTTAATGTAGGCATCGTATCGATCCATATTCTGGCATGTGATAGTCGAGACTGATCTACTGCCGTGTCGGATGAGCTTAGATCGACCATCCCAAGTGGAATCTAGTTCAACGTATTTTTCCAAAGCCTCGCCATTGCGCCTACCGCACTCCAGTTCGATCTTCTGTAAAGCGCAATATTCACCATAGCCTTGGATGCCATGGGTGATCTCACCGTTGGCGTTGACTTTCTCCGTATGAGGCTTTCTGCAACACACACGGCTGTTACCGGGGAATTCCTTGGCAAACACGTCACGAACGTCGTCACAGGGCATCTGAGGCTCGTACACAATGAAATGAGGATGAATCATTGCTACAATCTCATGATCGCGTTCAGCATACGCATATGAGATTGAAGTCTCATCAGCCGGGATCACATATTTCTTGCTATCAGCAAAGACCATCTTCATATCTAGGTAACCACGGATGATGGCATCGGGACTTAGCTGATCATAGCAGTGGCTGATACGTTCTTTGATATCACGTGCCACGATGCGAAGATCAGCATGATCATAAACATATGCTGCGTTGATTGTGCCTGCATGGATGAAACAAAGCGGCAGCCCGTCGAATGGCTCCAGAAGCTTCTGACCGCCACGCACTTGGAAATTAGATGAGTATTGACCGCCTTTGGACATGGCTAAGTTCACATGACCATTGTTGACCGCGTTGACGGTGCTTACATGACGATTGCCAGTGCGTGTCTTGGCATTTGACTGTACCGGGCCATATTTGTTGTTATAGCGATGATAGAGCGATGCTGAATGATGATTGGCCAATACCTTCTGAACGGCATCGGTTTGGCTGTCCAGATTGCTCAGATAGGCAATCATAGCCTTCTTCTGATCCGTCAAAGAGCCACTACCCATAGCAATTGATAGTCTGTTCTGTTTGAACGCCACTGCTCTTTGCTGCGTATTCATCGCCATAAGTGTTGATCCAAAGCTTCTGTTTCAGTGTACGCGCTGACATCCATCAGGCAGCCAGCACTCAATGTATTTACTTGAAAAGCTAGATCGCGAACTCCCGAAGTCAAATCCGTGCGCCAGTGATCACCCCTACGTACGCACAGGTGTCTGCTCATCGAACGCCAATTGATAAATATAAATGTCAGCAACAGCAGGAGAAAATGGCGTTGAAGATGAGAATGACGATCAGGGGTATACCGATTGAGACGGTCAATATGATCCGTGAACTCCGCGAACATGAAGGACGCTTCATAGCAAGAATTCTTGAAGATGCGGTCTATGAATACTGGGATGCACACCACAACGAAGAGGAGGACGACACTTTAGGACATTGTGATTAAATTGGTTTTTTCTGTTTCAATGAAGAGGAAACCCGCAATACTGGGATTCCTCTTTTTAGTTCGTGACGAACTTTTTTCTTGTTGGTTTTGTTTGTCACGAACTAATCTGCAATCGATCAATCCACTGGGCTTAGGCCGCTGGCTTCTCGCATCCGAACATCGACCTCGCTTCGGGTTTGACCTGCCAGCATCTCATCGAAATAGACAATCTGCGTGGGCAGTTTAACGCCCCAATCATACCGGAAGGGCCATTTGACCGTTTTCGCCGTGGTTTCCTTCTCAGGCAGGTTCTGAGGGATTTCTCCTGCGATCTTCAGATGTCTGCTTACGAAGTTTTGATAGATGCCGTATTTGAGATAGGTTTCAAATCGACTGTTGACCAAATGAGGATGAATGATTGGTGTTTGCCGGGTACAGACCCGATCACCATTCACATAAAGCTCGAAGAAAACGTCTTGTTTCTTGGATGTGTAGTCTGCGAAGATCGTGATGTCGGTCCATTTACCCTTCCAATTGGGAAGCAGTCCAATACGGCACCACTCATTGTCATGAAAGACTACACGTATACTGCCATCGAGAAACAACTGCCATGATGGCATATGCACGCCCTGAATCTTGGTTTGGATCACTGAGGTGCGTGATTTTCCATATAGGTTCTGGTGGTCCTCTGGCACATAAATTGAGAAACCAAGCCATGTCTTCTTGGCCTTTCCGATCAATCGATTTCTCGGTGCTTCCTTGCGCTCGATGCGGGCACGATCCTGTTCACAGTCATTCCATTGTTTAGAGCCATTGCAATCTCCATGCCTGATCTCGAAGCGTTGTGAACGACTGCCACGTCGAGTAATGTCCTGCACTCGTTTAAAGCCATAACTTTTACGATGACCGATTTCCCCCCGGCCACGCTCCAGCTTTGTATTAGCCAGAATGGAAAGGATACGGTCGTTCGCAGAAAAAGCATGGCTAGTGACAAAAAACCCAACGGCAAAAACCAAACAAAACGATAGAATTCTGAACAAGTAGTTCTCCCCAATTGAGTGTTATATGATGCACATTGTGTGAATTATGGAATCACTATATAACGTAATACGTTATAAAACACAATTTATACAACATTGGGGGATATTCAAAATCTCAGGCAAATCACATCAACATGGGGGCTGTCACACCATCGATCAGGTATATCCCCATGGCATCCAAGCCCAAAGTTCAGAACGCAGTCGCAGCCATCAGAAAAGAACGTGGCCTTACGCAGTCAGAGTTCGCAGAAGTGGTCGGTACATCCACCACACACGTATCTCGGATCGAGACCGGGGAAAGCTCACTCACGCAGGCTATGATGACAAAGATTGCCACGGCACTGGATATCGAACCGCAGGATTTGTTTATCACCTCGCCAAACGAGGGAGAGATTAATCTGGAAATTCTACATCATGTGGTCAGACAACTGGATGAGTGGCTCGAAGACAAAGGCTTCAGGATCAGCGCAGATGATCGGGCTGATCTAACCATTGAGCTTTATCAACTTGAAGCGGAGCACATCAAGGCCGCTCAGCTATCACCAGAAGATGTTCGTGTTGCACGGTACGAGAACCTCATCAAACGGTCGTTGAAATAAATTTATAGTGAATTGTTGAAATCGCACATCACCATTCCCAAATGCAATAAGACAATGACACGACATAACACAGTCTTTGCCCGGACTATGACACGCCCGGACATAGATGCATCAAGTTGAGTGCAGTTATGTTGCCAACAATCAGTTCCGCCGATCTAGAAAATCAGATTGCGCGACTTCGTAATCAAATCGCCAATGCTGCGTCCCCCCGCAACCCTGTACGCGGACTAAATCGGACCGGAGCAGCCGATTACATTGGCGTGTCTACCACCAAGTTCGATGAGCTTGTGAAATCCCAACAAATGCCTCCACCCATTCGTATCGGCGGACGAGTGGTGTGGGATATCCGTGAACTTGACGACTGCTTTGACGCGCTGAAAGAAGCCAACCAAGATCAAGCCAAATTCGATGAAGACGCTCTACTGGCAGGCTGGTAATGAAGACATTTCAGCTTGCAGATGGTTCAGGCACAGTAAATCTGAAACACATTATCGAAGACAAAGACCGACATGGCAATATTCGATTATACTATCGGAGGCGCGGCCAGCAGAAAGTCAGGTTGCGCGAAAAGCCGGGCACTAAAGCCTTTTTGACCGAATACGAGTTGGCCAAATCTGGCAAAGTGCCGATGCCCACGCAGGAATTGGTGAGGCTGGACAAACTGCCTGAAGGAACGTTTCACTGGCTATGTGCGCAGTACTACCGTTCGCCAGAATACCTGCATCTGTCTGATCGAACGAAGAAGCTCAGACAAAGCTGGCTTCAGAAAATGTGCGACCGGATTGGCTCTGAGAAATATAAGTCCTTTACGCCCCGCTTTCTCAAGAGAATCCGTGATAAATATGCGGACCGCCCCGGCACAGCGGACAATGTCGTTAAAGCACTCAGAGCGGTTTTCAAGTTTGCAGAGGAGTATGACCTTATAGACACCAATCCTGCTTCGGGTTTGAAAAAAATTAAACGTCCCACCAAGAGTTTTCACACGTGGACGATTGATGAAATCGAGCAATTTCAGGCCATCCACGCCATAGGAACACAAGAGCGACTAGCGTTGGCACTATATCTCTACACAGGCCAACGCCGATCAGATATCCATCGCATTGGCCCGCAGCATGTGAAGGATGGATGGTTGAACCTGACCCAATTCAAGGGCAGAAACTCGGACAATCCCACCGAAGTCGAAATCCCCATCTTACCGGTGCTTCAGAATGTAATCGACAACACCGACATCGGAGATATCAGCTTCATCAAGTCATCGCTTGGTACTCCATACACGGCAGAAAGCCTCGGTAATTTCTTCCGGGACGCGTGTGATGCTGCAGGACTACCACATTGTTCTGGTCACGGCTTGCGTTCTGGTGGTGCCACGCTCGCTGCGGAGAACGGCGCTACATCGCAAGAGTTAATGGCAATATATGGCTGGAAAACCCTCCAACACGTTGAACTCTACACACGCAAAGCTCAACGTAAGAAGCTGGCCGGCGGCTCAATGCACACCATTAATCTAGAAGGTAAATCATGAAAAGTGTCCCACTTTTTCGCGCCCAACCCAAAAGTGGGACACAAATTGATCGCAACATACTGAGAAATAAGGGGAAGAATTTTTTACTGGTGCCCCCACACGGACTCGAACCGCGGACCTATTGATTACAAATCAATTGCTCTACCAACTGAGCTATAGGGGCAACGGAGCTGCATCTATCATACTGGCAGATGATGTAAAGTGGAAATCGTATTTTTTTTAAAAGAATTACCGAAAAACTTGACCAGACGTCCAGAACAGGTAATTTCGCGGGATCAATAGTGAGGAGTCCCCGGATTGAAAATTGCCTTTCAAGCTTCTGGCGCAGATCATGCGCAAGAGGCCATCAAACATCTCGCTGCATTATACGGCAATGTCGCGCTGGAAGATGCAGATGTCATCGTCGCGCTCGGCGGTGACGGCTTCATGTTGCAAACGCTCCATGATGAGATGAATACCGGCCGTCTGGTCTATGGTATGAACCGCGGCACTATCGGCTTTTTGATGAATGATTACGATGATAATGATCTTTTGGGCCGTATTGATGCAGCTGTGGAAAACATCATCCACCCATTGGAGATGAAGGCTGTGAACACGCATGGGGATGAATTCACCGCCCTTGCGATCAATGAAGTATCGCTTTTGCGCCAGTCCTACCAAGCTGCGAAGATCAAAGTCTATGTTGATGACAAGCCAAGACTGGAAGAACTTATTTGTGATGGTGTGATGGTGGCAACGCCTGCAGGTTCAACCGCTTATAACTTATCCGCACATGGCCCCATATTGCCGCTAGACGCGCGATTATTAGCAATGACACCTGTGAGCCCATTTCGACCGCGTCGCTGGCGTGGTGCACTCCTGCAGGACAATGCGCATGTTACTTTTGAAATCGCTGAACCAGATAAGCGCCCGGTCAATGCTGTTGCGGACCATTTAGAAGTAAAATCAGTCACACGTGTCGAAATTTGCCAATCTGAAAACAATACGACGCGCATTTTGACAGATTCCAGCCATTCCTGGAATGATCGGATATTGGCGGAGCAATTTGCTTACTAGCAAAATAGAAAAAACCAGGCGGTTTCTTTAACGCCGGGTTTATTTGTTCTAAAATTATTCAGTTTTTAAAACTCATCCCACGCTTCGTCGGCCATAGCGGCTGCAGTAGCTGTTTTAGCTGAAAAGGCATTGGCAACTTTCTGCACATTTGCTTTTATCGGAGATTGCGATTGTAAATTTGATGGTGATGGTTTGGATAAGGAGCTTGATTTAACTTGCGCCAAAGCTGGAGCAGGATTTGGGGATGAGGCTGCGGCCATTGGCTTACTATTCACATGCGCCACGCCCCTCGTTTTAAAGGTTTGAATGAGATTGGCAAGATCGTGCACTTCATCTGCAATTTGCTGTGTCACAGCGGTATTTTCCTCCACCATGGCAGCGTTTTGCTGGGTGACCTGATCCATCGAATTCACCGCAGAATTCACTTCTTGAATACCAGTAAGTTGCTCCTCAGCACCTTGTGATATGGTTGCAATTTGAGTGTCAATTTTCGCAACATGTTGAGAGATTTTTGCTAGCGCTTCACCAGTTTGTTTGACGAGCCCTACCCCGTTTGAAACTTCTTGGCCTGATTTGTTGATCAGCTCTTTAATTTCCTTTGCAGCCGACGCGGAACGTTGCGCCAATTCACGCACTTCCTGTGCGACAACTGCAAAACCTTTGCCTGCCTCACCCGCACGAGCGGCTTCCACTCCAGCGTTCAGTGCAAGCAAGTTGGTTTGGAACGCAATTTCATCAATGACGTTGATGATGTTTGTGATGTCTCCGGAGGCTTTTTCTATGCCTTCCATTGCAGACACCGCGCTTGAAACAATTTCGCTTGATTTTTCTGTATCACCGCGGGCATCGCGTGCACTTTCCGATGCTTCTTTCGCGCGTTCTGCTGTCTCTCGCACTGTTGCTGTGATCTCATCGAGAGCGGCTGAGGTTTCTTCTAATGAGGCTGCTTGTGTTTCTGTGCGTTGTGACAATTCATTGGTCGCATTACTGATCTCTTTTGAATTGTCACTTAAATTCACGCTGAGTGAATTGATCTGCCCCATCGTTTCGTCAAGCTTGGCAATTGAAGCATTGAAATCACTGCGAAGTCGGTCCAAGTCACCATCAAACGGCTGATTGATATCAATCGTGAGATCGCCCTCAGCCAGTCTTTTCAAACTATCTGCCAACACATTGACCACATCATTGACCTTTTGCGCCTCAGCAGCCTTGTTTGCAGCGTTGCGTTTGGTTTCCTGTTCGCTCAAGGCCCGATTTTCAATGCCTTCTTTTTCCAAGCGGTCTTTTTCAACTGCAGCATCGCGGAATACAGATACAGCCTTGAACATTTGACCAATTTCATCTGAACGCTCAGAACCTTCAAGTTCAAAATCAGTTCGTCCGCTCATTAGAATACGCATATCATCGACAACTTTGCCAATTGGCTTGGTAATGGAACGTGAGAATATAAATGCAGCGATAAGCGAAGCCGCGAAAAGAACAATAGCGATCATAGCGATGATAGTTGTTAGAACATTCACACCATCCATCATTTGCGAGCGTGGCACTAAGGCGCCTACAATCCAACTCACACCCTCGAACTCTAATCGTGCAGTTGAAATTACATAAGTTTCATCGCGATAACCGTTGATTTCATCAACCGGCTGTTCTGCGTATGAGTTCTCGAGCAAATTCTGGTTTAATTGAAGTTTAGTTGTAAGCGCATCGTTGATTTCGGTTTTGAGGGAATCATTGATAAATGTTCCGTCCGACTTCATCAAAATTGTTTCGCCATTTTCGCCAAGGCCTGTCGTATTGTTCATAATACTTGCTAAAATATCATGCGGCATTTTAAGGATCATAACCCCAATTGGGTTGCCCTTACTTAATATAGATGTGCCGATAAAAGATACCGCTTCGCCATTTGTTGGGGTGTATTTTGCGTAATCATCAAATTTGATATCCGATGGATTTTCGCTTTCAATGACACCGTTGAACACGCGCGCAATTCCGGCATTTGCCAACGCATCATCTTTCAAATTTGAGGCATATTCTGCTTGTTTAGAGACGCTATATAATATGTCGCCACGCTTTGTGATAATAAACAGATCGCTATAGCCACGCTCGTAAATGAACTCGCGGAACATGGGATGATATTTCTCATGTGTTTTATCGTATTTGTCTTTGCCGAATGTATCGAATTTGTCGCGCTCTCCAACAGGGTTCGGATTGTCCTTTATATATCGCTTTTGCAAAACCGTTTGACGATCACCACCTTTGACAAACCCCCAGCCAAATGCGAAGGCTTTGGCAGCGGCAGCGGCTTGTTCGCTGGTTGAAAATGAAGTTATATCATCATGAATAGATGCAAGGTATGTTTCTACTTGATTTCGACGTCCATCCACCACAGCCTGTAGCTTCTCACCAGCTTTTTGTTCGACTAGATTTGAACTTACGACAAGACTTGCGATGCTTGATGTTGCGACGGTTACAATTGTTAGAACAGCGGCAGCAATGGGCAGCTTACGAGAAATCTTCATGATATATGCTCTTATTTAATAGGGTGCGACATATCTCTTTAACAGAGCGAAGCAAGCATCATGCTACCAATTCACTTTGGCCTTCAAGTCTCATTAAATGCACTTTATGATAATTATGGGTTAACCCAAAATGCCAAGTATTCATCACTAAATTATGTAATAATTTCAAAAACTTGAGCAATATTTTCCAAAATAAATTATTAGTATTATTGCACCAATAAATTAGTATCAGTTCTTGAAAACAATCATTAACATTTGAGATGAAAAATATTTCTAAAAGAGCAACAAAAGACGGGCAAATATACTCACCCCATAAATAACGAAATTTTCAGATGATTTTTAGCTGTGATCGTCTATATGTAATATCATGATAAAAACCGTCATTCATAGCTTATCCAAAGTAGTCGCGTTCAAGCGCGGTATGACGTTGTTGTTCTCGCTATTGTTCGCTTCTTTTGGGCACAGTTATGCGCAGGATAACCGAGCCGATGATCAAATCATTCGTGTGGGTGTTGTTGCCTCTGATGAAGGTTCGCTTGGAATTTTAGGCACGCAATTGCGGGCTGGGTTTTTGATCTATCAAAACGAGTTTATCGAACAAGGTCTTCGCTTTGATGTGATTGAAGAAACGGAAATTTGTGAAACCGGTGGCGGTGCTGATACGGCCTATGCGCTTGAAGAAGCGCAGGTTGATCTTGTGGTCGGGTTTTTATGCGTTGAAAGTCTAGTTTCCGCCATGCCAATTTTGGATCAAGCAGATATTCCCGTGCTCAATGTTAATATTCGTTCAGATATCGTCCGTGATGAAGCAGCACGCCTTGACTGGCCGCTGTTTTCCATTGCTCCACGCGCATCTGATCAGGCAAAGTTTGCATCTAAATATATCATCGATAATTGGGGCGATAAATCTGTTGCACTGATTGAAGATGGCACAATCAGCAACCGCGAGCTGGTCGATGCTATTCGCCTACAGCTTGATGATGGCGGCTTTCAACCCATTGTGCTTGATAATTTTAGGCCCGGCCAAGATAAGCAGTTTGGTCTGGTCCGTCGCCTTGAAAAATCGAAGATCAGTCATGTGTTTGTTGGCGCGACGCGCCTTGATACATCTATCATCGCACGCGATGCGAGCGATATTGGTCTAGATTTGATTTTTGCCGGAGGTGACACGTTACGTGCAGCCGATGAAGGCCTTTCCTTCCCAAATGGTGCCATTGCAATCTTGCCCCATGTGGGTCTAACCGGTGACAATGCCCTATCGGCACGTGCGGCATTTGATGACGCCGGTATTTTTCCAGACAGGTTCCCAATATTTGGCTATGCGATGGCAGAACTTGCAACCATTTTAGCAGAAATTCAGACAGATGATCTGATAAAAACGCTGAAAGAGGATATCTTTGATACGGTCATCGGGCCACTAAGCTTTAACCAATATGGTGAGCGACAAGAGAGCACTTTCAATGCCATGGTCTGGCAAGATGGGCGTTTTGTTAAAGATGAAGAACTTGCCATTGTTGAAACGCAGTAAAGCGCCTTGGCTATGACAGGATCCTTATTATGAGAGCCGGTGACAAAAACCTCATTACAGATGTTTCTGGCTTGCGGGTCGGACATGCGCATCAAGAGCGCTTAAAATCTGGAACAAGTGTAATATTGTGCGACACACCCAGCGTAGCGGCCGTTCAAGTGCTTGGCGGAGGACCAGGAACGCGCGAGACTGACCTTTTAGAACCACATAACACTGTAGAACAAATACATGCTATTTGCCTATCAGGCGGCTCAGCTTTTGGTCTTGATGCTGCAGGCGGTGTACAAAGCTATCTCCGTGGACAATCGATCGGTTTTGAAGTTGGTGAACACAATATCCCTATTGTGCCAAGTGCTATCCTATTTGACCTTATAAATGGTGGTGATAAAGACTGGGGACTTCATTCTCCCTATCGCGAATTTGGTTATCAAGCCGCAGCAAATGCAAGCAAAGATTTTTCTTTGGGTGCTGTGGGTGCTGGACTTGGAGCATTGACTGCAAACAAGCGCGGAGGCTTGGGTTCAGCGTCTTCCCTACTGGAGAATGGTTTTACGATTGGCTCACTGGTTGCCGTTAACCCAATGGGTTCGGTTAACATTGGCCAGAGCCAACATTTTTGGGCTGCGCCTTTTGAAATCGGTAATGAATTTGGTGGATTGGGATATCCTCACCCAATGCCAGAAGATGCAACAGATCTTCAAATCAAATTTCGAGATATGCAACGTGGCGGCGCCAACACGACAATTGCCGTGATTGCAACAGATGCTGTGCTGACAAAAGCAGAAGCAAAGCGACTAGCAATATCTGCTCACGATGGCTTTGCGCGCGCTATATGGCCCTGTCACACGTCCTATGATGGCGATCTTGTTTTTGCATTAGCGACCGGCAGTTCTGGCCGCAAGCCTTCAGCGGACGAATACATCGATCTATGTGCCGCGGCATCAAGCACCATGGCGCGCGGCATAGCCAGAGGCGTTTACAGCGCCAAACAGCAGGACGGCGATATGTTGCCCGCTTGGTGCCAAGAATAATGGCCATTATTGCGCAAAGCATATTGTGGGGGCTCGCCATGACGTTTTCGGCCCTCACCTCTTTGTGGTTTTCAACTGGTTGGCAAACAAGTCATCTTTCGCAGATCATTATTTTGGTCTTGTTTTCGTCCATTGCCGCTTACCCGCTTGCGCGATTTGCGCTTTTTATACTGGATCGCAAGAAGCGGTTTGAAACACAATTTGCTGGAAGCTTTTTTTGTTTGACCATCGCAACAATTGGGTTAACAGCAGCAGCTTATTCGCTTAATTATTGGAGCTTTTACGCCCAATGGCACGGGCCAACGTTTTCACGGATTTGGGTCTGGCAATTCTTCTTCACAAATCTAGGTGCGCTATATCAGTTCGCCGTTATGGGACTTAAGTTTTATCTACCTGTCGGCATAGTGTTTTTAACGCTCGCATCATGGCTGATTGCGCGGGATAAGCTTCCGCAAAAATGAAGCACATAAAAAAATGGCGCTGAGATTATCAGCGCCATAATGTGTTATTTTTGTAGTTTGATGAGCGGTTTAGAATTCATCCCAGTTACCATCGTCAGCTTTTGGTGCAGATGAACCGCCACCAAATGCACTTGATAGCTTATTGACCATGGCTTTTGCCGGAGATGGTTTGGATGAATGCCCATTATCAGCAGCAACTGGTGTTGTTGCTCTAACTGATGCTCTCGCAGGAGCAGGCTTTGAAACCGGAGCCGGTGCAGCAGATGGTCTTGCACTTGCACCAGAATTACCACTTGACTGGTAGGATTGCTGCGCCATTGACTGACTACCAACTTTAAACGTTTGGATTAAGCCTGATAGCGTAACAACTTCATCGGCAATCTGCTGAGTCACGGCGGTATTTTCTTCCACCATCGCAGCATTTTGCTGAGTGACCTGATCCATTGAGTTCACCGCAGAGTTCACCTCTTGAATACCTGCTAATTGCTCAGCGGCACCTTGTGAGATGGTTTCAATGCGCGTGTCAATTTCAGTCACATGCTCAGAGATCTTGGCAAGCGCCTCACCCGTTTGCTGAACCAATTGCACACCGTTAGACACCTCAGCGCCTGATTTATTGATCAGTTCCTTGATCTCTTTTGCAGCACCAGCTGAACGTTGGGCAAGTTCACGAACTTCCTGCGCAACAACCGCAAAGCCTTTACCGGCTTCCCCAGCGCGTGCGGCTTCAACCCCGGCATTGAGCGCAAGAAGGTTGGTTTGGAAAGCGATCTCATCGATTACATTGATGATATTGGTGATATCGCTTGATGCTTTCTCAATGCCTTCCATTGCAGAAACGGCATTAGACACCACTTCGCTCGATTTTTCTGTATCCTGACGGGCATCTTTGGCCTTATCAGATGCTTCTTTCGCGCGTTCTGATGTTTCACGAACCGTTGCTGTGATCTCATCAAGCGCCGCAGACGTTTCTTCCAAGGAAGCTGCTTGTGTTTCTGTGCGTTGTGATAATTCATTGGTGGCGTTACTGATTTCACCTGAATTGTCTTTCAAGGTTACTGATACATCGGTAATACGTCCCATTGTTTCGCTTAATTTGGCAACAGACGTATTGAAATCTGTGCGCAAGCGATCCAATTCACCTTCAAATGGTGTTGAGATATTCGCGGTTAGATCACCTTCAGACAATTGCGTTAGGCCGCGAGCCAGCGCATCGATGGCATCGGCAAGCTTTTGCGCTTCCATTGCCTTGATTTCTTCATTGCGCTTACGCTCTTGCTCAGTCTGTGTGCGAGCTTCTTCGCCCTCTTCTTCTAGGCGACCTTTTTCAATCGCAGCATCACGGAAGACAGAAACGGCTTGATAAATTTCGCCTAACTCATCTTTGCGAGACTGACCTTTAAGTTCAAGTTCAGTATTACCTGCAACAAGCTCTTTCATATTATCAATCACATCCTTCATTGGATTTGTGATTGAGCGAGAGAACAAGAACGCGGCGCCCAAAGCTGCTGCCATTAGAACTGCTGAAATCAAAAGAATGATATTACGAAGGGTGTTGTAACCTTCCATCACTTCACTTTCAGCAGCCAGAGTTGCAACGATCCAACCAGCACCTTCGAAACTAAGACCCGCGGTTGAAACACGATATGTTTCGCCACGATATCCTTCAATTGTACCTGTCGGCTGATCAATGAACGCTTCTTCAAGCATACGCGGCTCTAAATTAAGTTTTACGTTAAGCGCTTCAACTTCATTGGTTTTTTGAGAGTCTGAAATAAATGTACCATCAGATTTAAGCAGAACAGTTTCACCTGTTTCACCAAGACCAGTGGTATTTGACATGATACGACCAATAGCATCATTCGGCATCTGCAAAATAAGTGTACCGACAATCGTGTCACCTTTTACAATCGCTTCACCAATAAATGATGCAGGTGCGCCTGCTGAAGGTGCATATGGTGCATAATCATCAAATACAATCTTGTTAGGGTCATTTGCGGCTACAACGTCTTTCCAAACTTTGGCAAGACCTGTGTCACTCCACTCACCTGTTACCAAATTTGTCGCAAAATCAGCTTCTTTAAAGACTGAATAGATAACATCACCTTCCGCATTGATGATGAATAAATCGTAATAGCCTCTCATCTTGATGAATTCTCGAAGGTATGTATGAACATTTTTATGAGATGCGTCATAACCATCAACGCCAGCGCTATCTAACTCATCTTTTTGACCAAGGGGATTAGGATTGTCTGTAATATAACGTTTTTGCAATTCGGCTGTTTTATCACCAGGTACAAAGCCCCAAGTAAAACCAAAACCACTAACGGCTTCAAGAACTTTATCGTCTCTGGACATACGTCGCAAGTCTTCGTCGATCGTTTGTAAGTAAGTTTCGACTTGATTGCGTCTGCCATCTGCAACGGCTTGTAGTTTCTCATTTGATTGAATAGTCAAGAAATGAGAGCTGACCATAAGGCTGGCAACACTCGCAACACCGACTGTCACAAGCGTAAGTATGGCGGCGGCGATAGGTAGTTTTTTTGTAATTTTCACGATGCGGGTCCGTCAAATTGCATTAACTGGAAACATGAGCATCAATTGCTCTGGAGCTTGCATCATGCTTATCTGTAAATGGTTACAGACCCCCGGACAGTATAATTTTCATAAAACTTGAAACAAACAGTTAACTACCGCAAAAATACTGATTTATGTAACGTAAATCGGAATTTCTATGTGATTTATACTAGTAAAACCGCAGTATGATCAACAAAAAAGGAAACAATAATTTTGATTGTTTCCTTTTTTAAACAAATGAGAGATACCTGCGTAGTATCAGCTACGCAAATATAGTCTAAAACTCATCCCATTCAGTATCGTGTGCAACTGCTGCATTGCCATCAAAGCTCTGAGCTACTTTTTGAACCTGAGTTTGAGCAGGAGACGCAACCGGTTTGTGGCTTTTACTCGCTACAACAGGTTTTGCACTCGCTGATTGCTTAGCACTTGGAGCAGCCGGACTGTGTGATGCTGTATAATCACCACCCGCTACTTTGAAGGTCTTAATCAAAGTAGTCAGATTAGTCACTTCGTCAGCAATTTCTTGCGTGACAGCCGTGTTTTCCTCAACCATTGCCGCGTTTTGCTGTGTCACCTGATCCATAGAGTTGACTGCGGTATTAACTTCTTGAATACCAACCAACTGCTCAGAAGCACCTTGGGAGATTGTGTTAATCTGCGTATCAATTTCAGATACATGTTCTGAAATTTTCGCCAAGGCCTCTCCAGTTTCTTGAACCAGCTGAACACCATTAGCAACTTCACCCGCTGATTTGCTGATTAGGTCTTTAATTTCCTTTGCAGCAGTTGCTGAACGTTGCGCAAGTTCACGAACTTCCTGCGCAACAACGGCAAAACCTTTACCAGCCTCACCAGCACGTGCCGCTTCCACACCTGCATTGAGTGCGAGCAAATTGGTTTGAAAAGCAATTTCGTCGATAACATTGATGATGTTGGAAATATCACCGGATGCTTTTTCGATGCCTTCCATGGCTGAAACAGCATTTGCGACAACTTGCGATGAACTTTCAGTATCATCTCGCGCACTTTTTGCTTTGCCTGCAGCTTCTGTTGCGCGTTCTGACGTTTCACGCACAGTTGCCGTGATTTCATCCAAAGCAGCTGAAGTTTCTTCCAGCGAAGCAGCCTGCGTTTCTGTACGGCGAGATAACTCGTTCGTCGCATTACTGATTTCTGTTGAATTTGTATTCAAGCCAATTGAAACTTGGCTCATCTTGCTCATTGTTTCGCTTAGTTTACCAACTGAATTGTTGAAATCGTTACGCAATCGGTCAAGTTCACCTTCAAACGGCGTCGTGATGTTCGCTGTTAAATCGCCATCTGAAAGTTTATTCAAACCCGCTGCCAATGCATCAATGGCATCTGCCAGCTTTTGCGCTTCAATGGCTTTAAGTTCTTCATTGCGTTTACGATCTTGCTCTGTTTGAGCGCGGTTTTCTTCACCTTCTTCTTCTAGGCGATGCTTATCGATTGCCGCATCTCTGAAAACTTCGACAGATTTGAAGATCTTACCAATTTCATCACTGCGGTTTGCACCTGAAAGCTCAAGGTTTGTATTACCGCCAACTAGCTCAGCCATATCATCGACCACTTTATCAAGTGGTTTAGTGATTGTGCGCGAGAAATAGAATGCACAAACCATTCCTATGGCAAGAAGTATAGCGGATATCATCCAAATCGTATTGCGAAGATCTTTTGCGCCTGCAATCACTTCAGCGTCTGAAATAATAGCTGCTACAATCCAATGCTGATCAGCAAATTCCACCCGCGCTGTTGAAATATGAAACAACTCGTCGCGATAGCCGTTTAGGTAGCCGATTGGCTGGTCGGCGTATGATTCTTCGAGCAAATTTTTACTTAGATCCAGCTTTGTATTTAGCGCTTCATCTGCTTCTGTATGACGAGAATCTGTGATCATAATTGCATCTTCACGCAACAGCATAGTTTCACCTGATGTGCCCATGCCTGTTGTATTGGCCATTATACGCGCAATTGTATCATTCGGCATTTGCAGAATAAGAGTTCCTAAAACACGCCCACGCTTAGATAGTCTTTTACCAATAAAGGAAGCGGGTGCATTTGCAGATGGACCATATGGCGCATAATCATCAAATGTGATTTTATCAGCATCATCTGGTGCTTGCATAACACCCTTCCAAACACGCGCTAAACCACTATCTTTCCACTCGCCGGTTTCAAGATTTGTTGCATAATCAAGTTCTTTGAAGACGGAATAGATAATATCGCCATTATCATCGACAAAAAACAGATCATAATATCCCTGATGCTCAATAAATTCGCGCAGATAGGCGTGATATTTATTATGGCCCTTGTCATAAGTATCGATGCCTGCAGTATCTAACTTGTGTTTTTCACCAATCGGATTTGGGTTATCAGTGATATAGCGTTTTTGCATTTCCGCCATTTTGTCACCAGACATCAACCCCCAAGCTGAGTTCATCTGAACAAATGCATTTGCTGTTTGCTCATCCTTACTCATTCTAAAAATATCAGTTTGAATGGATTCTAAATATGATTCAATCTGGTTGCGTCTGCCATCAGCGATCGCTTGCAGTTTTTCATCAGACTTTACGGATAGATGATGCGATGCCACCATGTAGCTCGCTATGCTTGCCACACCCACCGTCACAAGTGTCAAAATCGCGGCTGCTATTGGTAATTTTTTGGAGATATTCACTGCTATTTTCCCGAACTGTATATTGAAGCGCGTGAACTATAATGTTCTGGAGATAGCATCATGCCGACGGCAACCCCTGCCGTTCCAAGGTTCAGACTCACAAAATATGGCAAACAAAGTGTTAATTTTAGTAATCAAACCCATCACTAATACCTTATTTTTAGGGTATTACTTATTAGGTTTTGCGTCACTCACACCACTAACCAATTAATATTAAACAATAAAACTGGTGCAGGCTGAACATAAAACATCTTTTTAATTTTTTCATAAATTGATCGAGTGCGCATGCTAATTCTTATAGATTTTCGCTACAACTCTTAAATTACCACTGGTTGCATTGACTGGTATCAACATCTTTTTCTTAAAAACCTTAAGCGATTCGTTTCTCATCTGTATACTGGCCAATAGTAGGCTTTTACGCCTATTTTAATCCAAGCAGCTGTGCATTGGTGTCCTCAACTTAAAATGTACCAACCAAAATCACCAAAGATACAAATTGTTGATACATACCTTTGATGGTGACGGTAATTTTTTGTGCCAACCAACTCACAAATGTTATTTACGATCTCGCTTATCCGTTCGGTTTCACGGCAGCTAAGAAGCTTAAAGCGCCTAACGTTGATTTGAAAACGGACTCACTGTATGTAGTGGCCAATATTCACCCAAATAACTAACTTCAGTAAATGAGAGACATTCAATGATCCCGCGTTACTCCCGCTCGGAAATGACTGACATTTGGTCACCTGCAAGCAAATTCAGAATCTGGTTTGAAATCGAAGCCCACGCTTGTGATGCTTTGGCAGAGCTTGGTGTTATTCCAAAATCAGCTGCAAAAACCATTTGGGAAAAAGGCGGCGCAGCAACATTTGATGTGGCTCGCATTGACGAAATTGAAGCTGTTACAAAGCACGACGTGATCGCGTTTCTAACGCATTTAGCTGAAATCGTGGGTGATGACGCTCGTTTTGTACACCAGGGAATGACATCGTCTGATGTGCTAGACACCTGCTTTAATGTACAACTTGTCAAAGCAACTGATCTTTTGCTTGAAGATATGGACAAATTGCTTGCAGCTCTTAAAAAGCGCGCTTTTGAACACAAAGACACGATCACAATTGGTCGTAGTCACGGCATACATGCAGAACCAACAACATTTGGTGTGAAGCTTGCACAAGCTTACGCTGAATTTGATCGTAACAAAACACGCCTTTTGGCTGCGCGCGAAGATATTGCGACCTGCGCAATTTCAGGTGCCGTTGGAACGTTTGCGAATATCGACCCGAGCGTTGAAGAACATGTGGCAAAATCATTGGGTCTTGCGTCTGAACCTGTCTCAACACAAGTTGTCCCGCGCGACCGCCATGCGATGTATTTTGCCACACTTGGTGTGATTGCCTCTTCAATTGAGCGTTTATCAACAGAGATTCGCCACTTGCAGCGCACCGAAGTGTTGGAAGCTGAAGAGTATTTTTCACCGGGTCAAAAAGGCTCCTCTGCAATGCCTCACAAACGTAATCCTGTGTTGACTGAAAACCTAACAGGCCTTGCCCGCATGGTCCGCTCATATGCAATGCCTGCAATGGAAAATGTTGCGCTATGGCATGAGCGTGATATCTCGCACTCATCTGTTGAACGCATGATTGGTCCTGATGCAACAGTGACTTTGGATTTTGCTCTTGTTCGTTTAACTGGTGTGATTGATAAACTCTTGGTTTATCCTGACAACATGATGGCAAACATGAATAAATTCCGTGGCTTAGTGCATTCACAACGCGTTCTTCTAGCTCTTACACAAGCGGGTCAATCTCGTGAAGATTCATACCGACTGGTGCAACGTAATGCGATGAAAGTTTGGGAAGAAGGTAAAGACTTCCTCACCGAATTGCTTGGCGATGATGAAGTTACTGCAGCGCTGTCTGAAGAAACTATCCGTGAGAAGTTTGATCTTGGATATCATACTAAGCATGTCGATACGATCTTCAACCGTGTCTTTGGTGAAAGCTAAGATCTTTATAGCCCTGCATCGAGCAGTTTTTTCATTCTATCGTGCGATTTACCACAGAGTTTTTCGCACGGCATTCCATCGTTGTCGCCATCGCGCTTTTTATGGCCTCTGCATTGCTTGAAATAGAAGTAAGCTTCTGAACATGAGCGCATGCGCCCGCAGGTCTTGCTTGGCTGGCAAGAAAAACCTTGAGCCAATTCAATGTTTGGCTTATCGAGATTTTGGATATATATGTCGTTTTGGTTGGCGCTGCCAGACCATATGACAGCGGACGCAACCACTAATATACTTAAAATTGTGCACCCCACTTTACTCATTCATAGTTGTAATGTGCAATTTTAAAAACGGCAAGAGTGAATAGATGAAAGCTTCTGAAACTGATATTTTGATTGTTCCGGGTTACAAAAACTCAGGTCCTGACCATTGGCAGTCGCGCTGGGAAACGCGCATTAAAACAGCGCGTCGCGTTGTGCAAGACGAATGGTCAAAACCAGTTGTTGAAGACTGGACAGCGCGGATGGCAGAAGAGGTCAATAAATCTACGCGACCCGTTGTTATTGTTGCACATTCTTTGGGTGTGGCAACCGCTGTTCAAGCGATACCGCAATTTAAAAACAAGGTCGTTGCGGGATTTTTTGTAGCGCCGCCCGATGTCTCCAATCCTAAAATCAGACCAAAACATTTGATGACATTTGGACCTTATCCACGTGATCCGCTCCCCTTCCCGTCGATTGTAGTTGCCAGCCAGAACGATGAATTTTCAAGCTTTGAACATGCAGAAGATATTGCAGGTGCTTGGGGTTCAATGTTTGTTGATGCTGGGGAGCGCGGGCATATTGATGACGCAGCCGGACACGGTCCTTGGCCCGAAGGTTCTTTGACGTTTGCAAAATTCATGCAAGGCCTCTAATCAATCGATTTTTCAACGCATAACCATTTAGTAACCATGATCAGATAGCTTACTGATAATATTACTTAATTGTGTTGATAGCCATGAATTCAAAACAATCGAAATCGACTTTTACCGAAGTTTTGGGCAATTCTTTGCGTACCAAAGCTGGCGGATCATTGAATAATAAAATCAAAGGTATAGGCTCGACAGATACAGCTCTTCGCAATTGCCGGGTTGTCGCACTGGTTGATGATAAGCATTTTGATGCGATGGCTCACGGTCAGAAAAAACAAACGCCGGACATCTCAAGTTTCCATACCCAATATATGCTCGAAGAAGCGCCCCAGATGTTGGAAGACACCAAATCACGTGTTGGCAAGAATTACGATCAGGAAAATTTTGTCGTGGTCACGCGTGAAGTTTCAAACCCCAATGATGTTCATTACGCTATGACAGCAAAACGCTAGTGCGCAATTAAGCCTGCTTTGACAGTTTAAAATAAGCCAGTGCAAACCCTATTTCAGTTGTAATTGCGAGCCAAATTCCGACGCCCACAGCCCCACGCACAAATTCAAATATTCCAATGATAGCAAGTGCTGCCATCATGATGGCGAGCCCGAGACATAGGCTCTGGCGCAATTGAGATGGCTCGGCATTGCGCGACAAAAATATGATCGCAGATAAGCCCATGAACATCATCGCAGCTCGTCGTGCGATAAGATCAGACACATCGTTTCCATCAAGTCCAAAAATCCAATAAATCAGGCTTGGCGCCAATAATAGGCATATAAAAAGAATAAAACATAGCGCGCTGGCGAGTTTGCTAACGAGTGGATATGAAATGGTCATGGCGATCTTACGCAAAGTTGTTGGTCAGCTCAGTATGCACATGAATTGCCGTTAAACCATGCGACAAAAGCGTTGTCATCACTAGTTTCGAGACCAAAATTGCTAGTCTTTCAACTCAGCAGCCTTCAAGAAGGCATCACATCCCGCTTTAATTAAAGCAAGGTCATAGCTGACATTGACGAAATTATAGCCCCATTTAGCGTATTTAACGCTGGTCTCAGGCGTTGCAGCGAAAATACCAGATAATTTACCCGCAGCTTTGGCGCGCTTTGGCATTTCTTCAAGCTGCTTTTGAGTTTCGGGCATATCCCCGTTCACCGCGGCGCCATTTGAATAATCAATTGAAAAATCAGATGGGCCAACAAATACGCCGTCAATACCGTCCACTGAGATGATCTCGTCAAAATTCTCATAAGCAGCTCTAGTTTCAATCATGGCGAAAGACAGCGTTTTCTCATTGGCATTCTGCAAGTAATCACCTGCTTCAACCCCATGTAACTGATTAGCGCGGCGTGCGCCCCATGAACGCGAACCAATGGGCGGATATTTCATATAGCTGGCGAATTCTTCTGCATCAGCTTTTGAATTGATCATCGGAGCAATCACAGCTTCAAAACCCAAATCCAGTGCTCGGCTTGCTGCATCAAATCTATTGACCGGCAATCGCGTGATTGGAATTTTACTAACGCCGATGATAGCCTCTGAACAGGTGACAATCGTATCGTCAGAATGGGTTCCATGCTGCATATCAATCACCACGGCATCAAAATCAGCCAAGGCCAATTGTGTGATTAGCTCGCGCGAACCCAATTGTGACCATACCGAATAAACGGTTTCACCTTTTCGCAATCGATCTGCAAATGTCAGCATCTAACTTCTCCTCCACCCATTCAACACAATAGTTTCAACATAATAGCTGCAACAAAAAACCTGCATCAGAACACAAGTCCAATGCAGGTTTTATAATTAATGTTATGGCATGCCAAAATGCAATGCCACAAGGCTAATTCTTAATCACTTGTGATTTGCTCTTCAGCGACGCCCAAAAGCCAAACCATTTTCTCGCGGATGTCTTCGTCAGACACATCATCGCCTAGATCAGCGCGAACTTTGTTAAACACGTCTTCATCGCCAGCTTCTTCAAAATCAGATGCGATAACTTCTTTAGCATATGCATCACCATCTTTACCGAGGATTTCAGCAGCCCAAAGGCCTAAAAGTTTATTGCGGCGCGCTTCGATTTTAAATTTTAGTTCTGCATCATGTGCAAATTTATTTTCAAACGCATTTTTACGATCATCAAAACCACTCATGGTGTCTTCCCGTCCTTCGTGTTTAGCTCCCTAATGATCTAGGTTGAGCCCGTTATCCTCTATATGGACATTTTATAGGCAAAACGGAAGACCTGAACGCACAAAATCCCTGAAAATAATTTCAATTGTGACTAATCTGAAAAACAGCGCCTCAAGACGTTGTGAAATGCTGGTTTATAAGCTACACAGCGCTCGAAACCTTAGATTCACAAATTCTCACCAGTTTGCTGGTAGATCAATCGAGTTTACAATGAAAAATAGACGCCGTATCTATGAGGGCAAGGCCAAAATTCTCTATGAAGGTCCTGAGCCCGGAACGCTTATCCAATTCTTTAAAGACGATGCAACTGCTTTTAATAAAAAGAAGCAGGACGTGATTGATGGTAAGGGTGTGTTGAACAACCGTATTTCTGAGTTCATCTTTACGCATTTGAACCAAATCGGCATACCAACACACTTTATCAAACGCGTTAACATGCGCGAGCAGTTGATCAAAGAAGTTGATATCGTGCCGCTTGAAGTGATTGTTCGCAATATTGCAGCAGGAACATTGGCGACCCGTTTGGGCCTTGAAGAAGGTGCTGTGCTCCCGCGTTCTATCATCGAGTTTTGCTATAAAGAAGATGCGCTTGATGATCCGCTTGTATCTGAAGAGCATATTACAGCTTTTGGCTGGGCAAGCCCGCAAGAGATAGATGACATTATGGCAATGGCCATCCGCATCAATGATTTCCTAACCGGTCTTTTTGCCGGAGTTGGCATTCAGCTTATTGACTTTAAAATCGAATTTGGCCGTCTGTTTGAAGGTGATCAAATGCGTATTGTTTTGGCTGATGAAATCTCACCAGATTCATGCCGTTTGTGGGATGTGAAGACCAAGCAAAAGCTTGATAAAGATGTCTTCCGTCGCGACCTTGGTAGCTTAACAGAAGCCTATCAAGAAGTTGCGCGCCGCCTTGGCATCATGAATGAAAACGAAACGCCTCGTCCATCAGGACCAGTGCTTGTTAAATCTGACAATGACGACTAGTTTGGAAAGTTAAAAATGATCAAAGCTCGTGTCACAGTTACACTTAAAAACGGTGTTTTGGACCCGCAAGGTAAAGCAATTGAAGGCGCACTAACCGGTCTTGGTTTTGATGGCCTTGAAGGTGTGCGCCAGGGTAAAGTGTTTGACCTTGAACTTTCAGGTGACGATAAAGCAAGTGCTGGCAAAGATATTGAAGCCATGTGCGAAAAGCTACTCGCCAACACCGTGATTGAAGACTATTCGATCGAGATTTTATAGTTAGTAGGAACAAAGCGCGCCAAAGTCAGTCGCGCTTTTTCTTTATCAGTTTGATTTCCACAATTTAGGAAACATATTATGAAAACAGCAGTTCTTCAGCTTCCGGGATTGAACAGAGATCGTGACATGCTTGCAGCGCTCACGCTTATTTCTGGTCAGGCCCCACAAACTGTTTGGCAAACCGAAACATCCATCGATGACGATGTTGATCTGATTGTTATCCCAGGCGGTTTTTCCTACGGTGATTACCTTCGTTCAGGCGCAATTGCAGCTCGTATGCCTGTGATGAAAGCCGTTATCGAAAAGGCTAAAAAAGGCACCCGCGTTATCGGTGTTTGCAATGGCTTTCAGATCCTGGTTGAAACAGGTATTCTTCCAGGTGCGTTGATGCGCAATGCCTCACTTAAATTTGTCTGCCGTCAGGTAAAACTTGAAGTCGCGACAACAAAAAGCGCCTTTACCGAAGGCTATAACCAAGGCGAAATTATCGATTGCCCGGTTGCTCACCATGATGGCAACTATTTCGCGGATGCAGATACTTTGGCATCGCTAAAAGACCAAGACCGCATTGCTTTCCGCTATGCGCAAGGCACCAATCCAAATGGCTCAATTGACGATATTGCCGGCATTTTAAGCGAAAACGGCAATGTTCTTGGTATGATGCCTCACCCTGAAAACTTAATTGAAGCTGCACATGGCGGTGACGATGGCCGACGCCTGTTTGAAGGCGCACTTAATTTAATCTCCGCATAACACGAAACGACGATTTTGACTGATATGACCATTAACAACACATATCCCATTACCGAGGACCTTATCGCAAAGCATGGCTTGGCACCTGATGAATACCAACTGATTTTGGATTTGATTGGTCGTGAACCAACTTATACAGAGCTTGGTATTTTCTCAGCGATGTGGAACGAGCACTGCTCTTATAAATCATCCAAAAAATGGCTTCGTACATTACCTACAACAGGCGATCGAGTAATCCATGGCCCGGGTGAAAATGCGGGTGTGGTCGATATTGGTGATGGCGAATGCGTTGTATTTAAGATGGAAAGCCACAACCACCCATCTTACATTGAGCCCTACCAAGGAGCTGCAACTGGTGTTGGCGGTATCTTACGTGATGTGTTTACCATGGGTGCGCGTCCTGTGGCAGCCATGAACGCGCTTCGTTTTGGCGATATAAACCATGAAAAAACAAAGCACCTGGTATCTGGCGTAGTCTCAGGCGTTGGCGGCTATGGTAACTCCTTTGGGGTTCCGACTGTTGGCGGCGAAGTTGAATTTGATGCGCGTTATAACGGCAATTGCCTGGTTAACGCCTTCGCAGCAGGTATTGCCAAAACAGACGGTATTTTCCTTTGTAAAGCTGAAGGCGTTGGCCTTCCTGTTGTATATTTGGGTGCAAAAACCGGACGCGATGGTGTTGGCGGTGCAACAATGGCATCAGCTGAATTTGACGAAACAATTGAAGAAAAACGCCCAACAGTACAAGTGGGTGATCCATTTACTGAAAAATGTCTTCTTGAAGCATGTCTTGAACTCATGCAAACGGGCGCTGTGATCGCCATCCAGGATATGGGTGCTGCGGGTTTGACGTGTTCTGCCGTTGAAATGGGTGCTCAAGGTGATTTAGGTGTAGAGCTATACCTTGACGATGTTCCTGTGCGTGAAGAACGCATGACGGCTTATGAGATGATGCTATCTGAAAGCCAAGAGCGCATGCTCATGGTGCTTGACCCATCAAAAGAAGAAGTTGCCAAGGCCATTTTTGTTAAATGGGGCCTAGATTTTGCCATCGTTGGAAAAACAACGGATGACTTGCGCTTCCGCTGCATTCACCAAGGTGAAGAAGTTGCGAACTTACCGATTAAAGAACTTGGCGACCAAGCGCCTGAATATGATCGCCCATGGCGCGAGCCGGGTTTATACTCGCCCCTCCCCGCCGATCAAGTTCAAGAGCAAGACGATTACAGCGTGACATTGATGTCTATGCTTGCCTCACCAAACCAATCATCACGTCGTTGGGTTTGGGAGCAATATGATACGCTAATTCAAGGTAATTCGCTACAAATCCCTGGCGGTGATGCGGGTGTCATCCGTGTGGATGGCCATGCAACAAAAGCATTGGCATTTTCATCCGACGTAACACCGCATTATTGCGAAGCAGATGCTTATGAAGGCGGTAAACAAGCCGTTGCCGAGTGCTGGCGTAATATTACAGCAACTGGCGCCCTTCCTCTTGCATCAACCGATAATCTAAACTTTGGCAATCCAGAACGCCCGGAAATCATGGGGCAGTTCGTCAAAGCCATTGAAGGTATTGGTGACGCGTGTCGTGCACTTGATTTCCCAATCGTATCGGGCAATGTCTCACTTTACAACGAAACATTTGGCGAAGCGATCTTACCAACACCAACAATTGCAGGTGTTGGCCAATTAGACGATTGGGCCAATATGGCAAAAATCGCCGGAGCAAAAGACGGCGAAGTTGTCATGCTCATTGGTTGCGATGGTGCACATCTTGGCCAAACAGTTTATATGCGCGATATTTTGGGTGAGACAGCTGGTCCACCGCCAGAAGTTGATCTCACTGCTGAGCGCTACAACGGAGACTTTGTGCGCTCTGCGATCAACAACGGCCAAGTGTCCAGCTGTCACGATATCAGCCAAGGCGGCTTAGCTCTTGCACTTGCTGAAATGTGTATGGCTGGCGGTTATGGCATGGAAATTGATCTAACGGACGTTCTGATGCCTATGCATGGCTTGTTGTTCGGCGAAGATCAAGCGCGTTATGTCATCACCGTGGAAGAGAAAATGGCTCAGTTCTTAGCTAACAATGCTGCAGATGCTGGGGTGCAGTTCCGCGTATTGGGCAATGTTGGCGGCGACAAACTTGTTGTCAAAGACGTGCTCGCACTCGATGTTGCCGAGATGAAAACAGCACACGAAAACTGGTTCCCAGACTATATGGGGTAATATAGAAAACGTTCGTTTTCCATTTCGAAGCCATTACAATTGTGACTAGCTAAAGCTCACACTTGCAGGTTGAAAACGCGCGCACAGCACTAAAAATTTAAATCACTGCCGTAACGGTTTCTTCTAGGTCCGGTATCAAGAAGCAAACGTATAACAGATACAGCGTTTTGTAAGCTTGGATATTTTAATGTCCACTGCAGGGAGCTGGAAGTGAATATGTTTAAATTGACGAAGGTTCTGTGATGAAGAAGATTTTTCCCTATCTGACATATGCTGGGGCAATTCCGTTTGTTATTTGCGCTGTATGTTTGATTTTGAGCATACAGCAATTACCGTTGATTGGATCAGTTGAAAAAGCGCTAACTGTGTACGGCCTTGTTATCTCAACTTTTTTATGTGGCGCCCATTGGGGACAACATCTTTATTTAAATGAAGGCTCATGGGCGCGGGCTTTGCCAATTATAAGTAACGTCATAGCGGTCCTGCTCTGGATTGGTTTTTTAATTCTCAGCTTCAAAATGTTAATTGCGATGTTGGTTGCAGCATTTGTGATCTTACTTATTATTGATCGTCGATTATTCTTGGTAGATTTAATCACCCATCATTACTTTCAAACGCGCCTATTTGTATCATCCATCGTCATCGTCTCACTTATCATCTCAGGAATTTTTTCATGACAAAAATCGCGATCATTGGCGCTGGATTATCAGGTCTTACAGCGGCTCAATTGTTAAAAGATTGCGGCGACGTCACCATTTTTGAAAAGTCGCGTGGTGTTGGCGGTCGCATGTCAACTCGGCGGGCTGAGCCATACTTCTTTGATCATGGTGCGCAGTATTTTACGGCAAAGACAAAACAGTTTCAGGAGTTTATCCAACCATTGCTTGATCAAGGTATTATTGAAAAATGGAACGCTCATTGTGTGACATTTGATGGAAATAATATCATTGATAAAAAAACTTGGAACGATGGTACGCCCAGATATGTTGGTGTCCCTGGTATGAACCACGTGGCGAAATTTTTAGCAAAAGACATTGATATTAAAGGCAATACGAGAATTGTCTCCCTCAGTCATCAAGACAAATGGCAGTTAATGGATGAGCAAGAGCAACAATTTATAGGGTTCGATTGGGTCATATCCACAATACCTTCGCCACAGGCTGCGCAGTTACTGCCTCAAACTTTTGCATTTCATCGTGATATCAAATCAACCGAAATGAGCCCATGTTTTGCTTTGATGCTCGGCTTTGAAAAAGATTTACCAATTGAATTTGACGCGGCCAAAATTACCAATTCAGATTTGAGTTGGATTGCGGTCAATAGTCATAAGCCGCAAAGGCCAAGCCCGTTTACTTTGATGGTTCACACAAACCCAGAATTTGCTGAGGTGCATATCGATAGTGATCGCCAACACGTCATGCAGCATCTAATCAAAGAAACCAGCCGTATTATTGGGTGTGATGTTAGCTCAGCTGATTACAAAACCCTTCATGGTTGGAGATACGCCAATGTTCCTCAAAGAGATCAAATCAATCCCGTATTTTTAGATCAAAACCATAAGTTAGCTGCATGCGGTGATTGGTGTTGTGGTGGACGTGTTGAAGGCGCTTTTACATCAGCTTACAATTTAACAGAAAAACTGAAGGCAGTTATTCAATAGACATCCCCAATATGGGAGTTAGTTTGAACTTCATATCGAACGTTTGATGCAGCCAATCTTTGGCCGCACGTTAATAATATCCTTCTTTCACTTCACAGGCGTGAATTCTGTTACGGGCCCGACTAAACTCAAACAGATTGGTTCGAACACGACGACATGGCTTAAATCTGGTCTTGATCGGGATGAATATAGCATCGCTTGTGCGCCAATTGATCGGGCATCATCAGAAATTTCCCATGTAGGCGGGGTTTGCCCGTTTTCATATATTTCTTGCCAAACAATTGATGCATCAGGATCATTTCGTTTGTCTAGTGCTCGCTCGCATGTCAAACGCATTGGGACAAGCTTTCGTTCAATACCATCTGTCAGATAACGCTTCATTGCGACAGTAGCCCCTTCTGCGCTTAGTGATGCATAAGCAGCGATTTGACCAGAATGATGAAATCGACCCGCAGGTGCCCTCGCCGGACTATTTGGCGCGTCGAGCAATTCAACCGGTAAAATTCTCCAAACCGGGATATCAATAGGAATTAGTGCTGTCATGCTACGGTGTATAACTTAAAAACGTTCAATTGTCGCTGTAACCTGCATCGCTTGATAATTACCTAGCTGGTTATGTGCTTGTAAATAAGACATAAAAAAATGGCGCTGAGATTATCAGCGCCATGATGTGTTATCTTTGTAGTTTGACGAGCGATTTAGAATTCATCCCAGTTACCATCATCAGCTTTTGGTGTAGATGAACCGCCACCAAATGCACTTGATAGCTTATTGACCATTGCTTTTGCCGGAGATGGTTTGGATGCATGAGCATTATCCACGGCAACTGGTGTTGTTGCTCTAACTGATGCTCTCGCAGGAGCAGGCTTTGAAACCGGAGCCGGAGCAGCAGATGGTCTTGCACTTGCACCAGAATTACCACTTGACTGGTAGGATTGCTGCGCCATTGACTGACTACCAACTTTAAACGTTTGGATTAAGCCTGATAGCGTAACAACTTCATCGGCAATCTGCTGGGTAACGGCGGTGTTTTCTTCCACCATAGCCGCATTTTGCTGTGTAACCTGATCCATTGAGTTCACCGCTGAGTTCACTTCTTGAATGCCTGCTAATTGCTCAGAAGCACCTTGTGAGATTGTTTCAATACGTGTGTCAATTTCTGTCACATGCTCAGAGATCTTGGCAAGCGCCTCACCCGTTTGCTGTACCAATTGAACACCATTGGAAACCTCAGCACCTGATTTATTGATCAGTTCCTTGATCTCTTTTGCAGCACCAGCTGAACGTTGTGCAAGCTCACGAACTTCCTGAGCCACAACCGCAAAGCCTTTACCAGCTTCCCCAGCGCGTGCCGCTTCAACACCCGCGTTAAGCGCTAGAAGGTTGGTTTGAAAGGCGATCTCATCAATCACATTGATAATGTTAGTGATATCGCTTGAGGCTTTTTCAATGCCTTCCATCGCAGCCACAGCATTAGACACCACTTCACTTGATTGTTCAGTGTCGTGGCGTGCATCTTTGGCCTTATCAGATGCTTCTTTAGCGCGTTCTGAGGTTTCACGAACCGTTGCAGTGATCTCATCAAGCGCAGCAGAGGTTTCTTCCAATGAAGCTGCCTGTGTTTCAGTACGTTGAGACAAATCATTTGTTGCATTACTGATTTCAGTTGAGTTGTCTTTTAGTGTCACAGAAACATCTGTGATACGGCCCATTGTTTCGCTCAATTTCGCAACAGACGTGTTGAAATCTGAACGCAAGCGATCCAATTCGCCCTCAAACGGTGTTGAGATATTGGCTGTAAGATCACCTTCGGACAATTGCGTTAGACCGCGAGCCAACGCATCAATAGCATTGGCAAGTTTCTGAGCTTCCATTTCTTTAAGCTCTTCATTACGCTTACGCTCTTGCTCAGTCTGTGTGCGAACTTCTTCACCCTCTTCTTCTAGGCGTACTTTCTCGATGGCACTCATTTTGAATATATCAAGTGCCCGCGCCATTTCACCAATTTCATCGGGGCGTGCTTTATCAGCGATTTCCGTATTTAAATCACCATTTGCAACATCGCCCATAGCGGCAACCAGACGCCGTATTGGATTTCTAAGCGCTAGCACCAATACTGTAGCTGCCAACAGACCCAAGACTATGACAAATGCACCTGCAGACAGCGTAATAACACCGGCACGATCTTTTACAGCGATGGTATTGTGTTGCTGGCTATTGGCGAACGCCAGTACACTGGTCCAAGCTTGACTGATATCTGCAGACGATTGATTGAATACGACCAATACTTCGTCTTCTTTTGCGATCAGATTTGAGGTCAATTCTGGGATTGCAGCAAGTTGCCCTGGGATCTGTGCACCGATTGCATCTGATAGAAAATCTTTATGCTCAGATTGCTCGATGAGTTTGATGTTCTGTTGAACCTCACTCAATTTTGCGTTCAGCTCTGCACCAACTTCCAGGTTTGGTTCGCCCAGCATTTCTGTGATCAATAGCTGTAATTCTGTGCTGCGCGCAAGAAAGCTGCGAGCTTGCATGATGGTATTTTGTTCTGCACGAATTTCACTATCAAGCGATAAGAAGTTAACTGTTGCTTCGCGTGACGTTTGGGTTGCTAGTCCATTAAGTTTTAAAGCGGTTGAGCGCAAACCTGTAGCAAATCTTTGTAACTTGACCATGTTCGGTTTGTTGACCAAGCCACTGTCAACGAGCTTAATAATCTGCTCACTATTGTTGGTGATCTGATTTTTCAGCGCCACTCGATCATTGGGGATCGCCGACGGCAGCTTCTCTACCAGGGTGAGAATGTCACCCTTAACCTTGTTCGCAGTAGCGAATGCTTCCTCAGGTGTGCCTGCGCTTGTTATCGATCTTGAAATCGCACTAATGGATTTGCCACCATTTGCTAAGGTGTCAGCCAAAACCAGCATATCTCTGACAGCATTTTCCGATGCTGCAAGAATTTGAGAAATGCCTTGAATAGTTACATTTAACCGTTCCCGAACATTATCAATTTCAGTACTCGTCTCATTAAAAGCTGTCCGCAGAGCTATGTTTTCTCCGCGGATAGCCCATAATCTATCAACGTCAGTACGAAGATGCTCAACCAGAGCCTTGGAACCTGTAAGAGATTCTATCTCATTTGGATTTTCAGCCAATGACAGGATTTTTTCAGTTTGCTCAAGCTGATCATCCAGGCTTTGCATAACTTGTTGGCGTCGCTCTTCCGTTTGGTCTTGCAAAAACCCTGTCATATTTATGTAGGTGTTTTTAAAGCCGCTCAGCGCTTCAATACTCGCATTGGTTCCATTGATGCGTTCACCAAGAAGAGAGCCGGTGAAAAGACTGACGGTCGCCAAACCGATGATGCCAAGTACAAATGGCAAGGACAGAAGGCCCACCTTCGTTTTAATTTCGAAACGGGCAAGAAATTTATCGAGAAACATGTAAAAAACCTCGGGGCTGGAAGAAAAAGTCAGCGTTGGGCTAATGATTAGTCCCCGAACAAATCACGCCTGCGCGTCATGATTATCCGCCTGTCGTGCTTAATAAAAACTAAACGACCATTAGGCACTTGTTAGGTATGAGATGTGATATGATATCGAAAACAAAATTGCGTTTGTTCTTTTTACGGCGGCTATGTCGTTTTATCCTTAAGCGACAATCCGCTTTTCTCGCCGCTTTTTTCGCTTTGCCAAATGATAAAATCGTCTGAGCGTAATGAGCGATAGTGCAGATGCAAGATATAACAAAGGTTCCATTGCCCAAGTTTTCTTGATCATTACGTAGTGAACCGCACCCAGTATAACGGCAGGATAAACGATCAGATGCAGTTTGTTCCACCCCGCTGCACCCAATTTTCTGATCGATAATTTGTTAGAAGTAATGGCCAGCGGCAACAGTAATAAAAACGCAGACACGCCAATGGTGATATAGGGACGCTTGATAATATCGGTGATGATTTCACCCCAATCAAACTGCATGTCCAGCACGATATAAACGGTAAAATGCGCAACGACATAAAAGAAACCAACCAATCCCAAAGCCCTGCGGTATTTTAAAAGATTGATCTTTGCAAAACGCATTAATGGTGAAATCGCAAGCCCTGCGATCAAAAATTGCAGCGCATATTCACCTAAACCATTTTCGAGCACTTTCACTGGATCAGGCCCAAGCTGATTTTGGACAGCTTGATAAAAAAGCCAAATTCCCGGTGCGATGCCGAAGGGATAAACTATCCAACTTGGCACAAACGTCCATGCTTTATGTTGTGCCATTCTGCTTTAATAAAACTTTGTTAGATCCATGCCCTCATAAAGCGAAGCGACTTCATCAGCATAACCATTAAACATCTCGGTTTCGCGTTTTTTAGCAAAAATGCCCGAACCAACAAGCCGCTCAGCTTTTTGGCTCCAACGCGGGTGATCCACTGTTGGGTTCACGTTTGAATAAAAACCATATTCATTTGGTGCAAGCTTGTTCCACGTTGTCGGCGGCTCATTTTCAGTAAAGCTCATGCGCACAACAGATTTGATGCTTTTAAAGCCATATTTCCACGGCACGACCAAACGTACAGGTGCACCATTTTGATTTGGCATGTCTTCGCCATAAATGCCAACCGCCAAAATGGTCAGCGGATGCATGGCTTCATCCATGCGCAGACCTTCTACATATGGCCATTTGAGACCACCAAGACCGCGCTGACCAATCATTTCTTCCGGGCGTACCAATGTTTCAAATGAAACATATTTTGCACTGCCCTGCGGCTCATAGGCGTTTATCACATCGCGCAACGGAATTCCCACCCACGGAATAACCATGGACCAAGCTTCAACACAGCGAAGACGATAGATCCGCTCTTCCATATCAAATTTAGACATGAGATCTTCGATATCCAATTCACCCGGTTTGTTGGTTAATCCATCAATCTTAATGCTCCATGGTCGCGTTGTCAGCGAACCTGCATTGGCGCTCGGGTCACCCTTGCCTGTGCCAAACTCATAAAAATTATTATAGCTTTTAATGTCTTCAATCGGATTTGGTTCATCAGTAATTGAATATTTGCTTTTGGAAAACTGCATCGATGCAGCAGTTGCTTGAGTGGATTGCAATGCAAGCCCCCCGGTCAATGCTGCCGCCGATGCAACACCTGCAGCCTTCATGAAACTGCGTCGATTTAGGAAGACCTCTTTAGGCGTGATCTCAGATGAAAGTGGGGTTGGATATTTATATACAGTCATATGTGTTTTCCTCAGCTTACATCTTTGTACGCTGGATAGTCATGAAACCACAAGACAAGATGCCTTAACAAGCAATCAAATTTAGGTGAGGTGAAAGACATATATCGCGCCTGGATCAAATTATTTTAAAATCAACCTATCCGATTACTAAGTCATTAAATTTAAGGTGTTTTAGTTCAACAAACAAAAGTACTTATAGAAGTTTGCGTAAAAGTCAGGCAATCTTGCTCTCGTAGAATTGCTGATTCGACACTTACAGGAATTGTGCAAGACATTCGAAGCAGTTTAATGCCAATGGGATGATTTGGAGGGTCTTCCATAAATGAACCCAACAATCACGTCGCAAAACCTTAAAACACAACTTGGCACTGTCGCCTTAATTTGCGTACTGTGCGTTACTTACACAGTTTTTAGCTGGCTTGGATATTTCCTTGTCATGCCTCCCGGCATTGTATCGGTTATGTGGCCCTCCGCTGGCATTGCGCTTGCATTTGTGTATGTATTCGGGTCACGAATTGCTGCCGGTGTTTTTCTCGGCTCATTTTTAACCCATGCGTTACGTTATGGAATTCCCGACGCGGAATCCTTTTCAACTGTGTTGTCTATTGCACTTGGCGCCACGCTGCATGCTGTTATCGGCGGATATTTGATCCGGAAATTTTCTAGTGCTCCGCTGCATTCTGGAAACTTGCGTGAAATACTTATATTTGTGTTGTGGGGTGGTGTTTTTGCTTGTCTGATTTCAGCGGTAATCGGGACATTTTCCATTGATCGGATTGCCAATTTTAGCCCAACAGATTTCTGGCTTCAATTGGGTACATGGTGGCTAGGAGATACACTTGGGGTGATCATGTTTGCCCCCATCACAGTTCTGTTTTTATCGGGTGCAAGTCCTAATAGCGGTACATCTTTACGATTAAAAGTAATGGTCATCGTTCCAGTTGTAATATGCATCGCTATTTTTGCGGTGCTATTTGATGCAGCCAAAAAGGAACTAAAATCCCATACATATGATGAATATGCGCGTGAAACTGCAAGCCTCGCCAATGATTTTACTCAAACACTTGCCGTGAACATTACCACAATCAAAGCAACAACTGCCTTTCTTGCGGCAACCGATAAAATTACTGCAGATAAGTTTAAGATATTTACCGCGCCACTTTTGCAAAAATCCAAAGGTTTATATGGTCTTTCCTGGTTGCCGAAAGTGGACGATATAAATCGAGGCGAATTCTCTCAATCGATCCGAGATGAAGGCTACCCAGATTTTGGCATCATTTCTCGAAACAGCGACGGACAATTGCAGTCTGCACCAAAGCGGGAAACTTATTTCCCCCTCGCCTATACTGAGCCCTATGCACTTAACAAATCTGCACACGGCTTTGATGTATATGGCCAAGATGGCGTTTCTGGCGATGTGCGACGAAGTATTCTTGATTTTGCAAAAGTCATAAACAAACCTCGGGCGACAAGCCGGTTTTCTATTGTTCAAAAGCAGGATGAATACGGGTTTATTATCTATTCTCCTGTGTTTAAAAAGATGGAAACAAATAAATTAGAGCATGTTGGATATATAAATGGGATCTTTGTTTATCCTGACTTGGTCAAAAGCATTGAGGAAAAATTAGCCAGTGCGGACTCGAATTTTTATCTCATTGAATTGCGTGGCAACAAACCGCCACTTGTTCTTTACGATTCAAGAACAGCAGATAAGAAAGAAGGTTTAATTGAGAGTTATGATCTTAAAGATGTGAACTATACCAGCCATTCAGTCAATGTCGCTGGTCAAATCTGGCAGATGGTTTTCACCAAAAATGGACAACTCATCACCGGCGATTATCTAAGGTCACTTTGGTTTTTTGCCATTGGTGGTACAATATTCACATTGCTCCTCTTTATTATTTTAACGATGATTTCAGCTCGAAATGAATCCGTTGAAAAACTTGTTTCACTGCGAACCGAAGAGCTCAACCGTGCCAATGAAGAACTAGAAGAGTTTGCTTATCGAACATCGCACGATTTGCGTTCGCCTATTGTTTCATCCGTACAACTGCTCAATTTGGCTGATGACGCGATTAAAGACAATGAGACCGAGTTTGCCTCAAAAAGTATCGCCCATGCCAAACAATCACTTGGCAAACTGGAAACACTGATTTCAGATATTCTAACGCTGACCGAAATCGGTAGCCAAAATGAATCTGAGGCAATACTTGATGTCGCAAAAGCCGTTGACGAAGCACTTGCAAAACTTGACCACGCTGATGGATTTCATCGTTTGAAAGTTATCAAGGAAATTAGCCTTGAAGGTAGCGTGATCATCAAGCCATCACGCTTTAAACTCATTTTGGAAAACTTGATTTCCAACGCAACGAAATACCAGGATCCTAAAAAGGAAGAGCCGTTTCTTAAGATTAGCTGTTTTAGCACTGGCAATAACTTGCATTTGCATGTCTCCGATAATGGCCTTGGCATTGATCCTAGATATCAAAAACAAATGTTTGAAATGTTCAAAAGATTCCACCCAAAAGTTGCTGTTGGCAGCGGTTTAGGACTATATTTAATGCGTAAAAGCGCGCATATTTTGGGTGGTGATATTGAATATGTTCCGCTTGAGGACGGTTCACTTTTCAAGCTGGTAGTGCCAGCTAGACTTGCAAATAAAGGAGATAGAAATTGACTTTACTTACGGTCATGGTTGTTGATGACAGTGAAGCAGATCACTTCATTTGTAATCACACGCTGAAAAAACACAATTCAGATATCAATATAATCGCCGCTTATGATGGCCAGGAAGCGCTCGACATTTTAGCTGCTGCTGATGCGCACCCGCAAGTCATCTTTCTCGACATCAATATGCCACGCATGAATGGTCATGAGTTCTTAGAAAAATATTCAGAGATATACGGCGAGGAAAAATGCTCAGTTGTCGTCATGCTGACGTCCTCTGATCAAGAAAACGATAAAGAGCAATCCATGGCCTATAAAGCCGTTGTCGACTATTTTACTAAGCCACTTTCCGTAAAAGCAATTGACACGCTCTGCGATCAGAATAAGCATATTTATAATTAGAGAAGCCGGGTTTATATGAGCGAGATGTCTGATAAACAAAAACTTCAAAAACTTGAGAAAGAATTTGAGGAATTCTTATACATTATCTCACATGATTTTGCCGCGCCTTTGCGTCATATCAATGGCTTTGTATCGATTATTCAACAGGACAAACAAGACCAATTAGATGCGCAGACAACCTCTTATTTGGATAATATTTTAAAAAGCAGCGAGCACTTGAATGCCATGTTACAGGGGCTTTTAAAGTTGTCGCGGATCAACACACGACCAGGTGAAAGAACGACAACAACGTTGAGCGGGATAATTGAAGCTGCTTGGCATCACGATTTGCGTCATTTTATTCCCGAGGATGCGCAACTTAACGTCGCCGAAATGCCTGCATACTTTTGCGATGAAAGCCAATTACAGCAAACCTTTGGTGCCTTGCTGCTCAATTGCATTGAATATCGCAACCCAACTGATGACCTAAAGATTAATGTAACGCATAATTTAGATGATGATATGCATGTCATTTGCATTGAAGATAATGGCATTGGTATTCACCCCAAAATGACAGAACGTGTGTTAAAACCTTTCGCGCGCGCAGTCTCTGCAGCTGACTTTCCCGGCTTAGGCATGGGGCTTGCATTTGCGAAAAAAGTAATTGAACATCACAATGGCACGATCGAAATCAATGTAAGCGAAAATGCCAGCACTTGCGTGATCATCCGCCTACCAAAGGTTAGCGATGATGAAAAGCTTGTTTCAACGGCATTGAGCACTTGATTAAAGGCTAATATCGGCCTATCTCAAATCAAACAATCCTGGACCAGTGACATTAAAATGGCAGTCAATAAATCTTTCCGTGCCAAGCTATATGATTTTACCGAAAGCGAGCTATTCGGACGATCAATTCTTGTCTTAATCGTTATCAACGCGATCATATTGGGCATGGAAACAAGTGATGTGATCATGGGTGCTATTGGTCCTCTTTTACATTTTTTGGATCGCGCAATCCTTGCGATTTTCGTCATCGAAGTCATCATGAGATTGATCGCTGATTTTAAAGGGTTTTGGCGCAATCCTTGGCGCATATTCGACTTTGTTATTGTGACTATTTCACTTATCCCAGCAACGGGTGCTCTCTCTGCTATGCGCGCATTCCGCATATTGCGGGTCTTGCGAATAGTGAGCCAAGTTAGAGCGATGCGGCGCGTGGTTACGGGGCTTTTATCTGCGTTGCCGGGTATGGGCTCTATCGTGCTTCTGCTAGGGCTCATCTTCTATGTTTATGCAGTGATATCGACAAAGATCTTTAAAGATGCGTTCCCGGAATGGTTTGGCTCCATCGGCGAGAGTTCATACACTTTATTCCAAATCATGACGCTTGAAAGTTGGTCCATGGGCATTGTGCGCCCGGTGATGGAAGAGTTTCCACTCTCATGGATGTTATTTGTGCCATTTATCATTATGACGGCCTTTACCGTATTGAACTTATTTATTGGTGTTATCGTGGACGCCATGCAGCAAGAACACGAAGCAGAAGCGCGTGCAGAGCGCGAGACGATGATGAGTGAGAACGAACAGATGCTGATTGAAATTCGCGCTATGCGAAAAGAGCTGCAAGAAATAAAAGCCAGCTTGAAATAATCGTCACGTTTTATTTCCAATTTGTTGCATTGTAAATTTGTTGCGATGTTGCGAGGCTTTGCGGTAACATCACGTTGCGTATGAGATTCGTTTAAATCTCAATTTTTAATGATGTTACGCGTAGATTTTGGTGCTGAGAATTTTTGCAGGAAAACATCTCTGCATCACCAACTAAAAAGCGCGTTGTAAAGGAAAATACCATGCCAATGGATGCAGGCGAAATTGAAAAATTGATCAAACAGGCATTGCCTGATGCGGCTGTAACTATTCGCGATCTTGCTGGTGATGGGGATCACTATGCAGCTGAAGTCGTGTCAGAAAGCTTTCGAGGTAAGACACGCGTTGCGCAACATAAGATGGTTTATGATGCGCTGCAGGGAAATATGGGCGGTGTATTACATGCACTTGCTTTACAAACGAGCGTGCCTGAATAGGTCATGAACTGGGACATAGCCTAATTTAATAAGAGCCTTAACGGCCACACCATATCGGGACCATGCTCAAACGGGAACACCTCTTTTAAGAGGTAAAGAAGAGTGGGAATATGGGCAAATACCGAATGAAACTTCGGTCGATAGTGTGTGCGGCTGCGCTATTGGCATCAGGGGCAAATGTTGCATTATCACACAGTAACCAACCGAAAAGTGTAGCTCCAATAGATACTGGCGAGGCTTATAAAGTTGACGAGATATTGGCAAAACAAGCGCAAATAACCGTCAATAATGCATTTTTCTTCGTTAAAGTGAGCAGCCCAGATGGGCAATCAAAAACAGTCATCACCAATAATGTACCCTATGTGCCAAAGCATGTGTGCTACGGCTGGATTGTGCATTTAGACGGGGATGATCGGCTCGTAAAATTTACCGAGATATACACATCTTCCTCAGCTCCGGAGATCTGGTCTGGTGAGGACAACCCTTATGGTGCGCAGGAAACCTCTGCAGACCGAAAATCAACCCGAACAGAGAAGTTTATCACCACCTATAAGGGCTGGATTGAAAATTCATGGTGCGTTGACGAGGGTGATCCGCTTGGCGCGCACAAGATGGAAGTACATGTGGATGGTCAACACGTTAAAACCTTTGATTTTCAAATGGTTGAAAAAGAACTGTTCCAAGTTGTGGATATGCAGTAAAGATCTAATCTGAACTGCATTCCGTGCTAGAGACCGATAGACTAATGACAGTGGTAGGTGTTGTCTTTACGCTTATTATGGCACCCTTCGCTATTGGTGCGACCACCATGTGCATTTGCAGCGGTCATGGCAAATATTGATGTTAAAAATGCGATGACCATAAGCGATGAAATAGTTTTCATAAAATTACCCCAGTGAACGTTACACTAAAACTTAGCTATATCCATACGATGTGGCTACAAACTTGCCACACTGTAAAGTTGTTTAATTTCATAACTAAATTGCAAATTGGCCTCTCACCCATACGTGACAATTCGTGAATGGTGCGACATTGCGCTGGCAGATAAGTTACCGATGTTGAATACCGACTGAAATTTAAATTCACCACAAATAGAAATTTAAAACACACGGATAAAAACATGATCAAAACACTTCTCGCAAGCGCGATTATTATGGGAACAACAATGACAGCAAACGCAATGGACAAAGTTTCAGACTCTTGGCTGATAAAAGAAAGTCAGCATGATGTAGCAACAACAACCGACAAGCTTGTTCAGGCTATTGAAGGAGCAGGCGCAACTCTCTTTGCTGTCGTCGACCATGCCGCCGGCGCGCGCAATGTTGGCCTTGAAATGGATCCGGCCACTCTTGTGATTTTCGGCAATCCCAATCTTGGCACACCATTGATGAAAGCAAACCCGAAAGCTGGGCTTGATCTTCCTATTCGCGTTCTCATCTGGCGTGAAAATGGTAAAACGCAGCTTGGTGCATTATCACCAGATACTTTTAAAGAGCGCTATGCATTAGAAGGTGTTGAAGGGCCACTCGGCAAGATGAATGGCGCATTGAACACGCTCATGAAAAAAGCTGCTGAATAGATTTTTCTTAAGATTGGGACAAAAACCGACCTATTTGACCCATATCAAGGCATGATCGCATCCATTTTGTCAAAATGCCTCCAATTTCAAACGGGAATTGGAGAGTTTCATGTTAAATGACGCATTAACGCCACCATCTCTGACATTGCGCATTGGGCTGGGTAAGCTCATCGGATTTGGTATCGGTATTTTGGGATTTATACTTTTTCCCTATATCGCGCCTGAAAGCTCAATGATGCTGCGGTTTGGATTACTATTATGGTACACAACCATCGGAGCAATCATTGGGGTTTTTGGTGTATACACGCATCATCCTGTGCATAATCTGCCCCTGCCCTGGTGGATCAGAGCTCCCATTATTGGAGGATGGATGAACTTTGTACTTGTCCTTTTTGCTTATGATCAATTTGCATACCTCATGCAAGCAATAACAGTTTGGGGGTCAACTTTGGGAATGGGAACCCTCATCTCACCATTTTGGTTTATTGGCGAAGGCGCGCTAATTGGATTATTGATGGGTTGGGTTTGCACACGCTTTGGCGGAGAAGGTCGTTCACTTCTTGGTAAAAACAAACAAACTGATTAAATTTTGAAATGTTCTATATATTGTGCATTTCACCAAAAAACTGTGTACATATATGTATATGTATTAGTTTTAATACCCAATTTTTTACATTTTCTTTGACATGAGCAACTTAGTTCTGGCATGCTTTAGAGAGTTATTTCGATTTCTACGATTTTGATTGGGGCATGACGCCCAAATTCAATGAAAATAACTGGGCAGGCTGGTTTTAAATGAATTATGATGGACGAAACGCAAGAGAGCTTGGTTTGTTGGAGAGGCTGGAAGAAGATTCTTTTAGCCACCTGACTGAACTCGCTTCCAATGTGTTAAATACCCCTGTCGCTCTAATTTCCATTATCGACAATATTAACAATAGGCAATTTTTCACCAGTATGCACGGGCTGCAAGACCCGTGGTCTTCGCGCGGAGAAACACCTCTTAGTCATTCGTTTTGCAAGTATGTTGCAATAGATGATGAGCCTTTGATTGTTGAAAATTCACTTACGGATAAACGCGTGAGAGATAATCCGGCAGTGAAAGACTTAAACGTCAAGGCATATTTGGGTGTGCCGGTTCATGATCTTCATGATCGGGCCATAGGTGCATTATGTGCTATTGATACCTCCCCACGCAAATGGAGCGATGACGACATTAACACGATGACCAAACTTGGAAAATGCGTGGATGATGCAATTCGGCTAAGATCTGCACTTAAATCCAGCGAAGAGGTTCGCGAAGAGCAAGCTGACTTTACCTATGCAATGTCACACGACATCAAAGCACCAATATTTACATTAAAAACTCTGCTGACCGAACTTGGCCCGTTATTTGAAGACAAAAACGCTGCTGACCATTCTTTATTTTTGCAAAAAGCACTGCAAACAACGCAAAGGATGGAACAAAAGACTGCAGATATCTTACAATATGCATATATGGGGCGCGACAGAAATCAGGTAGAAGACGTCGATCTAAACGACATAGCCTCTGTCGTTTTAGAAGACTTATCCGGCCTTGTTACCAAAACAAATGCTGTTATCGATCTCGATACTTTACCTGTTATTTATGCCAACAAAAAATATATGCGGCTGCTGTTCCAAAATCTTTTGACAAATGCGCTCAAATTTCAACCGCATGGTCAGCGACCTAAAATTTCAATTTGCTCCACCAATGATGTTTATGAAGATGTCATAAAAATATCTGACAACGGTATAGGTGTTGATGAGAAATATCAGGATCAGATATTTAAACTATTTGGCCGCCTGCATACGCATAAGGACTTCCCAGGAACAGGTCTTGGTTTGGCCTTAAGTGCCAAAATCGTTAGCTATATGAACGGTGAGATATCCATCCAATCAAAACTCGGCGAAGGTACAACATTCTCGGTGACACTTCCAAAACACCATTTAACCACTGCAATACAATCATGAAGACAGTCCTCCTCATTGATGATGATGAAATGGACCATTTTTTCTTTAAACGGTTGGTTTCAAAATCACCGGTCATTGAGGATGTTATTTGTTTTCAATATGCAGATGAGGCTTTGGATTTTCTCGCAAAAGATAATCGTCCAGCTATAAGTGTTATTTTTCTGGACATAAATATGCCTCGTATGAACGGATTTGAGTTTTTAGAAGAAGCTCAAAGGCTCTTACCAGACAGTTTTGAACAGAAGGCTGTGGTGGTGATGGTCACGTCCTCCCTCGCCCCAGAAGACCAAGAGCAAGCTGCAAAATTTGACGTTATCAAGGCTTATTTGAACAAACCTTTGGATGCGGAAACATTGGCCAAAGTGGTTGAAGATGCTTCAAGTTAAAAGTTACTTATTGCAAAAATAACCGTCATAAAAAAAAGCCACTCTAACAAAGAGTGGCTTTCTCGCATTTTGGCTCCGGAAGAGGTCTCGTTGTTATTTGATCTTTCGCTCGAACGATCAAACCAAACAAGCATCCGGTTCAAAAGTTACTTTATGAAGACTGCCCCATAAAACCACCATTAAACAAAGACCCAACCTTACCTGTTAAAATGCTCGACATTGGACCACCTCCTTTCAATACGTTAAAGATGGGTTGAGTGTGACCGAGAAAATTGATTCTGACAATCGTTAAATTGGAAAACATTTTTTCTCTATTCTTTCCCTTTTTAAAACTAATTGATTGATGTGCTCGTTAAACGATTATTCAGGACAATTCAGCAAAACTTGCGACTTGAAAACTGGAAATAAAAAGCTCATATATAGCGAAAGATAAATACTCCTTGAAGGATAGCACTATGGCTGGCATTGCAGACCTAATTGATAATGAAGTTAAAACGAATGATGTTGTTGTCTTTATGAAAGGCACGCCAGACTTTCCGCAATGCGGATTTTCAGGTCAGGTCGTTCAGATCATGAACTATTTGGGTGTTCCTTATAAAGGTATAAATGTTCTTGCTGATGATGAGCTTCGCCAAGGCATTAAAGATTATTCCAACTGGCCAACAATCCCTCAGCTTTACGTTAAAGGCGAATTTTTGGGCGGTTGCGATATCATCCGTGAGATGTTCCAAAGTCAGGAACTGCAAGAGCACCTTGAGCAAAATGGGCTTGAGCTCAATATCGCAGCAAGTTAAGCTGCAATATATTCAGGTTTAAATACCTGCGATTATGATTCTAAAGAGGCGCTTAAGTGCCTCTTTTTATTTTGGTATCACGCATTATTGAAAGCCTGACATGACAAAAGAATCAATTGAAAACCAAACTTCCAGCACAAAAGCCAGCACGCTTTCAGGTGCACAGAGAGCCGGCTTTTCGGAGCTTGCATTCACTATCTTCATCGCAGCAACTGTTTCTATCATTGCCTTTTCAGTTGATATCATGCTGCCCGCACTTTTAGATATTGGCAATGAATATCAACTAACCGATCCAAATGACGCGCAGCTTGTTATTGTCGCTTTCATCTTTTCGCTTGGTGTGTCTCAATTGTTTTTTGGCCCTCTGACTGATGCGTTCGGGCGGCGGATTATCCTCACATTGGCATTGCTTTCATTTGCACTGACATCAGTTGCTGCATTGTTTGCACCCAATTTTGCGACACTTTTATTTGTTCGGGTTCTAGCCGGCGCCTCAGCAGGTGCCGCTAGAACAGCTGCACAAGCGATTGTACGTGACTGCTATTCTGGAAATGATATGGCACGGGTGATGAGCAATGTCATGGCAGTATTTATGGTCGCACCATTGATTGCACCTGCGATTGGTCAATACATTATTTATATTGCAAACTGGCACTGGATCTTTTTGTTCTTGGGCGCTGGCGGATCTTTAACCTACTTTATCGCCTTTATTCGTTTAAAAGAAACGCAAAACGTCGAAGACCGTATGTCATTGTCTATTGCGCATGTTGTTGAGGCGTTTCGCGAGAGCTTACGATATCGCCGGCCTGTCGGCTATTGCATCGTCGCAATTGCTTTTTCGGGCGCATTATTCACTTATGTCGTGACAATTGCACAGGTCTTTGGCGAGTTGTACGGAATGGGTAGCAATTTCATCTATGCCTTTATGATAGCAGCTGCATCAATGGCGATCAGTAGCGTCATCAATGGGCGAATTGTGAAAAACACACCATTGCGTAAGATTGTTCATTTTTCGATTTTGGTATTCCTTGCGGTGACCGTGATTTTCTTCATTGCGGCCAACTTTGCCACAGTGCCATTTGCACTGATGTTGTTTGTCACCATCATGACGATGTTACTGTTTGGTTTTGTCGTTGCCAATACAACCGCGATTGCGCTGGAACCGTTAGGTCATATTGCTGGTACTGCATCATCTGTCTTAAACACAATGTCAGTGAGTTTTGGAGCGCTTATTGGAGGCGTGTTGGGGCAATTATACGATGGTACAATTATCCCGATGGCGAACGGCTACCTTATTTTAGGTATCGTCAGTTTAATCGCAGCATTATGGGCTGAGCGTTGGAGAATGACTTTAAAATAGTCGTAATAGCTTAGCGCCACAGCTCGTATCGCAATTCATCCCACATTTCTTTATTTGGTGCGTGGATAAGTCCACCATCGATGGTTTGAGGCATATATTGGCTGCCATCAAAGCGCGCTGAATACCCTCCAGCTTCTTGATGGATAAGCGTACCGCCCAAATGGTCCCAAGGCATCATTTTGCTATAAAGGACGAAATGTGCGCGCGCTGTTGCTAGAATACGATAATCATGCGCGGCACAGCGGTAGCCGAAGAAATTTAAGCTGCGCGCCTGATTTGAAAGCAGTCTTACGCGCATTTCATGAGGCAAGCCTGTCCAAGAAATCGAACCTGTCGCCTGATCAAAACTCACTGGTTCTGATACCTGTAAACGAACCTCTTTGCCATCGGCCTGGCGATAAAAACCGCCCTCACCCTTGCGGGCATAAATCGTATCACTCATCACCGGATCATGGATGATTGCACCGATCGTTTCGCTGTTTTTGACGATGGCGAGCATGGTTCCAAAAATCGGCGCACCACTTGCAAAATTAAATGTGCCATCAATTGGGTCGATGACAAATGAAACACCTTCCCATTTGTGGTTTTTTAAAACATTTGCATCTTCACTGACGGATTCTTCACCAAACACAATCGCATCAGGAAACTTTGCGCGAAGTTCTTTTGTTAAAAACTTTTCCGCCGCCACATCAGCAATCGTTACAAGATCGGATGCATTGGTTTTTGCTTCAATATCATTTCCATCTAATCGTCGGAAATGCGGCATGATTTCTTGAAAGCCACATAGTGATATGAGGGAAATAAGATCGTCAAAGTCTTTGTCAGTTAAAGTCATTATGCATCTTTCTCGTCAACATCGATATTGGCAAAATCAAATAGCTTATTATCAAGCATATGTGACGGCCTGATGTTACCCAGCGCTTTAATCATGCGATCTTTACGACCTGGCATCTTGGTTTCAATATCGTTGATCATCTGCTTCATGACATTGCGCTGCAAGCCATCTTGTGAACCACATAAGTCACACGGGATGATCGGAAACTCCAGCGCGTGCGCAAACTTCTCCAAATCATCTTCGGCGCAATAAACCAATGGACGCATAACCATGACGTCACCTTCGTCATTGATCAGTTTTGGCGACATAGATGCCATGCGCGCACCATGGAAGAAATTTAAGAAAAATGTCTCCAGCAAATCCTCACGATGATGACCAAGGATCAATGCATCGCACCCCTCTTCTCGAGCAACACGATATAAGTGGCCGCGACGTAGGCGTGAGCAAAGCGCACAATAGGTCGAGTTCTCTGAAATCTTATCGGTCACAACGGAATAAGTATCTTGATATTCAATGCGATGTGCGATGTTGTGCTTGTTCAAGAAATCCGGCAGGATATGCTTGGGGAAATTCGGTTGCCCTTGATCTAAATTACATGCTAACAGATCAACATTTAATAATCCGCGCCATTGCAGCTCCATCAAAATCGCTAAAAGACCGTAGGAATCTTTACCACCGGAAAGCCCAACAAGCCAACGTGGGCGCCTACCGTTAGCCGTTTCTTCCGGTGTCGGCAACATTGAAAACTCATCAAGCGCTTGGCGTGTATTGCGGATCAAACGTTTACGTAGCTTTTTAAAACTCAAGCTGCTTGGCGCATTTGCAAATAACGATAATTCGTCTTTTGCTGAACTTTGCTCATCAACCGCGTCTTGTTCTGAAATTTCTGGGATCACGTTCATTGGACACATCTTTTCGATATCAGGTTATCGTGGTTTTAGCGTTTGATCGATCAAATAACAATCAGCAATATCGCAACTTAATTTTGTACGATCATAAAAAAAGCCCCACACTCGAGCGAGCATAGGGCTTTAAAAATTCAGATCTTTCTTTGTCAGAAAGAATTAGCGTGAGTAAAACTCAACCACTAGATTTGGTTCCATGATAACCGGGTAAGGAACATCAGCTAGTTGTGGAAGACGAACGAAAGTCGCAACCATTTTGTTGTGATCTACTTCAACATAATCAGGAACATCACGCTCAGCTAGGTCTTTTGCTTCCATCACGAAAGCAAGTTGTTTTGATTTCTCACGAATTTCAACAACATCACCAGGCTGCAAACGGTATGAAGGAATGTTTGTGCGAACACCGTTTACTGTCACATGACCGTGGTTAACGAACTGACGTGCAGCAAAGATTGTCGCTACAAATTTAGCGCGGTATACAAGCGCATCCAAACGAGATTCCAAAAGACCGATTAGGTTATCTGGTGTATCGCCTTTACGACGAACAGCTTCGTTATAGATTGAGCGGAATTGCTTCTCGCGGATTTCACCGTAATAGCCTTTAAGCTTCTGCTTTGCACGAAGCTGAACACCAAAGTCAGACAATTTGCCTTTACGGCGCTGACCGTGTTGACCTGGGCCATATTCACGGCGGTTTACTGGTGACTTTGGACGGCCCCAGATATTTTCGCCCATACGGCGATCGAGTTTGTATTTAGATGCTTGGCGCTTGCTCATCGCATTTCCTTTCAAAACAAAATCCCCTACACCACCGTGGTGAAGGGTAGGAAACGCGCCCTCCTCTGACTTCTATTGAAGTCTGACAGAATACTCACCAATACGCTTTGTTGGGAACATTCACGGGACACGTAAAACAGCGCGAATGAATGAACATCCGCGCTTGTCATGGCTTCTAGTGGCTAAATAGGTTCAAGTCAACTTGATTTTGCTAAAAAATCAGAACTTAACGGCAAGTTTTGCCGTCGCACCATAGGCTTCATAATTGCTGGCGCCTATTCCATCGAAAAACCCGTTGAAATCAAGCGTTAGTCCATTATCATTGGCAACACCAAAACCGAAATCCAAACGCGCTGATAAATCACCAACCAAGTCTGTTCTAACTGTGTTGGTTACCGTATCCAAAAAGCCTGTATCTTTAAAATTCCAGAGACCTTTAACACCAAATTTTGGTGTGACGATCAAACCATTGTCTGTTAAAATTTCAGTTTTAAACTCTGTACCGAAAATAATCTGACCCAATTCAATTATTGCTTCGGGGACAACTGAGTTCAAGCTATCTGTGTAAGCATGTTGAACTTCATGGATATAATTAAACCCAAAGGTCGGTGCGATTGTCCAATCATCGTGCTGGATGTCGCCTTTTAGCTGACCGCGGATCAAAAAACGTGTTGTATCAAACTGATCAATATAGGTTCCAATGGGTGAGACTTTGTTATCCGATTGACCGTATGCGATACGGCCATCAAATACTAGATTATCACGTAATCGTGCAGCTAGATAAGGTCCAAGAAGCCAACCAGTACCTCGTACATTAGCAGAACCGTTGACTTCCTTGGCGTAATCCACTTGCGCCATGACACCATAAATGAGGTCTAAATTTGCGCGATAACCCACACCAAAATGGCTCACTGCAAAGTCCTGGCGTTGTCCGGCTTCTTTTGATCGGGCAACACTACCATCAATCCAGAAGTTGAAAGGATTGGCTGCGCTATTTTCAGAGCCATACCCTTGCCCTGCAAGTTTTGAACCTGTGTTTGCAGAAAATGTTGCATTGTAATTTTTTAAAGAACCAGTTGCCTTATATGTCACTGATGAGACTTCACCATCATCTGTATTACCGCCCAATTGATCACCCAAATCGGGTTCTGAATTTAATATATTTCTTGCACGACGGCGCACGAAATTATTAGTAAGAGCTGACGTATTGACCGAAGGTGTTGTTGCTGGTGTGACATTCACAGTGATGGTTCTGGTCTCACAAAATGTCTGGTCCGCAATTGTACTCGCTGCAGCACAATTGGCCACTGTCACACCTTGGCGCCCGGAATATGACTGCATTGTTATCGTGAAGCTGACAGTTGAGCCCCCAAAGGGAACTTTATCCACGGGGATCGTGATATCTTTTGTGATCGTGCTCAAACTCGACGTAATGGTTGTCTGTGTAGCTGATACTGCTTTAGGTGCCGTTGTGGAAACATCATTTCCCCACATCTGGTAATTGGTTAGCGTATAGCTGATCTGCCCAGTCGCGCGGAATACTACGGGGTTATCTGTGTCATTTGTCAGCAGATCTGAATCAATAGTGACGACTTCACCGGAGACTGATGATTGATAAGAGCCACTTGATGTGCTTGTCGCAGAGCCCGATGTTGTGACACCAGTTGTTGTGGTAGGTGCAAGGCTGGTTGTCATGACATATGAACCAGCAAATGCAGAGCCCGTTGCTAAGGCAGAACCAAACAATACCAACCAGATAAATAAGATTGAAGCTTTAATCGCGCCCATTTAGTAACATCCCGAAATGTTTCCCTTAGATTTGCACTTGCCACCACGACCGGACAAGATCAATTCACATTTGTTGGCTTTATAAAAGGCTTTGGCGGATAATGGAATAAACAAAAGATCAAAAAATCAAGACAATCCGAATTATTTCAACCCAAAACAGGCACGTATTTCTCTGTTCTTAGAAGTTAACCGTCAATTTTGCAGAGCCACCATAGGCCTCATAATTAGACGAACCGATCCCATCAAAGAAGCCACCGATATCAAAATTCATGCCATTGTCATTTTTAATATCGACACCAAAGTCCAATCGCGCAGATATTTCTGCATTATTTAAAGTTGATGCAGAACCGGTAACGGCATTTAAAAATCCAGTATCTTTGAAATTCCAAACACCTTTAATGCCAGCGTTTGGCGTCATCACCATTCCATTATCCAATACGAATGTTTTTGAAACATCAGAACCAAATGAAATTTGCCCCAGATTAACAGTTTGCTCAGGGATTGTCGCACTTAAGCTATCAACATATGCTTTTTGTTTTTCGGTAAGATAAATGAACGATAGGAGCGGCGATATTTTCACATCGTCATGATAATATTCACCTGTTATACGCGCTTTCACCAGGGCACGCGTTGTATCAAAGTTATCCGTATAAGCGCCTGTTGGCGAAACTTTATTAGACGATTGACCATAGGCTATACGCCCGTCAAAAAGAACATTGTCTTGCAATCGTGCCACTAGATATGGACCAATCATCCAACCCGTTCCCGATACGCTGGCACCAACGGATGTATCGTCCTCGCTTGCACGATCAATTTGAAAAATACCGCCAATCAAAAGGTCGGAATTGATCTTGTAACCAGCACCAAGATGCACAATACCAAAATCTTGCGACTGACCATTTTGCTTGGTGCGAGATAATGCGCCACTTATCCAAAAATTTGAAAATCCCGAAGGTTCAGCGCCTGCGTCTGCTTTGTATCCATGACCAAATTGGCTGGCAAGCTTACGGTTAGTCTGCGCGTTAAAAGAGCCGTTAAATCCGCCAGATGTTTCTGAAAGAGCATAAGTTACGGAATTAATCTCACCACCATTTTCATCATCAAGCTGTTTGTGTAGATCAGGCTCATTGGCCAAAATGCCACCCGAACGGCGCCGCATGAAATTATTGACAATAGCACCAGTATCAGCCCCCGCACTTGTCAGCGGTGTTACTGTGACAGTCAGCGTTGTTATTTGGCATTCATAATTACTTGGAAATGATATATTTAGAGTATTGGCTTGCGAACACGTGGTTAGAGGATCACCGTCCGGCGAACCAAAAGCTTCCAAAGTGACCGTGAATACCGTATTGGCTGCACCAACCGCAACTTGATCGACAGGAATAGAAAATGTTTTGACGACGTTTTGGGCTACCGATGTCACTGTTATTTCAGCGGCTGATGAAGCCTTTGGTGCTGTGGTTGAAACGTTGGCACCGCGAACAGTATGACCAGATGCGCTCGTCGCACTGATATCAAATACAATTGCGTTGTCTGTTGCACTTCCCAACTGATCCGAATTGATTGTTACGGATGTGCCGCTCGACGAAACAGCCGAATTTGTTTGAGGCACAATCGAGGACGTTAACGACAGGGTGCTAACAGATGACCCAGCATTTGCTATGCCCGACATGAACAATACCGATGCAATGGCTACAAAAAAACACAGCACGATTTTTTCGAAACTTTTATACATAACGCCCCTCACAATTTACCCCATTAAAACACTAGTAAAATCTACACCTTATTTTTTACCAGTGACTATTTACACGAGTTAACAAAAGATTAACAGTAAACTTTTTGTAAGTAATTAATTTCAATGGGTTTTTGGTTAATTGGAAGCTGTTTTGACGTCAAAATACAAAAAACGAGACCTTTTTAAGGTTGTGTTTTTTAACGCTCAAACAAGACATAGTTTTAAATTCAGAAACATAGTGGAATTTTTCACCAGTCATGATATTTCTAACGCTCATAAAATTTTGCCTATCAGGATGCGTCTTTGGCTCGAAAAACTCGCAAAAGAAAAAAGATAAATGTCAGCAATTCACCAACTTCGCTAGATAGGGATGGTGAATTAATACGCCCTGCTCTACCAAATTCTCTTTATATTTTGGTCTATGCATTTGCGTGTTATGGTTTGATTATTTTGATGCAAAAATCCTATCTCGCTATCGACACATTACGTTCGCAAAACGAGTTAGATTTGATTAATGACATCATTGGTGTGTCGCAATATGTTATTGCTAGTATCGCGCCAGCGCTCGCAATTGCCGGGTTATTTACTTTGGTTGAGATTTTAACAACCAAGCGCCTGCGCAAAGCAACCTCTTATACTTTGTCATTTTTAAACCTTGTTATCAGCTTTGCTGGCTTCGTGGCGTTTGTTTATGCCTTTGAGCAAGTTTTATCGTCCCTTGGCCAATCACCATTGTTTGAAATTGGTGCTGCATCGCATGGCTATATCGTGGTCTATACCATTACACTGGCATATTTTTTCATCGAAGATGTCTTGTTGTATTGGGTCCATCGTTATGAACATACCAATAAAGCGCTTTGGTATTTGCATAAAATCCATCACGCGGTCGAAGATATGGACAGTGTCTCGGGTGCTTTTCATCCGCTATCTAATATCATTCGCTGGCTTGTAACGATCTTACCTTTGAGTTTGTTGATAAAAATCGAACTCAACGATGCATTGGTGATAGCCTCATTTCTTGCGGGTGTGCATTATGCTCAACATACGCGCGCGCCACTTCATTTTGGTTGGTTTGGAAAAGTTATCGGCGACAACCGATTTCATTTTCTGCACCACTCTAAAGATCCACGCTATTATAACAAAAATTTCGCTGCGATCTTCCCTATCATCGACATGATATTTGGCACTTATATGGAACCGGAAAAAGGTGCATTGCCTGATACCGGCCTGTCCCATCTTCGCGGTGCGCAAAGCGTTAAAGAATTTTTATCGGGTCAATTATCACCACGACAGCACTAACAGCTTAGAGTTGCCATCAATCGGTTTTTACTTGATCGGCGATCCACTCGAACACACGTTTAGGACCTGATGTGGCTTTGGTGTAATCACGGCTCATGATATGCCCTGCTTCGCTTTCAACCACTTGCTCCATCATTGTAACCAATAGTCCATTATCTATTACCTGATCGATTAAACCCAACCACCCAAGCGCAACCCCATGTCCTGCCATAGCTGACTGGGTCACCATGTCATAATTGTTGAAGCTAACATAGTTTTGCTCGCGTTCACCCGCAACACCCATGGCATTAAACCAACCCTGCCAGGTTTGCCATTGCGCTTGTTCAGGCCTTGAGAGAGAGAGTAATTGATGTTGCAGCAACTCTTCTGGCGTTTTGGCTGGGCCGTATTTTTCGAGATATTTAGGACTGCAAACAGGTGTAACTCGTTCCTTTAAAAGCAGAATATCGTTGGCCAACATTTTGTTCAGCGGCGCGACATGAATGGCAATATCACAATCATCACCTTTAACTTCCTGCGGCGATTGTGATGCTAAAATTTGAATTTCAATTTCATCGCCCAGTTCTGAACGCAAGTGTGCAAGGCGCGGTAATAGCCAAAATGTTGCAAACGAAAAATCTGCCGATATACGTACGCGAGGCTTTGATTTTTGCACCTGCAAGCGGGAAACCGCCTGTTCCATTTGTGTCATTGAGGGGCGAATAATGTTGATCAAACGCGCACCTTCATTGGTGAGTGAAACCCCTCGATGCTCGCGCTTAAACAGCACAATTCCAAGCTCTGTTTCAAGCGCTCTAATGCGTTGTGACATAGCACTTTGGGTTAATCCAAGGCTTTCTGCAGCGCCTGTGAAATTACCATTTCTTGCAACAAGATCAAAGGCATAAAGGCCAACAAGGTTGTGACTAAGTTTCCTATTAATGGAATTAATGTCAGCCATTAAGATTTACCCTCTACAAATCGATTTAAATATGTAAGACTATTAACAATCTATTAATTTGGTGATCGGATTTGGCCGATATGTCAAGCGAATAGTGAGGGTATATTCGGGGAGGAGCGCGAATACCTTTCAAGGTTCTGGTCAAGGTTCTGGTCAAGGCTCTAGTCAAGGCTCTAGTCAACCTTGGTGTTGAAGGTATTTGTGATAAATTTAGGGGAGAAAATAGTTTATGAGTATAAAACCTGCATTAACTGATCTACCGATTAAAACCGCAGACAGCGGTTATTATCGTGGATTCAGTGTTAACGTTACTGTCATAAGTAAGATCATCATCAGCATTTTGGTTGTATGGTGTATCGTATGGCCAACAGAAGCCGGCACAATTTTAGGCGAGTGGAATACGGCCATTTTGGCGCAATTTGCTGCTTGGTACATTTGGGTCGTTGCAGCCTTTGTGATTGTTTGTATTGGACTGGCCATTTGGCCAACAGCTGGCCGATTAAATCTGGGCGCTCATGGCGAAAAACCAGAGTTTTCAAATTTCTCATGGTTCTCAATGATGTTTGGTGCCGGTATCGGTGTTGGTATGTTGACCTGGGCGGTTGCCGAGCCTGTGGCTCACTTTAAAAACAACCCCGCTGTCATCCAGGGCATTACAACGGCACTTGACGCAAACAATGTGCGCGAAGCGTATATTTGGTCCTATCTACACTGGGGTCTGGGCGCTTGGGCATGTTATGCTATTGCTGGTCTTGCACTTGCATTTTTCAGCTATCGTCGCGGCTTACCGCTTACCATCAGATCATCTTTGACACCGCTATTTGGTAAAGCATTATCTGGCAATTTGGGCCACTTAATTGATATCGTTGCTGTTGTTGCAACCATTTTGGGTGTTGCACAAACACTCGGCTTTGGTGTTGAGCAATTTGTGGCTGGTCTAACACGGATCGGAATTGGTGGTCTCGCACTTGAAGATGGTTCAGCGACAACACTTGGTATTGTGGTTGCGCTACTTGTTATCATGGGCGCATCAACGCTATCGGCGTTGTCTGGTGTTGGTAAAGGCATTAAATGGCTTTCAAATATCAACATGATTTTATCGATCTTCCTACTTGGGTTCTTCATCATTTTTGGTGCGACCTGGTTTGGTGCAACTGCATTCTTCGTAGGTATTTGGGACTATCTTATCGCCCTACCATATCTGAGCTTTAACGTTTACAGCTCTGATGGTGTTGAAGGTTCTGAATCCTTCCTACTGACACAGTGGCAAGGCTGGTGGCCTGTATTCTACTGGGCTTGGTGGATTGCATTTGCGCCATTCGTTGGCTTATTCCTAGCGCGTATTTCACGTGGTCGTACAATCCGTGAGTTTGTTCTCGGCGCGATGATCGTTCCATCTCTCATGTGCTTTGTATGGTTTGCATGGGCTGGCGGCACAGCGATTGATCTAGAATTAAATGGCGGTGCTGGTGGTCTTATTCTCGACGCAGCCAATGGCGATAAGATCTTTGCTATGACTGAGTTTATGTTGGCACCTATCGCACAAGCATTGGCTTGGGGTATGGCCTTGATCATTGTGATTTTGCTCATGACCTTCTTGGTGACATCAGCTGACTCGGCTGTTTTGATTGTAAACACAATCAGTGCAGCGGGTGATGAAGGTCCAAAAGCTCGCCCACACATCCTGTTCTGGGGTGCAGCGCTTGCGCTGGTTGTTGGCGGATTGTTGATTTCTGGTGGTACTGGAGCCATTCAAACAGCGATGGTGATTGGTGCATTACCATTTTCCATTGTCATGGCGCTGATGTGCGTTGCGTTGGTCAAAGCGATCTACAACGATGGCAGGCGTGAAGCGGCTGGTGTTGAAACAGTTGTTGATCCTGCAGAGCGTGCGATTTAGCGAAAAAAAAGCAAATTTCAGCTTAAAATATACCCCCCGCCTTAACTTATGTTTAGGCGGGGTTTTTCTTTGCTTGATCATTCATCAAATCAATGAGAACAAAACTTATATATTCTAGTTTGTTTTGCCCGACTGTTTAGCAACAAGGTAAACACCGAGAACGGCAAGGATACAGCCAGTTATGGCTACAAGCCCTAACCTTTCATCAAACAAAAAATATGTTTGGATCACAGTAACCGGTGGCACGAGATAAAAGTAGCTTGCGACTTTGGCCACCTCACCTTCTCGGATCATAAACATCAAGAGCAATATCGCGCCGACAGATAGCGCTAGCACCGACCAAACCATCGCTGCGACAAGCTCAAAGGTCATGATGACTTCGTGATTTTCTAGTAAAAGCGATATGGGGATCAGTGCAAGCGATCCGCCCAAATACTGATAAAACGTTCCTGAAACCAATGGTACATTTTGTGCATAGAGCTTTTGTAAGATGCCACTTATCGACATTCCAAGCAGAGACAATACGCATGTAATTAGTCCCAAGGTAGATAAGGCTGAGCCATCGATGTTATTTGAACCGATGACCACCAGCGAGATGCCGATGAAGCCGAAAGCCAGGCCAACTGATTGCAAAAACTTTAGTTTTTGACTTAAAAAGATAAATCCTAAAAGCGCGGTTAAAGCTGGATGCAAACCAACGAATATCGATGAAATACCCGCTGGCATCCCTAAATGGACTGCGAAAAATACACCACCCAAATATACTGAATGCAATAAAACGCCGATGATCATTTGCATCAGCGCTTGATTGCGCGTTGGCCAACGCTTCTTCAGTACATAAATCAGAATTAAGAAAGCGAGTGCTGCAAGCACCATGCGAATAAAGAGAAAATAAAACGGCTCTATATAAGGCAATGCATATTTTGCATTGATAAATCCGGTGCTCCAGATCCAAACAAATAAGATCGGAACAATTTTGGTTAAGCGCGAGGACATTGGTGTATAACCTTGTTAAAAATCAGCGCTTGGCGTTTCGCTTAACAGCAGCTGACTATAGGGATCTTTCGGTCCGCCAAAAAAGCTCTCTACTTCACCTTTTTCAACCAGAATGCCGTTTTTAAGCACGGCAACCTCGTCCGCCATTTGCCTGACAACAGCCAAGTTATGACTAATGAACAAAATGGATAGGCCAAATTGAGTTTGCAAATCTTTCAAAAGATTCAATATTTGCGCTTGAATTGATACATCCAATGCTGATGTTGGTTCATCACAGATCAAAAATTCTGGTCTTGCAACAAGTGCCCGCGCGACTGCAATACGCTGGCGCTGACCACCTGAGAACTGATGCGGATATTTCAGCATCGCACGTTGCGGCATTTCAACAAGCTCTAAAATAGACGCGATAATTTTGCGCTGTTCTATACCATCTTTTGCAAGACCAAAGAAACGAATAGGTTCGCCGATGATATCTTCCACTTTTCGCCGATTATTAAGCGACGAATATGGATCTTGAAATACCATTTGAATTTTTCGGCGGGTTGCGTCTTTGCGAGATCGCGATTTGCCAAACTTTAGTGCTTCCCCCAAAAATTCAATTTGCCCAGCGCTCGGGCGAACAAGCCCAACGATTGATTTAGCAAGCGTTGACTTACCTGATCCGCTTTCACCGATTAGACCAAGTACTTTGCCCGCAGGGATTGATAAAGACACATCATCGAGCGCTTTAAATCCATCATCCTTTCCAAAGGAAAACATGTTCTTTTTGAAATAAGTAACATCTAAGTTTTGGATATCTAAAACAGGCTTCTCATCCGATTTATGACGCTCGCCTGTCAACAACCAATTAGAGGCAAACTCACTGGAAGCGCCCTCAATTTTCCACAACAATTCAGGTGTTGATAATTTAACTTCGTCATCAAGGATATTGGCAAATCGATCGAGCTTTTTATCAAGCCTCGGAACCGCGGCCATCAACGCTTTTGTGTATTCATTGGTTGGGCGTCGCAAGACAATGCGCGTTGGTCCTACTTCCTGCAATACACCGTTTCGCAATACAGAAACGCGATCTGTAATTTCGGCAATAACCCCAATATCGTGAGTTATAAGTATAAAGCCTACACTGCGCTTTTTTGCCAGATGCTTTATCAAATCTAAAATTTGTTTTTGGATAGCTACATCGAGCGCTGTTGTGGGTTCATCAGCAATGATCAGATCAGGCTCTGTACATAGCGCTAGAGCAATTACCACCCGTTGGCGCATCCCGCCTGAGAACTGATGGGGGTATTCCAATATACGTGTTTTAGCATCGCTAATCCCTGTTTCTTCCAACAGGTTCACCGCTTTTGAAAAGGCTTCTTCATAAGACACATTCGAATGCTGTCGGATGGTTTCTACCAGCTGCTCTTCAACAGTTAAAAGCGGATTGAGCGATGTCTGCGGATCTTGAAAAATCATCGAAATTTTTGCGCCGCGTAGCTTATGATACTGAGTTTGGCTTAAATCACGAATGCTTTCGCCATTAAGCTCAATATCGCCCGAAGCAATATAGCCTGGATTTGGGATCAGCCCCATAATTGCCTGACCAATGGTGGATTTTCCCGCTCCACTTTCACCAACTAGCCCATGGATCTCTCCTTGTTCAAGACGGATGTTTAGGTTCTTAACGGCTTGGAATGTGCCGAAACGAGTTGGATACTCAACGGTTAAGTCTGTCACGTTTAATAAAAGTGTCATCAGCGCAACCTCGGATTTAAGTATGCGCGGAAAAAGTCGCCTAATACATTGATGGATATGATCAAGAAGATAAGTGCAAATGATGGGAAGATCACAATCCACCACTCACCTGAGAAAATATATTCTGTACCAATTCGGATGAGTGTACCGAGCGAAGGCTGATTTGGTGGCACACCTACGCCTAAGAAACTTAGGGTCGCTTCAAGCAATATCGCCACAGCAAGATCAACCGTACCAATGACCAAAAGCGGACTTAAAATATTCGGCAAGATAACCACAAGCATGATGCGGACAGGATGCAGACCAATGATTTCAGCTGCTTGCACATATTCTTTGTTGCGCTCAACAAATGTGGATGCACGCGCTGTTCTTGCAAAATTGACCCACAAAGACAGCCCGATCGCTAGGGATAAAACAATCAATAGCAAGTCTTCATGTTGCTCTCGAGGCAGTAAGCCACGAGCAATCCCATCTACCAACAAAGCTGTTAAAATGGCAGGTAGGCTAAGTTGTACATCTGCGATCCGCATAACGATTGTATCAAACCGCCCACCTAGATAACCCGCAGCAACGCCAATTGCAGTGCCGAAAATTGCTGCAAATGTCACCGATAAAACACCGATGATGAGCGACAACCGCATGCCATACATGATGGATGAAAGCAGATCACGCCCTTGATCATCTGTTCCAATGAAGAACTGTGGATTTCCCCCTTCTGACCAAGCAGGTGGCGTGAAGCTATCCAAAATATCAAAAGTTGCCAGATCGTATGGATTTGATGGTGCAATCAAGGGTGCAAGCACTGCCCCTAAGATGCAAATTAACGCAACGAACGCTGCAAGCTGGGCAACGCGATTGCCTAAAAACAAGTAGATAAACTCATTTTCGATTTTAATACGACGCCAAGCTTTGAGCATTATCCTGCCTCCGGCTGAAGTCGAACTCTCGGGTCGATTACGAAGTAAAGCATATCAACAATCAAATTGATGACGACAAATACGAGCGCGATAATCACTAAATAAACCGCCATGACAGGAATATCGACGTAGCGAATGCTCTCTAGGAACAACAGCCCCATGCCTGGCCACTGAAAAACGCTTTCTGTCACGATAGAAAAAGCGATCACGCCTCCAAATTGCAATCCGATGATGGTGATTACTGGCACCATCGAATTTCGCAGTGCGTGATGATAGTGAATGCTTCGATGATTGATCCCCCGTGCCACGGCAAATTTGATGAAATCCGTATTGAGCACATCTTGCATTTCAGAGCGTACAAGACGCATCGTCAAAGTCAGTTGATATATCCCCAAAGTAATGGCTGGAAGGATTAAAGCCTCAAGACCTTTAATCGTGAAAAAGCTGGATTTCCACCATCCAATTTCGGTGACCTCTCCTCGCCCAAAAGTGGGCAACCAACCGAGCTGCACACCAAATAGATAAATTAAAAATATACCTATGACGAAAGTTGGAATTGAGATGCCAATTAAGGTGGTGATCAAAATGGTTTGGGATAAAAATCCATCGTTTCGCAAAGCGGTGTATATCCCTGCGGGGATGCCAACGATGAGCGATATTAACAGTGAAACTATGCCAAGTTCTATTGTTGCTGGCGCACGCTCAAGCAACATCTCGCCAATTGGTTGGCGTGTTCTGTAGGAAAATCCGAACTCTCCAGTGAGCAAATTGGTAACAAAGCGGCCATATTGCTGAATAACCGGGGCATTTAACCCCAATTGTTCGCGTAATCGCTCTTGGTCTTCAACCGATGTTTCTTGGCCAACCATGACCGCAACAGGGTCTCCGACAAAGCGAAACATTGCAAATGCCAAAAGACTAACCGTCAGCATCACAAAGATTGATTGGACCAGTCTGCGTGAGACATAAGCGAACATAATTAAACCTTTCCAAGCACCTACACTTACATTGGTTTTAGACGATTACCAGAGTAATTTTTACTCCTCCAAGTAAACTTAGTTCGAAACCTTACACGGAAAAACGACATCGGGTTTATTATCAGATTTACCGTTGGACATCTCGAATTATTATTCCTAAGCTGCGGCATAAATAATTGTGCGAAAACAAAATTGGGAGAACACAATGACAATTAAAAAAAGAACCGCACGGTCTTTAATTGCGTCAAGCATCATAGCGGGCGTTGCTGCAAGTATCAGCCTTACTTCGGCATCAGCTGAAACCTTTAAATGGGCCGGTTCAACTGATCCGCAAACAATGGATCCACATGCTGTTAACTCAGCTCCGGTCTTGGGTTTCTTAAACAATTTGTATGAAGGGCTTGTTCGTCGTAACAAAACGATGCGCATAGAACCAGCACTTGCAGAAAACTGGGAAGCTTTAGGTGGCAACGGTTGGCGCTTTAAACTACGCGAAGGCGTTACATATCACGATGGTTCTGCGTTTACCGCAGAAGATGTTTTGTTTTCATATCAACGTGCTAGCTCAGAAGAAGCTGATGTACGCTCATGGTTCTCACCTGTTTCTGAGGTGATCGTGCAGGACGATTATACAATCGACTTCATGACAAAAGCGCCAAACCCGCTTTTCCCTGATTCCATTGCTAACTTTATGATCATGGATAAAACCTGGACTGAAGCTAATGATGCGGCTCGCCCTTCTAAAGAAGCTGAAAACTTTGCCACTCGCAATGTCAACGGCACAGGTGCTTTTATGCTAGCATCGCGCGATCCGGGCGTTAAAACCACTCTCAAGCCATTTGAAAACTGGTGGGACGAGTTGGAAAGCAACATCACTGAGGCGATATTCACGCCAATCGGTGAATCGTCCACAGGCATGGCAGCATTACTATCTGGTGAGATCGACTTTATAGCACCGATCCCGCTTCAAAACGTTCCGCAAATGAAGGGCCGCGATGGCTTTACTGTGCATGAAGGTGTTGAAGCCCGTGTAATCATGTTTGGTTTTGGCCATGAAGCTGATGCATTGAAATATTCTGACGAAACCAAAGACAAGAACCCATTCCAAGATGTTCGCGTTCGTCAGGCAATCTACCAAGCAATTGATGTAGATGCGCTCACAAGCAAGGTCATGCGCGGTACTGCTGAACCTGTTTCACAGTTGGTATCTAAAGAAATGCGGGCTTATTCAACTGGCCTTGCTGATCGCTTGCCATTTGATCCTGATGCGTCAAAAGCACTTCTTGCTGAAGCTGGTTATCCAGACGGATTTTCTTTCGGACTTATGTGCCCGAATGATCGTTACATCAATGATGAAGCGATTTGTCGCGCAGCAGCTTCAATGCTTGCGAAAATTGGTGTAGATGCGAAATTATCAACTATGCCTGTTCGCGCCTACTGGCCTGAGCTTCGTGCTGACAATTTTGATATGTATCTTCTAGGTTGGTCTCCGGGCACATTTGATGCTGAACACCCAATCCGCTTCTTGGCTTCAACGCCAAACACTGAGAAAAAGCTTGGTTCATGGAACTTTGGTGGTTACTCAAACACACGCGTTGATGAGTTGCTTCCGATGATCCAAACTGAAGTTGATGATGCAAAACGTCAGGGCATGGTGGATGAAGCGCACAAGCTTATCCAGGATGAAGTTGCTTATGTTCCAATGTATGTGCAGCCGTTGATCTGGGCGACTAAGGACAATATTTCACTGACACAAAGAACGGATAACTTCTTTATTCTTCGCTGGGTAAACGTGAACTAATCTTTTGATTATAAACATTAAAAAGGCCTGTCAGATCGACAGGCCTTTTTTTATTTCAATACGAAATTGGTAAACGCTTTTGCACCGCTGTTAGATCTTTCTCGTGGTTCCAGAGACTTTAATAGCACTGCCAGCTTCATCAGAAAATTCAGCCTTTAACACTGAACGCTGGCCCATATCTTCACCTTGAATAATTTTGATCTTGTTCTCGTGAGGCCACTTGATATCACGTAAATAACCAGAAAACGCAGCTGCTGCTGCCCCCGTTGCAGGGTCTTCTAACACACCACCTGATGCAAAAGCATTACGCACATCAAACAGCTGGTCATCATTGATATAGACCAGCATGATTGTCACAATTTCATGCTTTCGCATAAATTCACGACCTTCATCGAGAGCATAGGTCATGTTTTTTAAATCTTTACGATCACGCAAACAAATTACAAAATGATCAGCGCCTGCATGTATTCTTGCAGGGCAAATGTTCGAATTCAACTGTGCGCGACTTAACCCAAAAAGATCGAGAATCGGACTTGTTTGTGCGTTCGATAATTCTGTGCTTTGGGTAGGTGGTGAGTAAAGCGATGCGCTATATTGCCCGCGAGCACTGAACCCTTCAACTGCGATATCCGCATCATTAAGTTTTAGCTCATAACGCGCTTCCCCGTGAAGCTCTGCAAGACATGCCCCTAAAGCAATTGTTGCATGACCACAAAACGGAACTTCCGTTTCTGGTGAAAAATAACGCGTGCGCCAACTACCATTTGCTTGTTTAACAGAAAAAACTGTTTCTGAATAACCGATCTCTGCTGCAAGTTTTTGCATTTTTGCATCGCTCGGCATTTCATCTAAAAGCGCCACTCCTGCTGGATTACCCCCGGTCCTACCATCAGAAAAAGCTGCTATACGCTGAATATCCATCGTGTATTCCAACCTTTGAAAGATACCTATAATTTCGTAAAATGAGACCGACTATCTCAAAATACGCGTATAGAGCTATATATTATTCGCATATCAGCTGCAATGAAGAGTATCTATCAAAAAGGATATAAATTAAACTGCACTTGTTATCAATAAAGAATATAAATATCATATAGTTACACGTCATATAACTTTCTATGATAGGCGGAAATTCACCTATAAAGCGACACGCTAGAGCAAGCTTCAACCGAGCCTATTATGAAATAAAGAGGCATAAACTCGATAATTTTGAAATTTTGTCAGTTTTTTTAATGACGCAGCCACTCACACACATCTCATGTGCATCTTCTGCACATATCAAGGCCTTTGCCGGTTCAATCACTCGCGCAATCCGCGCTCATCGCTTTGCATTTGAAAGTCTAACAATGCGTCATCAAATTTTGATATGCCCCATTCAAGCACTTGGTTAGTGCCATGACGATCATTAAAATCAGACACCAGCATAGGTTCTTTTGTTGTCGTTCCGGCCATGCTTTGAATGAAACGATCGGCATCGTCTCCCGTTAAAAAGCACTCACCACGCTCTAAACATTCATTTGGGTCATAATCCCATGTCACATTTTCTCCATCAACAACGGTAAGAGATGCACCGTTAAACGTTGTTCCCGGCTCTATACCAAACTCAACTTTATAACCCTGCCCGTCCGGCTCGATAAAAACAAATTGCGCTGCGAACTTTGGCGCTGAACTAAACACATCCACGTAGCGGATATAGCAACGTTCAACTGTCTTGCCTTTTCGAATAGCTTCATCACAAATTGTGTCCCATAAACCAAATGGCTTGTAATGCGTGACCACCCAATCACCAGGCGTGTCGTTGCCATCAGCATCTGTCGCAAATGCGGCTGGTACAGACGATACAGCAAGGATGGATAAAACGCTGGCGAATGTTACGATCTTATTCATTTCTGATACCCCTTAGATGGCCCCCTAGCTTGAATTGATGCCATTTTATCAGATTGTGATCTCACGAAGGGTCATATCCATTCACATTTTCGGCATATGCAGACCCTTTGCGCGCATCCATCAGATATTCAAATGTATTGATCAATTTTTTACACTCGTCGGACGCACCTAACAGTGCTAAATCACCAGGATGGCTATAGTTGATATTCTCATTTTGATTGTTGTGACCGTAATTTGGGGATTGAATTTTGCTATCTCAAAGCTTGGGATGGATCAATTACCACCTCTTATGCTATCTGCGATGCGATTTTCTGTGGTCGCACTAGCAGTTATATTTATTCCACGCCCCAAAATTGATTGGCGTATCATCGCTGGAATTGCACTGTTTATCGGTATTATCAAATTCTCGCTGTTATTTGTAGCACTCGATATCGGTTTTGGAGCGGGTCTTTCCTCTGTTGTCGTGCAAGGTCAGGTGTTCTTTACAATTATTTTGGCATTTTTATTCTTCGGTGAGCGGATCGATAAGTTTCAAACCGTAGGTCTATTCGTCGGGTTTGCAGGCCTTGCCATTATGGGGTTTGATGAAGGCGGAAGTTTTAATCTACTTGGGTTTTTCTTTGTTGTGATCGGCGCAATTTGCTGGGCAAGCGCGAATATGCTCTTTCGGCAAACTGGAAGCGTGCCAGCTGTTTCTGTAATCGTGTGGGCAAGCCTTTATGCATCTATCCCTATTTGGCTGATCTCATTTTACTTTGAAGGCCCTGACCGCATACTCAACGCCTTCACCGATATTGGACCATTAGGAATTGGTGTCGTTTTATATGTCTCAATACTATCTACATTGTTCTGTTATTCATTTTGGGGCAAAATGTTGTCGAAATATAAAGCTGCGGACGTCACGCCTTTTGCGCTATTAATCCCTGTCTCGGGACTGTTGGGCGGCATCATATTGCTCGATGAAAAGATCAGCCTTTTGGCGCAAATCGGTATCGCCACCATTATGGCTGGTTTGACGATCACGATAGTCGGCGGGCGGATCGCCAAACGCCGGAAAATAGCGCTCAGCAATCAGGTGTGAAGATAAGCACTACTTTAAATTTATATTATCTTGATTGATACACCTATAAATCTTAATCTGAGATATGAAATTTAGTGAATATGTAATTTACGTAGATGAAAGCGGCGATCCTAATATGGTGTCCTTTGACAAGACATATCCCATGTTCGTGCTAGCATTTTGCATTTTTAAGAAATCTGACTATGTAAGAACAATAGTTCCTGAGATTCAGGCACTCAAATTCCGCTGGTTTGGTCACGACTCGATTATTTTACACGAACGAGAATTGCGAAAAGGAAAATCACCATTTGATCGGCTAGGTGGCCATATGGGTCACCAGAAATTTATGTCGGAAGTCAGTGATATAGTTAAAAATGCTCCTATGACGGTCATAGCAACAACCATAAATAAGGAACGTCTTAAAGCCCGATACTCTAATCCTACCAACCCTTATTATCAGGCGCTTTCATTCTGTATGGCTAATACAATCAAATTCTTGTTGAAAAGAGAAGCTTTGGACAGAAAAGTTCACGTGATCTTTGAAGCTAGAGGCCGTAAAGAAGATAATGCTTTGGAACTCGAATTCCGCAGGATATGTGACCTAAGAGAACTTATTCGGAGTAATGATTGCTTTGACATTCGATTCGTAAATAAAAGCGCTAACTCTAGTGGCTTACAAATTGCTGATTTAATAGCAAGACCAATCGGACGCCATGTTTTAGATCCAAGTCAAAAGAATGAAGCATTCAAAATCATATCGAAAAAATTGTATTCTGAGTCCCATAGTAATTATGACGGAGTTGGCCTGAAATCTTTTCCATAAAAAGCGAGAGGCCCCGATTTCTCGAGGCCATAGCGCCGACTGGGCTCTCCCTGTCCACTTATCTAATCAATAACAGATTAATACGATTTTTTCAACATTCGTACAAAACGTTTTCCCTTGACCCATAAGCGATTCCCTCCTATAAGCCGCCTCATAGATGTGGTCCGTTTTGGGCCGCATTTGTTTTTGTGCAATTAAAATCGGCCACAGAGCTCGAAAATTACACAAATAAAAGCAACAAGAAATGTCCACATGGAGCAGAGCAATTAAGAATTCTGCCCGGGATTGGATCGAACATAGAAAGAATATTTCATGAAAACCTTTACGCAGAAACCTGCTGAGGTGGAAAAGAAGTGGATCATCATCGATGCTGAAGGCCTCGTTGTTGGTCGTTTAGCTTCATTGGTTGCCTTGCGTTTGCGCGGCAAGCACAAAGCCACTTTCACTCCACATGTTGACGATGGCGACAACGTTATCATCATCAATGCCGAAAAAGTCGTTTTGACAGGCAAAAAATACACAGATAAAAAATACTACTGGCACACAGGCTATCCTGGTGGCATCAAAGAGCGTACAGCACGTGCGATCATTGAAGGCCGTTTCCCAGAGCGCGTTGTTGAAAAAGCTATCGAGCGTATGATCCCACGTGGTCCGCTTGGTCGTCGCCAAATGAAAAACTTGCGCGTTTATGCTGGTGCTGAGCATCCGCATGAAGCACAATCTCCAGAAGTTCTGGACGTTGCCGCAATGAACCCTAAAAACAAAAGGAGCGCCTAATCATGGCTGAGCTAGAATCCTTAGCTGAACTTGGTGAAGCAACTGCTGAAGCAGTCGAAGCGGCTCCAGTATATGTTCAAAAACTAGACGACCAAGGTCGTGCATATGCAACAGGTAAGCGTAAAGACGCTATTGCCCGTGTTTGGATTAAACCAGGTACAGGCAAAATCACTATTGTTGGCGCACCGTCAAAAAGCTCTGCTCGTAAAGAGAAAGCTGAAGACAAAAAAGTTGTCAGCGGTAGCACTGCACGTGATTACACTGAGTATTTCTCACGCCCTGTTCTTCAAATGGTTGTTCTTCAGCCACTTATTGCTGCAGACCGCGCGACACAATACGATATTGTTGTAACATGTTCAGGTGGTGGTCTTTCAGGCCAAGCTGGTGCTGTTCGTCACGGCATTTCAAAAGCTTTGACTAACTACGAGCCAGCTCTTCGTCCAGTCTTGAAAAAGGGTGGCTTCCTTACGCGCGATTCACGTGTTGTTGAGCGTAAGAAATACGGTAAAGCGAAAGCTCGTCGTAGCTTCCAGTTCTCAAAACGTTAAGTTTCAGAACAACAAATATTTTCAAAAAGGCCGGACATTGTTCCGGCCTTTTTTATGGTTGGTATGTTATAATTAGGGTAAACTGATAGATAATCGAAAATGATACAGCGATTTTAATCTATCACCAATCGGGGGTGTAATGAAATTTAGAGATATAATGAGCCAGTTGTTACTCAACAACGGGCTTTCACTGAATAAAATGACCAAGATTGAACATGTGGAAGAATTCATTGCAAAAAATCGACCACGATCCGTAGGGAAAGAACTCATACGCCTTGGCGGTCTTGGAGATGGTGGATATTTAATACCGGACGATCTTGAAGGTATAAAAACTTGCTTTTCCCCTGGAGTAGAACAAGTCTCAGACCTTGAAGATTCACTTGCAAAACAATACGACATACAAAGCTTTATGGCAGATTATTCCGTTGACGGCCCTGCTCTTAAAAACGACAAATTTCATTTTACAAAAAAATTTCTTGGCACGCAAAACAACGAAAAATATATGCGTTTTGAGGATTGGGTTGATGAATATGCTGATGATGACGACAACGATATGCTGCTTCAAATGGACATCGAAAATTCGGAATATCCTGTTATAATTGATACTCCATCACATGTGTTTGATCGGTTTCGCATAATGTTGATCGAGTTTCATGCACTGGAAAGCATCTTTGATAAAGGCGCATTTCCTCTTTTCGATGCTGTCTTCGACAAACTGAGAACTAATTTTACCATTGCCCACATACATCCCAATAACTGGGAACCAATAAAAAATTATGGCGATGTGGCAATCCCCAGCGTTATGGAATTTACGTTTCTTCGCAATGATCGTGTTACTTTAGATAACCGGACCCTCACCTTCCCGCATAAACTTGACGTTATAAACAATAAGTCCAAACCGCCTCGCCATTTACCAAAGTGCTGGTGGCCTAGTTAAAATCGAAAAGCGTCTATCTACTTCAGTTAAATCAATTTTCAGCATTGTTATGCATGAGGGATTCTGAAATACTTAAACTTCAAAATTTCAGGTTCTCATGCAAAATCAATCTCAACCACTTAAAGCTGCTATATGGATGTTTGGCGCGATCATCGCATTTTCGCTGATGGCGATTGCCGGGCGTGAAGTTGGTCAACATCTCGATACATTTGAGATTATGTTTTACCGTTCGATTATCGGTATGATTATCGTTGTATCGGTGGCAAAATATGTTGGAACCTTAAACCAGGTAAACACACGCAATTTTGGTTTACATGCTATCCGCAACATCTCGCATTTTGCTGGGCAAAATCTTTGGTTCTTTGCACTCACAACAGTTCCGCTATCGCAACTATTTGCTTTTGAATTTTCAACGCCTTTATGGGTTGCTATACTTGCGCCATTCTTTTTGGCTGAGAAACTTACCCGCATGCGCGCCTTTTGTGCAGCGCTCGGATTTATCGGTATCTTAATTGTCGCACGACCAGATACCACAACGATTTCACCCCATATCATTGCCGCAGCTTTGTGCGCTGTTGGCTTTGCTGGCGCTGCGATTACCACTAAGCTTTTAACACGCACGCAAACCATCACATGTATTTTGTTTTGGCTCACAGCAATGCAAGCGATATTTGGCTTAATCACAGCGGGCTATGATGGCGATATTCATGTCCCTAATTTGATCCAGTCCTTCTGGGTGGTCATCATCGGTCTATGTGGATTAGCAGCGCATTTTTGCATCACAAAAGCGCTGTCTATGGCCCCTGCAATTATCGTTACCCCGTTTGATTTTCTTCGCTTACCACTCATATCGATCGTCGCATATTTCCTTTATCAGGAGGTTTTGGAATGGCCGGTTATGGTCGGAGCGGTTATCGTGTTTGCTGCAAACTTACTTAATCTTCGAAACGAGATGCGATTAAAAAAGGCTGCCGAAACCGCGCAAGCGAAATTCTTACAATATTAACATACAAAGTTGATTGCCGAACAAAGGCACTCCATATATATCTCACTCTTAGGTTATAAATTAACTGGATCAAATTTTGATTCATTATTTCCTATTAAGAATTTGATTTTAAAGAACTAATGGACACCATCATGGCTGCAAAAATCTTTATCGACGGCGAACATGGCACAACTGGCTTACAGATCATTACTCGGCTAACAGCACGCGATGACATTGAATTAATGTCAATTGCACATGAAGACCGCCGTGATCCAGAGGTCCGTAAAACAATGTTGCGTGATGCTGATATCGCAATTTTGTGCCTACCGGATGCCGCCGCGCGGGAAGCTGTGGCGCTTGCTGCTGACGCTGGAACACGCTTTATCGATGCATCCACTGCACATCGGACACATCCTGATTGGGTGTTTGGTTTTGGTGAACTCAACAAAGAACAAAAAGAGCAAATTGCCAACGCTCAATTTGTGTCTAATCCGGGTTGCTATTCAACGGGTGCAATTGCCTTAATCGCGCCACTCGTGCAAACGGGGTTGTTGCCAGACGATTATCCAATCACAATCAATGCCGTCTCAGGTTACACAGGTGGCGGCAAGCAAATGATTGCGCAGATGGAAAATCCAGATTTAGATGATGCTATTGCCTCAAATCATTTTGCCTATGCACTTACACTTGCGCATAAACATGTGCCAGAAATTGTCACACGTTCAGGTCTAAAGCGCCAGCCAATTTTCACACCAAGTGTTGGTCGGTTTGCCCAAGGCATGCTGGTCAATGTTCCTCTGCATTTAGACCTATTAAATGACGAGCCAGACTTAGTGGATGTTTATAAGGCACTGCGCGATCATTATGACGGACAGGATATTGTTCAGGTCGTACCGTTAATCGACAGCCAGGAGATTGCACGCCTTGATCCTGAGCAACTTGCAGGGCACGACACAATGCGTCTTTATGTATTTGGCACCGAGGGTGACGGACGGGTGAACCTAACAGCTCAGCTGGATAATTTGGGCAAAGGCGCATCAGGCGCTGCGGTTCAGAACCTTGATCTTATGCTCAGCACGATCGCTTAATTTTTAACTCAGGATCACAAAGCCATTTAAGGGTGTTTCTTTAAGCAAGACTTGCTTCGGGGAAACGCCCTTTTTGCATTTTTATTGGCAAAGGATAGCTGCCTTTAAAACCACGCCAATGCGCCACAGCAAAACCTAGAACAATCAATGCAAATCCTTGGTGAATGAGACCCCAACTCATAGGAACCTGAAGCATGAGCGTGATTATTCCAAATACCGCCTGCAACGTAATCAAGACAAACAACACGATTGAGCGACGTGAATGCGTTGTCTGCGCGTCCCCTTTTAGGCACACAAGCATATGCCACAGTGCAAGCGCCCATAACGCATAGGCGCTGATGCGGTGAATGAACTGAACGGTTTTTGGTGCTTCAAATGCGTTAAGCCACCAAGGCTCCATGACCCAGAGGTTTGCTGGCACAATCGCACCATCCATGAGCGGCCAAGTGTTGTAAGCAAGCCCAGCATCAAGTCCAGCTACCAAACCTCCCAAGAAGATTTGCAATAGCACAAAAAATGTTAGTAACCCGGCGAAAAACCCAGCGGACGTGGTGGGTGACGCGTCTTTTGCGTGATCTGCGAGCCCACGCATAACCCAAACAATAGCGCCGAATATGACGCAGGCAAGCGTTAGGTGCGTTGCGAGGCGATATTGGCTCACGTCCACCCGATCAACCAGTCCGGAGGAAACCATCCACCAACCGATAAAGCCTTGCAGACCACCTAAGAACAACAGCCCCACCAAAGGAAATCTCAATGGTTTTTCAATCCGTCCAGCCATTGCGAAAACTAAAAGCGGAACGCCAAACAATACACCAACACCGCGCGCTAAAAACCTATGAGCCCATTCCCACCAATAGATGACCTTAAACTCATCCATAGACATGCCCTTATTGATCAACTGATATTCAGGGATCTGGCGATAGAGCTCTAACTCTTCTTCCCATTCTTGTGCGCTTAAAGGCGGTATAACCCCATGAATGGGTTTCCACTCAGTGATTGAAAGACCTGAATCCGTAAGCCGCGTTGCACCGCCTACAATCACCAATGCAAAGATTGCAAGCAAAACGATTGCGAGCCAAACACGCAAAACACCTCGATTGCTTTTTGCAGTGTCCTGCTTTTGTAAAAGCTCTGAATGTTCAACGGCGATATCTGACATGAGTGATCCTGTGCGTTTTATGTGTGTCTTATAAACAGCGGATGTTTTGCACTTATATATACGAAAGACAAGCGGAAAGGACTTGCGGCACGCGGTCGCGGGAAAAAATCAAACCGGAGCTTTCAACTTCGCGTAATTAAGTCTAAAAGGCAGTTGAATGAAAAAACGTTGTGATACAACGCCAACATGCTCGCCACCGGAAGGAAGATAAATGCCAGTACGATTGAAAAAATTCATCGGCATTTTTATTATGATCATCCTTGTGATCGTTTATGCTATGACGGCGGTCACCGTTGCAACTTATCGACTTGCTGAATCTGCTTGGTATGTCCACATGGCATATTTCCTCGTTACCGGATTGTTGTGGGTGTTGCCGGCAATGTGGCTGATCAAGTGGATGGAAACGCCACCTAAGTCAAAAACATCCGACGTGCAGGACTAAACCAAACGCTTGTCAGCGTTGATAGTTCAAATTTTATTTTTTCTGTTCAATCTTCATTTTCCGTAACACTAAACTTTGGTGCCCGTAACCGTCCAAAAATACCATTTGTTTAACTTTTTTGCCGATCTTGAGCGCAAGTATAGTAAATTTACAGCGTGGGCGGTCAAAAGATGTCGAGTTTAGCATTAAATCGTAATACTTCCGGTGCAGTCTTATCACCTTATCATCCGGGCAATATTGTCAGATATCGGAACTTGCAGGATCAGATGGATAAGCAAAAATCAGCTCAAAACAATCGCTACGTCGTTGTTCAAGATATAGCTGATCTGGAAAATGATTGGCGCCGAATTGAAACTGAACTGCATGTTTCTGTGCATCAAAGCTTTAGTTGGGTGCGCGCTTGGATACGCAATAAAAAAGTCAATCCACTATTTATCGTTGGATTTATTGGCGGCAAAGTTGAGTTTATCCTACCTTTAGAAATCTCAAAAACATTTGGTGTGACCACAGCGCGATTAATTGGAACTGAACACAGCAACCTAAACTTTGCTCTTTGTTCAACATTGTTCTTATCAACATGCGGCCAGGATTTTGTCAGCCATTTGAAAAATGAAGTTAAATCAATTGCACCGTTCATTGATGTAATTGTTCTTGATCGTATGCGCATGCAAGTCAAAGACAAACGTAATCCGTTTGAACATATTTTGACTACGAAAAACCAAAATGCGTCCTTTCAACTACCTCTCTTGGATGATTTTGACGAAACGCTCGCACAACTTAATCGTAAGCGCCGTCGGAAGAAGTTTCGCAATACCGAAAAACGTATTAATGCGATTGGCGGTTACACCTACACAATTGCAAACTCACTTGCAGAAAACGAAAAAATTCTAACCGAATTCTTCCGCCAGAAGAACAAACGCTTGAAAAGTCAGGGCTTACCCAATGTGTTTGAAGATGAGGAGCTGATGAGTTTCTTCTCAGAGGTATGTGCGCTTGATAACGATGAAATTGGCTCTATGGAACTTCATGCGATCATCTTAAAGGGTGATCAATATAATGGGGAAATCCTAGCGATATCAGCAATCACACCAAAACGAGATCATGCGATTTGTCAATTCAGCTCTTTTAACGAAGAGATCAATGATGAGCTTGATTGCAGCCCCGGTGAGTTTTTATTCTACCTTGCGATCCAAAACTTCAATCAACGCGAATTCCGCAAATTTGATTTTGGTATTGGCGATCAACCCTATAAACGATCTTGGTGCACTGAGTGCGACGAACACTTTGACGGCACAATGACTTTTACTCTGTTTGGCCGCATGTTTGCTCGCGCTTACATTGGTAAAACGGATCTCAAACGCTACATCAAATCTTCAGATCGTCTGCACAAAATTGCCGCTAAAATCAGATCTTTAAAGGCATAAAAAAAGCCCCAGGTTAGCTGTCTAACCTAGGGCCTTCATTTAAATTGCCAAAGCAAGTTATGCAACAGAACTCTGATCGTTTTGAGGATCCTGGTGTGATGGCTCAAGTGATCCTTGATTAAGGTCCAGCGTGATCACATCTGGGAAGCCGCTATCGATGAATTCTTGTTGGAATTCATGCAGATCTTGCTCGTCCAGATGCTTAACCGAGATAACATATTCAGGTGTTCTCTCACCGATCAATCGCATTGCACTTTCAACAGACGATGGTCCGCACTCAACAATGACTGTGTCATAGCTCTGGCCCAGCGCATCAATAATCATCGGAATGCGTTCTGCAGCGCTCATCGCGCGCTGGATGTTGCCATTCCCACGCGCCATAATATGCGCATTAGAATTGCGATCTGGATGTAGCGTATTAGCAATAGATGTCTCACCACACAGCAAATTGGTGATCCCAGTAATCCGGCTTGTGCCAATTGTGACACCTGATGGTCCGCCATTAAGCGTTAAATCCAGCAAGACCGGGCGCAAACCAAGCCCGCTAAGCTGGCGCGCCAACATTACAGAACCAGCAACAGCTGTATCCCCTTCAGGCGACAAACACACAACGAACTTTGTCTTTGCAATTGCAAATTCTGAAATTACCTGATCGATGGAGTACCCTAACGCTTCCTCAGATTGAGCTTGTGGTGGGATATCCTCGCTTATAAGGCTTGCGGCAAGAGGTGCTTTTTCAGCTAAATTCACACCTGGTTTAGCGTGAACATATTCCGGCTGATCTGCATGGGATGCCGCAACTGCAGCTGCAATCTTACCTTCATGTTCCATAACGGGGTCTTGATTATAAGTATGTTGCGCTGGGCGAAGTGCCCGCCCGCTAAACAGTTCGGCAAGCATGACCCACACCGCACCAATGAGAAATGTTGCAAACATTGCGACAATAATAATTGGAATCTTCTTCGGGAAATATGCTTGTGTTGGCTCAATTGCACGGGAGATAATCCGCGCATCCGGAGGTACAGCACTTACATTTGCGCGGGATGCAGATTCGCGAAAACGAGATAAGTATGTTTCTAGAAGTTGACGCTGTGAATTTGCTTCGCGCTCAAGTGCACGCAGTTGAACTTCTTCGCCACCCGCTTGTGCGGAACTTGCTTTGATGGTGTCTAAGCTGCTTTGCAATTCACGTTCGCGCAAACGCGCAACGGATGCTTCGTTTTCCAAGCTTGCAAGTACTTTGCGCACTTCACCGCGCAATTGTCTCTGAATATCAATAAGTTGAGCACGCAAAGCCTGCATGCGAGGATGACCTTCCAACAGGGTCGTTGATAGATCAGCGATTTGACCGCGAATATCACCTTCCGTTTCACGAAGACGCTGAACGGTAGCTGAATCCAAAACATCAGCAATTGCTTCGATGTCTTGTCCGCTTTCAAGCACGCGGCGAACAGTTGTTGCACGCGCATCAGCATCAACCCGCTCAGAACGCACACGCGTGAGTTCAATTGAGATGTCTGATAATTGTTGGGAATTAAGCGTATCGGTGTCACCAACTAGTAAAAGGCCTTTTTCTGCACGATATCCGGCAACTCTTGCTTCTGCCTGACGAACACCTTCGCGCAAACGCTCAATTTCAGGCTCAAGCCAGGCGCTAGCAACATTGTTATCTTTTAACTTTTCACCAGATTGAACACGTAAAAACGCATCGGCCATTGCATTTGGAACAAGTGCGGCAAGCTCTGGATCTTCAGATGAAAACTCGATAACGATCACGCGTGAAGCGGCAATCTGATAGACATCAAGTCGCTCATAAAATTCTTTTAAAACACGTTCTTCAGCCGGAATGTCGAACGGATTTGAAACTAATCCCATACCGATGAGAATACTCGTAATCGCTGAAGCTTTTTTCGGCGTATCAAATTCAGGATATGAAGCGAGATCTAATTGACGGGCAACTTCTTTAACCAAATCATTGGACTTTAGGATTTCCATTTGGCTTGTAACACCGCGCTCATCCAGCACGGACGATTGCTGATTTCCGCCAGCTTGTTGCTGGTTTGTATAAACAGGTTCACGATTATCGATCAGAATGCGTGCTTCCGAACGATATTTCTCACTTAAGATATTCACTAGAAAGAATGCCAACACCCCTGCAATTATAACAGCGAGGATGATTTTGATCGCATTGCGTTTCACGGCTGAAAACAAGCGTCCAATATCAATATCTACATTCGTATCATCAGTGTGCACCTGACTCATACACTTTACTCCATATGGTATTTAAGCGCGGAGCGTAAACGAACATGGTAACTTATCAGTTAACGCGATTAGTTTTTTGATTTGGTGAAACCGCGCTTGTCAGTTTGCCTTCAACTACGAGATGCTCCACTCAATTTAAACTTGGTGTAAAAACACTTGCAGATTATTTTATCTAATCTTTACCAAGCATTAACCATAAATCGACGATAAATTGGTCTCACAGTTAACTCGTGGAGCATGGCGCCCGTGATCAGGTCGAAATTAAAAATTACATTTATTGCAGCATGTGCTGCGTTTGCGACAGCCCTTTCCGGCTGTGCAAGCTACCAACCTGCCCCACGCGCTTTTCATGAAGCGACCATTCAACCCTATCGATTAGATTCAGGTGACCGTTTACGCGTCACAGTGTTTGAGCAAAATGGTTTGACAGGAACTTATAGTGTCGATCAAGCTGGATACATCTCATTCCCACTTGTTGGTGCAATTGCAGCACGCGGCAAAACTGCTCAAGAACTAGAAGGTGTTGTTGCAGGTGAGCTAAAACAAGGCTTCTTGCGTGATCCTGATGTTTCAATTGAGATCGACCAATACCGCTCATTCTTTATTCTTGGCGAAGTTGGTCAACCTGGCCAGTATGCTTATGTGCCTGGAATGACTGTGCAAAATGCCATCGCAATTGCTGGTGGCTTTAGCAGCCGAGCCAATCAAAAAACAACAGATATCACACGAAAGATCAACGGGAAAATCATGACTGGTAAAGTGTCAATTTCCAGCCCAATCTTAGCCGGTGACACCATCTATATTCACGAACGCTTGTTCTAAGATTTTAGCATCAATAAACAGGCTTTGGAGACCAAATCGAACACATGACTGAGCAGCCGTTACGCATCATCCATTGTTTTCGCTCTCCAGTAGGCGGTATTTTTCGCCACGTGCGTGATCTGGTTAATTATCATTCAGAACAGGGCCATAAAATCGGCATCTTATGCGACAGCTCAACAGGTGGCGCGCACGAAGATAAGCTGTTTGAAACGATCCTACCAAAGCTAGAGCTTGGATTGCAGCGCATTGAAATCGGACGTGCAGTTACGCCCAAAGATTTCCTAGCTGCACGTAAAGTATATAAAGAAATCAAAAGTTTGCAACCTGATGTATTGCATGGACATGGCGCTAAAGGCGGCGCATATGTTCGGCTCTTGGGTTCATTCCTGCGGGGATCCCAGTCTCGCGTTACCCGCTTTTATTCACCCCACGGGGGCACCTTGCATTACAAGTCTTCAAGCTTGCAGGGTAAAGCCTATTTTGCCGTCGAACGCTTTTTAGAACGCTGGACGGATGGGCTTATTTTTGTCAGTGATCATGAGCGACGAACCTATTTTGACAAGATTGGCTCCCCCACGACAGATTGGGACTTGGTCTATAACGGTTTAACAGACGATGATTTTAAACCTGTCAATAACAAAGCAGATGCGGTTGATTTTCTCTATATTGGTATGATGCGGGACCTTAAAGGTCCCGATGTTTTTATTGATGCTTTGCGGGTTGCTGAGCGTATCACCGGTCGCCCTTTAACCGCACACATGGTTGGTGATGGGCCTGACAAAGACGGCTATCAACTTAAAATCCACAAAATGGGTTTGGGAGAGCGTATAAAAATGCATCCTGCTATGATGGCGCGCGATGCTTTTGCGCTCGCACGTAACGTCGTAATTCCTTCTCGTGCTGAAGCTATGCCTTATATCGTGCTAGAAACAGTTGCAGCTCAAAAACCAATTATCTGCACCAATGTTGGCGGAATACCTGAAATTATGGGCGAAGATTGCGCTTCAATGGTAAGACCAGGAGATGCTGATGCGCTTGGCGCAATCATGGCAAAAGCTGTCGATGAAAGAGACTGGCTCGCAAGTTGTTTGCCAGACCGAGATAAGTTTACCCAACGTTTTTCAGTTCAGACTATGGCTGATCACCTGTCCGAGATTTACCAGAAAGCACGTAAAAAAGCCGCTTAAACGGTAATTATCCCTAGTTTTGTCAAGTATTTCTTAGCTCCTTTGCGCTATTCTTGGTGCCAGTATTGGGTTCCTCTGTGTGTTTTGGAGGGATTTTGAGTAGCGGGTGGGTAAAATGAGTAATCGTATCACGGATAAGGTCAACCAGGTAAAGTCTGCGCCATTAGCGCCAACAGATCTGGTGCCAGATGATAATTCAGATCTTTTAGATAAGAACATCGTAAATGGTGTTGAGAAGAATAATCTCAACCGTCTTGCGCGCCATATCGCCGAACAATTAGCTGATGAAAACTACTCGCCAGCAATTATCCGCGGAAGCTTTCGTGTCTTTGAGGCAATGGGTTTCTTAGTTGCCGGTTTTGCGCCATATTTCTCTCAAGAACACCACTTAGATGGAACATGGATCAGCCACTCAAGTGTTATGGTCTTATCTACCATTTTGCTTGCCATGGCGTATTACGCTGGTGGCCTATACACAACTCAAAGCTTGTCTGCTGGACTGCGCATGTTGCCGCGTGCGATGGCAATCGTGTCCTCACTCTTTGCCGTCATGGCACTGGGTGGCTATTTTATCGACTTTAACTTCCTCTTTGACTGGAATTGGTTCAGCTCTTGGTTTGTTGGAGCCATCACATTTATCTGCGTGATACGTGTCTTGTTTGCGATTTCGATGAAAAAGTGGAACCGCAATGGCTTTATGGAGCGTCGCGCGATTATTGTTGGCGGCGGCAGTGCTGCAAAAAAGCTTATCCGTGACATTGAAGCTGAACCAGACAACGACATCCGAATTTGCGGCATATTTGATGATCGTTCAGATGATCGATCACCTCCTGTTGTCGCAGGTTACCCAAAGCTGGGCACAGTCAAAGACGTTATCGCCTTTGCGCGTATGACACAGATTGATTTGATCATTCTCACGCTTCCGCTCGCAGCTGAAAGCCGCTGGATTGGTATGCTTAAGCATTTATGGGTATTACCTGTAGATATTCGTCTTGCAGCGCATGCAAACTCGATGAAATTCCGTCCACGTTTTTACAGCTTTATGCAAAACAGTAAAATCCCAATGTTGGATCTGTTTGATAAACCAATTGCCGACTGGGATTCGGTGAGTAAACGACTGTTTGATATTTTCTTTGCGCTCGTTGCTATTGCCTTATTGTGGCCGATTATGATTGGTGCAGCCATCGCAGTTAAAGTGACATCAAAAGGCCCTGTTTTCTTCAAACAGAAACGTCATGGCATTAATAACGAAGAGATTTTGATCTATAAATTCCGCTCTATGTATACAGAAATGTCGGATGAAAAAGCGGCTAATCTCGTTACGAAAGACGACCCTCGTGTCACCCCTGTTGGGCGCTTCATTCGCAAAACATCGATTGATGAGCTACCACAATTGTTCAACGTGTTAATCGGCAATGTATCGCTCGTGGGCCCTCGCCCACACGCAGTTGTCGCGCAAGCTCAGAATAAGTATTTCGCAGATGTAGTCGATGGTTATTTTGCCCGTCACCGCGTTAAGCCTGGCATTACAGGATGGGCGCAAATCAACGGTCTTCGTGGCGAAATCACATCTGACGATAAGATTAAACAGCGGACAGAATATGATCTTGATTACATCGAGAACTGGTCCTTATGGTTTGACATAAAGATCCTGTTCAAAACCCCGTTTAGTCTCCTAAACACGGAAAATGCATATTGAGCGATCTACCCGCCAATTATACACCCTATGGTGCAAGCTATGGCGCACAGACGCATAGTGCAAGCCGAGGCGCAAACCAAAGTATTGGACTGCGATTAGGTCAATTGACCTTATCGACCAGAACCATCGGCAATTGGGCTATTGGTTTTTGTATGCTGACATCTGGCTTTGTAATGCGCGAACCTGCGCCTTATGAGCTATTATTATGTGCTGTTTTGGGTATTTGGTTTCTTGCTGGTTTAAAGATCTCGCGTACGGTTGCCCCATTGCTTGTGTTGTGGATCTTATACAATATCGGCGGCTTGGGCTCTATGCTCACCATGGATGACTATGGTGACATCCCGCTTTATCTCGCCGTCACCTTGTTTTTGGCGCTTACGTCTGTGTTTTTTGCAGCTGTCATTGAGCAAGATTACCGCAAGCTCTCTGTTATCTTTAAAATGTATGTTGTGTCCGCCTGCATTACCTCCCTATTGGGAATAGGAGGGTATTTAGGCATCATTCCAGGCGGCGAAGTATTTACGCGCTACGGACGCGCTATGGGTGCTTTTCAAGACCCCAACGTATTTGGACCATTTTTGGTGCTGCCAGCGATGTATCTCCTGCATGGCCTGATCACTGGTAAGATCAAAGACGCCCCTCTTCGTACACTTGCGCTTCTCATTGTAACGTTGGGGGTATTTTTATCATTCTCTCGGGCAGCATGGGGGCTTTATGCGATTTGTGGGTTATGCCTTATCTCACTTTTGTTGGTAAAATACCGCAGTGGTGGTTTTCAACTTAAAATCTTCATGATGTCTATGGCTGGTTTTGTTGTCTTAATCGGTGCGATCATGATTGCACTTCAGATTGATCATATCGCAGAATTATTCACTACCCGCGCGCAGTTTGTTCAAGATTATGATGGCGCGCGCCTTGGTCGTTTTGCCCGCCATGCAATTGGTTTTGCTATGGCTATGGAACACCCGCTTGGGATTGGTCCATTGGAATTTGGTCTAACATTTGGTGAAGATACGCATAACATGTATCTTAAATCATTGATGGCGTATGGTTGGCTCGGGTTTATCAGCTATATGACTTTGTTCTGCATGACGTTTTACTTTGGTTTTAAATACATGCTGCGTGAACGCCCTTGGCAGAAATATTTCATGCTTGCCATGATTGTTCTGTTTGGCCATGCCATTGTTGGCATCGTGATTGATAACGATCACTGGCGCCATTTCTTTCTTTTATACGGCATTGTTTGGGGCTGTATTGCAGCTGAAAAACGTTACGGCGCGCAATATAACTAGGCGACATGAGACGTGACCTTACTCGCGATCTAAGCCATGGTTGAGACTTGCCTTCGTAAGGTGTATCTGGTCTAAGCAAGCTATCCTTTTCGCCACTATACAATCTGGAAAATTTAATGCGTGATACAAAAGCAGTTTTGTTCGACATGGATGGCCTCATGTTGGATACAGAAACTATTTCCATGCAATCAATGAAAAAAGCCACACAACGGCTTGGACTTGATGTGAAAGATCAATGGCTTTTTGATATCATCGGCATGAACCGCAAGGGTGCTGAAGCCTATATGTCCCAAAAGCTTGGGCATCCCCTGCCCGATGGATTGGATGATGCTTTTATTGAGATTTATTCTGATCACATATTCACCGAAGGCATTGACCTAAAGCCGGGCCTGATTGAACTGCTTGACTATCTTTCAGCAAATAATATTCGCCGCGCGGTGGCCACATCTACACGAACTGAGATGGCTTTAAAAAAACTCAAAAGCTCGGGCATCTTTGACTATTTTGAGCACATTATTGGTGGAGATCAAGTTACCAATGGTAAACCTGCTCCAGATATTTATTTAAAAGCTGCAGAACATGTCGGTGTTGAACCAGAGTTTTGTCTTGCATTGGAAGACAGCGATAATGGTGCAAAAGCTGCTTACGCTGCGCAAATCTGCGTTATTGTAGTACCAGATTTAAAGCAACCGAAAGACGAGACCAAGAAAATGGCGACGAAAGTTGTGACAAGCTTGCACGATGTTCGTACGCTGTTTGAAAACGCGATTTAATGAGGGTCGAGGGAAGACAATGACACTAACAATTGTTGCAAAATTAACCGCAGTAACAGGCGAAGAAGATTTTCTCGCCAAACAATTGAGCACTCTGGTCGCGCCGACACGTGCTGAAAAAGGCTGCATTCAATATGATTTGCACCAAAGCAATGAAGATCCCGGGGTCTTCTTATTTTTCGAACTTTGGGAAACCAGAACGCTTTGGCAGGACCATATGAACTCTGCACATATCAAAGCCAATGGCATAGCTACAAAAGGTAAGATCGATAATGTTGAATTACATGAAATGAGCCAGATCGCTTAACCTGGTTCTCTATTTATTTAAGGAGAGGCTTCCCCTCACCCATATAGCAGAGCCTAAACTAGCTTTGCTCACCTTTTTGAATATCATCCATCTCATCACGTAATTCACGCTGCCATTCATCAAGATTGGCAATGATGCTTTGTATGAATTCCTCATTTTCCATTGCCGGAATAGAAGGGTCATATTTATCGGCAACCTCCAACATGGATTTGCGATCCATCCGGCGGAACGCTTCACCCATTTGGATTGAATGTTCACGATCAACACCCATTGCTTCAAGAGCTGATGCACCCATACGAATAGACCCATCAAAAGTTTCACGAACAATGTCACGGCAACCCGCATGCCATAAATCATAAACATGATTACGATCAACCGCACGCGCTAAAACATGGACATGAGGGTGGTGCTTGGTCACATGACGAACCATCTCGGTGATCTGTTCTTTTTCATCAATTGCGATGATTAAAAGCTTGGCTTCATCAATACCCGCTGCGTGCATCATATCAGGGCGGCTAGCATCGCCGTAATAGGTCCGCAATCCAAACACTTTCATCGTATCAATTTGTTTAGAGCTGAAATCAATTACCGTTGCGCTATAACCTGCAACACGCAAAATGCGTTCAACAATACCGCCAACGCGACCACGCCCTGCAATTATGATATGGTTTTTCTCTTCAATCTCATCGCCTTCACGTTCTTGACCAATCACGTATTTCGGCGCGATCACTTTGTCATATAAGATAAAGAGCAACGGCGTGAGAAGCATAGAAAGCGCAACAATGAGCAATAGTTGATCCGCAACACTTTCTGGGATCACATTGTTTGCCACAGTAAATGATAAAAGCACAAAGCCAAACTCGCCCGCTTGGGCCAATCCAAGTGCGAACAACCATTTATCGCTGCCACGAAGTTTAAAGATATAGGCAAGAATTAAAAGCACGCCAGCTTTTAGAGCAATCAATCCAATTGTTAGCCCAAAAATGGTCGCAAGATTATCAAATAGCAGTATGAAATTAATCCCTGCGCCAACAGTCATAAAGAACAGACCTAGCAGCAAGCCTTTAAAGGGATCAATGTCAGATTCAAGCTCGTGACGATATTCGCTATTGGCAAGCACAACACCTGCAAGGAAAGTACCGAGCGCTGGCGACAAACCCACCAGCGACATTAAAAGCGCAATGCCGACCACCATCATGAGTGCGGTAGCAACGAATAACTCTCGCAGGTTTGCTGCTGAGATAAATCTGAAAATAGGTGTTGTTAGATAGTTACCTGCAAGGAGCACGAAACCAATTGCGCCGAGTGTAACAAGCGCCGTCTGCCAACCGCTTAAGCCATCCACAAGGCTCATCGATGCCCCATGGCCATCATCTCCATGCCCATCGCTTGAATGCGCACCATCCGCGGCATGTGTATCAGCAGCAAGAGACGCCGTGTTCACCGCCGCATCCATTAATTCTGGTATTGCAAGCAGTGGAATGAACGCTAACATTGGAATGACGGCAATGTCTTGGGTTAATAAAACCGAGAAACTTGATTGTCCGCCATCGCTCTTCATCAAGCCTTTTTCATTGAGCGTTTGCAACACGATGGCTGTTGACGATAGCGCAAGCACCATGCCGATTGCGAGCGCGATGGTCCAGGGTTGGCCAAATGCCATGGCAATTGCCATTGCGGCAAGTGTGGTTAAAACCACCTGCCCACCGCCAAGACCAATGAGTTTGCCGCGCATTTCCCATAGTAGTTTTGGCTCAAGCTCAAGCCCTACCAAAAACAGCATCATCACAACGCCGAATTCGGCAAAATGCTGGATCGATACGACATCAACATTTAATGCCGCCAGCACTGGCGAGATCAAAATACCCGCGATCAAATATCCAAGGACGGAACCCAAACCCAATCGCGTGGCGATGGGTACGGCGATAACGCCTGCAATAAGAAAAATAAATGCAAGCAATAAAAAGTCTGTCATGAATGCCCCGGCGTGTTTTTAAGAATACTCAAACGAGCATAATGACAATAAAGGCTGCGAGCAATATCAAGTTTGACTTACCCAAATCTCAGAATTTAAGCAGCATCTGATCTTTCAACTCTTCAATTTCTCATAAGAGAAAGATGTGAAACTAAACAATAAAACTGCACAATATTTCATCATGAATAGGTTTATTTGAGCAAAAAGGAAGTTTTAATGCGGTGAAAACAGCTGCAAACCGCGATTTGACGAGTTTGGCACGCACTTTGCATTGTTTTGGTCATGTGCAGAGCATCTAGGGTTCCGGTTTCATAATGAAACGCTGGTCCGAGAGATGCAAGCTGAAGAGTTTTCAGTGACACGGCGGGGCAAAATCCCGGGAGACTACTGCACAGGTTTGCGCACGCAAACTGACTCCCGGTTTGTGCGCAAATCCTTTTACATCAACGTTCGAGGGAACGGGCTGACTATGACAGTTGGTCATAACAAAAGGGTATAAACATGATTAAACAGCTTACTAAAGCACTTCTTACTGCCTCAATCATCGCTTTGCCTCTAGCTTTGACATCCGGTTCACCAGCATTTTCAGAAGAGAAAAAAGAATTTAAAGTTTGCTGGTCAATCTATGTTGGTTGGATGCCATGGGGTTATTTGCAAGATAGCGGCATCATGAAAAAATGGGCCGATAAATACGAAATTGATGTCGAGATCGTTCAGATCAACGACTATGTGGAATCCATCAACCAATATACTGCCGGCGAATATGATGGCTGTTCTATGACCAATATGGATGCGCTATCAATTCCTGCTGGTGGCGGTGTTGACACGACAGCGCTTCTTGTTGGCGATTACTCCAATGGTAATGATGGTGTTATTTTAAAGGATAAGACAAGCCTTGCGGATATCAAAGGGCAATCGGTAAATCTCGTGGAACTATCAGTATCGCATTACCTGCTTGCACGTGGACTTGAAAGTGTCGGTTTATCTGAAAAAGACATCACTGTGGTCAACACATCGGATGCGGACATGATAGCTGCCTATGCAACAGATGATGTAACATCGGTCGTGACTTGGAACCCACTTTTGTCTGAAATTGAAGCACAAGCCAATGCAACAAAAGTGTTTAACAGCGCTGATATTTCAGGTGAGATCATTGATATAATGATGGTCAATACACAAACGCTTGCAGATAATCCTGCCTTCGGTAAAGCGCTTACGGGTGCATGGTACGAAGTTCTTGGTCTGATGAAATCAGGCGATGAAGCTGCACTAACAGAAATGGCAATTGCGTCAGGTACTGATCTTGCGGGGTATAACGCGCAATTGGCAACAACAAAAATGTTCTATGATCCAGCGGAAGCTGTTGCATTTACAGCCTCAAGCGAATTGCCTAGCACAATGAAGTTTGTTGCAGAGTTTCTCTATGACAAAGGCATTTTGGGGGAAGGTGCACCAAGCCCAGAATTCGTCGGTGTTTCTTTCCCTGATGGCAGCACATATGGCGATGCCAACAATGTCAAACTTCGCTTTGATAACACCTACATGCAAATGGCAGCGGATGGCGGGTTGTAAACCGCTGTCTTCTTAATCTCCCACAAAAAACCGTTCGCCTTTTTGGAAGGCGGACGGACAACTCGGAGCTTTCAACATGCGCATCATCAATCAAAAGCCCTCGCGGTCACTGGCGTTGTTTTTAGGTATATTGCCATTTATCGCCCTTGTCGTGACCTACGCGATTGCCAGCCATTACAGGCGTTTGGATAATCCTGCCGACAAGCTATTGCCATCGATTGAACAAATGATGGCGACCTTTTATCGTTTTGCTTTTGTGCCTGATCGTCGCTCTGGGGATTTGCTCCTATGGACTGATACGCTAGATAGCTTGTTGCGGCTCGGTGCTGGGATTGCGATTGCAACATTGCTGGCGTTAATCATCGGTATCGCGATTGGCTTTATCCCCGTTGTTCGCAGCGCACTTGCTCCATTCCTTGCAAGTTTTTCTCTAATCCCACCAATTACGGTTCTGCCGATTTTGTTCATCATCTTTGGTCTTGGTGAAGTTTCTAAAATCGCGCTGATTGTGTTTGGTACCGCCCCGATTATGATGCGCTCAACTGCGCAAGCCGTAATGGATATTCCGCGCGAGATGATCATCAAGGCTGAAACACTCGGCGCGAGTGTGTGGCAAATGCTCATGCGTCTTGTGATCCCGCAAACCATGCCCAAACTTATCAGTGCAATACGATTAGCGCTGGTTCCGGGGTGGATCTTCCTCATCTCCGCTGAAGCGATCGCCTCGACCTCAGGACTTGGCTATCGGGTCTTTTTGGTTCGGCGTTATTTAGCCATGGATGTGATCCTGCCATACGTCATTTGGATCACGCTTTTAGCCTTTTTGATTGACCGATTACTACTCGCGCTTTCGATCAGGATTTTCCCTTGGCATCATCTTGAGGGAGAAAGTCTATGAGCGCGCAAGACACCCTTATTTCAGCTCAAAACATTGAGAAATACTACGACCAGGTTCCTGTGTTGGAGCGCATTAATATCGATGTCGAAAAAGGTGCTTTCTGCACTATAGTTGGCGCGTCTGGCTGCGGTAAATCAACCTTCTTGCGCATGTTATTATCGCAAGAGCTACCAACCCGCGGTCAAATTTTGCTCGATGGCGAAAAGCTACCTGATGAGCCCACAGCAGATCGCGGTATTGTGTTTCAGAAATACTCAGTCTTCCCTCACCTTACCGTGGAAGGAAATTTGCTGCTAAGCCAGGAATTTGATGCAGCGCCGTTGACCGGAAAGCTGTTTGGAAATGCTAAAAAAGCTGCGCTTGATAAAGTCAATGAAACGCTTGATAAAATTGGCCTTTCCGCTGCCCGCGATAAATTCCCATCGCAGTTATCTGGCGGTATGCAACAGCGTTTAGCCATAGCGCAGGCGCTGCTGAAAGAACCCAAAATTCTATTGTTAGACGAGCCATTTGGCGCTCTTGATCCAGGCATTCGGCTGGATATGCATGAGTTACTATTGGCGCTCTGGCAAGATTTAAACATGACCATCTTCATGGTGACCCATGATTTAAACGAAGCTTTTAAACTTGGGACCCGCATGCTGGTTTTTGACAAAATCCGCCACGACCCACATGCGCCAAATGCCTATGGCGCAACCATTACCTACGACTTGAATATAGCAAGTTGTACCCAATCAAACTCGCAAGACGCAGAGATGTACTTTGCTAAAGCACCTAATTCTACTGAGGAGACATAAATGTTTGATCTGTTTACCGATAAAAGAGCGCGGCACGTACACAAGGTGGGCGTTGAAAATCGGAAACCGACTTCACGCGCGCACCACCCTGATTTTGACAAGCTGCAGATGAAAGGTTGGAAGTCTGTCCAACGCGAAGCTGAGCTGCCAAGCGATGCTTGGAAGCGAGAGCAAAAGTGGGCGCTTCGGATGGGTTTAACCGGTGCTGATAGCATCGAGGATAAAACGATCCCAACATTTGCGCGTGGTGAATTACCGCATTATGCAGGTATCAACACGTTCCTAAAAGCACCTTATATTGAAGATGCAACGCGTGTGGGTGACTACGATGCTGCGATTATTGGTGTGCCTTTTGATGGTGGCACGACGTATCGCCCGGGCACGCGTTTTGGCCCGCAGGGAGTGCGCAAAATTTCTGCACTTTATACACCTTACAACTACGAAATGGGCATTGATCTTCGTGAACAAATGACCCTGTGTGACGTTGGCGATGTATTTACCATCCCGGCCAATATTGAAAAGACCTTTGATCAAGTCACACGTGCTGTGAGCCATGTGGCGTCATCCGGTGCGCTGCCAATTATCATCGGCGGTGATCACTCAATCGGTTTCCCGTGTGTGCGCGGTATCGCAAATTGTACTTCCAAACGTATCGGTATCGTTCACTTTGATCGTCACATTGATATCCAAGAAAAAGATCTTGATGAGCGCATGCACACAACGCCTTGGTTCCATGCGACTGATCTTGCCAATGTGCCTGCCGTTAATCTGGTTCAAGTTGGTATTGGTGGCTGGCAGGTGCCACGCGATGGGGTGAAGGTTGCGCGTGATCGCAACACCAATATTTTTACCATGCGCGATATTGAAGAGCTGGGCCTAGCAGAAACTGCCGCTCGTGCGCTCGAACTTGCATGGAAAGATGCAGATGCTGTTTATATCTCGTTTGATATCGATAGTGTCGATTGTGGATTTGTTCCCGGTACTGGTTGGCCGGAACCGGGTGGGTTCTTGCCACGTGAAGCGCTCGAACTCGTATCACTAGTTGCCAAAGAAGGTATTTGCGGTCTGGAAGTGGTGGAAGTTTCACCGCCTTATGATTGTTCCGATATTACCGCACTTTTGGCAACGCGCGTGATTGTTGATGTGCTTGGAACGCTTGTGTCGCACGGCAAAATGGGTGCGCATAAACATATCATCGATAAGCCTGTAACCATTGAACCTGGTCCAGATACACCAACAGACGGATGGAGCTTGAAGCCAAATGGGTAGACATCATCATCACTCACATGACCACAATCATGGCCACGAGCATGATCATAGCCATGATCATCCACATACGCATAATCATGAGCATGATCATCTGCACAGCCATGTGCATGGTGATAGCGGTTCTGAGCAGCGTGCAGAATTGCAAACCCTTGCGACACAATTTGTCGATGGTTTTCGTGAAGCTAAAGACAAAACCAGCTATTTGCGCTTGGCGCGCGTCGACTTCCAACGACTTGGAAGCGATGGACTGACCATGCATTTGGTTGACACCAACATCACATCAAATTGGCAAATTGGGACGGCTTCACCTGCATTCGGCTCGCGTGAACTTGTTTACATGCCCTTCCCCGGAGAGATGGTCTCAGAACGAGAAACCATGACATTTACTTATGTCTCTTTCACCGAGCGTGAAGATGTGGACCTTATGACAATACTTAAATCAAACCTTCAAGAATAGGATAAACCCGTTGGAAAAATTAAGCCTAACACTCACAACACTCTTAGTTTCATCGTCTGCTGCATTGGCGCATCCAAGCATGCATCACACAGGTAATGAAAGCCTAATGCATGACGCAAATTTCGTGCTTTTCGGTATCGCAGCATTGGTGATTGGCACAGCAATTGTGCGCAAAGTATTTGCCAAGCGTTAAATCACACATTCGCAGTGTTTAGCTCGATAGCTTATCGCCAAGCTTTTCGAGCATCTTTAAGCACTGCGAAAGTTGATCAATTTCAACGAACTCGTTTGCTTTGTGGGCTTGGTCAATTGATCCTGGCCCACACACAACCACATCCATCCCGATAGATTGAAAAATCCCCGCCTCAGTTCCAAAAGGCACGACATCTGCGGTATTTGCACCGGTTAATTCTGAGACAATTCGCAAGGCTTCATTTTTATCGGTTGGCATTAAATCCATCACTTCACCGATGATATCAGTTTGGATGGAGGCATCTGGATAAATTTCCAACATCTTTGGTAAAAGCACATCTTCGCAATAGCGTTTCATCGAAGATTTCACAAAATCAGCATCGCTTGTCTGCACAGGACGCATTTCCCAATCAATTTGCGCTTTTGCTGCGATGACATTTGGCACACGACCGCCATTTAACGCGCCAATATTAATCGTCGTCCAGGGTGGATCAAACCGGTTTTTAGGTGCCATTGATTTTAGCTCCTCGCGCAGCTCTAATAGGCGCGTGACATACCGCACGGCATATTCCACAGCATTCACCCCAGCATCCGGAGATGATCCATGCCCTTCTAAACCTTGGATACGCGTTCTATATTCATAGCATCCCTTATGCCCTTCAATAATGCGCATAGATGTTGGTTCACCGATGATCGCGACAGATGGTTTTATCGCACGAGCTTCAAGCTCTTTGGCCAAGTGACCTGCGCCAATGCATCCGGTTTCCTCATCATATGTGAAGGCAAAATGTAATGGTTTGTCGCGCACTTGTTTTGCAAAACTTGGCGCCATGGCAAGCGTTGTTGCGATAAAACCCTTCATATCGCATGTGCCGCGACCGAAAAGTTTACCATCGCGCTCAACCATTTCAAATGGGTCGCTATCCCAATCCTGATCTGTGACAGGCACCACATCACTATGGCCGGATAAAACGATACCGCCATCGGTATTTGGACCAAGTGTTGCAAACATATTTGCTTTTTTACCGCTCTCATCATGAAATACATCAACCGATGCACCGCAACCTTCAAGCCGGTTAGACAAATAATCGATCATTGCCAAATTACTGTCAGCAGAAACCGTTGGAAAAGCGATCAAATCTGACAAGATCTTTTTGGTTTCTTCAATCATCGCTTTATCCTTTTACAAAAAGCTTCCGCTCAACGTCACACAGAGTTTCCGCAGCACCATCTTCGCGGATGAGAATTGTTTCTGTGGTTTCTAAACCCCACGCATCCATCCATAATGCTGGCATAAAGTGGAACACCATGCCAGCTTGCAATTCTGTAGTATCTTCCGCTCGGATTGAGGCTGTGCGCTCACCCCAATCAGGGGGGTAACTGAGACCAATTGGATATCCCATGCGGCCTGACTTTTCGATCCCGTGCTTATCCATCACTTTCATAAAGGCATTTGAAATATCGCAGGTTCGGTTACCCGCGCGCGCTGCATCCAATCCCGCCTCTATTCCTTCTAATTGCGCGTCTTCAGCCCGACGCATTTCATCAGGTGGTGTGCCCAGAAAAACAGTTCGGCAAAGCGGTGCGTGATATCGACGATAACAGCCAGACAGCTCAAAGAAAGTCGCCTCACCTTCACGCATTGGGGTTCCATCCCAGGTTAAATGCGCCGCCGTTGCATCCAATCCAGATGGCGTGAGCGGCACAATGGCTGGATAATCCCCCCAATCATTATCAACTCCGGTGATCCCCGCATGCATGATATCTGCAACGAGATCATTTTTGCGAACACCAATATCTGCGCGATCAATTGCTGTATTGATCACCTTTTCAGATATGCGCGCTGCTTTTCTGATGAATGCAATCTCAGCCTCTGATTTAATCAAACGCTGCCAGTTTACCAAAGCTGTTGCATCGATGATGTTTGCGCTAGAAAGCTCGCGGGTAAGCACATCATGCGCTTTGGCAGAATAGTAATAATTCTCCATCTCAACACCGATGCATGCCTGTTCCAAACCATTGGTTTTGAATATTTTGGCCAGATCTTGCATGGGGTGAATTTCAGTTGATTGCACATAACGATCATCATAGCCGATAATATTTTCAGCATGCATCCAACAGGTTCTTCGCCCACCCATCATATCCATGTGACGGCCCCACCAAATGGGCTCTCCATCCATTTTTAAAATGACGCCCTGATGAACATAAAAGGACCAACCATCATACCCTGTCAGCCATGCTTGATTGGAAGGGTCGGTGACAAATATTGCATCCAATCCCGCCTTCACCATCGCAAGACGCGTTTTGGCAATCCGCCTTTCATATTCGGTAATTTCAAATGGTGTTTTTAATTGAGCCATCACATGATCCCTTATTGAAGTATCAACCCAAAACTGTTTTGACCGCTTGATGCGTTGCAGCAACGATTTGATCTGCTTCTGATTTGGTTAAACAAAATGGCGGCGCAAAACCTAAAATGTCACCTTGCGGCATGGCGCGCGCAATGACGTTATTTTGCTCAAGCAATTTTGCAGCAATCTGAGGTCCGATCTTATCGCTCGCATTAAAGAAACTACGCGTCTGTTTACCTGCAACAAATTCAACCGCACAGATCATCCCCTCACCACGGACATCGCCAACATTTGCATGATCTGCCAATGCAGATGCCATTTCAGCAATTAGATAATCGCCAACACTTCCTGCATTTTCAACCAGGCCTAGTTTGTCGATCAATTCTAAATTGGCCACACCTGCTGCTGCGCCAATTGGGTGGGCTGAATACGTCCAACCATGACCAATAGGGCCATTTTCATCAGTGCCTTGCTCAAGCACTGACCACATTTTCTCAGATACAATCGAACCAGATAATGGCGCATAAGCTGAGGTTAAACCCTTTGCAATTGTTATCAAATCAGGACGCATGCCATAATGTTCTGAGCCGAACATCGTTCCCAGACGACCAAAACCAGTGACCACCTCGTCTGCGATCAGCAAAATATCATGACGATCTAATACTTTTTGTATCGCAGGCCAATAACCTTGTGGTGGTGGTACAATGCCGCCGGTACCTAAGATAGGTTCACCAATAAAAGCGGCAATCGTATCTGCACCTTCCTTGTCGATAAGCGCTTCAAGTTCTGTCACACAATGGGCAACAAACTCTTCTTCACTTTGGGAAAGATCATCGCGGCGGAAGTAATATGGTGCCTCAGTATGAACAACTTGCGAAAGTGGTAGATCAAACTTCTTATGAAAAAGCTCGAGCCCTGTTAGCGAACCCGTCATCAATCCCGAGCCGTGATAGCCGCGCCAACGAGAAATGATCTTTTTCTTTTCAGGGCGGCCTAAGATATTATTATAATACCAGACAAGTTTAATGTTGGTTTCATTAGCGTCCGATCCAGATTGACCGAAATAGACTTTCGACATGTGATCTGGGGCGCGGTCAAGCACCATTTTAGCAAGTGTGATGGAGGCTTCGGTGCCATGGCCAACATAGGAATGATAATATGCAAGTTCTTTTGCTTGTTCAGCAATAGCATCAGCAATTTCAGAGCGCCCATAGCCAACATTTACGCAATATAGCCCCGCAAATGCATCTAAAAGCCTGTTACCATCTCGGTCTTCAATATGACAACCAGAACCTCCGGTGATGACGCGTTGTGGCACGTTTCCACGAGCAAATTCGGCAAGATGGGTTGACGGATGAAAGAAATTTTCGCGATCCCATTCTTCAAGTTTATCATTGTGTAGCATGGTTTGATCCTTAGCTTTGACGGCGCGCCGCCCTTTTGAAACAAAAGAGCCCGCCGCACGCTTTAGATCGATAATAGACCCAGACTGTGAGCAGACAGGCTCCGCTCACCTAAGCAGCAGCGCGCAATGCCTTTATTGCCAAGGTATGATCAAATTGAACCATTTTGAAATGCAAAGATCAACTTTATTTTTTATATAAAAATATCGATGTCGTGCGAGGTTTTAGGGATAGGGATCGTCACTCAGCCGACAACATTATTCATTTATTCGTTTGATGAGTTCCAAATCGGATTCTTTGCCAAATACGTTCATGAAAGAAATATAAAAACAATTTGGTGATCACTTCAAAACTACCGATAGAAAATGCAGTCAGAAGATTGCCGGTAAAGAACCAGGCGAGCAACATCGTATCCAGCGACGCTAAAACACGCCAAGTAGCAGTTTTTGCCACCGAGCGCGCTTTGGTTTCCGGCATTTCGCCATATGCCGTATTCTTACCCCACGGCACGCGCGTCCAAGCTTGTTCATGGGCACTATAGATAATTAGTTTTGTCACCACCTCAGCGATAGCGATATAGCCCGCAGTGTGGATGATGTTCCCACCTTCTTCAACGAGATTTAGTCCAAACCATGGGGCCAAAAATGTGATAATGAGAAAGGACAATAAAAATGTGTCCAGCGTGCCAACGACACGCCAGGAAACAGCTTTTGCAAAGGAACGTTTGACACTATCGCGCGGAGACTTATCTTGCGCAGAATTATGCGTTTCTTCGCGACTTATTTGAGCAGTCATGAGTGCGCCTAGCTTTAAGAGTTTAGAGCACTAGCCTCATGATCTTGCGACATTTTCAATGTTTAGATCGTTGCTTGAGGTAATGATCAAAGCCTCTTGTTCATCCTGGCCTCCCAACCGAGATGGTACTCCAATTGCAGCCAAATTGACAGGGATTTCATGCTTTAATACCGCAAGCTCAACCTCATCAGGGGTGAAATCAGCAAGTGGGTTGATCTCAATAACACTTAGATCCTCACGCCAAATAGCAAATTGAGGCGCCGTATGTAGCTCGGTTTCATCCGCTTCCTGCGATTTATGAGCACTGGTTATCCATACATCAAATTTCTTCAGCGTTTGCGATACATCTTCATCGAGTTCATTAAATGAGATTTCATAGCGCTCGCTGGTAATTTGGCGCAACACCGCCTGCGCTTTGTGCTTTGCTGTGATATTGGCATACAAAGCCACATCACTGCTTTGGGTTGTGAAAAGCCAAGTGAGATATTGGTCTGCCCAATCAAATTTTGACAAGATAGCAGCGCGGCTAAACCGTTCTTTTATAAATAAAATTCGCTGTTCTAGTGTTAGCTTTGCAAGTCCCTGATTAAGACCTTCAACCATTTTTCTCTCAAACACTGGAATCTCCTTTTCAAAATTTCACCTATAATGATTAAAAAATGAGACTCTTGAAAGGTACGATTTTCCAAGCTGAGCGGCAAAAGCAGATCAAATTCTCCATGTATGCGGTTACATAAGAAACTTGGTTTTTTATTTTGAGCTACTCTATTAAGAAAGGGGTAGCTCAAAATTTCGTATTATTTCCAAAACTTTAAATTAAAGGGCTTCTTCAATGGTTTTGGTAGACCGTCCGTCAATTTGGTATTTTTGTCGACAATCTCAAGTTCGAAATGGCAACCATACCCCTCTCCTTCACCACGTAAATAATAGCCATAATGCAGACTTTCAGCGGCTTCTGGTATATCCAGAACAATTTCACGGTTTTCCCAATGCGTGGTTCCAGTTAAAGGTCCGTTTGCTTTCCGGGTTTCCATATTTGCAAAGGCGACATGTCGCCCGGCAACTTCTCCATCAGCACGCAACCACATTGTGACCGCGCCTTCACAATTTTCTGCTCTTAGCTCGCCCTTAAAGCGAACCCGTTTGCCTTTATATTCGCCTATCTCGCAACTCTGCATGAAGGTGGCAAATCCGTCTCCTAAAGCAGGAGTATCCGTCTTTTTGCGAATCAGCATGGGATGAACACCATCGCGTTTCTGATCAGTAACCAAACCATATTCAAAATAGGAAATATTGGTTCCACTCATTTGCCAACCTTCCGGCAAAGGAAGCAATGTCCTTTGTTGGGTTAGTTTAGCAGAGAGTGTATTCCAGTCTTTATAACCTAAAAATCTCGCAACCGTTTCCAGCGCATGACCACGAGTAATTTCGTATCCTAGCTCTTTTAATATTGCGGAGAGTTTATCGGCATGCGCCTTCGCGTCTTCCGGAGAATTCATATCTCGTTCCTTTGTTATGCGATTTTGAAAGGTGTCCAATTTGCCAGTTCATCGCCAAACAAAGTTGAAGATCTGAAACTATCGAGTGCTTTTACGTTACCCTTTCGGGCTTGGACCGCCGGAAGCACAATCCTTGAATCCAAATATACGGGCAATTTCTCCTCAGTCAATTGATAAAATCACTGCCACTTGACATTTAGTTTAATATCAAACTATATATAGTTCAACATTAAACTAAAAAGGATGTCCACAAATGAAACGTCGTAATTTTCTAGCTCTTTTGGGTGGTGGTGTAATTTTAGGTGCTAGCGGCACTTTAGGTTCAGTTGCTATGCGTACGCCGGATAAAGCACTCACCCCATGGCAAAATGCAGGTGGCGATCAATATAGCGATCCGCGCATGCGCGCTCTCTCCTATGCGATCCTCGCGCCCAATCCGCATAACCGTCAGCCTTGGCTGGTTGATTTATCCAGTAACAATCAGATCACCCTCACCGTTGATACAAATAAGTTGCTGCCGCACACTGATCCCTTTAGCCGCCAGATAACTATTGGATTGGGTTGCTTCTTAGAAGTTTTACGTATGGCCGCCGCGCAAGATGGCTACCGTGCTGATATGGCTGTCTTCCCGCAAGGTTCGGATACCACCGCTTTGGATCAGCGTCCCATTGCTGTTATCGACATGGTCAAAGATGAGAACATCCAATCTGACCCTCTCTTTACGCACATATTTGAACGTCGTTCACTTAAAGAACCATTTGACATAACCAAAGAAGTGTCAGCGGACTTGCTTACCCGTGTGGCAGATGCAGCGCTTTATACCAACACTGCGACAACAAATAATGAGAGCGAGGTTTCCAAGCTTCGCAAGCTCACGCGAGATGCGTTTACAATTGAGCTTGATACACCGCGAACATATAAAGAAAGCGTCGACCTCTTCCGCATTGGTAAAAAAGAGATTGAAGCCAACCCTGATGGTATCGATTTCTCGGGTCCAATGTTTGAAACAATGGGTTTTTTCGGGCTCATGACGCGCGAAGGTGCATTGGATACAAATTCTATCGAATTTGAAGAAGGTAAAAAGGCAATTTACGCACAAACCGACACTGGTATGGCCTATCTATGGGTGGTGACCAACGGTAATTCGCGCGAAGACCAGATAAATGCCGGGCGCGATTGGGTGCGTATCAATCTTGCAACGACACGCGAAAACATTGGCGTCCAACCCATGAGCCAAGCCTTGCAGGAATATGCTGAGATGAAGGTACTTTACGAACAAATTCATCACGATCTGGCACCAAGCGGTGGTACTGTTCAAATGTTTGCTCGATTGGGTTATGCTGAAAGAGTCGCACCAAGTCCGCGCTGGCCAATTGAGGCTAAAATACTAAGTTAGAAGGAAGTTCAATCTTTGAGTGACCCCGAACGAAAAGTGTTTCAGTTTTTCAATGAGATTGGGATTATCAATCAACTGGCAACCGACATATTTCAGTCCAATATGCCTGACGGATTGCATATCTCCCACTTCTCGGTGCTAAACCACCTCGTTCGGTTAGGTGATGGCGTCACGCCATTATCTATCACCAACGCCTTTCAAGTGACCAAAGGCACAATGACTAATACGTTATCTGTTTTATCAAAACGTGGTCTTATTCATATTGCACCGCATGAAACAGACGGGCGAAGCAAAGTTGTGTTTTTAACCGATGAAGGTCGTGCATTTCAAAAACAAGCTATCGAAAGCCTATTCCCCGCCATCCAACAACTTGGTGACAAAATGGATTGGGCGCGTGTGGTTGAACTCATTCCCGAGCTTGAACGCGTCCGCAAAATCTTGGATGAAGACCGGGATTGATTTAGTTTTTCCAAGGAAAAACTGGTCGGAACGGCAGGATTTGAACTTAAAAAAACCCTAACAATTCGGTATTCCAATCAAAATAAACAGTAGCCTCTATATCAGAAAACATTTTCACACGCGACATTCTATTATCGAGCTACGGTTGAATGAATTCTCAAAAAACTAACCCACCAAACACAAGAGTGGATGGTGGGTTAATTGAATTTCGCACTGATTTACAACTCAAGCGACTAAATTTACCAATTCGTATTGATTTTCATTCGCTGCATTCATTGATATCTGAATAGGCTGTATATTCTCAGATACAACACTACTTTTGGACAATTCATCAATACCTTGCTCCGTTTCAAGGCTTAATTTCTCAATCGCTAAACGGCGGATGACAATTTCAGACACTTCATCAATTTCATTCTCACCACGCTCCCACCTACCAACAGTCTGCTGATCACGATGAACAAGTGTTGCGAGTTGGGTCCGCGAGTATCCCATTTCAGTTCGCAAAAACTTCAACTCGTCGCCTGAAATTGAGTACTCGTGCATAACGATGCCCAAAGCTATGACATGATGTAACTCGGCAACTGCAGGTATGGTGATTACTTCATCACCCATATCGTCCAATATCACTTCTATGCCTGATATATATACGTTCTGAAGACCACACTCCGTATAATGGTAATTATTCATTTACTTCTCCAATTATGCTACCAGCTCTCGTTTCACGATCGTCCATCCATTCCACGGTAACTACCTTTAGAAAACATGCCTTACTATCTGGTATCACTACTACTCCTATTGTGCGATTCTCACTATTAGGACTTTTACTTTCAACTAAATATTTATTGAACGCTTCTCTCGTAGAGGATTTAGGGTCTTGTTGAACAATCCCGTATCTCAATACGTAGAGTACATCACTATTTATGATATTTCTTTCAGCTAGTCTTTCCTTTGCATGCAAGAAATATGAGATCGTCATTTTTTTAGATCTTGCAATTTTTGTTATTTCGCGTGTTGCGGTTTTTGGACTCCACTTAGCCATAAGCAGCCTTTTGAACTTGCTTGAGCCTTAAAATATATCACCATGATATAATTTACTAGCCCAAAAATGTAAACAATTCGTAATTTTAATTTAACTTCATCAAATCGTTCAGAAAAAGTGAATCAAAACCAAGGAATCAATACACTATATATAGTTGTAGTAAAATAAATAATTAACTTTATGATTGATAATTTATCTATAACAACTCCACGTTCTAGATATGAAACATTTTAGACCCAAATAAACCACAAAACGTCTGCAAAAATCGTACTTCGACCGAACATATTAAATAAATCATCGGAAAGACGAGAGCGATATGTTTAGAAGAAAACTGGTCGGAACGGCAGGATTTGAACCTGCGACCCCTACACCCCCAGTGTAGTGCGCTACCGGGCTGCGCTACGCTCCGACTTGTTAAAAGTCCTAGTTTATAAAAGCACTTAAGCGCAAGTATTTTTTTTGAACAGAAACTTCAAATAGAAAACGACGCGCGTATCTACCGATCATGTTGCGGCAATCGCTGCAACCATGCCAGATATGCTCAGCAGCCGTTTATACACCACATTGTTTGGCGATTTGTTGAGACTGGATCGAGAGGACTTTTCCCTTGGCAACTGAAAGCTCACCCTCGACATCCCCACCCAGCGCACCTGATATTGGCAAACCAACGAGGAAAACACCGATCGCATCCGCATCAGCGGCACCGCGTTGCTTGCTCGCTAAGGCTTTTTCATTCGCTTGTTCTTTTAAAAGCAATTCATTGAGCTGCTTACAATTGTAATTTGCATATGTTTGTGAAGGTAGACTTGCTGGCACAACAGCATTTGGTCGCTTGGCACATCCCGAAACAATTAACGCGACCATAAGACTTGAAAACACAATTATATTACGCATAACGCACCCCATTAAATTAGTTGTGTAGATTATTTACACAACCTTAAATAGAGTCGCAAGTAAAATATACATTCTAAGTAATCACCTAAATGCCAACGTTAGTAATGGCCCAACAATAGATCTTCTCACAGGCGTTGTAGATGCGGTGCTTTTCATAAAATTTTGTCACTAGGCACAACATAAAAGGATTATTATCCCTAGTAAAAGGGATTAATATCCTTCATAATATATATATGAAAACACCATATGAACGCATATTTGAACGCTTAAATGAGATGGGGATGAAACCGACAACGGCGTCTAAGCTCGCAGATCTTGATCCGTCATATCTGCGCGAACTTGCCAAAAACCAAAAAAGACAACCTCGCGGTGCCAGCGCTGAGAAGCTTGCAAAGGTTTTGGGCAAATCTGCGCAATGGATTTTGTTTGGTATTGAAGATCTTAACGAAGAGGAAATAGAGCGCAAATTCACCATTGATCCTGCGATACTGGAAACTGCATTAGAGCAAACAAAAAAGGTAATTGTCTTTACAAATTCAAAGCCATCGAAAGAAGATGAATGCAAGATGATTGCGTTTCATTATGAAGAGATTTTTCGAAAACTCAATAATATTGCCCCCCTTGAAGTTAAACACTCTCCTGATGCAAGCGAAGACCCCTCCCCGGAATAAAAAGAACCCTCTTACCGCACCAATGAATACAATTGCGTTTAATCAAAACCTCAATTACAATTCACGGTTTAAAGACAACAATATTTTTCTAGACCTATGTTTACGTTTCACGTAATTTCGCTCATAGGAGAAAGCCAAACACGTGGATTACATTTCAACCATACTCGCCAGATCACCAAAAATCGAGGATGATGAACGTTATCGTCGGATTCTTTCGTATATTGAAGAGTGTAATTTGCATTCCTGCTTAGCAATTGCATTGCTGTATATTGGTTACGAACCGAAGGACCATGCGAAGAACATTTTTATCGCTGATCATTTGCTATCTGATGAAGAAAAAAACGAATTAACTGAATTGCTTGAAGCTGCTGCGTTTAACAAGGCAACACCAAAACCGGAGACCAAACATTAGATGAGCCGAATTCACCCCATGAACAAAAATGAGCTACTTAAAGCAGACACACCTGATTTGATGGTTGCTCTTTATGAATGGTCCCAAAAAGGCCATGCGGTCATGGATCATGAGCTTGTTGAAATGTCACCCTTCCTAACCTTTACGCATACCGACCTTACTACTGAGCAACCACCAAGCTTTTATCTGATTGGCAAGAAGTCAGCAGCGAGGGACGTGTTTGGCAATCAATGGGCGGATAATATTCGCAAATCCCAGGCATCTCCCATCAAGAACCACAAGCAGCCTTCTGCTGAAGGTTATTTCAAAGCATTACAAAACGATTTCAACTTTGATCATGTTGAGTTTGATACCGACGATGTAAAAGGGATTTATCGTCGATTGATTGTTCCTGTTCGAACAGAAATTGGCATGCAACCATCATTTTTTGTTATGCTGCCAATGCCAATTCAGATCGAGCATAAACACCGTATGCCAGATGTTGAAGATCGCTCAAGTTCGAATAAACAAGCGCAAAATTTTCATTAGTTCCTTCCGGCACCACAGACCAATCAATCAATTGTGTTTGACAGCATGCATAGCCGGATTTAATCGGCAACCAGGCTTCCGCCATACGTGGCGCAACCACAGCATAACAAAAATCTGGCTTAAAACGGCTCAAGGATATCAACAAAGATAAACGCGGCAATAAATGCCCCAAGCCCCGCACCTTGTGCTTCTTTGCAATCCAAAAATCACCTTGGTAAACCACATCACCCGTTATTTCGTGAGCGCGCGGGGCGTGTTCAGCACCCGCCTCCCCGCCTAATATGCGGGGATACTGCTTGCTAAGAAGTTGCGCAAGACTTGTGCGGCCCAAACAATCCTTGCGCGCGGCAATTGTTGCCACCAGCTTATCTTGCTCATCATAAAGAACCAATGAAAAGCTATTGCCACTGGTGAAATCAAAATTCACTTCGTCGCATTGCTCGGTCAACATGCGATCATCGCGCATTTGGCATATTTGTTTGAACCTTGAAAAGTCACTCGACTGAACAATTTTATAGCCCAAGGCTGATATTTCTTTTGCTGTGTATATAATAGACGCGGAAAGAACCAAGTCCGAATGTCTGTCCAAAATGTTTTCGCTCATAATATATTCCTCAATAGAACCCTAAAGAACTACACCGAATAATAGAAAAGTTGCGAAATCAATATCTAGGTTGCGTGAAAAATAATTTCAGATGAGTATCAATAGCTGTGTATGTAACAGGACAAAAATCCTTAAAACATATATGCAAGGATTTATATCCCTAGCACTATTTATGCTTCCTATGTTTGCCCGTGTAATATGGATCAAACAGCGAAAATAACTAACCATCAAAAGATAAGTAGAAACATAAAACAGCGCTGAGAAAAAAACTAATTACCTTGTTTGATCAAGCAGTCGTTTGCACTCAAGAAGGTCATAGAGCGCTTCTTGTAATAGGGCTCTGTCTTCTTCTGCCAAGGCCTTGTTAGAGCCAGATGTGGGTGCGGTATCTGCTTGCGCATCATCATCTTTTTTGCGTTGTAGAAAGCGTAATGATGAAGGCGCTTTTGCCTTGCCTAAAATATGATTTGGCTCAGGCGCCTCAACCTTTGGCGCAGGCGATACTGTCCGCGCGCCCTGCATGACCATACCGTCTTCTTCTTCAGCTTCTTTTGCTGCCAAAATTGCTTCTGCGGCGGCTGTATCACCGGCGCCAATGGCAATCACATATCGATTACCATTTTGTTTTAAGAGCTTTTGGACACCCTTAATTGTATATCCCTGATCATAAAGAAGATGGCGAATGCCTTGAAGTAACACAAAATCATCTGGCCGATAATATCGACGCCCACCAGCCCGTTTCATAGGCTTAATCTGTGAAAACCGTGTTTCCCAAAAACGCAACACATGTTGCGGCAAGCTCAACTCTTCTGCAACTTCCGAAATGGTCCGAAAGGCATCTGGTGACTTATCCACTCAAACTCTCCCAAGCGATGGAACGTTAGCGCATGCGATTATCTTCGCTTTAATTGCCCCAACAAGGTTGTACCCCCAAGCATCAATTAACTCAAACTTGCTTCCAAATTTCACAACGCAGCGAATGGGAAGTTTACGCAATCAACTGGACGCACACTAGCTAAAGGCCAGGCCTACGTCCATATACTAAATGTTGTATATACAGGTTAGCTTTTACGTTTTTGGTGAGATTTTAAAACGCGCTGCTTCAACACATTGGATGCTTTAAAAGAAACAACTTTTCGAGGGGTGATCGGCACCTCTTCACCTGTCTTAGGATTTCGTCCAATACGCTCAGTTTTATCTCGTGCTTGAAACGTCGCAAAAGACGACATTTTAACCGTTTCACCGCGCACGATGGAATCGCAGATCTCATCAATGATCATTTCAACCAGATCAGATGATTCTGTCCGGGATAATCCAACACGTCGAAAAACTGCCTCTGCTAGATCCGCTCTTGTAACCGTTTTACCACTCATCTGTGTCACCCGTTCTGATAAAAACACATCCCTCACACCAGATTTAAGACAATTTATCCTGTAACGTCAAGCATTTGTCGGGATTAGTTTAGTAATGAAATAATTATGCTACATTCTTGCCAATTTTAGAAGAATATATCATTCACACTTTAAAACAACATAACTCAGAGTTCGTTTTTACCATCTAAGTAAAACCGCACCCCAAGTGAAACCGCCACCCATAGCTTCTAATAAGATTGTTTGGCCTTCTTCGATCTTACCTGATTCTGCAGTCTGCGATAAAGCTATCGGGATGGATGCAGCGGAAGTATTACCGGTCTGATCAACATTGATCACAACCTTGGATGGGTCGATGTTTAATTTCTTTGCTGATGCATCGATAATGCGTTTATTGGCCTGGTGTGGAATAAACCAATCAATGCTCTCAGCGTCCATTTGCGTTGCGGCAAATGCATCCTCAATCACATCCGTGATCATACCAACAGCATGTTTGAACACTTCCTTGCCTTGCATGCGCAAGTGACCCACAGTTTGTGTTGTTGAAGGACCACCATCGACATATAATTTATCTTTGTGGGATCCATCTGAACGAAGGTGGGCTGATAAAATGCCGCGATCAGATGTTAGTCCGCGACCTTCTTGCGCTTCAAGAACGACAGCTCCAGCTCCATCACCGAACAAAACGCATGTGGTTCTGTCTTCCCAATCAATCAGTTTTGACATTGTTTCCGCACCAATGACCAAAATCCGCTTAGCTTGACCGCTGCGAAGATACATATCCGCGCTTGTGAGCGCAAAAATAAAACCTGAACAAACCGCTTGCAAATCAAACGCTGCACCGTGCTTCATGCCAAGGCGACTTTGAATATTCACCGCTGTTGATGGAAAGGTATTATCAGGCGTTGTGGTTGCAACAATGATCATATCCAGATCATCAGGTGTCACACCCGCACGCTCTAATGCTTTGCGGCCTGCAGCTTCGCCTAAACTGGCGCTGGTTTCACCTTCGCCTGCGATATGGCGTTGTTTAATGCCAGTTCTTTGTACGATCCACGCATCATTGGTATCAACTGTTTTTTCCAGCTCCTGATTGGTTACAACACGCTTTGGGAAAGCGTGACCGAATCCTGTGATAACTGAACGAATCATGAAGCTGTTGGCCCCTCACTTGTATCTGTTTCAGCCTCAATGGAAGCTGCGCCCGGACCACGGGTATAGTATTGGTCCAAATCATTTTCAATCTTATTCTGCAAGCCATTTCGAGCCATATCAAAGCCCATCTCAACAGCAGCTGCAAAACCTTGTGCACTGGCACCGCCGTGGCTTTTAACAACCACACCATTTAGCCCCAAAAACACGCCGCCATTAACACGGCTTGGATCCATTTTCTGTCTCAAGCGCGCAAAGGCTTGGCGGGCAAACAAATAGCCGATTTTCGCCATAAAGGTGGTCGACATTGCAGCGCGTAGATATTCACCAATTTGCCTTGCAGTACCTTCTGCGGTTTTAAGCGCAATATTTCCTGCAAAACCCTCGGTAACAACAACATCAACTGTGCCCTTGCCCAAATCATCACCCTCAACAAAACCTGCATAATCAAGGCCGGAGAACTCGGACTCTTTTAGCAAGTGCCCCGCTTCTTTAACTTCTTCTTGGCCTTTGATTTCTTCAACACCGATGTTTAGCAATCCAACAGTTGGTTTTTCAACGCCAAACAAAGCGCGTGCCATTGCTGCACCCATAAGCGCAAAATCGAGCAGCTGTTGAGCGTCTGCATCCAAAGTCGCTCCTACATCCAAGACGATACTCTCACCGCGAATAGTTGGCCAGATCGCAGCAATTGCTGGTCGTTCAATATTTGCCATTGTGCGTAGACAAAATTTGGACATTGCCATCAATGCACCAGTGTTACCTGCAGAAATACACACATCTGCTTGCCCGACTTTAACAGCTTCAATGGCCTGCCACATGGTGGATCGTTTACGACCCTTACGTAGCGCCTGGCTTGGTTTATCCGACATTGTGACAGCAAGTTCACAATTGTGAAACTCCGAAACTGCCTTAACAGCTGGATACTCATCCAAAACCTTGAGGCATTCTTCTTCCAAACCAAACATTTGGTACTTAATCGAAGGATGACGCTCTAATGCAATCGCCGCGCCAGCTACAATCACAGAAGGGCCATGATCACCGCCCATCAAATCAATTGAGATTGTGGTCAACTCGCAATCCTTTGCATTTGCCAATCCTTAAAAATTACGCCGAAAATAACCATTTTTACAACCTGTACAACTTTATTCTTGCCAAATATGAATATAATTCAGCTCAATTCGTCTTTTATTGATGCAAGTGCAGCAAAAGGCGACGGCGCCTTGTCATCTTCTACGTCTGATGCTTGAAATTTCTCAGCAATATGCGCTTGGGGATCTCTAGGATAAGGATCAATGACCAGGGCTGCATATTCTGCCACCACTTCGCCAATATCGATTGTATTGGCCGTGAATGTGTCTGGAATATCAGGGCCGTCGACATCGATAATAATTTCGCCATTTTGGATATCATCACGACGCGCAAGCTTTGATGTTTCCGGCACAAAATGCGCGGTAAATTCGTCGTCAATCAGCGTTGTAATTGGTTGAAGTGATGCAACACACATTTGTTTCAATTCGCCACGAAACGTGCCTGAAACGCGAATACCATCACGCTTCCACCGACTTAAGCGAACATCTGCTTTTAATGCATCAACGCCAACAATGTTCCACAATTTTGCTAGACCTTCGCGTTCCTTCTCGTCGGCCTCAATGGTAATTGTCACTGCATTTGACGCAACGTGCCCTACTTTGATCGGAAACGAAAATGGAACATTTTCATTAAATTCTTTAGTCCGCTCTGCCATAGTTCTAATTCGCCTTCTAAGCTCGTACGATCTTTAAGTTGCCTTTAGCCATCTCATCAATACGACAATCAGCAAGCGCTCTATCTGATGCGATTAAATAACGGCCTAATTCTGACATATCAGGAGCTTCTTCGATTTCTTCAGGAAACAAATTGCGAATGAGTGCTGTGTTAAGTTCACCAACATCGTCATTTTCAATCGCCTTACCATAAGAATCTGCACGCCCATAAAACATGCCAGCAAGTTTTTTCATACGCTTGGGAACACCTGCATCGCCAATACCAAGCTCGCGGATGGAGTGATCAATGTCTTCAAAAAATGCATCAACGATATCCTGAGCTAAACCTTCGACGGCCTCGCCTTTATCCTTTGTTGCACGAAGATAAAGCATCATGAGAATGGATAACATCTCAAACCGACCTAAAACGGTGTCTGGAACATTCATATCACGATAAAATGCCATCTGACGGGCAGCGTCAGTAAGTTCTTCATACTGTCGTTTAATGATAGCGCTATTTGATCTTTTTTTGCGAAACAGATTGAGGATCATTTATATACCTTAAATACCGAATATGGCTCATTAATATTAACTATTAAATGCTTATAAGATAGCCGCAGAGCCTAAGAGTGGATACATAGTTATAAATTGCGGTGATTGCCATAAAATAATCACTAATTGCACATACAAGCTTAGAAATCTTGCATAACCTTGCAAGCTGGTTTACCAAAAGCCCAAGATATTTATGACGTATGAGCGTTTTTGCCTGAAGGAGGCAGTGTTGTTGAACAGAGTTATCGGTCAAGCGGATCCAAAACGCTATTCTTTCCGCCCACGATCTTTTGTCGTTGGACTTACTATGTTAGCTGCAGCAACTGCTCTTAGTGCATGTAATACATCTCAAGTACTCAATCAGGGTTATATTATTGACCAATCAGCATTGGAAGCAACGCCGGTCGGCTCAAGTCGCGAACAAGTGCTTTTATCTTTAGGAACACCGTCAACTACGCAAACGATCGATTCTAACGAAGTGTTTTATTATATTTCGCAGCAACGCAAACGCGGCATGGCATTCCAAAAAACCAAGTTGGTGGGTCAATCAGTACTTGCAGTTTATCTTGACCAAGAAGGCACTGTATCCCGTATTGCAAATTACACACTTCAAGACGGCAAAGTCTTTGATATGATTTCACGCACGACACCTACAGGTGGCACTGAACGTGGCTTCTTGGCAGGCGTACTTGGTGGGTTTACAGGAACTTAGTCAACACCAACGCTTGTCTGAATTAGGTTTTTCAAATTCAAAGCAAAACCCCGCTGATATTTCTATCAACGGGGTTTTTATTTTTTGATCTGTACTCGTGGCTTAGTGTGCCAAAACAGCGAGTAGCAGCAATGCCATGATGTTGGTGATCTTAATGGCCGGGTTGACCGCAGGACCAGCTGTATCCTTGTATGGATCACCTACAGTATCACCGGTCACAGATGCTTTATGCGCTTCGCCACCTTTTTCGTGTTTAACGCCATCTTTATCGACAAAACCATCTTCAAAAGATTTCTTCGCATTATCCCATGCACCCCCACCTGATGTCATGGAAATAGCCACAAACAGACCATTTACAATCACACCTAGAAGCGAAGCACCCAAGGCTGCAAAGGCTGAAGCTTTTGAACCTGAGATGATCAATACGCCGAAATAAACGAGCAATGGCGCAAGAACTGGAAGCAAGGATGGGATGATCATTTCCTTGATCGCAGCACGTGTCAGCATATCTACAGCACGGCCATAATCAGGCTTTTCTGTACCCTTCATAATGCCGGGCTTTTCTTTAAACTGAGCACGAACCTCTTCCACAACCGCGCTACCTGCACGACCCACAGCTGTCATTGCAATACCACCGAACAGATATGGAATAAGGCCACCAAAAATCAGACCAGCCACAACATATGGGTTGGATAGATCAAAAGAAATTTCACCTACATCTGCAAAGTAAGGATATTGCTCTGAGTTGGCTGCAAAATATGCCAGATCGTTTGAATATGCGGCAAATAACACAAGTGCACCAAGACCAGCGGAGCCAATTGCATAACCCTTTGTCACAGCTTTTGTTGTGTTACCCACAGCATCAAGCGCATCAGTTGCTTGACGAACTTCAGGCGGCAAACCAGACATTTCAGCGATACCGCCTGCATTATCTGTCACCGGTCCAAAGGCGTCCAATGCTACAATCATGCCGGCAATACCAAGCATTGCAGTTACTGCGATACCTGTTCCAAACAAACCACCAAATTGGTAAGTTGCAATGATACCACCTACGATCACAATCGCTGGAAGAGCTGTTGATTCAAGTGAAACAGCAAGACCTTGGATCACATTTGTACCGTGGCCTGTAACCGATGCTTGTGAAATTGAATTCACAGGACGCTTATCAGTTCCAGTATAATACTCAGTGATGACTACGATTAAGCCAGTAACAACCAAGCCCAAAATACCGCAGATAAACAAGTTTGTTCCGGTAATCGATTTACCTGCAACAACACCGATCTCACCCCAACCAATGGTGAGCGAAGTTGCAGCACCAAGCGTGATGATAGACAAGATACCCGTTACGATGAGGCCTTTATAAAGCGCACCCATGATGGATCCATTTTGGCCAAGCTTTACGAAGAAAGTACCGATGATTGATGTGATGATTGAACCACCGCAAATCGCAAGTGGGTAGAGCATGACACTATCTAAGATGCCAGAACCTGCAAAGAAGATAGCTGCCAATACCATTGTTGCAACAACTGTCACTGCGTAGGTTTCAAACAAATCAGCTGCCATACCGGCACAATCACCAACGTTATCACCCACATTATCAGCAATCGTTGCTGGGTTACGTGGATCATCCTCTGGGATACCCGCTTCAACCTTACCAACAAGATCACCACCAACGTCAGCACCTTTGGTGAAGATACCACCACCAAGGCGAGCAAAGATTGAAATTAAAGATGCACCAAACCCAAGAGCCACCAATGCATCAATCACTTCGCGAGAAGCTGTGCCAAGACCCATTGGACCAATCAAGATGTAGTAGTAAACAGCAACGCCAAGCAGCGCCAAACCAGCCACCAACATACCTGTGATCGCACCTGATTTAAATGCAATATCTAACCCTGCAGAAATGCTCTGGGCAGATGCTTGTGCTGTTCGAACATTTGCGCGAACGGATACGTGCATGCCAATAAAGCCTGCAACACCAGATAAAACTGCACCAATTAAAAAGCCAATGGCAGCAGTTGCAGACAGTAAGAGCCAAACCAATACAAACACCACAGCTCCCACAATTGCGATTGTTGTGTATTGGCGATTTAGATAAGCAGATGCGCCTTCACGGATATAACCTGCGATTTCTCGCATCCGTTCATTGCCTTGGTCAGCAGCAAGAACGGATTTCGTTGCCCAGACCGCGTATACGATCGACAAGATGCCGCATAATATTACTATTAACAATATTCCCATTTTTGGAAATTCCTCCTCCGATTTTAGGCCCTAAAAGAGCCCACCCTTTTCAAACAAATGGCGTTTGCCTCCTCCGCAAAGTGCCAGTGATGCGGGCAGTGAATGACAGCAAGATGAAAAGGTCAAGTTGAATCATCAAAAATTGAGAAAGAATCACTAAATATAGACGTGCAACCACTACAATTAGTGGCTACCAAACTGTCATTTATTTAAAATGCGTGCGCGTCAATGCGGCGTTGTTTGGCTGAATGAACGAGCAACACAATGAGTGCAAGCCCGCAGACCGGCCACAAAATAGCAGTTAAAACCTGCCAACCCCAGTAATTGAGCACCTGCCCCGCGGCCAATGAGGATAATGCTACCAGCGAAAACAATAGCCCATCATGAAAACCTTGAACCTTGTTTTTCTCAGACTGACGGTAGCTGACAGAGACCATGGAGGTTGCACCGATAAAGCCAAAGTTCCAACCGATACCTAGCAACACGAGTGCAAGCCAGAAGTTCCAAAGCTCAATCCCCATAAAGCCGATAAATGCGCAAATGATCATGATGACGAGACCCGTAGCTGTGACGCGATCTGCGCCATAGCGGGTGATAAGTTTTCCTGTAAAAAAGCTCGGTCCATACATTGCTAAAACATGCCATTGGATGCCCAAGGTAGATTGATCAGGGCTGAACCCACAGATCATCATCGCAATTGGCGTTCCTGTCATCATAAATGTCATCATGGCAAATGAAACAACGCCGCACATCATCGCGACCATAAATTTTGGCTGCGTGATAATCTCTTTTAAGGGGCGCTCACTTTGATCTTCACCCGTTGGAGCTGGCTTATTATCTTCCGATGGGATGCGCAAAAAGCTTAAGATAAATATCCCAATTAGCAGAACTGGTATAATGCCTAAAAAACTCCCCGCGAAAGGGATCGGATCGAAGAACCCGCCCATTTGAATGGCAATTTGTGGCCCGATAACAGCTGCAAAAATACCGCCCATTGCAACCCAGGAAATCGCTTGCGGCTTAAACGATTTTGGCGCGCCATCAGCGGCAGCAAAGCGATACTGATTGGAAAAGGCCATACCGTTTCCAATAAAGACCAGACCAAGCGCAAGCAAAACAAAGAGCCCGTTAAGCAATGCCAAAGTGGCAAGCGCGCAACCGAGCATTCCAAGACATGCGCCAGCTATAAAGCCTGTGCGTCGGCCAACTCGGCGCATCAAATATGCTGCCAAAAACGCCCCTAAAGCAGTTCCGACATTAAACCCCATAACAGGCAAAGTTGCCCAGGATTTATCTTCGTCCAATAGATAATGTCCGGCTAAACCGCCTGTTGCTACAGCAACGGGGGCCATAGAACCTGTAAATGCAACGGTCGCACCTAAAATAGCAGCGTTATATTTAGCGAGCGCGAGTTCATCTTTCGGCTGAGCCGGAGCATTGGACATATAAAACTGACTTTCAGATTAGTTTAGCCTTTACGCCATTGGCGTGCCAAGCGGTCTAGTACCGCATTAACGAGTTTCGGCTCATCATCTTCTTGGAAAAACGCGCGCGCGATATCAACATATTCATTGATGATGACAGCTGTTGGAACATCTTTGCGATCATTGAGTTCAAATGCCCCTGCTCGCAGGATAGCGCGCAATGTGGAATCAATACGTGAGAGCGGCCAATCATCGGTCAGCACACCATGAATTTCCGGATCAAGCGCTAATTGTTGTTCAACAACCCCCTTAACGACCATATTAAACCAATCCGGATCTGCATCTCGGTATTGATCGCCATCCATTTCGCTGCCCAAACGGTTACTTCTAAAATCTGCAATGACTTCGGTAACATGTTCACCGGACATATCTAACTGATATAAAGCCTGCACCGCAGCAAGTCTTGCAACTCCGCGTTTATTAGCTGGTTTTACTTCCGGATTTTCACCTGATTTTGAAAGCTTATCGCTCATATATCGTACTCGTTTTTATCTCTTGTAGCGCTAAGCAGATAGCTGCGCTTTGATCTTGATCATTTTCAATGCTGCGCGCGCAGCAAATCCGCCTTTATCCAGTTCTGATTTTTTAACGCGTGCCCAAGCTTGATCGGAATTTTCCACGGTCATAATGCCATTGCCCAGAGCGATCGACTCGCTAACGGAAAGCTGCGTTAAACCGCGTGCTGATTCATTGCAGACGATATCAAAGTGATAAGTCTCACCGCGGATAACGATACCAAGCGCAACAAAACCGTCATATATCGTACCGCCGACATCCATACCATCAAGCGCCATTGCGATTGTCGCTGGAATTTCAAGCGCACCATCAACTGAAATCACGTCATAAGTTGCACCCGCATCTTTAAGTGCAGAAACCGCGCCATCTAAAATCGCGTCAGACATATCATCGTAAAATCTAGCCTCTACGATCAATAAATGTGGTGTTTTTGACATGGTGCTGCTCCAAATATTGCGAATATGGCCAATATAGCTCTCAGGGATCGTAAAATATCAGAACCCGCTCAAATCATGGTTCTGAGCAAGTCGCAAGTAAATTCTCTGATTTGGTGACTAAGCACCGTTTCTTTTCATCATATGTTCAACAAGACGGGCCACATGACGTGCCATTTGATCAATTTCGATATTGACCATATCACCAACTTGGCGCTGGCCCCATGTCGTGACCTCTTGCGTATGTTTGATCAAAAGCACATCAAATATTGACCCATCCACCTCGTTAATCGTCAATGAAGTGCCATCAAGGGTGACCGAACCTTTCGGTGCGATGAAGATTGCAAGGTCGTCCGGTGCTTTAAAGCGAAAACGAACCGCGTCACCTTCCATGATCTTTTCAATAATTTCAGCTTTGCCATCAACATGACCAGACACCATGTGCCCGCCCAATTCATCACCCATTTTAAGAGCGCGTTCGAGGTTAATTTTATCGCCAATCTTTACAGAACCAATTGACGTTAATCGCAAAGCCTCTTCCCAGGCTTCGACAACAAACCAGCGATCACTAGACCGAGATTCGGGAAGTTCTGTCACCGTCAGACATGTTCCAGCACAGGCAATAGATGCACCAATTTCTATCGATTTTGGGTCATATTCGGTCTTTATTTTGATTTTTAAACCAGATTTTAGCTGATCTAATTCAGAAATTTCGCCGATATCTGTTATAATGCCTGTGAACACGTGGTGCGATCCTAATTTATTTTCTCATATTCATACATGACATCCGGCCCAAATGTCAGCTTGTTTTTAAGCAAAAACCCTTGCGGCAAATTCTCAGGCGTCAAAGGTGCTTTCACAGTTGTAGTTCCTGCTGCAACGTCCAATTCTTCTTCGGATTGAAAAATAATAATTCTGTCGACATAACCCGCGTTTAGAAAGCTTGAAGCTATCTTTGCCCCGCCTTCAACCAGTAAAGTTGAAACGTCAGATTTGCCAAGATGATCTAAAAGCTCGGTAATCTGACCATAATCGTCAGAAGTTTTATTCGGCAAAATCTCCACCCCAAATTCTTCATAAGCCTGAGAATTCGACGTATCGGAATTGGTCGCAACGATTAGCTTGTGTTGCTTTGCCGTTTGAACAAGATTGGACGTAGGCGAGATACCCAGATTTCTGTCCATAACAACACGAATAGGTGAGCGATGGTTAAGACCATTCAGTCGACATGTAAGCGTAGGATTATCATTTTGCACGGTGCTCGAACCAACCAAAATTGCATCATTTAGAGCGCGTAGAACCTGAACTTGTCCATTTGAAATCTCGCTTGTTATTTTGATCTGCCGACCATCGCGCGCGCCGATTAATCCATCTTTCGACATTGCCATTTTGAGCGTCACAAATGGGCGCACACAACGTTTGCGCATGAGATAGCCCGCAAGACCATATTCTGCTTCTTGCGATAGTAGATTTTCGATAACTTCAATCCTAGCTGCGCGAAGCTTTTCAAAGCCTCTGCCTGATACACGCTCATCGGGATCATTTGCAGCAACAACAACGCGGCTGACACCCGCCTCAATCAAAGCGTCGGCGCATGGTGGGGTTTTACCAAAGTGAGAGCATGGTTCGAGCGTCACATATACATGCGCGCCTTTTGCAGCAGATCCCGCTTCCTTTAGCGCTAAAACTTCAGCATGTGGTCTGCCACCAATTGCTGTCACCCCGCGACCAATGATGACCGGTTGTTCATCGAAATATTTGACCACGAGCGCCGCAACAGATGGGTTTTCGGCAGTTAAACCTTCATGTTTGCGCGCCAAACGAATGGCAGCGCGCATGAATTTTCTATCGATGATTTCTTGATCAGAACGGACTTCTTCATTCTGGGGGTGTGATGGGGGGATATGTTCCCCGCTAGTTGTCATCACCAGCATCGCGCGCGATCTGCGCACTTAAAGATTCAATAATTTTTTCAAAATCATTGGCAGCTGTGAAGTCTTGGTAGACCGATGCATAACGCACAAATCCCACATCATCGAGTGCTTTGAGCGCTTCAAGCGCAAGCAAGCCGATAGCATCCGTTTCGATTTCAGTTTCACCTGAACTTTCTAAACGGCGCACAATTCCAGAGACTGCACGATCAATTCGGTCACGATCAACAGGACGCTTTCTAAGCGCAATATCAAATGATTTTTGCAGTTTCTCACGGTCAAACGGAACTTTACGCCCCGTTTTTTTCAACACTTGCAAGTCTCGCAATTGGACGCGCTCAAATGTGGTGAAGCGACCACCACAATCTGGGCATACACGGCGGCGGCGGATTGCAGAACCATCTTCAGCGGGCCGCGAATCTTTCACCTGGCTGTCATGAGACGAGCAATAAGGACAACGCATTCACTAAGCTCCAATGCTTTGATATACTGGGAACTTATCCGTCAGTGCAATCACTTTGGCTTTTACAGCCTCTTCAACGGCTGAATTGTCGCCATCTTGACCAGCAGCACTCAAACCATTGACGACTTCTAAGATCATCTCACCAACCTTTTGGAATTCATCAGGACCAAAGCCGCGTGTTGTCGCAGCAGGTGTACCCAACCGAATACCAGATGTAACAAATGGCGATTGCGGATCGTTTGGAACACCGTTCTTGTTACACGTAATAAATGCACGACCTAGCGCTGCTTCTGTCGCTTTACCGGTTACGTTTTTAGGCTGTAGGTCAACCAACATAAGGTGCGTATCCGTACCGCTTGAAATGATGTTCAAACCACCATCAACAAGTGTTTTTGCCAAGACTTGAGCGTTTTCTTTTACATCAGACATGTAGGATTTGTAATCATCTGTCAGCGCTTCTTTAAACGCTACAGCTTTGGCTGCAATCACGTGCATTAACGGGCCACCTTGAAGGCCCGGGAACACCGCTGAATTAATTTTCTTTGCAATGGCTTCGTCATTGGTTAGAACCATACCGCCGCGAGGTCCGCGCAGTGTTTTGTGCGTTGTTGTTGTTGCAACATGCGCATGTGGGAATGGGCTTGGGTGAACACCGGCTGCCACAAGACCTGCAAAGTGAGCCATATCAACCCAAAGGACTGCATCAACTTTATCAGCAATTTCACGGAATTTCGCAAAATCAATTTCGCGAGAATAAGCAGAACCACCCGCAACAATGATATTTGGTTTGTGCTCTAGTGCCAAAGCTTCAACTTGATCATAATCAAGCAATCCTGTTTCTGCCACAACACCATATTGAACAGCGTTAAACCATTTACCCGATAGGTTCGGTTTTGCGCCATGCGTTAGGTGGCCACCTGCATCTAGGCTCATACCCAAGATTGTTTCACCCGGTTTTGAAAGTGCAAGCAACACAGCCTGGTTGGCTTGTGAACCAGAATTTGGCTGAACATTTGCAAATCCGCAGCCAAACAATTCTTTGGCGCGATCAATTGCTAAATTTTCCGCGATATCTACAAAGTGACAACCACCATAATAACGTTTACCGGGGTAACCTTCGGCATATTTGTTTGTCATGATCGAACCTTGCGCTTCTAAAACCGCGCGAGAAACAATGTTCTCAGACGCAATCAATTCGATTTCATGGCGTTGACGACCCAATTCTTGTTCAATTGAGCTGAAAATTTCAGAATCTTGGTCAGCGAGGGAGGCTGTAAAAAATGCATTGGACATTTGAGGTTACCTTCAAAACTTGCAACGAGTCGTTCTCGAGCATTCAGAATAAGATGGGGGCTATTTACCGCTAACAGTAAGCAAGTGCAACATCTGCTTAACGCCTTATTAGGACATAAACACACCAAATTGACGCGACTAGAGCCAGTCGAATAATTATCTGATGACCAGAGATCGTTATCGAGGACTTTTAACACTCAATAAATGTCAGCCTCGAAACAAAAAAGCGGCCCTAAAAGGGCCGCTTTGAATAGATATTTCATTTTAATTTATAGTTCGCGAGACGCCAATAGATCTACACCATCACGACGATACACATCATCGCGGAACTGCACGACACCATCAGCAGATGACCATGCTGTGAAATATGTGAAGTATACAGGAACAGGCTGTTCAACCTGAATTGGCATACTCTCACCAGAATCAATTCCGGATTCAATCGCTTGACGATCCCAACCCGCGGTATCTTTTAGCAACCACGCGGATAATTCACGCACGTTCTGAACACGCACGCAACCAGATGATTCAAAGCGAAGCAACTTACCAAACACTGATTGCTGCGGCGTATCATGCATATAAACGGCATGCGGATTGTGGAAATTGATCTTCGTTGATGACATCGCGTTGATCTTGCCTGGATCCTGACGGAACATAAGCTTCGGTGCTTCTGGGGCATTCCAATCAACAGTTTCCGGCGCGACTTCCAAACCTTTTCCATCAAACAAGCGAATTGCGTTGCGCTCAAGATATGTTGGATCTTTGCGCATCAATGGCATGATGTCTTTTTCGATGATTGAACGTGGCGCTGTCCAATACGGATTTAAAATCACTTCATGGATTTTTGAATTTAAAATCGGTGTTTGACGATCAATTTTACCAACAATTGCTGTGTGGCGTAGTTCCACACGGCCATTTGCAACAGCTTCAATTTGCGCAGCTGGGATATTGACCATCACATAACGATCACCAAGATAACCAGACATTGAACGCAAGCGCACAAGGTTTGTTTCGATCTGTGTTAGGCGAACTTGCGCTGATACATTGATCGCTGCATAGCTGAACTTACCAAGCACACCGTCAGATGGCATGCCGTGACGTGCTTGAAAACGTTTCACCGCCCCTTGCACATATGTATCAAAGCTATCTGAGATACCTGCAGAACGCGGCAGGTCGCCTGAAATCATTAAGCGTTCGCGCAATTTGCGCACATCACCGGAAACCATGCCCAAACGCAAACGCTTGTTTGCAGGCACAACCGGCCAGCCGCCATTTGCGACAATGTTTTGATATTTGATCTGTGCAATTTCCAAATTACGAAGAGTTTGCTCAGAGATAATTGGGAAGTTTGCAACTGTTTCGCTGACCGTACGAGATGCTTGTGCATCAAACTGGTCATCCCAAGTACCGCGACCTGGTGCGCGTATAATTTGTTCAATTGTTGACTGTGCAAAGGAAGGTGCAGTTAATCCTGCAATCAAACCTGTTGCAGCTGCGCCCTTTAAGATAGCACGACGCGCTATACGAGATTGAGTTTTTTCAGAATCTTTATTCAGTTTTTTCATCTCTTCACCAATTGTCATATTCGACGGTACAGTTACAAATGCTGACATCTAACAGCATGAATAATTTAAAGCCTTTACCCACATTCAGCAAGAGTATTTGGGTCAATCGCTGATCAAACTCGCGTGATCGAAATTCATCGATTAGCTCATGATCCCAAAATCCATACCTTTGTGGCTGTATCAAGGCAGCCTGCCTTAATCTACACGGCTAGTATGTATGACGATAATGGTGAATATAATGTGAAAACCACTACCAAATATACATTTGGCAGTGGTTCAACAAAATTGTAATAGGTATTTCCTATCAGATTCTTCGTAAAAATCTGACGGCTATATCATCAATTACAAGCGATACATGATCTGGTCATTCCAGAATCGGTCCAGACGCTGCATCAATTTATTCATTGTTGAGAAATCATCTTCGTTGATGCCGCCAACTTGTTCGATTGACTGAATGTGACGATCATACAATTGTGCAACAACGCTTGCGATCTCTGTACCCTTGTCAGTTAGCGAAATGCGAACCGAACGACGATCAACGCGTGATTTTGTGTGATTGATGAAACCAAGATCAACAAGTTTCTTCAAGTTATAAGAAACGTTTGAACCTAAATAGTATCCGCGGCTACGCAATTCGCCAGCTGTTAATTCAGCATTACCGATGTTGAAGAGCAAAAGCGCTTGAACTGCGTTGATATCAGCGCGTCCTGAGCGTTCAAATTCATCTTTTACAACGTCAAGAAGACGACGGTGCAAGCGCTCTACAAGTTGTAGGGCTTCAAGATATTGTACACGAAGGCCGTTTTCTTGACCTGTGTTTTCTGTAGATTGGTTATGAACCAAGATTGGTTGTTGTTGTGCCATTTTAGTTTGCCTCACTGTTTTAATGTGACGGTTTGTTTTGTTTTTTTCCGTCTTGGAGCAAATCTATCGAATGTATCGAAAATTTTACTTAATTTGTGTGCTTAACAAAGTCTTACTCTGAGACAAGGTAAATTAATCATTACTCGCAGTCAGTGAAAATGATGGATGGGTCTTACAACCCCTCCTCCTGCAATCGCTTGCGTTCCTTGAGGTAGAATATGGTTTGAAACACTAAGAACAGGATAACAACGGCACCACTAAATATCAGATTAAGTGGATCCGAACCAAACCAATTGGGCAGCACCGCGTGCATTAGGTATTGAATAAATGTAACCAATACCCACCCCCACAATCCAAATGCAGTCTGGAACCAAACGCCCAATGCTGTGAGGGGAAGTAAAAGTGCAAGTGTGGTTGCAGCTAACCGCCAATGCAGAGGAGCAATATCAAAACGAAGGGCACCACCATCGGTTATTCCCATTAACATCGCCCAATATTTTACCGTGCCTGCAACACATGCCAAAGCAACAATTGATAAAAAGACATTATATAAAAGATGTATACCCTCAGAAGCGTCACTGCTCTTTTGCGCCATTTGCTCAAGCGAGATGCTATTATTGTCCACCATTTAACGCGATCCAAGTTTTGGTAAAAATCTCTTATTTATCACTGTGTTTTATATAGGAGCATCAAAAAAGGCGCAACAAAGTGTCTCAATCTAGATAAAATTAGTTGTGTTACTTGACCTTTTTTACAAAGAATGGCCAAACCAGTGCGCAAAAATACTGTAGATGGGTAGAATTAATGTCTGACATGAGCCGCAAAATTGATGATGTAACAGGACACAAACGTATGCGCCGTTATCGCGGCAGCGCATGGATGCGCAATATGGTGCGTGAAACACATCTCACTCCATCTGATCTTATTTGGCCAATGTTCTTAATTGAAGGCGACAACAAGCGCGAAGCTGTGGACGCCATGCCTGGTGTTGAGCGCTTAAGTATCGACCTTGCAGTAAAAGCAGCAAAAGAAGCTGCAGAACTTGGCATTCCAGCCATCGCGACCTTTCCAAATATTGATTACGCAAAGCGGGATAAAACCGGAACTGAGATCCTAAATCCGGACAATTTGATCAACCAAGCCACACGCGCGATCAAAGCAGAAGTTCCGGAAATTGGCATCATTACAGATGTCGCGCTCGATCCGTTTACCTCAGATGGTCACGACGGAATTTTTGAAAATGGCGAAATTGTCAATGATAAAACTGTCGAAGTTCTCGCCCAAGCCGCCGTATTGCAAGCGCAAGCGGGAGCTGACATTATTGCACCATCTGAAATGATGGATGGGCGCATTGGTGTCATTCGCCGTGCACTTGATGATGCAGGTTTTCAATCTGTTGCCGTGATGTCTTATGCAGCAAAATTTGTTTCTGCTTTTTACGGCCCCTATCGCGAGGCCATTGGCACGAGTGATTTTCTTAAAGGCGACAAGAATAGCTATTTCCTAAACCCAGCTAACCCTGATGAAGCCATGCGCGATGTTGCGCTAGACGTTGAAGAAGGTGCGGATATGGTGATGGTTAAACCAGGTTTGGCTTATTTAGATATGTGCCTGCGCGTTAAAGAAGAGTTCCGCCTCCCAACATTTGTATATCAAGTATCGGGTGAATACGCGATGATTAAAGCTGCCAGCCAAAATGGCTGGATTGATGGCGAACGTGCCATGATGGAAAGTCTGATGGCATTTAAGCGTGCAGGCTGCGATGGTATTTTAACATATTTTGCTCCAGAGGCTGCAAAGCTGATGCAAAAAATCTAACTTCGATTTTTGTTTATAACTGAGCAAGGTGAGCGCAAAAAACTGTCCTTTGCGCCCATCAAGCTTTCATAATATCTCCATATTCATTCCACACTGGCTGCAAAGTGCTTTTATATAGGTAAAGCAACGGCAATAAGTTGCGCCTAAATAACCAGTTGATCAAATGAATTTATTCCATTGGATTGCGCGATTTTTGCTAAATTATCAAACTAAAAGGATTTAAGATGCTCAAAAACAACGCGGGTAAGTTTTTCGCCATTTTTACCGCCAGCCTGACAATGGCACCCCAAATCGCTTATGCGGATGAAGGTATTCACACACATCAACTTATCGAACACTTTTTGCCAGATGCGCTTACGCAAGAGCCAACAATTGTCGACTGCACATTATCAAATGGACTTGAGACCAAGTGCTTTGCTTTTACTATAAATGCGCAACCTGTTGGGTTTGAAATTGGCCCATGGTGTCCGCGGTCAATCGAAGATGGTCCAGACAAAGGCGGCATTTGGATCAAAGATGGTGAGGTGGTTGATGTAGATGGTAAGTTTATCCAATCACTCCCTGAGATCTATAATGATAGCAATTGGCAATTATATCATGAACAAACTGGCAAAGTTCGCGTAACAGATACTCAAGTTGCCTGCGAAGCTGCTGCAAGACCCGATGTTGCCGAGGAATATCAAAATTATTGCGTTGAATGCTCCATCTCTTATATCCCTGAGGGGCAGACCTCGACACTGATTATTCCGATGGAACCTGTTAAGCGCGACAATTTTGAACCACGTATAGCGAGAGGGTTGCCCGCTGGAATATCCTTCAATGGTCTGCGTCTTGATCAATCAGCACCGGTTGATGCGATCTTGTCAGCCTATACAATTGCAGCATTTGATGACTGCGGTGGGCACGTTAATCCGCATGTTGGCTATCACACACACATTATAACAGATTGTCAGGCAAAAGTGGAACACGATGCAAGCGAAGCTTCAATTATCGGAATTGCGATGGATGGCTACCCAATCCTTGAACCACTAACTGAAGCTGAAGCGAAAGTAACAGAGTTGGATGAATGTAATGGACGTGTAACGGAAGGTATTGGCTATCATTATCACGCAGGTGCACCCGCTTCGAACCAAATACTACCTTGTCATTCAGGTTTGACGGTAAAATCTGAGCGTCGTCCATAATTTGCTTTACTTAGTCAGGATGCGGGAGAGAAATTAATCTCCCCCGCATACTTGGAATGGAATTATACCTTTGTGCGATCTTGCATAGTGCGATCACCCATTCACTGAATTACAAAGCGGAACGGTTTCATGCAGCTTGTTTCCATCAGATTCTTTCATTAAATCTGCATTGACAATGAATGGAACAAAGCTTTTTGTTTCGCTTGATTTTAGATAAATCGAAACGGGTAGTGTTTTGGGAATGTAATTTCCCAGGCGACAGGCACTGGCACCAATATTAAATGAACCCTCCCACTGCTTAGTCGGTCTTTTCTCAAGCGTGAATTTTCGGATCTCATTGAACCTTTTTATGTCATATGGTCGTATGCGATATGCAATAACCTGACGCCCGGGCTCTTTGATTTTAGCTAACATCAACTTGTCTTCTGAGCTTAACGATGTTGTTAAGCTGAATGTCTCCATCTTCTTTTCTAAACCATCTTTCTTCCGCAATTCCAATGTCATGATGACGCCACCTTGCTGAATTCTGTATTCATGAGGCAAGACAACAGCAACACTTAGCTGTTTGACATCAGTTGTTGCAGGATCAAAATTTCGCAACTTCACCATGGAAGACACAGGGGTATGCCCGCAAGCACTGATGACACCCATCACCACCCCTAAAAAAGATAATTTCGCAAAACGATTATTAATTTTAAACACAAACAAACTCCATATTGACTTAATATAATTCATGCATTAATTATCGTAAAACAATAATAAATCAACATTTAATTTTAAAAGGTGTAAAATGTCATCAGAGCAAAAGTCTTCGCTTTCCTATAGTCGCATTCGAAAATTAGCGCGCTATGCATGCGGGTTTTCTATTCTCGGAGCTGCGATTTCAATTTTAACGATCGCTTATTATACAATTCTCATGATTATCGATACTCCTGCGATTGATGATGCTATTCGCGAAGAATTTGTTGCAGCTGGTCGGACCATCACTATTAATGGTGTCAGCAGAACCTTAGCGTTTGTGTTTGAAATCACCCCGATGCTGATTGGGATCTACATTTTTCTACAAGCTGTGCAGCTTTTTAGGCAATATATGGGCGGAAAAGTTTTTACATTTGAAGCGGCTGGCAAACTCAATAAAATTGGTTGGGCGGTCACAGCGCTTGCACCGCTTGGCATATTGTTTGAAACTTTGGCAGTTTTGGCGCTAACAATATATAATCCTCCTGGACAGAAACAATTATCAATCGGAATTACAGAAACTGAAATTTATGCAATAATCTTGGGATTACTGCTTGTGACACTTGCAAAAATTCTGCATGAAGCTGCTAATATTTCAGAAGAAAATCAGGCGATTATATAATCATGGCTATCATCGTCACACTCGATATCATGCTGGCAAAACGCAAGATGCGCTCAAAAGAGCTATCGGAACTTGTTGGCATAACTGAACAAAACATATCTCTGCTAAAATCTGGAAAAGTCAAAGGTATCCGCTTTGATACTTTGGAGAAGATTTGCCAGGTTTTGGAATGCCAACCCGCTGATATATTGAGCTATGAAGCTGACGCTGGGTCTTGAAAATTGCAATTTTCTCCCCAGATAACAGATATATTTGATGCTAAAGAGGCAAATTATGGCAAGCTATGAAAAGATGGATCCTGAAGACGCATTTAATGGCTCAGATTTCCGTCATACCCACACAATCGATGACCGGATTACTGATCCCGCCTATTACGATGGTGTGCGAACAAAACGCATTCTAGCGTTTATCGTTGATTATATCATGGTTGCTATCTTGCACATTCCGGTTGCCATCATTGTGTTTTTCCTTGGCATCATCACGTTAAGTTTGGGCTGGTTACTCTTTGCAATCATCACACCTGCGATTGCTCTCGTATATGTCGGTATGACAATGGGTGGTCCAGATCAAGCAACACCTGGTATGAAAATGATGGGTATTCGTATTGCCCGCCTTGATGGTGGACGTGTCGACTTTATGACGGCAATCGTTCACAGCGTGATTTTCTGGGCTGCAAATATCTTCACATCTGGGTTTGTCCTATTGATCGGCCTGTTTACCGATCGCAAACGCTTGGTTCAGGATTTATTGCTTGGTACGGTCATATTACGATCAGATTTAAACGATGATTACGAAGTTGATATCAAAATTTCTAAACGTAAATAAACAGGTGTTATTAAACCAGTGTTGCCAGTTGTTGTCGGATTGATTAAGTTGGCCCGCAATACACACATAGAAATTTCGTATCTCTTTTGATCTAACGAGAAAATGACGAGCCACAATAGTCAAACTCCCCAATTCTTTTTAACGGCACCAACGCCGTGCCCATATTTAAATGATCGTGAAGAGCGAAAAATCTTCACGCATCTTGCGGGAGAAAAAGCGGCTGAATTAAATGATATTCTCACACAAGGTGGATTTCGTCGCTCTCAAAACATTGCTTATCGCCCTGCTTGTGAGATGTGCAAAGCATGTGTTTCTGTGCGTATCTTAGCTGACGAGTTCGTTTGGACAAAGTCTCTGAAGCGGGTGTTAGCTCGCAATAAAGATATCATTTCTGTTGATCATCAAGCCGAGCCATCAAGTGAGCAATATTCTATGTTTCGCGCATATTTAGATGACCGACATTTAGATGGCGGTATGTCTGAAATGTCTGTGCTCGATTATGCAATGATGGTTGAGGATACGCATGTCGATACGCGGGTCATTGAATACCGCATTCGACAAGAAGGTGATGGCGTCCAAGAACATCCAAAAGGCAAGTTAATTGGTGCTGCTTTGACCGATAAAATGGCTGATGGACTTTCGATGGTCTATTCATTTTTTGAACCTGACCATCAATCTCGCTCACTCGGAACCTACATCGTTCTTGATCACATCAAACGCACCATTGAAGCCGGTTTGCCGCACGTATATCTTGGATATTGGGTCGAAGGCTCACCCAAAATGGCCTATAAAACCCGCTTCCAACCACAAGAGCACCTAGGTGCCAGCGGCTGGGAACGGTTTACAATTAACGCTGACTAACTTCGGGCAATCTTGAAATCTAATTTACTTCGCCTCGTCCAAATTGGTGATCAGCGACTTTGCAACTTTGATATTGTTTTGGTTTCGCTCGTAAAATTCTGGAAAAATGTTTTCAAAATAATCAGATTGCGTTGCAGATTCGCTCGCTACAATGGCTTCTTCAAGCATCGCTTTATCCTTAAACGTCGACCCTAATTCCACCAAACCATTTCCGATGAAATACTGTACTTGCGCCCATACATTTGGATTATTGTCTTTTGTGATTACCTCTAGAACGCTTTTGTGAGATTTGATGGATTTCTCAAGCCAAAACGTTCCACCTTGTCGTTGGTGCAATGTGGTGTAGATATCACCCAACTGAAACTGCAACCCGGCCCAGCTCACAGGGTCAGCGTCTTTGGTATAAACGTTCATTGCCGCTTGAAAGGCATCTTCAGCTTCGGTTAAACGCGTGGCGTTTGAAACCTTACCTGAGATTGATAAATACGTATCTGAATTTGCATATACCTGCCCCAAAGCACGCTGCGCGGTTGCCCATTCATTTGGGTTATCATCTTGGTTGAGCACCTCTAGAGCTTTGGTATATGCAACAATTGCATTGTTATATAATTTAGCTCCCTCTTCGGGTTTATTTTGATTGTATTTCCCATAAGCTAGCGAGCGATAAGCTTCACCGAGCATTGAATTAGTTTGCGCCCAATCCGTTGGCGATGTTTTCGTATCTAACACTTTTACCGCCATCTCAAACGTATCAATCGCTTCTAACAAGGGCTTGTCCTGCCGCGTCGCCCAAGCAATTTCCAAAAGCGCATTTGCTTTTGCCGATAATACTTGGCCGCGAACAGGCGCGGATAAATTTGGCTGTGACAATGCCTCATCATAAAGCTGAGTTGTTTGCTCAATTTGTCCCTGCTTGAGCGCTGCCATCGCATCATCTGCAAGCTTTAATGCCGCTTGGTCGCTGGCCATAGCCGATGTGGATAAAAGCGCTGAGAACGCTGCGGCAAGAATAGGCGTTTTAAAATTCGAACGAAGGGACATTTTGTGACTTTCTTATTGTTATCTGACTTATATTTCGTTCGAACTTAGGCAAAACGTATAAACAAAACAAGATGCTAAGGATCAAACTAATGTTAACTTGATATACGCTCTTGATTGTTGGATGGTTTGCAAATAGCCAATTCAAGGATGAATAACACATGACATTTCCAGCGATTACCGCACTACTCTCAGTATTTTTATGCTTTTTCATGATCAAAATGATTATCGATATCGTACAGATCAGAATGAGTGAAAAAGTCGAACTTCAAACAGGTGACAGTGACGCCCTCACCCGGACAGTGCGTATTCACGGGAATATGGTTGAAACTGCACCGATGTTTTTGCTCATGCTGGGATTGCTAGAACTTGGTGGAGGACATCCAATTGCTGTTGGAATATTTGCGCTCATCTTTGCGATTTCGCGCATCATGCACCCGATCGGCCTATCAGGCAAAAAAGGCACGTTTAAATACCGCACCCGCGGCATGGTGCTGACACTCACTGCATTTATTTTAACGGGTCTATATCTTGCTGTTGTGGCGGTGATGAGTTTTTAACCCGAAAACTTGCCCGATCTTGGGAAGCCTTTTGGTACCATACGACCAGCTTGTGCTCTATCGCCAAGCCACTCAGTCAACTCGTCTTTCATGCGCGTGTATGAACGACCCGCACTGTCTTCCCAAGTCAATCCCTCTTCCATTGAGAAGCATCTAAGATCAGCCACACCACCATCTTTATAACGCTGCAATCGCACACCTTTACCGCGCGCCATTTCGGGCAACTGATCCAGCGGGAATACAAGCATTTTGCGGTTTTTACCCACAACAGCTAAGTAATCACCACGCACTTCAACACATAGCTGCGCTTCATCAGGCATCTTAACGTTCATTACCTGTTTGCCCTTACGCGTATTGGCCACAAGGTCCGTTTCTTTGACGATAAAACCATTACCAATATTGGACGCAAGCAACAGTTTGCGATTTGGCTGATGCACAAATGCTGTCAACACATCCTGATCATTATCCATATCAACCATGATACGCAGAGGTTCGCCATGACCGCGACCACCAGGGAACTTATCTGCGCCCAGTGTATAGGCTTTGCCGCCTGTGGTCATGATCAAGATTTTATCAGTGGTGAAGGCACTAAATGCGAGTTTGAGTTTGTCGCCGTCTTTAAAGGTCAAACTAGAATGATCAGACATATGCCCTTTCATCGCTCTTACCCAACCTTTTGCCGACAGCACAACAGTGACCGGCTCCTTTTCGATCATCGCTTCGTAAATTGCGCTGTCATCGATATCGATCGCTTTGCCAAAGTCGGTACGTCTGGCGCCAAGTTCAGTATTTTTGCCATAGGCTTTCTTCACTTCACGGATTTGCCATGAAATAGCCTGCCATTGCTGTTCTTCGGATGCGAGTAACGCTTCAATTTCAGCTTTCTCAGCTTCAAGCGCGTCAAACTCTTTGCGAATTTCGAACTCTTCCAATTTGCGCAATGAACGCAAACGCATATTGAGGATGGATTCAGCTTGTAAATCAGTAAGGCTAAACCGCTCCATCATCACAGCTTTTGGATGATCTTCCTCACGGATTATTCTGATCACTTCGTCGATATTGAGATAAGCGACAAGCAAACCGCCCAATATTTCCAAACGACGCACAATGGCAGCCAAACGGTGACGTGAGCGGCGTTGCAAAACATCGCGTCTGTGATCAATCCATTCCAGAAGTACTTCGCGCAGGGACATGACCTTTGGCACTTTGCCTTGGCTAAGCACATTCATATTGAGCGAAATGCGGTTTTCAAGCTCAGTTAGCTTGAACATAGATTCCATCAAAATCTCTGGATCAACGGATCTGTTTTTGGGCGTTAAAACAACGCGGATATCTTCAGCTGATTCATCTTGAATATCATCAAGCAATGGCAACTTTTTAGCGATCAATAGCTCTGCGATTTTCTCAATCAAGCGAGACTTTTGAACCTGATAAGGAATTTCAGTAATGATGATCTGATAACCACCACGACCCGTCTCTTCCCTCTCCCATTTCGCGCGCACTCTGAAACCACCGCGACCTGTCTTATAGGCATTGATGATGGATTCTTTGTCTTCAATGATCGTGCCGCCTGTTGGCAGGTCCGGCCCCTGAACGAATTCCACAAGCTTTTCAATACTTGCGTTACGGTGTTTAATTAAGTGCAGACCCGCATCACACAGTTCAGCCGCGTTATGAGGTGGAATGGACGTTGCCATCCCCACAGCAATCCCGGCAGAACCGTTTGCCAAAAGATTAGGAAACGCGCCTGGCAAGACGGTTGGCTCTTCGTTTTCCTCATCATAGGTCGTGCGGAAATCAACCGCATCTTCATTGATGCCCTCAAGCAACAACTCAGCAACGGGTGTCATTTTAGATTCTGTATAACGCATCGCAGCGGGGTTATCACCATCCACGTTACCAAAGTTACCCTGACCATTGACCAAAGGATATCGAACCGCAAAATCCTGAGCCAAACGCACAAGCGCATCGTAAATTGCTTGGTCACCATGAGGGTGGAAATTACCCATCACCTCACCAACAATTTTGGCACATTTCTTAAACGATGAATTGGATTTTAAGCCCATATCATTCATCGCATGAACGATGCGGCGATGCACAGGTTTCATACCATCACGCGCATCGGGCAATGCCCGGTGCATGATAGTTGATAGTGCATATGCAAGATAACGCTCTTCGAGCGCAGCCTTTAAACCAACACTTTGAATGTCATCTGGTCCGCCTTGAGGCGGTGTAATCTCTTTTCCCATAAATTTCACCTAACCTATGGCTTGATTCGGAGCAAGCAATTGAGGTTGGTTACACCCAACAAAGCTTAGGTTTTATTGGGTTTTTAAGCGTTTTTTTCTCAACTACGCGACAAAAGCAACTTAAACCCGGCAAATGTGAAAAATGTTCCCAAGATCGCCTGCAGGGGCCGTCTGGCTTTTGTATAAGTATTGACCATCACATTTGTTGAAAACGCAATCGCATATAACTGGTGAAGGACAAACGAGAGTACAAAAACACCCACCCCAAACAAAAGCATAACAGCAACAGGTGCACCGTCTTTAAAAGCGACCGACATCATGGCTACCCAAAAAATGGCTGCTTTTGGATTTGTCATCTGCACGGTAAATCCACGCCAAAAATATCGCAAATGTGACGCCTTGCCTTCAAGGGCTTTAATCGTCATATCTTGATCTTTGCTTGCAGATAAAAATGACTTATAAGCCAGCCACAACAGATATAAACCGCCTACGATTTTGATCGCAACAAACGCCCACGCATGGGTTGCGATGATGGCGGTGAGCCCAGCAATTGATAATAATGCCCAACCGAAAGAGCCGATTGCAGTTCCAAATGCGAGCGCCATGCCCGCTGATCTACCTGTACTCATAGAGGTTCCGATTATGGTGAGAATATTTGGCCCCGGAGAAAGCATGGCAACCAAAAATATGCCGTAACCAATTATGAAGCCGGGTAGATAAATATGTAAATCTTGCATGAACAAACCTCTCATTTGTTCTCATAATGTTCTTTTGAAGAACTAAGTCAAGTATAATTCTTGAGCAACAATATCCTTTATCGATATCTTATCGAATGTCTTTGCCCTACTTTAACCAAATTGATCGAACTATCTTGAGAATGTTACAATTCACACATAAATTGTGATGCAAATCAAATCGCCACGGAGCACTTAATGTCATTTAACTTTTCAAAACGCGCACTATTAGCAAGCTCAATCCTTTTGGGGAGTGCCATTCCTTCAATGGCATTGGATGCTGACGCGTTTGCCCAACAACTTATCAAAACATTTGCCAAATCAGGTTCTATTATGGAAGTTGGATCGGCAAGTTTGGATGGAACAACCGTGACATTATCTTCGTCTGTCTTTAAGTCGCCGCAAGCAGATCTGCCTGTTGGTGACATCATCTTTACTGGTGTGAGTGAACTTGCTGACGGTGGTTATAAAGCTGAAACAGCTTCGATTTCCGACATAGATACAACGACCGAAGGCGCACGAATACAAGTTGGCGGCATTGAGATTTCCAATCTGACTATTCCAGCTGGTGAAGACATGTCCAAAGTGACAGATATGTTCTTGTATGAACGTTTTAAAACTGGCCCGATGAGCGTTACTGTTGAAAACGTGGACGTGTTTAAATTCTCCGGTTCTGATTTTAACATCGACGCAAACGATCCATCTAAGATGGGTTTTACCGGTATGGTTGATGGTATTGCAATTGACCTTGCGCTCGTTAAAGAACGTAAGGCGCGACAAACACTTGAAAGCATGGGCTATAGCGTTTTAACCGGCGATATGAGCATGATTGGTGTGTGGGAAGTTAATACCGGACGGATCAACATGCCTGAAATGGCCCTGACAATTAATGATGTGGGCCGCCTTAATACATCACTTGATATCTCTGGCTATACAATGGAATTCTTGCAGGAATTACAAACCCTGCAAAGTGACATGGTCGGCAAAGAAAACGATCCAAACGCGCAGCAAGCCATGGGCTTAGCGACGATGGGTCTTATGCAGCAACTTACATTTAACTCGCTAGCCTTCCGTTTTGATGATGCATCGTTAACTGGTAAATTACTAGAGTTTGCAGGCAAACAACAAGGCATTTCTGGCGAACAAATGGCACAGGCCGCAAAAGGATTATTGCCATTTGCACTTGGACGCCTCGGAATTCCAGCCCTGCAACAACAAATCACAACAGCAGCGTCAGCTTATCTGGATGATCCTCAAAACATCGAAATTAAAGCTGCACCTGAGGCGCCTGTCCCATTTGGGCAAATTGTTGGCTCCGCAATGGGTGATCCGCGCAGCTTAGCAGAGTTGCTAAATGTACAAGTTACTTCCAATCAGTAGCTAAAACCTTTTTTGCGAAAGCCCGCCACTCACATGGCGGGTTTTTTATTGCCTATTGTTTACAATTAAAATGATTGTGCAAATACGGTGGATGTAACTCTGCAACACATTTTCTACAAACTGAGACAAAACCCGTAAACCTCTCTAATTTGTGATGCACTGCGCATTTTCATTGTTGTATCTGAGGCGTATGACATTACAATTGATTACGAATTTGTATGTTTTTGAAAAGTTTAAGGTAGCCGGTGTGACAATCAAAAGATTAAAAGACCAAGCAGGGCTGGCTGCTTTAGCATTTTCATTAGCTATCTCGCAGCTTATAACACCCCTTCCCGCACATGCGGCAGAAGGTGGAGATGCAGGCGTAAAATGTGTTCAAAACCAATTTACAGCGCTTGATATTGATATTGGTAGTGTCGACGGATTGTTCGGCAAAAAAACAGCTTCTGGCGCTCAAAAAGCCATCGAACAGATGCCAAAACTTGGCGAACTCAACTCGCTAAATGCAAATAACTCTCTCATGTGGTGTCGCGAAATGGCACTATTATCCCCCCAACTAAAAGTACATTGGCCAACGCATGATGGGCCAAAACTGCAATATTACTTTTCTGGAACGCTCAACGATGATGCGCAACAAATCATTCGATCAGCGATGGAAATTGCCGGCAGGTATTTTGATGAATTTAATGTTGAGTTACCTGGCACGGTAAATGTTGTTGCATCTGATGATTTACCAGCTCTTGCGCGTTCTATTAATCAAGTGTCGCGCAATGCAATTTCCGTTAAAGACGGCATTGAAATCTTAGAAAAACAATGCGCTGGAAAGCCGTTAAGTGGGTTAAATATCAACGGATTGATTGCCTTTTGCTTTGATAAAAAGACAGATGTAACTAAGCGGGAAAGAGTGCTTAAAGATATCGCCGTGCATGAATATGCCCATGAAGTTCAGCGCCAATATACAAGCTATACCCGTGCACTTGTTCGCGATCGCTCTGAAATCGTAGCGATCAATGGACCGCGTTGGCTTGTCGAAGGCACCGCCATTGCCTTTGCCGGAGACTACTCTTATCGCGGACTACAAAGCGAAGTCCTGATCAATTTAATCCGACAGGATGCAACACGCTTTTCTGGTCGAACATTATCGACATTGCGCCATGGTGATGCGCCGGAAAAACAGGTTTTCGGAAGTTACGCGAGTTTAGCAGGCTATATGGTTGCTCAGAAAAAAGGACTTGCTGGCATTATTCGATTTTGGGAACAAATGGCGCGCAATGATTGGGAAACTGCTTTTGCCTCCACTTTCGGACTATCCATCAATGCGTTTTATCGCGAATTTGACTGGCGCAAGCCCACTCCCGCCAAGTCTTTAAAGGCCCCCGTTATCACCGAGAATGACGTTGGTATTGCCTGCGTTCAACAGCAACTGGTTGCAAACAAAATCAATGTTGGCGCTGTAGATGGTCTTTATGGTCGTAAGACTTTTCGCGGCGCAAAACAGCTTATTGAAAAATATCCATCGCTCGCAGACTTAGATGATATTACGCGCGACAATGGCTTGATGTGGTGTCGCCAAATTGGACTGATAGATGAAGCGTTGCAGCTCTACTGGCCAGCAAATCCAAACGCACTTGCATATCAATTTGATGAAACGATTGATGTGAAAATGAGAAAAGCCATCCGCACATCAACAGAACGTGCTTTAAATGCTTTAACTGATCTTGGTTTCAGACCCACAGGCTCCGCCCAAGTTATCGCATCCAAAAACAAAACCGAGCTGTTCTCTGATCTTGAAGCTAAATTGCGAACTCCAATTAGTCGAGAAGATGTCGAACAAGACTTAGATAACCGATGCACTGGCGAGCGCTCGAGCGGCATTTCATCTGATGGAGTAATTGGCTTGTGTTTGGATGACATGTCCAATTTGGATGAGGTTGCGATGCATTTGTTATCGCATGAATATCTAAAACAATCAGCAGGTTATGCATGGCCGGACAAGCAGGTGAGTGATCAGTTCTTTCAGTTCGGGCCGCGCTGGCTTTATGAAGGCATTTCTGAAGCTCTTGTTGATTACATGCAATCACCTAAGAGGTCTTTTGCGGACCATATTGCCAATCGTATAGGTGACAGCCTATCAGTTAGTTCAGAGCTAACTCAACTTGAAGCCTATGGTCCAGCTGCCCCGGTCAAACACCAAAAACGTGGTGCAGTCGCCGCCCATATTTTAGCTGAAAGCGGCGGTGGTTATAATAGCTTTATCGTTTATTGGGATGAATTATCGCGCTCAAACTGGCAAATTGCATTTGAAACTGCATTTAACATCAGCGTTGGTGAATTTTACAAACAAGTCAGAGACGGCCGTAGCTGATAATTACTCCCCCGGCATTATAAACACCGGGGGCATGTTTGTTTAAGCGTTTACAGTCTTATTGCTACTCTTTGACCAATCCACATTTCGCGTTGCGTACATTGTAAAGGCGATAGCTGCAAAGGCTATGATCGCTCCAATCATGAGTGCATATTCATCTTCTTTTAAAATCAGATACATAATGGCATAAGTGAGCCCGACCACACTGGCCAGCACATAAACTGCGTTGCGGCTGGAGAGCGCGTTACCCACATACCAAGCGATTAACCCGGTGGTTGCTAAACTAGCGACGATATAGGCGATATCAAACCCAACCTGCTCTGCTAAAGCTAATAGAAGAATATAAAACACCACCATTGCAAGCCCGGTTAAAATATATTGGATCCAATGCACTGAGGTCTGGCTCGTAAGTTCTAAAATAAAAATTGCAAGAAACACCAGTGAGAAGAATGCAACCGCATATTTTAGTGTTCTGGATACAAGCTGATAAAATTTTAGTGGTTTAACAAAACTGACTTCAATGATTGAATCTGCTTTGCTCATTTGAGTACCAAATGTAACAGCGCTAATGCCTCGCGCTAGGTTTGGCACTGTCCATTTAGCTTCAAACCCCGTTTCAGTGATGCTTCTCGTTTCAGGCAAAAACCTGCCGTTAAAACCGGGATGTGGCCAGTTAGATACCATGCTCACATATGTTGTTTTGCCACTTGGGACAATCTCCAAAGCTCGTGAACCGTTTATGGCAAGATCAATTTCAAACTTGATCTCCTCATTTAATAAAGTTTCTTCGATATCTAGATGAATACCATTAGATTTGGTTGCATTATGCTGACTGTTATATCGATTATGTGAAATGCTCGGTGCTAATCCTGCAAGTCCGGGGGCGAAGATACCCTCATTAGCATCATTTAGCTTTGCTATGACTTCTGAACGGAACCCAGCAAGATCTGATACTTCAATAGCAATGAATGCTTCGCTCAGTCGCGGCCGTCCGTTTCGCGCTATAATTTGGCTGGTATCCATCTTATCAAATGTGCCAGTAAGCCTGGACTTCATGTGATAAAGCGGGGTTGAGTAGATCGATTTCTTTCGCTCTTCAACATCTAGATTACTTGAAGCATCTAAATTGGATGGTGAGAAAATCGCATAGCGCCTGACGTCGATATAAACATCGTTTTGCTTTTGCTTTGTCATATAAGGAACAACCAGATATGGACCATTAATTCGTTGCTGATTACCCCAACCTTGCGAAATGGATTGCGCAACTTGGTCGGCTCTATTGGCTCGCTCTTCAACGAGCGCCCAAACAAGTAAAGCCGGAATGAGCAATAAGAATGTGATTACGCCGGTAATGATAAACTTAAATCCGGGGCTTGATGATAACCCTGTGAAAACTGAAGGTCTTTGATTGACCATAGCCGGTGAGGAATTGGGAAGTTCTTGCTGATCTGACATGTCGCCTCCTGATGTCGTTTCAAGAAGCATTATCGATAGGAACGAATTTGGGCTGAAGTTCTATGACTTTGTGACCAACGGAAGGTCATTTTAGGGTGTTTTCTAGGCCAACAATCAATAATATGACACAAAATCGTAGGTTACTGCAGAAAATTGAACCAAACAGACCCTTTTGTTACATATTTTGAGAAAAAATCCGCCTTGTAAAAACCACAATATAACCTTGATCAAGCCCAAAATCTGTCACGCTTATCTTTGATGCTCTCTCCTATTAAATGAAACGGGGAGTGGTTTTCATGAAAAGACATCTTTTAAATCTATCAACTTTTACAGCCCTTACATTCGCCTTTTTGGGGTCGCAAGTGCAGGCCAACCAAAACGTATCTGAAAACAATGAACATGAGACAATCGAGGTTGCTTTTGTGCTTGATACAACAGGTTCGATGGCGAGCTTGATTGCAGGTGCAAAACAAAAGATATGGTCAATTGCAAACACCATTGTCGATATAAATCCAAAGGCAAATATTCGCATGGCACTTGTGGCCTATAGAGATCGCGGCGATGAATACGTCATCAAAAAATACAAAATGAGCGATGACATTCAAGGGCTTTATGGCAACTTAATTGCATTGCGCGCAAATGGTGGTGGCGATACGCCCGAATCTGTTAATGAAGCACTTGATGCTGCCATTGATCAAATCATCTGGACTAAAGGTGATGACACGCGCCGGATTGTGTTTTTGGTTGGTGATGCCCCACCACATATGGACTATACCAATGCACCTAAATATCCAGAGGTGTTAAAACAGGCATCCAATAACAACATCACCGTTCACGCTGTGCAAGCTGGTCTTTCAAATGAGACAAAGAATATTTGGAAAGATATCGCTCAGCGCGGAGGTGGAAGCTATATACCAATTCCACAAGATGGTGGGCAGATCTCACAAATCGAGACGCCTTATGATCAGCAAATTATTGATCTACAGCGGAAACTAGATGATACAATCGTGCCCTATGGCCCGAAAGAAACCCAAGCTGCATTGGAACAAAAGATCATCGACAAATCTTCCGGTAGTGTTTCTAAACGCGTCGATAATTCCGCTTTTTACTCAAAACGAGAAGCGCGCAAAGAAGTTGTCACAGGCGGTGGGGATATTGTCTCCGCGGTGCGCAATGAAGATGTAGCATTAGAAGCGGTGGCACCTGAGCATTTACCTACACCTATGCAGGATATGTCGATAAACGAACAGAAAGCCTATATTACGGGTATTATTGAGAAACGTAAAAGCATCGAAGATGAAATGCGAAATCTTGTGACCGAACGCGATGACTTCATCAAAGATGCGGAAAAGAATGCAACCGTTATGTCCGCACCATCGTTTGATCAGGCTGTCCGCAACGCGTTATAGAATATCTGGATAGAGCATCCCGGTAAAGCTTACAGAGATATCACGACGCTATTTTTGATCGCATGAGCCACCGGCGAAATGCGATCATTGCCCATATGCCTTCAGCGATTAAGAATGGATATGAGGCAATCATATAGGCATAAATGGCGGCTAGTGCGCAGGAGGTTGCAAAGATCAAAACAAAGACCGGATGGCGATCTTCAAGCGCGTAACTAACGACCATACTGATCACAGCAAAAATGCCCAACCATTCAATCATAATATTCTCCTTATTGGATAATCATCATGGTCGACAGTTGGGCACTCTTCAATCCAAAATCAAAAATTATATGACATTGGATTGCCCCTTACGGCATTTGTACGCTGACTAAATCGGTCCCCACAACGGTGTTACCCGAAAACCCACCATCGGTAACAGCTTGCTTATAATCGTCTTCTGACAGCCCACCGCCTGGTATTGGATATGGACCCTGACGTTTGGCATTCATTGGCGGAATAAGGTGCGTGAGCATTAAATGCTTAGCCCCAGTTCGCAAAGCCATGGAACCCAGATCGGTTGCTGTGCTTTGACGAAAATAGATCGGCGGCGGAAAACCACTATCTTTATCCGGTCCCATGACTGGGTGAATTGTAGAGTGAACAATGACATCAGCGCCCATTGCAAGTTTTTCAACTTGCGCCGATGTTGAAGATGCGCGAGGTGGTTTTGGTGCATCATTTCCAGCGTCCCCACCTATGACAACCGATCCCGCTGGGGTATCAACACGATAAGACGCGTGCCCCGGGATATGACGGGAATTGATGGCATAAACCTTCACATTGCCATAACTCCAAACCATTGTTGGCTCATCTGCTTGCGGGAACGTTTTGGTATTGATCAAATCAGCAGGCCCGCCGGGCAGACGTTTTTTGTTTTCAGCAAGTCGCTGTGCCATTTCACCGGAATTGATCAGAGCATCACCAATGTGCTGGGCGTACTTTTTGCAGCTAAGCGTATGTCCCAATGGGGATTTGCTGTCTTCTGAACAAACTAAATCTACTTTTGGACCACCTGAATTAAAATGCCAGCGAAGTTGCATCATATCTGCAAGGCCTTCGGTGTGATCTGAATGCATGTGACTTAAAAAGATAGCATTGAGTTTCCCAACAGGCACACCGACTTGCGACAGGCGCTGGGTCGTGCCGCGCCCTGTATCAAACTGCAGATTGACTAAATTACAGCCTTTGGCGTCATCGCCAAATTGCACTAGCGTTCCAGCACCTGCTTGCCCCATGAAGACCGGAGGGCCACCTTGTGTACCGGTTAATGTCACCTTCATACAAGCTGCCGCTTGTGCCCCTGTTGACATGATGGATAGCAATCCAATTGATGCTAATCCCAATAAAAAATTCTTCATAAACGTCCTCCCGATTTATCGATAAATTTAATGCTATTACAAAAATATCGATATTTCAAATTTGAGAGAAGTAATTGATTAAAAATTATGCAACAAATATTCGAATGCTGTGTAATAAGATAAGCTTAGGAGGGGCTAAACCTGAGCGATAAACACGACATGCCGCCGTCAAGTTTTGCCGCTTCTGAATTGCCAATCTGGCAAATCTTATAACCAGCCTTATCCAGTGTTTCTGCTGTTTTATCAAAGCCGTTTGGTATAATGAGCAGATCATTGAAACGTATTGAATTGGCGCTCGCTTCTTCGCCATCTTCCGTATACAAAACTCTATAGCCTTTAAAGCAACCCGTTTGCGCCAGACGCTTTGTGGATAAAATAGTTTCTTCATCCAACAAGCTGCAATCGGTCTTAAAATGAAGAACATCGGGTGGGGTTTGAACCTCGCGAAGCTTGTGCCCGTATTCAGCCACTAAGCTTTTAAGTTCGGCAACGCCTGCTGAATTGGTTCGTGCAGATTTGCCAACAAGGATCTCGCGTTCAGTGACTAAAATATCGCCGCCTTCAATAAATCCAGGACCTTCAATTGTCCGAACGGTCGAATAATGCGCGCTTAAATGCGGCGCCATCTCTTTAGCTTCGCCCAATCGTGTTGGCGCTCCCGGGCGCATGAGAATTGCGAGTTCAGGTAAACAAAGTGCTGCATCTTCAACAAAAACTGAATCTGGATAAGCGTCCATCGCATTTAAAACCGTAACCTTGGCACCTGTCGACTTTAACGCTGAGATGTAATCTGAATGATTTTTCTCAAACAATTCTAAATCCGGAGCACCGGTATCAACAGCGCGCAAACCATTGATAATGCTGCTGCTTGGCTGTCTACAAATGGCATGAGAAAATGTGTATGATTTGGGCATAATGATCGCCATTTTAATTGAAAAAGCCCCATCATGATAACTCACGACGGGGCTAAAAAATCAAGATTGATTATTAGCAGTTTAGTCTTTTGCCTGCGGCAAGACGCGAAGCCCAAGTTCAACCAGCTGAGTATTATCAGCCGGTGCCGGTGCCGCCATGAGCAAATCTGCTGCTTGTTGGTTCATCGGGAAGAGTGTGACTTCGCGAAGGTTTTTCGCGCCAGCTAACAGCATAACCACGCGGTCAACACCTGCAGCCATCCCGCCATGCGGTGGCACACCATATTGGAATGCACGATAAAGACCACCAAAACGCTCTTCAACAACTTCAGGACCAAGACCCACTTTACCAAACACTTTGATCATCATTTCTGGAATGTGGTTACGAATACCACCTGATGCCAATTCAAAACCGTTACACACCAAGTCATACTGATATGCTTTCAGCTCAAGCGGATCTTCCGCTTTATCAAATGCGTCCATGCCACCTTGCGGCATTGAGAATGGGTTGTGACCAAAATCAACTTTCTTGTTGTCTTCGTCCCACTCGTAGAATGGGAAATCAACGATCCAGCAGAACGCGAACTTATCTTCATCCAGCAAGTTCAGCTCTTGGCCAACTCTGTCACGTGCAGCACCTGCAAATGAAGCGAATTTAGCTGGAACACCTGCAACGAAGAAACAAGCATCGCCAGCTTCTAAACCAAGTTGCATGCGAATAGCTTCAGTGCGCTCTGGACCAATGTTTTTCGCCAAAGGACCAGCGCCAACTGTTGCGCCATCTTCGTCACGCCAGAAGATATAGCCCAAACCAGGCTGACCTTGTTGCTGTGCCCATGAATTCATACGATCACAGAATGCACGTGAGCCACCGGTTTTTGCAGGAACACCCCAAACTTCAACTTTTGGATCTTTTTCGATCATGCCAGCGAAGATCTTAAATCCTGAACCAGCGAAATGATCAGTTACGGCTTCCATTTCGATAGGATTACGTAAATCAGGCTTATCAGAACCATATTTGCGGATTGCTTCGTCATATGGAATGCGCGGGAACACATCGGTCACTGGCTTGCCATTAGCAAACTCTTCAAACACGCCTTTCATCACAGGTTCCATAACCTGCAAGATATCTTCCTGCTCAACAAAGCTCATTTCCATATCGAGCTGATAGAACTCACCTGGAAGACGATCAGCACGCGGATCTTCATCACGGAAACACGGTGCAATTTGGAAATATTTATCAAAACCAGACGCCATGATCAGCTGTTTGTATTGCTGAGGCGCTTGCGGCAATGCAAAGAAATTACCAGGGTGAATACGGCTTGGCACCAAAAAGTCACGCGCGCCTTCTGGAGAAGATGCTGTTAGAATTGGTGTCGCGAACTCATTAAAGTTGATCTCTGTCATACGGCGACGCATGGATGTGATGATCTGCGAACGCAACATCATGTTTTTGTGCAAAGTCTCACGGCGCAAATCCAAAAAACGGTATTTCAAACGCACGTCTTCAGGATATTCAGGCTCACCAAAGACTGGTAGCGGCAATTCGTTTGCTGCAGATAGCACTTCGATCTCGCGCGCAAAAATTTCAACTTCACCTGTATCGAGATTTGAATTGATCGCATCATCAGTCCGCGCTTTCACTTCACCATCAATACGGATGACCCATTCACCGCGCACCGTTTCAGCAGTTTTAAACGCAGGGCTATCAGGGTCCGCAACAATTTGTGACATGCCGTAATGATCACGCAGATCGATAAACAACAAACCGCCATGATCACGTACACGATGCACCCACCCAGCAAGGCGAACATCAGAACCAACGTCGCTTTTGCGTAAATCCGCGCAGGAATGGGAGCGATAAGCGTGCATAATAAAACCTCTTTGTTCATCAAATGGCGAGACGACAATAATACGCCTTCAAACAGCCAATAATTTCTTGTAATTCGCGGCGGACAAGCACATGTGGCAGCTGATTTGTCAAGGGAAAACGGTGGAATTGACCCGCTGAAAAGTCTTTTTTATATGTTATTGCTTTACCAAGTGAAATAGTCACGTATTTTTACGAGACAAACGCCTTATTTTGAGTTATCGACTTTCCCATGGAAATTATAACAAATACAACAGAACTTGAAGCCGCTTGCCTAGACCTTGCCAAAGCCGACTTCATCACAATTGATACCGAATTTTTGCGCGAGAAAACCTTCTGGCCAAAATTGTGTTTGATCCAATTAGCGTCACCCGATCGCGCGTTAATCGTCGATCCCCTCGCCAAAGATATCGATCTTGCACCCTTCTTTAAGCTAATGGCTGACGACAGCGTGCTAAAAGTATTCCACGCTGCGCGCCAAGACTTAGAAATCGTTTTCCATTTAGGCGATCTTATTCCCAAACCGATTTTTGACAGCCAAGTTGCGGCCATGGTTTTGGGCTATGGTGACAGCATTGCATATGATGCGTTGGTCAATAAAATCACCGGCCATCATATTGATAAAACATCGCGTTTTACCGATTGGTCGCGTCGTCCGCTGACAGATCAACAGCTAAACTATGCACTTGCGGATGTGACCCATCTGCGTGATGTCTATCTTGATTTATCCGCACAGCTTGAAGCGCAAGGCCGCTCAACATGGCTGAACGAAGAGATGGCTATTCTTGAAGCGCGCGAAACCTATGATATCCACCCAGATGATGCTTGGAAGCGCCTGCGCAACCGCATGCGCAAGCCGCAAGATTTAGCCATCCTGCAACGCCTTGCAGCATGGCGCGAAAACCTTGCGCGCAATCGTGATGTACCACGTGGGCGCATTTTAAAAGATGATGCGCTGTATGAAGTTGCTCAACAAAAGCCGCGTGATCAAGCAGGTCTTGGTCGCTTGCGCACCGTTCCGAAGGGTTGGGAACGCTCTGAACTTGGCGGCAGCTTGATGACAGCATTGGAGGCTGCTTACGAAATTCCCAGTGAAGACTGGCCGGAAATCAAACGCCATAAACCAGCGCCTGAAGGCACTGCAGCCGCGTCTGACATGCTGCGCGTATTACTCAAAACGATTGTCGAGCAAGAAGGTGTTGCCGCAAAAGTTATCGCCTCCGGTGATGATCTTGATAAAATCGCTGCCAAAGGCGAAGAGGCAACTGTTGCGGCATTATCTGGTTGGCGTCGTGAACTTTTTGGTGACAAAGCCCTTAAGCTGATCAACGGTGAGTTGGCCCTTAAATTTGCTGACAAACGCGTGCAGGTGATTGAGAGCTAGCCCAGATAGACCATGTTTGGGTGCTGGTTAGACTTTCGTCTAGATAGACTGTGATTTAACTTACCCAAAAAAGCAGTAAATCTGTCATAAATATCACGCGCAGAGACGTTTTATCTGCTTGGCTTGGTCGGGATTTTGTCTCTTAATGCGAGCCCACCGATAACTAAAAGCGCCCCAGATATTTGCAATATTGTCAAGTTTTCGCTTAACAGCAGGCTTGCAAATACGATAGCAAATAAGGGTTGTAAACTTGTGATCATTGTCGCCAAAACAGGACCGATGATTTCTACAGCGTAAAAGAAGCTCAATAAACCTACACTAAAAGAGAGCCCCACACCTAACACTGCTGTCCAGCCGATAGCTGTACTAGGAAACAACAATTCATTTCCCAATCCAGTATTATAAATCAGAAAGATCGCCGTTGTTATAGCGACCATCAGAAGATTAACAGTAATGGCATCGCTTTTGGGTAATGCTTTGGCGTTGAGTAGGATCATTGCGGTCACAGACACCGCAGCAAGCAGCGATAGCAAAATGCCTCGGCCATCAAGCCCTTGGATATTTATTCCAACCGCAATACCTAACCCAAAAAGTACAACTCCGGAGAAGAACATCTGCCTCTTGGTGACATGGTTAAGCCCGAGAAAATGTGCTACAAGCATCACCAGAATTGGATGAAGAAAATATAAGGTTACCGCAATACCAACGGGGATAGATTGTACCGCCCCAAAATAACCATAGGACATTGCTGCAAAGCTTATCCCGGAGGCGAGGCATAAGATCATCACCTCCAGACTGGGAACCGTAAGACGACGTTTTAGCGCTAATATCAAGACGCAAATGCCGATCATTACAAATCCGCGTACCACCATAACCGTTATTAAATCCGTTCCTTGACCATAGGCGAATTTGGCAAGGCTAGGACCTATAGCAATCGAGGCTGCGGACAATACTGAAAGTCCTATCCCGTAAAAAATGGCATGTTTTGGCTTGGACGACATTTATGCTCGTTTCAGAAGTAACCATCCCATTGGCTTATCCTTCAGATAAGCTTCAAGCTTTTCGGCACTATCAATCTGATTGATATTTTCCAACTCGGCTTTATCAACCACTAACTTACCTCTCAATTCACATAAGCTAGCAATATCATTAACGTGCATAACAACCAATGCACGCGTATTGGTTTTATACCTCTTTCCCCCGTTTTGTCGTGAAATCTTGATTTTGCGAGTATTTTAGTTGCACAAAAACCTCTAAATACTAATCAGCATTGCTCGTCTTTTTATTCCTCAAACCCTGACAACGTTTTGAGCAATATTTAACGTCGTCCCAGACTTTTTCCCATTTTTTGCGCCAAGTGAATGGGCGTTGGCAGATGGGGCAGATTTTGGTGGGGAGGTTGGATTTTTTGCGCATTGCTGATCAGCTCTCTAAGCTTTCGAGAAAGACCTTGCTGTCCTGCGCGATCAATTGTTTTTTATCTTCGCCCATACGGTCATAGGTTTTATACATCATGCCAATGCGGTGATTATTGCTAAGTTTGTCGCGATTTCGAGCTAAAAAATCCCAGTAGAGATAGTTAAACGGGCATGCATCGGCACCATTTTTATCTTTCACCTTATAGCGGCAATTTTTGCAGTAATCGGACATTTTATTGATATAGCTTCCGCCCGCTGCATAGGGTTTGCTGGCTAAATATCCACCATCGGCAAATAAGATCATGCCTGAAACATTGGGTAATTCAACCCATTCATAAGCATCGGCATAGACGATTAAAAACCACTCATTGACATGCTTGGGATCAATCCCGGCTATCAACGCAAAATTGCCTAAAACCATGAGGCGCTGAATGTGATGGGCATAGGCATTTTCTTTTGTTTCCGTCACACATTGTTTGAGGCAATTCATTTCTGTGTGGCCCGTCCAATAAAAATCAGGCAGTGCGCGTTTGGCTTCAAAAAAGTTCTCAGATGCATAATCCGGCATTTTTAGCCAGTAAATCCCACGGACATATTCGCGCCATCCGATGATCTGACGGATAAAACCTTCCACTGCATTTAACGGTGCAAGACCTTGATGGTAGGCATGCTCAGCGGCTTTGACGCATTCAAGTGGGGTAAGTAGTCCGCAATTGAGGTAAAAACTGATGTGGGAATGATACATCCACGCCTCGCCCTCAATCATCGCATCTTGGTAATCTCCGAAATGACATAGACGCTGGTCGATGAATTGGCGCAAAGCTGTGCGCGCCTGATCGCGGGTAACTGCGAAATGAAAAGGTTCTAAATCGCCAAAGTGATCACTAAAACGCTCAGCAACGAGATCCATCACCTTGCGGGTTATATCATCAGGTTCAGCCATAAATGTTTGCGGAATATCTAATCCTTCTTTGGGCGGCTTGCGATTTTCTGCATCATAATTCCACTTACCACCTTCAGGTTTGTCACCATTCATCAAAATCGCATAGCTTTGGCGCATATCGCGATAGAAATATTCCATGCGCAATTGCTTACGCCCGTCAGCCCAATTTAGAAACTCTTCCGGTGTTGCTAAAAAGCGATCATCATTGCGAATTTCAACATCAATGCCAAACTTATCCTGCCAGGTTTTCATCTCTTCAAGCACACGATATTCCCCAGGGAATGTCGCAATTATTCTGTCAAATTTATGCGCATTAAGCGCACACTCTATCTCACCAGAAAATGAACCAGTATTCTCCTCATCATCAAGCTTTATATAGCGGACCTTTACACCCTTTTCTCGTAGCTCATGCGCAAAGTGGCGCATTGCAGAAAACAAAAAAGCAATCTTCTTTTTGTGATGTTTGACATAATTCGTCTCAGCTACAACCTCACACATCAGCACGATATCTTCTTCTAAATCAATGCCTTGCAATACAGATACATCATGGGTCAGTTGATCGGCGAGGACTAATCGAAGGCTACTCATTTAGGCTGTGCTCTTTCTTTGGTTCGCTATAAAGGTTGATGTATTTTGTTCTTAAAGATCAAAACTTAGTTGTTGAGATGCATGCTTTGATTTGGGCGATGGACGTTTTAGCCCGCGCTTTGGTTGTTTTTTACGGCTTCCCAAACGCTGATTGACCAAACGAGATTGCTCTTTAAACCCTTCTAACCCATTTCGATTTTTGATCTCTTGTCGCGCAAATTTTATCGATGTTGCGTGCTCAACAATTGGCTTGGGATAGGCGGACAAGCTCTGTTCATCGCGCCATGGTTCATGAATAAATGTGTTGGAAATATTCTGCAGTTCTGGCACATATCGACGGATAAATTTACCCTCGCTATCATGGTCCATAGATTGCTTGATCGGATTATACATACGTATGGCGTTGATCCCCGTTACTCCCGACTGCATCTGAAATTGCGAGTAGTGAATGCCCGGTTCGTAGTCGGTAAAAAGCTGCGCGAGAATTGGGGCAGTTTTTCGCCAATCTAACCATAAATGATAGCTTGCAAATGAAACGAGGAGTGCGCGCATACGAAAGGTAATCCAGCCGTTTTCATGCAAAGATCGCATGCATGCATCAATTAACGGATAACCTGTTTGACCCGTTTTCCAAGCAGTTAGAAAGTCATCTCTGAAATGCGGTTCGCGCATGCCCTCAAAAGCGGGATGCATGCATTTATATTCAATATCGGGCTGTTGTTCTAACTTTTGGATAAAATGGCAATGCCATGCAATACGCGACAGATATGCACGTAAATTTCGTTTAAAATACACTGCATCAGGATCTTTGTTATCAGACATAGCGGCGAGTTTTTCGTAGGTTGCTGCTTCAATCTCGCGAATTGAAAGACTGCCAAATGTGATATGTGCGCTTAGGCGTGAGCAATACCGGTCAGAAACACCAGGTTTTGATACGTTGGAGATATACCGACGTCCGCGCTCTTTTAAAAATGAGGCGAGCACACGAAGCCCCTCCTCTCGCCCACCTTTTTGAACATTACCAATATTAATCTCACCAAACATCTGATCATGCTTGCTCGGCAGTGCGTGCGTTTTGATATCAGCAACGAAGCCCACATTTAATGGCGCGTGGAGAATATCACTTCGCATGCGGTCATCGCGAATTTTTGCCCAGCCATTGCGGCTTTTAAGTCGACGTACAACGCCATTTGTTGGTAATTCATGCCATTGGATTGAATTGCTCGCGCACCAAGCCTGAACGCTTTTATCGCGCATAAATGTCCAATGGTTTCCGGTTTCCTCGTGGGAATAAAGTGAAAATGAACCAAGCTCGTTTTTGAGTTCATTGAAAACTTGTGTTGCCTCACCAATTCGAATGCAAAGGGTAACACCAAAACCGAATAGCTTTTGCTGCAACTCACTCAAACAATCATGAATAAAATGCCAATGACGGCGCGAACTATCAGGTTGCGTCCATAATTCTGGTTCAACAATATAAAGCAGCACAATTGGGCCGCTTTCTGCAGCTTTTACAAGCGGCGCGTGATCAAATAAACGCAAATCGCGCTTTAACCAAACAATATTAGGCTCGACGCTCATCGCAACCACATCGATTTTGATAATGGATATAAGCGAATGTTTTTATAGAACTTGTGCATGGTTAGTCTTACGTAGAATAACCGTTAAGAGATCAGATATTGGGCAGCTTTATCGTTTCAGCTTTATACGATCTGATATAACTTTAGCTGTGGCGGCAATAACGAATACACAAAGCACCGTTTTAGTGATCGTCTCCATCGTGCCTTCAATGAGCATTGCATGACCAACACTGCCTATCACGGTTATCACTGCTAGCCCCAGATGAGCGCGCTGCCAAATATACCGTGGTAAGCGAATTTTTTTGCGAATAGCAGCCATTAAACCCATTAAAAACAGGGCCCACATGGCGATCACACCCCAGAGCGAAAAAGGTGTTGGCGAGCGAAATAGCAGTACATCAATCACGTCTGGCGGGCTGGTAAACCATAGGAAAACGACATGAATAAGAACCATCACCACCAATAATGCGCCAAACCATTTATGAAACTGTCTGTTTTTGCGTTGTGATATAGAAGGTAGATACCCCCCGATCAGCAAAGGCTGAGTGAGTAAAAGCGCCATTGCGAATATGCCCGCAAATCCCGCGATAATATAAATGCTATCGCGCCATGCTAATAATGGGCTAAAGGCAGCCGCTATCATCGGGGCGAGCATGGCGATTAAAAACGCAAGCCAAATGAGTCTTGCTCGCGTTTTAATCAGCACAGTTTCACTCACTTTTTAGACAGATTTTAAGACGAAGTTTGCTTCAAGACTTGTGTCTTTTGAACTTTTCATAACGGGACGCAAGAACACAGTTTCAAAATCACCACTATCATAAGCTAAGTGCCCGTGTGCTTGACCAAATGCAGGAACAATCTGCGGCATTTCTAATCGATACACGCCGTTTTGGTCCGTCAAAGTCGCACCATGGCTTTCCCAGTCACTTTCGTAACCTTCGGTCGTATGAGCCCATATTTGGATGCGTTGACCAGCTAACGGCGCGCCATCACCTGCCCTGCGGACAGTACCGGACATCCAAAACCCGCCGCCGCCGATACGTTCAACAATGGGAGCACCTGAAAGATAGTTATTTGCGCCGCCACGCATAGATTTTGTTGGCTCTAATCCTGCAGCGCGAGCTGGAACAGTTAAACCAGACAAACTTGTAGCTGCAACAGCGCCAGAGGCTGCTAAAAGCGAACGACGGGTCAAAGATATTTTCGGCATTGTGGCACCTCTTTGTGGTTTTGTTTTTCTACGATCTTGAGTTAGAATTAGATCATAACTGAGCCAAAACTATGACAGTTTACCACCGAGCACAAACCACAAAATTGTGAACAATACCCCGCTATTACTTGGCATTATCAGCCTTTAAGGTTTCAAATCTAAGCCCCTTTGCTGTCCGGTTTGCAAACCCTTTCCAATAATTATGTTCTGATTTCTTTGAGCCATCATCATTTTTAGCCCAAACACCTTCATTTGAATGATCAACGAGATCTAGATACGCATCCATATTTTGATCACCACGCAAATATTTCTCCAACCAAACAGTGACAAAATGTTGGGAGATATTGTTCATACGCACATTATCCCAAACAGCATCTGTGTAATGTTCGGATATATTGGACTTTAAATCTTCATCATAACGATATGCTTCTTTGGGGGCTGGCATGGGCGCACCCGCATTATGGTTTGCGTTATCAAAAGTTAGCAAAGCACGGTCCGAATAAATTGTGTTTTCCCAAAGAGCGCGAATGCCATTTTCATAACCTGACACATCATCAACAGAGCCTGCGATAAATAGCATGGGATTTGTTATACTCTTTAATGTTTTCTGATCCCAAAAACCAGTATTCATACCCCATGGCGCAAATGCAATTGCTGTTTTAAAACGCTCATCTGGTAGCGCATTATGTTTATCTGACCCTGATAGATGAACCGATAACGTGCCATGCGGTCCACCCCAAGGGTAATCAACCGATGTTTGCGTAACACCACCACCCATGGTGATCACAGCACCATAACCACCCATGGAATAACCAATCAGCGCTGCATTAGAAGCATCAACCAAACCATTTAGGAATGAGCCTTCATCATCGTTAAAGCGCGCGATTTCATTTAATGTGTGAAGCTGGTCCAATGGCCGGTTAACAAGAGTAGAACCGAATGCCCCCTGTGTTCGATAAGTTGAATCTGTATGATCAATTGATGCAACCACATATCCCTTTGAGGCTAAGTTTTCAGCCAAATGCGCCAGTAAAAAGCGATTTCCTGGATAACCATGGGAAATAATGACAAGCGGATGTCCCTGCCCTTCAGGTTCTGCACCCCGTATTGCTTTACCTTTGATATCGACTTCTGTTTTGCCATCTCGCAGAAATACTTTGAGGGTATTATCCCCTTTTGAGCCTGTTTTGGCCGGATACCAAACCTCTAACGTTAGGGAACGGTCATGAAGCGGGAGTAATTGAGGTTTTTCAGCCTTTGGATCTATCTTTAAAATATCCAGTTGATTGGGATTGATAATTTCAAGCGTTCGCACGCCAATCGCAAAATTCCCATAAGCTGCCATTTCAGGCGCGTCGGGGCGTTGTCCATCTATTCGGTTTTCCGCCAATGCAATCTCACTCCAAGACGTAAGGCATAAAAGAATACCTAATGTGTAGCGCTGAAACTTTTTAAAATCTACCATCGGCTGACCCTCGATTATTTTGAAACAGGCTAAGCTGAAAATAAGACATAGGGAAGACAGTTTATTGGAAAGATTAAATTCGGTTATCATCAGAACTATTGGTGTTTTGAACAGGTTTATTTGATTGATTTCACTCATCAGCTGCCAAACAATAGTGCGACGAATAAAAGAGACATGTCGCAATGATGCAATGATGCAATGATGCAATGATGTTGGGCATATCTAATGAATGAGATAAAATATGGAAAACTATGCGCAATTAATGTTCACCCAAGCCGTGCAGGATTTGCAAGAAGCAGAAGGTACAAAACTCAAATACGAAACTTTTTATCCTCATAGAACACAAAAATCCCTGTCAGACGATGACATCGCATTCATTAAGCAACGCAACAGCTTTTATATCGCTTCGGTTAATTCCGATGGCTGGCCATACGTTCAGCATCGCGGCGGCGCGCGCGGATTTGTTCATATTGCTGGTCCTACGCAGATTGCTTGTGCGGATTATCTTGGCAACAAGCAGTTCATCTCAATGGGGAACCTTCAACATGACCCACGCGTTTCGATTTTCTTTATGGATTACCTCAATCGAAGGCGGTTAAAGGTTCAGGGCAAAGCAACACTCATTGATGCAAAAGATGCAGATGATGCGCTTCTTGCACAACTTGACCAACGCGCAGCTCCTGCAGAACGTGTTTTACAAATCGATATCGTTGCCATGGATTGGAATTGCCCCAAATATATCCCAACACAAATCCCAGAAGATATGATTGAACAGATTTTTGGACCAGAAATTCAGAAGCTTCGTTCAGAAAACGACGCTTTGCGTGAAGAAATTGCTCGGCTAACGAAGAGCCAATAGGAGATGATAGCAAGCATAGTGTTCATAGTTATAAAGCCCCATTAAACCAAAACCGAATTCTATTTACGGCCTAACGCTTCAACACTATCGCGAAAATGATTGATTAGTACAGCATCGTCATCAATGTCAGACCAAGTTTCTGGCGGCATTGCTTTACCAAGAGTGATTTCTAATTTGCAATTTTTCATTTTAGGAAGCTCTTTGAAAATCAAAAGATTTTGCAGTTTTGGCGATATCATGCCGCAAAGTTGAAACAACCAACTATTATGACCGTGGATATAAATTGGGAGAACCGTTGCTCCCGTTTTGCGGGTCAGCGTTGCGATATGAGCGTTCCACTGGGGGTCAGCTACGGACTTTTTATCCCATTGGAAATGCGACACGGAACCTGCAGGGAAGACAACTAGGGCGCCGCCGCGTGACATAAGGCGAAATGCCTGACGCCAACTTTTAACATTAAGAGATTGCCTGCTGCGTTTTTTAAGCGGATCCACAAGGATTAAGCGATCAGAATATTCTGGAATTTGACCCAAGGCATAAAAACCCATCAAAAATCCGTCAGGTCTGATCTTTGTCAACAAATGATCAAGAATAAAACCATCGAGCAAACCAAAAGGGTGGTTGGCTAAAATAATCAGTGGTCCAGATGTCGGGTAAGTTTCAACTGATACCCCTGAAAGAGCTAAATTGATATTTAATTTATCAAGAAATGCTCCAGACAAACCCAATACATCATGCTCTGGCAAGTCTGCATAAAGCTGATTAAACTCAGTAAAGCCCAAGGAATAATTGAAAACAGAACTAAACATGCCAGTAAGCCATGCAGGCATTTTTTTTGACTTGACCTTCAAACTGATCAATGTGGGCACATTTTTAGAAGTAATGTTTTACTAATCCAAGTTAAGCTTGCTTTTTTGTCGTTCAAATCTTGTTAGTGATGTTCATCTATTTAGTCAACTTAACCAATAGGAACAATGATCCAAATATTTCCAATATTTTTGATGTTTATTGACATTCAAGTGTGTAAATCAATTAAAAACCTGATAACATATTTGGATAATTCACCAACACTTCGGAGCCATGCCCTTTGAGAGATATAATTTCAGCAAGTCGGTACACTTTGGTCAACGCGCTCGGAATATGCTATGCATTTGCTTTAATGCAAGGGCTTGATTGGATCGCGATCGTCTACATATCAGCTATCTTAATTGGCAGTACTCTTGATGATGGCATCGGCGATAAAGACCTAAATCTTTCGTCTACGGCTCAATGGATCTATAACCTCAACCTTTATATTACAGTTCCGGTTTTAGGCCTCATTATGCTGCTGCAATTGCACCACTTAACAAGTGCCGACCCAATTGGCTTGCGCGCTTTGATTCAAAGTTATGGATTTGAAATGCGTCCAGTTATTGAGCGCGACGGCTGGGGTATCATGATCTGGATGATCATGGGAACAGGGTATTTTTATTCGCTACTAGGTATGACTGTCGCACATGAACTGTGCCATAGATCCTCAAAATTTGATAATATTGCCGGAAAAATATTGCTAGCGTTTAACATGAATGCATCATTTGCCATTGCTCATGTGCACGGACATCACCGCAATGTGTCTACATTGAAGGATCCTGGAACAGCAAGACGAAATGAATACGTTCTGAACTTTGCGATACGTTCAACGGTTTCGCAACACATTGAAGCATTTGAAATTGAAGCTAAACGATTACAACGCAAAGCATTGCCATTTTGGTCATGGCATAATCGCGCTATACGCGATCAGTTTTACCCAATTGCTCTTCTGATTATCGCATATGCTATCGCGGGTATAACTGGCTTAATCGGAGTAATTATATCAGGAATTGTAGGCAGCCTATTGCAAAAAATGATCGATTATTCGCAGCATTATGGATTAGTTCGCATTGAAGGCTCAAAGGTGGAAAATCGACATAGCTGGGAATGCCATCGATTGCTGTCAAACTTAATCCAGTTCAATTTACCTCTTCACGCACATCACCATCGTTCAGCACGCGCGCCGTTTTGGGAACTCAAACCAGATGATGGTGCGCCGCGACTTCCAATCGCCTACCAATCAGCCAGCCTGATAGCGCTGGTTCCTCCTCTTTGGAAGCTTATTGTTGACCCTATTCTTTACGATTGGGACAACACCATGGCAAATGAGGAAGAAAGAGCGCTGATCCGTGAAAGAGGCTGGGAAATTAAAAAGGATTCTTGGGGAACAATTCCCAATTGGTACAAAAAACTTTTGAACCTCTAGGTCTAAATTGTGCTGTCCCTGATGAATTCTAGTGCCTTTTTTTACCTGTATAAACAGCACCTGCGGGCGAAACACCTTGCGTGGCGCAATTAATGTTAGATTAATCCGCCTTGCAAGAGGCGCACAATCCGCGCAGCTCAATAACAGATTCCGACAATCTAAATTCAATATCGCTTGCCAGGCTTTTAACGACATCTAACAGTCGATCATTGGCAAGTTCCTGCACGCCACCACATTTTTCACAAATCGCGAACAACACGTTTTCCTTCCTGTCTCCACCGCAAGAGGTGTGCTGACAGGCAACAAATGCATTGAGGCTTTCCAACCGATGCACCAAACCAAATTCAACCAGCTTTTCCAACGCGCGATAGACTTGAAGTGGTGCTCTAAAACCATGTTCACGCAACTCATCAAGGATCGTATAGGCGCTAAGCGGTCCGTCAGCCTGAGAAAGTGCGCCCATAACCAGCGACTGGTTCTTGGTCAAATCAGTATTTGATGCTTCATATTTACCCATAGATGCACTTTCTTTCTAACGCTTGCTTTCGTTTACTTTATCAACGCTCGTTCTTCTGCTCAGTAGCTGGTTGCGAATGATGCGATTTTATAAATGGTAACGGTAATACCGATATAACAAATAGACCAAGAGCTGCAACAACAATGCTTGGTCCAGCTGGGGTATCCCACTCTAATGAGCCAAGCAGACCACCAAAGACGCCGCCAACGCCAATAAGCGCTGCAAGAATGGCCATCTGTTCAGGTCCAGATGAAAATCTACGCGCAGCAGCAGCTGGGATAATCAACAATGCTGTGATCAGTAAAACACCAACAATTTTCATTGAAATTGCGATGACAGCTGCCATGAGCAACATGAAAATAATGTTAGCACGTTCCGGGTTCATCCCCTCCGCTTGCGCAAGTTCTATATTGACGGTCGCTGCAAACAGCGAACGCCAGATCAAGACTAGAATGAGCAGCACAATAGCACCACCTGCCCAAACAACGGCTATATCAGCTGGTGTGACAGCTAGTATATCGCCAAACAAAAAGCCCATTAAATCAACGCGCACCCATGTCATAAAGGCTAAGGCGACTAGGCCAATTGCCAGAGCTGAATGGGACAATAAACCAAGCAAAGCATCCGATGATAATGTCGCACGTTTTTGCAGTAGTAACAGCGCAAGTGAAACACAAATAGACACGCCAAAAACCGCGAGTGTGATGTTGATCTCAAACAAAAATGCAAGCGCTACACCCAGCAATGCAGCGTGCGAAAGTGTGTCGCCAAAATAGGCTAATCTGCGCCATACAATGAAGCACCCCAACGGCCCAGCGACCAGCGCGACCCCAGTGCCGGCAATTAACGCTCTTGTGAAAAAATCATCCAGCATCAGTATTTGCTCCACGATTTATATCATTTTTTGAACTTGCAGCAGCTTCGCTGTTATCGTGATCATGTTCGTGATGGCCATCGCCGGGATGGTCATGTTCGTGATGGCCATCGCTGGGATGGCAGTGATCCGTTATTGTGCCATCATGATGACGAACGCGACCATCGGGCAAATGTTCATGGTCGTGAGAATGTTCGTAGATCGCCAAACCTGAAGTCGCGCGCGCGCCAAACAAGGTTTTATATTCATCACTTGATGTCACAGCAGTTGGTGTTCCTGAGCAACACACATGGCCATTTAAACAAACAACCCGATCCGTTGCAGCCATAACGACATGCAAATCGTGAGAGATTAAAAGCACTCCACATTGTATTTGGTCGCGGATAGTTCTGATAAGGTCATAAAGCGCAATTTCGCCATTAAAATCAACACCCTGCACAGGTTCATCAAGCACTAGCAAGTCAGGTTTTCTAGCGATTGCGCGTGCCAATAACACGCGCTGAAACTCACCGCCTGACAAAGTTCGCACTTCTGATTTTAGCAAATGAAGTGTCTTTGTCGAAGCCATTGCTGCTTCAATTTCACTTTGTGTGACTTTGCTTGTTAAGCGCATAAAGCGGTTTGCAGTAAGCGGTAACGTCCAATCTATCGAGAGCTTTTGCGGCACATAACCGATGGTTAATCCATCGCGTTGACGTGCGGTGCCCTCACTTGGTTTATGAACGCCAAGCGCCATTTTTGCTGTTGTGGATTTACCTGAACCGTTAGGCCCGATAAGCGTTAGAATTTCGCCCGGTTCCACCGTCATAGATACACCGCGGACCAACCATTTTCGATCACGAAAAAGGCCCGCATTGTCTAACGAGATAAGAGATTCGTTTTTTTGTAACATCGTTTTTTAGCTTAACTCAATTGTAGCTCAACTCAAATTAGTTGTTGATTTAACATATGGCACACGTTATACCATTACGCAAGAATGTAATAAAATAACATCACATATTCAGCGCGTTTTCGGAGTCCCCAATGCGATTTTTCAAATCTACTTTATTTGCAACGACCCTATTGTCCACAAGTGTTATTTCTGCGCAGGCAGATGTGAACGTTGTAGCATCCATCAAACCGATCCACTCGCTTGTTGCTGCAGTGATGGAAGGTGTTGGTGAGCCGGAACTCATCATTGAAGGTGCAGGTTCCCCTCATACATATGCACTAAAGCCATCTCAAGCTCGCGTTTTAGAAAATGCCGATGTGGTATTTTGGTTTGGACACCAATTAGAAGCGTTTTTGGAAAAGCCGTTAGAAGCAATTGCTGGTGATGCAAAATCCGTTGAATTGATGGATGCACATGAATTGATTAAACTGGAATTCCGCGAAGGTGGTGCTTTTGAAAAGCACGACCACGATGACCATGAAGGCGAAGAAAGTCATGATGATCATAAACATGATGAGCATGACCACGATGAGCACAAACATGACGAACATGCTGATGAAAAAAAGCATGATGATCATGACCATGATGAGCACAAAGAAACCGCTGAAGCGCATGATGAACACGATCATGACGATCACAAAGACGACGACAAACACGATAACGATGAACACAAACATGAAGAGCATGCCGATGAGAAAAAGCATGATGAACATGATGAACACGCGCATGAGGAACATGCAGATGGCGAAGATGATCACGACGAACATGATCACGGCGCATTTGATGCACACGTTTGGCTTGACCCATTAAACGCTAAAGCTATTGTTCATGAAATTGAGGAAACTCTGGTTGAAGTTGACCCTGAAAATGCTGAAAAATACGAAGCAAATGCAGAGGCATTGATGGCAAAAATTGATGCGCTGATTACCGAAGTTTCAGCTGATTTGGAACCAGTGAAAGACAAAGGCTTTGTCGTATTCCACGATGCTTACCAGTATTTTGAAAAACGTTTTGGTATGTCAGCTGTAGGTTCCGTGACCGTTTCTCCAGAAGTGTTACCGGGCGCTGAGCGCATTAGCGAGTTGCACGCAAAAATCAAAGAACTCAACGCTGTTTGCGTGTTCTCAGAACCACAATTTGAATCAAAATTAGTTCAGACGGTGACTGAGGGTACAGACGCAAAATCAGGCGTTATTGATCCACTTGGAACTGGTATCGACAATGGACCGGAGCTTTACTTCACATTGATTAAAAACATGGCGACATCGTTTAAGACTTGTCTATCAGCAAGCTAAACGTGATCAATATTTGAAACAGCGGGCGGGTCCACAACTCGTCCGTTTTTTTATTGGTGCTAAATAATTTTATCATCTTACATGAGATGATTTAACGGTAGTTAGTTTCCCAATGTTATAACTGTGCCCACACCAGATGCGACCTGCCCAAACCCTCGGAACACCGAACCTATGCCATTTTCCAGCCCATCAGTTGCTGTTGTCGATAATGTATTCCCGTCGGCAATTCCGCGTCCAATAAGCTTCACAATCTCAGGAGATTGCGCAAATTTAGTATGATGGATGTTACTATCATCATCAATTTGTGTCAGATCTATTACATCCAGACCATATCTAGCAATTGCATCTGGGTCAGCTGCCCCTACCCTATCAACACCGCCCGCAATCCTGCGAGACAGTTTCAATGCACGATCATCTTTGGAGACGAGGACAACGATATTTTTGCGCACCGGGGCTAAATCGCTTGCATATTGATCAAACAAGTCCAAATCAACATCCGGCGCAGCTAAGATAACTCTGTTCAACTCAGCCTTTGGCCGAAATCCCTGCTTAATCAATTGTGTCATGGCTTCAAGCGTAACCAGATTCCCCATGGAATGTGCAACAATACTGAAACTCTCAGCGTTGGTGCTCGCCAATATTTCCGCAAGCTCAAGAAGATAAAACCGAGCCTGCAATGCACTATTAATATCATAGACATAATCGAGTGCGCGCCCTCTTGATGCCCAAGTAAACAATAATGGTACGCCTTTAAAATCGGTATCTTTTACAAATTGTGAAACACGTAAAACTGCGCTTGAAAAATTGGTATTATAACCATGTACGAAGACAAGCACTTCTCGATCTCCGGGTGCTTTTGCAGATAAACTGTTATTCAGCTTTGTGACAAAATCTGGGCTATTGGCGAAAACCAAGGGTCTTGCGATGGTGAAGTGTTTTGAAACATCTTCTGCTTCGCCAAAGCGCCGTTGCTCCAATCGGCCGGGCACGTGAGAATTTGGAATGGATACATCCACATTGGCAAGGTTTAACGCCTGTTCACGCTCTCCTGAAAAAAATTCAGATGCATCATCTGATCGACGCCGGGATGTTGCAATAAAGAGATTTTGGATCGTGGCCCCATCAGAGGTGACACGTGCTGGTTCAAGCGAACTTACACCAATCAGATTTGAAGGCCCTGAGGCGCAAGAAACAACCAAGAATAAAACTGGAATAAACACCCAAAGGCGTAACTTGATCATTATTTTTCACCCTAGAACAAAAACTCAGGCACCCACTTTAGTAAACCAAGGGTTGAACATCAAGGACAGCTGAAAAAACAAGGCTCAAACGCCATATGCGCGCAATTAAGCTGAGGTGAAATCAATTGCGGAAGATTAAGAATGAAAGACGAAATTGGTTATGCAGCGTGCTCAATGGGTAGAGTAATCTCGAGCGTTGCCAAAGTTGCGGATACAAATAACATGATCTCGTCTTGGGTGACGTCTTCCCCCATTTGCAGCACCCAATCATAGTTTGTGACTAGTTTTGTTATATGACGAAATAAGCCTCTGCGTTTGGCTTCAGGCTTACCTCTTGGTAAGCGGGCGATTACACCAACCTCCTGATCGCCTTTAACGATTGAATAAGCCTCTGGTGATCCTTCTAATGCGCTACGCATGATACTATCAGGTAACTTTTCTTGCTCACTGATCGCAAAAGACGAACCATCTGCTTTGCTAGCTCGCCAATTGTTATGGTCACCACCCAAGCGGCTAATATCACCACAATGCAAGCCATCAGGGCCCGATAAACTCCAAGCATTGCTCGTGCTGCCGGCTGATTGTAAAAAGGCGATATTCAATTCATCTTTGTGAAATCTTGTGATGCCACCGAGGTGCTTCTTTTCAATATCACAACTAAACACTGTTATGCGCGTTTCATCGTCAACCACATCATATCTGCGGCGCACCCCATCAGGCAGCGCGTTTGACACTTGAACTTCTTTGAAGCGAATTTTGCGTAATCCATGCATTGAAATTTTATCGCTGTTCGATGCCAACGCCCCATTTCTGTTGCACAAAATATCGAACGAATATGGCGGAATTACAATCTCACCTTGACGGGTTTGAATGAGCGTAACTAATGCGCAGCTGAACGATTAACTAAAAATGTTTTGATGTGTTCCATTTTGACATGAAGAATTAAACCAAATCTAATCGATGATTTTGATATCAATCTTTTTCTCGGTAAACTTCTCTAAGTGACCAATACGCGTCATCAAACGTTCGCCGACAAAATCCTCAAGGTCTTTCGGAACAAGAAGATGGATATCGCAGTCTTTATCTTTACCAGCTTTTTCGAGTTGGATTTTTGGTACGATGCCCGACATAGAGGCTGAAAATAAATATAGAACTCTCAGCAATGCACCAAGAAGCTTGGCGCGATAGATATATTTATCGGTAGCTACTTCAGCCAATCCTGCTGAAATACCATCATCGCGCAAGCCTTCATATCGATAGTAATTGGTCAAAGCGATATAAGCACGACCGGGATGGCTAACGGATAAAAACGCGCCGTTGGATATGATATTCAATGCTTGTAATCCGCGGTAATCGGGATGGGCTCGCCAGCTGATATCTGCAAGCAAACATGCTGCCATGCGATACCGCGCACCTTGGCCTTTTTCTTTTACATCAAACACTGAAAAAGCATCGCCGGTCCAATCCGCCAATTCTTGCGCATGGGCAGGTGATCGCGCTCTCAAAATTGCCAATTCGCGTGCACCAGATAACAAAGCATCTTCTTTCAGTTGCTCTTTATCAAGTTTGGAATATAAAAACCCTTCACGCACCCCAAGTGCTGAGAAAACTACCTTTGATGGTTTCATTTTTTTCAGCACTTCTTGCATGGTCGCAGCGCCAAAGGGAAGAAGAATACGGCGGTTTTTGGATACGGCTTTTAATGTCTCTTTTTCAAATTCGTCGAGTGATGTGACGCTATCTAAAAAGCTCATCATCTCTTCATATTCAATTTCATAACCTTGCATCATATGAAGCGGATAGTTCGTCGCTTCCATATGCAATTTCGCAATCGAACGCCAAGTACCGCCAACCGCATAAAATACACGGTCTTTACCGCCATCTAAAACATCAGCTTTTGAAATATGCTTTTTCGCGATTTTTTGGGCTTCATCGATATCGCCATCGGCTTGCTCTTGAAGACGTAAACCACCTAGGGGCATGGTTATCCCGCCGGTTAGCTTATCTTCTTTGATATCTACAATCTCGAGTGATCCACCACCTAAATCACCGACAATGCCATCGGGGGCATAAACGCCAGACACAATACCAAGAGCTGCATATTTGGCTTCTTCTTCACCCGTAAGTACATTCAGCTTGCACCCTAATGCAGCTTCAGCGCGGGTGATAAATTCAGGGCCATTTTTAGCGTCACGCGCTGCAGCTGTTGCCAGCACATAAACATCTTTTGCACCAGCTTGAGCGGCAAGCATGCGATATCGATGCAGAACTTTGATGGCGCGTTCAACTCCCTCAGGGTCCATCTGGCCCGTTGTGGCTAATCCGCGACCTAGTCCGCATAAAGCTTTTTCATTAAACAAAACAGTTGGGGAACGCATGAGGCCTTCATAGACCACCAAGCGAACCGAGTTTGAGCCAATATCGATGACAGCCACAGGTTTTATACCCTGCAGCCTGCCTTGTGCTTCACTTTCAACAACAGACATTAAATTGTCATTACGCTTTGTTATTACGTTCAGCTAGAATACTGGCTATACGCTTAGGCGCACTCGATCCTAGCGCCTCCCCACGACCCGACAAGCTCGGATTGGTCATAAAATACTCCTGCGCGTTAAATGGCTCCTCACCTTTACGAACTTTCATTCGCTTAGATGTCCCATCCGAGAGAATTTCATAACTTTGCTGGTTGTCAATCAAATTTGCCAACATGATCTGCGAAAGCACCTGCTCATGCACAGTTTCGTTGGTAATTGAGACAAAAGTCTCAACACGCCGATCTAAGTTACGTGGCATAAAGTCGGCGGATCCGAAATAGATTATCGAATCGCTGGATGGCATTTTCTTGCCATTTGCAAAGCAAATGATACGGCTATGCTCTAAGAAACGGCCAACAATGGACTTCACACGAATGCGATCTGAGAGGCCTGGAATTTGTGGCCGTAAACAACAAATACCGCGCACAACAAGGTCAATTTCAACGCCCTGTTGGCTTGCACGATAAAACGCGTCGATAATATCCGGGTCGACAAGAGAATTCATTTTTGCCCAAATCGCGGCCGGCTTGCCAGCATGCGCATTTTCAATTTCTTGATCAATATGGCGCAATATTGTCGGACGCATGGTGCGCGGGCTTACGGCAAGCGTTGTGACCCCCTCAGGTTCACCATATCCAGTGATATAGTTGAACACTTGCCCCACATCAGCTGCGATTTTTGGATCGCAGGTAAAGTAAGATAGATCGGTGTAAATTTTCGCGGTTACAGAATGATAATTACCCGTACCAAGGTGACAATATGAAACGAGCTTACCTTCTTCACGGCGCACAACCAATGACATTTTCGCGTGGGTTTTAAGCTCCACAAATCCAAAAACAACCTGCACACCTGCGCGCTCTAAATCTCGAGCCCAGCGAATATTGGCCTCTTCATCAAATCGAGCTTTAAGTTCAACAAGAGCAGTAACCGATTTACCCAATTCTGCTGCATCCATGAGCGCGCGTACAATTGGGCTATTGTTGGATGTGCGATATAATGTTTGCTTAATAGCTAACACATCAGGATCAACCGCCGCCTGGCGCAAGAACTGCACGACCACATCGAAGCTTTCATAGGGGTGATGGATAATAAGATCTTTTTCACGAATGGCCGCAAAACAGTCACCACCATGCTCACGCACGCGCTCTGGGAAACGTGCGTTATAATCAGGAAATAAAAGATCGTTGCGGTTGAGCTTGGTCAGCTCTGAAATCGTATTTAGCGCCAAAAGGCCACCTAATATAGCAACACGATCTTCCGGAACATCAAGCTCATGAATAACAAATTCACGCAAATATTCGGGAATTTCATCATCAAATTCAACACGAATAACCGAACCCCTGCGGCGGCGTTTAAGGGCGCTCTCAAAATAACGCACCAGATCTTCAGCTTCTTCTTCTATTTCAATATCACTGTCGCGAATGATGCGAAACGTTCCAGAACCATGCACATCATAGCCGGGAAATAGACGCGTAATAAACTGGCTAATCACATCTTCAATCGTGATGAAGCGCGTCTTACCTGCCTCACTCGGCAGCAGAATAAATCTCTTAATCGCTGTTGGTATACGCAGCAATGCAATGAGCTGTTCCTGATCTGTCTTACGAATTAAGCGCAGGCACATTGAAAACCCTAAATTCGGGATAAACGGAAACGGATGCGCGGGATCAATTGCCAGAGGAGTTAGAACCGGAAAGATCGTTTCTAAGAACTCTTGCTCAAGCCAATCATGGTCTTCTTGGCTCAGCTTATTCGGGCGTATGATCGAAATGCCCTCATCTTCAAGTAAGCCCCGCAACTCTGTTAGCGAAGCATGCTGGCTATTTTGTAATTCACATGTGACTGAAAAGATTTTATCGAGTTGCTCTTGAGCGGTAAACCCATCTGGTGATGGAACATGAACCCCCTCGCGCACTTGTCCTTCCAGACCTGCCACACGCACCATGAAAAATTCATCTAGGTTTGCCGCAGAAATTGATAAAAAGCGCAAGCGTTCGAGCAGCCTATGCGCTGGATTATGAGATTCTTCCAAAACACGGTGGTTAAACTGCAGCCATGAAAATTCACGGTTCACAAAGCGCGATGGATCTTCAAACCAATCGTCATGTGACAGCTGGATGTCGTTGGTATTATTGTGTTTTAGTTTGTGTTTTTTACTCATGAGACAATCATAAACCTATCGTAGCGATCACATCAGTGCGCTGAGGTTACTGGTTAACCGCATTGCATGACACTTTTGTGAAAAACTGACGTTTGAACTTGTTGTTTCATTCTAGCACACTTTCGCAGCGCCCCGGCATACGAATGTAATTCTTAGTTACTATTTTCAAACTTTGACAAAACTTCCGCCGCTATTGCGCGGTTGACAGATGTTTTTTTCGATAGTGCTAATTCGTCCATTGCTTCTACAATATCGCTTGCAACAGCTAATGAACGCTCCATTCGCATAACCAAATAATTGACGGTTTTTTCGTCTATTTCAACTTGCCTATCTGCAAATAGTTTAAAAATAACTTGGGTTAAAAGCTGCTCATCGGGTTCGCTAATTTCAACAATTGTAGCAGCCTTGATACGAGATGCTAAATCCGGCAACCCCACTTTCCATGAGGCAGGCCAAGAACGCGCTGTCATCAACACAAATGAGCCAGCTTCTTTTGCCGAATTTAGCATATGAAAGAGTTTGGTTTCATCGACTTGAGAGGTTGCCAACAACTGATCGATATTCTCAACCAGCACCGGTGTGGTTTTAACCGCATCAACCAAATTATCCGTTCCAGCGCTTAAGCTGACTTCTAAAGCATCTGATTTTTGTTGCCAGATATGCGCGATGTGTGACTTTCCAGATCCAGTAGGTCCAGCCAGCACAACGAGATGCGAAGGCCAACTTGGCCATTGATCAATAACTTGGATTGCGCCCTCTATCGAACGTGAAACAATTAAATCATCACGACCTTTAGACGGCGTTACGTCAAAACTCAGCGGAATTTGGCTGGGCATATTTTTCTGATCACCGCTCACGCAGGTTCAACCTTTTTCGGTCTTATCTTGCGCATTATCTGATGCTTCATCGCCGTTTCCTGTATAAAGATCGCTGTCTAGATATCGCTCGATTGCAAAACGCACAAGAACAGCAATTGCAGCCGCTGCCGGTACAGCAATCAACATGCCCACAAATCCAAATATCGCAGCAAATGCAAGAAGTGCAAACATGAGCCATACAGGATGCAAGCCGATACGCGAACCAACTAGTTTTGGCTGCAAGATGTTTCCTTCAAGGAACTGGCCAGCGGCAAAAATAACAACCACCAGTGCTATCATTCCATATTCAGGCCAGAACTGAACAACCGCCACACCAACAGATAAAACGAGCCCAACAAGGGAACCCACATAAGGTATAAAACTAATGAGCCCGGCAAATATTCCGATGAGAAGCCCGAAATTAAGCCCGACAAGCGAGAGCCCGATGGCATAGAAAACACCAAGGATCACACATAGCGAGCCTTGACCACGAACAAAACCTGCAATGGCATAATCGATTTTCTTCGTGAGATCTCGCACGGTTTCAACATGATCACGAGGGATCCAGCTATCGACTTTTGCCACCATGTCATCCCAATCAAGCAGCAAATAAAATGCCACAACAGGCGTGATGACAAACAAGGAGGCTATATCCACCAATGCTTTGCCTGAATTCCAGATCTGTTGAAAAAGCTTACTTAAAAAGCCTGCACCTTCTGCAAGTGCGCCGGAAAAACCATCTTTAATTGCAGCTATTTGAGCATTCATCCACTCTGGTAAAATTGTACTTTCAGCGGTTAAAAGCTCCTGCAATTGCGTCACATAATTTGGTAATCGTTCAATAAAATCAGAAGCTTGCGAAACAAGGACTGGAACAATAATCATCAATGCCAAAATGAAGATTAATATGAATACAAATAGAATAACGACCGTTGCCCAAAGCCGTGACAAACCCCAATTTTCAAGGCGGTCAGCCACCGGATCAAGAAAATATGCCAGCGCCATAGCAACAACAAATGGCAATAAAATTGAGCTGAAGATGATTAAGAACAGCGCAAACAATGTGAGCGTTATGCCCCAAAAAATTGCCTGACGACGGATAGTCTTCGCAGAAATATGCGTGCTCATTTCAGGTCTCCAAAATAGTGCTATGTGGACGAATTGACAGAGATATAATGAAATCTATGCCAAGTTAAAAGGCATTATTTCGCGCTTATGTCAGATATCTAGGACTTGCAGCAGTAAGCAGCCAGTTTCGATCATCATTCATGAGGGAGTGTTTTTAACTAGTGGCGGTTAAAACGCGATGCTTGCTCGATAAACTTATGATAATGCTCGTTGGTAAACACCTCGTAGCGATTTCGGCCATTTTCTTTTGCCAGATACAAGGCAACATCCGCATTTGTTAAAATTTGACTCACGCAGTTTTCGCCAACCTTTTCCTTCGGGCAGAATACATCAATGCCAATGCTCACGCCAACCATAAGCTCTTCATCATTAAACTGAAGTGGCGCTTCAAAAGCTGCTAAGATCCGCTTGGCTATGTTTTCTGCAGATATTTTATTAATGCGATTATCTGAAACAATCACAAATTCATCCCCACCAACACGCGAAATGAAATCACTTGAGCGCGCATTCTCGCTAAATATTCGTGCAGATTGCTCGAGCACAAAGTCACCAGCTGCGTGCCCAAGTGTATCATTGACGAGTTTGAAATTATCGAGATCAATATGAAGCACGGCCATTGTGCCGCTATCTTTTGCATAGCGTTTTAAACGCTCATCAAGTTCCTGCTCAAGATAACGACGATTGGCAAGCCCGGTGAGTGCATCATGCAGTGCAGCGCGCTCCATTTGATCATATGACTGGTTAAGCTCATCATTTTTTGCAGCCAAAGCACTTCTTGCACTACGCAAAGATTTACGATGGCGTTCCAAGCGGCGAATTGCCCGCAGAACAGAATGCTGTGAAGGTAAGAATATGACGAAGAATTCAATGATTAAAAGAAGCGCAGCGCCCAATAATGATAAGCGTTGATTAAAGACTAAAGCATCGACATCGCTCTTTGCATCATTTTCGAGTTGCTTCACAGCCCGGTTTAATTTGCCTAGCAGGAATATTGGTGCCGAGGTTCGAATATAGTCATAAGCATCTTTACTCTTTTGGCTCCCGATGCGCCCTGTGAGGATAATATAGACCTTAGCAACGAATTTTCTTGAATCAGCGTCGAGCCTGTTAGATGCCTTTGGATCAAAATACAGCTCTTTTAGATCGCTCGACATCTTCTCGTTGCTGGTTAATTCTTTATGAACGTCGAAAAAGGTATTTACGAATTTTGACAGTATAACATGATCTTCTGGTGTCGGATTTTCATAATATCGTTCTGCAAGAATAAAGATTTGCTGGCTTAACGTACGCTGCTGACCACCCATATTGATCATCTGGGCATGTTCTTTACCCGAACTGATAACGGATAATGAATTATTATGGCTAATAACGAGTACAGCAAAAATCAGTGATAAACCAAGTAGATAACGCACCCAGAGTGTTTTGGGTGTTGCTCGTGTTCTCACACGTAGTCTAGCAATTTTCCACTTTAAATTCTTCACAGAGCAGATAATCCAACTTGTAAATTTACTAACAAGCATAATGGATATTTATTATTAAATTTCGATGAAACATGATCAGGAAATGTCATGACGAATATTATGGGTTTTGCAGGCCAACAAAAGAGTTCTGAATTATCGAGCAAATGCCTTGCACCTTGTGCCCTGACATGCGATCTGACCCTTAGAGCTTGAACATATCATCGATAAACTTGGAGATATATGACGTGACAGACGGCAAAAATGGCCTTACTTATTCAGATGCGGGCGTGGATATTGACGCTGGCAATGACCTGGTCAACCAAATTAAACCGTTAGTGAAATCAACGCGCAGGTCCGGTGCAGATAGCGAAATCGGTGGATTTGGCGGCATATTTGATCTCAAGGCAGCAGGATTTAAAGACCCTTTATTAATCGCTGCAAATGATGGTGTTGGCACGAAATTACGCGTTGCCATTGAAGCAGGTGTTCATGATACGGTAGGCATTGATCTTGTTGCGATGTGTGTCAATGATCTGGTTGTACAAGGTGCTGAACCATTGTTCTTCCTTGACTATTTTGCAACTGGCAAACTTGATACCGCGCAAGGGGTGGATATTGTTCGCGGTATCGCAGATGGGTGTAAGCTTTCGGGCTGTGCATTAATCGGCGGGGAAACCGCTGAAATGCCGGGCATGTACCACGGTGATGATTACGATTTGGCTGGCTTTGCAGTTGGCGCGTGTGAGCGGGATAAATTACTCCCAAGTGAACAACTCACCGAGGGTGATGTACTCCTTGGACTTGCCTCTTCTGGTGTGCATTCCAACGGTTTCTCACTAGTGCGCAAAATCGTTGAAATAAGTGGCTTATCCTATCAAGATCCTGCCCCATTTAAGAGCGCTTCAAGCGGCGAAACATTGGGGCAAAACTTGCTGGAACCAACTCGCATTTATGTCAAATCATTGTTGCATGCGATCCGTAAAACAGATGCGGTTAAAGCGATGGCTCATATCACAGGTGGTGGTTTCCCTGAAAACATCCCCCGTGTGTTACCAGATAATCTTTCAGCTGAAATTGATCTCACGTCGGTTCAAGTACCGGAAGTTTTCTCTTGGCTTGCAAAAACAGGTGGTGTTGAGCCAAACGAAATGCTGCGCACATTTAACTGCGGTGTCGGCATGCTTGTTGCCACCGATACTGAGAACGCAGATGCTGTGACACAAGCACTAACCGAAGCAGGTGAAACAGTTATCAAAATGGGCCGTGTTATTGCACGAAATGACGATGAAGGCGTTGTTTATAAAGGACAATTGTCAATATGAGCATAATCGCACAACCGCGCAAAAAACGTATTGGTGTTCTCATTTCAGGCACGGGCTCAAACATGAAAGTTTTGGCCCAAGCTTGTCAAAAGGATGAGTATCCAGCGGAAGTTTGTTTGGTTGTTTCTGATAAGTGTGATGTAAAAGGTTTAGAAACCGCACGCGAAATGGGTATCAATGCGGTTGCATTTCCGCGCAAAGATTATACTTCTAAATCAGACCACGAAGCGGCCATTTTAGCGGCTCTTGATGAGGCTGATCTCGATTTCATATGTCTTGCGGGATATATGCGTATTTTATCTAGTGAGTTTATCAAAAAGTGGTCCGGCAAGCTGATCAATATTCATCCTTCATTGCTGCCGTTATTTCCAGGTCTTCATACCCATGACAGAGCCATTGCGGCAGGCTGCAAGGTGCATGGATGTACAGTGCATTTCGTGACCGAAGGGATGGATGAAGGCCCTATTATCGCGCAAGCCGTAGTCCCAATAATTCCAAATGACACAGCTGATAGTCTTGCCAGAAGAGTTTTAAGAACCGAGCATATTCTATATCAGCGCGCATTAAAGCAACTCGCCAGCGAACAAGTGCGCATGACACAAGATGAAAAAACTGAGTTTTTGGATATTAACGCTTCAGATGATCAATCAAATGAAAACGATTATCTGATTTCATAAACGCACCCTCGCCCGAGCGAAGATGCGCATGATTTTTTGGCTTAAGCTGCCAATTTCAAATGGGGTTGGCCATCAGATGTTTTATCATCACTGATACCATTTTCGTTCACAACAATGTTGATACGTGATCGAAAATTGCTCATCCCCTCAAATTTGACAACGTCCACAGGAACATCAAATTTGATCGTTACGCCAAAGCGCTGCTTATTGGGAACTTTGCGTAAACCAATGACTTCACCTTCAAAAGGTTGTCCAAGATAAGTTCCGCGAACTGCCTCACCCAATGCATAGGCGAATGCTTTGTTATTCCCTGCAATTGCGGACAGTGTGTTCCAATCTCTATAACCCAGCTGTTTTGCCAAGATTTCCAAAGATTTACTGTGGGACATCACATGACCATCCTGAGCCATTGATTGCCGCAGTGATTTTGCTTGAGTTTTTAACTCGTCGATAGATAAATGCTGAATATGCATCATAACGTCTTTCATAATATAGAGCGGACTTTAAGTAGTTGGGGTTCGCATTGCCAACAGACCCCGCGTTTTAAAAACGAAAGTCGGTTGTCATAAACTACTGAACTTCACCATGGATAAACCAGCGAACGGCAGGTGTCAGCGACCTTGAAGGTTAGATAGGTATAGGTTCAAACAATGTCAAGGCCATCATTTGCCTCTGAAAAGATACAACCAATTTGTTGTATTTCCGTAATACTAGAGAATACACAATTGTATTTTCAATTGCCGCCTCACTACAGTAATCCCGAACATTTTTTAACATCTTATTCACCATATTTTTTTACATTTAGGCAAGTATTCGCATGTTCAGACAACTGATAATTGCACCCGATCAACAGTTAACGACGATTGAGTAAACTAGATGCACGCGCTGAAAGAAGATTTTATAGAAGACCCAACGTCATTTGACGATATGTCTGATCACCACCATGATGAGCCCAACCAAGCTGAACAATTGGAAACTTTATCATCAGCGTTTGCCCATATTTCCAAGCGTATCACTACATTGGCCGTCAATATTGCCGATACATCAGGTACAGTGGGCGATGTAACAGGCAAGTTAACAGATCAAGTTGCCTCTCTTACGCAACTGCTGGATTCTGTTGAAGCGCTAGAAGGTCGCAACCAGACCATCAGTACTGTTGCAAATGAAACGATAGAGCGCGCAAGCCATGTGCATGAAGGATTAGCGACCGCGACAAACGCAATTGAGCATATTTTCACGGTTGCTTCAGACGACATTAAACGGATGTCAGCATCAACAACTGAAACAATTGAAGCTTTTGGTGATATTAAGTCTGAGCTTACTCAAGTTCATAATTATTCTGAATCAATTCAAAAAATATCGACCCAGACACGGATGTTGGCAATTAATGCCGGTGTCATGGCCGCCCATGCAGGTAGTGCCGGTAAAGGTTTTGGTGTTGTAGCGGAATCTGTTAGCGAATTATCTGATGAAACAGCGGCTGTATCAGCCAATATCATCAAACGTTTGGGTCATCTTGAAAAAACCATTGGTCGCCTGCTCGATCACAGTCAAAAAAGTTATGACGTTGCTACAGAAGCGCTAGGTCGCGCTGAAAGCACCAATGAAGAGTTTCGCAAGTTTCGCGAATTCGGCGAAGAAGTTGATAACTTGGTCACATCGGTTTCCAATATGGCGGATCCGCTTGCGGCAAATAATGAAGCGTGTGTGCGTGTTCTTAATGATTTGCGCATCATCGACAAATCGTCGAACGAAAACTTTAACCAGTTGAAAGCCACATCTGGGAAATTTGATGATTTGGTATCATTCACCGAAGATATGGTACTTCTGCTTGAAGAAAGTGGTGTTGAAACAGAAGACACGCCAATTATTCGCGATTGTATCGAAAACGCAAACGTAGTTGCGAAAATCTTTGAAGATGCCGTTGCCTCTGGTCGCCTATCCATGGACGATCTGTTTGATGAACAATATATCAAGATTCAAGGTTCCAATCCTGAGCAAGTGATGACGCGATTTACAGCCTTCACGGATGCAAACTTGGTTCAGCTGCAAGAAGCATTTAAGAACACACATGAGCGCGTTGCATTTTGTGCTGCTGTTGATCGCAACGGATATTTACCAACCCACAACTTAATTTACTCTCAGCCGCAGGGTGATGATCCAACGTGGAATGCTGGCAATTGTCGCAATCGCCGGATCTTTAACGACAGAACAGGTTTGGCAGCTGGACAAAATACCAATCCATTCGTGATGCAAACATATCGTCGCGATATGGGTGGTGGTAATTTTGTTATGATGAAAGACTTGTCTGCACCGATCTTCGTCAATGGCCGTCACTGGGGTGGCTTGAGAGCTGGTGTCAGCGTCGGTTGATACTTACAATGGCATCTTACAAAGGCATGTAAAATGACGTTATCCCTTTGCGGAATTCCGCAGAGGGATTTTTTATATCTGCGCAACTCAGCAGGTCCAGACTTTACAAGCCCTGCGGTTCTATGTTGATTATCAATCGGTGAACCAAAGCTTGGACATAAAAGACATTGAACATTCAAAAACCAAGGACTGACACATCAAGGCATAATCAACCGCAACCAGATAAGGATGCGAGCGATTTGGCGCGCCCGCAACGAAAGCGCGTCACAGTCATTTTGATTGTTGTAACAATTGCGATGATCGTCTCTTTGTTTTTTGCTGCAACCTCTTATTTTCGTTCTGAAGAAACAACGGAAGCTGCGAACCGATTATCGCTTTATACCAGGTCGTTAAACGATACGCTTGAACGGTTTCAATACCTGCCATACGTACTATCGAAAGATCCTTTGGTCGTCTCGAGTGTTTCTACCGGCCGAGATGGCGTAATCCCTTTTGAACTTAACAATCGTCTTGCAGAATTTGCCAATGTTTCAAACCTTGAAGCCATTTATTTGATGAATTTACGCGGTAGTGTGATTGCGTCGTCAAACTACAACTTGCCTCAGAGTTTTATGGGACAAAATTATGCCTTCCGCCCCTATTTTCAAAACGCATTGAGTGGCAACCGTGGTGAATTTTTCGGTGTTGGCGCAACCACTGGACGACCTGGTTATTTTGTATCCGAGCCGGTGTTTGAAAACAGTAAAATCATTGGTGTCATTGCAATTAAAATTGATATGAGTGAATTGCAATCGCTGTGGGAAAAAGGTGGCGAAAACGTCTTTGTCTCCAATGGTGACGGTATTGTTGTGTTGTCATCAAACCCTTCCTGGCTTTACAGAACTTTGCAAGCGTTATCAGGCGATGAAATTGCAGCGATTGCAATCAACCGCCAGTTTATTGGAAAAGAACTTATTAGCCTAGACTGGGCAAACCAAGGCGATGATGTTGCCAAACTTGATGGTGGGAATTTTGTGTATGCAAAAGAGCCGATCAATCGTTTGGATTGGACTGTGCACTATCTTTTAAGCGAAACCCGAGTTTATGAACGCACCTTGCTCACGACGGTTATATTTGGCAGTGTATTGGCAGTATTTTTGGTCTTTGCGACCTTCATGCGATCAGTGCGCATTCGCAGCGCATTATCTATCTCGCAATCTGATAGAGCTCAGCTGCTTAAAACAAATCACGAGTTGAAAACCGCGCAAGAGCAATTATCTCGCACAAGTAAATTGGCAGCGCTTGGACAATTATCAGCATCTGTGACACACGAACTTGGACAGCCAATTTCGGCCTTACGTAATCACCTCACCGCTGCGGAAATCAGCGGCGAGCTAAAACCCGGGCACACGCTTGAAAAGTTTACTCGCGTGATTGACAGAATGGATAATATTACCAAACAACTTCGTTTTTTCACACGTCCTATTTCTACCGTTGGACATGAAGATAAACAGCAGAATATTGACATTCAAGAAGTGATAAAAGGCGCGCTTGATCTCGTTGAACACACGCTGCAATCAGCTGGTGTTAAAGCGGTATTTAATTCACAAAGCAGGCTGATCTATACTCTAGGCAATCGATTGCGACTGGAACAGGTTATTGTAAACCTTTTGACAAACAGCATTACAGCGATGGAAGATTGCGCGGGGAAAAAGCTTGAAATCTCTCTGCAAACACATGAAAAAATCGTCAACATTATTGTGCGCGACAATGGTACGGGTTTTGGTGACCGGGACATTGCAAAACTGCAGGAACCTTTTCATACAACGCGAGCATCGGGCGATGGAATGGGTCTAGGTTTATCTATTGCAACGGAAATCATCCGAGAACATAAAGGCATGATCACCGCGCAAAACCTTGAGCATGGTGGCGCTGAATTCATCATTTCATTGCCACTTTTTAAATTAAAGGACACTGACAAGGTCAATCATGAGTAACCAAACAAAAATTCTTGTCATCGATGATGACCGCGAGATGCGGGATTCGCTCAAGCACCTTTTGGAAAGCGCAAACTTTGAGGTTCAAACACTCACCCGAGCTGAACAGGTTGTCACGCAATTGGAAAATGGTGCATTTGATGTCATTTTATCCGATGTGCGCATGCCAGGAATGACAGGTGTTGAGCTTTTACAAAACTTAAAATCCGCACAAAATGCTTTTTCACATATCCCACTGGTTTTGATGTCCGCCCACGGTGACATTCAAATGGCAGTCGATACCATCCAGTCAGGCGCCTACAGCTTTTTAGAAAAACCGTTTGATCCAAGGCGCTTGATCCAAGTTCTTGAAAATGCTGCGCGATTGAGCCAACTCACGCAAAATGAAGCACGTCTTAAAGCGCGATTGTCGAATTTATCTGGATTAGATCGCATTCTCATTGGTCAAACACCACAGATATCATCGTTGCACGAGGATATTCTTGATCTTGCAGACAGCGACGTCAATGTCATGATTTTAGGTGAAACCGGAACAGGTAAAGAACTTGTTGCGCGTGCTTTGCACGATCTGGGAGCCCGCGCGCCTGCTCCTTTTGTAGCAATAAACTGCGCGGCTATACCGCTCAACCAATTTGAAGAAACACTATTTGGCAATGCCAATGGATCAACTGGCTATCTCCAACAAGCAGATGGTGGAACATTGTTTATTGATGAACTTGGTGCAATACCGCCTGAGGTTCAGGCTAAATTGTTGCGAGTGTTTGATAAAAAGGAATTTACCCCGGTTGGTTCCGCACAGATAAAGCAATCGAATTTTCGAATAATATCAGCGGGAAATGAAGCGTTTGAAGCGCAAATAGCAGACAAAGAATTCCGAGAAGATTTATATTTCCGCTTAAATTCAGTGGTATTAAAGCTCCCTGCCCTGCGAGAAAGACGCGATGACATTGCGCTTTTATACGCCCACTTTACTGGCTTATTCGCACAAACTTATGAGATAGAACCGCCAATTGCTGACCAAGATGACATTGCGGCGTTACTGGCGCATAATTGGCCAGGAAATGTTCGCGAGTTAAGAAGTGTTGCTGAAAGACGTGTCTTATCCGCGCGGCGCGGAGTTGGATCTGTCGCGAGCGCTTTATCGCGTGAAAATGTGCAAGAGGATATTCCCGATACACTGCGCGAAGCGGTTGCTGCATTTGAGCGGCAATTGATCGCAAAAGCTCTTGCCACCCATATGGGCCGGATGGATGCTGTTGCAGAAAGCCTAGGCATTGGGCGCCGAACCTTGAACGAAAAAATCGTCAAACTTGGCCTGAATAAGGACGATGTTTTAAACAGTTAGGCGTGAAGTTATTCACTCTGCGGAATTCCGCAGGGCAATGAACCACTTTCAGGCAGTTTTCTTCATTGCGAATTAACATCAAGTTCTCTTTATTGCTGATCAAGAATATCCAGTAGGAGAGAATTGGGTATTCAGCATATGCTCTCATCAGCATAAAATTGGAGGAATACGATGAAAACTATTACAGCTCTAGCTGCAGGTGCAGTCTTTGCACTTTCAACAAATCTATCATTTGCAGAATCTAAGGACTATGTTTTGAACACGGCTTCAACGGGCGGTACATATCACCCTGTTGGAACTGCGATTTCAACTCTGTCAAAAGTGAAACTGCTTCCTAAAGAAAAATTCAGCCTAACAGCTGTGAACTCTGCTGGTTCAGGCGCTAACGTTCAGGCACTTGGCGCAGGAACTGCTGACTTTGCTATTTTGCAAGGCCTATTTGGTTCATATGCTGTGACAGGTACAGGCCCAATCACTGAGCCACAAACAAACCTTCGCTCGGTTACAATGCTTTGGCAGAATGTTGAGCAATTTGTTGTTGCAGCAGAAAAAGCAGCAACAGGCACAGTTGATGACCTTAAGGCGCTTAAGGGAATGTCTATGGGCATGGGTCGCCAAAACTCAGGTACTATTGGGTCAAACAAAGTTCTTCTTTCAGGTCTTGGCCTTGATATCGATAGCGATTTTGAACTTGTTTATGCAGGTTATGGTCCAACAGCTGATGCATTGGCAAACGGACAAGCCGTTGGTGCAGGCATCCCATCAGGTCCTCCTACAGGTGCGATCACAAAATTGATGGCTTCTAATGAAGGCAAGTTCTCAATTCTAAACGTAACTGACGCACAACTTGATGCGATGGATGGTGGCAGAAACCTTTGGGTTCCTTACACAATTTCAGCAGGTACATATCCTGGTCAAGCAGCAGACATCAATACAATTGCTCAGCCAAACTTCTTGGCAGTGAACGCAAGTGTGGATGAAGAACACGTCTACCTTTTGACAAAGACAATGTACGAAAACTTGGGTTTCCTACAAGCAATCCACCCTGCAACAAAAGCAATGGCTGTTGAAAAAGCTATGGCAGGTCTGCCTGCTCCACTGCATCCTGGCGCTGCAAAATACTACAAAGAAATGGGTTTGGAAATTCCAGCCAATTTGATGGCTCAATAAACCCTACGGTTTGAGTTAAATATATCGGGCAGCTTAGCATTCTGAGCTGCCCTTTTTTATAATAATCAAAAAAAGATATATCTTGGAAAGCTTGTCCGATGGCAGAGGCAATAAACACATCCGGTCCCACGCGTGAAGCACATTATGCTGATCGTTATTCATGGCTCACATTAGAAGGTGCCAGTCAAAGCAAAACTGCAACATTGGTTGCGTCTTTTGCAGTTTTATTTGGTATTTGGCATATCCTGACCAATGTATGGTTTGTTGAACCTGGCATGTGGCAGAACGCCATTCACTTTGCCGGATTTGCCTTTCTAGCGAGTATTTTCCATAGCCCATTTGGTGAAAAAGTCGGACAAAAATATGCATTACCCTTTGATCTTATTTATGGATTGATCGTTGCAGCAGCAGCCCTATGGGTTGCAGGTGGTGAAGATGGAATGTACGAGCGCACACTCGCAGTGACTGGCCAGGCCTGGCAGTTTAGAACAATTGATTGGGCCGCTGGTTTTATTCTCATTTTTGCAGGTATTGATCTAGCCCGTCGCGTCTCAGGCTGGGTTATCCCTGTGCTTGTTATAATTTCGCTTTCTTATATTTTATTCCTCGGCTCTCACTTGCCGGGCGTATTCCGCGCAGCCTCCCTACCTCTTAATGATGTGATGTTTCGCACATTGTATAATGACGAAGGCATGTTCGGCATTCTCGCCAGCATCTCATCAACAAACATCACGCTGTTTATGATTTTTGGCGGATTTTTGGTCGCCTCTGGCGCGAGTGACTTTGTCATCGAGTTATCAAAACTTGTTGCCGGACGCATCAGAGGCGGCGCAGCATTTGTTGCGGTAATCTCATCGGCTTTAACCGGCACGATCTCAGGCTCAGCGATTGCAAATACAGCTTCCACAGGCGTGATCACCATCCCTTTGATGAAATCCAACGGGTTCCGCGCAAAATTTGCAGCAGGCGTTGAAGCCGCAGCATCCACAGGCGGACAACTCATGCCGCCGATTATGGGTGCAGGCGCCTTTGTGATGGCAAGTTACACATCCATCCCCTATTCAACCATTGTGGCTGTTTCCGTCGTGCCAGCATTTTTATATTTCCTATCTGTCGCGTTTATCGTGCGGATTGAAGCAGTGAAATATAATGTTGGCGATGAAATTGATCTTACAATTGATTATGGCAAGCTTATCTCAGGTGGTTTGACCTTTATTATCCCGCTCACTGTAATGATTACTTTGCTTTTATCGGGCGTAACGCCAAGCTACGCTGCATCATGGGCAATCGGTGTATTGGTTCTTGTCTCGTGGGGTACATGGCTTGTATCAAAAATCATTAATCATGAACGTTTCGAACCGATTTTGATGGATCATAAATTAATCACACAGGCCTTTATGATTGGTATGAAGTCATCGATCATGACCGGTATCTTGCTTGTTGTTATCGGCATTATGAACAATGCAATTGTAACATCTGGCGTTGGTAACGGCTTCTCATTGATGATTGCGCAATGGTCTCAAGGCTCACTTGTTATCGCAATCTTGCTGATTGCTTTGGCATCTTTGGTGTTGGGCATGGGCTTACCAGTAACAGCAGCTTACATCATCCTTGCAATCCTAACAGCACCAGCACTTGCTGGCATTATGGCGGATGGCTTGATTATCGAACAATTAGTCCAAGGCATAACTGACCCAACAAAAATGGCTATGTTTGCACTGGTCGATAGCCCTCATATTGCCAATATCGCAACCGGTCTTACGCGTGCAGATGCATCAGAACTGATGAGCACAATTCCGTTTGAAGTGGCAATTACGCTTAGACCATTGTTGATTGATGCAGAAATTCAAACCGTGTTCTTGCTGACAGCTCATTTGATCATCTTCTGGTTGAGCCAGGATAGTAATGTAACACCTCCTGTATGTCTGGCGGCATTTGCTGCTGCCGGTATTGCCGGATCAAAACCAATGGCGACGGGTTTTCAATCCTGGAAAATCGCTAAGGGGCTTTATATCGTGCCGTTGATGTTCGCTTATACTCCGCTTATTTCCGGCAACTTCATTGAGGTTATACAAATTGGAATATTTGCACTATTTGGGATTTATGCCTTTAACGCATTGGTGCAAAACTATGCTGAAGGGCCACTTAAAATTTGGTTTATTCCGGTTCTTATACTTGGTGCAGTTGGCGCGTTTTGGCCGCTTAATCTAATGGCAAATATTGGTGGTGCCGTCCTTGTTGTTGGCGTAATTATGATGTCAAAACGTCATGGCTCGACTGATCTAGAAGGCGAAACTATTGCCCAAAGCTAGCATCTGGCAATTGCGATATTGTTTCATTTTTCGCATCAATTTGTGTTAGATTAGCCATCTTGTTGTTATTATCTGCTCCGATTATGTTCAATATCAAGACGAACGTAATTGGAGCGAGATAATGAAAATTCAACGCGAAGATACCGACACCAAAGGCCGTTATGTACTTATCCAAGACGGTAATCATACGCATGCGGAGCTAACATTTTCAAAAGTTGGCAAGAGCATGATCATCATCGATCATACTGAAGTGCCAGAAGCATATCGCGGAACAGGTGCAGGCTTAAAACTTGTTGAAAAGGCGGTTGAAGACGCACGTGCGTTTGGCATCAAAATTATGCCTTTATGCCCATTCGCTGCCGCTCAATATAAACGTCATCCAGAATGGGCAGATACGCTTAAGCAAAAAGGAGTACCATCCTCATGAGTTGGAACCCAAGCTTAGAACCGCATTGCCCAAACGCTGATGAAGCTAACGCAATTGAAACACTGATTGTACCTCGCTCGCGTGATATCGGTGCATTTGAAGTGCGCCGTGCACTCCCTGCTGCCGGGCGCCGCATGGTTGGGCCATTTGTGTTTTTTGATCAAATGGGGCCTGCAGAATTTTTGACCAATGAGGGAATTGATGTGCGCCCTCACCCACATATTGGTCTGGCAACAGTGACATATCTGTTTGATGGCGAATTTCAGCATCGCGACAGTCTTGGTACCAATCAAATGATTTACCCCGGCGAGGTGAACTGGATGGTTGCAGGCAATGGAGTGACCCATTCAGAACGCACCAGCGAAGCAACCCGGCAGGGCAAATCAAACCTTTTTGGCATTCAAACCTGGGTCGCGCTTCCAGAAAAACACGAGGATGATGATGCAAGTTTTGAGCATCAGCCTGAATCTGCCTTGCCGTTTTTAGAAGGTGAAGGCAAAGAAGTGCGCCTTATCTTAGGCAATGCCTATGGCGAGAAGGCACCGGTGACAACATTTTCTGAGATGTTTTATGCCGATGCGGTACTTGAAGCGCATGCGAAAATCCCCATGCCAGATAATCATGAGGATAGAGGTGTTTATATTGTCCAAGGCTCGATAAAAGTTGCCGGACAAGAGTTTAAAAATGGACAAATGATGGTGTTCCGACCTGGTGATCAAATGACCTTAGAAGCGGGTCCTTATGGTGCGCGGCTCATATTGCTCGGCGGCGAAACATTAAATGGTCCTCGCCATATCTGGTGGAATTTTGTATCATCATCGAAAGATAAGATCGAAGCGGCAAAACAAGCGTGGATTGAAGGTGATTGGAACCATGGGCGGTTTAAACTTCCTCCCGGGGATGATCAAGAATTCATCCCAATTGTTGAGACATAGAAACGAGCAATTATGACGATTACTAAAGAAGAAACCGGCGGCAATAAAGGCCGATATGTAAAGCGAATGGGCGATGGAACAGAGGCTAATCTCACTTTCATAAATGCCGGAGAAAAACATATCGTCATTGATCATGTCGGCGTGCCACCGCAGTTTCGCGGTGGCGGAATAGCAGCCCAACTCGTGCAACATGCAGCGCATGAAGCCCGGGAAAATGGCATGAAAATCACACCACTTTGCCCCTATGCCGCTATGTGGTTCAAACGCCACCCGGAATGGAGCGATTTGTTGACATGAGTTAAACGGTGAGAACACTCTTGCCGATTGCTGTACCGCTGGCTTGATAAACAAGTGCCTTATTCAGATTTTCAACATTCATCTCACCAAAATCTTTTGTCATTGTTGACTGCAAAACATCCTCATCCAGCATCTTACTCACCGCATCAAGTAAGTTTGCCTGTTCGATCATATCATCAGTTTCAAACATGGCTCTTGTGAACATAAATTCCCAATGGAATGAGATAGATTTCGGTTTCATGAGAGACACATCAAGTGAGCCAGGATCATCGATAATGCCGATCTTGCCACCTGGTTTAAGCAGATCAATCATTGCCTCGAAATGCAGATCCGTCCGCGTTAACCCAGCCGCATAATCGACAGGCTCGATACCTAACGCTTTAATCTGCTCCACCAAATTTTCACGGTGGGAAACGACGTGGGTCGCTCCCATTTTCTTGCACCAATCCACGGTATCTGCTCGAGATGCTGTTGCTATGACGGTTAGGTTTGTCATTTTGCTCGCGAGTTGCGTCATCATAGATCCCACGCCGCCCGCGCCACCAATCACAAGTAGGACACCGCTCGCATCCTTGGATTTTTCTATTCCGAAGCGCTCAAATAACAATTCCCATGCGGTGATGGATGTCAAAGGCATTGCCGCGCTTTGTGCAAATGAAAGTGATTTCGGCTTAAAGCCAACAATGCGTTCATCGACCAATTGGTTTTCAGAAAATGACCCAACACGGCTAACCAGCCCGGCGTAGTAAACTTCATCCCCAACATTAAAGCGTGAAGCCTTGTCTCCAACAGCTTTGACAACACCAGCAGCATCATAACCCAAAATCACCGGCGCACCTTTTGTTGCAGCAGCGCGCTCGCGCACTTTAGTATCGACAGGATTAATTCCAACAGCCTTCACTTCAACGAGAATGTCTTGTCCATTGGGTGCTGGTGTTGCAACATCGAGCTGCTCAACATAATTTTGTTTGTCTTGTAAAAATGGACCAGTGAATCCAAATGCTTTCATAACTAACCTCGTGTTTTCTGTTCAGGTTGATTTATCATCAAGCATCAGTTAGGCACAAATTGCACTTATGACAAGTACATACATTTTGGGCATATAGGTACATTTTGTATACTGAAAGGAACTCCCGTTGCGGCACAAAAATTATGATTTTTCGCAAGCCTGTCCAGTAGAAGCTGCTCTTGAAGTGATTGGTGGTAAATGGAAAGGCATTATCCTTTACCACCTGCTGGATGGCGAAATCCGGTTTTCAGAATTAAAGAGAAAAGTTGGCTCTGTGACGCAACGTATGCTGACCAAGCAATTACGAGAATTGGAAAATGACGGTTTAATTTCGCGCAAAGTCTATCCCGTTGTTCCTCCCAAGGTCGAATATAGTTTAACAGAAAAAGGGTGCACGCTTGATCCTATTTTGATCGCGTTGCGTGATTGGGGTCAAGAGCATATCAAAAATAACGATGACTAAAACGCTAGTCCAGATGAAGCCGCTTTTAATCCGAGTTTACTAAGGATGCATTTTTGCACCCTTGGTGATTTTATCGACAACCTTTTTGTCAGCTCGCAGTGCAATCCCAACAAGTTTTAGATCTTCAGTGGCACAATCTTGTATCGTGGCCCGATTGGCTGCGTCATGGCCTGTTGCAAACATCTCCTCGACGTAAATTCCCATATCAACCATGCGCCCCGAAGCTCGATTATGAATTTTCGCCATTCCATTCGCATCCGTTGTCAAAACAATGATCGGCTGGATAATCAACGAGCTATAACTGTGACCGCTTCCATCTTGATATCGTTCGCCGACAAGATCAGGATTTTGTCCAACAAGACCTCCTGATAAAAACGCTGTTACATTTAACTTTTGCCAGGACAAAAGATCTTCACGCACAATAATTGCAATTTTTGTTTCGAACATATCGATAATTCCACACATATAAATTCATTAGTATTGACTTTTTGCAGAATATTCTTTGGGTTAAGTTATTTCAAACGAACATATTTCGGAAATATTATAAAATGTCTGAACTTGACCGAATAGATCTTAGAATACTCACGCTTCTTTCGAATAATGCTCGGATTAGCAACAAAGAGATTGCAGCCGATGTAAAACTGGCACCCTCAAGTGTTCATGAGCGCGTTAAGCGTTTACTTGAAAGCGGGATCTTAAAAGGAAGTTATTCTGATATTGATCTTGATAAAATTGGCCTACCCATCAAGGCGCTATTATTTATTCAACTAGCAGAACACCGCAAAAGCGATTTAGAGGAATTTCTAAATCGACTTCTTGATATTGCGGAGGTTAAAGGCGGCTGGATGGTCACCGGCAAATTTGATGCAATTGTAGAAATTGTCGCCCGCGATACCAACCATGTGCATCGGGTCGTAATTGAAAAATTTTCCTCGCGGGAAGAGATTCATCGAATTGAAACATCGATCATATTTGAGAGCATTACCCAGCGCGACCTGACCAATACTCTTAATCTTGTGCAGACGGGCTAAAACGCCGGCAAGCTCCCAATTGCCGACGTTCCAGTTGCGGTGACGGCTAGGCTTTACCCAGCATTTCCGCGATTTGATCTTTGAGCATAAGACGCTGCTTTCGTAGGCTTGTCTCATGAATTCCAGAAGCAGCTTCCACCCCTGTTTCAATGCGGTGAATCTCACGATTCACCTCATGATAAAGTTCTGTTAGTTTCAGAAAATGCGCGTTTTCGAGCTTTAAATCATGTATTTTTTGCGTATCATTAGGAAACTCTTCAGCTAGTTCATGCGGTGTATGGGACATAAATTCTCCTGTTATTATTTTAATTTTCGGATATGGAAGATACTTATCTTTTTTGATCTGGGTGCAGTGTTTTACCCAGTATGTGTTGTGAGCGTCCAATAACATCACTACTGGATCCAACTATCAGTGGATCGGGTTTTCCAACAATCTTCTCATTTTTATTTGGGTAAGGGATAGATGCTAGAAAGTGCTTCATACAGTTCAGACGCGCGCGTTTTTTGTCGTTAGATTTTACAACGGTCCAAGGTGCGTCAGCGGTATCTGTATAAAAGAACATCGCTTCTTTAGCCTCAGTGTAATCATCCCACTTGTTCAAAGACAAACGGTCAATCGGTGATAGTTTCCAGGCTTTCAATGGCTCTAATTCACGCGATTTAAAACGACGCATTTGTTCATCCTGAGTGACAGAAAACCAATATTTACAAAGAAGAATGCCAGAGCGAGTTAGCATGCGTTCAAAGTCAGGCGCTTGGCGCATAAACTCTAAATACTCATTGGGTGAACAAAAGTTCATCACGCGCTCGACACCACCGCGATTATACCAAGATCGATCAAACAAAACCATCTCGCCTGCTGCTGGAAGGTGTTGAACATAACGCTGGAAATACCATTGCGACTTTTCACGATCGGTTGGCTTATCAAGTGCAATCACGCGCGCACCTCGGGGATTTAAGTGCTCCATGAAACGTTTAATCGTACCACCCTTGCCCGCAGCATCACGCCCTTCAAATAAAAGAACAACTTTTTGCCCGGATGATTTGATCCAATCCTGCGCCTTTAACAACTCCACCTGTAGTTCCGCTTTTTTGCGTTCATAAACAGGCTTTTTCATTTTGCGAACATAAGGGTATTCACCATTTTCAAAGATACGGCGAATATCATCTGGCGAGCGATGCTTATCTCGCAATTGCGTTTGCGAACTGGCTGTAGCGTCGTCTTGTTCAGCGCCTTTTAACGCATCATTGTCATTCACTAAGCGCGCCAATTTATCGATTTTCTCGACCATGCTCTTCTCCCCTTTTGTCTTGTTCAATTAAAAGACTAGCGCTGCGGGATGTCCTTTTCTTTGATATAGATCAATTATTTTGGTGGGTTTTTGCTTGATACTGCCATAAGCGTTGCGATGAGGAGGTTGCTTCGTTATCGGCAAAATACGCAGGATTAATTGAGGAGAAATTCATGACCACTGACCAAGGCTCCCGACCTTTAACAATGTTGCAAGCACTTCAAGTGCGGAAAATATCTGTGAGTGACATCAAGTTTGCCTTTTCAAAAGGTTTAAAAGATTTCTCCCGTAGACCATTATTGTCCTTATTTTTCGGGTTGATATTTGCTGGATTTGGTATCGTGCTTGTGCTTGGATTTACCGTATTTGATAGCATCTGGATGACACTACCTGCAGCTGTTGGTTTTCCGCTTGTGGCCCCCTTCGTCGCTGTTGGTCTTTATGAAATGTCTCGCAAGATGGAAAGAGGTGAAGACTTTAACTGGAAAGACATTTTCCTCGTTATTTTCAGGCAGCAACAACGTGAATTTGGCTGGATGTCTTTTGTTGTTTTGTTTGTGTTTTGGATCTGGATTTATCAAGCACGTCTTCTGCTTGCGTTGTTTTTACAATGGCAAAGCTTTTCATCACTTGATAACTTTATTGAAGTGATCACAACCACTCAAAATGGTATTTTGTTCATTACCATTGGCACACTTGTCGGCGCAGTGCTTGCAACCGTATTATTCAGCCTCACAGTGATTTCAATGCCGCTTTTGTTGGACAAAGAAATTGACTTTATTTCAGCGATGATCTTAAGCGTCAAAGCGGTTCATACAAATCCATTCGTCATGTTGTCCTGGGGTGCTTTGATCGCCATTTTGGTTTTCCTAGCACTTGCACCAGCTTTTGTTGGCATCATCTTTGTGCTGCCAATTTTAGGTCATGTGACGTGGCATTTATATGAACGGGTGATTGATGATAGTGCCCTAAAAGCACCAACAAACTAACTAACCTGCACGCAGCCACACTTTGTTGTCATGAAAGGCAACCCCACCAAAGGGTGCGATACTATCAGCACTTGTTAATGTGTTGATGCCCTCACCCTTTGCAAAGCTTGAATTGGGCCACAATCCTTCTTGAATGAGAACCCCGCGTCGCACGCCATCAAAGAAGCGCGTGTGAACAGAAACTTCCCCGCGATCATTGCCGATTGTGACCAGATCACCTTCGCTGATATTTAAATCGCTCGCATCTTCTGAGTGGATTAAAATTTCAGGCCGCCCACCCTCTTGTTTGATGGAACTTGGTGTTTCTGCAAAAGTTGAGTTTAAAAACGCCCGCGCAGGCGACGTTGCAAAACGGAATGGATGTTTGTCATCAACCACCTCTGGCGAGGCAAGATAATCTGGAAACTCTGGCAAGCGATCAATATCACCCATTCTGCCAAGACGTTTTGGCGGCAAATTAATTGTCACAGTTTCTTTCCAATTGGGTTTGAAATGAAACTTGCCATCGTCGTGCGCAAAGCCATTTAAGAAATGTGATGTCTCAAAGTCTGGTTGTTCATCAATCCATTTCTTTGCAGCGAAATCATCATAATCACCAAAACCAGAATCAGCTAGCATGCGATCCAAATGTTGACGCGATGTCATGTTAAATTCTTTGCGATCGCCAAGGCCCAGACGTTTTGCCAAACCATCAATCACAGACAGATTTTCGCGCGGTCCACCCAGTTCATTTGTTGGACCGTCAACAGCCTTTGGCCCCAAAATAACATGCTGATGCCCACCACCCTTATAGATATCATTGTGCTCTAAGAACATTGTGGCAGGCAGGACAACATCGGCAAGCTTTGCTGTGTCGGTCATAAACTGCTCATGTACTGCGGTGAATAAATCTTCCCGCATAAAGCCTTGCCGCACGCGACGTTGCTCAGGTGCAATATTTGCAGGATTTGTGTTCTGAATGAGCATAGCGTGAACTTGCGGCCCACCCAAAAGCGCATCGGCATCTCCGGTTAAAACACGTCCAATCTTTGATTGATCCATCACGCGCACATCTGGATCCAGCATTTTTGTACCGGTTGCATAAGATGCATCAAGCGATGTAATTTCCGCGTTGTTATGAAACGCGCCGCCACCCTCATATTGCCAAGCGCCCAAAACTGTTGCGATCGAAAGCGCTGCATGCATGTTTACAGCACCATTTTGCTGACGGGCAAATCCATAACCAAGACGCAAATAGGTGCGCTTTGTATGCCCCATCAATTGCGCTAAGGCCTCGATCTCATCAACTGGCAATCCAGTGATGTCCGATGCCCATTCAGGAGTTTTATCGCGTAAGTGGGCTTCTAAGCCTTTGGGGTCATCACTAAATTTATTCAGATAATCCCAATCGGCCAATCCATCACGAAACAAGATATGCATGATTGCGCATGCCAAAGCACCGTCCGTGCCCGGTTTTAATATCACTTTATGATCGGCTTGCTTCATGGTTGGGTTGTCATAAATATCAACAACAACGATTTTTGTGCCGCGTGTTTTGCGTGCCTTTGCGGCATGGGTCCAAACATTAATCTGAGTAGATACAGGATTTGTGCCCCAGATCACAATGCAATCTGATTTTGCCATCTCGCGAGGATCAACGCCGCGCACAGCACCCGTACCCATTGCAAAACCTGTCCAAGCTGGTGTGATGCAAACGGTGCCATGCATGGATGAATAGCGCTTGGCATATGTTAACCTACGGATCGAATTGATCTGCACCAAACCCATGGTACCAGCATAATAATACGGCCAAATGCTTTCAGCGCCGTGACGCTGCTCGGCTTGGATAAACTTCTCGGCAATTAGATCCAGCGCATCTTCAAAATGCACCTCATGCCACTCGCCACCACCCTTTTCGCCCTTGCGGATCAAAGGTTTTAATAAACGATCAGGATGATATATGCGTTCGGAATATCGCGCGACTTTGGCGCAAATCACTCCTGCGGTATAACTATTATCAGCAGACCCTTTTAACCGACCGATTTTACCTTCATCTGTTATTTCCACATCTAGTGCGCAAGTTGAAGGGCAATCATGGGGGCAAGCGGAGTGCAGTATTTTTGCCTGGTTTTTAACTATACCAACATTCATGACATCAAATCCTCTTTTGGCCGCGATTCCCTCTTATGACAATCTCATCATTAGTGTATAGAAGATTTTAAAAACCAATAGCCAAAAATTTAGATATAGAAATCAATTAATTTTATGAATTATCGTCACATTTATCATGCGGGCAATTTTGCCGATTGTCTCAAGCACACTGTGTTCTCGCGGATCATCACCTATATGCAGCGCAAAGACAAAGCGTTTCGCATCGTCGACACGCATGCAGGACCGGGAATTTACGACCTTTCTTCAGAAGAAGCGCAAAAGACAGGTGAATGGCAAGACGGCATTGGCCGTCTTTTACAAGCGCAATGGTCAAAGAAGGCGAAAGAATTGCTGGAACCGTATTTCAGCGCAGTTCAAGCCTATAATACCGATGGTAAATTGCAGTTCTATCCAGGCTCCCCAATGCTTGCGCGCAATTTGATGCGTCAGCAAGACAGATTGACTTTAAACGAATTGCACCCTGAAGATTTTAAATCTCTCGCAAAGCACTTTGCTGGCGATATTCAGGTTAAAACACAAGAGATTAGCGGCTGGTCAGGATTGAAATCAAACCTGCCACCGAAAGAAAAACGCGGCATATTGCTTGTGGACCCAGCTTTTGAAGAAAAAGGGGACTTCTTTCGCATGGTACGTGGTGCGGGTGAAGCGCTTGAACGTTTTTCAACGGGCACAATGTGTTTTTGGTACCCGATTAAACATGGCCTTGAGATGAAAGAGTTTAACCTCGACATGGTAAATGTTGTTGGTCATCCAAACACAATCGTAACAGAGCTTTGGGTCAAGGATGGCGAAAAATCTTTAAATGGATCTGGTATGGTGATTGTCAATCCACCCTTCACTCTAATCAACGAATTGCGCATTATTTTGCCTGAAATGGCTAAAATTTTGAGCCAAGGCGATGATAGCGGCTGGCGCGTGAATGTGTTGGTTGGCGAGGATGGCAATTCTTGAAGAGCGTAAAGCGTCAACACATCCATTTCCCCGGATTTGAACCTTTAACTTCTGCGCAACATTACCGCCGTTTTTTAAAAGGTGCAGAAAAAGCCAGCGAAGTTTGGGGTAGCGATTTTCAAATCTCCGAGTTTGACGAGGACAAAGATAGTTTTTCCATCACTGCGAAGGGCAAAGATTGGAACGCTGAGACCAACATATTGGTCGTCGAATTTGGCGAACAAATTCAGGCCTATATGCAAAAATCTCTGATTATTCGACTATTAAAGGGTTATCTAGCGTTTTTTGATATTCTCTACAACGGTGGATTGTTTGGATATTTCAAACATGCATGGCGGTTTGGCCTCTTCGCGATTGTGCCATTTTTGCTCATCAGTATCGGCTTATCTGGAATATACCATTTCACTCAATTATTAAGCTTCGGTGAACCTCTTAATATGCTGTGGTCACTACCATTAAGCATTGCGGTATTTGTCTATTTTTATCTTCCGTTATGCAATCGGCTGCACACTGTTTCGTTGTTTGCTAATTGGGTATTTACGATAGCGTTGGTCAGGCTAAATGACCCTAAAATGAACGCTTGGTTAGAGACGATGCAAGACGCAGTCAAACAACATATCGATCAAGACTGCGATGAGATTTTGATTACAACTCATTCGATGGGTGGCAGCACAGGGGTGCACATCATTGGCGCGTTACTGGAAAAGTATCCCGACATTTTTGAAGGAAAAACAGTCGTGTTTTCTCAACTTGGCGGCTGTGTTTTACAATGTGCATTACCGCGTCCTGCTACGACCTTAAGGCGCCGAGTGGGGCTAATCGCGCGCAACCCATCTGTTGAGTGGTTAGAAGTGCAATGTATCACCGATGCTGTGATTTTTTATAAAGCAGATCCTGTTGCAATTTTTGGATTTACCAACCCTGATAAACCTACCCACAAAAGCTTTCTCCGCTTTAAGCATCAGCTGAAAACGCCAAACTATAAACGCATTAAAAAAGATCTTTTACAACTGCATCGGCAGTATGTGCTCAGTGCAAATAAGCTTTATAAATTTGATTTTATCCCCTTTGTCGCAGGACCATATATTTCCAAAGATCGACTTCAACGTCTAATCGATAAAGAACCTGCATTGGACTAGGTATGACGGATGACAACAGCAAAAATGGAGAACCGCCTAAATCCGGATTTGCCGCATTAAAGCCCGAACTCTTGGTCTCGAATTTTCAGAAAAGCCTGCATCATTGGTGCAAGATTTTTGGCTTTAAAATTGCCTATCAGCGGCCCGAAGAGAAATTTGCCTATCTCGAGCGAAAAGAAGGCGCGCAGATCATGTTGAGCCAGCGTCATGATAATCACAAATGGGAAACGGATGCACTCGAGCCGCCATTTGGTCGCGGGGTGATGTTTCAAATTGATGTCGAGAGCATTGATCCAATCATTAAGGCCATGGAAACTCAAAATCTTGCGCATTATGATATCCCGCATCTCGATGGAGATGGAAATCGCTTTCCAAACCCGCGTGAGATCTGGCGCAATTTAGGTGACCGACAAGGTGGCGGCAAAGAATATTTCGCGCTTGATCCTGATGGTTATTTGATCATGTTTTCGCAAAGCCTTGGCTATCGACCACTCAATACCTAGTCTCATATTCATCTTGCGAATTGCATAATTTATTTGCCCCTGCTAGCTTTACAAAAAACGTATTGTGGAGGGGCACATGAAACTTTTTAAAATCATAATCACTATGGTGTTTGCAACGCTTTTTCTAAGCGGACCAAGCTTTAGCGCAAACGAGATCGGCAAAGCGCTGATCGATGGCAAAATCGTCATATTATTTGATGATAATACCTGGCAGTTTGAGGGTGAAGCAGAAGTCAGCTCTGCGTGTGAGCGCTTATCCAACCGGATTGATTTTTGCAAAGGCACCACACCCTATGAACAAATCGCACCAGCAAACAATGAATTACTCGGCCAATTTAGAAAAGATGATCGCAATTATGCGATGGTCATTGAGGAAGAAGTTGGCTCAAAAGATGGCATGACGCTCGAGTTTATGCGCAATGCCATTTATGAAAACCAGATCGCTGGTGGGGTCAAAAAAGAAGACATCATCATTATCGATACAACAGAAGGTGAAGAATTTGATCAGGACGCGACTTTTGTTGCCATGGCCACCAGTTTAGATGGTTTAAAGCTTGTCTATGCCTATACGATCATGATTTCTGAAACCACAAGTGTGCAACTCATCACATATGCATTAGGCCAAGAGCTGACCGATGAGATGGTGGAAAATCACGAAGAGTTTTTGGATCTTATGCGGATTGATTTCGAATAATATTTAAATACGATGATTATGCATCACGCGCGATGCGTTCAAGCACTTTGAGCGCATCTTGTTCGCGGCCTTCTGGCACAAATATATGATCGTGATAAAAGCCTGATACGGGGTTCACACCCATATTTTCTTTTGCAAGTTCCGTTGCGATCACAGCCATAAACCCGACCGCTTCTAATGATGAATGCACATCAAGCGTGATCATGCGCGAAGGGAATTCATACGGCAAATTATGCGCTTCCGCTTCGGATTTCAGCAGGATGAGCGTTATCCCCTCAGCCTCATTAAATCGCATGCGGGGGTTCAAACCAGATGGCTCATCGGTGGCATTGATCGTAACAAACACATAGGTGCCATCAACCAATTTCGCCTTCAACGTTTTCAGCAATGCGTTTAAATTTATCTCACCCGACATTTATTTAACTCACCTATCATTGGAGATATAACCATATGGATATCGCTCCGCCTAGTAATGCCAGCAAGGACAATATTCCAAAAACTATTGCACCTGTTTTGGTTCTAGATAACCGTTTCTCGTGTTTTCGAAATAGTTCTGAATTTTCCCCATCTCTTTCAGCGGCGAGATCCCAATCAGGCCCCCAAACCATATTCGGGTTTGCCAAAGCTCGAGAATGGGCAGCATGCATATCCCAATTCCACCATACGAAAAGACCCGACAAAAATGCAAGAAACAGTCCACCTATAAAGTACAAGCCCGATATTGCATATATTTTTCCAGCATTTTCACCGCTGCTTGCTATTCCTAAAAACGCGCCACCATTCATAATCAAGAGGGTCGAAAGCAACCACTTCGCATAACTTCCAGCTGAATTTTCGGCAAACTCTTGATCCTTTAATCTTTTTTCGTACGCCAATGGAGCAAGCAAACGATAAATTTCTTTTTCATAATCATTCATTTCTGAAGTTTTCTTGGACATATTTTCTCCATTTTAAAGTGAAGTTTTAGCATGCAGAATCCTTAACGGCAAACGCTCGCCCCCCACCTAACATTCCACAAATCATTTGATTTAGATCAAAGCAAAAGTTCAGCCCAGCGCTATTTTACAACTAGACTTTTGGGGGGATGCTGTGGTCTTAGGGCGTTTTGACCGCAGCCCAGAAAGCAAGGTTGGTTCGTCTTATGGCGTGTTGGCTCATGTTGTATTTGGCGTATAGCGCTTAGGTTCATGGCGTCTAGGTTTATAGCGAGTTGGCTCATGGCAAGTTCGCTATGACTGGGCCAAATTCGGCGAGTGCCAACACCCTCCCCTGATTGAGGCTACCGGCCTTGCTTTTCTTTTCCAAAAGTCTCTTTTTTAAAGCCGAAAGATCAGGTGATAGCGCTATACTCTTACGAGATATAAAATAAGTATCCGATGAAAAAGCAGATGCCGATTAAAAACGGATAGGCAAAGAACAGATAGCTTGGATTTTCAATATCCTCACCGTCGCCATATTCGCCGTCTTCTACCTCTGCACGCATGCGCTCAAACATCGAGCGGTCATTGAAGTAGAGATAGATCTCCCAGCCCGCTTTGATGGTTAAATAGGTTCCAAGAGCAAATAATATATACGACATGGATGAAGTTTAATGCGAATTTAGACTTTTGATCAAGCCCAAACTGCTGTGCGATTAACCTTCTAAGTCTTCGCGCGTGAAGAGCGGACGCACTTCAAAGCCCGGTGCTTTTTTGATATTTGGTGATCCTTCACCGCGCCAAATTGCGCAAACCACGGCCAGCACATCCGCGCCATCCGCGCGGGATAGTTCAAGCGCATCAGACACCGCGCCACCTGTGGTGATCACATCTTCAACAAAGCAGACTTTGCGTCCTTTAACCACCTGACCTTCAATCGCCTGACATGTGCCATAGGTTTTGGCTTCCTTGCGCACAAAAGCGACCGGCAATCCAGACTCCAGCGACATAGCTGTTGCAATTGGCACGCCGCCAAGCTCAAGACCTGCGAGAATTTCTGTATCTGATGGGATCAATTTTAACATGCCTTTTGCAACTTCGCGCAAGAGAACCGGATCACCTTCAAAACGATATTTATCAAAATAGCGTTCTGAGACGATGCCAGAGCGCAAAGTGAACTGGCCTGTGAGTGAAGCAATTTGAGAAACCTTTTGGGCGAGTTCTTTATGTTCCATGAAAGTTTTATCCTCTAGCGGCAAGATCCTGTGTTTAAACGTCTATAACACTTTGATTGCGCTGATGGCTATTGTTACAAGTTCGATATCCCCGAAAAGATCATTGTATAGAATTCTCATTTTTTGACATAAAACGATTAAAATTGAGACTTTTATTCCTGTTTATTGATTTTTTTCAAAAAAATCTTGTTTCTGCATTGTGATTTTAGTTTTCATTCCCATATTGGTGCGAAGCGAGCTTGTCCCGTGAGGGAATAGATGGAACAAGCTCTTTGATGTGGCGGGCGCCAAATTTGTTAGGGGATTTAGATGTTAAGCGTTGTGATGCTAGCCATTGGCTTGGTTGTGCTGGTGTTTGCCGGTGATTATTTGGTCAGAGGTGCCGTCTCATTAGCCGAGCAATTGGGCATCAGCCCGTTGATCATTGGCCTTACCATTGTTGCTTTTGGCACATCCGCGCCTGAATTATTCGTCTCCGTACAAGCCGCCCTTGATGAAGCCCCCGGCATTGCGCTTGGAAACGTGATTGGGTCTAACACAGCCAATATTTTACTTGTACTTGGTGCGCCAGCAATCATTGCTCCGCTCGCAATATCGGCAAAAGGTATGCGCAGCTCACTTGCCATCATGATGGCTTTATCCTTCGCCCTCATTTGGTTTATGTATACAGGTCTTGAGATCACCCATTTTGAAGGCGGCATTTTGTTTGCTGGTATTGTGGGCTACCTCACCTACCAGTTTTTCAAAGCAAAACGCATCAGCCGATCCGTGAAGGGTCAACGCGCAGAAGAAGAAGAACTCGAAGACTTTGACGATATGCCTGAATCGACGTCTGACTATAAAAAGATCGCATTGTTTTTGGTCATTGGCATTATCGGCCTGCCGCTTGGCGCTTATTTCACTGTTGAAGGCGCAGAAGAAATTGCCCGCAGCCTTGATATTTCAGAAGCCATTATCGGCGTAACCATTGTCGCAATTGGCACTTCATTGCCTGAACTTGTGACATCGGTCATGGCCGCCATTCGCAAATCTGGTGGTGTTGCATTGGGTAATGTTGTGGGTTCTAATATCTTCAATATTGGCTTGATCATGGGCACAACAGCGCTCATTCATCCCTTGGATGTTGATCCGCATCTTTTGAACTTTGACATTCCGGTTATGATGGTTGCCAGTGTATTGCTCATAGTTTTAGCTGTGCTTGCGCGACCGCTTGCGACATGGGGTGGCGGACTGATGCTGGTGGGATATACAGCCTATATCGTTTCATCGTTTTAAAAAGATCAGACTGGGCTGATAGGATTATTGACTATTATGCTCTTTCACAGCGATGTCTGCCATTTTGATGATAGCATCACGTGAATTGGCCACAGCAATAAAACGTGCATTATGGCAGAAGATTGCCCCTTCTACGCCGCTTGCCGTTTCAAGAGCAGCATCTGTTAGCCCTGCCCATGAGGCAGGCAAATCGGCGCGTTGATCAAAAGTATCGTTGTTTAGTTTGATGCCATTTATTGTCCAATCATCGCCGCGCGGCGCAACCATAAACAGCAGATGATCCGCACCCGATGCACGTAGCGCTGAGAGATATGGCATCCCCATTGGCAATTCCAGTATTTGCGATTTTCCTGCTTTAGCAATGGCGTCATTGACGATGGATTTGGCGCGCAAAACAGCCGCCCGATCTGTAATCGATGCCTCAACAAATATTCGCGCAATGGAGAGGGCTTGTAAAAACGCATCATCAGTTGCGCTCGGAGATGAGTTGTCAAACACAGGCTTCATCATATCAAACAAAGATGGCAGCGTGAGAATGGATAAGGAACCAGCAACCGATGGCTCCATGGCGCCATTGTCTAACAAATCAATCGGCAACACAAAATCTTCATCAAATCCCTGATGGATCGTTTTGATATCAGCTTCCGGCACATCCATCGCTTTGAGGTAGTCTTGGCCATAATGGGCCCAGATTAAGCCAAACGAGCTATAGGGTTGACCATCTTGCCGCAATGGTCCGGGACGTTGATGATGATCATAGATTTGATTATCCGCGTTATAATCGCCGCCCACATCATAAATGATTTTGTTCAATGACGGTGTTAGCCAATCTCGATCCCGCGTGCGGAGGAGCTCTGCATTTGGGAAAAGCTTGGTTAAAATCACAGATGACAGCAATTCATCGGCGTGAAAACCACCAGAATGCGTGATGAGATGGGTAATTGTCATTTTAATCCTTAGCTTGCTGCGAATCTGTTGAATTGGTTTATCTTCTAGCACGTTGGATGCCAAGCGCGATCGCTTATCGTTATAAAGGATCAATCTGGTACGAAACTGCTATAAACTTCAAATTCCACACACCTATTTGACTTGCATTTATCAAGCGCCTTGAGGCATCTTGCGCATATGAGTGAATCAGATGTGACATTGCCGCAAAAGCTGAAAAAACCAAAAGAGTTGGACGCCAAATCCATGGCGAAAAAGCTGGATTGGAATGAGAGTCCGCTTTTGCAAGAGGATCTTAAGGGTACGGAACTCATCACAGCTCTGGTTAAACACCTACCCAATTTGCCCGGCGTATACCGCATGATGAATGGTGCTGGCGATGTGCTTTATGTGGGTAAAGCCAAGAACCTTAAAAAGCGTGTGACGTCTTATGCGCAAGGGCGTGGACACTCAAATCGTATCCATAAAATGGTGGCTTTAACGGAGAAAATGGAATTTATCTCCACGCGCACAGAGACAGAATCTTTGCTGCTTGAGGCAAATCTGATCAAACGGTTACGCCCGCGCTATAACGTCTTGCTGCGCGATGACAAGAGCTTTCCTTACATCATGATGACAGGTGATCATGAAGCTCCTGGCATTTATAAGCATCGTGGTGCACGCGCTCGAAAAGGAAGCTATTTCGGTCCATTTGCATCCGCAGGTGCAGTGAACCGAACAATCAATTCGCTGCAAAAAGCATTTCTTTTACGCAATTGCACCGATAGCTATTATGAGGGACGCACCCGCCCTTGCTTGCAGTATCAAATCAAGCGATGTGCCGGACCTTGTACGGGTGAGATCAGCGCAGATGAATATGCAAATCTGGTGGACGAAGCCAAGCAATTCTTAACGGGGAAAAGCGCGCGCGTTAAAAAGCAATTATCTCAATCCATGCAATCAGCATCTGAAAATATGGATTTTGAGCAAGCAGCACTATACCGCGATCGCTTAGCAGCGTTATCGCATGTTCAAAGCCATCAAGGCATCAATCCGCAAACAGTGGAGGAGGCAGATGTCTTTGCAATTTACTTCGACGGCGGCATGGCCTGTATTCAGGTGTTTTTCTTCCGCACGGGGCAAAACTGGGGCAACCGCGCCTATTTCCCAAAAGCAGATGCATCCCTGACGTCAGCTGAAATATTAAATGCTTTCATTGGTCAATTTTATGATGGCAAACCTCTGCCTAAGATGATCTTACTATCTGAAGACATCGCAGACCAAGAGTTACTGGAAGAAGCGTTCACCATCAAAGCTGAACGAAAAGTAGTTGTCACAGTTCCTCAGCGCGGCGAGAAGAAAGAACTTGTCGATCAAGTTCTCACCAATGCGCGCGAGGCCCATGGACGCAACTTGGCCGAAACTTCATCACAAGCCAAACTGCTTAAAGGATTGGCCGAAGCCTTTGATCTACCACACGCGCCACGTCGCGTTGAAGTTTATGATAACTCCCATATCCAAGGGACGGCAGCGGTTGGCGGCATGATTGTGTCCGGTGGCGAGGGTTTTGCAAAAGGGCAATATCGCAAATTTAATATCAAAGATGAAACAATTACCCCAGGCGATGATTTTGGCATGATGAAAGAGGTCATGACCCGCCGCTTCTCACGCCTTGTTAAAGAACATGGCTTGCCCGATATGACGATTGCGCAAAAACAAGAAGCTGCAAAGTCAGATGATTATGAAGCTCCAGATTTAACCGAAATGCCTGCATGGCCTGACCTATTATTAATCGATGGGGGCCAAGGACAGATGACAGCGGTGCGACAAATCTTAAAAGATCTTGAAATTGAAGAATATATCTCCGCAATTGGTGTGGCGAAGGGTGTTGACCGTGAAGCAGGACGCGAGCAGTTTTTTGTAGAGGGTAAGAGACCCTTTAAACTTCCACCGCGAGATCCGGTGCTATATTTTATCCAGCGCATGCGCGATGAAGCGCATAGATTTGCCATTGGCACCCACAGGGCAAAGCGCTCTAAGGAGCTGATCAAAAATCCATTGGATGAAATTTCAGGGATTGGGGCAAAACGCAAGAAAGCGTTGCTGCATCACTTTGGTACGGCAAAACAAGTAGCGCAGGCTGCACTTGAAGATTTGGAAAAGGTCGATGGTATTTCAAAGGCAACCGCGGAGATTGTCTTTAATCACTTCAGAGATAGCACTTAAATTTTGGTGTTAAACCAGATCTAACTCTTTGCGAAGCTGCATCATGTAACGCGCGCCGATATCATCTTGCACATCTGCTTGTTCTAATGAGTGATTGATAAATTCAAACACTTCGTATCGCTGTGCGGGTGAAAGCTGCGAAGTAATATTCGGCGCAATCAAGCTAATTGCTTTTGTTGGCGCAACATCTTGTTCGGACGCATAGCTACCATAGTCAATCGCATTCTCTAAATGCCCGGCATCAACAGAAAACGGCTTTAACAAATCACGCATTTGATTTTCAACCGATGCATCATACTGGTCTTGTTCTTTTAAAATGCAAATAGCGATTGTCGCAGCACCAGCTAAAGGATCATCGATATTGGTGAAAGCGTTTTCACCACCAGCCTTGCGAGATTTTTTATCATCCAGCTGGTTTTTGACTTTCTTTGCAGTTTCAAATGCATCTTTAGCCAGTTGCTTGGCCATTCGGTAACGATAATACCAAATGCTCAATGTCAAAACCAATGATACGATTGCAGCGAGAATATGCAAATATGTTTCCAATCTACCAGACGATGTGTCTTTCACTATACAATATAGTGACGCTTACTCCAGCGCACAATATGGAAACAATAATGATTAATTTTAAAAAACATACTCACATAATGGTGAAAATTGTTGGAAATTTTGACTGCTAGTTATTCTCTTCAAACAAATCTTCGACAAACAGAGACAAAAGTTGGGTCTTACCCGTGACCCCTGCTTTTTTATATATCGCTGCATTTTGCGCCTGGATTGTACCCTCAGATGTATTTCGCATATGCGCGATTTCCGCAGTGCTCGACCCTTTGATTAAAAACATTGCAACGTCTTTTTCAGCATTGGATAAATTCCATTCTAAAAAACGGTCTTCTAACACCTTTTCAAACGCACTTGATGCGCGCTTAAGTGCTAATGTTGCACGGTCTCTTTCGTTGCGAGAGCGCACAAAGAAACGAAAACTCATCATAAGGCCAATGATTAACGCAAGTGCTGAGATCAATTCCAATGCCTCATATATTTGCCATGGTGGCGGACGCAATGAGACCCCGATAAATCCCAATAAAATTGGTGTTACAAAAAACAAACACCCGACGATCTGCAAAAGAGCCGCGAAGATGATGAGCCTTCTTTCATTCATGCTCTAATCTCGTTCCTTGGAGAACAGGCCGTAGAATTTATCTAAGGTCGTGTCATCTTCGTCATTGTCATCTAGGGGTTCTTTATAATCGCGCAAGATTGCACCATTATTTGGATTTAGGATAATTTCACGCTCATGCGTATCAGATTTAAACTCAAGTGAGATGCGTCCAAGCCATGTGGATTCTCGCTCAACCAGCTTAAATCCTTGGCTTTGCAAATGTGCGATAAGCTCTTCTTCATGTGTTGCAGCACAGGCGGTCGAACTTAAAAAAAGCAGCAATATGACAAAAAGTTTTTTCATAGGCTCAACAATTAAAATGGTTGTCGCTCCAAAGGCTTTTGCCCTCAGAACGACTTTATATCTAATAGACTGCTGAGCTTTCGTCCAGCAGCGATAAGAAAGACCTAGCCTTGAGTTGTTACAGCTTGGTCACTGCATGATGCATATTCATCGGCATCATCATCTTCGCTTTCGTCTTCGTCTTCGTCTTCATCATCTTCGTCTTCGTCCTCATCTTCATCTTCATCTTCGCACTCATTTTCATCATCAGCGGAAGCAATTTGGTATGATTGTGCATCTTTTGGTGTGAGTAGTGGATTATTCTGAGCGAGTGTATCGTTGATGATGAGTTCTTCAACAGTTGAGGCACCGGTTTCATTATTGGCAATAGCAGTGCCGGCCATAAGAGCTGTGATCAAAAGAGCAGTTGTTGGGATTGTAACTTTTAAAATATTCATTGTCGTATTTCCTTTATAATTTGATTAGACAAAATTTAAGTTCAGTGGATCAAACGGAAAGGTAATGCGTTACAATTGCTGCAAAAGCGTCTGGGGGTTTTAAGCTGTTACAGCGTTATCCCGCTTGATCCGAATTTGACGATGAAGAATTTTTGTTAGGAACGAAATTTGCAATTGGGTTAAACACAACGCTTTAACCCTTGGGTTAGCCGTCTATATCAAAAGATGATGAGGACGATTTTGTTCACGATTGACCGTATTGTTTCGATGTTTATTTGACCCAAAGTATTAATAGTCTATAGATGACGCTGAACGATCTAGTTACGAGTGTCTCATGCCTAAACACATCACATCGCTGCCAAATCTTTTGACTTATGGGCGAATTCTAATCGTACCACTTATTGTATTGTGTTTCTTTGTTGAAGGGCGTCTTCATGGTTCAGATGCCGCAAGATGGTGGGCATTGGGATTATTTACAATCGCCTCAGTGACAGATTTCTTTGATGGCTATTTAGCCCGGATATGGAACCAAACATCTAATATCGGACGCATGCTTGATCCAATTGCAGACAAGCTTTTAGTCGCGGCAATCTTATTACTGGTTGTGGCAGCTGATCGCACAACCGCTGACTGGACTATTTGGGCTGCAATCATCATTTTATGTCGTGAGATTTTGGTATCCGGCTTGCGTGAATATTTGGCCGATTTGAAAATCTCAGTTCCAGTGACTTTTCTTGCGAAGATTAAAACAACTGCACAAATGATTGCACTTGGATTTTTACTTGCAGGTCCCGCAGGCGATAAATTTTTAAACAATTTAATCGGCATTAGCGATAGTCTTTCAACAGATATTGGTATTACATTGCTTTGGATTGCTGCAATCATTACGATGATTACCGGATATGATTATTTCCGCGCAGGATTAAAACATATCGTCAATGAATAGATACAAATAACAGGTGCTGCATGGTCAAGTTGGTTTACTTTGCATGGGTTCGTGAGCGAATTGGCAAATCGCAAGAAGACATAGAGCTGCCAGAAAACGTTGTCACCATTTCTGATCTGATCGCTTATCTTTGTACCCTTGATGAGGGCTATGCTGCAGCTTTTACAGAACCGCAGGTGATTAGAGCCGCGCTTGATAAAACCCACGTTCTTCATGATGAAGCGATCGGCAACGCTAACGAAATCGCCTTTTTCCCACCCATGACCGGGGGATGATGAACGTGACGAACCAAGATCACAACAACTTGGCTATTCGGGTTCAAATTCAAGCCGAAGACTTTGATTTAGAATCAGAAATCAACCACTTAAAGCAATTTGGTGATATTGGTGGAATTACGAGTTTTACAGGCCTGTGCCGTGATGAAGCTGGTCAATTATCAGCACTGGAACTTGAGCACTATCCCGGCATGGCCGAGGCGCAGATTTCAGATATTTGCCATCAAGCTTTTGAGAAATTTGATCTGATAGGCATCACAACCATTCATCGCTACGGCAAAATCGCACCGGGTGAAAATATTGTTCTCGTTGTCGCTGCCAGCACCCACCGCCAGGCCGCTTTTGATGGAGCAAATTTTGTGATGGACTTTTTAAAAACCGATGCACCTTTTTGGAAAAAAGAACATCTCAAAGATGGCTCATCTGGCGAGTGGGTCGCAGCCAAAGACAAAGATGATGCCGCTAAAGACAAATGGCGATAAACACAACACGTCGAGGCAATTATGGAAGCAGACTTCTGGCACAAAAAGTGGGAGCTAAATGAAATTGGCTTTCATAAAACACATGCCAATCCCCTGCTTGTCAAAAATCTTGATCAGTTGGGGCTGAATGAAGGTGACCGAATTTTTCTACCACTTTGCGGAAAAACTCTCGATATAGATTGGTTGTTGCAACAAGATTTCCAAGTTGTTGGTGCCGAGTTGAGCGCGCTTGCAATAGAACAATTGTTTGAACAGTTAGAACTTACACCTCAGGTCGAACTAGTGGGAGAACTAAAGCATTTTTCCGCCCAAAACATTGATATATTCGTTGGAGACATCTTTGCCATCAACCAACAAATGATGGGACGAATTGATGCGATTTTTGATCGCGCCGCATTGGTTGCACTTCCGAGCGAGATGCGTATTCAATACGCAAAACATCTGATTGATATAACCAACAATGCGCCGCAAATCTTAATCACCTTTGAATATGACACAAAAGGGGTTTCTGGTCCGCCGCATGCTATTTCAGAGAATGAAATTACCACACATTATGGTGCCTACTATCAGCTCAAAACGCTGGAGTGCGAAAATCTACGTGGCGGGATAAAAGGTAAATCAGAAGCTATCGAACGCGTTTGGTTACTATCAAAGCCTGATTGAGGACCTATTTATCATAGCGTGGGTCAATCGATTAATTTACCAGATCATTTATAACACAACCAGTTTTACCAAATTCACAAGTCAGATCGTTAAATTTGCATCTATCACGATATTTTAAGAAAAATAATCTGGACAGGATATGATATTTGGTCTTCAAAAAGCGTAATAGATTATAGCTTTGGATGACCTTTCGGCTCGACACAACTTGGAGATAAAATTATGCCTGCTCTTTTGCCAAATGTAGACCCAGATGGTTTGCTTGAGTTTTCAGTGGTTTTCACCGATCGCTCACTCAACTCGATGTCGAAGAAATTCCAAGGCGTTATGAATGATATTTCGACGACAATGAAAAGCGTTTACAATGCAGATGGCGTGGTGCTTGTACCCGGCGGTGGGACATTTGGTATGGAAGCAGTTGCCCGTCAGTTTGCGACTGACAAAGATGTCATGGTCGTGCGTAATGGCTGGTTTAGTTTTCGCTGGACGCAAATTTTTGAGGCGGGAGATATTCCAAACAGCGCAAATGTTATGATGGCTCGTCAAAGCCAGGATAATGACCAAGCGCAATTCTCACCTTACCCTATTGATGAACTTGTGGCCGAGATTAAAAATACAAAACCCGATGTTGTTTTTGCCCCACATGTTGAAACATCCGCCGGTCTTATTCTGCCAGATGATTATATTGCGCAAGTTGGCGAAGCTGTTCATTCCTATGGTGGGCTTTTTGTGCTGGATTGCATCGCATCAGGCACGATTTGGGTTGATATGAAAGCCTGCAATGTTGATGTCTTGATCTCAGCACCTCAAAAAGGCTGGTCTGCATCTCCTGCAGCAGGTATTGTGATGTTGTCAGAACACGCCAAGACAGTGATGGCTGACACACAAAGTTCAAGCTTTGCCTGTGATCTTAAAAAATGGTCAGATATCATGAGTGCTTATGAAAATGGCGGTCATGCCTATCACGCAACAATGCCAACAGATGCGCTCGTCACTTTTCATAAAACCATGAAAGAAGTTGAAGCTTATGGATTTGAAAAAGTTAAAGCTGAACAGTGGGAACTTGGCAATAAAGTGCGCGAACTTCTAAAATCAAACGGCTTTAAGAGTGTCGCAGCAGAAGGCTTTGGCGCGCCGGGCGTCGTGGTGAGTTTTACCAAAGATGCTGATATGAAAACCGGCAAAAAGTTCATGAACCAAGGCTTGCAAATCGCAGCTGGCGTGCCGCTAAAATGCGATGAACCTGCAGATTTCGGATCTTTCCGTATTGGTCTATTTGGTTTGGACAAATTGCAGAATATTGATCGCACGGTGAACTATCTCGCTGAGGCGATCGATAGTTTCTAAAACCACTTCATATAGGTATTTTAAAAACCCGGAACTCATTTAGTTTCGGGTTTTTCATTGTCGTTTGAAGATAACTATCTGATAGTTATGACAGATCAGGTTGGCGACGATCTGCAATTTCACCTGAGCGACGCTCCGGACCATCATATTGCTTACGCGGAACTACATCGAGCAGCGTTTCAAAACTTGCGATGATCCATGTTGTACCTAGCGCTACGATATAAGTGCCATGTTCCCAAAGTTCAGCGCGATCACCCACGATCACGTCCCACAATGAGAAGCCTGTGAAACATAAAATGGACAGCAGGATCGGTAGTTTCATTGTTTCGTGCGGTAAGTATTTGCCGTAATCTTTCAACCTCAATATCGTAACAATAGCGCGCAAAAACGCCAGTGCGATAATGATTTCAATGACAAAAAGCATGAACATTAAATAAGTAAAAGCATCTTGTGACCAATCAATCTTGTCCAAATATCCGGCGAACTGATTGGTGCGGTCTTTTCCACCCCAGGTAAATAAGCCCAAATTTGTTCCAGGTAAATACTTATCTAAGCCGTTGAATAACCAAAAGATAAACCAATAAAATGATAGACCGAGCGTGAGCATGCGTTCCATTTAACTTCCCCTCAAAAGTTCGATGAACAAATAAACTGGGTTGCATTGTATTTAAAAAATACAAATATGAAGTTAAATCAGTTAAAAGTTTCTAAGCGCGCGCTTTTTGCTGCGACTTAAACCATTTTTCGATTTTTTTGATCATCATGTCAGGTGAGATCGGCTTGGAGAGATAATCATCCATTCCCGCTTCCAGACATTTTTCAAGATCACCTTTTACCGCATGGGCTGTAACAGCAACAATTGGTGTGTGCCGATTGGTGTCAGCTTCGATTTTTCGAATTTCTTTGGTTGCTTCATGACCATTCATCACTGGCATTGAAACATCCATTAAGATCAATGATGGAGATAGCTCTTTGTATAGGGCAAGTCCCTCTTCACCATTATTGGCAATCTTAAATGAATAATCTGTGTCATTCAGCATCTGCGTAAAGACGATCTGATTAACTTCATTATCCTCACAAACTAAAATATCAACGACAGCCTCATCATTATTTACCATCGGTTTCATCGCGTCATTTTGCGCAATGGTTAGATGCTTTAATTCTGGGGTTTGCCGCTCTAACTCTGGGGTTTGCGGCTCTAACTCTGGCGCAAATTCTTGCGCAACATGCACTGGTGCTTTTATTGACGCACGATCTTGCAGTGTATGAACAATCGTTTCTAGCAGCAACGACGAGCGTGTTGGTTTTGTTAAGTGCGCTTGAATGCCCAAACTGGTGAAAGCAATACCACTTTCAGCCTGATCAACTGAGGTAAGCATGACAATTGGCGCGTCACAGTTAATAGGATCCGAATGTAAGGCTTTTACAACTTTTGACCCACTCATTTCCGGCATTTGATAATCAAGAATAATACCATCGATGGAAAGACCTCGAGCTTGTGCGGCCTTTACAAAAGCAATTGCTTCAGCGCCCGAATTAACCGCGGCATTATCAAAACCCCAAGCATCCATTTGTTCTTTTAAAATTGCACGGTTTACTTCATTATCATCAACAATGAGAATGCGAGCGCCCGATATATCGCTACATAGACGCTTTGGTTTTTCTTCTGCTGATTGCTCAAGTTCAATTTCAAACCAGAATTTTGTGCCCTCACCCAATTCACTTTCAACACCGATACGGCCTGACATGAGTTTTACTAAAGAGGCAGCAATTGATAGCCCTAGCCCCGTACCTTCATGACGACGGGAAGATGATGCATCAACCTGGCTGAATTTATCAAAGACTTTGGCAAGATCTTCCTTGGGGATACCTATACCTGTGTCTTCAATTTCAAATCGAATGGTTTGCGAATTAGATCCACCCGATGCTTCTTGATCATCGATGGAAACTGGGAAGACATTTACGTAAACATGCCCTTTTTCAGTAAATTTAAGCGCATTCCCCATCATATTGGTAACGATTTGGCGCACACGACCCACATCACCCATGTGCATATTACCCATTTTAGGATCGATCCGCACCATAAACTCAAGATCTTTTTCTGCAGCTTTTGAAGAGACAAGCGTTGCGACATCTTCAACGGCCTCAGTTAGGTTAAACGGCGCGCTATCAAGCGTCATCCGCCCAGCCCCAATCTTGGAGAAATCCAAGATATCATTGATAATCGTCAAAAGTGACGTGCCAGATTTAACGATAACATCGGTAAACATCATTTGCTTGGGATCAAGCTCTGTTTTGGATAACAGCTCAGCCATGCCCATCACACCATTCATAGGCGTTCTTATCTCATGGCTCATATTGGCAAGAAATTCTGATTTGGCGCGTTCCGCTTCCTCAGCTTTTTCAAGAGCTTGGGATATCTCAGTGATATCTGTATAGGTAGCAACTGCACCAATCTCTGTGCGCGGGTTAACGCTGGTATGAATTATCCGTCCCGATGGCATTAAGCGTTCGGTTTGATAGGCCTCGCCCACCTGCATTTTGGCCAAAAAATCATCGGCAACTTGGTCTGGTGTGCGACTATCACCGTAATCACCGCGCTCACCAGAGAAGATAATCATATCGCGGACTGAAGCACCAGCTTTTACATATTCTTCTGGAAGCTCTAAAATCTCAGCAAGTTGATGATTTGAAAAGACCACTTTTGAATCATCAACGATCAAAAGGCCCTGCGCCATGGAACCGGCAGCTTCATCCATCATCGCATAGAGCTTTTGCGCGCGATTATTTGCCTCTTCCAACTCTTCTTGGCGCCTTTGATCGGCGGTAATATCAGTGAATGTGACGATCTCGCCACCATCTGCGCGATGAACACCATCAGCACGCACCATTCGCCCGCCAGGTGTGGTTGTTTCAAGCGAAAAATCATCGCCAAGATTTACCTTAGCAATAAATTCATCAATGCTCGTTTCTATGTGCTCAACATAACCGAAATCACCGCGTTCAATCAGAGCTTTAAGGTAATTTCTATATGATTTTCCAGTTGCTAATACGTCGTGATCAATCTCAAGAAATTCATTAGCCCGTTGATTGCAAAACAGGATCTCATCGCAATCATGCACAATGATACCTTGTGCCATCGTTTGAGCTGCATCTTCGAGCATCACTGCTAGCTGCTTGGATTCATTACGCATTGTCTCGATTTGAGATTGATAACTTTCACTATCGGTCACATCAGTAAAGGTAACAATCTGCCCACCGGAAGGTCGGGGAATAATATCTGATCTAATGATATTTCCGCTCGGCATTTCTGCTGCAGAAGTTGTAATACCTAGTGTGTCGTCGAGTTTTGCAAACTCTAAAAGGCTTTTTTCAATATCAACGTCTTCACCAAAATCACCACGATTTAGGCGATAAACGAGATGGTCCCGCCATGGGCGATCTGGCTGTAGCAATTCGCTCGGAATTTCCAACAGTTCATAAGCACGACAATTTGCGAACAAAATGGTTTTGGTATCATGCACCAAAATACCCTGAGCCATGATCTCAGTCGTGTCCTCAAGAAGAGCGGCAACTTTGCTAAGGCGCTCTAATTCTTCGGTCTCATCTTGCGTGTCTTCGATCCACATATCATCAAAATCAGAATGCAACTGATCAGCGTGTTGCGGCGCATCAGTGGGCGTATTTCCTGACTTTGATTGGTCGTTGCTCATGGTACTATCTACTGAAGTTGTAAAATTACACTTTTACTAGAACAAATTATGGTAAACGAAGTCTTATCAAAGTGCCCGATATCATACTGAGTAAGTCACACGTGACAAATACTAGTCGGGGCGTTTTCATGAAGTTTGAGCCACGGCTTTGCTCCCATCACATAAAAAAACCGCCGCTCGTTTCCAAGCAGCGGTTTTTAAATTCGAGATTTTATGTTGGGGATTAGCCAACAACTTCTGTTTCAGAGAACCAGTAAGAAATTTCGCGAGCAGCTGTTTCAGGTGCATCTGAACCGTGTACTGAGTTTTCACCCAATGAAAGCGCGAAGTCTTTACGGATTGTGCCTTCGTCAGCATCTGCTGGGTTTGTTGCACCCATGATCTCGCGGTTTGCAAGAACAGCATTTTCTTTTTCAAGAACTTGTACGATTGTTGGGCCGGATGACATGAATTCTGTTAATTCGCCGAAGAATGGACGCTCTTTGTGCTCAGCGTAGAAACCTTCAGCTTCACGTAGGCTCATCCATACGCGTTTTGATGCAACAATGCGAAAACCTGCATCTTCAAAACGTTTAGTAATTTCGCCAGTTAGGTTACGCTTTGTTGCGTCCGGCTTGATCATCGAAAAAGTGCGTTCGATCGCCATGGTAATATCCTTTAATTGGGAGTGTGATAAAACTTTTGCAATTGAGCATAACATTTGCCCTATTGTTCGGCGGCTTCTTACCGCGCAAAGCTCCGTTTCACAAGACCTTTTGCCAGAATTGATGAATTCTGGTGCTAATTATCGCAGGCAGCACTCACTGAGCGGCCTAAACCGTCATGAAGATCGAGAATTTTGTTAAACCACACCATGACTTCATCATCTTCAGGCAAACATGCAGTGGTTGCACATATTCTTGACCATTGAAGAGCTCCGAAGACAATGTAATCTGCAAATAAAGGCTTTTCACCACCAATGAAGGGCTGGGATTTGAGCATATGGCGCAGTGGTTTAACTAGATCGGGGAATTCTTCGACAGCTTTTGACTTACCTTCTGACACATGTGCGAGAGATTTTTTGAACATCTTTTCGCGACCGGTAACAAAATATTCCTTGTCTGCGCCATCGAGCATTTCACTGATCTCTTCAACAGCAAGAACCGCGACTTTGGGATGCAATGTTAATTGCGACCAGCTTTCGATAAATTTAGCTAGTGCAACACCTCCCGGCCCACCAAACAATGTAGGTTTGTCTGGGTATTTTTCTTCAAGATACATTGCGATACGAAAGCTATCATTCATGACATTATCGCCATCACGTAGTACCGGAATAATTTTACCTAAACCGTTTTCAATCTTGGGCACATCCAAAAACCCTTGCGGAATGGTCTCAAATTCAAGGCCCTTATGCGCCAGAGCCATTTTTACCTTCCAGCAATGTGGACTAAACGGGCGGGATTGATCGCTACCAACAAGATCATAAAGCTGAATAGTCATAGTTCTTTCCTTTGCAAACGTCACTCTTGCCTCGTTCATAAGCAATAGCCCTTTTAAGAACAACCGCAATTACCTGTTAATTTGTCCGTTTTTAAAAAGCGATTTCCACATGCAAAAATATCTATTGGTGTAAACACCCTGTATTTACACTTAAAAACCTCATAAACTGCGACTTAATAGGATAGAAGACAATCTTCTGGAGGGGATTTTTATGAAGAACAAACTAGCAGCAGAAGCATTTGGAACATTTTGGCTTGTATTTGGAGGATGTGGCAGCGCGGTACTTGCCGCAGGTGTGCCCGATCTTGGCATCGGCTTTTTAGGTGTTTCATTCGCCTTCGGCCTTACCGTACTCACCATGGCATATGCCGTCGGCGGCATTTCGGGTGGACACTTTAATCCCGCAGTTTCTCTAGGCCTTGCCGTTGCGGGAAAGTTTGAATGGAAAGACTTAATTCCATATGTCATTGCACAAGTTATCGGCGGTATTCTTGCCGCTGCCATTTTGTATCTTATCGTATCTGGTAAATCTGATTTTGCAGGTGTTGGCGGTTTTGCTTCAAACGGGTTCGGCGAACATTCGCCAGGCGGATTTTCAATGATGTCGGCTTTGATTATAGAAGTTGTCCTTACAGCGTTTTTTATCATCATCATTTTAGGTGCAACATCAAAACTTGCCCCGTCAGGCTTTGCGCCTATTGCCATTGGTTTAGGCTTAACGCTTATCCATTTGATCTCAATTCCAGTGACCAACACATCGGTTAACCCTGCAAGATCCACCGCGGTTGCTTTATTTGCCGATGGTTGGGCAATGCAGCAGCTTTGGCTCTTTTGGCTAGCACCACTGGTGGGTGCTGCAATTGGAGCAATTTTGTGGAAAGCACTTCTTGGCGATAGTAATTCGTAGCATTAAATAATCCATCCCGTTACCTCATGGTGACGGGGTTAAAACAGACAGACCGAGGTTACTTTGATCAGTATTCATCGTTTGATACCAGCGTTCTTCGCGTCAGTGCTTTTATTGGTTTCAAATCCAAGCTTTGCACTAGACCCCGACGCTATGACGGAGCGCGAAGAATATATTGCAGGTAATGCTTATCATGTATTGATGCATGAAATGGGGCATTTAGTCATTGATCAATTGCGTCTTGCGATACTTGGACAAGAAGAAGATGCGGCTGATAATTTTGCAACAATTGCATTAATTGACGATGACACAGTCTTTGCCGACAATGCGCTCGCTAATACGGCTCATTTCTGGTTTGTTTTGTCAGATGAGCAAGGTTCGGACGCTTCAAATTACTTTGCAGAACACGATCTAGATATCCAGCGCGCTTATCGTATTGTCTGTCATCTTGTCGGTGTTGACGCTGAGGCTTTTGATTACCTTGCACAAGCTGCAGAACTATCTGAGGATAACTATGAAACTTGCGGAGCCAATTTTGAACAGACCGCAGACAGTTGGTTTTCAACGCTTGAGGCACATAAGCCAGAGGAAGGTTTCCAAAACGAGGTCGATCTCGTCTATCAAGAACCTGAACCGCAGTTTGAAGCTGCTCTGTCACTTTTTCGCAATAGCTTAATTGTTGAAGATGCGATCGCTTTTATCGACACACATGTTGCACTCCCGAACCCGATCACACTGCGCGCTGCATCCTGTGGAGAGGCAAATGCCTTTTACGATAGCTCCGATGTCTCCATCACCATGTGTTATGAATTGATCAATTTGTATGGTGAGATTTTCGACGATACTCAGTAAACCTGTTAAATGTATATTGCTTGAGTGCGCGATAACTCGTGCGTTCCTTTATCGATTTTAGCAAGATTTCACCCACAAACAATTCAATTGCAATGATCGTGCACAATTTGCAGAATTATAGCTTGCAATTCGTCAAACGCTCGCTACAACCGCGATCATGCTTACAATTACAGACCTTACAGCTCGTATTGCCGGGCGCTTATTGATTGAAAATGCCTCTGTCACGCTTCCTACTGGAATGAAGGCGGGCATTGTTGGCCGTAATGGCGCTGGAAAATCAACTCTATTTCGCGTCATAACCGGCGATCTGGGAGCGGAAACAGGTGAGATTTCACTCCCGCGTAAATGCCGCATTGGCCAAGTCGCGCAAGAAGCGCCTTCAACTGAAGACCCGTTGATTGACATCGTATTATCCGCCGATAAAGAACGTACGGAATTAATGGCTGAGGCGGAAACAGCCACAGACCCAACACGTATTGCTGACATTCAAATGCGGTTGTTTGATATTGACGCGCATTCAGCTGAATCACGCGCTGCATCTATTCTAGCAGGTCTTGGATTTGATCAAGAGGCTCAGCAACGCCCTGCATCAAGCTTTTCTGGTGGTTGGCGCATGCGTGTTGCGTTAGCGGCAATCTTGTTCTCACAACCCGATCTACTGCTGCTTGATGAGCCAACCAACTATCTTGATTTGGAAGGAACGCTATGGCTTGAAGCCTATATTCGTTCTTATCCTTATACGGCGATTATCATCAGTCACGATCGTGATCTTTTAAACAATGCTTGTAATTCAATCATTCATTTAGATCAAAAAAAGCTGACGCTCTATAAAGGTAACTACGATCAATTTGCGCGCCAAAAAGCCGAGCAGGACATCTTGCAGGAAAAAGCGCATGTTAAAAATGAAGCTGCGCGTCAGCATTTGCAAAAGTTCGTCGACCGCTTCAAAGCAAAAGCAAGTAAAGCCAAACAGGCTCAGTCACGCGTAAAAGCACTTGAGAAAATGGGGACTGTTGCTTCTGTCGTACAAACCAATGTCTCACAATTTAATTTTCCCAACCCGAAAAAGCCCGTCTCCTCGCCAATTATCAAGTTAGATAATGCATCTTGCGGATATGAAACCGGCAAACCAATCTTAAGCGATATCACGTTGCGGATTGATGCAGATGATCGGATTGCTCTTTTGGGCATGAACGGTAACGGTAAATCGACCTTCGCCAAACTGATCTCGGACCGCCTGCAAAACCAAACAGGTGAACTTGTACGCGTTACAAAACTCAATATAGGTTTTTTTGCACAACATCAGCTTGATGATCTTCATGCTGGAGAAACACCTGTTGAGCATGTTCGCGCGCTCATGCCAGATGCACCTGAAGCTAAAGTACGTGGGCGCGTTGCCCAGATGGGTCTCACATCTGAGAAAATGGGCACCGTGGTTGAAAAGCTATCCGGTGGTGAAAAAGCGCGTCTTTTGATGGGATTAGCAACATTTGATGGACCGCATCTTCTCATCCTTGATGAACCAACCAACCACTTAGACATTGATAGCCGCACCAGCCTCATTCAAGCATTAACTGATTATGAAGGCGCTGTTATCCTCATCAGCCATGATCGTTATTTGATTGAAGCAACTGTTGATCGTTTATGGATCGTCAATGAGGGAACTGTATCGACCTATGAAGGTGATATGGATGAGTATCGAGATCTTGTAGTGGGCGGTAAAACCAAACCTAAGAAGTCTGAGGACGATGCACCGAAGAAACTATCTAAGGCTGATCAGCGCAAACGCGCAGCTCAAGCACGTGAGAAATACAAGCCATTGAAGCGTAAAGTCACCGAGGTTGAAAATAAAATTGAAAAGGTTGAAGCAAAAATTGCGACAATCGACGAACAATTAGCTGACCCAGACATTTATGAAAAAGATCCAGATAAAGTGACCGACATCACCAAAACGCGTGGTGAGCTTTTAACGCAGGTGGAAACTCTTGAAGAAGAATGGACACTACGCTCTGAAGAATATGAAGCTGCTCTTGCGATAGGGTAACTTGTTTAGGCAAAGCTTTTTAACAAAAAAAGCCCACGCGGATCGAACGCGGGGCTTTTTCGTGTTGGTTAGAAACAAACTTAAAAAATAACCAACAGGAGTTTAACTGATTTCATGTTTCAGTTGGTATTTGGTTCAAAGTTTGTTGTCTGTAATTTTGGAATTT
>JBDWQJ010000010.1:0-181314 GCA_039986595.1 Lentilitoribacter sp.
TGATCGCGGTGAAGCTGGTGATAACGTTGGTGTTCTACTTCGCGGTATCGACCGTGAAGGTGTTGAGCGCGGTCAGATCTTGTGTAAGCCTGGTTCAGTTACACCACACACAAAATTTGTTGCAGAAGCCTACATCCTAACTAAAGACGAGGGTGGTCGTCACACACCATTCTTCACAAACTACCGTCCACAGTTCTACTTCCGTACAACTGACGTGACAGGTGTTGTGACTTTGCGTGATGGTACAGAAATGGTTATGCCTGGCGACAACGTAACAGTTGACGTTGAGTTGATCGTGCCAATTGCGATGGAAGAGCAACTTCGCTTTGCGATCCGTGAAGGCGGTCGTACTGTGGGTGCTGGCATCGTAGCAAGCATCACTGAGTAATTTAGATTAATTTAAAGCGCGCGATACGTTATCGCGCGCTTATCTCTTAAACAAGGATCTGCCCTATGAACGGCCAAAACATCCGCATTCGCTTAAAAGCGTTTGATCACCGGATCCTCGATACTTCGACACGCGAAATCGTATCGACAGCAAAACGCACAGGCGCACGAGTACGTGGTCCTGTTCCTTTGCCAACACGTATTGAAAAATTCACGGTGAACCGGTCGCCGCACGTTAATAAGAAGAGCCGTGAGCAATTTGAAATGCGCACACACAAAAGGCTTCTCGACATTGTCGATCCAACTCCGCAAACAGTTGATGCTCTTATGAAGCTCGATCTTGCTGCTGGTGTTGACGTAGAGATCAAACTTTAAGATCTCGATTTTAGTAAGGCTTGTTCGGGATTTCTCGGGCAAGAAGTTTAAACAAGAAACGTTCTTTATGAGCTCAAATTTGTCCACATAGGCAAAACTGCTCCTCTATCGAATTAAAAAGGATGAACCAATGCGTTCAGGTGTTATTGCACAGAAAGTAGGGATGACCCGGGTCTATAACGACGCCGGTGAGCACATTCCCGTTACTGTTCTGCGTCTTGAGAACTGCCAGGTGGTAGCTCAACGGACAGAAGAAAAAAATGGTTACTCAGCCGTTCAGGTTGGTGTTGGCCGCGCTAAAGTAAAAAATACAAACAAAGCCGACCGTGGTCAGTTTGCAGTCGCAAACGTTGAACCTAAGTCAAAAATGGTTGAGTTTCGTGTTTCTTCAGACAACATGATTGAAGTTGGTGCAGAGTTGATCGCAAGTCACTTTGTGTCTGGTCAGCTTGTTGATGTAACTGGTACTTCAATCGGTAAAGGTTTTGCCGGCGCTATGAAGCGACATAACTTTGGTGGGCTTCGTGCTTCCCACGGTGTGTCTGTTTCTCACCGTTCACACGGTTCTACTGGTGCTTGTCAGGATCCTGGTAAGGTTTTCAAGGGTAAGAGAATGGCTGGCCACATGGGTCAGACACGCGTTACTACACAAAACCTTGAAATCGTTTCAACTGATGTTGATCGTGGTCTACTGTTGATCAAAGGTGCTGTACCTGGTTCAAAAGGTACTTGGGTAACTGTTCGTGATGCAATTAAAGCTTCACTACCTTCAGATGCTCCTGTTCCAGCCGGCATTCGTGAAGGCGCTGCTCCTGCAGAAGCCGCAACAGAGGGAGCTGAGTAATGGATATTGCAGTAAGCACTCTTGCTGGTAAAGAAAGCGGTAAAGTATCACTTTCAGAAACAGTTTTCGGTCTAGAGCCACGCCAGGATATCATCCAGCGTGTTGTTCGTTGGCAACTTGCTAAAAAGCAACAAGGTACGCACAAAACACTTGGTCGTGCCGAAGTTAGCCGCACAGGCGCTAAGATGTACAAGCAAAAAGGTACGGGTAAAGCTCGTCACCACTCTGCTCGTGCTCCTCAGTTCCGTGGTGGTGGTAAAGCTCATGGCCCAGTTGTACGTGATCACTCACATTCAATGCCTAAGAAGATTCGCTCTCTAGCACTTAAGCATGCTTTGTCAGCGAAATTGGCTAGCGAAGATCTTATCATCCTTGATGAAATGGCATCAAAAGAAGCAAAGACAAAAGTATTGTCTGGTTCACTTGATAAAATGGGCATCAAGAATGCTTTGTTTATCGGTGGTTCTGAATTGGATGCGAATTTCAAATTGGCTGCGCAGAACATTCCAAATATCGATGTTCTACCAGTACAAGGTATCAACGTTTACGACATCTTGCGTCGTGGCAAACTTGTGTTGTCAAAGGATGCAGTTGCAGCTCTTGAGGAGCGTTTAGCATGACGGATATTCGCCATTATGACGTGATTGTCTCACCGGCAATCACAGAGAAATCAACATTGGCTTCTGACAATGACCAAGTGGTTTTCAACGTTGCTCGCACGGCTTCCAAGCCTGAGATCAAAGCAGCAGTTGAAGCTTTGTTTGGTGTTAAAGTTAAAGCTGTCAACACACTTGTTCGTAAAGGCAAAGTTAAGCGTTTCCGCGGTGTAGTTGGTAAGCAAAGCGATGTTAAAAAAGCAATCGTGACTTTGGCCGAAGGTCAGTCAATTGACGTGTCCACCGGTCTATAAGGAAAAGAACAATGGCTTTAAAAAGTTTTAATCCAACGACCCCAAGTCAGCGTCAGCTGGTTATTGTGGACCGTTCAGGCCTTTATAAAGGCAAGCCTGTAAAGGCTTTGACTGAAGGTCTTACTGGTAAAGGTGGTCGCAATAACATGGGTCGCGTTACTGCCCGCTACATTGGTGGTGGTCATAAACGTACATACCGTATGATTGACTTCAAGCGTCGTAAGTTTGATGTTCAGGGTACAGTTGCTCGTCTAGAATACGATCCAAACAGAACAGCGTTTATCGCACTTATCGATTACGAAGATGGTGAGCAAGCTTATATCTTGGCACCTCAGCGTATCGCAGCTGGTGATAAAGTTATCGCTTCTCTAAGTTCAGTTGACGTTAAGCCTGGTAATGCAATGCCATTGCAGGCAATGCCAGTTGGTACAATCGTACACAATGTTGAAATGAAGCCAGAGAAGGGCGGCCAGATCGCTCGTTCAGCTGGTACTTATGTTCAGCTTGTTGGTCGTGACCAAGGCATGGCGATCCTTCGCTTGAACTCTGGTGAAACACGTTTGGTTTCTGGTCTTTGTATGGCAACAATCGGTGCTGTATCAAACCAAGATCACATGAACACAAATGATGGTAAAGCAGGCCGTACACGTTGGCGCGGTAAGCGTCCTCACGTTCGCGGTGTTGTTATGAACCCGGTCGATCACCCTCACGGTGGTGGTGAAGGTCGTACATCAGGTGGTCGTCACCCGGTTTCTCCTTGGGGTAAACCAACTAAGGGTAAACGTACTCGTAAAAACAAGGCGACGGATAAGTTTATCATGCGTTCTCGCCATCAGCGTAAGAAATAAGAGAGGAAGTCTAAGTGGCTCGTTCAGTTTGGAAAGGTCCTTTTGTTGACGGCTATCTTCTCAAGAAGGCTGAGAAGGTTCGCGAAAGCGGTCGTAGCGAAGTGATTAAAATGTGGTCCCGCCGTTCAACGGTATTACCACAATTCGTAGGTCTAACATTTGGTGTCTATAATGGTCAGAAGCACATTCCTGTGATGATCTCAGAAGACATGGTTGGCCATAAATTTGGTGAATTCGCTCCAAGCCGTACCTATTATGGTCACGGTGCGGATAAGAAAGCGAAGAGGAAATAAAGATGGGCAAGGCAAAGACAGAACGTCGGCTCGCAGATAATGAAGCGCAGGCAGTTGCCCGCACGCTTCGTATCAGCCCGCAGAAACTAAATCTTGTTGCGGAAATGATCCGTGGCAAGAAGGTTGAAACGGCTTTGGCAGAACTTGAGTTCTCCCGTAAGCGTATTTCAGATCAAGTGCGTAAAACACTACAGTCTGCAATCGCAAATGCTGAAAACAACCACGATCTAGATGTTGATAGCTTGATTGTTGCGGAAGCATATGTCGGCAAATCAATTGTCATGAAACGCTTCCGCGTTCGTGGCCGTGGTCGTTCATCACGTATCTTGAAACCATTTGCTCACTTGACGATTGTCGTGAGGGAAGTCGAAGAGGAGGCCGCGTAATGGGTCAGAAGATTAATCCAATCGGTTTCCGTCTTGGTATCAACCGTACTTGGGATAGCCGCTGGTATGCCGATCAAGGTGAATATGGCGATTTGCTTCATGAAGACATGAAGATCCGCGAATACCTTGTGAAAGAACTTAAGCAAGCTGGTGTTTCTAAGGTTGTTATTGAACGTCCTCATAAGAAATGTCGTGTGTCTATCCACACAGCGCGTCCTGGTCTTATCATTGGTAAGAAGGGTGCTGACATTGAGAAGCTGCGTAAGAAATTGTCTGAAATGACTAATTCTGAAACACACCTCAATATCATCGAGATCCGTAAGCCTGAGATTGATGCGACTTTGGTTGCACAGTCAATCGCACAACAGCTCGAGCGTCGTGTTGCTTTCCGTCGTGCTATGAAACGTGCTGTTCAATCAGCTATGCGTTTGGGTGCTTTGGGTATTAAAATCACAAGTGCTGGTCGTTTGGGCGGTGCTGAGATTGCGCGTACTGAATGGTATCGTGAAGGCCGTGTGCCATTGCATACTCTTCGTGCTGACATCGATTACGGTGTTGCAGAAGCTTTGACTGCATACGGTATTTGCGGCATCAAAGTTTGGATCTTTAAAGGTGAAATCCTTGAGCATGATCCAATGGCTTCTGAGCGTAAAGCGACCGAGAATGACAATTCTGGTGGCAACAATAATAACCGTCGTCGCGAAAACGCGTAAGATACGCGATAGGTTCGGAGAAATAAAATGTTACAGCCAAAGCGAACTAAATTTCGCAAACAGTTTAAGGGCAAAATCAAGGGCGTCGCTAAAGGCGGTTCAGACTTGAACTTTGGGTCATATGGCCTAAAGGCTCAAGAGCCTAATCGTGTTAATGCACGTGAGATTGAAGCAGCCCGTCGTGCCATCACCCGTCACATGAAGCGTGCCGGTCGTGTATGGATCCGTATTTTCCCAGACGTTCCAGTAACAACTAAACCTACTGAAGTTCGTATGGGTAAAGGTAAAGGTTCTGTTGATTATTGGGCATGTAAGGTCAAACCTGGCCGTGTCATGTTCGAAATTGACGGTGTAAATGAAGAAATCGCACGTGAAGCATTGCGTTTGGGAGCTGCAAAGCTTTCTGTTAAGACGCGCTTTATTCAACGTGTTGCTGAGTAGGAAACTATCATGAAAGCTAATGATATCCACGCAATGAGCGCTGACCAGCTTAGTGACGAACTAGAAAAGCTAAAGAAAGAGCAGTTTAACCTGCGCTTTCAAGCTGCCACTGGCCAGTTGGAAAAAACATCACGTGTTAAAGAAGTGCGTCGCGACATTGCGCGCATCAAGACAATTGCTCGCCAGAAGGCGGCTGAAGCTAAGGCTTAAAGGAACGCATAATGCCTAAACGCATTCTACAGGGCACTGTTGTCAGTGACAAAAATGATAAAACTGTGGTTGTTCGCATCGAACGTCGATTCGCGCACCCAGTCTTAAGAAAAATCGTTCGCCGTACTAAAAAGTACAAGGCGCATGATGAAGCAAACCAATTCAAAACTGGTGATATCGTTTCCATTGAGGAATGTGCACCAATTTCGAAAGATAAGCGTTGGACTGTTGTAACTAGCTAATTTAGCTGTTATGCAGCCATTGTTTTCGACCTGATCAGAGCAGACATTATGTGTTTGCTCTGATTATTTTCGAAAAAATGCTTTTTTAAGTCAGTTTTTAGTTGAAAAAATCCTGACTTGTTCTAATACAACTTGAACGTTGGATAAGACTGCAGGCAATAGGGCTTCGTAGTGACTGTCCAGCATAATAAAGAAGGCGGTCTGACATGATTCAGATGCAAACAAATCTCGACGTCGCAGATAATTCTGGTGCTCGTCGTGTCATGTGCATCAAGGTGCTCGGCGGTTCCAAACGAAAATATGCTTCTGTGGGCGACATCATTGTATGTTCGGTCAAAGAAGCTATTCCTCGTGGCCGCGTTAAAAAAGGTGACGTAGTTAAAGCTGTTGTCGTTCGTACGGCAAAAGATCTTCGTCGCCCTGACGGAAGCGTAATCCGTTTCGATTCCAGTGCAGCAGTTTTGGTTAACAATGCGGGTGAACCTATGGGAACACGTATTTTTGGCCCAGTACCACGTGAGCTTCGTGCTAAAAAGCACATGAAGATCATCTCACTGGCTCCTGAAGTATTGTAAGGAAACGGTTCAATGCAAAAAATTCGTAAAGGCGACAAAGTCGTCGTATTGACTGGTAAGGACAAGGGTCGCTCCGGCGAAGTCACCAAAGTCTTGCCAAAAGAAGGCCGCGCTGTAGTTGCTGGTATTAACGTTGTAAAACGTCACCAGAAGCAATCGCAAACTACAGAAGCAGGTATTGTTTCAAAAGAAGCGCCTATCAATCTTTCAAATCTTGCAGTTGCAGATCCAAAAGATGGTAAACCTACTCGTGTTGGCATCAAAGTTGATGGTGACAAGAAGGTTCGCGTGGCCAAGCGTTCAGGAGAAGTGATCGATGGCTAATGACAACTATGAGCCAAAGCTCAAAACTGAATATGTAACGCGCATTCGTTCTGCTATTCGTGAGCAGTTCAATTACGCAAATGAGATGCAGATCCCAAAAGTTGACAAGATTGTCATCAATATGGGTGTTGGTGAAGCAACAGCTGATTCAAAAAAACCTGCTATTGCAGCGGCTGATTTGGCAGCGATTGCTGGTCAAAAGCCAGTTATCACCAAAGCTCGCAAATCTATTGCTGGTTTCAAGGTTCGTGAAGAAATGCCTCTTGGCGCTAAAGTCACGCTCCGCGGTGCTCGTATGTATGAATTCATGGACCGTTTGGTCACTGTTGCGCTTCCACGCGTACGTGACTTTCGTGGCTTGAATCCAAAAAGCTTCGATGGTCGTGGCAATTTCGCCATGGGCATTAAAGAACACATTGTGTTCCCAGAGATCAATTACGATAAAGTTGATCAAATGTGGGGCATGGACGTCATCGTTTGTACGACGGCTAACACTGATGATGAAGCTCGCGCTCTTTTGAAAGAGTTCAACTTCCCATTCCGTGAACAGTCGTAACGGCATACGTAGAGAAGGATATTCAACATGGCTAAAGTAAGCGCAGTTGAGAAGAACAAACGTCGCCGCGGCTTAGTCAGCAAAGATGCTGCTAAACGCGCTGCTCTTAAAGCGACAATTAGAGATGAAAGCATCTCTATGGAAGAGCGCTTTAAAGCAACTCTAAAACTGGCTGAGATGCCTCGTGATGGTTCGAAAACTCGCGTTCGTAACCGTTGTGAAGTTTCTGGTCGTCCACGCGGATATTACCGCAAACTTAAAATGTCTCGTATTGCACTGCGTGAGCTTGGCTCATTCGGTAAAGTGCCTGGCCTTGTTAAGTCTAGCTGGTAGGGGATTCAAAAATGTCTTTATCTGATCCTTTGGGCGATATGCTCACACGTATTCGTAATGGCGCGGCACGTGGTAAATCATCGGTTTCATCACCAGCATCTAAATTGCGCGCTCGCGTATTAGATGTTTTGGAATCTGAAGGTTATATCCGCGGTTATTCGCAGTCAGAATTCGAAAATGGAAAATCTGAAATTAGCATTGAGCTAAAATATTCGGACACTGGTTCTGTTATTCGCGAAATCGGTCGCGTTTCAAAACCTGGGCGTCGCGTTTATGTGTCAGTTAAGTCCATTCCGCAGGTCGCTAACGGTCTTGGTATTACGATTTTGTCTACACCTAAGGGTGTTATGGCAGATCACCAGGCACGCGAACTAAATGTAGGTGGTGAGGTTCTTTGCTCTGTCTTCTAAGACAGAGTTAAGACTTTTACAGAGAATAGGTTGAACAATGTCTCGTATAGGTAAAAAACCAATTGCGGTTCCGGCCGGTGTCACTGCCACAATTGATGGTCAAAAAGTGACTGCGAAGGGACCTAAGGGCGAACTTAATTTTGTCGTTAACGACGAAGTTTTGGTCAAACTTGAAGAAAACGAAATCACAGTAACACCTGTCGATAAGTCTAAAGATGCACGTTCAAAGTGGGGTATGTCCCGCACAATGATCGCTAACATCTTAGAAGGTGTCGAAAAAGGTTACGAGCGTAAGCTTGAAATCAATGGTGTTGGTTATCGTGCGGCAATGCAGGGTAAAGGCATTCAGCTTTCACTCGGCTTTTCACACGAGGTTATCTACACTCCGCCAGAAGGCGTTAGTGTTGCATGTCCTAAGCCGACTGAAATCGTTGTGACTGGTATCGATAAGCAAGCTGTTGGTCAGGTTGCTGCTAAGATCCGTCAATATCGTAAACCTGAGCCTTATAAAGGTAAGGGTGTTAAATATGCTGAAGAGCGCATTGTGCGCAAAGAAGGCAAGAAGAAGTAAGGAAGACGCGAAATGGCTAGCATTAAAAAAGAAATTATGCGCCGTAGCGCTCGCGTACGTCGTAAAGTTAAAGCGGTTGCCAATGGGCGTCCGCGTTTGTCAGTACATCGCTCTTCAAAGAACATTTATGTTCAAATCATCGATGACACAGCAGGCAACACTGTTGCAGCTGCATCAACACTAGATGGTGATTTGCGTAAGTCTTTGAAGACAGGTGCTGATATTGCTGCAGCTGCTGCTGTTGGCAAACTTATCGCCGAACGTGCTGAAAAAGCAGGCATCAAAGATGTCGTTTTTGATCGTGGTTCATTTTTGTACCATGGTCGCGTGAAAGCACTTGCTGAGGCAGCTCGCGAAGGCGGCCTTAAATTTTAATCTCAATCTGCCGATTGAAACCGGAAAAAAACAAGGACAAGGACAATGGCAAGAGACGATCGTCGCGGTAAAGGCGGCAAAAAGGAAGAAGAGCAAAGCGAATTTGTCGATAAGCTCGTTCATATCAACCGTGTTGCAAAAGTGGTCAAAGGTGGCCGTCGTTTTGGTTTTGCAGCTTTGGTTGTTGTTGGTGATGAAAAAGGCCGTGTAGGCTTTGGTCATGGTAAAGCTCGCGAAGTGCCTGAAGCAATTCGCAAAGCAACAGATGCTGCAAAGCGCGAAATGATTTTCGTACCTTTGCGTTCTGGCCGTACTTTGCACCACGATGTGCATGGTCGCCACGGTGCTGGTAAAGTGCTTTTGCGTGCAGCAAAGCCTGGTACTGGTATTATCGCTGGTGGTCCAATGCGTGCTGTGTTTGAAACACTTGGCATGCAAGACGTTGTTGCGAAGTCAACTGGCTCTTCGAACCCATACAACATGGTTCGTGCGACATTTGATGCGCTTAAACGCCAAATGCACCCGAAAGATATCGCTGCGCAGCGTGGAATTAAGTATTCTACATTGCAAGCTCGCCGTGCCTCTGCTGGCATTGATGATCAATAGGCCATAGCGCCGTACGTGAGGAGCCAAAAACATGGCTGATAACAAAAAAGGCAAGACTGTTACTATTGAACAGATCGGTAGCCCACTTCGTCGTCCAAACGTTCAGCGCCAAACTTTAATCGGTTTGGGCTTGAACAAGATGCATCGTCGTTCAACACTCGAAGACACACCAGCTGTGCGCGGTATGATCCGTGCAGTTAGCCACATGGTTCGTGTCGTCGAAGAGAACTAGGCGGGAGAGAATTCATGAAACTGAATGAAATTAGCAATAAAGAAGGTGCCAACAAAGCGCGTAAACGCGTAGGTCGTGGTATCGGTTCGGGCACTGGTAAAACTGGTGGTCGCGGTGTGAAAGGTCAGAAGTCTCGTTCTGGTGTTTCAATCAACGGTTTTGAGGGCGGTCAAATGCCTATCTACCGTCGTCTGCCAAAGCGTGGATTTAACACTCCATTCCCAACAGACTTCAATGTGGTTTCTCTTGGTCGTTTGCAGCAAGCTGTTGACGCTAAGAAATTGGATCCAAAAGCAACAGTTGACGCAGCAGCATTGAAAGCTGCAGGCGTTATCTCAAAAATTAAAGACGGTGTACGTATTTTGGCTGATGGCGACATTAAAGCTAAATTGACACTTGAAGTTGCTGGTGCATCTAAGTCTGCTGTTGAAAAACTTGAAAAAGCTGGTGGCAAAATCACCGTTCTTTCAGGCGAAAAAGTAGCTGCTGAATAAAAGTTTACCGCGCGGGGGATTTAAATCCACGCGCGGTTTCCCCATATTGAGACATATATTTCATTAAGAGGCTGTTTGAGCTTGATTTAACTCGTTAATTCCTGCATCTCAGTTCTCAAGTGGTCAGAGTGGGCGCAAATCGTTTCTTCACTTTCTGGCTAAAGTTAGATTATTGGCGGAGAATGGCATGGCATCTGCAGCCGAACAGCTCGCATCGAATTTAAATTTTTCTGCTTTTTCGAAAGCGGATGATCTGAAAAAGCGCATCTGGTTCACACTAGGGGCGCTTTTGGTTTATCGATTAGGCACATATATTCCAATTCCTGGAATTAACCCTGAAGCATTTGCGCAGGCATTTGAACGTCAAAGCCAAGGTGTACTTGGTTTGTTTAACATGTTTGTGGGTGGTGCTGCCGAGCGCATGGCGCTGTTTGCACTTGGCATTATGCCATATATTTCCGCTTCCATTATCATGCAGCTCATGACGTCTGTTGTACCGTCATTAGAGCAGTTGAAAAAAGATGGCGAGCAAGGCCGTAAGGTTATCAACCAATATACCCGTTACGGAACGGTTCTACTGGCCACGCTACAGGCCTATGGTATTGCTGTGGGGCTCGAGGCCGGAGTAGGGGTTGTTACAGATCCTGGTACTTTCTTTAAGGTCTCTACGGTTATAACACTTGTTGGCGGAACAATGTTCCTTATGTGGCTTGGTGAGCAGGTTACAGCTCGTGGTATTGGTAATGGTATTTCTCTAATTATCTTTGCTGGTATCGTTGCAGCTCTACCTTCTGCTATTGCAGGTACTTTGGAGCTGGGCCGTACAGGATCACTATCAACATTCCTTATCATTGGTGTCATTGTTCTTGCGATTTCACTGATTGCTTTGATCGTCTTTGTTGAGCGTGCGCAGCGTAAGTTGCTAATTCAATACCCTAAGCGTCAAGTTGGCACGAAAATGTTCCAAGGCGACAGTTCGCATTTACCACTTAAATTGAATACAGCTGGTGTTATTCCTGCGATCTTTGGTTCATCATTGCTTCTATTACCTGCGACATTAGCTGGGTTCTCAGATACTTCGAACCTGCCTGATTGGGCGACTGCATTACTCGCGTCTCTTGGGCATGGTCAGCCGGCTTACATGATCTTTTACGCTGTGCTGATTGCATTCTTTGCGTTCTTCTACACAGCGATTGTGTTTAACCCTAAGGATACTGCGGATAATCTTAAACGCCACGGCGGTTATATCCCAGGTATCAGACCGGGTGATCGCACAGCAGAATATATCGATCATGTTCTGACACGTATTACAGTTGTTGGTGCTATTTACCTTGTATTTGTATGTTTACTTCCAGAATTCCTAATCGCGCGTACCGGTGTTCCATTTTATCTAGGGGGTACTTCACTTCTCATTGTCGTGAGTGTTACTTTGGATACCGTTGCGCAAGTTCAAGGGCATTTGTTTGCCCAGCAATATGAAGGCTTGATTAAAAAGTCGAAGCTTCGGGGAGGGAAGAAGCGTAGATGAGATTAATTCTGTTAGGACCGCCAGGCGCGGGTAAGGGTACACAAGCGCACCGTCTTGTAGACAAATATAGCATCCCACAATTATCAACGGGTGACATGCTGCGTGCAGCTGTTGCTGCTGGTACTGAAACTGGTAAACGCGCTAAAGATATTATGGATGCAGGCGGACTTGTGTCTGATGATATCGTCAATGCAATCATTTCAGATCGTATTGAACAAGATGATTGTGCAAATGGATTTATCCTTGATGGCTATCCGCGCACACTTCAACAAGCCGATGCAACTGAAGCATTATTATCCAGTAAGGGAATGAAGCTTGATGCAGTTGTTGAATTAGCCGTTGATGACAGTGTGTTGGTTGAACGGATTTCAGGACGTTATACTTGCGGTAATTGTGGTGCTGGTTATCACGATGTGAATTTGAAGCCTGCGAAAGAGGGTGTTTGTGATAAGTGCGGGGGCACTGAGTTCAAACGTCGTCCCGATGATCGCGCGGAAACTGTGGTTGACCGCCTTCAAACCTATTATAAAGAGACTGCACCATTGATTGGTTATTACTACGCAAAAGGGCTGCTTCGCTCTGTAGATGGTATGGCTGATATTGATGATGTGACTAAAGAGATCGACGCTTTATTTGCTTAATTGCGATTATGGCGTCTTTTATAGTGGAAGAGCTTGACGAAGTACCGACTCATCCGCTAATACCCGCGCAACTCGCGAACTTAATGCGATCGGTGCGTTTCTCCAAAATATGGGGATACGATGCTGGTCGTTTTTGCTTGTCGTAGATTGTAAAGTGTCGTTATTCATATTGAATAGCTTAATTTGAATGCCGAAATTATTCGGATAACTAGGAGATAAGACGTGGCCCGTATTGCTGGCGTCAACATTCCGACGAATAAGCGAGTGGTTATTGCCCTCACTTATATTCACGGAATTGGACCAAAATTTGCTCAAGAAATCGTCGAAAAAGTAGGTATTCCTGCTGAACGTCGTGTTAATCAGCTTTCAGATGCAGAAGTTCTGCAAATTCGTGAAGCTATCGATTCTGATTACCAAGTTGAAGGTGATCTTCGTCGCGAAGTTTCAATGAACATCAAGCGTCTTATGGACCTTGGTTGTTACCGTGGCCTACGTCATCGTCGTGGTCTGCCTGTTCGCGGTCAGCGCACAAGCACGAACGCACGTACTCGTAAGGGTCCGGCAAAAGCTATCGCAGGTAAAAAGAAGTAATACCAATCTTGAAAACTCTAGACCTACAATACGGGTAGGGTAATCTAGGTTGGGTGTAGCCGCTGGTACTACGGCGGTGTTGATATCGAAGAAGGATATACAAAAAATGGCAAAAGATGCCGCACGCGTTCGTCGCAAGGAACGCAAGAATATCGCTACGGGTGTTGCCCACGTGAATTCTACATTTAATAACACAATGATCACAATTACTGATCAACAAGGCAACACGATTGCTTGGTCATCTGCTGGTGCGAACGGTTTTAAAGGCTCACGTAAGTCTACACCATTTGCTGCGCAGATCGCTGCTGAAGATTGTGCAAAGAAAGCACAAGATCACGGCATGAAGTCTCTTGAAGTTGAAGTTTGCGGTCCAGGTTCTGGTCGTGAGTCTGCTTTGCGTGCTTTGCAAGCTGCTGGTTTTACAATCACATCAATCCGTGATGTTACACCGATCCCGCACAATGGTTGTCGTCCACGTAAACAGCGTCGCGGTTAATCATTCATTGTCTGTTTGCTTAATTTATTAAGCGAATGTCTTCTCACATAGCTGTCACGATTGGATGTGCAGCAATAGGAAGGTTTAAAATATGATCCAGAAAAATTGGCAAGAGCTTATTAAGCCAAACAAGGTTGAATTTGCTGTTTCAGGAGATTTAAAAGCGACATTGGTTGCGGAACCACTAGAACGTGGTTTTGGTTTGACACTTGGTAATGCTTTGCGTCGTGTCTTGTTGTCATCACTTCGTGGTGCAGCGGTTACTGCTTTGCAAATTGATGGTGTTTTGCACGAGTTTTCGTCAATCCCAGGCGTTCGTGAAGATGTGACTGATATCGTATTGAATACGAAAGAAATCGCAATCCGTATGGAAGGCGATGAGCCTAAACGTATGGTCGTTCGCAAACAGGGTCCTGCTGTTGTAACAGCTGGTGATATTCAAACTGTTGGTGACATTGAAATTCTAAACCCTGATCATCCGATTTGTACTTTGGATGAGGGCGCAGAAATTCGTATGGAATTTACTGTTAAGAACGGTAAGGGTTATGTGCCTGCTTCTGCAAATCGCGCAGAAGATGCTCCAATTGGTCTTATTCCAGTTGATAGTCTTTATTCACCGGTTAAAAAGGTTTCTTATAAAGTTGAGAACACTCGTGAGGGTCAAGTTCTTGATTATGATAAGTTGCTTATGACAATTGAAACTGATGGTTCTGTAACAGCAGAAGACGCTTTGGCGTTTGCTGCGCGTATCTTACAAGATCAACTTTCTGTCTTCGTGAACTTTGAAGAGCCACAGAAAGCTGAAGAAGAAGATACTGTTGCTGAATTGGCGTTCAACCCAGCACTTCTTAAGAAAGTGGATGAGTTGGAACTTTCAGTTCGTTCTGCCAACTGTCTTAAAAATGATAACATCGTTTATATTGGCGATCTTATCCAGAAAACTGAAGCTGAAATGCTTCGTACACCAAACTTTGGTCGTAAATCATTGAACGAGATTAAAGAAGTTCTCGCTTCAATGGGCTTGCACCTTGGTATGGAAGTCCAAGCATGGCCACCAGAGAATATCGAAGATCTGGCCAAGCGTTACGAAGAACAGTATTAAACTGCAGATTATAATATCTGCGCATTAAGGAGATAAGCTCATGCGCCACGGAAAATCAGGCCGCAAGCTCAATAGAACATCAAGCCACCGTAAGGCTATGTTTGCTAATATGGCAGCATCGCTCATTACACACGAGCAAATTACAACTACTGTACCTAAAGCCAAGGAAATCCGCCCAATCGTGGAAAAACTTGTAACTTTGGGCAAGCGCGGCGATCTACACGCTCGTCGTCAAGCTTTGTCACAAATTCAAGACAAAGAAGCGGTTAAAAAGCTATTCGACGCAATTGCTGCACGTTATGCAACACGCAATGGCGGCTACCTACGCATTATGCGTGCTGGTTACCGTCATGGTGACAATGCAGCGATGGCAATTATCGAGTTTGTTGATCGTGATGTTTCAGCTAAAGGCGCTGCAGATAAAGCACGTGTTGCAGCTGAAGAAGCTGAAGGCGAGACAGAAGCAGCATAAGCTGGTTCTTTCTAATGTTTCTAAAAAGCCGGGCTTTATGCTCGGCTTTTTGCTTTTTTGCTCTGTTTTGTGAGAATTATTCGTTCTCGGCAAAGATGCCGGTTGGACGATTATCAATAGAAAGCGTGCTTTTGCGTTGCCAATAGTCTTTAACGCCATCCGTTCCCATATCTTCATAAAACGGAAGCATTTCGGTATCAGCGCGCGGCTGTTTAAACTCCATGATAGGCACACCCGTACCGCATGAAGATTGGACGAGGTTAATCGTCATATCAAAGATCTGCCGGCTACCTGCCATTTGAGGGAACAGCTTTAGATATTCATCCCATTTCTCATCCCGAGGATGGTAAACGTCCGCAGATCCATAAAGACGCAATATTCGCGCATCACCTTCAAATGCACAAAACATCAGTGTCATGCGATTTAATTCACGCAAGTGAGCTGCGGTTTCATTGCCACTTCCAGATAGGTTGAGCCATATGATGCGATTGTCGTCAACGATGTGAAGGGAGTCGCATCCTTTGGGTGATAGGTTAACCCGACCGTCAGGCGCAGCAGTAGCTACAAAGAATAGGTGCTGCGCATGAATGAAGTTTTTTATTGTCGGATTAAGCTTTTTTGCAGTTGCCATATTTCTCCCCTTTGTTGGGAACAAATATAGAACAAAAAAGTTTTGAGCGCAATCTTATTTAGAACATGCCCAGGCGCGCGGTGTGCAATTTCTGCCATTATCCATGCAATAGGCCATAGCTTCGCTTTTGGCGACTTCCATATTTCCGTGCCAAGCCCAACCCCAAGCACCATTAGGCGCGGATGCTATGGCTCCACAGGTATTGTAAAAAGTCTTTATAGTAGAGCAACGACCCCGACAATTATTTGCAACTGCATTGATTGCACCGCGTTCTGATGAATAGCTATGTGCCCAAGCTTGACCATTAGATCCAATGGCGACAGCGCCCCAACAGCGGTCATAACCGCAAGAGCCTGCAATAGCGTTGGAAGCGGTAAATATACCTATAGTGACTGCTAATGCTGCAGCTTTTGCAAATGACATAATTATTCCCCATATATTCGTTATTCCGTCAAATAATAAACTGGTTCTTGGGTAAAAAGCTAGTAATTCCCGTTTGAATCAGAGCAAAGTATTGCCATATGAATAAAGCAGAGACGAATAGATGACAAAATTTCAAAATAATCTTGTTAGTATATGGCGTATAAATACCCGTAAGGCATTGTTTACAATGTGCTTAATCATTGTTGGAGGCGTTGTTTCTGCAACAGCGGAGAATTTAAAAAGACTTCCGTCTTCACAACAAGAATTGAAAATGTCATTCGCGCCATTGGTTAAACAAACCTCAGAAGCTGTAGTCAATGTTTATGCTGAACGAATGGTCAAGCAACGCTCACCTTTCGATGGTGATCCTTTTTTTGAACGGTTCTTTGGCCGCCAGATGCCTAATCGTACTGAACGTCAATCATCGTTGGGCTCTGGTGTGGTAATAGATGCCTCTGGAATTGTAATTACTAATCATCACGTAATTGAAGGTGCAGACGATATTAAAGTCGCGTTTTCAAATGGACGCGAATATTCAAGTCGAATTTTGCTTAAAGATGAAAGCGTTGATATCGCGATCTTACAGATCGAAGACGATCGGCGCGATAGCCCCGGATTTAAAGCACTAACATTTGGCAATTCTGATGCGCTTGAAGTTGGCGATATCGTTCTTGCTATTGGTAACCCTTTCGGTGTTGGGCAAACTGTAACAAGCGGGATTGTTTCTGCATTGGCGCGAAACCAAGTGGGCGTTTCTGATTTTGGGTTTTTCATCCAAACAGATGCAGCGATTAATCCAGGCAATTCCGGCGGCGCACTCATTGATATGAATGGCAACTTGATTGGTATTAATACCGCCATATTTAGCCGCTCAGGCGGATCAAACGGGATAGGCTTTGCAATACCTGCAAATATGGTTCGCGCCGTCACATCCGCAGCTATTGGCGGTAATGACACATTTGTCAGACCATTTATTGGAGCGACATTTGAACCGGTAACGTCTGATATCGCAGAAGCCCTTGGATTAAATCGTGCAATTGGTGCATTGGTAAGCGCGCTTGCACCTGATGGACCGGCGGAGCAGGCGGGCTTGCGAGAGGGTGATGTTGTGTTTGCGTTTAATGGACAACCTGTCCAGCACCCTGATGCACTTGGCTATCGATTGGCGACAGCTGGAATTGGTTCAACCGTTGAGCTTGGTGTTCATTCTCGCGGGCAAAACCGCGGCGTTCAAATCAAACTTTCCGAACCTCCACGTGATTTGGCGCCACAAACGCGTGTTATTACCGGGCGCGTACCGTTCTCTGGGGCAGAAGTTGCAGAGTTAAACCCATATTTGGCTGATCAGTTAAAACTACCTGCCAATCGCAAAGGGATTGTCATTTTGGGTATCGAGCGCGGCAGCATAGCTCAGCGCTATGGTTTTAGACCCGGTGATATTCTCACAGCATTATCTAATCGGCCAATTGAAACCATGTCGGCATTAGAAAGCGCATTAGAACGTTCGACGAGTGTTTGGCGTGTCGAGATCATTCGAAATGGTCGCCGTATTCGCCAAGTTCTTCGTTAAAAGCTATAGCTATCCCTATGAACGATCTATTTAATGAACCCAACGAAGAAATCTCTGCTGTAAATGAAGCATCGCGACCGTTGGCTGATAGATTACGTCCGGCAACCCTGAGCGAAGTGACAGGACAAGAACACCTCACAGGTGATGATGGTGCCTTAACTCGGATGATTGAAGCGGGCACTTTGGGCTCTATGATCTTTTGGGGACCGCCCGGTACAGGTAAAACGACAGTCGCACGATTGCTTGCAGGGCAAGGCGATTATGCATTTGAACAAATTTCAGCGATTTTCTCCGGTGTTGCGGAACTTAAAAAAGTGTTTGAAATGGCGCGGACACGCAAACTTTCGGGCCGTCAAACATTGCTATTTGTTGACGAGATCCATCGTTTTAATCGTGCTCAGCAGGATAGCTTTTTACCGGTGATGGAGGATGGAACAGTTATTCTCGTCGGCGCGACGACTGAAAATCCGTCTTTTGAGCTTAATGCGGCGCTTTTATCGCGCGCAAGAGTGCTGAGTTTTAAATCACATAATCCAGATAGCATTGGTGCTCTTTTGAGCCGAGCTGAAGAGATTATGGAAAAGCCGCTACCTCTTGATGATGATGCGCGAATTGCACTTGTGCGAATGGCTGATGGTGACGGACGCGCTGCACTCACGTTATCTGAAGAAGTGTGGCGTTCAGCCCGTGATGGTGAGGTGTTTGACACAGATGGCTTATCTGAAATCGTCCAAAGGCGTGCGCCAATTTATGATAAAGGTCAGGATGGGCACTACAATCTGATTTCAGCTTTACATAAGGCAGTTCGAGGTTCTGACCCTGATGCAGCTTTATATTATCTATGCCGGATGTTTGATGCAGGCGAAGATCCTTTATATCTGGGTCGCAGAATGGTTCGCATGGCATCTGAAGATATTGGTATGGCAGACCCACAAGCGCTTGTCATTACAAATGCTGCCAAAGATGCTTATGACTATTTAGGCTCGCCTGAAGGTGAATTAGCGCTTGCGCAAGCTTGTGTTTATCTAGCAACAGCACCCAAATCCAACGCTGTTTACGTGGCTTATAAAGCTGCACGCCGTGATGCAAAAGAGCATGGCTCGCTCATGCCGCCTAAGCACATTTTAAATGCGCCAACAAAGCTGATGAAACAAGAAGGTTATTCCGATGGGTATCGGTATGATCATGATGCGCCTGACGCTTTTGCAGCACAGGAATTTTTCCCAGATAAAATGGGTCGTCACATCTATTACGACCCACCAGACCGCGGGTTTGAGCGTGAAATTAACAAGCGAATAGAGTTTTGGAATAAAAGACGGCGTGGTGATAGCTGAGGATTTAACCGCTATTGAGCTTTCGTGATAAATCTTGCTTGGTTTTTGATCTGCAATCGTCTATCAGAGCGCTATGATGAAACATCTCCTTCTTGTTGCAAGTGGTGGCGCGGTTGGCGCTTGTCTGAGATATCTAACGGGTATCGCAGCTTTAAGATGGTTTGGTGCAAGTTTTCCGTGGGGCACATTGATGGCCAATGTGATCGGTTCTTTCGCTATGGGTGTTTTGGCAGAGTTTATTGTCCGTAAACTGGGTGCAAGTAGCGAATTAAGGCTGTTGTTAATGACAGGCTTGCTTGGCGGTTACACAACATTTTCAGCGTTTTCATTGGATGCTGTTTTGCTTATTGAGCGCGGGGCTTATTCCGCAGCAACGGGCTATGTGTTGGCAAATGTAATCGGCTCGATCATCGCTTTGTTGCTTGGGTTAATATTGGCAAGAAGTTTGTTTTAAGCTGCAAATGCAGCATGAGAGAGGCCATTATGGCAGGCGTTGAATTAAAAAGTGTGGATGAAGATGAAGGCGGCATGCGCCTTGATAGATGGTTTAAGGATCATTATCCGGGTTTAGGCTTTGGTAAATTACAAAAACTTATCCGATCCGGACAAGTTCGCGTTGATGGTGGACGGGCAAAATCAGATACGCGTGTTCAGCCCGGTCAAACAATCCGAGTACCTCCGCTAGATGTTGATCATAAAGGTGCAAAACCGATTACTGAAAAGACTATGCGTAATCATGGTGATGGTGATCTTTTAGCGCAAATGCTCATTCATGAAGACCCAAAAGTCTTTGTATTTAACAAACCTTCAGGTTTGGCAGTGCAGGGCGGCTCAGGTCTTAATCGCCATGTCGATATGCTTTTAGAATCTTGGCGCAACAAAAAGGGTGAAAAGCCCCGTCTTGTGCACCGACTTGATCGTGATACTTCTGGAGTATTGGTGGTTGCACGTACGCGTGGCGCTGCACAAGCGCTTACTGCTTCATTCCGCACACGCGATGCGAAGAAAAAATATTGGGCTCTTGTCCAAGGTGCGCCGTATAAACGTGAAGGACGCATTTCGACCTGGTTGATCAAAGATCAATTGCTTGATGGCGATCGTATGCGGGTGTGCGAACACGGTGAGAAGGGTGCAGATCATGCAATTTCTTATTACCGCACGGTTGAAACGGCGGGTCGTGATTTAACGTGGCTTGAAATGGAGCCGCATACAGGCAGAACGCACCAGCTGCGTGTTCATGCGCAATATTTAGAATGTCCGATTATCGGCGACCCTAAATATTTAACCAGCGATCACCACTGGCAATTCCCAAATGGTATTCAAAAACGCCTGCATTTGCATGCAAGATCAATCTCTATTCCGCACCCATCTGGGGGCATGTTAGAGGTTACAGCGCCTCTACCACCGCATATGGTGCAGACATGGAACTTACTTGAGTTTGATGAGCGTACTGCCGAGCAAGAGGATGACAGCCGATGAAGTTGGTATTGTTTGACTGTGATGGTACGCTCGTTGATAGTGCTGATGTCATTCATAAATGCATGGCAGCTGCATTTTACGACCATGGTTTTTCCGCGCCTAGCTTGGCGGCAACTAAATCAATTATTGGTTTAAGTCTTCATGATGCGATGAGCGATTTACTCGCCGGGCAACACATTGATGATCTTGATCGCATGGTGCAAGATTACAAAGATCACTTCTTTAAAATCCGCACAAGCGAAAATTTGCTCGAGCCACTTTATGATGGTGTGGCGGAATTGTTGGATCAATTGCACAGCATAGATGACGTGATCTTGGGCATTGTCACAGGCAAATCCCGCCGCGGGGTCAATGCCATATTAGATGGTCACGGTCTGCGTTCGCATTTTATAACATCTCGCACCGCAGATGATTGTCCATCAAAGCCGCATCCTGCCATGGTTTTAGAATGCTGTGATGAGGTTGGTATTGCACCAGCGCAAACAATAGTCATCGGAGATGCAACATTTGATATGCAGATGGCGCAAAATGCGAATGCTGGATCCGTTGGTGTTGATTGGGGTTATGCTTCGGTTGCTGATTTGGAAGAAACTGGTGCGAACCAAATTGTGAGCAAACCGTCAGAAATATTTGATATTATTAGGTAAAACATGCGTGATATTTTAAGTGATATGAACGAAAAATCTCTTCAAGAAAGAGATCCGATGCGTGATGTGCAAAAGCAAACTGCACTACCAAAACGGTTTTATAAAGATGTAAGCGTTGCTCGGGACGGTGAAGAATTTGTCATTTTGCTTGACGGTAAAACGGTCAAAACACCTGCAAAAAAATCACTATCTATCGCAAGTGAAGTTATTGCCAATGCAGCGGCTGCAGAATGGCGAGCGCAGGAAGAACTCATCGATCCTGCAAAAATGCCGATCACACGTATGACCAACACAACAATCGATGGTGTTGCCGATAATCCCGATGCTGTGTTTGAAGAGATTGTTAAATTCTCAGGCACAGATCTTTTGTTTTACAGGGCAGAGTCGCCATCTGGTTTGGTTGCGCTTCAAGCTGAACATTGGGACCCTGTGATCGACTGGGCGGCCAATAATTTAGGCGCGCGTTTTGTTTTAACCGAAGGTATTATGCACGTTAATCAGCCTTCTGAAGCGATTAAAGCCTATGCAAATGCATTGCGCCGATATTCATCACCTCTTGCGCTAACCGGCCTACATAGCGCCACCACGCTCACCGGATCTGCACTGCTCGGGCTGTCAATTGCCGAGCAGCAACTCACGGCGGAAGAGGCATGGGCTGCAGCACATGTTGATGAAGATTGGAATATATCTCAATGGGGTACAGATGATGAAGCTGAAAAGCGTCGTCTCTTCCGCTGGGCAGATATGCAGGCCGCATGCCTTCTTATTGAGAATTCTTCTTCTTAGTTGTGAGATAAAACTGACTTAGTGTTAACCCTCGGTTAAGCATAAAATGAAATGTTTCCTTAAGTTTTAGCTTAGGGGATTCGCGCGTCATGTTCGCCGTTACACAAGATATCAGTTCTAAATTTCGAATTAGGCCGCTTTGGCTTGTGATGGTTGCATGCATGATGGTTCTATCATCTTGTGCAAGTAAGAAAAGGGCGGTGTCTACTTCGCCTGTCGTGGAGACTACGTATCAAATAACGCGCGTTGATGTGGCTGCACTGGATGCATCCGGGAATGGTTTTGCAAATCAACTAGCATTTGCTTTACGTAATTCGCTGGGCACGCCTCGCAATGGATTTGCGAAAAAGGCTAAGCTTTATGTCCGCGTATTGCCTATTGGCACCATCAGGGATCCTAATTGGGCATTGGCAGCACGCGTTGCCAATTTAGGTGGTCCAACTGTTAGCGTGAATGTGCGCTTGGCAGATGATGTGACAGGGGCAACATTGAACTCGGCGCAATTGAGTGCATATTCAACCAGTGACAACCCAAGAACAGGTGCAATTGTACTTGAAGAGAAGATCGTTGCTCAAATCAGGCAATTTGTTGGGTTAAATCTTTATGCGCCTCGTCCAATCTCAAATGCTGATCCTGATAATTCAGTTTATGTGCCGAATACTCAAAATAACACTGCAAACACCCCAACAACACTGGTGCCAACATTAAAGCCGCGTATGGCTGATCCATTGTTAAATGGCGAAATTACACCAAAAACATCAGTCAACGATCTTCGCAAGAAGACAAAAAAGGTTGATGAGGAAATGACCTTGGAAGCTCAAGAGATGAAAAAGATTGTCGAAGAAGAGCTATCTAAAAAGCCGGTTGTTCCTGAACCGAAAATGGAAAAGCCAAAAATGGAAAAACCAGCTGTAGTTCCTATGGTGAAAACCGAAGAAAAAGTTATGCCAAAGAAAGTTGAACCGACTGTCGGAGATGATGATGATGGCGAGTTATGTATTGTCACTGTAGAAAACGATTGTCTGGCAGTAACGCAGTAACTGCCAAGGTCTAACAGATTAGTAAATCAATACGATATAAGAGCGCCTAGCTAAGGCGCTCTTTATGCCATTTAAGATGATCATCCATAAAGCTTGAAATAAAGAAATAGGAGTGATCGTAGTTTGGATGCATACGCAAAGTTAATGGAATATCATTTTGCTTACATACATCTTCAAGCAACCAAGGTCTCAGACCATTATCCAAGAAATTATCTGACTTACCCTGATCTACTAAGAATTCTGAAAATTTAGCACCATCTTCAATCAGAGCTGTTGCGTCATATTTGCGCCACTTACTTTCGTCTCTACCAAGATAGCTCTCAAGCGCTGGACGTGACCAATCAGCAGTCATCGGTTGAGTGATGGGTGCGAAAGCAGAGCAGCTTTTAAACGTGTTTGAGTTCTTCAAAGCCAGCGTTAAAGCGCCATGGCCGCCCATGGAGTGGCCAAAGATGCCTTGTTTGGACATGTCGACGGGGAAATGCTCTTTGATGACCTCAGGAAGCTCTTCTATAATATGGCTTTCCATTTGGTAATATTGAGACCAAGGTTCTTCGGTCGCATTAAGATAAAATCCCGCACCTTTACCCATTTGCCAGTTGGTAAGCTCATCAGGTACACCTTCACCACGCGGGCTTGTGTCGGGACATACAATGATAAGTCCCAGTTCTGCGGCCATTTTGCGGTATTCTCCCTTATCCATCACATTGGAATGATTGCAGGTTAAGCCGGATAAATACCATAGAACCGGGCAGGGTCCATTTTTTGCTTGCGGTGGGAGATAAACAGCAAAGGTCATCTCGCAATTACAAAATGTGGAATCAATGGTGTAAACACCTTGAACTCCGCCGTGGGCGAAGTTCTGGGAGACAACTTTCATGTTTAAGTCCTTATCGGTTTAAAATTCAATCACACTGCGGATTGATGTGCCTGCATGCATCAAATCAAACGCTTTGTTGATATCATCAAGTGGCATTTTGTGGGTGATCATTGGATCAATCTCAATTTTTCCATCCATGTACCAGTCAACAATTTTTGGCACATCTGTGCGGCCACGTGCACCACCAAATGCTGTTCCACGCCATGAGCGGCCCGTTACAAGCTGGAATGGGCGTGTGGATATCTCTTGGCCTGCACCAGCAACGCCAATGATAATGCTTTCACCCCAACCTTTATGCGCGCATTCAAGTGCTTGCCGCATAACCTTGGCGTTACCAATACATTCAAAGCTGTAGTCCGCGCCGCCTTTGGTGAGATCAACGAGATAAGGCACTAAATCACCTTCAACTTCGCTTGGATTGACGAAATGGGTCATGCCAAACTTCTCGCCCCATTCTTTTTTGTCGTTATTTAAATCAACACCAACAATCATTTCAGCGCCAATGAGACGAAGACCTTGCACAACGTTGAGACCAATACCGCCAAGGCCAAAGACAACTGCGCGGCAACCTGGTTCTGCTTTAGCTGTGTTGATCACTGCGCCAATTCCGGTTGTGACACCGCAACCAATGTAGCAGACTTTATCAAATGGAGCGTCTGGGTTAATTTTTGCGAGCGCAATTTCTGGCAAAACTGTGTAATTCGCAAATGTTGACGTGCCCATATAGTGGAAGACTTTTTCGCCATTGATTGAAAAACGGCTTGAGCCATCCGGCATAAGCCCTGCACCTTGCGTTGTGCGAATGGCTTGGCAAAGATTTGTCTTTGGATTGAGGCAATACTCACATTCTCGGCATTCAGGGGTATAAAGTGGAATAACATGATCGCCTTTTTTAAGGCTGGTTACACCTTCGCCCACATCAACAACGACACCTGCGCCTTCATGACCTAAGATTGCTGGGAAAATACCCTCAGGGTCTGCACCTGACAGTGTGAACTCATCTGTGTGACACACGCCCGTAGCCTTGATTTCCACCAATACTTCACCCGCTCTTGGTCCATCAAGTGAAACAGTTGTGACCTCTAACGGTTTGCCAGCTTGAAAAGCGACCGCAGCCCGAACATCCATATTTGTACTCCCAAATCAGTTTAATTTGTCTCAAAGTGTCAAAAAACTAAAAACCTGACAAGGATAAATCGGTGCGGATATGATTTTGTTTGTTATCAATACCCATAAACACCCGTTTATTGAATGTTAATGATCTTGAGTTTCAATCAAAGGCAGAGCCTGCTGTAAGGCTACGGGGATGATCCCGACAACATTTCATGACGAGATGGACATAAAAAATGAAGCAAATAGCACCAGACATGGATACCTCTGTCCAAATGACAGATATCATCAAGTCAAAATCTATTCAGCCGCACGATGTATTTAAGCTTAGAAATACCATCTATAAAGACGGCATCACCACCCAAAAACAAGCAGCGACCTTGGTCGCACTGGAAAAAGTCTGCACAGATAAATGCGCTGACTGGACTGATTATTATGTTACCTCACTTGCTGATTATATTCTTTGCCACTGCGAACCGCATGGTGGTATCAGTGATTCAAATAGTGATTGGTTGCGCCGTGTGATCACACAAAATGGTTTGGTTAGAACGCAAAATGAGTTCCAGCTGTTGAAAAGCCTTCTTGAGCGCGCTGTGCCTGCTGCACCTTCGTTCTGTGCTTTGGTTTTAGATCAATTACATCAAGCTATGTTGGGATTCCCAAAAGGCAACGTGGACAAGCCTATATCGCAGCTTGATGCAGGTTTATTGCCAACATCTAGCAGCATGGATGTGCTGGATGAATTGAGCCGCACAGTACCTTTCAATTAAATTTAAATTCTTAACCATCTTTGTTGGGTGAATGGAAACACCTGGTGGTTATGTATTGCGTACACATTTCATGAGGAGATGGAAAAATGGGTGAATTGCTTATGGCGGGACCAGCATGGAAGCTGGTTGCCAAACAAAAAATATTGCCAATTGATGTGATTGTTTTGCGTCAAGAGGTGTTTCCAAACGGAATCGAAAACCGACAGGATGTTGCGACACTGCTCGCACTAGAAACTGCGTGTTACGATAAATGTCCCCAGTGGGACGAACTCTTTACCAAATCAATAGCTGATTATCTTTTGTTTGCCGAAGGCGAGCACGGCGTCATTAATGACACGCAGGCACTTTGGATCAAACAATCGCTAACGCGTGATGGTTTAATTGAGACACGCAATGAATTTGCAACGATTGTGCGTATTTTATCGCTGGCAAAACGTGTACCATCCTCCGTTGTGGGCCTTGCTTTGGATCAAATCACGCATCGCATTTATGCATCAGGCGCAAATCGTCGAAAATTTGAAGACATCAATGATGAGGATCTTGCGATCTTGTTTGACTTAAACAAAGTCAGCGATGTTGCGAAGAAATTTAGTATTCATGAGCATTTGCGTGCGGTTGGATTGGCACAATTGATCGATGCGCCGGAATTTGTTGATGAAGAACAAGAGCAAGAATTGGAACTGCTTTATAGCATGTAGGCTGGTTTATAAATTATATTTAGATTTCTGGGAGGAAATCGCGCGCTCCGCTGGTAACGGCGGGGCGTTTTTTATATGCTTTGTGTATGAGTGATATAGATCTTAATATACTTGATGAGTTTGATGTCTCATCACCGCAATTAATCGCAGAAACTGCAATCGCCAAAGTTTGGCGGGTCAAGCGATCAGATAATACTCTCGCCGCACTTAAGGTCTACAAAGGACCCGACATGCTCAATGAGGTTGCGGGCGTCTTTTACTTGCAAAATTGTAACGGTGAAGGTGCTGCAAGAGTATTTCAATCAAGTGAGAATGCTTTCTTGATGGAATATTTGGAAGGCCCAACTTTGGGCGATTTAACACGAAGTGGTGATGACCATAATTCTGCGCATATGCTTGTGGATACGGCGAACAGATTGCGGCAGGTACAGTTTGATCGAACGTATGATTGGCCCAAACTGAGCGATTGGATGCGTGAACTTAACGAACTAGAGCGCGGTGCTACTTGGTTAGATAAGAATTGGCAACATATTGAATTAAGCCGTCATCTGGCGCAAAAACTCATATTAAATCAGACCGATATCAATGTTCTGCATGGTGATTTGCACCACGATAACATCATAAAAGGTGCTCGTGGTTATTGTGCGATTGACGCTAAAGGTGTCGTCGGTGATCGTTGTTATGAGCTGGCAAACGCAATATGCAACCCAACTGGCGCTGAAGAATTGATGATACAGCCTGATCGCATAGAGTTTTTACTAAATTTATGGAGCAATGCGTTCGAGATTGACCGAAATAGATTTCTTCAATGGATAATTGCCCAAAGAGGGATGTCTATTTCATGGAGCGGAAATGATATCCCAGCAGATCATATCAGTTTTAAGCTGCTCGATATCTTTATTGGTCTTTATCGGTCGTAGACATAACAATTGGGCCAAAAATATCTTCAAAGACCTTTTGCAGGGATAAATCGGCATCTTCCATGGTGATTGGAAGTCCAAGATCAACTAAACTGGTCACGCCATATTGCTGAACGCCACAAGGAACGATGCCGCCAAAATCATCAAGCTCAGGTTCAATATTTAATGAGATGCCGTGAAAACTTACCCATTTTTTCAAGCGAATACCGATAGCGGCGATTTTATCTTCACTCATCGAACCATCGGGCAGGGGTGCTTTTTCAGGGCGTTTAACCCAAACTCCCACACGGTCTTCACGTCGTTCGCCTGTGATATTCATCTCATCAAGCGTGCCGATAATCCAGGCTTCAAGTGCGGATACGAATGCTCTGACATCTTGTTTGCGGCGTTTAAGATCCAACATGACATACCCCACGCGTTGCCCCGGGCCATGATAGGTGTATTCGCCGCCTCTGCCCGTCTCATGAACGGGGAAACGATCGGGTTCGATTAGATCTTGAACCTTAGCACTAGTGCCCGCTGTATAAAGCGGAGGATGTTCGACAAGCCAAACCAATTCATCAGCTTCACCATTGGCTATTTTAATTGCTTCTTGCTCCATAAAGCGCACAGCCTCGCTATAGGGCGTTAGTCCATTTTCAACGCGCCACCGCACAGGTGGGGCATTAACTGAGGGCTTGAAATCTACATTTATCTCGTCACGAAGCATATAAAGCGGCCTTTGTTTTAATTGAGGTGTTTTTTATGCAAACGTGTCTTGTGTCAAGCAAAACCATTTGCTACATGCTGGCTCGCTGACTCATATAATACCTCAAGAGTTGGTTTTTAAGTGTGCGCCCGTGGCGGAACTGGTAGACGCGCAGCGTTGAGGTCGCTGTGGAGCAATCCGTGGAAGTTCGAGTCTTCTCGGGCGCACCAATTTTCCTTTAAGTTGTTGATACATTTAGATACTCATTTGAGAAGCGAATGCCTCAAGCATTATTTATTGCTAATTAATTGGGGAGTTGAGGGTAGGGATAACCCGTAACTCCTTTGTTTAAAATTGTAAGTATTATTTTAAATTTATTCTACAGCATGTTTGATAGGATCGGGTATTCTGTCAAAAAAGAGATTTAAAATGGGAAATGATCTACCGGCTCGAAGCGCTAATCCGCGTGTTCCAACACAATTCCCAGTTATAATCCTAACTGCAAGACGCCAGTCACAGGGCCAAGTTATCAGCATGTCTGATACTAGCATGAAAATCATTTTGGATAATGATCTTGCTCTGAATATAAGAGATGACATCGCACTGTCATTCTCTGGTGAAAGTCTTCAAGGTTTCATGCACAGAAATGAGTTTTACGGGCAAGTTATTTGGAGTGGTGGCCGAGAATTCGAAGTATATTTCGGTCAAAACGACGATATGACAAATCGATATTTATCGGCATTGAAAGCCTACAAATTAAAGGCATCAGCTATTATGCAACGCCCGAACAAAATGGTATCCGGCGTGGTGCTGGCGTTTGATGGCAATGAAATTGATAAGCTGATTGCCAAACTTACCTCTGCTGAAATTAGATACAAAACCGAGCTGAAACCATACATCCCTGAGCAAGTTTCTCTTTTATAATATGAACAAATAATTCTGTTTCTTCGTGGGTTGCGTTGCTGTTGAAAATACATCAACTGTCCAGTCCGATTTCTGAACTTCCCTACAAAATTTCAGCGTAATTCTATAAAGCCTGATCGTACCCTTGATCAATTGGATTGGATAAGTTGACGATTTTCCAGTCTTTGAAATTCAATGTTTACCTGTTCAGCAAATTTTGCCGCACTCACCGGCAATGTTCTGCCGCGCAATTGTGAGAGGTGTACAAATTTTTCGCTTTTAAGGTTAAACTGCAACGGATGCTTTATTAGACCATCAGGTAAATCATCAGGTAGCCCGATTTCGATTTCAAATCCGATTGCATTTCCATTCGAAATAAAATTTTGCAACAAAATATAGCTATCTGTTTCAATGGTTGGCTTGAGTTGAAGATTAGCGCGGTTAGCCTCTGCATCGACGAGATTTCGAATGGAGTGCGATTTGTCATGGAGTGCTAGTGGATAATCAGCACAATGATTAAGGCGTAGCTTCTTTCGTTTAGCTAATGGGTGCCGACTGGGGAGAATTGCAAAAATGCCTTGCTTAACACTCGCGAGCGTTTCAAAATTCTCCAGTGCTAAAGGTGAAAAGATGAGAGCCAAATCGGCTTCGTAGTTTAGTAATGCCATTTCAGCTGTTTCAGAATCTGCAACTTTTACCTGGAAATCGACGCCGGGATATTGAGTTTGATATTTGGAAATTTGCTTAGGCAAAAAGTAAGGCAGTAAAGCTTGGGAACATACGATTGAGACAGTCCCACGCCGCGCACCTTTTAAGTCTTCAATCCGATTTTTTAATTCATCAATTTCTGCCAGATGCTTTTTAAAGGTGTGAACTGCCAGTTCGCCAGCATGGTTTAGTCGCAAGCCCTTCGCATGTCGCTCAAAGAGTGGTGTTCCTAACTCTTCTTCTAAAAATTGTATGCGTCTGTTCAAAGATGAGGGGGTAATTGATAGTATTTCAGCTGCTTTACGTACAGATCCAGCACGAGAAATTTCAATTATATATTTGTAAATCAATAGGTTGCGCATGTGCGTTGCTTTTTTTGCGTCAATAGTAGGCAAAATTAGCACTATTTCGCTTCATGGTAAATGGTTAGTCTCATTTTTAGCATAAAGGTGAATAAATATGAACCAACCAGACCTGTCAGAAATTGAAGAACGTGTCCTTGCGCAAATTACAGAAGAGAAGTGGCTCGATCTTGCAACAGAGCTTATCAAAACTGGGCAACCAAGATCGGGAAACCCGTTAGACCCAGATATGCCAGGTGGTGAGGAAGAAGCGATCGCTATGCTGACAGCGGGTAAGCTGGAAGCTCTTGGAATGGATGTAAAAACCTATTCAGCAGTTCCCGGTCGTCCAAATGTTGTCGGTACGCTTAAAGGTTCTGGCGATGGTCCATCGCTAATGATGAATGATCATTTGGACACTTATCCAGTGGTTGATCCAGACAAATGGACTATGACCAAAGGCAGCCCTTATAACGCAACGCGACATGGTGACCTTTTATATGCCAGAGGTACATCCGACACTCGCGGAAATATGGCTTCATGCCTTTTAGCTGTGCAAGCGTTGGTTAAAGAAGGTGTCAAATTTGAAGGTGATCTTCTGTATAGTTTTTGCGTTGATGAAGAACGTGATGGCACTTTCGGTTCAATTTATATCACACAAGAACTTGGTATCACATCTGACTATTCAATTACCGCAGAACCTACAGCATGGGGTGGGCCGGTTGATCCGGATTCAAAGGGTAATTTGCCTGAATGGGGTATTAATTTATCAGTCGCCAATTCAGGTCATTGTCTTGTTGAGATCAAACTCACTGGCATAAAGGGTCATATTTGGCGCCCAGATGTAGTTGAAAACCCAATCCTTGAGGCCGCAAATTTACTACCGTCGTTGGCGGGTATGACGTTTACCCATGATGAAGATCCGTTTCCTGGCCACACACCGCCATGCACCACCGTTGTGCGCATTCGCGGGGGGCTTGCTGGTGAAATGCAGTTCTCACCTGATGAATGCACGATCACGTTAGCGGTTGTTGGTATCGTGCCTGGCATGACCATGGAAAGCGTCTTGCAAGATGTGGATCAACAAGTGCAAAAGGTCATGGCCGGATCAAACCGCATGTCCGCTCAAGTGCAACAGGTTCCGGGCTCTTTGTTTGTCTGCGCAACGCCACCAGTTCCAATGAATGAAGAACCTTGTGTTTCATTGGTTAAAATTTCTGAGCGCCTTTTGGGGCAAACACCAGAACCAAACCGCAAAAATGCCTTTAATGATACGATCCGCCTTCGAGAAGCTGGCATTAACGCTGTGACCTATGGCCCGGGAGAAGATGGCTGGGCAGCGGACAATGAATGGATTTCCATCACAAAGAGTGTTGCAGCAGCAAAAGTTTATGCGCTTACCATCATGGAAATTTTAAAGGTGCATCAGGATGATTAAGTCTTTGCAGGAAAATAAGCGCTCTTATTTGTTGTCGGCATTTACTGTTGTCGCATTGTTTGCTGCATGGACATTTGTGACCGCAACGGGGCTTGCCAACGAGCTTTTTTTACCTGGTCCAATTGCCGTTTGGGACTCCTTTATCAAAGTTGCGACTAAGGGTTATCAAGGTTCAACATTACTTGAACATGTTGGTTATAGTCTATGGCGCATTTTAGTTGCCTTTGCTATTGCCTGCATTATCGGTATTCCGCTTGGTATTTTAATGGGTGCATCTAAAGATGCTGCCGCTTTGCTAAACCCGCTTATTGAATTTTACCGACCACTTCCACCGCTTGGTCTTTATACGCTTTTGGTAATGTGGCTGGGTATTGGTGAAGAGTCTAAACTGGCCTTGCTATTTTTAGCTGCACTTCCCGGCATTATCATAACCACGGTACAAGCTGTGAAATCCATAGACGAGGTTTACATCCGTGCGGCCCTTTCACTTGGTGCATCACGCTCTGTGATCTTAAGAGAAGTATATTTGCCCGCAGCTGGTCCAACCATCATTGCAGGCATGCGTATATCGCTTGGCTTTACCTACACGGTTTTGGTAGCTGCAGAAATTGTAGCCGCGACAGCTGGCATCGGTTGGATGATCTGGGATGCGGCCAAATTTCTATTATCTGACGTGGTGATTATGGGCCTGATTGTCCTTGGTCTGACAGGTGTGGCGCTTGATCTTGCCATGCGCGCCATAGGCGGAATTTTGATGCCATGGACGCGATAATGAATTTCCACCCCAAAACCTAAAACATAATAAGGAACAGAATGATGAAGTTATCTAAATTATTGACCGCAGCCCTTTTGAGTTCAACAATGGCATTGGGAACTGCCGTTGCTATGGATAAGCCTGAAAAAGTAACCGTTGGCTATCTCAACCTTGTAAATGCCCAATTGGTGACAAAAAGCCTTGGTCTTGTTCAAAAATATATGCCCGGCATTGAAATCGAATATATTAAAGTTGGTGGCGGTGGCGACATGCTGCGCGCAATTGCAGCTGACCAAGTTGATTTTGGCGGTTTGGGCAATCCACCAACGGCCATTGGTGTAACACGTGGTTTGCCAATTCAAGGTATTATGGTTCTCAACATGCTTGACTATGTTGAAGCAATGGTTGTGCGCACAGATAAAAATATCAAATCGTTTAAAGACCTTGAAGGTAAAACGATTGCTGCACCATTTGGTTCAACAACACACTACCTTTTCCTTCAAGCATTGGCAGACGAAGGCATTGATCCTGCTTCAATGAAGATACTAGATCTGCGTCCAAATGATATCGCTGTTGCTTGGTCACGCGGTGATATTGATGCAGCTTGGTTCTGGGAGCCAAATTTGGACAAAACCGTGAAAGACGGCGGGAATATCTTCATGACAAGTGGCATTATGGCTAGCCGTGGTTATCCTACCTGGGATGTTGGCGTTGTCATGGATGATTTTGCTGAAAAACATCCAGATCTTGTTGAAGCTTTCCTAAAGGCGGAATGTGAGGGCATTGATTATTGGATTAACAACCCGAAGGAAACTGCTGCGATCATTGCAACAGAACTTGAACTTTCTCTACCTGATGCAACACGGATGATGCGCGGAACGGGCATGGTGCCTTGTTCTGAGCAATTGACAGCCGGTTTCATGGGTACAGAAGGTGCTGAAGGTGAATTTGCCGATACGCTTGTTGCAACATCTGAATTCCTAGTGGCGCAAGAAAGACTGCCGAAATTGCTGACACGTGAAGAATACGCGGACTTTCTCGTGCCTTCATTTCTTGAAAAAGTAGTTGCTGAATAAGCATTGTTTAGGGGTGTCGCATGACCGATCGTGATTTTAAACATCATATAAACCGCAACACCCCTGACAAAGGGCATGTGATCATTGATGATGTGTCCATAAGTTTTAAGAGCCGCGATCGAGAGACGGTCGCGGTTCAATCGACATCGGTAGAAATCACACCCGGTGAATTTGTGTGTATTTTGGGGCCATCTGGTTCTGGAAAATCAACTTTGTTAAACGCAGTTGCGGGTTTTGTTAAGCCAAACACCGGAACGATTAAAGTTGATGGTGATTTGGTCGAAAAACCTGGGCCCGAACGCGGTATGGTGTTTCAACAGCATTCGCTTTTTCCATGGAAAACGGTTTTAGAAAATATCACCTTTGGCCCGCGCGTTTCAGAACGCGGAAAGGGCTCTATAATTGAGCAGGCAGAAACATTTATAAATATGATCGGCCTTTCGAAATATGCCAACAGTTATCCCAAAGAATTGTCCGGTGGCATGCAACAACGTGTGGGTATCGCTCGCGCACTTGCGAACTATCCATCTGTTTTGTTGATGGATGAACCATTTGGTGCGCTCGACAGTCAGACCCGCGCTATGATGCAAGACAATTTAATGAAAATCTGGAAAGAATTCGGCACAACAGTTTTGTTTGTCACCCATGATGTGGATGAGGCCATTTATCTCTCCGATAGGGTTTTAATTATGAGCGCCGGTCCGGGTGAAATCATTTCAGATATGGCCGTGCCTTTGCCGCGTCCACGAGGATCCGACATCATCACATCAAGCGAATATGTGAAACTTCGTGCGCAATGTATGGAGCATATTCGCGCTGAAAGCCTCAAAGCTTTTGAACGTCAAAATGACTAAATAATTAGCCCATATCTAGCGGCTAAAAATGTTGAGAATCTAATATGAAAAAACACTTGTTCGCACCATTTTCTAAAAGGTTGAAAGTTGGTCAAACCATCACTGATATGGCGCTTTCGGCTTTAAAGAAGGCCCAAGATGCGCAAGGTTGTTTTGTAAGCCTGCAAACTGAAGATCAGATCATACAAAGATGCGCGCAAGTGGAAGCACAAATCGCAAATGGTGCAGAGCTTCCCTTAGCTGGTATTCCTTTTTGCGTAAAAGATAATATTTACGTCAAAGGTATGGTGACGAGTTCAAACTGTCCCGGGTTTGGCGATGTTGCAACCTATTCCGCGCCAGCATTGGTAAAGGCTGAAGAAGCGGGTGCAATTCTAATCGGTAAGAATACCATGGATCAATTTGCAACTGGTTTGAATGGGACGCGTACGCCTGAGCCTTTGTGCCGTAATTCCATCGACCCGACCATGATCCCTGGCGGTTCTTCATCGGGTTCGGCAGTTGCAGTAGCGCTTGATATTTGCGGCTTTTCATTGGGCAGTGATACCGGTGGTTCCGGACGGGTGCCAGCTGCGGCAAACGGTATTGTCGGTTTTAAACCAACGCCGGGTTCCATTTCTGGTCGCGGTCTTGTTTATTGCAATCGTAGCTTTGATATTATTCCTATTTTTGCGAAATCTGTCGAAGACGCAAAAGTAGTTTTTGATGCCATTGGTGGGCCAGATCCAGAGGATCCATTTGCGTATTGGGGTAGTCAAATTACAAATGAAGACAGCTCTGAGAACATCTTTGCAATCCCTTCAACATTAGATCATTTTGGTGATCTCTCAGCCCAGCAAGTCCATCAAGACAATTTGCAAATGCTCAAACAATCAGGGGTTTCATTTAAAGAAATTGATTTTGAACCATTTTCGAAGATTGGACAAAAAGTCTTTGGTTCGGCGTTAGTTGCTGAACGGTTGATTGATTACGGAGACTTTATTGAACAAAGCCCCGAATTGGTTTTGGAGCCTGTTGCGAAAGCAATCAACAACGGTCGGACATATTCTGCAAGGGTTTTGTATGAGACCTTACATGAGATTGCCGAGTTGAAAATTGAATGTATGAAACAACTTGAAGGTACATCTGGCCTTGTTTTGCCGACAATACCTAGGCTTTACAAAATCAAAGAGATGCTTGCCAATCCCATGGAGCTGAACAACGTTATGGGGACTTATACCTATTTTGCAAATCCAATTGGTTTTTCTGCAATCGCCATCCCAGGGATGCCGCGCTCGGATGGTCTGCCATCAAGTATTTGTCTTGCAGGACCTGCTGGTTCTGACGCTGCCAATTTAAAACATGCCTGTTTGTTTGAGAAGTTGCTTGTAAAAGAGTAACGTTTGTTTTCGCTCATTAAACTGATAGCTGAAGAATATTGATCAATATAGTCCTGACAAACTGTCAATTTTTTTAACGCGGATATCCTTGCGGTTTACATAGACGATGCCGCGGTTTTGTAGTTTTTCAAAAGATTGAGTTACCCATTGTCGAGTGGCGCCGACAATCGATGCAATTTGTTCGAATGTGATTGTTCGCTCAATGATAATTTCATCATTTTCGTGAATTCCCTGCGCCGAAGCTAAGATAACAAGAAGTTGCTCAAGTCGTTCAGACACACTTCTTGTACCCAACATTTGTATCAGTGCAGAATAGCATTTTCCCTTATAGACAAGCCCGTCAATGACGGCGATCGCAATGTCCGGAATTTCGCGAACCAGCCGTTTCATAGTTGCGCCAGATAAAAACAAAAGTTCTGTTTTTTCCATAGCATCGCCGGACCAAATGTGAAGCCCGCCACCAAAGACCTCCGGCCCCCCTACAAAATGACCTGGGGTCCAATAAGCCAAGGTAATCTCACGGCCTGATGGTCCTGTATAGTATGAACGCATGCGTCCAGATTCAACAATCCAAACACCTTTATGCTTATCACCTTGGAAAAATAAGTTCTGACCTTTTTCTACGCTAACTTTGGTTCCGAGTTTTCTAACAGTCGACAAATCTTCATCTGTTAAATTTGAAAGAAAAGTACTACCCTCATTTAATCCCATGAGATATTCAGAGAGATAGATTGCACTGGGGTTGTCATTATGCTCTTCCAACAGATTTACCCTTTGCAGCATTCATCGCTCCTTGGAAGCAAGATATGCTGATACTATAACAATATAGCTATCGGCGAAAGGTCTTGCAGTTGTTTGAATGCAATATTTCAGCAAATAATTGCCTGCTATTCTAAAGAGTTGCATTGCTTGAAAAATTCGATTTCATTGTTAATATTGCGAGTTAAAAAGCTTATGAAAAGTTTAAAAAAATCAGGTTACATGAATGCGTCATTACTTGTTTTGCTCCTCAAATGCTCTTAAACTTTCCGAACGAATTGACTGAAGGCATTCCTGTTTTGCGCTTATAAAAATTGGACTGGTTGCCATTTCAGGTTGGCGGGGACGCTCAAGACCAATGCGCATGTCATTGATGATTTTGCCCGGTGTAGCACTCATGACCAAAACACGGTCACTTAAAAAGACAGCTTCATCAACATCGTGCGTTACAAATAAAACAGTAATGCCAAACTCCTTCCAAATATCTAAAAGGTTTTCCTGCATCATTAATCGTGTCTGCGCATCAAGCGCGCCAAAAGGTTCATCCATCAGTAAAACCGACGGGTAATTGGCAAGCGCACGTGCGATTCCGACCCTTTGTTGCATACCACCTGACAATTCTGCAGGGTATCTGTTGCCAAATTTTGAAAGCCCAACCATGCTTAGAAATGTGTTGGCAATTGATCCAGCTTCATCATTGGATTTACCGGCCATTTTTGGGCCAAAAGCAATGTTCTCATAAACAGTCTTCCAAGGAAGTAGGGAATATTGCTGGAATACCATGCCTCTATCAGGGCCCGGGCTTGATATTGTTTTGCCGTCGACCACCACTTCGCCTGTTGTTGGTTGAACATAACCTGCAACGGTGTTCATTAATGTTGATTTGCCACAGCCGGATGGCCCTAAGATACAGACAAATTCTCCAGGCTCGATGGTGATTGTCGTGTTCTCTACGGCTTTGTGTTCTGATCCTGATTTTCCAAAAGTCACAGACACATCTTTAAATTCAATCCGACCATCGCCAGTAGAATTTTGTTTGATTTCTGGGCGCTTAAAATTGATTACATCAAGCATGTTGCACTCCTACTTGCATGGCATTCCCGTTAAGATTGAGCCATCTGTTACGGCTATTAAGTGAGAAATATTTCCGCGCCAATTGATTTGTCGTATTATTAGTAATTGCCTCAGAACTTTGAGCCTTTTGGTCAAATATCTCATGGCTTGGTACCGCTTGATAATGCACAATATGTGCAAAGAGCGCGATAAGTTGGAAGAGCACCAAAGTTAACAAGCTCCAAATTATCAAGCAGTACCAACTGGTTTGGGATGTTCGCCCAAAAAGGGGAACTATACCCATTATCTTGTGAACCTTTGCCATTTTAAAAGCGGGCTGGTTATGAATTTAATGGCGGCGGTTGAAGCGGTCCCTAAAATGCCAATAACAAGCATGCCCAGCACAATGTCTGGTGTTCTTACAAGTGAATAGGCGTCCCAGGTAAAGTAGCCGATGCCATATTGTCCGGAGATGATTTCCCCTGCAAGCAGAGAGAACCACGCAACGCCCATGGCAATGGCAAGACCGGCTGTGATTGATGGTAAAGCGGCGGGGAAAATAACATGCCTAAAAATATCAAATTTTGAGGCTCCGAGTGACGTTGCCGCGCGCACCAAAACCTCTGGCGTTTGTTGAACACCATGAATTGTGTTGAGCACAACTGGGAAAATGGCCCCCAGACAAGTAATGAAAATGATAGATGATTCTTCTGTTGGCCACATCAAAATCGCAAGTGGTATCCATGCAACAGCTGGAATTGGTCGCATAATTTCGATGTAGGGTGCAAACCATGCGCGCAAAACTGCGTTTCGACCCATTGCAATTCCAAGCATTATGCCAATACCGGACGCGAGCAAGAAACTAATTCCCACACGCCGCAGACTGACCAAAATATGGGTATAAAACTCAGGGTCAAAAATATTGGCCAACGTTGATTGAAAGACTTCAGATGGCAAGGGAATATTGGTGAAATTTATGAATAAGTCTAGTTTGTAGGTCGCTGCGAAATGCCAAAAGATGAGGCCTGTTAGCGCTGAAATTAAAGACAATAAAAAATGAACTTGCCATGGCTTTATCTCAAAAAGAGAGGTTTTTTTATGCGCAGAATAATTGTTTTCAACCGTTGGTGCTGAGTGTGGTCTAGGCGCTTTTGATATGTCGTATTTGCCGGGGACATCGGGCGCTATATCTATGGTTTTCTTTTGGGTTGGCATGCCAATCATCCTTTCCGCAATAAGGGCCCATGGCGAAACATCGCCATAGGCCGTTTTTGAGGTTTATTTGTTTAGCCTGAAATGGCCCCTAAAATTGTGTCATAATCTGTCAGGCTGCCGCTTGCGCCTTTAGCAAACATGTCTGCATCAGTTTTTTTCAAAAATGCTGCATATCCATCTTCGGATTCGACGTAAAACGCTCTGTTTCCAAATAATTTAAGGCCAGAGCTCTCGTCGTAAACATAGGTTGCAAGTGGTGCAAAACCCGTGTCACGGATGGCTGCAAGAGCTTCAAAAAACGCTTCGTATGTTTCATATGCAGAAATGCCATCTCTGGGATGCCAAATTTCATATGGAAGACCTTCATTATCAATGGCGGTGTCGACAACTGAGCTGACTAAAGCTTCATAGTCTTGTCCTGCAAGACCCATGCCTTTGATCACATAACTATCATCAACCCATTTATCGAAATCAAGTGGTGGTACATCGCGTTCACGAACCAAAAGCGAATGACTGTCTTTCAAGCTGGCAACCCATTCTGGTTTAATGGACGATTCAAACGTGGAAATGCCGCCTTTACTAAAATAAAGATAGAGCACTTCTTTTTCGATCCCAGTCCATTCCGATACTTTGATTGCTGCATTTAGCGGATCGTTGTTTAACCAATCCTGCGCCTCAAGTGTTGCTTTGATATAGGCATCAACAATTTCGGGATGTTCTTCAGCAAAGGACTTGATGACAACTGTCCCGTGGAAGGTGGGAATAAGAGATTCGCTACCGTCATAGACCTTGCGTCCAGTACCTCGAAATTCCATTACCTCAGACCAAGGTGTGAAATCTACGTGCGCATCAATTCTGCCCGTAGCAATATTGTTCACGCCGACTGGTGGGCTTTGGTTTGTTAAAGTGATGTCTTCTGAAAGACCGGTTGAACTTAAGACACTCAAGAACATGCCCCAAGCCGCACTGCCAAATGGCGCTGATACGGTTTTGCCTTTTAAGTCTTCCAATTCATAAACATCAGAATCAACAGGGACAACTAAACCGTTGCCGGTACCTTTTAAATTATATCCAGTGACCTGAATGAATAGGGATTCGTCATTGCCACCTTTTTGAAAGTTTGCACCATTCACAATAAGAGGATAATCGCCCATGACACCGAAGTGTAGCTTACCAGCAATCATTTGGTTGGTGATTGGCGGTCCTGATGTGTAATCACGATAGATAAGATCGTATTCAACGCCGTCGTACTTTCCTGTCGTTGGAAGGTATTTTTCAAACAAACCCAACTTTTCGATGATGATGCCGCCTGGCACTGTATTTGTTACTGTGCTCTGGTGCCCAACGCCGACAGTTATAGTTTCAGCGGATACAGTGCTTGTTAGCATTGCTACACTTGCCGCAATAATTGCGCCTTTGATCATTTTTCCTTTGATCATAATTGTCTCCTAAATCGTAGTGTCACTTAGGTGCTCTTAGTCAAAACTAAGCGCGAAAAAGAAGGTAGGTCAAATCTAAAATGCAAAAAAATGAACAAAAATTGATATTTATTGAAAAATGATTATTTTATGTGCAATTGGTAAGCATAATGATCTATTTTTATTCGATTTTGGAGTGATTATTTTTAGTAAATTGTATAATAATTTCAATATGTTAATTGAAAATATTAGACGACAAAAACTGCCTCGACGAAGGTCGGGGCAGTTGGCTAAATTTTAGTTGTTTTAAGCGTCTTTTAGGACGTTTTTTGAGCTAACTTATCAAGCGCCCAGCGAACGTTTTTACGCACATCCGGATCACCATCATCGACATAATCCAAAAGATATTTCTCGGTGCCAGGGACGGCTAATTCGCCTAATGATGCAGAACATTCTTTCCTTAGATTTGGAATTTGTGTAGGCATCATCGAACCAATTTTATCCGCTGCTTTTTCAACCTTAAGACGGGCTAAAGAGCGTGCTGATTTTAATCGAACTTGCCAATATTCATCATCCAGTGCAGTGATCAAAGGATCTGCTGCATCCAGACTACCAGTTTTGGTAAGAGTTTCAGCGGCAGCTTCGCGGACTTGCCAATTTTCATCGTCCAAAGCTTTAATTAGGGTTTGTTCTGAACGTTCATTTTTTGAAAAACCAAGCGCTGCCACGGCCACTTTGCGCACGTCAGCGCTTTGATCTGTTGTGGCCGACATTAAAGCCGGTAAAGCGCTTTCATCCTGTAACCATCCAATCACACCGACCGCAGCACCTCTTATGGCTTTGGATGGACTTGTGAGGGCATTAATCGCAGGGCCTAAAGCTTCAGGGCGACGTAGTTCTTTTAATCCACCAAACGCAGCCACCGTCAAGAATTCATCTTCGTCATTAAGACAATCAAGTAAGGGTGTACCAGCGTCCGGATCTTTAAGTTCGGTCAAACTAACAGCTGCAGCTTCTCGTACACGTTCTGATGCGTCTTTGAGTGCTACAATCAGCGCCGATGATGTTTCTGGTCCATCAAAATCTGTTAAGGCTTGCGCCGCTTTAAGCCGCACACCCTCATCACTATCCGTTATCGCTTTTGCGATGAATGGTATTGCATTTGGATCAGCACTATCTGCAAGGTCCATGACAGCAACAATACGTGCCCCTGAATCAGGATCGTCAAGCGCTTCAGCTAGGTCTTCAATGTCGTCAAAATCTTCAAAAATAGCGTTCATATCATTTACTTTAATAGGTAGGGAATATTTACGGTTACAGCGCCGGTTGGGCAGTCTGCCTCGCATGGCATGCAATACCAGCATTCATCGTACTGCATGAAGGCTGTTTTTGATTTTGGCCCTTCGGCCATGTCCTTAATGCGAAGAACATCAAGCGGGCAGACATCAACGCACACCGTGCAACCTTTATCTGCTATACATAAGTCATCATCGACAACAACTGGGACAGTAGTGGATGTTTGTGCTAAAGGCATATTACTAATTCCTACTCGGCTGCTTCTGTTGGTTGAACACGTTGCTTACTATAAGCATCTTTTTCATCATCATCGATTTCAACGATATATGGCTTCACGTCTTGTTTGCGACTTTCCGGAAGTCCATTTTCACCTTTTTTCAAAAGCGTATGGCAGAACCAGTTTTCGTCGTCTTTTTCGTATTCAACGCGGTTGTGATAAAGACCCCATCGGCTTTCAGTTCTGTATAGGGATGCAGACGCTGCCATTTCTGCGCAATCCATGATGGTTGAAGCTTCAAGAGAACGCATCAATTCATGAGCGTTTTGCACATACATTGCATTTTCCATATCATCACGCACTTCAGCAAAACGTCTTTGCGCAGTTTCCATTTTGGCCGTGACCTTTGGAGGCTGCAGGTAATCATTGACCAAGCGTCTAGTTTTAAATTCGATCTGATTTGGTGGAATGCCATCATCGCGTTTGGTTGGTGCCATAACGCGATTGCGTTCAGCCTCTACTTCACCTTGATCAAACTCTGCGAAATCTACATCTTTGATATAATCCGCTGCATCAAGGCCTGCAAAAGCACCATTAGTAAACGCGCCAAGCATGTAGTTGTGTGGGACATTGGCCATGTCACCCGCTGCATAAAGACCTGCAACGCTTGTACGTGCTCTTTCATCTACAAACACACCTGATGCTGAGTGACCGGAACAAAAACCGATCTCAGAGATATGCATCTCGATCATTTCTTTGCGGTAGTCAGTGCCACGGTTTTTATGGAAATGACCGCGCGTTGGACGCTCAACAATATGTAAAGTGCGTTCAATTTCAGCAACTGTTTCTTCCGCTAGGTGGTTGAGTTTAAGATAAACTGGGCCTTTACCGGATTGTAGTTCATCATAAAACTCCTGCATCATTTGGCCTGACCAGTAATCACATTCAATAAAGCGTTCACCTTCGGCGTTTGCGGTATATCCGCCCATTGGACCTGCGACATAGGCGCAGGCTGGGCCGTTGTAGTCCTTGATTAACGGGTTGATTTGATAGCACTCAAGATTGGCTAAATCCGCGCCTGCGTGGTAGGCCATAGAATAACCTTCACCGGTATTTGTCGGGTTCTCATAGGTGCCGTACATATAACCCGATGTTGGCAAGCCTAGTCTACCGGCAGCACCCAAACACATTATGACAGCCTTTGCTCTGACCACCAAAAACTCAGCGTTTCTGGTGTTGACGCAAATGGCGCCTGCAATACGTCCTTCACCTTTAAGTAGGCGAGTTGCCATATAGCGGTTTGAAATATTGATACGGGCTTTTCTTAATTGACGATAAAGTGCTTTTTTTACCGTGTCGCCATTAGGCATTGGAAGAACATAGGTTCCAATATGGTGTACTTTTTTGACATCATATTCACCGTTTTGATCTTTCTGGAAACGAATGCCAAAGCTGTCGAGCTCTTGAATAATCTCGTAACAACCTTCTGCATAGCGATAGATTGGAGCCTGGTCGACGATACCGTCATTGGCGATTGTAATTTCTTTTGTATATTGTTCGGGTGTCGCATGGCCGGGGATGATGGTGTTATTGAGCCCATCCATGCCCATAGCAATGGCGCCAGAACGCTTGACATTGGCTTTGTCCAGCAGAACAACGTTTGCTTCTGGATTTTTTTTCTTCGCCTTTAGCGCGGCCATGGGGCCAGCTGTTCCGCCACCTATGACCAGAATGTCGCAATCTATTTGGCTGATACCATCCAGAATTTCGTCCATTATAAACTCCTAATTTGTTCTAGAATTCAGACTGCGACGTTCCGCTATCTGATAATGTCAATTTGTTGTCGTTGTTGGTTGAAAGTTCTTTTAAATACGAAAATGGATAGATCGCTCTAACGTGACCATCAGAAAATGTGATGTTTAAGCTTGAATGCCCTAAAACACTGACATCAGTTATTTTGATGTGTTCGGATACGGGATTTTCTTTGCCATCGAACCGGGCACGTTTGGACACTGCATCCTGTGCATTTTCACGTAAATATTTTGCAGTTACTTTGCCTTTGTTTCCATCAGACCAAGTAATATTGAGTGTCTTGTGACCATCTACAACATTAAGCGAAGCTATCATTTTGCCAACCAAATTTTCTAAGTTGATGGCATTTTTATTTAAAATTGTGCGCTGCAATAGCAATTTATTGACGGACGGATATTTTAATCTGGATTAAATCAATTGTCAGAAATGGAGAGACTATGACTTACGCTGTTACAGACAATTGTGTTGGATGCAAATACACAGATTGTGTATCCGTTTGCCCAGTTGATTGCTTTTATGAGGGAGAAAATATGATTGTTATCCATCCTGATGAATGCATCGATTGTGGGGTTTGTGAACCTGAATGCCCGGCAGGTGCAATTATAGCGGATACAGAACCTGGTGCTGATAAATGGGTTGAGATTAACGCAAAATATGCCGAAATCTGGCCGGTTATTACGGACGCTAAGGAACCATTACCAGATGCTCTGGAACTTGATGGTAAATCCAATAAATATGAAACAATTTTTTCTCCCAACCCAGCTGCTTAAACCAAAAGAGGTGCGCTATGAATATACTCAGCCTTCCCGATGCACAAACTGTACAATCAGTTCACCACTGGACAGAAAATTTGTTTTCATTTCGTGTCTCACGGCCGAGTAGTTTGAGATTTCGGTCTGGAGAATTTGTTATGATTGGACTTCCCAATGATGAAGGGAAACCGCTACTGCGCGCCTATTCTATTGCGTCTCCATCGTGGGATGAAGAGTTGGAATTTTATTCAATTAAAGTGCCGGATGGACCTTTGACATCAAGACTTCAGAAAATAAAGTCCGGCGACCAGATCATCCTTAAGACCAAACCTGTTGGCACGTTGGTGTTAGATGCGCTTGTTCCAGGGAAACGTCTTTGGATGATTTGTACTGGAACCGGTATTGCACCATTTGCTTCTCTTTTGCGTGATCCTGAAACTTATGAGCAATTTGAACAGGTTGTTGTGGCGCATACATGCAGGACTAATGCAGAGCTTGATTATGGTCGGGGTATCATTGAAGCGCTGCCGAATGATCCACTGATTGGTGAGATCGTGCAGGACAAAATTCTATATTACCCAACAACAACGCGGGAAGTTTCTGAAAAAATGGGTCGGATTAGTGACCATATTCGTGACAATTCGGTGTTTGATACGCTTGGTATAGACGGTTGGAACCCTGAAATTGATCGTGTAATGATTTGTGGTAACTTAGCCTTAAATAAAGACATTATGTCATTATGTGAGGATGCTGGTCTGACGGAAGGCGCCAATAGTAAGCCGGCAGAATATGTTGTTGAAAAGGCGTTTGTCGACTAAATTTTTACGTCTTAAAGATGGCCACTATTTTCTAATATAGAGGCAATAGGTTCAACCGCTCGGTACTCTGCATCGCGTCTAATAAATAGTCTTGTCGCCGTAATAACACGCTCAAGATTATTTAAAATTTAGTTGTAAATCTCATCACTAAATTTGCCTTCACTAATTTAAGTTGTAAAAAATACAGATAAAAATAGCGCTAAAATTCAATAATTTTGTGCTCTCTGACATGTTTTATGTATTTGTTTGTTTTATCGACTTTTGCCTATTTTATAGCCGATTGGTAAGTATCTTCTTGCTGTTAAAAAGTGCACATGACAATTAGTTGTCATTTGTGAAATTTCTGATCTAAAAAAAATAACGTACAGGGCTGATTTTTCTTTTAAACAATCTTGAATAGAAATCAAAACATGTCACAGTATTGGTATGAAAATATTCATACATCAAAAGAAAATAGGAAAGCGATGGTTCACCATGCGGTACTATTTTGCTGTTTGTGTGAAAGTCGATTTTTCCAATGATGAAGTTGATGCAATTGCTCGCAATTCTTTACTGAAACAAAAAATTTTAGATCGCGTGCCAGCCGATGATATCGCCACAGAATATTTAGACATTTACGCGCTCACACTTGCACATCTTGTTGATAATCAACTTGATTGTCATTGTTGTGAAACTCAACATGCTGCAGATGATTATGAGAAGCTTCTTAGAATTCAATTAAAAAAATTAGAAACACAATTGCAGGGCGATTTAGTTTGCCAAAGGTAATGCGACAGCTAAAATAGTAGGTGGTTTTTTTTACTGGTTGGTTATCTTTCGTAACAACGATTGCTTGATACGAAAGTGGATTACTTTTCGGCGTACAGGGGAGGGTGTTTTACTTTATACAAATTCAACAGGTTTTTCCCATTGAATGAGAACAATACATCCGGTTTCTGATTTGACAGCATGTTCGGTGCCCGCAGGATTAATGACCAGATCACCGGCCAATGCGGTGCCATTATCGTCTACTTGATCTCCCTCAAGTACCAATATTGTTTCCAAACCAATATGTTTGTGTCGCGGTACCGATGCGCCAGCTTGATATTTTAAAAGAGCAATTTGTGGGCTGGATTTTCGCATCCAGAATATATCAACACCTTGTCGAAAGTATTCAAACTCTAAAGTTTCCCACCCGTTAGGAATAAGGCTTTGTAGGATAGTTTGTTTACTCATTTAGCGCCTCAATAATGCTGCTTGTATCTGCGGCCCAACCAACAATGCCGCCTTGGGCGACAATCATTTCAACGGTCATTGATTTGAAATGTGGGAAATAACTTTCCGTAGCATCTTCAGCTACAATGCAATCATATCCGCGATCATTGGCTTCACGCATGCTTGTTTGTACGCATACCTCAGTTGTTACTCCGGCAAAAACTAGCTGTTTGATCGAGAGTTTATCAAGAGTGTCTTGAAGGTTTGTTTTATAAAAGGCGCCTTTACCTGGCTTATCGATGACAATTTCGCCCTTAATTGGATACAGTTCAGGTATGATATCAGCGCCGTCTTGACCTGAAACAAGTATGCGTCCCATGGGACCTTCATCACCGATGCGCAGATCAGGATTGCCACGATCCCGCTTTGCATCAGGTAAGTCAGAAAGATCAGGTTTATGGCATTCGCGCGTGTGAATGATGGGTAGATTGTGTTCTCGAAAACCTTTGAGTAATTCTTGCGCTTTTGGGATAATGGCACGTAATAGTGAGACATCATTTCCAAGCGTTTCACCAAAACCACCCGGTTCAATAAAGTCACGCTGCATATCAATCATCACCAGCGCTATTGCAGATTTATTGATTGGAAAATCAAATGGTTGTGCCTGAAGAATAGCCATTAGTGTTGCCCCGCCATGTGAAAACCGATTTCAGAAATATTTGCTGATGCGGCATCCGTTTCATAGGTAATGGCGCCGTCTGACATAACCAGAATCCGATCTGATAGTTCCAGTATTTCATCTAAATCTTCTGACAGAAGTAAGATTGCAACACCATGGTTTCGAGCTTTGATTATGCGTTGGCGGATCGCAGCAACAGCGGAGAAATCTAGTCCAAAACATGGGTTTGAAATAATCAGAAGGTCAATGTCTCCGGTTAATTCTCTTGCCAATACAGCACGTTGGATATTGCCGCCAGAAAGTGCTTCAATTGGACTGTGGGCTGAAGTGGTTTTGATGTTAAACTCTGAAATCATTTTTTCTGCATAGGCATTTATTTTGGTGTTGTTTTTCCAAAATTGTGGCCTGTTGTTTCCTTCAGAGGGGTCATCAAAATTTCTAAAAGCTAGATTCTCTGCAACGCTCATTTTGCCTGCGGATGCATTTTGTAAAGGTTCTTCAGGAAGATAGCGTACGCGACGCTTCTTGGCTTCGCCGCGTGTGGCTGAATATGTTTCGCCTTGCACTTTTATATGTCCAGCATCAAGCGGTCTTTGACCTGTTAGGATTTCCATTAGTTCTGTCTGCCCATTGCCTGATACACCAGCGATCCCAACAATCTCTCCAGCTTTTACATTTAGATGATCAATGGAGATTTTCTTAGTTCCGGATCTATCGGGTGCGGTAACAGAGGTGAGATCAAGAATGATATCACCTGTTATATTTTCTCGTTCAATCGTATTGTTATCGCCCGCTTGCCCCACCATCATCAACGCCATATCATCATGGGTAAGGTCTGCAACTAATCCATTTCCAGCTTGTTTTCCGCGCCGAAGCACGGTCACTTCATCGGCAAAATCAGTGACTTCTCGGAATTTATGGGTGATCATTAGAACTGAAATTTCACCTGCTTCGGTCAACGATTTAACGTGAGTTAATACTTCTGTTGCTTCTGATGGTGTGAGCACAGAAGTTGGTTCATCCAAGATCAAGAAGCGGCTTCCAAGATAAAGTTGTTTCAAAATTTCAAGCTTTTGCTTCTCGCCTGCTGCGAGTTGAGAAACACGTTGATCAAGCGGCACCTTAAAGGGCATTTTTTCAAGAAAATCTTGAAGCTTTTTGCTCTCTGCTTTCCAGTCAATAATTGTAGGCGCATCGGCGCGGCTGATGATCAAATTTTCAGCTGCTGTGAGCGATGGCACAAGTGTGAAATGCTGATAAACCATCCCAAGACCAAGCATTTGTGCATCCTTGGGGTCTAATAATTTTACTTCTTTCTTATTGACTAAAACATCGCCTGATGTCGCGTGGTAAAAGCCCATAATGCATTTTACCAGCGTTGATTTACCTGCACCGTTTTCTCCAAGTAATGCGTGGAATGTGCCAGCCTTTATGTTGATATTGACGTTATCCAGCGCTTTGAAGTCTCCAAACTGCATCGTCATGTTGATGGCCTCAACTGAGGCTGCTTTTACATTCTTTGATGATGCGAGAGGAGAGGTGTTCATGGCAATTGCTCGATCAATTTGGTGCTGGTTGAAACTGAGCCAAAAACCCCGCCTTGCATTTTGACCATTTTAATTGCTGCATTGTGATTACCAAGATCTGTTGCTCCGCAGCAATCTTCAACGAGCATGCACTCAAATCCTCTATCATTGGCTTCGCGCATGGTTGTGTGAACACATACATCTGTCGTGATGCCTGTGAGTAATAGATTTTCAATGCCACGCGTTCGCAAAAGTAACTCAAGATCTGTTGCACAAAATGAGCCCTTGCCAGGCTTATCAATTATAGGTTCGCCCTCAATCGGGTAGAGTTCTTCGATAATATTCCAGCCGGGCTCACCGCGTACAAGTATTTTACCGCAAGGACCCGCGTCCCCAATTCCAGCGCCAATTTGTTGTGAACGCCATCTTTTGTTTTTTGGTAAATCGGCAAGATCTGGTCTGTGTCCTTCACGCGTGTGGATAATATGATAGCCACCAGCGCGCATTTTTTTAAGCAATGCTTTAATGGGCTCAATGGGCGCGCGGGTTAGGGATATGTCGTATCCCATTTTGTCAACATAACCGCCTTTACCGCAAAAGTCTGTTTGCATGTCGATGATAATAAGGGCGGTGTTTTCAGGCCGAAGATCGCCGTTATATGGCCATTTATATGGATCTGCATCAATATAGCTCATTCTGCTGCATCCTTCATGTCCAGTTCTCCAAACTTTCGGGTTGGCGCGTCAAAACCGCAGCTTGTGCCATCGGTTATTTTGATCTCATCTTCCCAAGGTAGTTTGTATTTTCCTGCTGCAAGGTCTTGCATATAGGTGTATGGGCAATCTTGCGCTCCACCTTTAACGGCAACATAGCCGCGGTGACCAAATTGATAGATGTTGTTTTCAACTCCCCAATTGATGCGTGCTTCTCGCACCAGATCTGGTCGAACTTCTGCTGTGATGATTTCATCCACACGGCCCGATGTTCCATGAGCGATGATTGCGCCATCGAAATTGACGATCATGCCTTCGCCCATACTATCAAAGGTGCCATCTGAACCGCACATGCATACATTGGCTGTGACCATGAGATTGCTAAAACTGTTGGATTGGTTTGTAAAACTCCAGCTATCGCGGATAGGAGCGGTATAGCCAGCGGTTCTGATCATAATTTCAGCGCCTTTATAAGCGCATTCGCGAGCCATTTCGGGGAACATACCATCGTGGCAGATAATTAAAGCAATCTTGGAGCCATTTGGTCCATCGCAAACTGGAATACCTTGATCGCCTGGTTCCCATGGTTCTACGGGTACCCAAGGGTGCATTTTACGGTAATAAAGCTGCATTTCACCTTTGTTGTCGATAATGATCCCTGAATTATATGGCATGCCGCCTGGATTAAGCTCCATGATCGAAAAACAACCCCATATGTCATTATCGATGCATGCTTGTTTGAAAGCTGCAACTTCAGGGCCGTCCAAAGAGCACATAATCTCAGGATTGATATCCATTGAAAGCCCGTGAAGCGCATATTCTGGAAACACAACAAGGTCCGTGTTGGGGTTGTTGCGTCTTGCCTTGCCGACAAGTTCCACAATGCGTTCGGTTTGCGTTTTTAAATCTTGCCGCGTAACTGTGTTTGGTAATTGCAGTTGAACCACACCGATGACGACACCGTTTTCAGATTTATTAAGACCACCAAGACCGTTCATTTAAATCTCCATTATTTTGTAATGCTGAGTTCACCTGGCGCACTTTCCATGGCTTTGTTTGGTGAAGAAGTTGCAATTAAAAGACCGAGTGTGAGTACATAAGGCGCAGCAAAAAACAGATAATAACCTTGTGAAATGCCGACCGATTGTAGCGCAGGACCTAAAGCGCCAGCACCACCAAATAAGAGTGAAGCCCAAAAGCAATTCATCGGTTTCCATCTTGCAAAGATAACCAGCGCAACCGCCATTAAACCTTGCCCAGATGATATGCCTTCATTCCAGCTGCCCGGGTAGTACAGCGATAAATATGCACCCGCGATGCCTGCAAGCGCGCCCCCTGCAGCAGTTGATAAAAGGCGAATTTTATCTGGATTTAATCCAATAGCGCGGGCAGCATCTGTGCTATCACCAACCACTCGAATGGTTAGGCCAATCTTGGTTGATTTAAAGCCCCAAGCAAGCAAGAGTGCCAAGAACAAGCCAATGATAAAGAGTGCGTTGACTTGAAGTGCTGCTTGCACCTGTTCGATATCTGACCACCAGCCAAAAGAGATTGAGGGTAGGTCTGGCGCTACCGGTTGGATATATGGTTTTCCAAAAAAGTACGCTAGCCCTGTGCCAAGCAACATCATAGCGATACCAATTGCGATGTCATTGACACCCTTAAATTTGCAAACCCATCCATGAAAGAGACCAAAACAAATTCCGGCAAGTGCAGCTGCCAATACGCCTATCCATGCAGAACCACTATTGACCGCAACAGCATAGCCAGACATCGCGCCGAAGATAAGCGTGCCTTCTAGGCCTAGATTAATGCGGCCAGATCGTTCGGTGATGCATTCGCCCAAAGATACAAAAAGAAAAGGTGTGGATACACGGATTGCGCCACCAATAATGGCTAGAGGAACACCCCATAATCCAATGTCAGTTACATCACTCATAAAGGTTTACTCCAATAACTGGCGGAGAAAATCTTAAAGCGTCCATAAAGCGTTTCTGACAATAAAATTGCGACAAAAACCATGCCTTCGAAAACTAAAATTGTTGCATCTGGTAAATCCATACGTCGTTGGATTAGGCCAGATGAGGCTTCAAATCCTGCGAGCAAAATTGTTACTGGTATGATGGCGAGCGCGTTATGGCGCGCTAAAAATGCGATCAATATTCCTGTGTATCCATAACCTGCAATTAAGGATGCGTTTGCTGATCCGTGTACGGCTGTTACTTCATAAAATCCTGCTATACCTGCAAAAGCTCCACCAAGGGCTGTGAAGCCAATTACGAGTTTGCCCACGGGTAGGCCTTGAACTTGTGCTGCGCGTATATTGCTTCCCGCAATCCGTGCTGCAAAGCCAAGCGTGGTTTTTTCAATCAGTATCCAACTAAAGATACAAGCAAGAATTCCAGCAAAAAGACCCCAGTGAACACTGATGCCAATCGGCATGTCGCTAATACGCATAGCCTCAACCAATGGCTGGGTGGACGGTTTGTTCAAACTGGCGGGATCGCGAAATACACTCTCGATAAAATGGTTCATCAAAGCGATGGCGATATAGGCCATTAGAAGAGATGCGATTGTTTCGTTGACACCGCGTTTAATGCGCAATAGCCCAACCGTGCCAATCCAAGCACCACCTACAAGTGCAGATGCGGTTAACAAAATGGGGAGAGAAATAGCGTAGGGAAGTGATGATAAATATGGCCCTAAAGCGCCTGCAGTTAAGCCACCAAGTGCAATTGCACCTTCGCCACCAATAACAACTAAACCAAGTTTTGCAGGTAGCGCAACACATAATGCAGCAAGAAGCAACGGGGCTGCGCGGGAGAGCGTATTTTGCCAAGAAAAACCGGTGCTAAATCCCGCTTTGTAAACAAGTGAAAAGAAATCAGCAGGTGATTTTCCGATTACTATGAGGAAAAGCGAGAAAACTGCAAACCCGCCAATAACGGCGAATAAAGGAATGGCCACAGCTTCGAGTTTGGGGATGATTACCTTCAAACTCAGCGCTGATTTAGACATGGTGTCAGTTGCAGCCATTCCACTCATCTATAACGTCCGTCTTAAGCTGGATTAACCTATCGAGCCGATGACGCCTTCTACAAGATAATCCATGCTTTCCAACGCCACATCTGTTTCAACAAAAGATTCGCCTTCTTTCAAGATGTCGTTGCCATTATTGTCTTTGAGAGGGCCTTTGTAAGCTGCAAAACCGCCTTTCATAATCTCGGCTTTGACGGCTTCAAATTGAGCACGTGCAGCGCCTGATACTGATGATCCAAGTGGGCTCATTTTAATAAAGCCTTCTGCCAAGCCGCCACGGACAAAGTTGTCAATCGTGCCTCCATCTTGGACGGTTTTGACCATGCTGGTGTAAATCGCTGCCCAGTTCCATTCAGCACCAGTGAGATATTGCTCGGGTGCAAGTGGGCTTTGGTTTGCATGGTAACCACATACATATGCGCCACGACCCGCAGCTGTTTCAACAACAACTTTTGGACCGTCAACATGACAGGTAATGACATCGCATCCCTGATCAATGAGAGCGTTAGTTGCTTCGGCCTCTTTAACTGCGAGTGACCATTCGCCTGTAAAGATCACCTGACAGGTGATAGTTGGATCAACCTGACGCGCACCAAGTAAGAATGTGTTGATGTTTTGCAGAACTTGCGGGATCGGTTTGGCTGCAACAAATCCAATTTTCTTAGATTTCGAAGCGTGTCCCGCAACGATACCATTAAGATATTGACCCATGCTGATGTAACCAAAATATGAGCCAACATTTTTAGGATCTGTTTCTGAATTCCACAATCCACCAGCATGTTGGAAGCGAACATCTTCGTGTTTAGGTGCAACTTCTTGGATATGTGGGCTAAAGTAGCCAAATGATGTTGGGAAGAGAAGTTTTGCGCCATCAAAATTGATCATACTTTCCATTGTGTTTTGAACATCAACGGTTTCTGGCACATTTTCTTCTTCAATAACGGTCACGCCAGCCATTTCTTTAACAGCAGCAGCGCCTTCTGCGTGGGATTGATTGTAGCCAAAATCATCCTTCGGACCAACATAAATAAAGCCGACTGTAAGGCCAGCTGCGCTTGCAAAACCAGTCATGCCAGATGTTGCTAACGCTGTTGCACCAGCGGTTAGTGCTGAATTTGCCAAGAATGTTCTGCGAGATAGGTTTTTTTTCATCATGGTATTTCCTTTTACAAATCGCTATTCGATCAAGGGCGGTTTGCTCCATGATGAACGGCTCATTAAATCCGATGAAAAGAGACTAACCAGATAAAGCGCTGCTGACTTCTGCTATTTTTGCGCTATAGCGATGCATTTTTTGCATCGCTAATGATTTGTATGGGGTAATTATGTTTGATTTGCTTATGTGTATTTTTGCAGTTCAATTTCAAGTTGCTGCATGAAGCGCGCTGATGCAACGGGCAGGGTACGCCCACGCATTTGACCTAAAAGTAAATTTCCACTGGGAACATCGTCTGTCGAAAGTTCGCGACAAACAAGATCGTCCCGTTCTTCCAGCCCAATTGGTATTTGGAATGCTATTGCATCTTCATGGAGTGCATAATGGCGCATGAAATCGAAAGAGTCTGATTCGACAATTGGGGATATAATTCTTGAACTTTCTGCAGCAGCGCGCTCAATGAGAAACCGAACACCGTATTGTGATTCAGGCAATACACATGCAAAATCAAGACAATCTCTAAGGCGAACAATTTTCTGCCTTGCCAGCGGGTGATCAGGTCGCATGATCGTTGATATCGTCTGCGGCACCATTGCTTGCACTTGAAAGTCTGCCATGAAGATGGGTTCAAAGACGAGTGCGATATCACTTTTAAATGTTCCTAGTTCAGCTTCTGCGGCTTCGCGGTCTCGAACGCTTACTGAGAATGTAACACCGGGATGGGCTTTTCTATATTCGGCGATTTGCTGGGGTAGGAAATATGGAACCAAAGCTTGTGAACATGCAATTGATACATGACCTCTGCGAACGCCGGATAAATCGGCGACTTGGCTTTGGACGCGCTTTAGATCAGATTCTTGTGCTCTAATGTGCCTAATAAGCAATTCACCAGCAGGGTTTAAACGTACGCCGCGTGGAAGCCGTTCAAAAATCTCTGATCCGAATTCTTCCTCAAATCGCTGAATACGACGGTTCAATGCGGAGGCCGTGATATTCATGTCTTCCGCTGCTTTTCGAATGGAACCCGCGCGGGTGATGGCTTCGATATATTGAAAAGTAACCAGATGACGCATTGACGACCTATTCATTTAATGAACCGCTTTTGTGAATTTATAGCATTTGTAATTGGCAATGAATAGTCACAAGCTGATGGAATATAACAAACAGTCTCCCAAGACGAACCTTCGAAGCGGAACAAAATCATGAAAACAAATAGACGTGACTTTCTAAAAATTAGCGGCGGAGCGCTTGGTGCCTCTGTATTGCCGTTCCTCAAAGTAATGCCTGCAAGCGCAGCAGGAAACGATGTTATCGTGGCTGTTATGGGCCAATCCATCAATAGTCTTGATCTGCATAGAACAGGAACTAACCGTCCAAGTTATCAAGTTGCGGTTAATGTCTACGACCGCTTAGTGAGTTTTGGTACTAAAGTAACTGAAGACGGCGGTGTGTCATATGATTACTCAGTTATCGAGCCAGAAATTGCTGAAAGCTGGGAAGAGACAGAAGATGCGCTCATCTTTAAGTTAAAGCCTGAAGGTAAATTCCACGATGGAACGCCAATTACAGCTGCTGATGTAAAATGGTCATTTGACCGTGCTGTATCTTTGGGTGGTTTTCCTGCAGTGCAGATGAAAGCGGGCTCTCTAGAAAGCCCTGAGCAATTTGAAGCGGTCGATGATTTGACGTTTAAAATCAAACTTATTCGTGCTTCCAAGCTTACATTGCCGGATTTGGCTGTACCAATCCCAATGGTGATCAATTCAAAAGTAGCGCTAGAACATGCAACAGACGATGATCCTTGGGCAACAGAATATCTTCACACAACTCCTGCAGGCTCTGGCGCCTTTAAAGTTGCAAAATGGAGCCCGGGTGAGCAGCTGGTTTATGAGCGCAATGATGATTACACATCAGGCCCAGTTCCGGAAGTAAAGCGTGTAATTGTGCGAGAAGTGCCAAGCCCTGCAACACGTCGCGCATTGCTTGAGCGCGGTGATGTGAACTTATCGTTTAATATGCCAAACAAAGACGCTAAAGAGCTTTCGGGCGTTGATGGCTTGGAAATTCAAACCACACCTATTGAAAATTCAATTTACAGTCTTTGTCCAAACCTTGCGTTTGATGCGTTTAAAGACAAACGTGTTCGACAAGCCATTGCATGGTCAATTCCTTATCAGGAAGTATTTGATACAGGTGCCTATGGTCGTGGTAAACCAATGTGGGGTGGCCAAGAAACATCTCCTTCAGATATCGCATGGCCGCAAAAGTTCCCATATTCAACCGATTTGGACCGCGCGAAAGATCTTTTAAAAGAAGCCGGCATGTCTGCAGGTTTTGATGTCCCACTTTCCATCTCACTTGGCCAGGCAGAATGGATGGAGCCTGTTGCGCTTCTTATCCAGGAGAACCTTTCCAAAATTGGGGTCAATACGACAATTGATAAGATCCCAAGTGCAGGTTGGAGAACGGCATCCTTAGTTGAAAAACGTTTGCCGCTTCACCTTGAGACGTTCGGTGGTTGGCTAAACTATCCGTGTTACTATTTCTTCTGGTGCTTCTTGGAAGGCCATTTGTTTAACTCATCAAATTACCGGAATGAAGAGATCCAAACTTTAACAAACGAAACTCTACATATGCCAATTGACGATCCTGATTATGCGCCTAAAATCAAACGTATGATCGAGATCATTTGGGATGAAGTGCCGCGTATTGCACTATGGCAACCAGCTTTGAGTGTCGGTATGAATGGCGCGAAGGATTTTGAATATTGGTTCCACCGTCAACTAGACGTTCGTAACCTGAAAAAAGTTTAAAAATATGTCTGGGCGATTTCAAACAATTGCGATGCGGATCGCCCAGGCTTTACCTGTTGTCATGGGTGTGGTTGTTGTCAGTTTCATACTGACCAGAGCACTCCCTGGTGATCCTGCGGTATACTTCGCGGGTCAATCTGCAACAGATGAATCCATCCAGCAAGTGCGCGAAGCATTAGGGTTGGATAAGTCACTGCCTCAGCAGTTTTTCATCTATTTGGGTGATTTGTTGCGGGGTGATTTAGGCCAATCGCTTTCCACGGGTCAACCAGTGATTAATGATTTAGCGCGCCGATTACCAGCATCTTTAGAGCTTACACTCACAGCGCTTATCTTAGCTTGTAGTGTTGCCATTCCATTAGGTGTTATGGCCGCTAAAAAACCGGGTTCATTGCAAGATCATATCTGCCGAATATTTGTGACTGCTGGTGTGTCTTTACCAACATTTTTTACAGGCATCTTGCTTGTTTACATATTTTATTACTTGCTAGGCATTGCGCCATCTCCGCTTGGACGTTTGGATTTTTTATATATTGAACCTGATCATATCACTGGATTTTACCTCATCGATGCAGCTCTTGTAGGCGATTGGGAAACATTTTTTGGTGCACTGAAACAGTTAGTACTTCCCGCTGTCACGCTTGCGCTCTTTACCATGGCGCCGATCGCACGAATGACGAGAGCTGCCATGCTAACCGCATTATCATCTGATTTTATAAGAACAGCGAAAGCCGCAGGGTTGACCAATAGCAAAGTGCTTTATGGTTATGCATTTCGAAATGCTCTACTGCCCGTTATCACAACGTTAGGAATGGTCTTTTCCTTCATGCTTGGTGCAAATGTTTTGGTTGAAAAAGTTTTTGCTTGGCCGGGGATAGGATCCTATGCGGTGGAAGCGTTGGTGTCCTCTGACTATGCAGCCGTGCAAGGTTTTGTTCTTACAATGGCGATACTATTTGTTCTGTTGAATCTGATTATCGATATCTCATATTCGTTGATTGACCCACGAATTGGTTTTGAGGCGCAGTCGTAATTATGAGCGATAAAATCATGTCATCAGAGCCAAGTTTTTCATCCCATCTCTTATATGTGATGCGCGAAAATCCTGTGACTGCGATCTCATTTTTTATGTTTGCAGTCTTATTAATTTGCGCAATATTTGGCCCATCAATTGTGCCTTATGATCCACTTGCGTCCAACACATCAAATGCGTTGAGCCCACCATCTGCCGCGCATTGGTTTGGAACTGATAATTTAGGTCGGGATGTATTTAGCCGTGTGATTGTTGCAACAAGATTGGACCTTTCTATCTCTATTGCAGCTGTTGCTTTATCTTTCGTCATAGGCTCCTTTTTGGGTGCGTGTGCGGGCTATTGGGGTGGTTGGCTTGACGCTGTGCTTAACAGAATACTTGATACGATCATGGCGTTTCCGCTGTTCGTTTTAGCGATGGGAATTGTTGCCGCCCTTGGAAACACCGTTGAAAATATCATCTATGCGACCGCGGTGATTAATATCCCATTTTATGCCAGATTGGTGCGTGCGGAAGTGAATATTCGCCGTGATGCTGGTTTTGTTCAAGCCGCAAAGCTTGCAGGAAATTCTGATGTGCGCATACTTGCGTTTCATATTTTTCCAAATTCACTGCCGCCAATGATGGTACAAATTTCATTGAACTTGGGTTGGGCTATTTTAAATGCCGCAGGTCTTAGTTTTATCGGCTTGGGTGTACGTCCACCAACGGCCGAATGGGGTATCATGGTCGCAGAAGGTGCAAATTTTGTTATTTCCGGTGAATGGTGGCTCGCGCTATTTCCCGGCCTATGGCTAATGTTTGCAGTATTTACGTTTAACTTAATGGGTGATGGATTGCGTGATCTCGTTGACCCAAGAAAGAGAACGTAAGATGTTATCGATTAAAAACTTAGCGGTTACATTTCAAACACGAAAAGGGCCTGTTGAAGCTGTTCGAGATGTAAACTTGAAACTTGCTAAAGGCGAGACACTTGGCATTGTGGGTGAATCTGGATCTGGAAAATCTGTTACATCCTATGCGTTGATGCGGATATTGGATGCGGGCGGTTCGATTACTGCTGGTGATATTTCATATAGTAATATTGATCTGCGTCATGCAACATCTAAAGCCATGCAGGATATTCGTGGGCGCGAAATATCTATGATTTTTCAAAACCCGCGTGCAGCCCTTAATCCTATTCGAAAAGTCGGATTGCAGATTGAAGATGTCTTGCGTCGCCACTCAAGAGCAACACGTTATGATGCCAAAGAAAAGGCCATCAAAGCGTTAGAATCTGTGCAGATTAAAGATGCTGAAAGTCGTTACGAAGCTTATCCATTTGAGCTCTCTGGTGGCATGTGCCAACGCGTGGTGATCGCAATTGCACTTGCTTGCGATCCTAAAGTGCTTATTGCTGATGAACCGACAACAGGGCTTGATATTACAACACAAAAAACTGTGATGGACCTAATCAAGCAATTATCTGCTGAGCGGAATATGAGTAGTATTCTTATAACGCATGATCTTGGCCTCGCTGCGCAATATTGCGATAGAATTGTTGTTATGAAGGATGGCGCGTTAGTGGAAGAGGGTAACCCAGCGCAGCTATTTCATCACGCGCAACATGAATATACCCAAAAGCTTGTTGCAGCGACACCGCGTAAGGGTGTGACCATTCGCGAGCTGTTGCCTAAAAATATGCAGCTTGAAGAGCCTTTACGTCCGGCAATCGGTGCGCCTTTATTAGAGGTGAAAAACCTTGTTAAAACCTATAAAGGAAAATCTGGTCCTGTTCATGCTGTCCAAGACATTTCTTTTACCGTCAATAAGGGCGCAAGCGTTGCATTGGTTGGTGAAAGTGGCTGCGGGAAATCCACGACCTCATCAATGATCGCTAGATTGCTTGACCCGACATCGGGCGAAATCATGTTTGAAGGGCAAGATTTGGCACAATCATTTGCTAATTCATTTGCGAAAAACGATCTGCGCAAAGATATTCAGATGGTTTTTCAGGATGCGACAGATAGCCTGAACCCAAGGTTTAGTGCGCAGGATTGCATAGAAGAGCCGCTACGACATTTGACTGATTTAAATCGCGGTTCTCGCCGTTATAAGGTTGATGAACTTGCCGATCTGGTGGGGCTGCCAAAGACATTATTATCGCGCTATCCGCATCAGCTGTCTGGCGGTCAAAAAGCACGTGTGGGTATTGCGCGCGCGATTGCCGTTGATCCGAAATTGTTGATTTTAGACGAACCCACTGCTGCACTTGATGTATCCATCCAAGCAATTGTTCTCAATCTTTTGGCTGATTTGCGAGCCGAATTAGGTATGAGCTATTTGTTCGTTTCACACGATTTGCACGTGGTCCAGCTCCTGTGTGATGAAGTTATCGTTATGAAGGATGGGCAGATTGTAGAGCAGGGATTAACTGCTGATGTGATGCAAACGCCTACATCTGATTACACTAAAAGTCTTCTTGATGCAGCACCTTCTATTTCAAATTTGATTTCTAAAAATACTCCAAATCCGCGCAAAGGAGAATTCGCGTGAATAACCTTACAATGACGATCCCATCTATCCATAAAGCATATGCAGGTGGTGCAAAACCGATGGATATCATCGAAACCGTTTTCCAGCGTATAGAAGAGGTCAATGACCCGGGCATATTTATAACGCTATTTGATAAAGTAGATGTTTTGTTAGATGGTGAGAAATTGGGCGTCTTTGATCCTGACCTGCCGCTTTGGGGTGTTCCATTTGTCATCAAGGATAATATTGATGCGAAAGGGTATGAGACCACGGCTGCTTGCCCTGAATTTGCTTATGTTGCAAAAGAGGATGCGTTCGTTGTTGCTGAGCTTAAAAAAGCCGGAGCAATTTTAATCGGTAAAACTAATCTAGATCAGTTTGCAACAGGTCTTGTGGGCGTGCGCACCCCCTATGGTGCACCGTTAAATTCGGTTGATCCTGAAATTGTCCCTGGCGGGTCATCTGGAGGATCAGGTGTTGCTGTTGGTCATGGGATCGTGCCGTTTTCATTGGGCACCGATACCGCAGGATCGGGCCGTGTTCCAGCGGCTTTAAATAACATTGTTGGGTTAAAACCAACCCTTGGGGCATTATCCGCAACTGGTGTGGTTCCCGCTTGTAAGAGTATTGAAACTGTTTCGATTTTTGCGCTGACAGTTGAGGACGCCTACGCTGCATTTCGTGTTGCTAATAGTTATGATGCAAAGGATTCCTATGCACGCCATATTGAAAATACGGATCTTAGAGCTCCGAAATCAGATCTAAAGATCGGTATTCCGAGTAAAGATAGCATTCAGTTTATGGGTGATGCAGCACAAGAAAAGTCGTTTAATCATTCCGTTAAACTACTAAAAGAACAGGGTTATGAGATATCTGAGATTGATTTCACACCGCTCTATGAAATTGCGCAGATGTTATATTATGGATCTTGGGTTGCCGAGCGCTATACAGTTATTGAGGAATTGTTGAAAACTAATCCCGATGCTATTTATCCCGTCACAAAGAAGATTATTTCGTTGGCAGAAGAAAGATCTGCAGCTGATGCTTTCCGCGGTTTTTATAAGTTAAAAGAGCTTATCCGCAATGTAGAACCAGAGCTATCGAAGGTAGATGTGCTTTGTGTTCCTTCTATTCCAACTTTTTATTCTGTCAAAGATTTAGAAATTGATCCGGTAACGTCCAACAACAATTTTGGAACTTACACCAATTTTGTAAATCTAATGGATATGTGCGGGATTGCTGTACCAACTCCCAAAAGAGAAGATGGTCGTCCTGGTAGCGTTACAATACTAGCCGCAAAAGATGAAGATGCGCTTGTGGCTTCTGTTGCTGTGTCACTTGAAAGTGTAGGTGAACGAAACTTGGGAGCAACTGATTGGCACTTTAATGAGAAAATCGAGCTTCCAGCTTATAAGCCCACCACTATAGATATCGCTGTTTGTGGTGCCCATATGTCTGGCTTGCCACTCAATAATGACCTAACTAGCAGAGGGGCCGTATTTTCGCGAAACGCCAAATCTGCGCCTGATTACAACTTTTTTGCGTTAGCCGGTGGTCCGCCATCAAGACCTGGAATGGTAAAATGCGCAAAAGGGGCAGGGGGTGAAATTGAACTTGAGATATGGTCAATGCCAATTGAAGAATTTGGCAGTTTTATGAAGACGATTCCAGCACCGCTAGGAATTGGTTCAGTAAGCCTAAATGATGGTAGCCAAGTTAATGGGTTTATTTGCGAGGCTGCTGGTGCGAAAGGCGGGGAAGATATCACTGATCTTGGTGATTGGCGTCAGTTCCTTCAAGCCAAATAGTTAAGTCATTTGTTTGTTATATCACTTCTATAAAAAAAGGTGCCTATTGTGAAAGGATATCATGACATTGGTGGAGACAAGGCTGGCGTAATCCCAAAAGAAGAATTGCCTTGGCTCTATTGGGAAAAGAAAGTTGAAGCCATTCGCAATCTATTGGGGGATGGAACGCGCCGGATCATAGCGCTGGATGAGATGCGTCGCGGGTTTGAAAGTTTTGGCCAGGATAAATATGACAATCTGTCTTTTTACCGCAGACGGCTGGAAGCTATGATTGATATTCTAATTGAGAAAGAGATCATTACCCAAGCTGAACTTGATGCGGCGATAGGTGAGAAGAAGCGCGTTTGGGCTTCAGAATTAAAAAATAGTTCAAAGATATGAAACGGCGTTTTGATATTGGTGACAACGTATGTGTGCGATCTATTGATAAACCCGGTCATGTTCGCATTCCATTTTATATCCGTGGTAAATTGGGCACAATATTGCAGTATTGTGGGAGATATCTAAACCCAGAAGACTTGGCTGTTGGAAAGACTTCAGGTCCTGGGGTTGATCTATATCGTGTTGAGTTTGTGCAGAATACTTTGTGGGATCAACCCGATAATCAACCACAAGATAAGCTCGTCATAGAGATATATGATCATTGGTTAACCCAAACAAACACCTTGGTGAAATCACGAGCAGAAGTTTGAGCTAAAATTTATCTATAAATATATTTCAATGAGGAATTGGTGTGAGCAAAAATCACGAACATACCCACAATGAACATGAACCGATTGTCGTCGAAGACGATGCTGGTAATTTAGAAGCGCAAATTATAATTGATGCTTTGCAAGATGTTTTGATGGCAAATGGCCTGTTAACTGCACCAGAAGTGACAAAACAGATAGAAGTGATGGAAGCTAAAGGTGTTCATCTTGGCGCAAAAATTGTAGCAAAAGCATGGAAAGACCCAGATTATAAAGCTCGACTTTTAGAAAACGGTAAAAGCTGTATACAAGAGATTGGTATCCCCGTCGGTGAAGCGCAGATTATTGTGGTAGAGAACACTTCTCAAGTGCATAATCTGATTACATGCACATTGTGCTCTTGTTATCCACGCTCGATATTGGGGCAGCCGCCATCATGGTATATTTCAAAAGCCTATCGTGCGCGCTCAGTCCGCGAGCCGCGGCGTGTGTTGGCAGAATTTGGACTTGAACTCTCTTTAGATATCCAGCTGATTGTCCATGATAGTAATGCAGATATGAGATATCTGGTTTTACCTCAAGCACCTGAAAATATTGATGATATTGACATGAAAACTGCAGAGACTCTGGTCACGCGTGATCACCTTATCGGAGTGCGCCGTTAGGTTTTTGATACAATTGTATTATATATCTAATCTCAGCTAAATATTATTTACCTAGTTCCTTACTGCACCTCGGTTTCTGGTTTGGGCTACGTTCCTGTGAACATACCAAACCGTTTGATGGCTGCTTTTCCCACTAGTGGGGAAGTTTAAAATCGACTCCATCTATTCAGCGATTGGCCCGTTGCGGACATGATTGACTTCTGCTCCATTAAAGATGCCGTAGCGAGGACATGCCCGCCCATACCTATTTTAATGCATCGTATTGCTGCTGCATGAATACAAGATTTTGCTCTAAGCTCTTGATCGCTGACAGCCGACCTTTGGGGTGCAAAAACCAGTCCTCAATTGCAGCTGGTGATATTGATAAACCCAACCCATTATAGAAAATATGTTCTCTCTGATAGAATTTTATTAGCTGGTGCACGTCTTCAAACTGTCTTGCGAAAACTTCTATGGGTTCCATTTCAGCGTAGTTTGGCAATTCAATATTCTTTTTAATCTCCACATAGTCTAATAGTGACTTGGGCGTAAAACTCATCGGATCTTGATCGCTGTCAACGGGATAGCCATTTATAATCATTGTTCTACCCAATGATGAAGATAGCGACTCGGTCCCACATTCTTTCACGCCATATATTTTAACAAGCCTATCCGAATCTGTGTATTCTTGAACAATTTCTCGTTTGAAATATTCCGATGCATCAAAAGCTATTGATATACCAGCACCTTTAGATATTTCATTTGAATGAGTTGGCGCTAATAAAACAGAAACTGGTGAGTTGAACGCGGTGCTTACTTCGTTATAACGTTCTTTAATATTTCGGATATCGCAAGCATAAGTCATAGTTGTAGATATCTGGCCGTTATAGATACCAGCGGCAGAACGATCCCATAGCTCAACCGGATCGAATTCAACGTCAGGATAGGTTTGGGGACTTGCATTCGTTGCTGAAAAAAATTTTCCAGGCTTGAAACCCATACGTTTTATACCATCATCTGTTAATGCCTCATCAAATATCTCTGCAACTAATCTCTCATAAGCAAATGTTTTAATCCACTCGGCTTCAATACGATCATCATTGACTTGCACGCCCAAAACACCCCAAGGGACAAACACCCAGTAAGAGCAATCTATTTTCTCAGTTTCAACGATGCCGGCGACTATCGTTGCGTCTTCATTTGCCAACACTGTTTCTTGCGGCGCTGCGCATTTGAATGACGTCCTCTTATCGCCCAATCTCAAAACATGATTGGTGTCGTTGCCCGGTTCATAGCCACCCCAGTAATCTTTCAAAAGTGATACGAGTTTTGGCTGGGTTGCTGGATTGCTATCGAGCAGCTGCCAAGGCCGTTCGCTGCCCCTATAGCCCACATCGAGTATGACATCATCAAGACCGTCACGTTCAACACGAACTTTGGTCTTCCATTTTCTGCGCTCACTTGTTACGGGCTCAAGCGTGAGAAAACTCAATCCTTCAGCTTTAATTACTGGGTCAGCGCTGACTGAGTGTGAAAATTCAAACACCATGTCAAATGTATCGCCTTCAGACAGTTCAGTTAGTTTGCTTTCTTTTTCCATTTCCAAAGCACGCGGACCGTTTTCAAGCCGAAGCTTAAGGGCTTCGACCATCTCGCTATGAGTTTTCGTGACAGCATCCAATCGCAGCCACACGCGTTTTGCCTTTAAAAATGATGCATGCAGCGCTTCAGCCGCAATATGTGAGGTTATATATTGTTTCGCGCGCGCATTGTTGAGCGTCTGTGCGCGTGCTGAGACCACAGCTTTAAGTCCAGTGGCTGCAAGGCCAACGCCAGCTCCCTTCGCAAATTTGGTCAGCTCTGCGGCCTTTGTGGATTCAGTCAGAACACCCATATAACGCGCAGCACTTTTGCTGAGTTGATCAACAGACGTTGTCACAACCAATTCAGTTACATCACCGGCTATCAACTGTGCTGCATCTGAGTTTAGACCTGTACCTTTATTGACATTAAATTTTCTATCATCAGTGCCAATACCAAAATCGAAGTCATAAATATTATTGGCTTTTGCAAGCGCGTTAACCGCTTCACCATTGATGAGTTTACCAATTCTGGCTGCGACAGTTTCATAAATAAATTGATCGCCTTGATCGGAGATATTACCCAAAACCTTTCGCACTTTTTTGTAAGTTTTAACAAATTTCTTGGTTTCAGTTACAAGCTGAACAGCCGAACTGATCCCAGCAGTCGCGATAGCGCCAACAATTGTGCCGGTTATCTCGAGTGAGGTATTGATTGCTATTGTGCGATATTGCTCATCGGCAATCAGATTAAGTGCTTCGGTTGCTGAATCTGATTCAAATTTTATACTTTGCGCATGTTCGCGAACCACCCTACGCCATATGTTTGTGGAGTTTTCCAATACACGAAGCTTAGCTTCCTCCTCGGCGATGATTGACGCAATCGCATCTTTTTCGGCTTGGGTGGTGGCACTTGCCTCACCCTTTGGCTTCCATTCAGCCTTATAGAACATGTTCCTGTTCTGACTTGCTGTGACAGACAACAAAATTTCAGGGGTGGTCGCGTATAACTCTCTTAGGAAAGTGATCGCTGTTCGATGCTCTTCTTCGCGCAGTTCTTCAAGCTTCTGCTCAGCCTCAAGCTTTGTAATCTTGAGATGTCGTAATCTATCTTCAGGACGCATGAGGTCAGACTGATCAGGTATTTTAGCAGCCAGATTCAAAAGCTCGTTTTCGCGAGCCGTTTCTCGGTCCTTAAGCGCGCGCAACACATTGTCTCGCTCTTGACGGTTTTTAGTTCGCAGCTTTTCGTTTTCTTCTAATTTAGGTTCGATCTCGGCCCTTAGTTTGGAAATACTCTCAAGGGATAAGTTATTTTTATTATCATGCGCGCGCTGGTAAACGCCAGTGAGGCGATCATATTCCTTGTCCAATCTTTCCCGCTCAACACGCGCTTCTTCAACGGCACGTTCGCGCAAAATGTTATCGCGTTCGATTTCTGCCTCCATGCCTATTTCGCGAGAATTATATTCTGCAATCGCATCAGAAATGCGTTTTTGGATTTGGAAAATTTCGTCCTCAATTGATCCTATCGTGTCACTGGCATTTTGCGGAATATCAGCCAAGTCACGTTTGGCATTTCGCACATCCAGAAACGCTCTTTCAGCTTTTGCCAACTTTGCGGGTGGTTCAAGACCTTCAATTTCCCAAGTTTCAGCGTTCGAATGGATGGGTAACAAAGCGCATGCGGCCACACTAATTTGAAGAAGAAAACGTCGCATTTTTAAAACACTCCAAACGTATTGAACTAGTTGTTTTCATGTTTGATCAATTGACCATCGAAATATTCAAGTCGAGCCAAAAGCATTTCCTTGTCTGCGCCTACAAGCTCAAATATTGGCCCACGATCATCCTTTGGCGAGATCACAACAAGGTTTTCAAAGTCTTGGCTATGAGGTCCGATTATGTCCACACCTTGTGCCGATGTTGTGACCAACATCAGTTGTTCGCCTTGGCTGGCACCGCCTTGCCATGCGCGAAAAACAAATATTGTTTCCACATCGTCATCATCACCGACTGATAGAGTATCCTGCAAAATTAATGCCTGCATTTGCGAAAAGCGGTTTAGGCGGATCGTGCCAATTTCGACATATAGTCCAGTCTCTTTTATCTCACCATCAGCCGTTTTCGTTGAAATGCGATCTGACCAAATTAAATCCGGCAGGCCTTGCGCATCTGCTAACTGAGGAATTTGCAAAGCCAGAACAATCGCTGAGTAGCAAAAATATTTCGAATGTTTGATCATGGGATTGTCACATTAATTGTCTGCGTTTGCCCCACTATAATTTCAAACGGTTCTGAATTACGCCTTTCAGCATCTAAGCTTACAACAAATCGGTATCTGCCCGATGGGGCTACACCACTATATTTCCGATTGTTGTTAGACCCCATTTTTTTGACATTGTTGCCATTCTCATCAACAGAGTACAGTGTAGCATGAAACCACTTGTCATTATCGTTGGGGGTTTTGATTTCGTAATTGAATCTTCCGGCATTTAGAACAAATTCACGATTGAGAACTTCACCTGATTTTATGGTGACCGGGAACTCACCTGAAACCTCACCCATTGGTGCGAAATATCTAGTACTTAGAATATAGTCTCCAGGCTTGGCCGCTTGTTGTTCATTAAAAGCCAACGAACTGGATAAGACGACTTTGTTGGTTTTTGCATCGACCAAACTATAAGCTGAACCGGCTGCTCGAACTGGTTTTTCACCCGAAGATAAAACAAACTGGGGCTGAATGTAACCAACACGCATATCAAATGTGTGGCTTGTTTTTTGCCCTGCAACGATGTCAATCTCAGTCTCTGCCTCGGCATTTTGATGTTTGGCGGTGACTTTATATTTGCCAGCAGGAAGCCATGTGCTGTCATTGCTAAAAGCATTTACATCAAAACTCTCACCAACTTTTCCATCAATAATTGGGAAAAATTCAAATAGTATTGGGCTTGCAGAAATATTCTTATCATCAGTAGCAAAAGCGTTGAGCACTGCATTGCCACCGTTTAGATTTATGGCTCCTACTTGCTGTCCATCATCACCGATTTCGATCTCGCCCCGAGCTGTGAGTTTGGATGAAAGATATCGAACGGCAATAGTATATTTTCCGGGTGCAAAATTTGCGTCATTTGGGTAGACAACACCTAGTCCCTCGTAGTGTGGCTTACCGTTTTTGAATACATTCCATACCGCATCAAGTGGCTTTTCGCGCTTACAAGCGTCGCAAAGTTTTGTATATAAAAATGTACCGGGTTTTGGCTTAGCAGTTTCAGTCGCAGGTGCTTTTGGCTCATCGCTGCCGCCAACCACTGCTACTGTCTGAGCGAGCGCATCTTTCAGTTCATTTGCATTGTTAGCGCGGAAGAATTTCCCACCTGTCGCATCTGCGATACACTGTAGGCTCTCAGATTCTTCCTTTGTGACGTCAAAACCAATGACATGAACATCAAATCCTGGGTTAACAAGCCCCAAGGAACGCGCCTTTGCACATGGGTCGGCATTACACGTTTCCAATCCGTCACTGACCAACACGACAGATGATTTACCAGCAAAATAACCAACGCCTACTGACGCGATAGATAATGCATCTGAAATAGGTGTTTTGCCGCGGGGCGTGATATTTTGAACATGATCAATCAACCGATCTCGATCAACCGGACCCGGTAGTGCCATAACCTCAATATCGCTGCAATTATCCTTTTCGCGATGACCATATGCCATCAATCCCATATTAATGTCAGGGTCGAGATCTTTGATAAGATTTGTCATGACTTCCTTAGCAATAGATATCTTTGCTGTACCGTCGATTTGCCCCCACATGGAGTTGGAGCCATCAAGAACAAACATGACCTTGTTTTTCTCAGCTCCATCACTGGCTTGCTGTGTTAACGCCATTCCATGCGACAAAATGAGTGCTAATCCAGAGATAATAGCTGTTTTAAAAGACTTATTCATTTGCATCATTCTACCCCGCAAATACTTCAACCCATTTACCAAAAACCCAGCCTTTTTTGCCATCTGTTTCGACAGGACGATCGTTCTCAACCGGGCTACAGTTTAACTCATCTAAATCGTAAACAATGCCATACCACCCGTCCTTTTCTTCAAAGAGCCAAACCTTATCGTTGTTTTTCAATTCGTCAAATGACTCATATTTTATCCCTGGCCCAGTGCGTACAGACAAAAATCCATCGCCATCAGATTTTAGTCCAACAATCTGACCATACGCACAGGTGTCCAAACCATCGTCTGCCCGTTCCATCACATCAACATCAAGTGGTTGTGCATGGCTGGCTGCAAAACTTCCGATAAGAAGTGCCGATAGCAAAGAAGTTTTTGTTAGCATTTTCATTTACATTCACCGATTTTAATATTGCTAATTACATCGAACTAAATTGATCTGATGACGAAAGGCTAACAAGAAAAAACATATTGTGAAATAGTTCTCAGTACTATAATTTGGAAAGTCGCTCTAGCTTTCGGAAATTTCCAATTATTTGTTATTAAAATTAATATATTAGTTGAAGTATATTTTGTCATGGCATCAAATAAAAACCACAAAACTTTTGGAGAATATTTCACAGCTCTTATGCGAGAGCGCGGCTTTAAGTCTGATGAACAATTGGCTCGTAGAGCGATGCAGGTTCAAGAACAGTTAGCACCTCGTGTAAACGTGCAGCGCCGTACGATAAATAACTGGCGAAATGACAAGAGCACGCCGCGCAGTTTAGATGATCAGCAATTTCGACTTGTTGCGCTTGCTCTCAAGTTATCGGACGACGAGTTGGGGCAGATTGCGCAATTTATCAATATTGAAATCACATCAAGAGATGATGTGAAAGAAGTTGAGCTGGTGGGACATGAAGCTAACCGAAAGTTAAATCAGAAATACTGGTTTGCCGGTGGTGCAACAGCGATGCTAATTATCGCTGCAATAGTTTATTTCTTCGCAAGTAATAATCAAAATGTAACATACCTTGATCAAATTCCACCTACACAATTACGAGTTTCTGTAAGTGGTTTTGTAATCCCAAATTCGGACACTCAGGTAGTTAGCGAACGACAGCTAGAACAGTTATCAGGCTGGGAACTTTATGTCGCCAGAAATGAAATTTTTGCGCGCAAAGGTCGACCATTTGTAAAAGTGAGTTCAATGTGTTTGCAAAGACATTTTGATCGTTGGACAAAATCAGATCAGAAAGCAGATGGGTGGTATTCAAAAAGGTCTGGCGATGTCCGCCTTACTGACCTTGAATATCGTAATGCAGAAATCATTCGCAATTATGAGTGCAAAGCTCGCGGCGGCCAATATAATTGTAGTGGTCAGCTAAACCAGTGCTATTAATGTCTCCGTTTGGCACATCTTAGAATATTCGATCAGCCAGCTCAATGTCTGGTCAGAACCTAATAGCGGACAGTCACATCTCTTTATCAGATGTTAGGGATTGGCCGAGCGCAGGTTTAAATATCACCACGTTCGATCATTTTATCGATATGTTTGGACGTTAGTCTGATGGCGCGCTCAATGTTTTCGCGTTCAGCCTCATAACGTGTTGATGGCACGGGCACAGATATAGCATGGACATCACCAGCCCAATCTTTAAATGAAAACCCAATCGCTGAAATCCCATTTGTGTGGTCATCCGCATCATAGGCAAGCCCGTCTTGTTGGATTTGTGTAAGACTATTCATAAACTCATCTAAATCTGCTTTCACGTTCCAGCGCTCCCATTCATCGAGAATAAGCTCTTCGGCCTTGTCTTTATCCAATGCGGATAAACATGCACGCCCATTGGCTGTTGTGGTGAGTGGGAAAACCTCTCCAACTGACGATATGGTACGCAGCCTGTGAGTCCCTGGAACTTGATCTAGAAAAATCATAGCGCCGCCGCGTAATACTGATAGATCAGCTGTTTCGCCTGTTTCATGGGTGAGTTCTGTCAGCAATAGTCTGCATTGTTCAACGATATTGTATTTTGTTGCATCACCTAATGCAGTAAGTCCCGGACCGAGCTTTAAGCCGCCGCCATTTGAATCAGAAATAATGAATTGCTCTGCCTGCAACGCACTAACAATGCGTTGCACTGTAGATCGTGGCAGATCGATACGGTTGGCAATCTGCCCCAAACTCATCCCAGATTGGTTGTTTTTAAGCGTGCGTAGGATGTCTGCCGCGCGGGATATGACTTGTACACCACTTCGTGCATTCTCACCTCGGCCTTGATCTGCTTCTTTTCGCTTTAACATACTCTCTCACTCGTTGATTCATCCACAATATGGGCTCTGTTACACCATTAACCCGTAATGCGATACAGAAAACCCACGATAGCGTAAAAATTACTTGACCGCAATACGGTACGCATGCATCAATATGTGAGACAGGTGTAGCAAATTACGCCTTACGACATTAAATTTCGTCGCGGATGAGCGGCATGTGGAGGAGAATATAATGGTTGAAGTTCGTGGAATTGAATTCCAAGCAAACACAGATAACGATATGGGGATTGAGTTTTATAATCTCAGCCATAGATATGGTTTTCAGTGTCCAAACTGGCCTTATTTTAAAGATGTCGCCATTGAGCGTAAGCACTATATGGCAAAGTCTGGTGTGCTTAGTCAGACGATCACAACAACAATGCATGTAACCACGCATATTGATGCGCCAGCGCATGTGGTCCCAGGAACGCCGTTTATTGATGAAGTTCCATTACCGCATTTCTTTGGTTCAGGGTTGGTTGTTTCCATTCCTAAAAAGAAGTGGGAGCCAATCACAGCGGATGATTTGGAGAAAGCTTGTGGTCATGCGATCCGTAAAAATGATGTCTTGATCATCAATACAGGTTGGCACAAACAATATGAGGATGGCGATTATTTTGCTTATTGTCCTGGTCTTGTTTCTTCTGCTGCTGATTGGATGGTTGAAAAGGGCATTAAGGTTGTTGGTCACGACACTCAAGCCAATGATCACCCATTGGCTACTGCAATTGGTCCGCAGCGTAATGGTCCGATTTTGCCGCATCTTGAAGATGAGTACACAGAATGGTCCGGTGGTCGAAACTGGAAAGACGATTTCCCAGAGTGGGAACCTGTGCACAATAAGCTGTTCAGCAACGGTATTCTAGGTATCGAAAATGTTGGTGGTGATTTGGATGCTATCACTGGCAAACGTTGCACATTCGCGTTCTTCCCTTGGAATTGGGATCGCGGGGATGGATGTATTATCCGTCTTGTTGCGATGATCGACAAGGGCCAGGGCTACCGCATTGAAGCGGGTGAAAACTTCTAAATAAAAGATAACATCAGAACGCGGGTTAGGTCGCGCGTTCTGATTAATAGTTTGCACTGCTTTGGGAGGAGAACGTCGTGCTGTTGAAACGTTTTGAAGATGCTGAGACTTATGAAGCACCAAATCATTTTGGTGTGACAGGATTACGCCTGCAAGGATTTGAAGAGGGTGGACCAGAAAATCAATGGATTGGTCTTAGCCAGTTTCTACCTAATGGCGGTGCAGGACCGGATTCAACACCATTTGAAAAAGTCTATGTCGTTCTCGATGGTGAGATGACCGTCATTGTCGATGACCAAGAAACCGTTCTTAAAAAATACGATAGCTGCACGATTGCACCCAATGAAGTGCGTAAAATTGAAAATCGTTCCAACCTGGTTTGCACCATGCTGGTTGTCATTCCATATCCACCGGAGGCTTAAAATGAGCATTACCGATCCACTTTCAATGTTTGATATCAAGGGTAAAGTTGCTCTTATTACCGGTGCTTCTGGCGCTTTTGGCATGGTTGCTGCTCGCGTATTAGCGGGCGCGGGGTGTAAACTTGCACTTGCTGCGGGTTCAAAAGAGGCGTTATCAGAAATAGCTAAAGAATGCCGGGATGCCGGTGCTGAAGTATTAGAGATTAATGCGCGTCCAAGTGATGCTGATGCGTGCGCTGACATGGTTGAACAAACTGCAAATGAACTTGGTTCGCTTGATATTTTAGTCGTGGCATCTGGTATGAATAAAGTTGCCATGATCGAAGACATGGAACCTGAAACGTTTACATCCGTCATTGATGCAAACGTTACTCAAAGCTGGCTTATCTCCCAAGCAGCAACACGGCAAATGAAAGCGCAGGGGAAGGGTGGTAAGATCGTTCTCGTCTCGTCGGCTAGGGGACTTCTTGGCCACCCAGCTGGTTACACAGCATATTGCGCTTCTAAAGCTGCTGTTGATGGTATTACAAAGGCCTTGGGTTGTGAGCTTGGGCCAACGGGCATTACTGTCAACGCGATCGCCCCAACGGTATTCCGATCTCCACTCACATCGTGGATGTTTGAAGATACGGAAAAAGCAAAAGCCGTTCGTTCAGGATTTTTAGCGCGTGTTCCAAAGGGACGTTTGGGGGAACCTGAAGATCTTTCCGGCCCATTGTTGTTCTTAGCATCAAAAGCATCTGAGTTTTACACCGGGCATGTTTTATATGCAGATGGCGGATATACGGCAGGTTAATGATGAGCAATATCTATAACGTTGCAATTATTGGAGCCGGGTTGATGGGGCATGGAATTGCCTTAACGCTCGCGCGCGCTGGGCATAGTGTTATCATTTATGACCCCATGGAAGATGCGCGCAACAGCGTACATGCTCGTATTGCAAATAGCATGGACCTCATGGGGCTTGATCCGAATGAGACGTCCAACGCGATTGCTAAAATTACAACGCGCGATACAATTGCAAGCAGCGTTAGACGCGCAGATATTGTTTTTGAAGCTGCGCCTGAAAAATTGGAATTAAAGCAATCCATTTTTGCAGAGGTTGAAACCCATGCCCCAAAAACATGTATTTTGGCGTCCAACACATCGGTTATGCCGATCACAAAAATCATGTCGCAATTGCGGCATAAGTCTCGCGCTTTAGGTACACATTGGTGGAACCCGCCGCATATGATCCCGTTAGTCGAAGTCATCAATACCGAATGGACGGATCAGCGGTTTGCTGAGCAAATGATGGTGTTGCTTAAAGATATTGGCAAAACGCCTGTTTTGGTGAAAAAAGATGTGCCGGGCTTTATTGGTAATCGTTTGCAGCATGCACTTTGGCGAGAAGCGATTAGCTTAGTAGAAAACGGTATTTGTGATGCGCAAGCGGTTGATACCGTTGTTAAATCAAGTTTCGGGCGCAGGTTATCTGTTTTAGGCCCGCTTGAGAATGCTGACTTAGTCGGCACAGATTTGACCCTCGATATTCACAATAATGTTTTGTTCGATTTGGAGAGCGAACCAAAGCCATCTCCATATCTTGAGGCGTTGGTAGAAGAGGGCAAACTTGGCATGAAATCAGGAGAGGGTTTTCAGTCATGGTCAGAGGCAGAAGCTGCGGAAGTACGCGAGCGTGTTGCCAGTCATCTTAAAAAATTAGACGGGATTTTAACCGACTAGTTTCTTGGAGTTTTAAAAGGGAGAAGGAAAATGAAGAAGAGTAAATCAAGTGTATCGAGCAATGTGACACGACGTAAATTTATTACTGCCAGCGCCGGAATTCTTGCTGCGCCTGCTATTTTGAATATCACGAAGGCCTATGCTGCTAATCCAACTCTTAAAATCGGACATGTCAGCCCGCGCACTGGCCCATTGGCTGGTTTTGCTGAAGCTGATGATTATGTTTTGGAAGCAATTGCAAAGACGTTTGCTGCTGGTCTTGAAAACAATGGTAAGTCTTGGAATATTGAGATCATCTCTAAAGATGGTCAATCTAATCCAAACCGTGCTGCGGAAGTTGCTGCCGATCTTATCTTAAGCGACGAAGTTGACATCATGGTCGCAGCTTCCACGCCTGAAATTGTAAATCCTGTATCAGATCAGTGTGAATTAAACGAAGTGCCGTGTATCACAACCGATTGTCCGTGGCAGCCATATTTCTTTGGACGTAACGGTGTTCCTGGAACTGGTTTTGAAAACACCTATCACTTCTTCTGGGGGCTGGAAGATGTCATCGCTGCGTTCTTGTCGATGTGGGATAAAAGTGGCGCTAAGAAAACTGTTGGCGGGTTATTCCCCAATGATGCAGATGGTAACGCTTGGGGTGACGCTGAACTTGGTCTACCAAAACCGCTCGCAGCAGCAGGTTATGATCTGATCGATCCAGGCAGATACCAACCACTATCGGATGATTTTTCAAACCAAATTGCAGCCTTTAAAGAAGCAGGTTGTGAGATGGTGACGGGTAATATGATCCCGCCGGATTTTGCAACATTCTGGGCACAATGTGCGCAACAGAACTTTAATCCAAAGGTCGTAACCATTGGTAAAGCGTTGTTGTTCCCATCTGTGATTGAATCGCTTGGAGAACGTGGTAACGGATTGTCATCTGAAGTCTGGTGGTCACCCGCACATCCGTTCTCATCATCGCTCACAGGTGCAAGTGCTAAAGACTTGGCAGAAGGTTATACAGCGGCGACCGGACGTCCATGGACGCAGCCAATCGGCTTTAAACATGCATTGTTTGAAGTTGCAGCTGATGTGATCAAGCGCTCGGAGGATCTAGAAGATCCAGCGGCAATCGTTGAAGCGATCAAATCATCGAACGTTGATACAATTGTTGGCAATGTAAATTGGGCAAATGGTCCGATTAACAATGTAACCAAAACGCCTCTTGTTGCTGGTCAGTGGCAAAAAGATGGCGATGGCATGGATCTTAAGATCGTTGCCAATGAAACGGCGCCCGAAATCCCGCTTACTGGTGAACTGTTCACTTTGTAACGCAAACATTTTTAAAACCCGGCATCAATATTGCTGCCGGGTTGAGGAATTTAAAGGATTTGATGTGTCTTCAATTCTGCAGCTAAAAAACGTGACTAAATCATTCGGAGCCGTTGTTGTTGCCGATGATATGACCTTTGATTTGCAAGAAGGTCAGGCTTTGGGGGTTATTGGACCAAACGGTGCTGGTAAGACCTCGATGTTTAATCTCATCACAGGAATGCTATCCGCTAACAGCGGCAATATCATATTTGATGGTGTTGATATTACAAAACAAAGCGCTGCAAAACGTTGTCGGGCAGGGCTTGCACGCAGCTTTCAGGTGCCCCAACCCTTTAGCGGAATGACCGTATTTGAAAACGCGCTTGTTGCTGCAACACAAGCTGCGGGTCTTGATGGCAAAGCAGCTGACGATTTTTGTCTTGAGGTGATTGAGCAAACAGGGTTAATCGCCAAAGCCAATGTGCTTGCTGGTAAACTCACACTGCTCGAACGCAAGCGGTTAGAGTTAACCCGTGCGCTATGTGCCAAACCTAAATTGCTTTTATTGGATGAAATTGCCGGTGGATTGACCGAGGCTGAATGTCATTCATTGGTTGAGACAATTACCAAAATCCATAAATCAGGCGTGTCTATCATTTGGATTGAACATGTCGTGCACGCGCTGCTCGCTGTTGTTGATCGTTTGATTGTGATCGATTTTGGCAAAAAGATCGCAGAGGGCGAGCCGAAAGCAATCATGAGAAGTGCTGAAGTTCAGGAAATTTATTTGGGGATAGAAGCTGATGCTTAAGACGAATTCCCAACCCATTTTACAGATGTCATCCCTCAATGCGCATTATGGCGATTTTCAAGCAATTTATGGCTTGGATATGGAAGTCCAAGAAGGTGAAGTCTTAGCAATTATCGGCGCTAATGGAGCGGGTAAATCAACCTTGATGCGTTCGGTATGCGGCTTGATTGATAATGAAGCCAACCAAGTTAAATATCGCGGGCAAAACATTGGAAACCTTCGCGCAGATCAAGTTGCAAAACTGGGGATCGCATTGGTGCCGGAAGGTCGGCAATTGTTTCCTTCACTTTCTGTCGAAGAAAACCTTTTGATTGGTGGGCAAATTGGCCGGGAAGGTGTTTGGTCGCTAAACCGCGTGTTTGAACTTTTTCCAATTTTAAAAGAACGCCGGAATGTCCCTTCAACAGCTTTGTCCGGAGGTCAACAGCAGATGGTGGCGATTGGTCGGGCGCTGATGTCAAATCCAGACCTTTTGTTGATGGATGAGATCAGCCTGGGGCTTGCCCCGGTGATCATCAAAACAATTTACGATGCACTTCCAGGCATTATCGATGATGGCATGAGCGTCATCATTGTTGAGCAAGATATAACAAAAGCTCTTTCGGTGTCATCCCGCGTTTACTGCCTTCAAGAAGGTCGCGTATCGCTAGAAGGGCAATCGTCTACAGTTAGTCGCGAAGATATTTCACGCGCATATTTTGGAATGGAATAAGCATGGATTGGATAAATGCAATTATTCAAGGCACCTTGTTGGGTGGTCTTTATGCATTATTTGCCGCAGGGTTGTCTTTGATCTTTGGCGTGATGCGACTTGTAAATATTGCCCATGGCGATCTCATCGTTTTAGGTGCTTATCTTGGTTTAAGTACAACGTTGTTATTGGGTATCCATCCGCTCGTTGCGTTGCTAATCGTAGTGCCGTTGATGGCTGGGATTGGTTATGTCTTGCAACGCGGTATCTTAAACCAGACGCTTGGTATAGATATCTTGCCGCCACTTCTAGTGACATTTGGATTGTCTGTGATCATTCAAAATGGCTTGCTTGAATTATATACCGCTGATCCGCAAAAAATGAATGCAGGTAGTTTGGAAATAGCAAGTGTGCCTTTGGGTAGCTTATCTGTTGGTGTGCTTCCGCTGCTTACATTTATAATTGCTGTTGTTGTAATCGGTGGTTTGCAATGGATATTTTACCGCACAGCGCTTGGTCGTGCATTTCGAGCGGTGTCCGATAATCAAGATATTGCGCAATTAATGGGTCTTAATCGCCGCCATATTTATGGACTTGCTATGGCGCTTGCGCTCGCGGTGACCGCAGTTGCCGCAATTCTCTTAGGTATTCGCACTAGCTTTGATCCATCGATTGGTGGTGGACGCCTAATCTTTGGATTTGAAGCGGTGATCATTGGTGGCCTTGGAAATATATGGGGCACGCTAGTTGGCGGTGTCATATTGGGTGTTGCGCAAACAGTTGGCGCCAATATCAATCCAGGTTGGCAGCTCCTATCCGGCCATATCGTATTTCTCATCATTCTCGCCATTCGACCAAATGGCCTTTTCCCTAAGGTGAACTAATGGCTGACACTACTTTTCAAATAAAAAGATCAAATAACGCCAGTCGTATCATCGCAGTCTTGGGTGTTTTTGTTTTGGTCTTATTAATTGCAGCTCCATATTGGGCAGGGCGTGCTGATATGCGCTTGTTGGGCGAGTTGTTCCTTTACTTAGCACTCGCAAGTCTGTGGAACTTAATGGCTGGCTATGCAGGACTTGTATCTGTTGGCCAGCAGGCCTTTGTTGGATTTGGCGGTTATATGCTCTTTGCTCTGACCTTGTTTGCAGGATTTCATCCTTTAGTGGCGATCGGCGTTTCAGGCATATTGGGTGCGTTGATTTCTCTGCCAGTTGCCTTGCTAGTCTTTAGATTACAAGGTGCATATTTTGCCATTGGTACGTGGGTTATTGCAGAAGTATTTCGCTTGTCATTTGCGCAAATCAGTGCCCTTGGTGGAGGTTCAGGTTCCTCGCTTCCTATTGCAATCGTGAAATCGCTTTCAAGTAGCCGTTCTGGACGCGAAGCATTAAGTTACTGGTTAGCTCTTGGCGCAGCGTTAGCGGTGATTGCAGTGGTGTACTTCTTCTTGCGCTCTAAGAGAGGGTTAGCGCTCACTGCTATCCGCGATAATGAAACTGCAGCGAAATCACTCGGTATTGATATCTGGTGGAACAAATTTACAGTTTATGTCACAACGTCTGCGTTAACGGCGGTCATTGGCTCTATCATCTTTTTGCAAAAGCTAAGGATTTCCCCCGATGCTGCATTTTCCGTCAATGACTGGACAGCATTTGTCATCTTCATCGTTGTGATTGGCGGCATTGGAACGATCGAAGGCCCGATTATTGGTACATTGATATTCTTTGCGCTGAGAGAGACGCTAGCCGACCTTGGGACTATCTACCTTATGGTTTTAGGACTGGTTGCCATTATTGTGATGCTCAAAGCACCACAGGGTGTTTGGGGCTTTGTACGATCACGTTTCAATTTACAATTATTCCCATTAGACCGCCGCGTTGTGCGCTCTAAAGAAGACTAGGAGACAGCTTATGGCGTCAAAACATAAAACTATCATCACTTGCGCTGTGACAGGAGCAATTCACACACCCACAATGTCTGATGCATTACCATATACGCATGATGATATTGCAAGCCAGGCGATTGAAGCTGCGGAAGCGGGCGCATCTATTTTGCACCTTCATGCCAGAGATAACCAAACAGGTGCACCATCGGTTGATATTGCGGATTTTGCAGCGTTTTTACCGCGCGTGAAGCAGGCAACGGATGCTGTGATCAATATCTCAACAGGTGGATCGCTAACTTTATCCATCCAAGATCGGATTAAGCCAGCAGCGACATTCAGCGCAGAAATGTGTTCGATGAATATGGGGTCGATGAATTTTTCATTCCACCCGCTGGCAAAACGTTACGGCGATGATGATTGGAAATTTGATTGGGAAAAGGACTATGTTGCAAATTCAGATGGCAATATCTTCCGCAACACTTTTAAAGACATCAAAGAAGCCGCTGAAACCTTAGCGCCGCACAACATCAAGTTTGAACATGAGTGCTATGATGTCGGGCATCTTTATAACTTGAAATTTGGCGTGGATATTGGCCTGTTTAAAGCGCCGATTTTCATTCAGTTCGTGATGGGTATTTTAGGTGGTATTGGTGCTGATATCGATAATCTGGTCTTTATGAAAAAAACCGCAGACAAGCTATTTGGTGATGATTATCGCTGGTCTATTTTAGCAGCAGGATCTGCGCAAATTCCAATGGCAACGACTGCAAGCCAGATGGGCGGCAATGTTCGAGTTGGATTAGAGGATAGTTTGTTTATTCAACGCGGCAAACTAGCTGAATCAAACGCTCAACAGGTGAAAAAGATACGCCGGATTGTTGAAGAATTGGGGTCTGAAGTTGCAACTCCAGATGAAGCGCGCGAGATATTAGATCTTAAGGGCGGTGATCGGGTGAATTTCTAAGGAGGGCAATCATGCCAGAAATTGAACCTAAAGATCCCTCATTAAAGTCGTTAGATGGTGTGCATCTTTGGCATGCGCCGATGTCGAGCTGTTCGCAGCGCGTTCGGATAACGCTTGCAGAAAGCGATCAATCTTTTTCAAGTCATATAATAGATTTGGAAAAAGATGAGCATGCGTCGCCAGAATATCAGCGTATTCACCCTAAAGGATTGGTTCCCGCTCTCGTCTATAATGGTCGGCTTATCATTGAATCTATTGACATTATTCGCCATGTGGCTGGCAAAGATAGTCCGCTCTCGAATGTTGGTTCGCAAACTCTGTTAGAAATGGCTGATGATGCACAGCTTGATCTTAAACTGCTTACCTTTGAATTTTTGTTTAAAGGTGGTCCCGCGCCTTCATCTGAAGAGGTGGAAGTTTTTCAAAAGAACCATAAAAATGAATGGTTACAGCAATTTCGTATCGATTTTGCCAAAGGGTTTGATCCCGTGCGCATTAATGACGCCATTGCGCGCACAGATGCGGGATTTCAATATCTTGAAACAACACTATCCGACGGGCGTGCCTTCATAGAAGGTGATGAGTTTACGCTCAGTGATATTGCATGGATGCCCAATATACATAGGTTTAAGTTAATGGACTGGCCGTTTGAAAGAACACCGCATTTGCAAAGATGGTTTGATAATATCTCAGAGAGATCAAGCTATCAGGAAGCTTTGCTGAAATGGCAGCCAGAACCTGCTGCGCAATCATTTTCTTCATATACGAAACAGCGGCAAGGTGAGGGAACGGATATACGTTCATTCCCGCATTTCAATTAGGCACCAAACTGCCAGTTAAAATAAAAAGCCAAATAACAAAAGCCAGGTGAACGCATAATTCACCTGGCTTATTTTGTTGATTAGTAAACGGAATTATACAGCGTCAGTATATTCACCGCGCGCCGGGTAGTTATTTGCAATGGCGAAATCCAAAGCACCAACAAGCTCAGAGAAATGTGGGCGGGAGAATGGCATTGTTTGAACAGAACCGTAATAAAGTGTTTGCTCAGGTGTTACCATGAATAGACCAGGTTCTGAGAATAATGCAGGCTCTTCAATGCCGATAGATGTTTTGCCGCGAGACGTTGAAATATATAAGCCCCATTCTTTGGCTTTTGCCAGATCTAGATCGTATGCAAAGCGAAGCTTATCGGCCTTAATTTTGTCAGCCATTTCTTGTGTGCGTTCTTTGCCATCGGAACTTACGGCGATTGTTGCGACACCGCGTTCTGCAAAATCATCAACGCGTTTTTCTAGTTCAGTCAAATAATTTGCGCAAATCGGGCAGTGTAAGCCACGGTAAAAACATATAATCGTGCCGCGCTCGCTGTTCTCACTACTAAGGTCAAATTGACCATGATTGAGCGTAGGCAATGTTAATGAAGGTGTTTTCTGACGTGGGATTAGCATATTTAAAGTCCTTGTTTTTGAATCTAAAAAAGACTATAGATCGAAATAATATAAGATATATGCGAAAAAACTGATAGGAAATACTGAAATGTCGTCATTGGATCGTCTCTCTGCGCTCATGGAACGGTTTGAGTTGAAAGTGTCGCCGACAAGTTTTGATCAGGCAAATTTCGTCATCGTTCATTGCAAAGATAATGAATGGCCGAAATGGCTTTATCTCACTCCAAAGGGACATAAACTTGAACCCGTTTGTGACGAGCAAGATGTTTCCTTTGCTGCAATTGTATCTTGGGGTGGAGAAAGCAATCCGTTTTTTTCTGCACTTAACGAGTTAGTCAAACTAGAAATTGATAGCGAAAGTGATATTCGTCCGCTTATTGAAATGTTGCTGACAGAATATAGTGCGCCGCGTTGTGGTTCGAGTTCTGTACTTAGTCGTTTGAGTGAAATTTTGGTTGTTGGGTTGTTGCGTAAGCAAATTCAACAGGGTGCAACGAGCATTAGTTTGTTAGGTGGCTTGGCGGATAAGCGTTTATCACGTGCCATTGTTGCTGTTCATGATGCGCCAGGTAAAATGTGGAGTAATGAGGAGCTTGCGGAAATTGCAGGGCTTTCAATCAGCCGTTTCTCTGAGATCTTTAAAGATAAAGTTGGAGAAACACCGGCAGCGTATATTCGCAAATGGCGATTAACGTTAGCACGGCAAGATTTATCTCGTGGAGATCGTGTGCAAGAGGTTGCTCATCGATATTGCTATAATTCACCTGAAGCACTTAACCATGCTTTTAAGCAAGCTTTTGGTGTTAATCCCAGCGCGATCCGTAATTCAGCTTAGCTGCGTAATTTTTCCTTTTGTTCGCGCCATCTTTGAAGTTTAGGCATTGTGCGTGTCATCAACCATGCAAGTGGTTTGGGCACGCCGCGTTCTTGCACCTTTATCATGCAAAGCGCTTGCATATCCTGAACCGTCATTTCTGGCGAGATAAACGCACCATCTGCATAGCAATAAGAGCAATATGTCTCATTACGACTTCCATCTTTTTCGCTGCCGCCATGATTTGGATCTTCTGCCATAGGTAGTGAGCAGCTTTGGCAATAGTTTTGCATGACAATTCCTCTTAGGTTTGTTCAGTTGTTGATGGATTAAATGGAATGGAATAAACCTCCATCGCTTTGCTCAACAAAATCGTATATTCATCTCGGGGAATATCTACAGCACCAAAGCGTATTAGATGATCGGTCGTGAACTGTGTATCTAATAGTGTAAAATTGTTTTTAATCATATGTTTAACTAAAAAAGCTAAACAAACTTTTGAAGCGTCGGTTGCCCGTGAAAACATACTTTCACCAAAAAATGCTGACCCCAGTGATACACCATATAACCCGCCGACAAGTTCTCCATCTTTCCAAGCTTCAATTGAGTGCGCATGACCTGTTAGATGTAAATCGTGATATAATTTTAAGATGGTGTCGTTGATCCACGTGGTTGGACGGTCATCAGTTTCTTTTGCGCACTCTCTCATAACTTGCATAAAATCTGTATTGATTTTAATATCAAAGATACCGCGGTTAATTACCTTTTTAAGGCTGCGCGGTGTGTGAAAATTATCGAGCGGAATTATGCCGCGCACCTCAGGATCTACCCAAAACAGTTCTGGATCATCCGCTGACTCTGACATCGGGAACAAACCGCAGCTATAAGCTTTGAGCAAAATTTGCGGTGTTAGCATCATCTTGTCGGTTTGTTTTGTCATAGTTTAAGATTAGCCATTGGTGGTTTAAAACTCAATTGTACAAATAAAAAAGGCCGGAAAAATCCGGCCTCATTAAGAAAATAATTATACGATTATTCTTCGTTTGCTAGGAATTTTTCTAGCCAGTGAATGTCGTAGTCACCGTTGACGATATCCTGATTTTCAAGCAGCTTGCTAAATAGCGGTATCGTTGTGTTCACACCATCAACGACAAACTCGTCAATGGCACGACGCAAGCGCATCATACATTCGTTACGAGTACGACCATGTACAATAAGCTTACCAATTAAGCTATCGTAATATGGCGGGATTTTATATCCCTGATAAACACCTGAATCGACACGTACACCTAAACCACCTGGTGGGTGATAATGTGTAATTGTGCCTGGTGACGGAACAAAGGTTTTGGAATCTTCAGCATTGATACGGCATTCAATCGCATGCCCTGTGAAGCTGATGTCCTCTTGCTTCACTGAAATCGAAGCGCCAGACGCAATGCGGATTTGCTCATTCACAAGATCAATACCAGTAATTGCTTCGGTAATCGGATGCTCAACTTGTAAACGTGTGTTCATTTCAATGAAATAGAACTCGCCATTTTCGTACAAGAATTCAATTGTACCAGCGCCGCGATAGTTCAGTTTACGCATAGCATCGGCACAAACTTCACCGATTTTCATGCGCTGCTCAACGTTAAGGGCAGGGGAATTTGCTTCTTCCCATACCTTTTGGTGACGACGTTGTAGCGAACAATCACGTTCGCCTAAGTGGATCGCGCCACCTTTTCCATCACCAAGAACCTGAATTTCAATATGGCGCGGTTTTGCCAAGTATTTTTCGATATAAACCGCTTCATTGCCAAAGGCAGCACCAGCTTCTGTTCGTGCGGTTGAAAGCGCAATAGCGAGTTCAGAATCATCATTTGCCACTTTCATGCCGCGGCCGCCACCGCCGGCTGTCGCTTTGATGATGACAGGATAGCCAATATCGTTGGCAATCTTTTTTGCATCAGATTCGGTTTTGACTTCACCTGAAGAGCCTGGGACGACTGGAATGCCGAGATCTTCCGCAGTCTTTTTCGCAGTAATCTTGTCACCCATAATATTGATGTGATCAGACGTTGGTCCGATAAATACAATATCGTGTGCTTCTAGGATTTCAGCAAATTTGGCGTTTTCGGAGAGAAATCCGTAACCTGGGTGAACAGCTTCGGCGCCAGTGATTTCACATGCAGCGACGATCTGATGAATGTTGAGATAACTATCACGAGACGCTGGGGGTCCAATACACACGCTTTCGTCCGCAAGACGCACATGCATGGCGTTTGCATCAGCAGTTGAATGGACGGCAACAGTTTGGATGCCAAGCTCTTTACAAGCGCGCAACACGCGTAGTGCAATTTCACCACGGTTGGCTATGAGAACTTTTGAAAACATATTCGAAGGTCCTCGACTATTCGATGATGACAAGTGGGTCACCAAATTCGACTGGTTGGCCATCTTCGACCAAGATTTCAACAACTTTACCAGTTTTCGTGGCTGGGATTTGGTTCATTGTTTTCATCGCTTCGATGATCAATAATGTTTGGCCTTCTTTGACGGCCTGGCCAACTTTAATAAATGCGTCTGAATCAGGTGAAGGAGCTAGATATATAGTGCCAACCATTGGAGATGGTTCAGCTGCACTATTTGTTGCTGTGGCCGGAGCAGCAGCTGGCGCATCATTGTTCATAGTCATTGTTACAGGTGCAGCGGCAACTGGTGCAGGTGCTGCGATAACTTGCGCGGCTGCAGGAGCTGCACGAGAAACGCGCACGCGGAAATCATCTTGCTCAACTTCGATTTCAGTAAGGTCTGTTTCATTTAGAATATTTGCCAAATCGCGGACCAATGTTTGGTCGATATTCTTCTTTTTAGTTGTCATTAGAATTGCCTTTTAATTTACGAATTACGAATGTCGGCGAATGCTTGTATCGCCAGTTTATAACTATTGGGACCAAAACCGCAAATGACACCGCGCGATACCGGAGCGATCATCGACTTATGCCGAAACTCCTCGCGAGCGTGAACATTTGAAAGATGAATTTCGATCACCGGAGTAACGATAGAGCGAATAGCGTCATGAAGCGCAATTGATGTGTGGGTGTAGGCGCCTGCATTAAGAACAACACCAAATGCACCTTCATTGGCTTCGTGCAACCAGTCAACAAGGGTTCCCTCGTGATTTGATTGTCTGAAATCAACTTCAAACTCTAAAGATTTGCCCGTGTCACGGCACAATTGTCCGATGGAATCTAGTGAAAGATCACCGTAAATACCTGGTTCCCGTTTGCCCAACATATTCAGGTTAGGACCGTTAAGAACAAATAACTTGTTTGACATTATTTTGCCCCGTAAAACTCTTGTCGTCCGTATACCCGCGTCAATGCAGGAATCAAAGCGTTTTGTCACAAAGATGTTATTTTTTGTAACGAATTAATCGCCCACCAACTCTATCAAAGCTATGTTACGTAAAAATCGTTAGAAAAACGTTGCTATATTGTCTCATAACAGGGCGATTCTCTCACCCTGTTTTTAGGAGCATAGTTAATTTGATCCGATTAAGAACAGATGGTTTCGCCACATTTTCGGATATTATCGACTTTTGATAAAATATCAGAAACGCCAACAGCGCCATAAACTGCTTCATTGCCGATGACATAAGATGGTGTGCCGTTAATGCCAAGCTCTTGAGCTAAGTTGTAAGTCACGCTGATTGGATCAAGAAGCGCATCATCTTCTAAGGCGACATTAAGCGCGTCCATATCAACGCCCATATCTTCAGCGACTTTCATGGCTTGCGCTTTACCAGCGCGGCCACCACCACCAAGTAGTGCAATATGGAAATCAGCACCTTTCTCTGGAGCAATTTTTGCAACAGCCATGCTGACGCGCGAAGCTTCTAACGATTCTTCGCCCAAAATAGGGAATTCTTTAAGGATGAACTTAACATTTGGGTCTGCTGAGACGATTTCTTGCATATCGTTCATCGCGCGTTTGCAGAACCCGCAATTATAGTCAAAAAATTCAACAATCGTCACATCAGCTTCTGGATTGCCGATAATTACGTCACCTTCTGCATTATAAAGGCGATCAGACATGCCTGCGATCATCTCACGCGTACGAACTTTTTCTTGCTCTGCAACGCGCACTTCTAAAGCAGCCTGCGCTTCAGCGAGTACTTCAGGGTTTTTAATGAGGTATTCGCGAATAAACTTTCCGATTTCCTCTTTTTCTAAATCATCAAGCGCATGAGTGGGTGAAATCGCTGATATTCCGATAACCAACACGGCAGTGAGTTTTAGGATGAGTGTGCGCATTGAAAGTTCCTTGTCATTAGTTTTTACCGCAGGATTATGTTAATTGCCGACGGTTAAAATGTCTTTTGCACGTTGCCAGCTTGGCTTGCCGGGGACAAGCTTTTGTACAGCTCTTCCTGCAAATATTTTTGCATCTCGCGTATTTCCAGCTCGGAAATGTCCTTCAGCCATAGCAAGCTCAGCGTCACCAATATCGCCTGCAAGCGCATACGCATTGGAAAGTGTGCGATAAGCATTGAAATTATTAGGATTGGTTTGTAATCCGGCGCGTAACGCTGATACAGCTTTTTTAGCGTTTGCACGATTGCCTGTTGCGACATAGGCAAAACCTAATCTTGCTTTGATCAAACCAGATTTACTGCGATCAAGTTTAGCGGCGGTTGCGAACGACTTAACCGCTTGATCCGCCTTGCGCAGTTTTAGCTCTACTTCACCGCGCAATTCATAAAGATAGGCGTTCTTTGATTGTTTCTTGATCAATTGGTTTATGATCTTAAGCGCATCATTGGAACGGCCTGAATTATCAAGCGCGATCGCTCGTCCATAAAGCGCCGGTAGTGAATTGGGTGATGATTTAAATAGCCTTTGAACACCGGCCAAACCACCAGCGAATGCAGCTATTTTAGCTCTTGCCATATTGTGGCGAGTTTGCAGAGATTTTGGATCTTTTTGATTAAAGTATCGGCTTTTCTTAGCGCCTTCTTCTAATAAGCTAATACGCTCACGCGGCAATGGGTGGCTCAATTTATAGGGATTTGGTCGAACACCTGCCAAGGCAAGTTGCTGGGCAAAGCGATCAAAAGTTTTCAACATTCCATTGGCAGACTGCTTGGTTTTGTTGAGATATTTTAAAGCAGCTGAATCAGCGTTGATTTCTTCACCGCGTTTATAGTTTAACAAACCACGCGTTGCTAGTGATGGCGCAGCTGCGATTATTGCTCCACCTGCTGAGCTAGCACCATTTGAATTTGATGTGGAACCTGCAACCAATGCGCCGGCACCTAAAAGCATTCCAACAATTGCTAATGTTTTTGATGCATCAAGTTGGGCTCTTAAGCGTTCTTGGTGGTTTCCCGCTAGATGTCCTGCTTCGTGTGCAATAACGCCAATGATTTCGTTTGGTGTGGCTGATTGCAAGATAGCACCAGTGTTGATGAAAACACGTCTACCGGAAACGAATGCATTGAAATTGTTATCATTGACGAGAACAATATCAATGCCTTTACTTTGTAGACCTGCAACGCGAAAAATCGGCGATGAATAGTCTTTGAGTAATGATTCAATTTCAGCATCTCGCACTATTGCGATCTTGCGGCCTTGGGCCATCGTAACTTGCGTTGAAAGCAGATAGCTTAAAATGGCGAATGCACCAAGAAGAGATCGATAAAATCTATTTATTTGAAGCACTTGGTTCTCCATTTTGTGCATCAACGACAACGGCATTGTTATAACGCATTATGCAATACAATATAGCACTTTTTCTGTTGTAGGATATCCATAAGCGGCTGAAAAACTACACATTATTGTGAGCCCTTTAAAGATCGTTGGATTTGTAACTTGTGAAAGTGGAGGAAATCGGGCAGAGCTAGAGCAAAGTTATCAATTGAGGTGTATTTTGCGCGCGAAAAATATTGTTGAACCATTTTATGCAATGGATGTGTTGTCTGCAGCGAGCAAGGCTGTGCGTGATGGTCATCCCGTTATTTCTATGGCAACCGGGCAGCCCTCGCATAAAGCACCAAAACGTGCTCTTGAGGCCGCAAAGAGTGCACTTGATATCCAAACCATGGGTTACACGGATGCTGTTGGTATAAGCTCATTGCGAACAGCGATTTCAAATCACTACCAAGACTATTATGGAGTTGAGGTTAGCCCTGAACGGATCATGGTGACCAACGGATCGTCAGCTGCATTTAACTTGGTTTTCTTAAGTTTATTTGAGCCTGGTGCCACTATTGCAATTGCAAAACCTGGATATCCCGCATATCGCAACATCTTAAAGGCTTTGAGGCTTAACTGCGTTGAAGTGCAACTTAGTGCGCAATCAAATTATACGCTTACGCCTGAAGTGCTGGAAGATGCGGAACGCGTTGAAGGTGTTAAAATTGATGGTGTGTTGCTTGCAAGTCCTGCAAACCCAACCGGTACAGTAACGAGTGAAGCTGATTTGCGCGCTTTGTCGGATTGGTGTGAGGCGAGGGGTACGATCTTTATTTCAGATGAAATATATCATGGTCTTACTTTTGCAGGTCAAGAAACCACAGCTGCCTCTTTCACCGATAATGCTGTTATCATCAATTCATTTTCCAAGTATTATTGCATGACCGGTTGGCGCATTGGTTGGATGATATTGCCAGAGCACCTTATTCGGCCCATCGAGTGTTTGGCGCAAAGTATGTATATTTCAGCGCCTGAATTATCGCAGATCGTTGCAGAAGTGGCATTAACCGAACGCGATGAACTTGATCAGGTTGTTGATGGATATCGCAAGAACAGAGAACTTTTGTTAGATGCATTACCGCGCGTGGGTCTACCGCTCAATTCGCCGATGGATGGTGCATTTTACGCCTATGTTGACGTAAGTTCACATTCAAATGACAGTATGGAATTTTCTAAAAAGATGCTGAAAGATATTCATGTAGCTGCAGTGCCTGGTCTTGATTTTGATATCAAAGACGGTGCGAAATACATGAGGTTTTCTTATGCGGGATCGCAAAACGATATTGCAGAGGCTGTCGATCGTTTGGAAAATTGGCTCCGCTAAGACATAAAATATTACGGCAAAGAAAAAGGCTCAATTTCATCAATTGAGCCTTTTTTTTCATGTGGCCTTAGCCTTTAAAGGCTCGTCGCCACCAGCCCGTCTTTTTGGCCGCACCATCGGCCTCTTCACCTGATTTGGAAGATGTAACAACAGGTTCAGAAGCAATAGCATCTAGATTAGTGCGAGACCCTCTGCTTGGTTTTGCAGGTTCTGAACTTATTTCAGAACTTTCCGAGACGGCCGCTGCTGCAACGACAGGAGTTGCAGAAGAACTTGACGCATCAGTTGGTTCCGCGCTTGGTACTTCTTTCTGCTCAGGAGCTGTGTCTTTCAGCGTTTCTACGGCTTCGTCATTGCTTGTTTTTTTACTTCTGCGGCGACGTGGTTTCTTAGGCTGTTCATCTGAAGTGGCTGCTTCCGGTTCTGCAGATGTTTCTGCAGGGGCAGTTTCACCTGAAGCCGGTTCAGCTGGATTTTCAGCCGTAACGTCTTGTGATGCACCGGTTCCAACAGTTTCTAATACGCCTTCGCGATCCGTTGTTTCAGTTACCGCATCTTCACGTTCGCGGTTTTTGCGTCCACCACGTTTTCCGCGGCGGCGACGTTTTTTCGGACGTCCATCTTCATCATCTGATAGTTGTTGTTCGTCCGAACCATCTTTTGCATCATCAGAACCGTTTTCACCTTCATTATCAGAAGATTGCTGTTCAGACTGTTCATCACCAGATGCATTATTTTCATCATCTTGGTTATGGTTATCCTGCGAATTCCCGCGTCCACGACGACGACGGCGACGACGCTTCTTACGAGGTTGTTCGTCCTCATCAGTATCTTCGTCTGTATGTTCACGAATAACTTGTTCAGAGGTGTCCATCATCTCAGAGTCGGCTTCACCGTAGGATGATACAGCTGTCTGCTCTGGAACAACCTTAGCCGTTTTGGTGCTTAGGGGACCTTTTTCAACAAAGAAGTCCTGGCTTGCGATTGATGCGTCCACATTAAATGAAATTGTAACACCAAAACGCTGCTCAAGTTCGGTGAGTGTATCGCGCTTCTGATTGAGAATATAAAGTGCGATATCAGAGTTGGATCTCACGTTTACATCATTGCGCGGTGATTTAAGAAGTTGTTCTTCAATGGCGCGTAAAATGTGCAAGGCAAGTGAGGAGTCTGAACGCACATGACCACGACCCTCACAATGGGCACAAACTGCTGTTGTGCTTTCAAGAACACTTGCACGAATACGCTGACGTGACATTTCAAGCAAACCAAAGTGGGAAATACGTCCAACCTGAATGCGAGCTCTGTCATGTTTGAGGCAGTCTTTTAAACGTTTTTCAACCGCGCGGTTGTTGCGTTTTTCTTCCATATCGATGAAATCGATCACTACAAGCCCGGCCAAATCACGCAATCTTAATTGGCGAGATACTTCTTCTGCAGCTTCTAAGTTTGTTGCCAGGGCAGTGTCTTCAATCGAACTCTCGCGTGTTGAACGGCCAGAGTTCACATCGACAGCCACCAAAGCTTCGGTTTGGTTTATAATGAGATAACCACCAGATTTGAGTGTCACTTGCGGTGACATCATTTGATCTAGCTGCGCTTCTATTCCGTTGTTGACGAAGATAGGGCGTGTACCACGATATGGCTGAACCACTTTTGCATGGCTTGGCATGAGCATCTTCATGAAGTCTTTCGCTTCACGATACCCGTCTTCGCCTGATACGATCACTTCGCCAATATCTTTGTTGTAAAGATCGCGCACTGATCGCTTAATCAAGCTGCCTTCTTCGTAAACAAGACATGGTGCTGTGGAATTAAGGGTCAAATTGCGGACATTTTCCCACAAACGCATTAGATATTCAAAATCACGGCGAATTTCTGTTTTGGTACGGCTAGCTCCAGCTGTACGTAAAATAACGCCCATGCCCTGAGGCACTTCTAATTCACGAGCGACTTCTTTTAGACGCTTACGATCCTGGACGTTTGTGATTTTGCGAGAAATCCCGCCGCCACGTGCTGTGTTTGGCATAAGAACTGAATATCGACCAGCCAGTGACATATATGTCGTTAGCGCTGCGCCTTTATTGCCGCGTTCTTCTTTAACGATTTGAACAAGCAGAATTTGGCGACGTTTGATGACTTCCTGAATGCGATACTGCTTTCGTGTTTTACGGGGTGCAGCAGGCACTTCTTCTAATGCATCGTCAGATCCAATGTTTTCAACATTGTTATCATCATCGTCTTCATTTTCTGAATTGTCTGTTTCCGTGACTTCAGGCTCTACCTTTTTGGTTTTACGAGAACGAGATCTACGACGTTTTTTCGGCTTTTCTTCAGTTTCTTCCGAGTTTTCTTGTGAAGTGCTATCTTCAGAGGTTGCAGCAGTTTGTGCCTCGTCAGCTGAACTGTCTGCTTCAGTTTTTTCTGCCGTATCTGACGCTACTGCAGCATTAGTTACATTGCCATCTTCAGACTTTACATCGTTGTCGGATGTTTCAGATGTTGGTTGTTCTGGTGCAGGCTCAGAAATTTCATCGTCTGTTTCAACCATCGCAGCCATTGTATCAGGTTTTGTATCTGGCTTTGTATCTGGCTTGTCTTCATCTGATGCAGGTTCCGCGTCATCTGTTGACGTTTGGCTTTCAACAACATCACTTGATGATTCAGGGGATTCAATTGCAGCTTGCGCGACTGTATCAACATCGTCACTTGTGGCTTCAGAACCTTGTTCTGTCTCAGCACTTTGCTCGGCTTCTGTATCTGGTTCCGCTTTTTTACGACGTGTGCGGCGTTTCTTTGGCTTAGGCTTTTCCTCAGTTTCGACTTCTGCGTCTGTCTTAACTTCAGATGCTGCCTGCGTATTTGTGTCCTCGTCAGAAGCTTGTGATGCGGCTTCTTCATTATCGGACGCATTATCATTTGCATCATCATCATTGTCATCAGCAGCAGCCTCTGCCGCTTCTGCTTCCAATAATGCCTGACGATCGGCTAATGGAATTTGGTAATAGTCTGGGTGAATTTCCGAAAATGCAAGGAAACCATGGCGATTTCCGCCATAATCAACGAATGCTGCCTGCAACGAGGGTTCAACTCGCGTTACTTTGGCTAAATAGATGTTTCCGCGCAGCTGTTTCTTATGCTGCGATTCAAAATCAAATTCCTCTATCCGGTTTCCACGTACGACGACGACGCGTGTCTCTTCTTCATGAGACGCGTCAATAAGCATTTTGTCTGCCATTGAATTGTTTGCTCCTCGGCACAAACTGACCGCACACTATTTCCAGGAGGGTCTAAGACCTCAAATGCATAGTGGTTGGATGGTTTTGTGCCGGATGTTGAACGCGGGCTTGGGAAAATACCAGTTAATGCACGAGCAGCGTCGAAAGGAGTGACGTTTTTAATCACGTTCCCCGTTGCGCTTGCTGGTGTTCTTATCATTAACATCTTAGGTTTAACGCCCGCATTTATACTCTAATTAGCTTTGATGCAGATGCGATTGCATCGCTCACAAAGCCGATGACTTGGCCATTTCTAAAGGCCGGTGATCAAAATCACCTTATTAAAACGGCGCATATTCGCCGATATTTTAGCGGTTCAGCATCAAAGTGAATGCGTACCGAAATCTTTCTCGTTTCATCTCAATATTTGCCGCAAATCCCGCATCATTTGTGGAATTAGATCAAATATATCAGGCTTTTACTCTGTAAAGACGTCGGGCGAATAACACAGATCACTGTCCTGAAATCCAGGCAATTAGTGATGAACTGTTGATTCTACCCCGTCGAAGTTCCACCTATGATCGTTGTAATCGTTCGATTACGATGATGCAAGCATAAACGGTAATTCGCATTCTGCTTTGTATAATCGGCAAATCGATGTGCCCTTATATATTGGGCTTTATTTCGTATATTCAAATTCATACAATTTGGATAATGCCTTGCAATTGCCGCCTTTATCTCAATAAACGATCAGAATACTTATGAAATATTGATTCTTGCGATGCGCAAAAGGACTGAACGTGCAGCCGAACTTGATTAAATATAGATGTTTTTGGCAAATGCCTATGTTTTTGTTTTGTTTGACTATTTTCGCTGTCTTAAACACTGTTTCGTTCGTGATTGCGCAAGACAACTCAAATATTGCCTACAGTGCCCGTATTGTTGGAGATAATGAACGCGCCCGTATTTTGGTAGATTTTAATCAAGAACCAAAATTTAAAATTCGGTATTTGGCAAATCCAAATCGGATTATCTTGGACCTTGATAATACAAAACTTGCATTTGAAGACGAGCAACTCACAGCAAGGGGAATTTTGTCAGAAATCCGATATGGCATCATGTCAGAAGATAAATCGCGTATCATTTTTTCATTAAAAACACCCGCAGTATTAGAAGATCAGCAATTACAAACGCTTGAGGGTGAAACATACCGTCTGGTGATGGATATCAATATTTCAGAGCAAGATGATTTTGATGCTGTCATCAAAGAGCAGGATTGGGACGTGGTTGAAAACGACCCGATAAGCGATGAGGGCGTTGATAAGAGCAGCCGTATAAGAGTTTCAGAAAGTAAAAATTCGGATAAATTTGTTCTTGTGCTTGATGCCGGCCATGGCGGCATTGATGGTGGTGCTGAAGGGCGCAACGGAGCTATTGAAAAAGATATCACGCTTAATTTTGTCAATGACCTTCAAGAGGCATTTGCTGAGTATGATGACATTGAACTTTTACTAACGCGGGACAGCGATAAATTCATGTCTCTATCGGCAAGGGTGCAAATAGCACGTGAAGCTGAAGCTGATTTGCTTATATCAATACATGCAGACTCAATTCGTCAAAGGTCTCTGCGAGGTGCATCTATTTATACGTTATCGCGTGAGGCTTCCGATGAATTTGCGTCAAACTTGGCAGATGCAGAAAATTTAACCGACGTTCTAGCTGGATTGCATATTGAGGATGCGCCTGATGACGTAACAGAGATTTTGGTTGATTTAGCGCGCCGCGAAACGCAGGGTTTTTCTGATGTTATGGCAGATCGCATTGTGGATGATTTTAAAGGGCAAATCCGTCTGATCAATAATCCTCATAGACGTGCCGGATTTCGCGTTTTGATTGCGCCTGATGTTCCGTCTGTTCTGATTGAGTTAGGGTTTTTGTCCAATTTGACCGATGAAAAACTACTGACCGATCCTAAATGGCGTGAAAAAACAACAAAATTGCTCGCAAAATCGATTTCAGAATATCAAAAAGCTATATTGCGTGATCGAAAGTAGACGTTTTTTCGTAAGACTCATTCAAAACGCGATAAATCTGATTACTCCTGTTTAACTATTTGAACTCTCGATGCTTTACTCTAATTGGTTGAATTAGTAGTGTATTTATAACAATTATAACAAAAATACGAAATGATATTATATGGCTGAGCCGCGCTCCCTTATTCAAAAAAGTTTCAAATCACTCACTCCGACTTATATCGGCGTGGGGCTTTTAAGCTTGGTCATTAATCTGCTCATGCTCACAGGCCCGTTATATATGTTGCAGATATATGATCGCGTACTTGCTAGCGGTTCGGTGCCCACACTTTTGGTCATTTCGGTATTCGCATTGGGAATGTTCATTTTCTATGGTGTTTTGGATGGGTTAAGGCAACGTATTTTAGCACGCATTGGTTCATGGCTCGATGCCAAACTCACAGCTTCTGTGTTTGATTTATCAACTGCACTTCCATTGGTGTTAGGGCCGGAAGCTTCAAAAGTAAGACCGGTACAAGACTTAGATACAATCCGTAATTTTATGTCAGGTCCAGGGCCATCTGCGATGTTTGATATCCCTTGGTTGCCAGTTTATTTGGGCTTAGTTTACCTATTTCACCCGGTTTTGGGCAATATAGCGCTTGCTGGCGTGATCATTATTTTCGTACTTATTTTGCTCAAAGAATATGTTTCTAGCAAACCGGCAAGGGATTTAGTTGCGGCATCGGCTGAGCGCCAACGGCTTATCGAACATGGGCGCGTTAACGCAGAAGCTATCCAAGCAATGGGTATGATGAATGCGTTAAAGACGCGATGGGAAGAAAAAAATAGTGAGTTTTTGAACGCATCACAAAATTCATCTGATAGCGGTGCTAACTTTGGATCTTTTGTAAGGACAATCAGAATGATCCTGCAATCCGCCATGCTGGGTGTTGGGGCTTATTATGCAATTTTGCAGGAAATTTCTCCGGGTGTCATGATCGCAGCCTCTATCATGACAACGCGTGCTTTTGCACCCGTTGAACAAGCGATCGGGCAGTGGCCTTTATTTGTGAGTGCGCGTCAATCTCGTCAGAGGCTCAGCGATCTCTTATCGATGCGCCAAAACAACGATGACGTCATGAATTTACCGATCCCAACTAAATTGCTCACCGTTGGAAACTTGTCTTGCGGCCCTGCTGGATTGAAAAAGGTCGTGGTTCAAAATATCTCGTTTGAATTATCCGCTGGCGATGGACTTGGAATAATTGGTCCATCTGGTTCAGGGAAATCAACATTAGCGCGTGCATTGGTAGGGGTTACGACAATTGCTAGAGGTGCGGTGAGATTTGACGGCTCAAAGCTTGACCAGTGGGCGATGTCCCGCTGGGGTGAGATCATTGGGTATTTGCCACAGGATATACAATTATTTGACGGCACAGTGTCTGAAAATATATCGCGTTTTTCGTTAGATGCTGATGCTGACAAAATTCGTGAAGCCGCAAGTCTTGCAAATGTGCATGAACTAATTGCAGCGTTGCCGGATGGGTATAATACAGTTATTGGAAAATCAGGATTTGCAATGTCCGCAGGACAGCAGCAACGTATTGCGTTTGCAAGGGCGATTTACGGCAAGCCGTTTTTAATTGTTTTAGATGAACCAAATTCAAATCTTGATGCAGAAGGCGAGCATGCACTCACCAATGCAATTGTGAAATTGCGTAAAGCAGGTTCGATTGTCATTGTTATCGCCCATCGACCTAGCGCGATTGCTGCGGTTGATAAAATACTGATGGTGGATAAGGGCATGACAAAAGCCTTTGGTCCAAAAGCTGATGTGATGGCAAAGGTCGTTGCTGCTGTTCCTGATCAAAAAGGTGCATCGAAATGACCTTTACTAACCAAATTAAATCAAGTGTTCACCGGCATATGCTTGTTAGTTTACTCATCATAGGAGTTCTATTGGGTGGCATTGGATCATGGGCATATTTTACTGAAATTAGTGGTGCGGTCGTTGCATCGGGTAATGTGGTCGTTGAAACTAATACGCGCCAAGTTCAGCACCAAGAAGGCGGTATCGTTAAATCCATCTTCGTTAAAAATGGCGATGTGATAGAGGCGGGTGATCTTTTAATCCGTCTGGATGATACCATTACAAACGCCAATTTGTCAGTCATTATTAAGCAGCTGATAGAACTTTACGCACAGGAAGCGCGATTGATTGCCGAACAGCAGGGTATTGAACAAATCGTATTTGCAGATAATGGTTTTGATGAAGAAGAGCAAAAAGATATTCGTGACAGCCAAGTTGGATTGTTTAATGCGCGAAAGAATAGTTTGGATGGTAAACGTCAGCAGCTTCGTGAGCAGATTGTTCAATTTCAAAGTAAAATTACTGGGCTTGAAGCCCAGCGAGAAGCTAAAATAAAAGAGACGCAGATCGTTGAAGATGAACTTGCAAATCTTGATGATCTTTTGGGACAGCAGCTTGTATCTGCAAGTCGCGTAACAGTGCTTAATCGGGACATTGTCCAGCTTCGTGGTGAAATTGGTGGATTTACCTCTGATATTGCACAGACAAAAGAAGCGATCAGCGAGCGTAATATTCAAATCCTACAGCTCGACGAAGAGTTTTTGGCAAGTGTCTTGCAAGAAATTCAAGACGTTCGCTCGCAAATTGGGAAACTCGAGGAGCAAAAGATCGCTGCTGATGATGAATTACGGCGTATCGATATTATTGCGCCTTTGGGTGGTTTTGTGCACAATTTGTCTGTCACTACAATTGGCGGAGTACTCGGTCCGCGGGATGTCGCAATGTCCATCGTTCCAAAAGATGACCTTTTGGTTGTGGAAGCGCAAATTGAGCCGATCAATATTGACCAAATTTCGCTAGATCAAAATGCACGTATCCGATTGCCAAGCTTTGACCAACGCACAACGCCTGAGCTGAATGCAAAGGTCGAGACAATCTCGGCTGACTTGCTAAGGGATGAGGCAACTGGAGTTCAATATTACAAGGTCCGTCTAAAAATTTCAGAAGCGGAAATAGATAAACTAGATGGTAAATCGCTTGTTCCAGGTATGCCGGTTGAAACATTTATTCAGACAGATAAACGAACGGTGATGTCTTATCTGCTCAAACCGATAAGGGATCAAATCTCTCATGCAATGAGAGAACGGTAATCAGATAACTTATAAAAGACATTGAGAATAGAAAGGCCCGGGAAGAAAAGGATCAATCCCGGGCTTTTTTAGAATCTAGTTAGTCTGATCCAGTGACGTGCGCTAAAACGCCATCTTTTGGCTTAATGATCCGTTGGATCATAAATACTACTGCGGTTATGCCTGCGCCAATTAGATCGGTGATCAAACCACCTTCAATTAAGAAAATTGCGGCGATTATTAATCCCAAACGGTTGAACCAGACAACCGGTTTTCCGACAAACCAACCCTGCATGCCAGATGAAAGTAAGAACACGCCAACAACCGCTGTTGCAAATGCTTGGGCGATTTCCAAAAATCCACCATCCATGAGTAGTGCTGAGTTATAAAAGAACATGAATGGTACGATGAACGCGGATATTCCAATGCGGAAAGACGTCACTGATGTTTCCATTGGATTGGCGCCGGATATTCCTGCGGCTGCATAAGACGCTAATGCTACTGGAGGCGTTATTGCTGATACAACAGCAAAGTAAAACACGAAGAAATGTGCCGTTAGGAGTGGTATTCCCAGATCAATTAACCCCGGCGCTACGACTGATGCTGCAACTGCATATGCTGCAGTGGTTGGCATTCCCATGCCAAGCAAAATCGCAATGCACATTGCAAAAAACAGGGCAAGCAATTGGGATGTTTCAGCTAGCCCTAATAATAAGGCTGAAAACCGTGCACCAACGCCAGTAAGTGAAATTACACCAACAATAATGCCTGCACATGCGCAAACTGCAATAATTTGTATCGACATCAACCCGGACAATTCGAAAGCTTTCACAATGGCTTTTGGACCCATCCTGTATGGTGTTAACCAGCTGACGACTGCCGCAGCTGCTGTTGCGAGCGTTCCAGCACGAATGACTGAGTAACCCATAAATAGTGCAACAATTAAGATGACAATTGGCAAGAACAGAAAAGCTTGACGCGCCATATCAGCAAATTTTGGCAATTCTTCGCTTTTCATACCGCGCATACCAAGCTTTGCCGCTTCAAAATCAACCATGAAGTAAACTGATACATAAAAAAGCACAGCAGGGATGATCGCAGCGATCGCGATATCCTGATAGGGAATACCTGTAACTTCTGCCATAATAAATGCGCCAGCGCCCATAATAGGAGGCATGATTTGCCCACCCGTTGACGCTGCAGCTTCTACCGCACCTGATACTTTCTTTGAATAGCCAACTCGTTTCATCAATGGAATAGTTAGCGAGCCTGTTGCAACCACGTTACCGGCGCTTGTGCCGTTGATCATGCCCATCAGGCCTGAGGCAAAGATGGCAACCTTTGCAGGTCCACCGCGTGCACGACCGGCTGCAGCGAATGCAAAATTAACAAAGTAATCTCCAACTTTTGATGCCTGTAAGAAGCCTGCAAATATAATGAAGAGAATAATATAAGTTGAGGAGACAGCCGTTGTTGGGCCTAAGATACCTGCATCGGTATACACTTGCGAGAAAAACCGCTGCCAAGTGACCGCAGGCGCATTTAACACGCCTGGCATGAATTGGCCTGCGAATACATAGACCAAAAAGATCCCAGCAATAATGACCAAAGCAAGTCCAGCAACCCGGCGTGTCATCTCCAGAATAAGTGCGGTGCCTGCTAGTGCGGCAATGGACATTCCAATTGGGGCAAAAGGTGTGCCTGTCGCATTGCGCATTTGTGTGCCGTAGATTGTGATCAAATAGAGCGCGACTGATATGCCGCACACAACAAGGGTTAAATCTAAGCCTGAAAAAGCACTTTGGCTTTTTCGATCAAACCAAGATAAAATTATGGCCCCGAAAGTGGCAACTAACAATGGTGCACCAAAAAGCCAAGTTTCATTAAACTTGATCCCAGCATCCAGTCCATTCCACATTTTTCCTTGCGCGATTTCAAAGTTAAAATAACCCGCCATTACGAGGCTAAACAATGCAAGTGCTGTGAATAAAACAGATACTATATTAAAGATTTTAGATGAACTCTTACCCTCATCTTTGAATTTAGCAGATGAAAATAATAAGAAACCTAAGCCCAGCGCGCCTGAAATATGGATAATACGAAAATTCCATGTTTCTAGTGGAAATCTGGGTAGAAATGGGATGTCTATTCCGGTCATTTCTTTGATTGATAAACCATTCAATGCAACAATATGAAATATTGCATAGATAGCTGAATAAAGAGCTATAAAAACCCCTAGTTTACCCGAAAATAATCGACGATTTGATTCAACTGGTTCGTCGTCTATGCCCTCAACTTTAATTGGCTCGATAATGTCGTCTTCGATGACCTTGTCACTCATTGTCCCCACCCAGAAATATAAAATGAAATATTATAATTGATTGTTACGCGGCCCGTATGTTGACGGATTTAAAAGCAGAAACGCGCTTTATATTCTGCATGAAAAGAGCATAAAGGGCCATTATAGTATATGGCCCTTTTGCAACTTTATTGGGTTACTTAACCACCATAAATGTTGCTAGCTTCAACGCTTGCACCATTTTCGTTAAACCATTTGGCAGCACCAGGATGCCAAGGCAACACTGTGTTTTTATCCCAGTTTTCTGGAACTGTTGTACGAGCTGCTTTGTGAACTTTCATCATACGATCATGATCACCCATAACAGCTTTCGTTGCTTCATAAACGAAGCTTTCAGGTAGGTCACAGTTAGCGATTGCAAAATTCCACATAGAAACTGAACGCAAGTCACCTGGTTGTGATGAATATGTACCTGATGGAACGACAAAGTTTGCAACTGGGAAATTACCTTGAACAGTTGCCTGCTCTTCTTCCGTAAATTCCACGAAGTTAACTTCTGTTTGTGCTTCAAGTTGAGACACAGCTGCAGTTGGAACACCTGCAGCAAATGCGACCGCATCCAAAAGGCCATCCTGAAGTTGAGAACCTAGATCATTCCAAGAACCATTACGGCGTTCAAAATCGACACCCAAGGTCTTCAACATTTCCGGGAAATATGTATCAGATGTCGAACCTGCTGGACCAAAACCGATTTTTGCGCCAGCTGGAATTTCTGCAATTGATGTAATGCCTGATGAAGTCAATGCAGTTACGTTGAACGGTGTTTGATACATTGGGAACATGGCACATGCCTTGTCCATTTTTAGACCAGGCGCAATTGGGTTTTCACCGTTTAAAGACGCGTTAGCAGGGCCCATTGTAGACATGCCAAAAGCAGCTTCGCCAGTGTGGACAAGCGCCATATTTTGCATTGGTCCGCCAGTGATCTCACCACCACCTGAAATGCCTAATTCTTCTGAAATGATGCCGGCAAAACCAGAACCATAAACAAAGTACGTACCGCCTTGTGAAGCTGTACCAACTGTAAAGCTTTCAGGCCAACCTGTTTTATCTTGCGCGCTGGCAACACCAGACACCAAAGTGAGTGCGACACCTGCCGCCATTAAAGTGCGAATATTCATTTATTCCTCCCAAAGCCCGCTAAGGCTAGTTTGCTGCCCATTTGAGCAAATTCAATTGCGTCGCGTATTTCAACGACACGGCGGCCACAAAACAGCGATTGTTTGAACTGATCAAGGAATTTAATAGGCAAAAAAAAGAGTTTATTGCGGAAAATGTACTAAATGGGTGCAAAGAGGGACAATAGTATCGGATTTGTGATCCGTTTTGGGAACATGCATGTTTATGCCGACGCAAAACTATTCATCTGTTGCGAAATCTTCACGTTTGAGATTAAATTTTAGCATCTTTTCATAAAGCGCTTTTCTGGAAATCTTTAAACTCTCATAGGTGTTTTTTAAGCTTCCTTCATTTGCCGTTAGTGCGGAGGCTATGATTGCACGTTCTTGGTTTGCCAACAGATCATTAAGTGACATGCCTTCTTTAAAATCTAAATCTGTCGACGATAAATCAAGATCAATGTTTAAGACAAACCTATCAACAATCCTTTGTAATTCGTGTAAATTTCCCGGCCAGTCGCTAGATGATAATTGCATATAGAGCGAAGATGGGATGAAAGGAGTTTGCACTTTGTGACGCAAAGAGGAGAGTTTAGCAAACTCATTAAACAACTGAGCGATATCCTCTTTTCGATCTCGCAATGAAGGCATTTGAATTTTAGCGCCTGCAAGACAATAATATAAATCAGATCTGAATTGCCCTTTATCTGTCAGAAATTTGAGGTCTTTTTGCGAGGAAGCAATAAATCTGACATCAAGTTCAATGGGACTGTTTGAACCAAGTTTTGTTATGATTCGATCATTAATCGCTTGTAAAAGCTTACCTTGAATTTCTTGCGAAAGCGCTTCAATTGAATCTAAAAATATCGTGCCACCTCGGGCATGTTCAAACTTTCCATATCGGCTATGTGTTGCTGATGGGAAGGCGCCAGCTTCATGCCCAAACAATTCAATTTCAACAAGATCGTTGGGGATTGTGGCGCAGTTAATATGCACAAATGGACCATGTTGCCGAGCACTCAATTCATGCAATAAACGAGCTGCAGTTCCTTTTCCGGTCCCTGTCTCTCCAGAGATCAATATATCAGTTTGCACGTTTGCAAGTGCAGATATCTGGTCGCGAACAGCTTGAATAACATTTGATTTACCATTCATATTTGTTTTTAGAATTTGTTGATGGTTCAGATTGTTACGCAGAGATCTGACTTCAAGTGTGAGCCGTCTTTTTTCTATCGCTCGCGTTACTGTTTCAATCAGATGATTTTGTGCATATGGTTTTTCAATAAAATCATAGGCCCCATTTTGCATGCAATTGACTGCAATGGTGACATCTGCGTGTCCTGTTACCAAAATAACTGGTAATTCATTGTCTATATCTTTGACCGCATTTAAAAGTTCTATTCCGTCCATACCCGGCATGCGTATATCGGTGACAACAACAACATCTGAGTGCTTATGAATTTTATCCAGTAGGTCTTTTGCGTTAGAAAACAGGGTAACTGGTAGGTCATGAAGATCAAATGATTGCGCTGCAGTTAATCTTAAATGTTCTTCATCATCAGCAAATAGGATCATGCTCATAGAGACGCCTCAGTATTATTGGGATTGATGGTTCGAACTAAGATGATTTTAAAACAGGCGCCACCTTCATCTACACTATAGGCCGTAAGTTCGCCGCCAAAATCTTTAATGATGTTATAAGATATGGATAAACCTAATCCCATTCCTTGCCCCGGTGATTTGGTGCTGAAAAACGGATCGAAGACTTGATCAAGTGTAGATTGCGTAATGCCTGGGCCATTATCATAAACAGCGATTTCAACCTTTTTCTTAGTTGCTCTGGTCTCAATTTTAATGATGGGTTGCGATTGTTCTTCGGTTGCATCAAGGGCATTTTTGATAAGGTTTAACAGAACCTGTTGTAGTCGAACATTTCCGCCAGTAACCCATAAATCCTCTTTTATCGGTTGATAGATAATTTGCGCATTTTGCTTTGAGCTTTGTGCATTCATAAGTTCCAATACTGTTTCAATCACAGAACTGACAGATACAGCAATCGTTTTTTCCTGAGGCCTGCGAGCAAAATTTCTCAAATGTTTTGCAATGGATGACATTCGATCGACCATTGCCACGATTTGACTAACGTTGTTTTGCGCATCGGGTATTCGGTCTCGGTCAATAAATTTGTTTGCATTTTCAGCATATGCTTTTGTGGCGGCGAGGGGCTGATTAAATTCATGTGATATAGCTGCTGACATTTGACCTAAAGCTGCAAGTTTACCTGCCTGAATGAGTTCGTTTTGTGTTTGCCTTAATTGGTTTTCAGCAGCTTTGCGTTCATCAATTTCGGCAATGAGTTTTCCATTGCTTTGATTAAGTTCCTCAGTCCTCGTTTTTACTTGCCTTTCAAGCGATAATTTTGTTGCACGCTGTTCGGAAAGCCGTTCTGCAAATCTAATTTGCCGCTGCCAGATTAATAAAACAACTGCAGATGCAAATAGGGCTAGGAGTATTGTTCCACCAGCAATAAACCCTGTCAGGATATAAGCATCACGTGTTGGGCTTAATATGGTTACACGCCAACCAGCCCGCGCTAGTAGTGAAGTGGATGCAACAAAGCTGCTTGGGTCGTTTTCAAGCTCGATTAAAGATATGTTGCGGTGAAGTGGCGATATTTTGTTTGGTAGATATTCGATTAGTTTTAATGGATATTGTTTTGCTGATTGAATGATATCTCTTTTGTTATCGGAAAGTGCTGTAAAGGATTTTAAGTTCCATTCGTTTTTACTGGAAATAAACACGATATCGTTGGAGTCTCGAACAATTATTTCTGAATTCGCATCACGCAAATTTGCTTCAAATTTATTGACCGTAAATCGAACCGCGATCACGCCATTAATTCTATTTTTTCGTCTGACGGGGGCCGCATAAAAATATCCGCGTTCACCATTTTCGGTACCTAAAGCGAAATATTGACCTAAACCACCTGCAATCACTTGATTAAAATAGGGACGTGAAAAATTTGGTGATTGTAATTGCGTGGAAGAATTATTGGCCTTCGCCGAAGCAAGTAATTTACCGTTTGCATCTTCTAGATAAACCCCTTGCGCGCCCAACGCTTCTGCGGTTTCAGATAAGAGTGCCTCGGCTTGGCTTCTGAGCAAGATTGATTGCGGCTCATCCAAAAAAGCAGAAATTTCAGGCCGACCGGCAATTAATGCAGGTATGCGAGAATATCTATCGAGCGTTAGCCTTAAGCTATCAACGGCCAGACGAAGGGTAGCAGATTGAACTTGGGCAGTTTCTAAAAGGAAGTATCTTTGCATGGTGGAGAGAGAGAATGAGATACTCACAATGACCACAACGATGAAAACAATCAAACCAGAATATAATCGGATGCGTTTTTGTTCATATATCTGGCTAAATTCAGAGTTCATGCAAACTTCTATACAGATAATAAAACGCAACAATCAAGTTTGCATGATAGAAAAGAACACGAATATGCTTTCGTGACGTTGGTTGGAAGTTTGAATATTTATTAGAATCTAAGCTTTTTTGCGTCCAATCGCCTTAGCAAATATGTTTTTGATAAATGATATCTGACTAACGATCAGCAATATATTTAATGTCAGCAGAATTGCTGCGCCGGGGCGGGTGAAAAACACACTTATATCACCGTCTGAAATTAACAATGAACGTCTGAATGTTTCATCAAATAAACCGCCCAAAATCACACCGATAACTAAAGGTGCAACGGGATAATGCATCGTATTCATCGCGTATGCGACAATACCAACGCCAGCCATTAAAAACAGATCGTTTATTCCGCCACCTACACTGAATGAACCTATTGTGGTGAGTACCATAACAACAGGTAAAAAGATGGTTTTCGGAATACGCAGAATTGTCACAAATAAACGAGCGGTGAAAAGCCCCATTAAGAACATAGTAAAAGATGCGAGTACCAGAACTGCAACAACATGCATGATGACCGCAGGATCAATCGTTGGACCGGGGATCACATTGTTGATTTTAAGTGCACCAAGTAATGCGGCAGCGGGAGGTGAGCCGGGAATCCCAAGTACGAGGAGGGGAATGAGTGCGCCACCAATTGCTGCATTGTTTGCGGCCTCTGCTGAGATTAAGCCATCAACGGAACCTTTTCCAAACTCTTCGCTGTTTTTTGATGCTGCTTTTCCAACACCATAAGACACCCAGCCTGCAACATCTTCTCCCACACCTGGAAGAGCGCCAACGCCTGTGCCAATCGCTCCGCTGCGCAAAATAACAGGCATTCGCTTGGTAATCTCTTTCATTTCCGGTCGGATGCGTTGTAATTCAGGTGCCTTTGCCAACTGAATTGCCGCACGCATGCCATCCATGATTTGGGGGATCGCGAATGCACCCATTAGAACCGGAACAACTTGAAAACCAGACAGCAGATATGACCATTCAAATGTATAGCGCGCTTCAGATAAGAGCGGGTCAAGACCTACCATCGCCATTGCCAGGCCGATCAAACCTGAAATCCATCCTTTAATCACTAAATCTTGCGACATTAATGTGCCTGATAGTAAAATACCAAAGAGCGCGAGCAATGCTTTTTCAGGTGAGGCGATATTTTGCGAAATAAGTAGTAAAACCCAGACAAAGATCAATAAGCAGAACGTGCCAAATAATGTTCCTATGAAGGATGCAGTCGTGGTTATCCCAAGTGCGGATGCACCTTTTCCAGCCTTTGTGAGTGGATATCCGTCCATTGCTGTTGCCGCTGAAGCTGCAGTGCCAGGAATGTTGAGCAGGATGGATGGATATGAGCCACCATAAATTGCACCAACATAAGCGCCAATTAAAGCAATTAGAGCCTGATCAAGCGGGAATTTGTTTCCAAAAAATCCGGTGAGAATAGTAACTGCAAGTGTCGCTGTTAACCCGGGTAGGGCGCCAAAAACAATACCTAAAAAGACCGCTGGAATGAGATAAGCATAAGTGATTGGATCTATGATCAATCCAATGAAAGAGTGACCAAAGCCAGCTAGCTGGGTGAGTACGAAATCCATGTTATTATCCCTGCCAAAGTGGTTTGATCGTTACAAAATAGTGATATTCAATCTGTGAGAAGATAAGACCTTGCCGGTTTGGTACATTTTGGCGAAAGCCAAAGGCCATAGCGCAAACTAAGATGGTGGGAACCAAAATTGAAATGATTGGTGTGAATTTTACGATCCCATCAATCGAATTCGTGCGACGTTCTTTGATGAACATTAAAATCGTCAAGCCAAAAAATATTACCAGCGTTACCCAATCATCGTCATGTGGTTTTGTCCATTCACTCCGTGGAAAATGTGCAATGAGCGCATATATAGATGCAATCGCAATCGAGCTTACGCTGATCATCATGGCTTTTTGATCACCTTTATGAAATCCCCAAATGAGACAGGTAATCATGAGAGCTGATCCAATGATGAAATCGACACGGGGAACCAGACCAAATATGTAAAATAACAAAACTGCAGAAACACTGATAATCCTGAGCGTTTCACTTTTTGTAAAACCAAGCCCTACCAATGAAAGCGCTTGTTTTGCACCGCCATCTTTGACGGAAATATATAGCAAAACGAGAGACAAAATAAGCATTGCATAAAAGATGCCATAGGGAACCAATGCTGCGGAATTATACCATTCTGCCGTATCCACGCCTGCAGATTTTGTATTGAAAAACGGGATGTCTGTGGTTTTGAAAATAAAGAAGGCTGATACCGCCAACAAGACCAAAGAGGTCCAGAAATCACGTGTTCTGAGAACAGTTTTATCTTCCATTGGATGTCGCTTTATAAGTTTTGATTTTTAAAAATGCTACTGGCTGATCAAAACGACCAGCCAGTAGCCAACCTACAGGGGGGAATTAGGTTTTTTGTATTATGGCTTTGCAATGCCAAGTGTTGCTGGATCAACCTTTGCAGCACCTAGATCCCACAATGTCCAAGCAAATGTGCTTTCTAATTTAGAGAAAATTGCAGATGCTTCTGCGCCAGATTTACCTGAAACATCATAGTTGTTAGCTTTTGCCCATTCAGCAACCACATCAGATGCAACTGCTTTATCAAATGCTGCTGTGATTGCAGCTTTTGCTTCATCTGGTGCTGACGCGTGTAGCGCAAAACCGATTGCTTGTTTCAATGGAAGGTATTTATCCAAGCCATCATAGCTTGAAAATGCTGATGGGATTGTTTGACCATTAAAATCAGCAGCTTCTGGTGTTAGCATTGCCAAAGGCTTAAGTTTTCCGCCAGCGATAAGTGGTGCTTGCTCAGCCAAAGACGTTACAACTAGCGCAACTTCGCCTGCAATTGCAGCTTCTTGACCGGGCGCTGAACCTTTATAAGGAACAAATTTGAACTTTGCGCCCGCGCCATTTTCGATCGCAAGAAGATTAAGGTGGTGAATTGATCCTGAACCCGATGCAGCTGCAGGAATAGTGTTTGGTGCAGCTTTTGCAGCGTCAACCAACTCTTCCAAAGTGTTATATGGAGAGTTTGCAGGTACTGAGATCAAGTCTGGCGAACCACCAACAATAAACGGATGCCAAAATTCAAACTTATTATCCCAGCCACCTTGTACGGCTGCTGTCACGTTTGATTCTGATAAACCAACCATCGTGTAACCATCATCTGGTTGGTTCATAACGTAAACCATGCCGTTTGAACCAGCAACACCACCTGTTTGATTGATCACGGAGATGCCGACGGGAAGATGTTTTTCCATTTCTGCCATGATCATGCGGTTTATGGAGTCTGTGCCTCCTCCAGCGCCCCATACAACTGCAGTTGTAATGTCGCGGAAAGGGTAGTCCGCAGACATTGCTGTGCTACCTAGTCCAAGTGTAATTGCAGCCGCAGCCGCTAACTTCAATACTGTATTTTTCATAAGTTCCTCCTAAATAAATATCGTTCACTAAATTACGTATACATTAATAAATAAATTGTCAAATTTATTAATTATGAAAATATTGATAAGTTTGGAAGTGACTGAATAGGAGGGGTTTTAGCGCGCCATAAAGCACTGATTGTGCTGGTTTTAACGTGGAAATAATGAGAAATTATTGCAATTTGCGCATAAAGCTGCTTTGTGTTTATTTATAAATCAGCGTTGTTCTATTTGAAAACAAGCTCGTTTAGATAAATGGATTCACGTATCTGGGACATGAAGACAAACAATGCAAAATGCGAATATAAAAGCGGCTGACAAGTTTGCGGTTCAAAAGAAAAAACCAAATACGTTCCATGCTGTTGATACGCTCAAGGACATGATTTTATCAAACAAATTACAAGCTGGTTCTAATCATTTAGAGGCCGAACTTGCGAGTTTGCTGGGCATGTCTAGAACACCCGTGAGAGAAGCGACGCTGATATTGGAAGCGCAAGGATTGGTCTCAGTCATACCGCGACATGGCGTAAAAATTCTTTCGATTTCACCCAGGGACATGACAGAGATTTATCAGGTTTTAACTGAACTTGAATGTCTATCTGCGGAACTTGCTGCAACAAAAAATCATCCGGATGAAGAATTTATTAGTGCTGAAAAAGCCATTCAAGACATGGAAACAGCGCTTTTAGATGAAGATTTAGAAGCATGGGCGATTGCTGATGATAAATTCCACTCTGAACTTGTTCGGTTGGGCGAAAATCAACGTGTGATCAATATCTTTGATATGTATACAGATCAGGTAAAACGGGCGCGAATGCTAACGTTAAGATTACGTCCTATCCCGACAAAATCTAATGAAGACCACCGTAAAGTGCTGCAAGCGATTAAATCTGGGCAAAGCGATATTGCTGTTAAAGTGCATAAAGAGCACCGTGTGCAAGCGGGTCAGATGCTTGTTGAGTTGCTTGAAAAATTCGGCCTTAATAATTTATAGCAAAATTATGAAATCCAATTGCGACGTTATGTATATCTAGGCGAGGGTTGCGCGTGGATTTTAAATCACTAATGTCAGCACAAATCCTAAAGCATAAATTGAGGTTAAACCAATGGAAAATGAATTCGATGGGCTTGATGAAGCTTTTGATAATGATTCAAATTTGATTGAAGAATCCGAACCATTTGATTTGTTTAGAGAGTGGATGGGATTAGCTGAAAAGAACGAAATCAATGACCCAAATGCGATGTCTATTGCAACGGTGGACAATGACGGCATGCCAAATGCCCGTATGGTTCTACTTAAAGGCATGGACGATACAGGTTTTACATTTTACACCAACTCACAATCGCAAAAAGGTAATGAGTTAGAAGATAATATGAAGGCTGCATGTGTGTTTCATTGGAAATCTCTGCAGAGACAAATTCGGATCCGAGGGACTGTTGAAAAGGTTTCAGCCGAAGAAGCGGATGCGTATTTTGCTTCTCGTTCGCGAGGCAGTCGCATTGGTGCTTGGGCCAGTCAGCAGTCTCGTCCTATCTCACACCGTAATGACTTAAAAATGGCCGTTGTTAAACAAGCGGCGCGTTTTAAACTTGGAAAAATTGACCGCCCAGAGTACTGGAACGGATATAAAATTACCCCGACCTATATGGAATTTTGGATGGATAAACCATTCAGATTGCATGATCGTGCGATTTTCAAACGTCAGTCTGCTAACGAGCCATGGTCGTATTCAAAATACTTCCCTTAAGCTTTGAAGGCTTAGGCGCCTTATGACGCTTTTCCAAACTCAAATAGATTGCAATCATATCTAGGTAGGGATTGTTTGTTGGATAGAATGTCGTGTTGCGTGATGTCTCTATAATCAACATTAAACGAATAGGCGACATTTTGTTCGTCTAGAATGTCGACCGTATTTTGATCAAAGGAATGAAACCCGCCATATGGGTGGCAATAGGTTTTTAGATCTGTGATACCAAGCGTGTTTAAGAACTCAAAAGATGAACTGATTTCTCGTTCCTGCGCAGGTTTTGATAATTTGCTCATGACGGGATGAGTAACGGTATGAGAGCCAAGGATCATTCCGTTTTCATGCATTTTTATCAATTGATCTTTTTGGACATAAAATGACTTTGCCGAAAATTCATAATTAAATACCTTGCTTACAAAGTCGATAAAGTCTGAACGATGTTGATAATCGATAAAGTAGTTTAACAATCGTTTGAATTCTGAAACACCTTCGTAATTGGTCTGATTAGTGTAGGTCTGCTCTTTAAATTCAGCGCGTTTTTTATCCGGGATCATGTCTTCATCAATTTGCTTCATGGCTTCATTGAATAATTCAGATCCGTTTACTGCACCGCAAAGCTGGTGAATTCGGTGAACATCTAAAATCTTATTGCTGGAGTAGGGCGCAGTTGGGACGTAAAAGATCCCCCATAGGCCGCGCGCAATAAGTTCTGGATAGACAAAATCAAAATGGCAGCTCATTGCATCATCAAAGGTTAGAACAACTTTTCCTTCACGCTGTGGCATCTCTCCCTTGCCTACAAATTTTTGCCATTCGTCTTGATCAACAAAACCAAAATTTTGATCAAAATAATCGAGCTGTCGCCGGAAGTTCTCAACGTCTAAATATCGAAAGTTTGGATGTCTATCATCAAACTCTCTGACATAATGATACATGACAGATTTCATTGAGATGTCATGCCTTGGTTGCGCACGATATATGGCAACTTACTAGGATCATATCCAAGAATATAGTCTTCTATCATTTGGCTACTAAATTGATTGTAGAGTTTCCGACAAGCGCTTTCATCAAAATGCTTTTGTAAATATAATTTACCATTAAATTGTGGCTGCTGCTCTTGAGTTAGCTTATCAAAATCCAAAATGAGATCGATATAAGTTTGCGTCATTTTACTGATCAGTCGATTGCCAATGGAGTGTGGGCTGTCACCTAAATATACATCAGCTCTGATTTGGTGGATTATGTTGCCCGTATCAATGCCTTCATCAATATACATAAAAGTTGCGCCGACCATATCAGGCTCGCCATTTATGAGCGGCCAGATGTTTGTTCCCGCACCTCGGTAATAGGGCGATAAACCAAGATGAACGTTTAAAAATCTGCCTTCAAATTTTCGTAGAAGTTCAGATTTAATCAGTGACGAGCCATAACAAATAAGTAGATCAGGATTGAGGTCGATGATTTGCTTAACGATGTCTGCATCATTAATCGCACCTTTGGCAATCTTTCGCGCGTTTGATTGCTCGCCCATTGAACTTAAAGTCTGTGCAAAATAGTCGATTTCGGATTGGGTACGTGCTGCGACATGTAATTTTTCAATATAGCTTGCATCTGGATTGTTGTTAATTTGGTTTTCCAGGCTTTTCTCAACGCCCTCACAATAAGAAGCGAGGACTTTAATGCCATTAGCCAATGCGAGTTTATTGCGAAAATACTGATGGCGCATTTCATCACCGGTTAGAATTATAATTCGCATATGAGCCCCGTATTTAATCTCTGGCTGATTCATTTTGGACTATAACAAGTTTTACCTCATTCAGATATGCGATTTCATTATCTGAAATGTTGCACGAGAGATTTAACGCGCAATTTGCGATCTTGTCGTCTGGCCTTGCTCGATGATCACTTGGTGAGAAATGGTCTTTTTGGTCTGTGCACCAAGTATTCTTGCGATTAATAACGAAGCGCTATCTTGTCCCATTTCGTACCGGGGTGTGATGGCCGTTGTAATCCGTTTGGCTAGAACCTCGTTGATCGCAAGTCCATTATATCCAACGATACCAATTTGTTCGGGGCAAGATATGCCATTTTGCTCGCAGTACATTAGGCCACCAAAGGCCATATTATCGTGAAGATAGCAAATGACATCTGGTACTTTGTTTCCGCTCTCAAACAAGCGCGCTGTCGCCTGAAAGCCAGATTCAAAAGTTGCAACTGTTGCTTTACGATCTTTTGCGCAAAACTGTTTTCCGCTATCTGAGAAACTAACTTCTAACCCTTTAAGCCTGCGATCAGCACGTAAATCCTTCCCGCTCTGAACGCCAACATACGCGGGGTTTTGATATCCAAGCTCAGTTAAGTGTTTTCCCATCTGAGATCCAGCTTGCACATGATTGATGCCCACACACAAATCAATGGGGTCTTCTGTGTAATCCCAAATCTCCAATACAGGGATTTTAGCGCGACGGAGTGCATCGCGCGTGCGCTGACTATGATCCACTCCAGTGAGCACAAGGCCCGCTGGCTGCCACGAGATCATTCGTTCGACCCAAGCCTCTTCATGGGTGATGGAATAGTCAGACACATCAATAATTGTAGCAAAACCGGACTTTTCTAAAGTGGATCGCATACCATCATATATCTCGGAAAACACGGTTCCAAATAAAGTAGGGACAGATACGCCAACTAAGTTTGAACTCGAGGCAGCTAGCGAGACTGCTACGTTATTTGGGTAGTATCCTATACGCCGTGCTATTTTAAGAATCTGCTCTCGTTTTTTCTGCGAAATTCCTTCAACACCACGCATAGCACGCGATACACTCATGATGCTAACGCCTGCAGCTTTGGCGACTTCTTCGATTTTTGGTTTAGGTTTGTTTGGTGATTTATCGTTCAATTTCAATTATTTCTCAACGTTTGATAATGTGATTTATTACATTAATTACGTTAGCGCTAACGTAGTTTATTCATAGACTCGGTTGCGGCAGAAAGCAAATTCCTATCTCATAATGACAAGATTATATGCAACGTGTCTCTGGGAGGGAAACGCACTTTGCCCGAAATTATGCTTCAACAGGTCGAGAAGAGTTATGGCTCCGTCCGTGTGCTTCCACCACTTGATCTAAAACTCAACGATGGCGAATTTACTGTTTTGGTCGGACCTTCTGGTTGCGGTAAGTCTACGACTTTACGTATTCTAGCTGGGCTGGAAACTTTATCTGGCGGTGAAATCTTTTTTGATGGAAAACCGATCAGTAAGCTTGAACCTAAAGACCGCGATATCGCGATGGTGTTCCAAGATTATGCGCTTTATCCGCATATGAATATCGCGCGGAACATGTCGTTTGCTTTGCGATTACAAAAGCGTCCTCAGGCCGAAATTGATCAAAAAGTACAAACAGTCGCTGACATGCTCAATATTGGTCATCTGTTAGAACGCAAGCCAGCGGAATTATCCGGCGGCCAACGCCAGCGTGTTGCTATGGGCCGTGCATTGGTTCGCGATGCTTCGACATTCTTATTTGATGAGCCACTATCTAATCTGGATGCCAAATTGCGCGCCAAGATGCGCACAGAGTTGGCTGAAATGCGTCAAAGCATCAATAAAAACATGATTTATGTGACGCATGATCAAGTGGAAGCAATGACACTTGGTGATCGTATTGTGGTGATGTGCGATGGCTTGATCCAGCAACAAGGTTCACCCGAAGAGTTGTTTAAAAGCCCGGTCAATAAATTTGTTGCTGGCTTTATGGGAAGTCCAACCATGAACTTCCTTGATGCGACACTGACGAGTAAGGATGATCATGTCTGGGTATCTGGCGACGGGTTTTCCTTACCGCTTTCAGATGAATTATCTTCAAAACTTAAAGATGCCGCTGATAACGAAGTCTATATTGGCATCCGACCTTCATCCCTTAGTTTAGACGAGCACCCCAAAGCAAACATTACACTTAAAGTGAGTGTTGCTGAATATTTGGGAACCACGTCCGTTCTTTCAACACGCTGTGGCACAGAGGAAGTGCTGGTTGAAATTAATAGTACACGCCGCGTTCAGTCTGGCGAAACTGTTACCTTTGGCGTCAAGCCAGAGGACATCATGATCTTTGATCGTAAATCAGAAAACCGTTTGTAACGTCCAAATTGGACAACAGTATATTGGGAGGATCTTATGCTGAAAACAATGTCAAAAATTGCAGGAATCACGGCTGGACTAGCGATGCTAGCTTCAACTGCGCTTTCAAACCCTTATAAGGAATATGAAGGAACAACGCTTGTTGTAAACTTCCCTGCACACCCGCACTATAATGCGGTTATGCAAATCTTGCCTGAATTCACGAAGGAAACAGGTATTGAAGTTGAAGTTGACCAACTTCCGTATTTGAAAATGCGTGAGCGTCAAACACTTGAACTTGGTCAAGACGAAGGTGATTATGATCTAATCGCTTATGTGGTTTTTTCAAAAGCTGATTATGTTTACGCTGATCAACTTGAAAACCTAGCGCGTTACTTCATGAACCCGAAATTGGCTGACCCTAGTTATGATGCTGATGATCTGATTGATGGTTATGTTTATAACATTGGTTTCGCTGGTGGTAATAAAGGCTATCTTCAAGGCAAAACAGGTTCATTATTTGGTGTACCATATGGTTCTGAAACATCTGTTCTTGGCTACCGTAAAGACATCTTTGAAAAGCACGGTCTAAAAGTTCCTGAAACATATGACGAGCTTTTAGAAACAGCGTGTCAAATTCCTGAGCTAGAGCCGGGCATGGGCGGCCTTTCATCACGTGCTGCGTCTGGTCACCATGCATCACATGCATTCTTATTGCACCTTGCGCCACTTGGTGGACGTGTGTTTGATGATAGTTGGAACCCGATTGTTAACAATGAAGCAGGTGTGAAAGCTGCAAATGCATTGAAACAAATCGTTGATTGTGGACCTGAAGGTGCATCATCATTTGGTTTTGGTGAAGCTTTGGGTTCATTCTTAAATGGCGACACTGCAATGTTCCTGGACACAACTGTTGTTGCGGGTCAGATCAATGATCCATCAAAATCAAAAGTTGTTGGAAAAGTTGGTTGGGCTATGCACCCAATGGGTACGCGTCGCGGTTCACAAACGGGTGGCTTCGGCATTGGCATTCCTAAAAATGCTGAAAACAAAGAAGCAGCATTCTTGTTGATGCAGTGGCTAACATCCAAGCAAGGCGACAAACTTGTAGCACTTGCTGGGGGCAACCCATCACGCTTTTCAACACACGCTGATGCTGACGTGAATGCTAAATTCCCACACATGGCAACATTTGGTGAAGCACTCAAATATGCAGATCCAGACTGGCGTCCAATCATCCCAGTATGGGGCAAAATCAATGCTGATATCGGCACAACTTTGTCTAAGGTCTTAACGGAAGATCTTGATATCAAAGAAGCGCTTGATGGTGTTGCACAACGCACCAAAGCTGTGATGGAAGAAGCCGGCTACTACACCTGGCAGTAATTTCCTCCAAGATGTCGCGATGGTCCGCCTCTTAATGGGGCGGGCCGTATTCAACAAACCTCTATTTTGTTTTTGGCAATTACGATGAATAATGCTTCTATAAATCGACTTGCGCCGTTCGTGTTTTTAGCACCTGCCGCAATTATCATGCTGATAGCGCTTTTATACCCATTGCTCTACATGATCTATGGATCGTTCCGCGAGTGGGATCCAAGCCAAACCATTGGCGAGACAGAATTCGTCGGCCTTAAAAACTATATCACATTGCTCAATGATCCGTCTTTTCACGAGAGCTTGGGCGTTACACTCAAATTTGCATTTGCTGTTGTTTCGATTGAAATGTTGCTCGGAGTAGGGCTTGCGCTACTTCTTGATCGCAATATTCGCGGTATATCAGTTCTTCGCACGATGTTTATCTTACCTATGATGATCGCCCCTGTGGTTGTCGGTCTCATGTGGCGCTATATGTACCACCCAACTGTTGGTACTTTTAATCGCTTTTTAAAATCCATGGGCTTTGATGGTGTAGACTGGCTTGGCCAGCATGCGCTCATGTCCATCGTCATTGCTGATATCTGGCAATGGACACCATTTATTTTCATTCTAACGCTTGCAGCGCTTCAGTCATTGCCGCGGTCAACACTTGAAGCAGCACGCATTGATGGTGCCACGGGTTGGCAACAGATCATCTATATCAAAATCCCACTTATGATGCCTGTTTTAATCGTCACATGCTTGCTGCGCCTAATTGATGCGTTCAAGGTTCTTGAGGTGATTTTGGTCATGACCGAAGGCGGGCCAGGTCTTTCAACAGAAATTCTTGCACTACGCATTTCGCGCACAGCAACAGAGTTCCGAGAACTTGGCGTTGCGGCTGCGATGTCTAATTACCTACTGATTTTACTATTGATTTTCACACTTTCGATGATTGCCTACAATAAATATGTCGAAAACCGAGCTGCCCGATTAAGGGCCGCTAAAGAGGGGGATGCATAATGTCTAATGCCAACACTAATTATGACAAACAGCACCCGGGTTATTTTGCCCTCCTAGCTGCACTGGTTTTCATGGCAGTTGGCCCTGTGGCGCTGATGTTTATCAACTCGTTCAAACTTGATGTAGATATTTTATCTGGCACATCTGGCTTGTTGTTTTTGCCCACCATCCAAAATTATGAAACAGCACTTTGTGATGTTCTGCCATACGAGTTGGATCACTTAGATTTCTGTTCACTAAAGTTTGGCGGTTCCCTTATCAATTCATTGGTCATTGCGCTTGTATCAACCATCTTAACTTTGGTCATTGGCTGTATGGCAGCTTACGCCTTGGTGCGGTTTAGATTTATGGGGCGTGATGTGGTCTCTGGTGGAACATTGATGGTGCGCATGGTGCCGCCGGCTGTTCTTTTGGTGCCAGTATTTGGTCTTTGGAACAATGAGTTTTGTATCGACAAAGCTTCGTTTATTGGTTCGTTTATCAGAGATACATTCGGTGGGCGAGGGGACGTTTGTCTTGCTGGTACGCATTCGGGCATCATCTTGATCTATGTAGCAATGAACCTGCCATTTGTGATCTGGATCTTGCAGAGCTTTATTGTTCAAGTACCACGACAACTTGAAGAAGCCGCGCGCATTGATGGTGCTGGTCCATATCGGGTGTTTTTCCTCATCGTTCTTCCGCTGATTAAACCCGGTCTGGCTGCAGCTGCGATCTTTACCTTCCGCATTGCATGGAATGAATATCTGCTTGCAAGTGCATTGTCAGACCGTGATACCAAAACTGTTCCGATCTTGATCGTGAACAATATGTCTGAATTTAATATTGAATGGGGTGTGATCATGGCAACGGGTATGTTGCTTGCCATACCACCGATCATCTTTACTCTTTTTGCTTCACGTCAGATTATTACTGGCATGACAGCTGGCGCGGTTAAAGGCTGATATAGCAATGGAATGGTTGCTGTCACCCATTGATCCAAGTCGTGTTCACGAGTTAAGCTTCGGTATTTCTTGGCATGCCCGACTAATGGTGGCCACTTGGTCATTCCTCATCCCTTTGGGTATTTTATCGGCGCGGTTTTTTAAGATCATGCCGAAACAAAACTGGCCTGAAGAACTCGACAATAAGACGTGGTGGAGCAGTCATTTAATCTTCCAATACTTTGGTGGTGTATTGATTATCGCTGCCATGTGGTTGGTATGGGGAGAAACCGGTAGCTATGAAAATGCGTTTTTTCATAAATGGGTTGGTTGGCTAACGATTGTTTTGTGCTCAGCGCAATATTTTGCAGGCTGGTTACGCGGAACAAAAGGTGGGCCAACTGAAGTTGAACGCACAGGTACAATTCGAGGTGATCATTTTGATATGACACCGCGCAGAAATGCCTTTGAGTATTTTCACAAAAGCGTCGGTTACTTATGTCTATTTGTTGCGTTGGCAACAACATTGTTTGGACTATGGCTGGTTAACGCTGCGATTTGGATGTGGATCGTTATTCTTGCCTGGTGGATTGCGATATTCGTTGTCTTCATCGCTTTGCAAAAAGCAGGTCGCGCGCATGATACCTATGAAGCGATATGGGGTGATGACCCTGAACTACCCGGCAATCGCGTTAAAACAATCGGCTGGGGTGTTAGGCGTAAGAACATGAACGATTGAGGTTATCTCAAATTAAATATTTCCATGGTCGCTATGAAAACGAAAACAGCCGCTGAATACAATCCAGCGGCTGTTTTTTAGTTTTGGAATTACTTTACCCTGAAATCAGGTTCGGCAATGTGAGTGATATTGCCGGCACATATGTAATCAACATAAGAGCAATGAAAATTGCGATATAGAAAGGCCAAATAGTTTTAACAGCCTTTTCTATGGGCAATTTACCCACTGCACACCCGGCAAATAAACAGGTGCCAACCGGTGGTGTACACAATCCCAAACCGAGATTGACGAGCATCATAATCCCAAACTGAACTGGATCCATTCCCAAGCTTGTCGCCACTGGCAGGAAGATTGGAGTACAGATCAAAATAAGAGCCGCCATATCCATGATCATACCCAATAAAAGCAATACAGCATTGATCATCAACAAGATCATGATTGGGTTGTCTGTGATACCAGTTAGCAATTCAACGGTTTTAGTCGGTACGCGATAGAATGTAAGCATATATGCAAATGCACCAGCGCAGGCGATTAAGATCATAACCATTGATGTTGTGCGGACAGAGGAAACCACAGCGATCTTAAAATTTGACCATGTGATATTGCGATAAACAAGCAATGTAACGATAAAGGCATACATTGCGCCAAATGCACCAGATTCAGTCACTGTAAAAATGCCAGACAATGTTCCGCCAACAATGATGATTGCTGTCATAAGGCCTGGGATCGCACTTGCAAAGTTTAATGCAAGAATTTTCCAGCCGGGGAACTTTTCAGCGCGATAGCCACGTTTGACAGCAACGAAATAAGCTGTTGCAGCTAAACACAAGCACATCATAATACCCGGTACAACACCAGCTAAGAACAGTTTAGAGATCGAAACTGCACCACCTGTTGCGAGCGCAAAGATGATCATGTTGTGGCTTGGTGGGATGATAATCCCGGCGATAGATGATGTGACGGTGACATTGACCGCGTAATCAGCATCATAGCCTTTGTCTTTCATCACTGGGATTAAAATAGAACCAAGCGCTGAGATATCTGCAATGGCAGAACCTGAAATACCGCCAAATAACATTGATGAAAATACGTTCACGACACCCAAGCCACCGCGAACCGCGCCAACTGCTGATTGTGCAAATCGAACGAGGCGCATTGCAATGCCGCCGTGGAACATTAAGTCGCCAGCGAAAATGAAAAACGGGATCGCCATTAATGAAAAGACATTGATGCCTGAAATTATTCTTTGAAAGCCAACGAGTAGGGGAAGTCCCTCATACCAAAATGCGGCCAATGAAGCGATGCCAAGCGCAAACGCAACGGGCATTCCGATGATAACGGAAACTGCAAAAGTTCCCAGAAGTAACGCCAATCCCATGATTTATCCTTGTTCGATGCTGTCGTGGCGTTCATCCGTGTTTGTTAAAACGCGAATTATGTGGCCGAGTGAGATTAGAAAAATAAGTGCGCCGCAAATTGTAAGGGGCAGCGAACGAAGCCCTTCATTCCATTCAAGAAGAGGAATGAGTGCTCTCCATTTGAAAACCGTAAGATCAATGCCATACCAGAACATCAAGCCGCCAAATGTCATCATCAAAAAGTCAGAAACCAAGACGAATGTGAGACGTATTTTATCGGGTACAATGCTTCGAAATACAACAACTGAAAGGTGGGTGTGTTGATGCACGCCAGCTGCTGCACCAAAGAATGCGATAACCATTACTAAAAGCAAGGAAACCTGTTCTACCCAGGTTGGCGTATCATTTAAAACATAACGTCCAAATACAAGCCAAGCGAACAAGACGGTCATTAAAACCAAGGCTGTTCCCGCAAGGATGAAACATATCTTCGTTATGCTATCGAATGCTGCATTCATCTTTTTGATCAATGCGTTTTGCGCAATAGGTTCCGCCATTTAAAAGCCTCCCAGAAAAAGACGCCTGACATTTATTGCTATGCCAGGCGTCACAGTTTTTATCTGAAACTTAGACTACTCAGTCGTTTGAGCAAGTTCTACAAGTTTCTTCATATCAGGGTTTGCAGCTAGATATTCGTCATAAACTGCTGCCATTGCTTCCTGGAATGGAGCTTTGTTAGCAATTTCGTTGACTTGGATGCCAGCAGCTTCAACGTCTTTACGCGCTTTGTCTGTATCAACAGCCCATAGCTCGCGTTGGTAAAGAGCAGCTTCTTGAGCAGCAGCTTTAACAGCTGTTTGCATATCTGCAGACAAAGCTTCAAATTTGGCAGTGTTTACACAGATGCACTCAGGAATGATCAAGTGCTCACTCAAAGAGTAGTTCTTAGTTACTTCAAAGTGACCAACGCTTTTGTATGATGGGAAGTTGTTTTCTGCCGCATCAACAACACCAGTTTTCAACGCCTGCTGAACTTCTGAGAAGGCCATTGGAGATGGGTTGCCACCCATTGCTGAAATCATAGATGTGTAAAGGTTGTTGTTCATCACGCGAACTTTAAGACCGACAACATCTGCTGGTGTGTTGATTGCTTTTTGTGCGTAGAAAGAACGAGCACCCGCATCAAACCAAGCCAAAGGCATTAGGTTTTCAGCAGCCATAGCACTTGAAATGATTTCGCCAGCTTCACCTTCCATCACACGGAACATGTGTGGCACACTTTTAAAGATGAATGGAAGTGAAACAAGGTTAGCTTCGTTGACCATTGGACCGATTGGACCCATGGAGAAGTTACCAACATCGATCGCACCAATACGAACTTGCTCAAGAGCATCTGGCTGCGTACCAAGTACACCACCGTGGAATACTTCGATAGTGACTTCGCCGTTTGTTTTTTCAGCAGCTAGTTCAGCAAAACGATCCATAGCACCAGTGTTTGGGTGACCATCATTATGGATGTTCCACGCGCGCCATTCAGCGGATGCAGCAGCACCACACAATAATGACAATGCAGTAGCGGCCCCAAGAAGAGTAGTTGATAGTTTTTTGTACATGATTTCCTCCCTGTACTGTTTTAATAACTATTTTGAATTCGATAGAATTCTTATTACGAAAAGAGCATGCCTCCGTTTATGTCGACATTCGTTCCGGTAATAAATGCTGCGCTGTCTGCTGCTAAAAATGCTGCTAAGTTTGCAACGTCCTCAGGCGATCCTTCGCGCTTTAATGGTGTGATGTTTGCAACATGTTTGCGAACTTCTGATTTTGTGAATGTGTTGTGGAAGTCAGTATCAATCATGCCTGGGCAGATTGAATTCACTCTGATTTCAGGTCCTAATTCTTTGGCCAATGCACGTGTGAAGGTCATTACTGCGCCTTTAGAAGCGGCATAAGCTGATGCACCTGGCCCGCCGCCATCGCGCCCAGCTTGACTTGCAAGACCGACAATAGAACCACCATTTTTCATGTAAGGAAGCACTGCTTTTGCTGAACGCATGAATGAAGTTGAGTTTAACTCCATGACATAGTTCCAGTGTTCGATATCCATTTCCGCCAGAGTTTTGCGAGCAACAAGACCGCCTGTGACATGCACAAGGACATCGATGTTACCGGTAAAAGACTGAGCGGTTTTCTCAATGAGAGCATTTACATCATCTTGAGATGTCATATCACCCTGCAATGCTATTGCTTTTCCGCCCATTGCAACAATCTCTTCTACTGCGCTATCGGCACCCGCAGATGAGCTATGATAGTTGATGACAACAGCTGCACCGCACTGAGCTAGCTTGATCGCGCAAGCGCGCCCAATATCCCGGCCACCACCGGTTACAACAGCCACTTTACCTGTCAGATCTTGTGACCCTGCAACGTTCAAATCCATCTTTTTCTCCGCCCTTTGTTCAGCTGCCCAGTTGATTTCTGGGTTAATAATTGCTCGTTTCTTGCGCATATTAGAAGACTAGTATGCTAGTATTGTCAAGCATGAATTTTTCAGCTAATGTCATTTTTACAAACAAAATCGCATTTTTATGCACAGCTCGCAGTTACTCACTTTGAGTGATTATTCCAGTCAGGAGTACTTGCACGGCCTGCAAAATCGGGATATCCAAAACTGCGGTAAACGGGCGAAGCGAAAGAGTATATTCATGCAGGAAATTGCAGAAAAATTTGAAAGACGTACAGCAACAGACATCGTATTTAGTCAATTGTATGAAGATATTACGTCGTTAAACATTTTGCCTGGTGCTAAATTATCAGAATCAGAAATTGCAAAACGGTTTGGTATTTCAAGACAACCTGTACGTGATGCTTTTAATCGTTTGGAACATTTGGATTTATTACTCATTCGCCCGCAGCGCGCGACAGAAGTGCGCGGCTTTTCCATGGAGCTGATTGGTCATGCGCGTTTTGTGCGCCTTGCTGTTGAGCTTGAAGTTATCCGACATGCGTGTTCGATTTGGGATGATGCTAAGGCTAAGAAGCTTGATGAGAACCTACAGAAACAACATCAATGTTTAGCGGACGGGCAGGCGGATCGTTTTCATTTATTAGATTACGATTTTCATAAATTGATTTGCGAACTTGGTGGGTGTTCATTGGCATTCACAACGATTGAAGAAAGCAAACAAAAGGTCGATCGGCTTTGTGTCTTAAGCTTAGATCGAAAAGATGAATTCGCAGTTCTGTTGGATGATCACATTCGCATTGCGGATGCGCTTAAAAACGGAACACCAGAGCAGGCTGTAGATTTTGGGCGCCGCCATTTAGGTCGTCTTGATGCAACCATTGAACAAATTCACACCAACCACACAGAGTATTTTGAATAATGAGCAATAAACCACGCGTTGGCGAAAAAGTAGAAATTTTTGACATTGAAACACTGACAGATAATGGGTCAATCACAATTGGTGATGCGAAGGATCGTTGGACTATGTTGGTCGTATATCGCGGCCGCCACTGTCCTCGCTGTAAGCGTTACCTCAACAAACTCAATGATATGCTGTCTAAATGGACTGATGTTATGGACGTTGTCGTCGTATCAGCTGACACCAAGGAAAAAGCTATTGCCGATCGCGACGAGTTTGGTTGGGATTTTGATTTGGGATATGGATTGACCGTAGATCGCATTCGCAAGCTTGGTCTTTATGTTTCTGAACCTTTGTCAGAAGCTGAAACAACAGATATGTTCTCAGAACCAGGTACTTTTGCAATTAGACCTGATGGCTCATTAATGCTTGTTGATATTTCAAATGGGCCTGCTGCGCGCCCTGATTTGGACGAATTGCTGGATGGCATGATTTTCAACATCAATAATGACCGTCCCGTGCGTGGAACAGCATAGTTTAAAACGATTGATCATTTGAATATAAATAAATGCTCGTTGGTAAAGTTTACAGATCTTGCGAACGAGCATTTTTTGATTCAACCGTTGACGCTATATTTAATTTAGCATAAATGGAGCTTGGCTTGTAGACGCCTGCTTCCCGCGGACATATTTTGTCTTGGTTAAGTTCTACACTTTGATAATTTGAATATTTCTTTCCGCTTATCGCGCGGATGGCAATGCGGGTCCCATCTTTCTCAGCGCGTAATTGGCCCGAAAGATATCGATTATGTCTCAATCCTCTTCAAACAATTTTACCCAAGGTTCATTGAGAACCATTTATTTAAAAACGGCACTGCCCATCATTTTTGTGATGGGTATGAATGGTCTATTGTCAGTTGCAGACGCATTGTTCTTAGGTGTGTTTGTTGGTCCGCAAGCGCTTGCAGCGGTCACGCTCATGTTTCCAATATATATGTTGATTGTTGCGTTATCCACATTGGTATCTAGTGGAATGTCGAGTGTTTTGGCTCGTTATTTGGGTGCAAATGATCTCGACGGTGCACGCGGAGTGTTTGTCGGAGCTCATGGTTTAGCGATCAGCTTAGGTATTGGTTTAATCCTGTTGTTTATTGTTTTGGGCCAGCCAATGACATTAATTGCAGCTGGTGATTCTATTGAACTTGCGAAAATGGGTTTGACCTATCTTGCCATTACTGTGTTTTTCTCTCCGCTTTTGTTTGTCTTATCGGTCAATTCCGATGCATTGCGAAATGAAGGTCGGATAGGCTTCATGAGTGCAATGAGCTTATTAGTTTCCATAGCAAATATCGTATTTAATTATATTCTTATTGCTTTGTTAGATATGGGAGTCGCAGGCTCTGCATATGGAACAGCTGCAGCTCAGGCGCTTGCATTTGTCATTATCTTTGCATTCCGCTTATTTGGGAACACACCCTTAAAACCGTCTACTATTTTACGTTTTTCCATCAAACGTTATTGGGGGGCTATATTAGCGCTTGGCGCACCACAAAGTCTTGGGTTTTTAGGTTTAGCACTTGGTTCTGTTGCAATCATTGCAGCATTACAAATGTTTGGTGGGACGGGTTATGAAAACACAATCTCAGCATATGGGATCATCACCCGTGTCATTACATTTGCATTCTTGCCTTTATTGGGATTGTCATTTGCGATGCAAACCATCACTGGCAACAATTTTGGCGCGGAACTTTGGAGAAGATCAGATGCGAGTTTGAAAATGGCAATCTGGCTGGCATTGATATATTGCGTTCTCGTGCAGATTATTGTGATGATGACACCAGGTCTGATTGCAAGCTGCTTTGTGGATGATCAAGTCGTGATATCAGAAGTTGCCCGCATTTTACCAATCATGACGTCTGTGTTTTTTCTCATGGGACCACTCATGATGATTGGAACGTATTTTCAAGCGATTGGTTTGGCAACTCCTGCTGCTGTTTTAGGGCTTACGAAACCATATTTCTTTGCAATACCACTGACATTTTTATTACCGATTTGGTTGGGTGAGGTTGGTATTTGGTTTGCAGGCCCAATTGCTGAGATCATGTTATTGGGACTTACAATTGTCTTACTGATGCGAAGAGCTCATCAAACAAATCTAAAGTGGGGCGTGTATCATAACTGATCAATTATCATGAGCGATGCGTAAGTTAAATAAAAACGGCCCCAATTTAACTTGGAGCCGTTTTTTAAAACATATAATCAAAGATCAGATCAAATAGCAGCAATGATATCTAAGATATCCGTTGTTGTATCTGTTTCTTCATCTGTAGTGAGAGATGTGAGAGCGTCTTCATCCTCATCTTCTTCGTCATCTTCTATTAGAAGTTCGAGCGCGGCAGCTTCAGCTGATTCTACACCGCCAGATCCACCTTCTTTACCACCTGGAGGTGGCGGTGGTGGTGGTCTATCGTTACCACCTTGAGTTTGCCCCATCATCATTGAACTAATTGAGCCTTCAGCGCTTATAGATGTGGAACTAGGACCTCCACTCATTTCGCTACCTTCACCATTTCTTGGCGGCGGAGGTGGTCGTTGCCCTTTTTCTTCTTCGGTGCCGTCTACGGCGTTTTCCAAACCAACCATTTGAGGCGGCTGATAGTACACATTACTCGAGATACCTGAGATCATATCGATGCCCTTTGTTAAAGATTTAAATCATTTAACTAGAAGCTTAAAAGCTTCACCCCAACACCTATAGTAGTATGTCGCTATAGTTTATGATAGGTTAATTTTCACGCTGACAATTAAGGGGCTGACTTGCATATATTAAAATTACAATTATAGTTTTAGTCTCATAAGTAATTGTTATATATGCGGGAATTTTGACATAATAATTGAAGTTGTTTTGGCCTGCTGTATCGCATCTACCGTCTAAAATAGCATTATATTCGCCGCTAAGACAAATATAACGCTTGTTATTGGACCCCATATTTTACGCTCTGCAACTGAGGGTGTTATCCAATTGAGCACACACATGATGAGATTGATTATTACTGTAAGCCATCCAGTCCATCTGGGCCAATGTGGCCAAAGACCACCCGTTGAAATGACGGAACATATCATCGCGACAAGTAAGAGAATAGAAACTGCTGCTATTATCCGTCCTTGCTTTGGCAACGCGCCATCATGCGTTCCGCCTTGAGTTATTCGTCCCCAAGGCGCGCCTAAAATTAGAGCAACTTGAAAACATATGACTCCAAGTATCAGGATTGAATAAACAATGGTTAGATTATAAGTCATGTACTTTTAGTGCTTTTGATTTTTGATTACTCGGCGGCACCGTAACACTAGAGGTCGTCTACGCTCAATCTATATTGCAACACTTCGGAAGCGATATTAATTGTTCGCAGTTGATCATATTCTTATGATATGATCGAGTTTAAAAAGTGGCTTTGCGATCAACACGCCTAGTCGGGTGTCCATTGGAAAGAAGTGTTGCGAGAACAATGTTTATAGCGTTTTTACATAAAATGGGTTTCCAACTTATTTGCCTGTTCGGGGTCGTGCTTTTCTTAAGTCCGGCATATGCAGATGAAGAAAGTTGTCCCGAATATGCAGTTTATCACACAACCACGGATCAAAGACCGGCCACGAGTGATAAATTTTTGCAATCGCAGGAACTTCAAAATCAAGAACCCAAAAACGCAGATATTATATTGCTGGGTGATTCTTTGACGCGATCTTGGAAAACCAAAGACCTTCAAAAAAAGTTGCCAGATTATAAGGTTTTAAACCTTGGAATAGGGGCTGACCGTACCCAGCAGATTATTTGGCGTTTAAGCGAAATGAACGCATCAGACTATAATCCTAAATATGTCGTGTTATGGATAGGTACCAATAATCTTCGAACTGATCCGACATGCGCCATATCTAAAGGCATCGTTACAATTGTTGACATGTTGACCGGCTTTTGGCCAAACAGCAAAGTTGTTGTGTTAGAGACACCGCCACGCGGTTTAGATTTTTCAGCTTATATGCCTAAACGTTTGGAAATGTATGATGCTGCAAAAGAAAAATTTGCGAATAAAAACGTCATGTTCGTTAATATCGATAATAAACTAACCTGCGGCATGACAAAGTTTAGCGAAGAATATCATATCCGCGCCAAAGTCTATAAAAAAGTGCCAAGCCCCTGCGCTTTATATAAGCGCGATCTCCTGCATTTGACCAAAGATGGTTATAAAATTTTGGATGACTTACTCGTAGGTATTGTCAAAGGCAAGTAGGTTCGCCACCCCTAAATTTAGGTATATGATCTAACGCATGAGTTGTGCACACTGATGATGGTTAAACGAATCAATTTTACAAGTTTGATCAAACCAGCACGTCAATGTTGACGATATTCATGTTTTATTGATCAGATATTTTAAGGGGCGAAATTATTTTGCGCGAGCCACAGAATAATCCAGTTTTATTGGGTTGTGAAAACAAAATTACACTTACCTCAGATTCGCTTAATTCGCGGGCGCCAGATACTCGCGAATATGCGCTTTTAAAGCATCACTTGAGGTGCGCGCTATGAAGAAGTTTCTTATCGGATTGGTGCTGGTTGTTGGCATGTCGATAATTGCGTTTCGGATCGCATATCCAACATTTTCTTGGAATCAGAAAGTCACCGTTACAGTCAACACACCAAATGGTGAAGTTTCTGCTTCGAGCGTTGGACGGATGGTTGTCTCTGAAAAGGTTAGCCTTGGTCTCGCAGAGGCAGGTGGAATAAACAGTGATTTTGAAGGAGAGGCAGTTGTCATAGCGCTCCCTAACGAGAAATATCTATTTTCTCTCATATCCGGTGCAACTTCATTCAGCTTAAAAGTTTTCGGAGATGTGCCAGGTGTTCGTAAAAACGCTGATGGTTCATTTGTGCAATGGGATGAGAGCGTGAAGCGGATACAAAACCTTGTGGGTGCAAAAGCATTTCCGCTGGAACATCTCCCAATGCTTGTCACGCTTGACGATATCAATGATCCAGCCTCTGTTAAGGAAGTTGATCCTGCAAATTTAGCCGCCACACTTGGCCCCGGTTATGCGCTCAAATCCATCACGCTTGAAATCACCAAGGAAGCTTTGACACAAGGTGAAGTCGAGGTGGCAATAGATTGGTTGGACTCTATCAAAAATACGCAGTTAGACGGTGATAAATATCAGCGTGCGAATGCTCAAAATCAATTTGCTAATTCACTCAATATACTTGACATCATTAGGAGTTCAAAATGACTGATCCTGAAAAAGACTTAATGCTTTCTTTGTTGGCATTGGATTCCTACAATCAGGGCACTGATAGCATTGCGCAGGAGACTATTGCGCTATGAAGAAGTTTCTTCTGATTGTTGCTCTTATTATTGCAGTTCCGGTGATCGCGGTTCTGTCGTTAATCGACAGTGCTGAGCTGAAATATAAGCTGACGTATGAAGTTCAAACCCCGACTGGATTGCGCAGCGCCAGCTCAGTTATTTTTGTTCGGCGCGAAGACACAACTAGACTTCCATTGCCTTCTACTGGTGTTGGTCATTCCGTTCAGGGGGAAGCGGTTGTCATCGATCTAGGAGATGGGAGATATATATTTTCACTCGTCCAGAAAAATGCATATTCCTTACCTCAAAACACATTTGGTCACTTCTTAAAGGAAGGGATGGGGAATGTTGAGCTTACCCGCGTTCTATCAAAAGCAAAACCATCAGCTCAGCTTTCACCAGAACATAACCCATTGCTCGTCACCTTTGACGATATCAATGATCCCACATCGGTTAAAGAAGTCGATCCTGCAAATTTAGCGGCGACTTTGGGTCCCGGATTTAGCCTGCAATCCATCACGCTTGAAATCACCGATGACCCCGTCACCGAAGGCGAGGTAGGGAAGGTTCTTCCGTGTCTTTCTTCCAGTAAACCATGCATCCCAATCAACAAAAATCTGCCTTACGGCGATCCCATGCGCAACATAATGAATAGCGCATTTTGGAGAAAATCATGAATATTTCAAAAGATCTTCTACTCTCAATTCTTGCAATGGATTTCTACAATCGTGGTTATGGAAAAACGTTGATCGGTAATGCAAGTTTTGACGATGATAAAGGTGATACGGAGGCTCAAGACGCAGGCTTTTATGCAGTTACTTTTGATACCGGCGATAAATTTATTATTTCCTATCGAAGCACAGACAAAATTGCGCAGGAGACTGTCGCGTTATGAAGAAGTTTTTGATCGGTCTGGCTTTGGTATTAGGGATTCCGATGATCCTAACTGGATGTGGCGAAAGTTATTCGTGGAATCAAAAGTTAACTGTTGAAGTCAATACACCAGGCAGCGTTGTGTCAGCTTCAAGCATCACTTCGGTGAGAATTGTACACGACGCAAGATTGATGGACCTTTGGGATGGCAGAGGCGTGTACGTTACTGGAGAAGCCGCCACTATGGATCTTGGTGGCGGTAAATATGTGTTTGCCTTATTAAAAAATTCAAAGCGTTTGGAAGGTGCCACCCACTGGGCTTTTTACGCCATACCTTCGAAAGAGCGAAAAACATGGCCTCTCATTGGCCCGATGATTGAAAGCTCTCATCTTCGTTTTGAGTTGAACGGTGAAAATCAACCCATGCTTGTCACCTTTGATGATATCAACGATCCGACTTCGGTCAAAGAAGTTGATCCTGCAAATTTAGCGGCCACTTTTGGCCCCGATTACAGCCTGCAATCCATCACACTTGAAATCACTGATGAACCCGTCACCGAAGGCGAGTTGGAGAATGTGCTGGGGTGGTTGAATGAACTGAGTGGCGGGTATTTGCATGGTGGTTTTACGTCAAAAGGTGCGCCCTTAGGGTTGCACGGTGGTAATTTCAAAATAGGAAATTAGGATGAATATTTCGAAAGATTTACTACTCTCAATTCTGGCAATGGATGCTTATAATCAGGGCTATGGCAAAGGCTATGATCACGGAAAATCTAAGATTGGTACTGCGACATTTAATCTAAATAATATCTCTGCAGAAGCGCAAGCCGCTGGATTTTATACAGTCAGCTATACAAAATTGACTTGATAAATAGAATTTTCATTCGGGAGTAATGGTGAGCGCGCAGGGGTTCGAACCCTGGACCTACTGATTAAAAGTCAGTTGCTCTACCAGCTGAGCTACGCGCTCCCAAAAGGGATGCTTGAAACTGCTTCGAAGCACCTTCAAGAATTGGCCGGAACATAGGGGTGAGTTTCCAATCGGTCAACCTAAAAAAACACATCTGCGACATTTTTTTATCACGTTAATTATTCGAAACTGTGATTAGCATGTTAAGGCCTTATTCTATAAAGGGTTATTCACTAGGTTTTATACGGAGAAATCAATGGAAATAGCTGAAATTTCAGTCTTAACGGCTATCTTAGCAGGAGCGATATCTTTCTTGTCTCCATGCGTTTTACCGTTGGTGCCGCCATATCTTTGTTATATGGCCGGTGTTTCCATGGATGATTTTCGTCAATTGAACTCTGATGATGAACCAAACAAAAGTGTGACAACTGATTCTTCCTTTCGAAAAACGATAATGCTCACCTCGTTGCTGTTTACATTGGGTTTTGCAACCGTGTTTATTGCGCTTGGTGCAAGCGCTTCGACCCTTGGCGGTCTTATGCGTCAACATATTGATGTCTTGGCGCAAATTGGTGGCGTGATCATCATCATAATGGGTTTGCATTTTCTCGGCGTTTTTAAGATCGGCTTATTGGCACGTGAAATGAGGTTTCAGGGTAGCGGCAAGCCTGCAACATATTCAGGTGCCTATCTCATGGGTCTTGCCTTTGCATTTGGATGGACGCCTTGTATCGGGCCTGTACTAGGCGCAATATTAGGGGTTGCAGCATCAACCCAAACCGCAGGATCAGGCGCATTGCTATTAGGTGCTTATTCGCTAGGTCTTGCCGTGCCATTTTGGATTGCAGCGAGTTTTTCCGGAAAGTTCATGAACTTTTTAACAAGGTTCCGCCGCCATTTAGGGCTAGTTGAAAAACTTATGGGACTGCTTTTGGTGCTAACCGGGATTTTGTTCCTGACGGGTGCAATCGCAACGGTCGGATTTTGGCTTTTAGAAACTTTCCCAATACTTGGTACAATTGGTTAGTGGCGATAAGAATCAAACTTTACGTTTATTGAATGTGATCGGAGCTGTTGCTAATATAACGCCGCCCAGAACAAGTATCGATCCAACAAAGTGATGTTGCATGTAGATTTCGCCTAAAAACAAAACCGCAAGCAAGACGCCATATACTGGCAGTAAATAAAGCGAAAAGCCGGTTGCTTGCGGGCCCAAATGTTTGATGCCGTGCTGAGTGCCGGTAAATGCCAGCAGCGATGAGAAGAACACGATCCCGCTAATGCTAAGCCATGCGTGTTGTGATACGGGCATTTGTGCGCCTGTTAAGAATTCATATGCGGCAAACGGAGCTAGCAGCATCGCGCCTGATAACGTTGTTAATCCCAGCATTGGCAACATTGGTATCCCGCGGCATGGTTCGGTTTTTTGCAAAACGGAATAACCCGCCCATGACACAGCACAAAACAAGATCAGAATATCGCCAAGATTAAAATCAAGCTGCATGAATGCTGATAAATCGCCCTTCAGCACAATATAGCCAACGCCAATGGTTGCTGCGATAATCCCAATGATTTCACGCATTTTTACAGAACGTTTAAACCAAATGAATTGAATTAAAATGGTGAAAATTGGAGCTGTTGTATAAACCAGCGCAGTATTAATCGCTGTTGTATAACCCAAAGCCAGATAGACGATTGCTCCACAAATCCACATGCCTAAAAACCCAAGTGCGAGCCATAAGAATGTATGGTTTTTAATGAATGGCAGCGTTGTGATTTTCGCGCGCATGACAAATGGAAACAAAATAGCGGCAACAAATGACCATCGTAAGAAGGCAAGCGTAAAGGGGGCAACTTCTGACACAACCCCACGGCCAAAGATGATGTTTGTGGAGAAAAACAGTGGTGTGAAAGCTAAAACAACCCATGGCCAAACAGTATTATTTTGATTTTCGTTTGTTGCCACGTGCAAGACCTTTAGCTTTAAATGAGGATTTTTGATAAAATTTTGCCTAAAAAACAACATTTTATTTAGATGAATGGGGTAAAAGAGCAACAGGGATTTATCGATTCGAGGAAAATATTTATGTCGAGATCATGTTTGGCTGTCATTTTGGCGGCCGGAGACAGCAGCCGGATGAAGTCATCAAAGTCGAAAGTGCTTCACACAATTGGTGGTCTGCCGATCATCTCTCACATTGTTTCCACCGCAGCTGAAATTGATATTGATCATGTTTCACTTGTTCTGGGAAGAGATGCGGATAAGGTTCGTGATACCGCGGCAAAAACGGGTGTTCCAGTTAGCGCTTTTTTGCAAGAAAGCCGTCAAGGAACTGCGCATGCTGTATTGCAAGCGCGTGATGAGATTTCCAAAGGCTATGATGATGTTCTTGCACTTGTGGGCGATGCGCCACTTATCCAAAAAGAGGTTTTAGCTGAACTACGCAAAGGTTTGGCAGATGGTGCAGACGTTGTTGTGGCAGGCTTTGAAGCGGAAGATCCATTTGGTTATGGCCGTATGGTGATTGAGAATGGCGAGCTGGTTGCTATCGTTGAAGAAAAAGAAGCTTCTGACGCGCAACGTAAGATCACGTTTTGTAACGGCGGTCTGATCGCAATGAATGGCAAAATCGCACTGGAACTGATTGATCAGATCGGCAACGACAATACCAAGGGTGAATATTATCTCACTGATATCGTGGCCGTATGTCAAAAACTTGGGAAAAAATCTGTTGCAATCGTTGCCCCTGAAAGTGACTTGATGGGCTGTAATACGCGCTCAGAATTGGCAGAACTTGAAGCGGAATGGCAAAGCCGAAAGCGCGAAGAACTTATGTTATCGGGTGTGACAATGATCGACCCATCATCGGTTTATTTGTCTTTTGATACTCAGATTGGTCAAGACGTCCTCATCGAGCCAAATGTTTGGTTCGGCCCGGGTGTTGAAGTCGCATCTGATGCAAAAATTCTTGCTTTTAGTCATTTAGAAGGCGCTTATGTTGGTGAAGGAGCCTCAATCGGACCATTTGCAAGGCTTCGCCCCGGTGCAGATCTTGGAAAGTCATCCAAAGTAGGTAATTTTTGCGAAGTCAAAAAGGCAAAAATTGGTGAAGGATCAAAGATCAATCATTTAAGTTATATTGGAGATTCAATTGTCGGAGAGGGCACAAATATCGGTGCTGGCACGATTACTTGTAACTATGATGGTTACAACAAGCATCAGACTCAAATCGGCGACAATAGCTTTATAGGATCCAATTCCTCACTGATAGCACCTGTGAAAATTGGCAATAATGCGTTTGTGGGATCAGGAACTGTCGTCAATAAAGACGTGCCTGATAATGATTTGGCTGTTTCGCGCGTTCCGCAAGTTAATGTAAGCGGCGCAGGCGAGCGTATCCGTAAAAAGAATGCTGCGATTAAAGCAGCTCAATCGAAAAAGTAACGTAACGAAACGTGAAATTTATCGACTTTATAAATATCAATTGAGGCTTTACTTGCCTTAGAGCGGTCACTGAAGACCGATTTGGAGAATATTGAATGTGTGGAATTGTTGGTATTGTTGGTAAATCTGCTGTCGCACCGCAATTAGTGGACGCTCTAAAGCGTTTAGAATATCGCGGTTATGATTCAGCGGGTGTTGCTACTCTCAATAATGGTAAGCTTGAAAGACGTCGCGCAGAAGGCAAGCTGGTTAATCTTGAAAGCCGCTTACAAGAACAACCGCTTGAAGGCACGATCGGTATTGGTCATACGCGATGGGCAACACATGGTGCTCCGACAGAAGCCAACGCACATCCGCATTTCACTCAAGGTGTTGCTGTCGTGCACAACGGTATTATCGAAAACTTTGCCCCTTTGCGCGATGAACTTAAAGCAGCTGGAGCTGAATTTTCCAGCCAAACAGATACCGAAGTCGTCGCGCATCTTGTTTCATCATATCTTGATAAGGGTGCAACCCCGCAGGAAGCTGCTCAACAATCTCTCACTCGCCTTGAGGGCGCATATGCGCTCGCGATCTTGTTTGAAAACCACGATAATATGATTATCGGCGCACGTCATGGACCGCCACTAGCAGTAGGTCATGGCGACGGTGAGATGTATTTAGGTTCAGACAGCATTGCCTTGGCGCCATTTACTGATGATGTGACATATCTAGAAGATGGTGATTGGGCCGTCGTCACGCATGACGGTGTGGTTGTTTATGACGAAAATGGCAATAAAGTTGAACGCGCGCGTCAAACCTCGCAAGGCGCTTCAATGGTTGCTGATAAGGGCAATTACAAACACTTTATGCTTAAAGAAATTCATGAGCAGCCGGAAGTTATCTCTCGCACGATCAGCCACTACGTTGATTTTGCAAGTGAGACCTTCAAGCCTATCCTTGAAGGTATTGATTTTGCCCAGCTCGACAGATTGGCAGTTTCCGCATGCGGAACAGCTTATTATGCCGGATTGATCGGTAAATACTGGATAGAGCGTTATGCCAGACTACCAGTTGAAATCGATGTTGCATCCGAGTTTCGCTATCGTGAAATGCCGCTTAACGGCAAAATGGCAGCATTCTTTATTTCTCAATCTGGTGAAACGGCAGATACGCTGGCATGTCTTAGATATTGCAAACAGTCTGGCGTTAAAATCGGTGCGATTGTGAATGTGCCAGAATCAACAATTGCGCGGGAATCCGATATTGTTTTCCCAACACTTGCCGGCATTGAAGTTGGCGTTGCCTCAACAAAAGCATTTACTTGTCAATTGGCTGTTTTGGCTTCATTGGCAGTTGCAGCAGGTCGCGCGCGCGGCACGATTACTGATGCGGAAGAAAAAGAGCTTGTTCGTGCACTTGTGAGCATTGAACGCTTGGCAAGTGATACACTTGGTTCAGGTGAAATGAAAATTGAAGCGTTAGCGCGTGATTTAGCTAAATATAACAATGTGCTTTATTTAGGCCGTGGAACGAATTTTCCGCTTGCACTAGAAGGCGCGTTAAAACTCAAAGAGATCTCTTATATCCATGCTGAAGGTTATGCTGCGGGTGAATTAAAACATGGTCCAATCGCCCTTATTGACGAAGATATGCCTGTGATTGTGATTGCACCATTTGATGGTCTTTATGAAAAGACAATGTCGAATATGCAGGAAGTTGCAGCGCGTGGTGGTCAGATCATCCTTATCACTGATGCAAAGGGTGCAGAGAACGTTTCCATTGAAACTATGTCAACAATAGTGATGCCGGAAGTGCCAGAGTTTATCTCACCTATTATTTATTCCTTGCCGATCCAGCTTTTAGCCTACCATACGGCCGTATTTATGGGTACGGATGTGGATCAGCCGCGTAATCTTGCGAAATCTGTGACCGTTGAATAAGTAAAAACACGGTATTTTTGCACAAAAAATATTCAAATATGGATGGCTAACAAAAAATAGCCATCATTTTCTATTTATTGTTATTTTGTACTTGTGAGCTGGCGAAAGATCACCATATGTTACTTAAACTCAACTCCCAAGGTTGCTCCTCATATTTTCCCACAGGCCACAATGAAGAAAAAAGACAATAAGACCCAAAAGCCCGTTAAAAGATCTGCTGGTGCGAGATTACGCACATATTTTTTAACAGGATTGGTCGTTTGTGCGCCGCTTGTTATTACAACATATCTAACTTGGACATTTGTTCTTTGGGTCGATAGCTGGGCCAAACCCTATATACCCAAGGTCTATAATCCTGAAACATATTTGCCGTTCGGCATTCCCGGACTTGGGCTTATCTTTGCGCTTTTAGTCATAACGATTGCTGGCTTTTTAGCTGCAAATTTGATCGGGCGTTCGGTTTTAAATTTTGGCGAGTCGCTGCTTGATCGCATGCCTTTGATCCGCTCGCTTTATAAAGCGCTTAAACAAATTTTTCAGACCGCCCTTGATGAAGGTCAAAGCTCATTTAGCCAAGCCGGTCTTATTCAATATCCACGAGCTGGTTTGTGGGCGATTGTATTCATTGCAACAGATACCAAAGGTGAAGTGGGTAATCATTTAAGTGAAGAAGACACGCTTTCGGTTTTCTTGCCAACGACACCAAATCCAACCTCTGGGTTTTTATTATTTGTTCCGCGCAAAGACGTCCATATTTTAAATATGAATGTCGAGGAAGCTGCAAAACTGGTCATTTCTGCTGGTCTTGTCTCACCAGATCACAAAGATAATTTGGAAGACAAAATCATCAAAGATGATGAAGAGGCTTAGTTAAGCTATAAAAACGTACACAACTAACCAGCGCGAATAAACCTGATCGCTTCATCGCGACGCATGAGATAAAGCAACATGCGAATAGCTTGGCCGCGCTCACTCTTTAATTCAGGGTCAGTTTCTATAATGTAACGCGCATCATTTCGAGCGGTTTCTAATAAATCGGCGTGCACATCTAGCCGTGCGATATGAAACCCCGGAGTTCCAGATTGTCTGGTCCCCAAAAGTTCACCTTCGCCACGAAGTTTTAAGTCTTCTTCTGCGATACGGAAACCATCTTCGGTCTCTCGTAATATGTTTAATCTGGCTGTTGCCGTTTCAGACAGAGGTGATTTATATAAAAGCACACAGCTCGAAGCTTCTTCACCGCGGCCCACGCGACCTCTTAACTGATGAAGCTGTGCCAAGCCAAAACGCTCGGCATGTTCAATAACGATGATTGTTGCATCTGGTACATCCACGCCCACTTCGATCACTGTGGTTGCAACCAATATGCGCGTCTCACCACGTTTAAACGCCATCATCGCTTCATCTTTTTCCGCACCAGACATGCGCCCGTGCACAAGGCCAATTTTCACACCGGGCAGTGCTTGTGAGAGTTCCTTATGTCTTGCTTCGGCGGAGGTTAAATCACTTAATTCGGAATCTTCTACCAACGGGCAGATCCAATAGGCCTTTTTTCCATTTGCCGTTGCTTTGCGGAGCCGTTCGTACATTTCGCCCAAACGATCTCGATCAATGCTCACGGTTGATATTGGTTTCCGCCCAGCTGGTTTTTCAGTCAGTTTTGATACATCCATATCGCCAAAAGCTGACAGCACAAGCGTGCGCGGGATTGGTGTTGCTGTCATAACCAGCATGTGCGGTGCTACACCTTTAGATGTAAGCCGCAATCTTTGGTGAACACCAAATCGGTGCTGTTCGTCAACAACCGCCATTAATAGCTTTTTATAAATTACTGCATCTTGAAAGAGTGCATGCGTGCCGATAATGATCTGAGCTTCACCGCTTTCAATACGCGCAAGTGTTTCGCGTCGTTCAGCGGCTTTGCTTTTACCCACGAGTATATCAACGTTTATGCCCGCAATTTCGGCCATTTTACGAATGGATGCATGGTGTTGACGCGCTAGTATTTCTGTTGGGGCCATCAAAACAGCTTGACCGCCTGCTTCAATCGCATCAGCCATTGTGAGCAATGCAACCACGGTTTTCCCGGCGCCAACATCACCTTGTAATAATCGCAGCATGCGTTCTTCCTTGCCCATATCTGCGAGAATCTCGTCAATCGAGGTTTTTTGGCTATTGGTCAGCGGGAAGGGTAATGCATCTAAAATTTGTTGCCGAACAGCGCCTTCAACACGCAGCGGATCACCTGGTAATTTTCTAATCTTCTGACGAACCAGCGCCAAAGATAATTGCCCTGCAAGGAACTCATCATACGCCAATCTGCGCCTTGCAGGAGACAATGGCTCCATATCATTGGCGTCTCTTGGATTATGGATCATCTTTAAAGCATCAGAAAAACCTGGAAATGAATTTTTCGAAGCTAATGCTTGATCCATCCAATCTTTAAGGTCGGGCAATTGCTCAAGCGTTTCTTTAACTGCCTTTTTAAGTATTTTGGCAGAAAGCCCTGCGGTCATAGGATAGACGGTTTCATAACGCGGTAAATCTTTCGCGTCAGCTTCTTTCATCATAAAATCGGGATGCACCATCGAGGCTTGACCGTTAAACCAAGAGGTTTTTCCTGATATGATAACCGTTTCACCAAGCGGTAGGCTTTTTTCCATCCAAGAGGCATGGGCTTTGAAAAAAGTGAGCGCCATTTCGCCAGTTTCATCGTGTACATAAACACGATAGGGAATGTTGCGTCGACCACGCGGTGAGGGTTGGTGACGATCAACAACGACTTTAAGCGTCGATACGCCGCCCTCAAGCACGTGGGCAATCCCGGGTCCTAATTGACGATCAATGAGACTGGAAGGCACATGAAATAAAAGATCAACAATTTTTGTATCATCTCGGTTTTCTCGCCCGGTCAATTTTGCGAGCAAATCGGCAACCTTCGGACCAATTCCCGTAAGGGAACTGACAGAACGGAAAAACAGATCGATTTCATTTGGTCGCATATCTTTTTGTATCACTCGATTTTATTCGCGAAAAGTTTTATTTGTCCCACTGACAAGATGAATTGATTTATGTATAGGAGTGGTATGACCGGAACAAAACAAAGCAGCAGTGAATTGGATAGACGTCGGGCACGGATACATTTTCGTGCATGGCATCGAGGTACAAAGGAAATGGACCTTGTTTTTGGCCATTTCATAGATAACGAGCTTAAAAACCTTGCCGATAGTGATCTCGATGAACTTGAATTTATCATGTCTCATGAAGATACAGATCTATCAAAATGGATTATGCGTGAGCTTCCAACACCTGATGAGTTGAATACGCCGCTCTTTCGTCGAATTATCGACTTCAAGCCCGATTTTTAGGCCAGTTATTCAAGCCAAACTTTAGCACCCAATATATCAAGGTAGAAACATGAGCGCGATTGCCGGATTTTCCACATCTGTCATCGAAAACAGATTTGGCCCTCTCACTATTTCAAATGTGAGTTCGGGGGTTGAGGCCATTGTTATCGCCGAACTTGTCCAAAAGGGTCATTGCGTCACGCATGTTATGTCAGATGGTCAGCGAATGGCTGATTTGGCGCAGATGTTATCGTTTTTCGCGCCAGATATTGAAGTTCTAAGTTTTCCTGGTTGGGATTGCTTGCCTTATGATCGCGTATCGCCAGGAACTGATATTTCTGCCAAACGTTTATCTGTCTTAGGCCAATTGGTACGCCATAATAATAAATCCAAGCCGAAGGTTGTATTAACAACCGTCAATGCAATGTTGCAGAAATTACCGCCCGCAGAACAGTTAAAAAGCATGGCTTTTTCTGCAAAAGCAGGCGCGCATTTGCATATGGATGATATGCCGCAAAAGCTCGAAGGATTGGGTTTTGATCGCACTGATACCGTTCGCGAATTGGGTGAATATGCGGTTCGCGGCGGTATTTTGGATATGTTTATCCCAGGAAGCGATGCACCCATCCGTCTCGACTTCTTTGGTGATACGCTGGAAAGCATACGCGCTTTTGATCCTGAAACGCAGCGCACAACCAAGCAATTAAGATCATTTGAGCTCAACTCAATGAGCGAAGTTTCGTTGAACGCAACGAATATTTCGCGTTTTCGTACTAATTACCTGTCCCAATTTGGTGCCAATACTCGTGATGATGCGCTTTACCAAGCTATCAGCGCTGGTCGACGGTTTGCTGGGATGGAGCACTGGTTGCCGTTGTTTTACGACGGTTTGGAAACATTATTTGATTATATTGATGGGTTTACGATCACGACTGATCATATGGTCAAAGAGGCTGCAAAAGAACGTCGCGACCAGATTGATGATCACTATGATTCTCGCTTAAATACGCTTGAAGGTTCAAGAACAAATATTGGCGCATCGACACCTTATAAACCTATTCTGGCAGACGATTTATACTTAAGTATTGAAAATTTTTCGGGGTTTTTAGATCGTGAAAAATCAATCAAATTCACACCTTATGAAGAGCCGGAAACAGATCATCGGCAAGTCTTTACCCTTGATCTAAAGCAAGGTCCGAGATGGGCTTCATCGGCGAATAATCAAAGTGAAAACCGCGTAAACGTGTTTGATCAAGTCGTCAAGCATATTGCTGATCAACGTGCCAATGATAAAAAAGTACTTATCACGGGTTGGAGTGATGGTTCCTTGGATCGTTTAATCCAGGTTCTCGGTGAACATGGATTAGAACGTATCAAACCAATTTCAAGCTTTGCCGATGTTACTAAGATTAAAAACGGGCAGGCGGGGGCTGCTGTTTTATCGTTAGAAGGTGGATTTGAAACCGGGGATCTCGTTGTCATCGGTGAACAAGATATTTTAGGTGATCGGCTTGTGCGGCGCTCAAAGCGCAAAAAACACGGATCAGACTATATCTCAGAAGTCGCCGGGCTTGATGAGGGTAGTTTTGTTGTCCATGCCGAACACGGAATTGCAAAATTTGTTGGTCTACAAACAATCGAAGCAGCTGGTGCACCACATGCATGTCTTGAGCTTTTATATGCAGGACATGACAAACTTTATCTACCTGTTGAAAACATCGAACTGTTATCCCGTTATGGATCTGAAGAAACCAATGCTGTTTTAGATAAGCTTGGCGGCGTTGCGTGGCAATCTCGCAAAGCTAAGCTGAAAAAACGCTTGATGGACATGGCGGATCAGTTGATCGCCATTGCCGCTGCCCGCCATACACGCCATGCACCGACTTTAGCGGCACCTGAGGGACTGTATGATGAGTTTTCCGCAGCATTCCCTTATGATGAGACAGATGATCAGCTCTCCGCCATTGATGCTGTGCGAGACGATCTTGTTGCAGGTCTTCCGATGGATCGCCTTGTGTGTGGTGACGTTGGATTTGGTAAAACCGAGGTTGCTATTCGCGCAGCGTTTATTGCTGCAATGAATGGCGTTCAAGTCGCTGTCGTTGTTCCGACCACGTTGCTGGCGCGCCAGCATTATAAAAGCTTTTCAGAACGTATGCGTGGTTTGCCTTTACGCGTTGGTCATGCATCGCGACTTGTTGGCACAAAGCAGCTTGCAAACACCAAGAAGGAACTAGAGACTGGTAAAACAGACATTGTGATCGGCACTCACGCGCTGCTTGGACAATCCATCAAGTTTGCCAATCTTGGTCTTTTGGTGATCGATGAAGAGCAGCGCTTTGGGGTTAAGCATAAAGAACGCCTTAAAGAAATGAAATCCGATGTTCATGTTTTAACACTATCAGCAACACCAATACCGCGGACCATGCAGCTTGCGATGACTGGTGTTCGAGAACTATCGTTGATTACCACTCCGCCTGTAGATCGCTTGGCAGTTCGAACATTCATCTCGCCATTTGATACGATGATTATTCGCGAAACCCTGCTGCGTGAGCATTATCGTGGTGGGCAAAGTTTTTATGTCGCGCCACGGGTTAAGGATCTTGATGAGGTTCACGCATTCTTACGTTCAGAATTGCCAGAATTGAAAGTAGCTGTTGCACACGGCCAAATGCCTCCAGGTGAATTAGATGATATCATGACGGCGTTCTATGAAGGTCAGTATGATGTGCTGTTATCAACGACAATTGTTGAATCTGGTTTAGATGTTCCAGCTGCAAATACACTGATTGTGCATCGCGCTGATATGTTTGGTTTGGCGCAGCTTTATCAGCTTCGTGGACGGGTAGGTCGTTCAAAATTACGTGCATTTGCGCTCTTTACACTTCCGGTAAACAGAACGCTTACAGCAACGGCCGAACGACGTCTTAAAGTTCTGCAATCACTTGACACCTTGGGTGCTGGTTTCCAACTCGCCAGTCATGATCTTGATATCCGTGGTGCAGGTAATCTGCTTGGTGATGCGCAATCGGGGCATATTAAAGAGGTCGGGTTTGAACTTTATCAGCACATGCTTGAAGAGGCGATCGCCGAACTTAAGGGCGATGAATTATCAAGCGACACTGGTTGGTCACCACAAATCACAGTGGGCGCCCCTGTGATGATCCCAGATAACTTTGTACCTGATATCAATCTACGTTTGAGCCTTTACAGACGTCTTGGTGAGATTAATGAACTATCTGAGATTGATGAATTTGGCGCAGAATTGGTCGATAGATTTGGTAAGCTACCGCTTGAAGTCAAGCATTTGCTCAAGGTTGTTTATATCAAAATGTTGTGCCGTACGGCCAATGTTGAGAAGCTTGATGCAGGTCCAAAAGGTATTGTCGTGCATTTTAGAAATGGCGAATTTCCGAACCCTGCAGGATTGGTTGCGCATATCTCAATACCGAATAATCAAGCTAAAATCAGACAAGATCAAAGCGTGTTCTTTGCTCGTAAATTGCCGGATGCTGACAAGCGTTTAGCAGGCTCAGCGATAACGATGACTAAGCTTGCGGAAATAGCAAAAGCAGACTAGACTTCATTTCACACGCTGGTTTAGTCTTTACTGGCAACATCTTGAATAACTTGAACAATATGCTCTTTTGGTTGCGCACCTTGGAGGGCATATTTCTTATTCATAATAAAGAATGGAACGCCAGAAACTCCGGCAGCTTGCATAGAATTTATTTGCCCTGAAATAACATCTTTATCTTCGTCGCTTTCCAAACGTTCTTTGATGTAATCAACACCCATATCAGCGAGCTTTGTAGCTTCTAGCAACACCTCGTTGTGACCAATATTCTTACCCTCTTCAAAGTAAAAACGCATCAAAATTGACACAAGTTCATGTTGAACCTCTAAACCATAATCTTGCCCCGCCCAATGAATGAGCCGATGCGCGTCCATCGTGTTTGGTGAAACTTTGATATCATCCAATTTAAACGCAATGCCTTCTGCGTCACCTGCATCTCTTATTGGTGCATAAACTTGCGCATAAGCATCAAGCGATCCGAATTTATCGATGAAATATTGTTTGCGATCTTTGCCAAGTTTGGGAAGTGTTGCATCGAGTTGATATGGCATCCATTGCACTTTGACATCGATATTATCGGGCACTTCAGCAAGCGCATTTTCCAAGCGCTTTTTACCAATATAACACCATGGACACATGACATCTGATACGATGTCAATTGTGACTTGGGTCTTATCTACGGGAGCATTCATAGTGATTTTCCTAGGATGACATAAACATTATTCAGCACGAGAATCCCACCATACTGGCAATTGATATCCGTAAATTGGTTGTTTGCCTTCTGGGAATTTGATGTAATTTCTACGCGCAATCCAAGTCTGATCTAAATGATAGGCTGGGATAAGATAGTGACCAGAGAGCAATGTTCTGTCATAGGCGCGAACGGCAGCTTGGAAATCTTCCGCCGTGCGTGCATTAACCAAGGCATCAATCATCGCATCAATGGCTGGGCTTGCAACACCTGCAAAATTGAACGTACCTTCCGGCTCTACCGCACGAGAGCTCCAGCGCCAAATCTGCTCGGCACCAGGTGAGAACGACGATGTGAACGCTTTTATGATAATATCAAAATCGTAAGTTTGCGAACGTTGCTGATATTGCGCGTCATCAACCGTGCGTAAAGTCATCTCAACACCAAGTGCTTTGACAAACCGCTGATATGCGAGCGCGAGCTTTTCCTGATCTTCGTTTTGCGGCAACACTTCAAAAGAGAGCTGTTTACCTGATTGATCGACGAGCTTTCCATCTTTGATTTGATATCCTGCTTCTCTAAAGAGCGTTAAAGCTTCGCGCAGTAATTTTCGATCACGGCCTGAACCATCTGAAACTGGCATTTTATAAGTGCCATTCATGATGTCTTCGCTCACAGCATCGGGGAAGGGTGCCAATAGCGCTTTCTCAATGTCGTTTGCTGGTGTTTGATAACTTGATAACGACGACCCCTGCCAGAAGCTATTGGTGCGGGTATAAACACCGTTATAAAGGTTCTTATTGATCCACTCGAAGTCAAACATCAACGACAATGCTTTGCGCACACGGATATCTTTAAAGATGTCGCGTCGCGTGTTAAAAACAAAGCCAAACATGCCGGATGGGCGCTGTTTTTGAAAAGATTCTTTTATGATATCGCCATCATTTACTGCGGCAAAGTCATATGAGCGCGTCCAATTTGATGGATTTCCTTCTGGATAGACATCAAACAGGCCCTTTTTAAAGGCTTCAAATTGTGCCGTTTGTGACAAGAAATATTCAACGCGAATTTCATCGTAATTATCAAAGCCAACTTTAGATGGGATATCTTTAGCCCAGTAATTTGGATCGCGCTCATAGGTGATGCTTTCGCCAGCACGAACTTCTTTGATCTTATATGGACCTGAACCAACTGGAATATCCATTGTTGACGTATCAAAACCTTCCGGATCCGTATCATGTTTTGGCAAAATTGGCGTGAGGCCCAAAATCAGCGGAAACTCGCGGTTTGATTTTTCATTAAAGATGAATTTAACGCTTAAATCGGAGATCTTCTCCATTTTTTCAACGCGGTTTAACCGACGATTATAGGGCGGGCGGCCATGATCACGCAAAATTTCGAATGTGTAAATGACATCATCGGCGGTAACAGGTTTACCATCATGCCAACGCGCATTTGGATTGATATTAAATTGCAAATAAGTGCGTTCTTCATCCCATTCGACAGTTTCTGCGAGCAATCCATACATGGAAAACGGTTCATCACGTGATCGCTGCATCAGCGTATCGTAATAAAGATTGCCATATTCTGGATCAACAATGCCCCGCGCACGTGTCCGCATGCTTTTTAAGATGAATGGATTGAGACTATCAAACGTTCCGACAACGCCATAGGCGATTTTACCACCCTTGGGTGCATTTGGATTTGCATAGGGAAAATGCGTATAATCAGCAGGTAATGCAGGTTCACCATGCATGGATATTCCATGTAACGGTTCGGCATTGGCTGACATTGAACCTGCTAAAAATATTGCGACCAAAAAAGCTGAAGCAAACTTCATCACTGGATTCTCCCATAAAACAGTTGATTCTCGCGTTGCGCAAGCATGTACCGAATAGGAAGATGTGTCAAAATCGGAAATTGATAAAAATAATCAAATAACTTCTGGAAATTATTGAGTTGTCGGGTTAGATGGAAGGTACAAAGCCTTGTTGCTGCCTTATTTGGTCTGCAGTTAGGCGAAATAGATATTAATCCGATAAGGTCCGAACAGTAATGTTGAAATCAATTTTTACAAATATCGCTGCAGTCGCAGTACTTGGTGCAGGTTTTGCGCTTGCACCACAAGCAGCCCATGCACAAACCGCGCCTCAAGCCATTGCTGGTTGGTTTAAAGAGTGTAACAAGCAAGCTGACAACGATGTTTGTATCGTTCAAAACATAGTAACGGCACCATCAGGCCAGCTGGTAACGGCTGTGGGCCTTGTGCAAGTTTCAGGTAAAGTTAATCAGCGCTTGCTGCAAGTGACTGTGCCAACTGCTCGTTTCATCCAGCCTGGTATTTCTTTGCAAGTTGACGGTGGAAAACAAACTAAAGTGCCATACGCTATTTGCTTGCCGGATAAATGTATCGCGCAAGTTCCGCTAACGGACGCAATCGTTGCTTCATTTAAAGCCGGTGGCGAGGCAGTCTTTACATCTGTAAACGCGCAACGCGCTGCAAATCCAATTCGCATTTCGCTAACTGGTTTTACACAAGCATTTGACGGTGAAGCAATTAGCCGTGCAGAACGTGAAGAAAAAGCAAAAGCACGCGAAGATGAGATCCGTAAGAAGCTTGAAGAATCTCGTGCTAAACTACAAGCCGCACAGGATGCTGCAAAAGAGTAGTTTTTAATACATAATTTTGAAAATGCCGGTTCAAGTAATTGTTCCGGCATTTTTTATGTCCAAATTTTAATGAGAGACGGTTACATATGGCAGATAAACGCCATCGTGAAAGCCAACAAAGTGTTCGTTGATTTGCGGGTGGCGCAAAGGTTTGGCATCTTCTACCCGCAACAGATTTTGCTCCGATACATAAGCGACATATTCAATTTCACTGTTTTCAGCGAGCAGATGATAGAAAGGTTGATTTTTATCAGGCCTTACATCTTCCGGAATTGACGCAAGCCATTCATCTGTATTTGCGAAAACAGGGTCAACATCATAAATCACACCCTTAAAATCATAGATCCGGTGTTTTACGATTTCGCCTAAACCAAATTTAGCAGATTTGCTTTGCATCAATATTCCTTTGAACTCTTATCTTTCCAGTATATCAATTAATAATTCGCTTTGAAAAGAGCAATGATTCTTCGAATACTTTTTGGAAAGCCCGACTTGTAGATGATTGAAATTATAACACTCGTGCTACCATTTTTTGGGTTGATCTTACTGGGTTACGTTGTCGCCAAATTCACCCGTCAACCTGATGGCGCCATGGGTTGGCTCAATGTTTTCATTATTTATGTGTCTTTACCTGCGCTATTTTACAAATTGCTTTCAACAACGCCGGTGGAAGAGTTTAAACGCGCTGACTTTCTCGCCACCACAACATATGTCGCTTTTATAATTTTTGCGCTGGTGTTTGCGATTGGGTATTTTATCCGGCGCAATAATATCGGCCATTCAACCATTCAAGGTCTAGCCGGCGCTTATGGTAATATTGGGTATATGGGGCCGGGTATGGCGCTTTTGGCCTTTGGTGAAGCAGCTGCAGTACCAGTTGCGCTGATTTTCTGTGTTGAAAACATTTTACACTTTACCATGGCGCCGCTGATGATGGCGCTGACTGGCAAAGAGAAAACAAATGTTGGTGCGCTTGTTCTTAAAGTTTTTAAAAACATCGCATTTCATCCGTTCATCATTGCGACTTTCTTTGGGGTGATGGCAGCAATCTTTGCCGTTGATTTACCTGATGCTGCGGATAATACGATCAATATTCTGGCACAAGCGGCTGCACCTTGTGCACTGTTTGCTATGGGGGTGACGCTGGCATTGCGTCCATTAAATAGAATTCCGCTTGAGATTAGCTATATTGTGCCAATCAAGCTGTTGGTGTTTCCTGCTTTAATGTATGTGTCATTGTCCTGGCTTGGAAACTTTGACCCTGTGTGGGTTCAAGTGGCCGTTTTACTTGCCTCACTTCCAACGGCAACAAACGTGTTCGTGATCGGTCAACAATATGGATATTGGGTAGAGCGCGCATCAGCATGTATCTTGATCAGCACAATATTTTCAGTCGTGACGACATCTACCTGGCTTTGGTTGTTTAAGACGGGGACAATACCTTACGATATGTTCCCTTAAGCTGATTGCTTTTGTTTTTTAACGCCAGGAAGAGCGCCTTGACGCATCACAAATTGGCGAAGTGGCGCAATTGAACTAATGGCGGATATGGCACCTGAGCGAATGAGCTGAACAGGTAGGAATGACGTCAGCAGAGTACGGTTAAACATATCAATAGCAAAAGTACGCGTATGAACATCTGCGCGGCGTTTGCGATCATAGCTCTCCGATGCTTTTAACGGATCATTATGATGTTCTTTCAAACATTCAATTGCTGTCATCACATCACGCAAACCTAGATTCAATCCTTGCGCACCAATTGGTGGGAAAGCATGGGCAGCCTCACCAATAAGCATGACATGTCCTTTGCCAAACTGAGTTGCAATAAGGCTTGATAACGGAAAGCACTGAAGTTCAGTATCAATCTCAACAGGCCCCAGAGTTGAGTGTAAACCTTGTTCGACCAGCTGATTAAGTTCATCTTTCTCAAGACCCATAAAATACGCTTCTTCATCTTCCTTGATCGACCAGACAAGACTGGATCGTTTGCCGGGAAGGGGAACTTGCGTAAATGGGCCTTTTTCTGTGTGAAATTCAGTTGATATATTCTGGTGCGGGAATTTATGAGTAAAAGCCAACACGATTGCTTTTTGCTGATACCCCCAGGTTTTTGCTGTAATATTCACTTTTTGGCGGATGAGAGAGTTTCGGCCATCTGAAGCCAGTATATGCTGGGCTGAAACTGTTTCGCCATTATCTAGTGTGACGACACCATAAACTTCATTTTCAGAATAATCGACCGCCAAGTTTTCGATGATCTCAATATCTGTTTCGGCCATTTTCTCATACATTGATACCAACAGAGGATGGTTTGGAAAATTATAGCCAAATGCGTCTAAGCCGATTTCAGAAGAGGGAAATGAAGCTGGTCGTGAACGAATTAAGCGATTGGTGCTGTCTAAAATGCGCATAGTTTTCAGCGCAGCCGTTTGGTCTTTGATTTTTTCCCAAACACCCAATTCATTCAAAAAATCAACTGATGGCATAAATAATGCAGTTGTACGCGCATCATTCTTGGCTGGTTTTTTAGCAATGATGGCGACATTCATACCGGCATTTTGACAAGCTAGAGCAGCAGACATTCCTGCCAATCCACCACCAACAACTAAAACTTGATAATTTTTCATTTAGTTACATCCAGTCCAAACATATCTACGTAATATTATATACATTCTCACTGAATGCCTATGTGTGTTTTTGGCGCATCTGCTTTAGCGAATGGTTTAAGGCCTATTGTTTTTGACCATCACTTAAAGTTTATCTGCAAATTAATCACTTAACTATCTGGTATTTATGTGCACAATGGCCCCAATTCGTGACGGGACTCGATAAGACGTTATGTGTGTCAACACGAATAAAGATTACAGCTGGCGATCTTATTCTGTGCCGGTCACTGTAAAAACAGGTAAAAGACGTTGAACCAAAAAGAAGCCGTTATTGAACTCCAAGGCTTAAATAAATTTTACGATAAATTTCAAGCACTTAAAGACGTTGACTTAACTGTCAAATCAGGTGAGCGGATGGTCATTTGTGGCCCTTCCGGATCTGGTAAATCGACATTAATTCGGTGTGTGAACAGGCTCGAAGAGCATTCTTCTGGACGTCTGACAGTTAATGGATATGAGCTGAACGAAGACACAAAAAACATTCGCGAGATTCGCCAAAATGTTGGCATGGTGTTTCAACAGTTCAACCTTTTTCCACACTTAACCGTGCTAGAAAACCTGACCATTGGCCCAAAACGTGTGCGTAAACTTAGTAATGCGGAGGCTGAAAAACTTGCCCGCAATTATCTTGAACGTGTGCATATTCCTGAACAGGCTGATAAATATCCATCACAATTATCCGGTGGCCAGCAGCAGCGCGTAGCGATTGCACGTTCATTATGCATGGAGCCGGAAATCCTTTTGTTCGATGAACCCACGTCTGCACTTGATCCTGAGATGATCAATGAAGTGCTTGATGTGATGGTTGAATTGGCTGAGAGCGGCATTACAATGGTTTGCGTTACCCATGAAATGGGATTTGCGCGCAAGGTGGCCGATACTATGGTCTTCATGGAAGATGGTGAGATTGTTGAAACCGCGCCGCCTGAGAAGTTCTTTACAAACCCTGATAGTGATCGCTGTAGGGCATTTTTAGATCAAATTCTGGATCACTGATGCCATGCAGATAAAGCGCATTACAACGTCTTTACCGGCGTCGATATTACAATATTTGATCATTGTTGGTTTGATCATATATGCCGCTTATAGCGGCTCTCAAACCATGGGTTATAATTGGCAATGGTCTCGGGTGCCTCAGTATATTTATGAAATTGAGGACGGGGTATTTGTGTGGAAAGAGATTCCGCGTGGAATGGTTGGTACGATCATTTTATCCGCAATTTCTTTCATTATTGCGATTGGTATTGGATTAGCGCTCGCATTGTTGCGCTTATCAGACTTAATTGTCGGCCGCGCGCTGTCGATTACGCTTTTGGAAATTATCCGCAACATTCCAATCATCGTTTTACTATACGTTTGCTACTACATTTTTGGACGCGTGTTTGATTTAGATCGTTATGCGGCAAGCGTACTATGTTTAAGCCTATATTCGGGCGTTCAGATTTCTGAGATTATTAGAGCTGGGATTAATGCAGTTCCAAAAGGGCAATGGGAAGCTTCCAGCTCAATTGGCATGTCGAAAGCCCAAGCCTACCGTTACATTATTATACCTCAGTCTATCCGTTTGATCATTCCGCCAATGACGGGCGAAGCGGTTCAAATGATTAGAAACTCAGCCATTGTGAGCGTGATTGCGGTTCTAGAACTTACGACCGCCGGGCGCAACATCATTTCAGATACTTATATGAGCTTTGAAATTTGGTTTACGGTTGCTGCCGTTTACCTCGTATTCACGCTGATATTATCCATTTTCGTCTCAGGTGTGGAGAGGCGATTTGCAACACAAACATAATAACACACGACTGGAAACCTCAAGGAGAAAATCCAAATGACATTTATGAGTCAAATAAAAAGCGTAGCTTTTGCCGCATTGGCAACTGCAGCGTTGGTACTGCCAGCAACAGCTCAGACTGCAACTCAAGCTCTGACATCAGAAAGCGTTATCGAAACAATCAAAGATAATGGTGTGATGCGCGTTGGCCTTTCAACATTTAAACCATGGGCTATGCGCGATAAAAAAGGCGATCTAATCGGTTTTGAAATCGATCTTGCCAAAAAGCTTGCAGCTGACATGGACGTGGACGTGGAATTCATCCCAACAGCTTGGGATGGTATTATCCCTGCATTGGTCGGTGGTAAATTCGATATCATCATTTCAGGCATGAGTGTGAAAACTTCACGCAACATGACGCTGAACTTCTCAGATCCTGTGATCTATTCAGGTCTTGCACTTATTTCCAATATCGAAATGACAAAAGGCTTTACACTGGAAGACTATAACAGTGAAGATGTAACGCTTGCTGTGCGTCGTGGCACAACACCTGCAACAACACTTGCTGAATTGTTCCCGAAAGCAAATCTTCTACAGTTTGACGAAGAAGGTGCATCAACTCAGGAAGTTGTGAATAGTAATGCACATGCAACAATGGGTTCACGCCCAACACCTGCATTGGAAGTTGCATCATATCCAGACACTTTAGAAATTGGCCTAGGTGGACGTGAGTTTAACCCTGCATTTGAGGCTTTTGCCGTTCGCAAAGGTGATCCAGATGTACTGAACTTGCTGAATAACTGGATTAAAATCAACACGCATACTGGATATATCGCAGAGCGTGAAGAGTACTGGTTTGGGACGCAAGACTGGAAAGACCTAGTCGAATAAGAACACTTTTGCGCAAGGGACATTTTGCACCTTGCGCAATTTCACCCCCCGTAATGAATTGGATGAAAGCTAGATTATGAAGGCTTTAACAAAACTAAAGACTGGCGATTATGTGCTCTTGGCACTGATTGTGGCTTTCATCCTATTTATTACTTATCGTATTGAAGGTGCGCTTAATTATAATTGGAATTGGGCGCCAATACCCAATTATCTAATCCGATGGGATGAAGATGAGCAACGCTTTGTGACTAACTTTTTGCTTGAAGGCATGTTCACAACGCTTCGTGTTTGTTTTTACGCGTCGATCATGGCGCTCATATTTGGTACAATTTTGGGTCTTGCACGTGTTGCTAAAAACCTTGCCATTCGCATGCTGGCACGCACATATTTAGAAATGCTGCGAAATGTTCCGCCATTGGTGATTTTGTTCATTTTCTACTTTTTCTTATCTGAACAGCTCGTCGATGCATTGGGTATTGAGCGCTGGGCAAGAAAAATTGCACGTTCTGAAACCGCGGAATATTGGTCTTTTTTCTTCGGTGATATGCGTAAGTTCCCGGCCTTGATTTCAGGCGCATTTGTGTTGGCTTTGTTTGAAAGTGCTTTTGTTGGTGAAATTATTCGGGCTGGTATTCAATCAGTTGGCAAGGGACAGCGAGAAGCGGCTTTATCTATCGGCCTAAGCTGGTTTGATCAAATGCGCTATATCGTGTTACCGCAAGCGTTTAAAAAGGTACTACCTCCACTAGCGAATGAATTTATTTCACTCATTAAAGTCAGCGCGATTATCTCGCTAATATCCGTACCTGAGCTAACATTTAGAACGCAGGAATTAGCATCTGCGACACGATTGATCTTTGAAGCCTGGCTCACAACAGCAGCCTTGTATTTCGTCATTTGCTTTGGGTTGTCATATTTATTCCGAAAATTGGAAAACAGATCAACCGTGGGTTAGATCAATATCTGAACAAAATCTTCTTTCACGCGCGCTTCCAGCATTTTAAGTGATATTCGTGCAGGAGAAGCTAATGCTTTACCAGTCCTTGCGTCAAATAAACCTTGATGTAGCGGGCATTCGATATGTTTGCCATTGAAATATCCATCGCATAAATTGGCCGCACCATGGGTACAGCGAGCCATAGAGACGAATATTCCATCTACCGTATCAAAGATTGCGAGTTCTCGGCCGTTATGAGTGACGGGGGTTGCGTCACCAACTTCCAACTGATCGATGGCGATAACATTTTGCCAGGTTTTTTCGCGTGACATCTATTTGCTAACCAAACTGCTTTTTGTTTTATGTGTTTTGATCAGCACGAGGCTTTCGCCCCAAAAGCTGCGCTATGATTTCGATATGGGCGCCAAGATAACCTCGTTTTTCGACATGAATATAGCCATCGAGTTTCTCATGTAATTGAGGTAACGCATAAAATGGAACCGATGATGCATAATGATGTTCAGCGTGGTAATTCATATTCCAGCTGAGGAATTGCCAAGGTTTGGAAACAAGGTTTGTGCGAGTATTTTCTGTCATATCGCGCACCGTCGGCCGACCCACATGTTCAGTTAAACGAATTGCCCGCATAACAGGCTCTCCAAGAATGACAGGAATAACCCAATAATAAAGTGGTGCTGACCATCCAAGATACACGCAAACTGCAAAGATCATTAGATAACAAATTGCCATTAAACGCGCTTCCCAGAAAATCGTAGTATATTCTACTTTTGGAATAAAACGTTTTTCATCGTCGGTAAGATGACCAAATATATGGCGAAAGAGTTCGGTAAATTTGTTATTCCAATAAGGTATAGAGGAGATGTAATAGACATAACCCCAGATAGACGCAGGGAGCTCTATCATTTCAGGATCATGGCCCTTAAGTTGGGTATATGTGTGATGATCGCAATGCTCGTATCTAAAATGCCTATGCTGGAGCATGATGACAAAGCCACAATAATTGCCGAACACGTCATTTAACCAGCGCGTTTTAAAAGGCGTATAATGCGTGCATTCATGTTGCAGTGAAAAATGGTGCACCATGACAACACCATGCACAAACATTGCGGGTGCAAGAAGCCAGAGACTATCGTAAGTAAAATATATCAATGATCCGGTGCCAAACAGTGCAAGATACCAGATTACCAAATGGATCAATGCTGGTTTGTTAGATCGTTGCATCAGGCTCTTAAGCTCTTTGCGCGTCAGAGCACCATCATTTAAAGCTTGAGTGATGGGAGTTAAAACTTCTGTTGCCATTTTTTAGACCAAACTCCGGTATTTAATTATCGCATCTTTTTAGTTGATTTATTGAATTTCGACTCAATAATGCAATATTATTGATAGGATCAGCCGTTTTTATCAATGCACCCGATTGCAATGAGCAAATATTATCAAATTTCGTTATTTTGTAGTATTAATAATCCTATGCAATATTACGCAGTATTAATACTAGCATATAGAAGTTTTACATCAATATTATGGCTGTTTTATACATCGATTATTTCATATTTAGCACAACCAAAGAATGTTATTATACCGAATACTGTACCGTAGATATACCTTTTAGGGTTTGATTTTTAACGTGATTTTAATCAAAATCATGCAAATTAATAGCTACAAGTAATGATCTTTTTTACTTAGGAATTGCTCTGATGTAAGAGCATTTGTTTATCTCGATAAGTCATGACGATGCATTAGAGATTTGATCGCTGATGTACTGGTTTTAGGTTTTTAGATCTAAAATCAAACTAAATAGTCGATGATGTTTGCGGGAATATCTGACTATCTAGACATCCAGGTTTCACGATAAGTGGCTATGGAGCTTATTTTGTTAAATAATTTTAGTTTAAAAACGGGCGCAGATTCTGTTCTGCGGGCATTACACAAATCATTGGCAATAATCGAATTTGATTGTCAGGGTAACATATTAGATGCAAATGAAAATTTTTGTTCTGCTGTGGGATACGAGCGGAGCGAGATAGTGGGGCAACACCACTCAATATTTGTTGATCCGACCGAAGCGACACAACCAGCATACAAAGAATTTTGGGCTTCACTTGCTGCAGGGAGTTTTGATTCAGGCGAATATAAACGCTTCGGCAAAGGTGGCAATGAGATTTGGATCCAGGCTACATATAACCCTGTGCTCAATCGCTCAGGAAAGCCAGTGAAAGTTGTCAAGTTTGCTTCTGACATTACTGCTGCTAAATTTAAATCAGCTGAAGATGATGGTAAGATCAATGCAATTTCACGTGCTCAAGCAGTTATTGAGTTTGAAGTGGATGGCACTATCATTACCGCAAATGAAAATTTCTGTGGTGCAGTGGGTTATGATTTAAGTGAAATTCAAGGTCAACACCACCAAATGTTTGTTGAAAAGACTTACGGTGAAAGTGCGGAATATCGCGAGTTTTGGAAAAAGTTGGGTAATGGTGAGTTCATCGCTGATGAGTTTCAACGTTTTGGCAAAGGTGGATCTGAAATTTGGATCCAAGCATCTTATAATCCGATATTTGATGCCAGTGGCAAAGTTGTAAAAGTTGTTAAATTCGCCACAGATATCACGGGTCGTGTTCACGCCGTGACATCAATTGGAAATTCATTACGACAGCTTTCAGATGGTAATCTTGATCAGTCCATTGATGTAAAATTCATACCAGAACTTGATGGCTTACGTGAAAATTTCAATCAAACACTTGTTAACTTAAATGAAACACTATCTCGTATCGGTCAAAATGCGAAGGCAATTGATGGCGGATCACAAGAAATACGAAGTGCATCAGATGAATTATCAAAACGCACAGAACAACAAGCCGCGGCGGTTGAGCAAACAGCTGCAGCGCTTGAAGAAATTACTGCAACGGTTAGTTCAACAGCTCAACTTGCAGGAGAAGCGGGTGATCTTGTTAAGACAACTAAAACTGAGGCGGAGCGCTCTGGTGAGGTCGTAACAAAGGCCGTATCAGCTATGTCTGATATTCGAGAATCTTCAGATCAAATAGCAGATATCATCGGTGTCATTGATGATATTGCATTCCAAACGAACCTTTTGGCGCTCAATGCTGGTGTTGAAGCTGCACGTGCAGGTGAGGCTGGTAAAGGCTTTGCAGTGGTCGCTCAGGAAGTGCGTGAACTTGCACAACGTTCTGCAACGGCTGCTAAAGAGATCAAAGAGCTGATCACGCGTTCAGGCGGACAAGTACAATCAGGTGTTAATCTGGTAGCTGAAACGGGTGAGGCGCTTAAGTCTATCGTTAAGTTTGTGACTGAAGTTAATGAACATGTTCACAAGATAGATGATGCAGCGCAAGAACAGTCGAGCGGTTTAAAAGAGATTAACCGTGCGGTTAACTCAATTGATGAAGGTACACAACAAAATGCCGCGATGGCTGAGGAAGTCACAGCTTCTGGTCACACTCTGTCTCAAGAAGTGCAAGAGTTAAATGCAATGCTTCGTGAGTTTAAACTCAGCGGTGAAGTATCCGCGGTGACACAGCATTATAAAGCTGCCTAAGCATATTGCCATTTTTGAAATTTATTATGCCCGTTATTCGTTGAGTAACGGGCATTTTGCTATTTAAATATTATTATATGCTTTGATTGCTGAGACTGTTTTATCAACCAGCAACTCTGCCGCAGCTATGCTTTCAGCCTCGATATAACAACGCATTTCAGGCGCATTGCCGGATGGCCTTAAGTGAATAATATCACCATTATCAAGCTGAACGCGCAATCCATCGATAACATTGATGTCTGCCACGCTGCCGAACGGTTTAAAGAATTCATTTCGTTTTTCTACTGAATTGGTGAGCTCAGCGACAAATGCAGAGCTGATTTCAGTTGGAAATTCTTGAATACGACCAGCATGGGTGATGGGCATATCAAAACTCTCAACAAGTTTCGATAGTGGCAAACTTTGATCAATGCTCATGGACAGCACTGCAAGCATAGGTAAGACACAGTCACGTGTGGGGAGGGCGGTAATCGTACCGTGACCCATTTGTGTTTCAGATGCTAACAAGAAGCCGCCATTGGCCTCAAATCCAACAACAAGGTCGCTGTTGTCCTTTGCAAGAGCTTCATTGATAGCAGCAATAACATATGGTGAGCCAACGCGTGTTTGGTAAACTTCCATACCTTGTACATTTTGAATGCCAGAATTTGAGCTTACAGGCGTTGCAATGACGCTGGCTTTTAGATATCTGCTGGCAATAAGACACAGAATATCACCCTTGATATAATTGCCGTTTTCATCGGACAATAATGGTCTATCACCATCGCCATCGGTCGACAAAATGGCATCAAGTTGGTGTTCTTTTGTCCAAGCTTTTAGATTTTTTACAGTCTCATCACTAACAGCTTCAGTATCGACTGGGATAAACGTTTCAGAACGTTCCAATGAAACAACTTTGGCGCCAAAGGCCTCTAATATGTCTTTGAGGATATCGCGAGCTACCGAGCTATGCTCATATATACCAATGCGCTTTCCCGCGAAGTAGTTATTTGAAAACAGAGCCTTATATCTTTCGGTGAACTGTTCTAAAGCTGCTGCTCGTTCGTTTGAAACACCTTCAATATTTATGTCAGAATTTCGACTTTCAACAGGTATAAGCTGTGCATATTTTTGAATTTCTTGTTCATCGTTTTTATCGATTTCACCGTCTGGTCGATAGAACTTTATGCCATTTCGGTCCGCTGGTATATGAGACCCTGTGATCATAATTGAAGCTGCGCCATTGTTCATGGCGTAAAGTGCAAGAGCAGGGGTTGGCAAGTCAGCACAATTAATGGGAACAAGATTTTCTTTGATCACCGCAGCGATAGTTTGTGCGCAGATAACCGGGCTGGAGGCTCGTAAATCATATCCAATAAAAATTTTTGAACCTTCTTGAGCTAATTTACTGTTTTTAAGATGTTGAAGATACCCGCGCACATATTTATCGCAGGTACCATCAGTAATTTCTTCAACCAAACCACGTAAACCACTGGTTCCAAATTTTGCTGCCATGGGTATGACCCCTTTATAAATTAAACTTGCGTTTAGCTGGTGCGTTCAACTCTCAGATACTCAGAAAATGCACACAAAACATGGTAGAATGTGCTTGTCGGCATGTTGGTCGACACCACTCTGCCTTCGCTATCTGTTGCATCATACCAACCACCCATCTGAGGTGTATCAAGATAACGATTATAGATTTGATCGAGCATGCGCGATGCAAGGTTACCATCAACAGCCATCCTGTGCTCTTTAAGCGCCAATGCGGCTTTTAAACCTTCGGTTTGGCACCACATGCGACCAGTTGGGGAGAGTTCACTCCCATCATAGTGCATTGTTAGCGCAACGCTATCTGTTTTGGGAAAGTGGCCAAAGGACAATGCGGTGGCGTAGAGTTTTCGTGCATAATCTTTAACAGTATCATCACCGCTCAAAGTTACATATTTGAGCAATAGCCAAACCCACTCATAGTGATGCCCAGGTTCGACTTTGTTGATATCATTATCTAATGGAACCCAGTTTACATCAAACATTTCATGCAGGCGCCAATTGTCATGGTCAAAGAATTTCGATTTAAACAGCTCGATGATTTTCTTCGCGCGGTTGAGGTATTCCTCGTCACCGGTCGCATCATACCAAGCAAGCATTGCTTCGAAAAAATGCATGTGTGGGTTGGCACGGCGGATATCCGACCCGCCAGGTGTTTCAAAAAAACCACCATTGACGTTATCTGCAAATTGTTTGTCCATGAATTGGAGTGTCTTTTCACCCCATTCTTTTGCTTGTGGATTCTTTTGCGCTTTCCATAAAGCTGCAAACCCCAACAATACAAAGCATTGATCATACGCATCACGCGTATCATCTTGCACAGTACCATCGAGGTTATAAAGGTGGATGAAACCACCGTCTTTATGCCAACCGGTTTCAATCAAAGTTTTGACACAGTGATCAAGAACTTTTTCATAATCACCCTGCCAGCCAAGCATTTGAGCTTCCGCATAACAGTAGATTTGACGCGCAAGCACGCGCAGACGTTTTTCACCAAGATCAACCGGCTTGCCAGCGTAATCGAGCGCTTCATGCACACCGCCATGTTTATAGTCAATGCTGTGCTGTGCCCAATATGGCAAAGCTTCTTTGAAAATCCAATCCTGGATCTTGGTTTGGTATGGGATTTGGTTGCCTGATGTATTCAGTGTTTTTGGCGGCCAAGGCGTATCTGAGATCATGGCATGTAGGTCTTTGACCAAAAAGCTCTTCTCTCGCGAAACAACCATCAATGCGTCGGGTTGTGAGACCACAACGATATCATCAAGACCTGCAATCGCAACCGGGCGATCTTCCGCGCGAATATAACTGTTGCTGACGCCTGTAGTGACAACATCACCGATAATGACATTACCTTTACTGTTTTGCGGAGACGCTTCGTGAAGCTGGCTCCATGAGCCCAAATCGCTCCAATCAAAAGCTGCTTGAATTGTTCTGATTTTTTCAGCGTGTTCCATAATTCCGTAGTCGATGGAGACTTTTTCACATGCTTCAAAATTTGCTTTATCCAGATATAGCTGTTTACCGGTTTGTTGACCTTCGCTCACGGCTAAACTTGCTGAACGCCAAATATCTGGTTGTTGACGTATAAATTCAGCCGCCATTTCACCGGCTTTAAACATGAAAATTCCGGCATTCCAAAAGAAGGTGCCTAAATCAAGATAAGCTTTTGCCGCAGCAAGATCCGGTTTTTCACGGAAACGTTCGACCTCATAAATTGGGCCGTTACCCGCAGCTCGTTCGATATAGCCAAATTGAGTTTCAGGATGACTGGGCTTAATGCCAATTGTCATCAGCCCACCATCTTTTTGAACAGCTTCAACAGCGCGAGTGATTATGGATGTAAACCCATCTACGTCTGCGACATGGTGATCAGATGGCAAGACCAATACAATTTGCTCTGGATTGCTTGTCGCGATATCTGAGATTGCAGCAGCAATCGCCGCGCATGTATCACGCATACAAGGTTCAAGAATGATATCTTTAATTTCAACAGAGCTAAGCTTGCTTTGTTCGGTAATTTCACCACTAAAATCAATAGATCCAACAATGCGCGAAGGGGTGTATAACATATCATCCCTAACTCGCTCAAGCGTGTCACAAAGCATGGTTTTCGAACCAGCTAGATTATGAAACTGCTTTGGTGCTGATTTGCGCGAAAGCGGCCACAATCGGCTCCCAGCTCCACCGCAAAGGATGATCGGCATAACTCTACTGTTATTGGGTGTGGTGTTCACTGTCGTTACCTTTGCGCATATTAAGTGTCAAACTGCCGTGATTCGGTGTTTGTGATATTAAAATCAATAGCGTTCTAGGTTAATCAACTATCATTAAACATCCATGAAAGTGTTGAACGAATACCGCGAAATTTAATTTCTGGAAAATATTTTATTAATTTTGAGCTATCGCCAAAAACCTTTTCAGGCTCACCGGGGCGAAGGAAAGCAGGATTTGTTTTAACTTTTAGCCGGTGTGAGGATAATTCGCCGCATAGCTTAATTATATCATCTAATTTGTGATAATGACCCGTGCATATATTTAAGACTTCTCCAATTGGCGGTCGCTCGACCATCATGGCATAGATGTCTACCACATCGCGAACATCACCAAACTCTCTATACAATTTGGTATCGCCGAGTTGAATTTCAAAATCTTTGTGTTTGAAGTGATTAACAATTTTTGGAATGACAAAATTTGTCGATTGACCGCGTCCTGTATAGTTAAAAGGTCGAGTTACAACAATTGGGATACTCTTACTCCACAGTTTTGCCATACGCTCCATCGCATATTTGCTTACTGCATAGTCGCTGGCGGGATCTATGACACTTGTCTCTGATATAGGACCATTTTTCTTTGTATCATAAACATGTGCAGTACTTGCAAGAATGACACTGTCGATGTTTGTACAATTACTAGCAATAGCTGAAAGTATGTTGCGTGTACCGATCAAATTTACGTCGTAAAAATCGTTAGCGCTCTTATGCAAAACGCTGGATATTCCAGCTAGGTGAACGATCGAATTTGGTTTGAAACTTCTAAGTTCAACCTCAAGATCATCCAAATCAACGAGATTGCTCGCAAGATTTTTAATCTCATGGCCTGTTTGGATTAGCTGATTGGAGAGATATTGTCCTGTAAATCCTGAGCCACCAGTAATTAAAACCCGCATTATATTTTCACTACACTTAACATTAATACGACACTCCGTTTTTATTGCGCTCCAAGTCAGCTGTAACCATCATATTGCAAAGTTCTTCGAGAGTGGTTGTTGCTTTCCAACCAAGAACACTCTCCGCCTTTGATGCATCACCAATCAACAGCTCTACTTCAGAGGGTCGATAAAAATTCGGATTAATTTTGACTATCAATTTCCCAGTATCGGCATTAACGGCAACTTCGTTTTCGTTAACACCCTGCCATTCTATTTCAATATTAGCTGCTTTACATGACATATTTACAAAATCTCGAACACTTTCAGTCCGATTGGTTGCTAAGACAAAGGAATCAGGCTCGTCGACTTGAAGCATTAAATACATACCCTCGACATAATCCTTGGCGTATCCCCAATCCCGTTTGGCTTCGAGATTTCCCAGTTCCAATACGTCCTGCATACCCAGTTTAATGCGAGCAATAGAGTTGGTGATTTTTCGGGTTACAAATTCCTGACCACGGAGAGGAGATTCGTGATTAAACAGAATTCCGCTTGTTCCAAAAATGTCGTAGGATTCGCGATAATTAATTGTCATCCAATGCGCATATAATTTCGCTACACCGTAGGGACTGCGCGGATAAAACGGTGTGGATTCCGTTTGAGGTGTTTGTTGGATTTTGCCGTACATTTCAGACGTTGATGCTTGATAAAAGCGGATTCTTGAATTAACAATACGTATAGCTTCCAACATATGCAGGACACCGATGCCTGTTATTTCTGTTGTCGTAATAGGCTGGTCGAAAGAAACTCCAACAAAACTCTGTGCAGCAAGATTATAGATTTCATCTGGTGTTGTCTTTTCAAGCAAACGAATAGTTGCACTAAGGTCTGTTAAATCATATTCGACAAGATGAAGATTTTCATGATCTTGTATTCCAAGCTCATTTATCCGCCAAAAATTTGTCGAAGCAGCACGCCTATATGTGCCGTAGACTCGGTAACCTTTACCCAAAAGAAACTGAGAGAGATAAGCACCGTCTTGGCCTGTAATACCTGTAATGAGTGCTGTTTTCATTATTTATCTTTCTTTTATTAGGTGTCGTGTGAGTCAATTAATATAACGTATGGGTTGGTAAATTTAATTAAAACCCATATCAAGTAATGCCGTTACTTTGTTAACTCAGAATAAACTCTGTAAATTAGTTAGTCGATGAAGATCAAACAATTACTTATTTTTTTGCTTTATTGTTCGTATTAAAGACAGCGATTTATTCTTGGACATATTTTTAAGTTATTATTCTTTAGGAACCTGCAGTTGTGAGAATTGTGCTGCTGTATGATGTGCATATATCTGAGATTATACTGGATTTCATTAGTGTTTAAATATATACGCAACAAAAATGTTTACTAATTTGCATTTTTATTCGAGTAAATTCGTGCTGACTAACTTCGGAAGAAAATATATTGGTTGAAGAATATTGCCAAGATACAGGCCCAAGCGTTGCAATAATTGTTGGTTATTTCAATGGCAACCGATATCTTAATGACCAAATTAAATCAATATTAAATCAGACCCACAAGAACATCAAAATAGTGATTTTCGATGATTGTTCCAATGAACCTGTTGATGTTGACGCACTTAATTTATCTCCTGAAGAGCATACTTTTGTTCATATCGTGGTACGCGAGTACAACCTCGGTTTTTCCAATAATTTTTTGCAAGGACTTTCATACTTCGAAGATGAGTTTGATTACTATGCGTTTAGTGATCAAGATGATATATGGGATCCGGATAAGATTGAAGTTGCTTTAAATCAATTGACAACTATATCGGAAAATACCCCTGCATTGTATTGTGGACGCACCAGTATCTCAGATAATACCTGTGAGTTAGTTTTGGGAAAATCACCACTATTTAGTAAGCCTCCATCTTTTGCTAATGCTTTAGTACAGAGCATAGGTGGTGGTAATACGATGGTATTTAACAGGCTTGCAAAAAACTTGATCGCAAAAAGCTCTACTAACAACGAAATTGTATCACATGACTGGTGGTGTTACCTAGTGGTAGCAGGGGTAGGTGGACATATTCTATATGATTCAAATCCCTATTTAAAATATCGGCAACATTCGACAAATATCGTGGGTTCGAATAACAGTTGGTCTGCGCGTGTTAAGCGGGTTAATGGCATGATTGAAGGTAGATTCAGGAAATGGAATGATATCAATACTAAAGCACTTCTCTATAATGTTGAGCTTTTGTCAGTTGATAATCAATTACGACTAAAGAATTTTAAATTGGCTCAGAAATCGGGACTTCTAGAACGTCTTGTTCTCTTTAAACGTTCTGGTATTTATAGGCAGACATTTTTAGGTAATCTTGGCCTTTTATTTGGAATTTTAATTAATAGGGTATGAGCAATGAGTATTTTAATAACAGGCGGCGCGGGATTCATAGGGTCAAATTTTATAATTGACTGGTTATCTGAAACCAGCGAATCTATCATCAATTTAGATATGCTGACTTATGCTGGAAATCTGAGTAATTTGAGTTCTTTAGAGGGGAATAATCGTCATATATTTAAGCAAGGTGATATTGCAGATCAATCAATCATAGATGAGCTATTAAATACACACAAACCTCGCGCTGTAGTGAATTTTGCGGCTGAATCTCACGTTGATAGATCTATTCTAGGCCCGGAGGCGTTTGTTCAAACAAATATTTTTGGTACATTTAGACTTCTTGAATCTGTAAAACGTTACTGGAGTAATCTATCTGAAGACGATAAATCTAATTTTCGTTTTCTTCATGTTTCTACCGATGAGGTGTATGGTTCGCTTAACCAAGATTCCCCTGCATTTACAGAAACAAATAGATATGAGCCAAATAGCCCTTATAGTGCAAGTAAAGCTGCATCAGATCATCTCGTGCGCGCTTATCACCACACTTATGGTCTTCCGGTACTTACCACTAATTGTTCTAATAATTATGGACCTTACCAGTTTCCGGAAAAACTTATTCCTCTAATTATACACAACGCATTGGCTCGAAAACCTTTGCCAATTTATGGGGATGGTAAGCAAATTCGAGATTGGCTTTATGTTTCAGATCATTGCAGTGCCATACGCACAGTTTTAAACAAGGGAAGCGTCGGTGAGGTCTATAACGTCGGTGGATTGAATGAAAAAACAAACATTGAAATTGTGCACGTGCTTTGTGATATCCTTGATGAATTGCGTCCGATTGAGAGTGATGCGGAAATAACAAGTTATCGCGAATTAATAACATATGTAACCGATCGACCCGGTCATGATCGACGTTATGCTATTGATGCAACAAAGATTGAAAAAGAGCTTGATTGGCGTCCAACTGAAACGTTTGAGACAGGAATACGTAAAACTGTCCAATGGTATCTTAATAATTTTCAATGGGTTAAGCAAATTATTAGTGGCGATTACCGTAATTGGGTTGAAAAACACTACTCATGAAAATCTTACTTTTAGGTGCGCAAGGACAATTGGGACGCGAACTTTGTCATTGGCTCAAGGAAGCCGGTGAGGTTAGGGCTTGTGGTCGTGGGGATTTAGACCTGACAGAAAATGCGCAAATCGAGGAGGTGGTTAATTCTTTTGAGCCTGATGTTATTGTAAATTCAGCGGCCTATACTGCTGTTGATAAGGCGGAGTCAGACCACGAATTGGCATTTGAAGTAAATACAAATGCCGTACGGAATATTGCCTATGAGGCAGCTAAACGAGATATTTTATTAGTTCACTATTCTACCGATTACGTTTTTGATGGTACAAAAACACAAGCGTATCATGAGACCGATGTCACTTGTCCGATCAATATTTATGGTGAATCCAAACTTGAAGGCGAGAAAGCTATCATCGCATCAGGATGCAGGCACTTGATTTTTCGCACTACGTGGGTAATCGGTAAATATGGTCATAATTTTGCAAAAACTATTCTTCGCCTAGCGTCTGAAAGGGATAGTTTAGGCATAATTGGTGATCAACATGGAGTACCAACATCACCAACTCTTATTTCAAGGGTAACGTTAGATGCGATTAAGAATGAAGTACATTCGAGTAGATGGACAAGTGGTATTTATAATCTCATACCCCACGGTAAAACGACATGGTTTGGTATAGCCAAGAAATTGGTTGAAATTGCGGAAGACGCCGGTTTAACGCTTTCAGTTGACTCGAAAACTATTAATGCGATAACTACTGACAAATATCCAACACCAGCTAAACGCCCTGCCAACTCTCTGCTAAACAACAATAAATTACAGCAGCAACTTTCATTTGACCTCCCTAATTGGGAAGAAGATTTTACCGTTGTAGCAAAAGATATTATCGAGGAGCTTAAGACAGCATGAAACGTAAAGGTATTATTCTAGCAGGAGGGTCTGGCACCCGCCTTTATCCTGCGACGCAGGTTGTTTCTAAGCAGTTATTACCTGTCTTCGATAAACCTATGATATATTACCCACTGACGACCTTAATGTTGGGTGGTATTAGGGATATCATTATTATCTCAACGCCACGAGATACACCGCAATTTCAGGAACTGCTTGGGGATGGAAGTAATTGGGGATTGAATATCGAGTACGCTGTTCAAGCATCTCCGGACGGCCTGGCGCAGGCATTAATTATTGCCGAGGACTTTCTAAATGGTGCTCCCTCAGTGTTGATTTTGGGTGACAATATTTTTTACGGAAATGATTTGCCAAAAAATTTACAATCGGCAGACCTTCGTACTGAAGGTGCATCTATATTTGCGTATCACGTTCTTGATCCAGAAAGATACGGCGTTGCGGAATTTGGTAGCAACGGTAAAGTGATTAGTCTAGAAGAAAAACCGACACATCCAAAGTCAAATTATGCCGTAACGGGATTGTATTTTTATGATGAAAATGCTCCAGAGTATGCAAAGAGTATTAAACCATCTAAACGGGGCGAATACGAAATAACCGACTTAAATAAGATTTATCTTTCTAAAGGTCAGCTATCTCTTGAAAAAATGAGTAGGGGGTATGCGTGGTTGGATACTGGGACACATGAAAGTCTGTTGGAAGCTCATCAGTTTGTTCAAATAATTGAACATCGGCAGGGGTTAAAGATAGCTTGTCCAGAAGAAATTGCTTTTAGAAATGGCTGGATTGATCAGGCTAAATTGGAGGGGCTAGCGGAACCGATGCTTAAAAATGGTTATGGTCAATATATTATGGGTATAATTCAGGAGTCGCAAAATGAAAATCATTGATACTGAGTTAGCTGATGTTAAGATTGTTGAGCCAGCAGTATTTGAAGATGATCGTGGATTCTTTTTTGAAAGCTTTAATCAAAAAAAATTTGAAGAGGCCATAGGTCTGGCTGTTTCGTTTGTTCAAGACAACCACTCGAAATCATCAGAAGGTGTTTTGAGGGGTCTCCATTTTCAACTGCCCCCGTTCGCACAAGGAAAACTTGTTCGAGTTGTCCGTGGTGAAGTTTTTGACGTAGCTGTTGATATCCGAAGATCATCCCCGACTTTTGGACATTGGGTTGGGGAAATTCTATCAGAAACTAACAAGAGGCAACTTTGGATCCCTGAGGGATTTGCTCATGGTTTCTTGACTTTAAGTGAAACAGCAGATTTTCTGTATAAAACTACCAATTATTATTCACAAGAACACGAGCGCTCTCTGAGATGGAATGATGAAACTATTAATATAAACTGGCCGTCAACCTTATCCATGATTATTTCAGATAAGGATAAAAACGCATCAAAATTTGAAATCTTTAACAAAAATGTTTAAGTATTATGCGTCTCACTCAATACCGCGCGGATAATCAATTTATATTTAAATCAATCAACCTTGAAACGAGTGCAGCATGGTTAGAATAGTCAAAAAATTCTTATTGACATCTTTGAAATTTGCGATGTTCGCTAAAAATAATTTCGATGCATATAAACTGAGAAACTTCACATCCGCTATTCTTGACGTAAAAGAATGTTCGCCATCATTGGGCCAAAATAATTTTGCAATTTTCGTTTACTATGAACCTGATGGAAAACTTTCAAAAAGCGCAAGAAATATATTAAGTTCTTTGCAAAAACAATCCATCGATACATTGCTTATAAGTAATCATTATCTTTCTGATGAGCAGTACAATGATATTTCTGGATTAGTACATAAAGTAATAATTCGTTCAAATCGGGGGTTTGATTTTGGCGCCTACAAGGATGCTGTTTCATATCTAATAAAGAATGAATTAGTACCGAAAAAACTGTTGTTTTTAAATGATAGCGTCTACTTTTTTAGTAAGGGTTTGGAGAATTTTGTTCAGTCCCTTTTAGGGCCAGAGGATATAGTTTGCTCTTTTGAGAATTGTGATGTAGACCATGCTTATCATATCCAGTCTTTTGCTTTAGGCGTTAGTGAGAATGTTTTCTTATCAAATTCTTTCAGAAATTTTTGGACCAGATATAGACCAGTTTCAAACAGACTTCATGCTATAGAAAATGGTGAAAAATTACTATCGGTAGCCCTGTTAAAATCTGCCAGAACTATGGATGTAATTTACCCAATTGAGAGGATTGTATCTTTACGCGATGACTTGGTCCCAGATGACTTTAAAAAATTTATAGTTATGCCAATTGATAGATCGCTTCTTAAAAATCCAAACGATGAGTTCTTAGATATGAGTCAAATAAAGTACAGAATATTTTCCAATATCCGAAATCCGATTCATGATGGAACCTACTATTTTAGTAGAATTGGGTGTCCAATTGTTAAAAAAGATATCGTTTTCAGAAACCGATATAAGTTTTGGGAGGTTTCAGAGATATTCAGGGATGTTTATGACAAAGAAGAATTGGATGAATTTTTTCTTATGCTGAGGAAAAAAGGAACCATAAAAGGCTCGCCATTTTTTACTCGTTTATTATGGATGATTGGTGCTCGATGATTAAATCGAAACTCTCTATTTTTCAATACATCATTGGTGAAGAACTGTGAAGTTTTTAGCGTCGTATTTATTGTGTTTTCATGCTGGTGCACGAGACTTGATAAAAACTATTGACAGGTGGTCTTTAGTTCTTTTGCTAGGATATCAAGATATTCGCCAACGTTATCAACGATCCCTTTTAGGTCCTTTTTGGTTAACTATCAGCATGGCGGTAATGATAACCTGCATTGGACTAGTGTTTGGCTCAATATTTAAATCAAGTATTGAAGAGTTTTTACCATTTTTAGCATCAGGATTGATACTTTGGGCATTTATATTGAGCTGTGTAACTGAAGGTAGTCAAACATTTATTTCCGAGGCTCGGACAATACAACAAATTCCTTTGCCTTTAAATGTGTATATATTTAAAATGATATGGCGAAATCTAATTATACTCGGACACAACATGTTAATCATACCAATAGTAATGTATCTTTTTGGTATACCGCTTACGTTCTCAATCATCTTATTCATTCCGGGATTGATACTTGTCATCTTAAATTTGGTCTGGATTGCACTATTAATCTCGGTATTTTGTACTCGTTTTCGGGATTTCCCGCAGATTATATCGAGTATAATGCAAATTATGTTCTATATTTCTCCGATCTTATGGGCGCCTGAATTACTGCAAGAAAGTGGTCGTGCAACGATCCTTGATCTAAATCCAGTTTACTATTTACTGGATATAATTCGCTCACCAATTCTGGGAAATGAACCGATGTTAGTTAGCTGGATTGTCTGCGGTAGCGCGGTATTGTTTGGATTTTTAATCGTGATTCCGTTTTTCGGGCTTTATCGAAAACGTATACCATATTGGCTATAGGGATTAGTATTAGATGGCAAGTATCACGCTTAGAAAAGTAACAGCAGATTTCCCAATATACAATTCATCATCACGTTCGTTAAAAAAAGTGGTACTTAATGCGGCTACGGGTGGTCGTATAGTAGGAGATCAAAAAAATAAAACACTAGTTCGAGCACTTGATTCTATCGACCTTAGTATTGTTGATGGTGAACGTGTAGGTTTAATAGGCCATAATGGAGCTGGTAAAAGCACGTTACTTCGGGTCCTAAATGGTGTTTATTGCCCAACTGGTGGAGACATTGTGGTTGATGGAGCGGTTAAGTCTCTAATTGATATTAGCTTAGGTATAGATTCAGAGGCAACAGGTCGCCAGAATATTTTTTTACGTGCTGCAATGATGGGCATAAACAAGCAGAAAGTTAAAGAAAAAATCGTGGAAATTATCGATTTTTCTGAATTAGGTCCATACATTGACATGCCAGTTAGAGTATATTCTACGGGTATGCATTTACGATTAGCTTTTTCCGTTTCAACTTTTTTGCGAGATGATATTTTACTTATGGATGAGTGGATCTCAGTAGGTGATCATAGTTTTGCTGAGAAAGCGGAAGCAAGATTGCGCAAGTTAGTGGACGAATCTAAGATATTGGTAATAGCAAGCCATTCACCTCAGTTCTTGGAATCTATTTGCACACGCATTGTATGGATGGAACATGGATCAATCCGCATGGATGACTTACCTGAAAAAGTTCTACCCTTATGTTTTGGTCAATAATTTATATATAATATCAACCCTGTGCGAGCTTATTTATACAACATTTATCGACAAAAGTGTAAGCTAACTGCGCCTTATGACCGAATGATGATAGAAAGAACGAACCACGTATTGATGATGCAATTATTTCTCAGAATATAAGACTGGATTGCACTAGATGGCATGCGTGGTGGAAGACCGTTACGCTGAGTTTTATCGGCAAGAGGGTATTGTTCAGAGCCAATGTTATTCATGCTCCATAGAATTTCTAGAATCTGGTAAGAAGCACCTTGCCAGCTATACAGTCCGAGAAGCAATACATGGAGCAATTTGACTCGAGCACTTATAATAAATCGGTAATTGCTAATCAATGGATAGACATAAGAAGGTTATTTGTCTATGCGCACCTAGCTTCGGGTGCTAATAATCAAATGAAAACTGTATGAAAATATATTATGGGATTTAGATTGCTGGAAATAAAATACATAGTTCGCTTGAAACGATTTAATGTTTTTGTTAGTGGTTTTCAAATTAAAGGTTAATGACATTGAGTGCGAATATACTGAAAAGCGACCAAATACCGCTAGTAGTGGATCTAGATGGAACCTTGGTTGATACCGATCTGCTATATGAGCTTTTAATTGGCTATGTAAAGTCGGATCCCATTAAAGGAACGTTCAGCATTTCGAAGTTCGCCCTTAAAGGAAAGGCTGCAGTCAAGAGAGAGATTTCAACCAAACAGCTTTCAAAAATTTCTATCGACAATCTCCCGCGTAGCCTGATTATTTCTGAGGAAATGATCGCATCCTATTCAATGATTTTGATCGTGTCGGGTAGTGATCAGCTCGTTGTAGATAAATTTGTTGAACAGTGCGAATTTGTCGATGAAGGTTTCGGTTCTGACGGGTTGACGAATTTGGTTGGGGAAAATAAGGCCAAGTTTTTAGAAGAAAAATTTCCTGGTGGCTTTGACTATATAGGAAATAGTACGGCCGATATTCCGGTGTGGAAGTCTGCAAGAAAGTCATTTGGAATGAACATCTCCAATCGGACCGAAGATATTGCTCAAAATCAGGGCGTAAGTCTTGAAATACTTGGAAAGCAGCCCTTTATCGTTCCTGCAATACGAAAAGAAATGCGCTTAAAACAATGGGCTAAGAATTTATTAGTTTTTGTGCCGGCGTTGTTGGCAATTCAAACTTTTCAACCGGTTTGGGCACTTTCATTATTACTATCTTTTTTAGCTTTTGGGCTCGTCGCAAGTTCTACCTATTTCTTGAATGATATTCTTGATTTGGAATCAGATAGAAAGCATGTCAAAAAGAGATCTAGGCCGATTGCAAGCGGGCGATTGCAAATTGATACTGCCTTGAAATGGATGATAATATTTTTTATAATCGGATTTGGGTTGGCAATCGGTGTGAATTGGAAATTCGCTATTTTGCTTTTCGTATATACGCTTATCTCAATTGCATATTCTATGTACTTAAAATCACTAGCTATATTTGATGTAATGTTGCTGAGTGGGCTTTTTTGTTTGAGGGTTTTCGCGGGTGCAATAGTGATCGGAGCTATTCCAAATGTTTGGTTTATTTTGGCGTTATACTTCTTTTTCTTGTCTTTGGCACTTGGTAAGCGAGCAATTGAAATCAATAAGCTAACCAGCAATAAAGCTCTTGCAGGGCGTGGCTATTTTATTGCCGATAAATTGTCCGTGCAGGTCTTTGGTGTGGTCGCTGGATTTATGTCTATCGTTATCGTTACAATATATCTTTTGCTTTCTAAGTCGACAATTATATCAAATGAAATCAGCGCCGGGATTGTAATTATTGCACTTGTGTTTTGGGTAATGCGTTTTTGGTTGATCGTGTCTCGTAACGAAATGGAATATGATCCAGTTATGTTTGCAATCCAAGACATATTTAGCCTAATTTGCTTGGGGAGTATTGGGCTTATCGTCGTCACGGAGCAATTATTAGGATGACGCATATGACTACTTTGAAACCTTGGGCAGGCGTTGCAGAATATACTGGAACTGTAAATCGTCCAGACTATCTAAGTGAGTTGTCCATACCAACACTAGAAAAGTCATTGGCTTTCTTCGGGCAAGGTCGCTCCTATGGAGATGTGGCACTGTCAGCGGGCAAGCATTGTATTGTTACGCAAAAATTGAATAGGTTTATTTCAACAGATTGGGAACATGGAATCATTCGCGCGGAATCTGGAATGATGCTTGGCGAAATATTAAAATATGCCGTACCGCGTGGTTGGTTCTTGCCAGTTACACCTGGAACAAAATTTGTGACATTAGGTGGGGCAGTCGCAAATGACATTCATGGGAAGAACCATCATCAGACAGGAAGTTTTGGCAACTTCGTACGTACCATTGGTTTACGGCGTTCTGATAGTGAAGATGTTCTCACGCTTAGTAGAGCAGAAAACGCCGAGCTTTTCGAATACACAATCAGCGGACTAGGTTTAACCGGATTTATAGCGTGGGTTGAAATTGAATTGAAGCCCGTTTGTTCAAGTTACTTTGATGTCGAGAATATTAGATTTAGTAATTTGAATGAATTTTTTGAACTAAGTAAACTCAGTGAAGATTTTCCGTACACAGTAGCATGGGTCGATTGTTTTGCAAAGGGCAACGCATTGGGGCGAGGCATATTTACCCGCGCTCGACATAGCCAAGAAGATGGCACACTCGCCCAACTAGCAAGCGATTCAAAACTTACTCTGCCGATAAATTTTCCTAGCTATGCTATGTCAAGAATGAACATTAAGGCATTCAATAAAGTATACATGAATCGCCCTGGAGCGACATTTAAGGGGAAGCAACATTTCGGCAAATTTCTATATCCACTTGATGGGTTTTTAAATTGGAATAAGCTTTATGGCAAACGCGGTTTCTATCAATACCAGACGATAGTTCCGATGGAGAATGCACGCGAGACAATTTCGGAGCTATTAAAGGCTATTGAAGCTTCGAGTCTGGGTTCGTTTCTTGCAGTTTTAAAAATCCATGGTGACGAAACGTCTCCTGGTAAAAATAGCTTTCCTTTCGCGGGTGCTAGCTTGGCGCTTGATTTTCCAAATGTGAATAGAAAAATAGCGCGTTTGTTTGCAGAACTCGATCAAATTGTTGAAAAGTGTGGTGGTAGATTGTACCCAGCTAAAGACTTTCACATGAGTTCATCAGCGTTTAAAAATAGCTACCCAAATTGGAAAACACTTGAAGAATTGCGGGACCCCGCGATTCAAACTAAATTTTGGAAAAGAGTAACGGAACAATCATGACAAAAAATTTGAATCTATTGGTCTTGGGCGGCACTTCTGCAATAGCTCTTTCCATCGTCAAAAAGCGGTTAGATGATTGCGTTAAATACGACCGAAATTTGAGCGTGACTCTTGTGGGTCGCGATAAGGGGAAGCTAGAAGTTGAGTCGCAGCATCTTCAATCTATCGGCGTTATTACGACAATGGAGATTTCAGATTTATCAGGCTTTAGCGATGATGTGTTTAAGTCTGGAATTCAATATGACGATGTCGTAATTGCTTATGGCTCGTTGACAGATCAAGAGCGCGCCGAAGGTGATCGAGAATATCGCGAATACCAGATTCAAACTAATTTCAGGTCTACGGTTGAATGGATGGAAGCGTCGGTTCAACACTTTTTGTCTCATGGAAAAGGTAATATGATTGTACTTGGTTCTGTTGCTGGTGATCGTGGACGTTTATCCAACTATATCTACGGGACTTGCAAAGGAGCTGTCGAAATTTATGCACAAGGTCTGAGTCACCGCTTTGCAAACAAGAAGGGCATCAACATTCTTTTGGTCAAACCTGGGTTTGTGGATACGCCGATGACAGCTAACATTGACAAAAAAGGGCTATTGTGGGCGCAGCCAGACAAGATTGCTCATGATGTTATATGTGCAATTAATAAAAATAAACGCATGATTTATACACCGTGGTTTTGGCGTTGGATCATGCTCATTATTAGAAATGTCCCCGCATTTATATTTGAGAAGACAAAACTGTGACACAGAAAAAAAGAATTCTTATCACTGGCGCCGCTGGCCTAGTTGGTCAAAATCTTATGGTTCGCCTAAAAGACAACGAAAATGCTGAGATCATTGCTATTGATAAGCATCCAGAAAATAGCACGATTTTTAGAAAGTTACATCCAGAGATCCAATTTATTGAGGCCAATTTGGCGCATGAGGGAGATTGGGCTGAAGCTTTTGTTGATATTGATGTGGTCGTCATGAACCATGCCCAAATTGGCGCAGTTGATAAGCGTCCTTTTCTGGAAAATAATATTAATGCAAGCCGAAATATTCTTGATGCTATGAAACAACATAATGTGCCTTATCTGGTTCACATTAGTTCATCTGTCGTAAAATCTGAAGCTGATGATTTCTATATTTGGTCAAAATCTGAACAAGAGAAAATGGTTTTGGAATCTGGCATTAATTGCGTTGTGCTCCGCCCGACGCTAATGTTTGGCTGGTTTGATCGAAAACATCTTGGTTGGCTAGCTCGATTTATGAGAAAAGCGCCGGTCTTTCCTATTCCTAATTTCGGCAAGTATATTCGGCAACCACTCTATGCAGGAGATTTTGCCAACGTCATCATTTCTGCAATTTTTAAACCAAAAATAGGCGAAATTCACGACATCTCTGGACGTGAAAAAATTTGTTACGTTGATATCATTAAAATGGTGCGTAAGTCTTCTGGCGCTAGGGCAATGATATTGTATATTCCGTATCATTTGTTCTGGGTGCTTTTGAAGGTTTATGCGGTCATAGATCGCAACCCACCATTTACAACAAATCAGCTGGAAGCATTGGTCATACCAGAAGAGTTTGCGGTTACCGATTGGCCGACACTATTTGGTGTTGAAGCTACAAGCGTTGAGGATGCACTCAAGGCGACCTTCGGGGATCCCGAATATTCAAAAATTGTCTTGGAGTTCTAAATGAGCAAAATTGCAATATTAGGAGCAGGTGCGATGGGTCTTGCCGCAGCACACCACGCGTTAAAACTGGGTCATGAAGTGACTGTTTTTGAGGCTGACAAAGTTCCAGGAGGGATGGCGGCTCATTTCGATTTTGGTGGCTTAAGTATCGAGCGCTACTACCACTTTGTTTGTAAAACGGATAAACCGACATTTGACCTCATGGAAGAACTGGGCATTGGCGATAAAATGCGATGGGTTGATACAAATATGGCCTACTATATAGATGGGAAAACATACCCATGGGGCGATCCGATTTCGCTGCTAAAATTTCCATTGATGTCGCTCATGCAGAAATTTCGCTACGGCGCGTCCGCATTCTGGCAAACCAAACGTAAAAGTTTTGACTCCATTGAAAATCTCAACGCCAAAGATTGGATCACGAGGGATTGCGGCGAAAAAACTTTTGACCTTTTATGGCGCCGCCTATTTGATCTTAAGTTTTATGAATATGCTGATAATATCTCTGCATCATGGATTGCAACTCGAATGAGACGTATCGGGCGCTCCCGCCGAAGTATCTTCCAGGAACAACTTGGGTATATTGATGGCGGAACAGAAATACTGGTCAATGCTCTTGTTAAATCTATCACCGAGAATGGTGGCAAAATTAATCTTGGAACTGCGGTACAAAAGGTACTAAGCAGGGAGGGTAAGGTCGCGGGTGTTCAGATTGCTAATGGCGTGGAAGAATTTGACAACGTCATCTCGACGGTTCCAACACCATTTATCTCAAAAATCGCATCTGATCTTACAACTGAAGAAAAAGTTAAATACGCCCAAATTAATAATATCGGAGTTATGTGTCTTATATATAAACTGAAGAAACCCGTTAGCCCGTTTTTTTGGATGAACATTAACGATGAACGTATCGAGCTGCCTGGGATCGTAGAGTTTTCTAATTTACGCCCTACTGGGGATCACATTGTCTATGTGCCGTATTATATGCCTGTCACTAACGAGAAATTTTCGTGGTCAGACGAAAGGATCCTTGATGAAGCTTTTGGCTATTTGAAAATGATTAATCCAGACCTGACTGACGACGACAAGACCGAAGCGGTTGCCGCGCGTTTGAAATATGCACAACCGATTTGTCCGCCTAATTTCTTGAATCAATTACCAGAGGTTCAGACTAGTATCGAAGGTTTGCAAATTGCTGACACTTGTTTTTACTATCCTGAAGATCGTGGCATTTCAGAAAGCGTGCATATTGGTAAGACGATGGCCCGGAATGTTAAGCGATAACATTCATGACATTTATCAAGTTTATTTTGGCGGGAGGTTCTGGTGCAGTGGCTAATATATCAAGCCGCTATTTGTTCAATCTGTTTATGCCATTCTCCATAGCAATTGCGCTGGCATATATAGTGGGCATGATTACAACATTCATTTTAAGTAAACTGTTTGTATTTGAGACGAAAGAAGGCAAGGCAAAATCTGAAGCCTTTCGTTTTGTCATCGTCAATATTTTTGCGTTAGCCATAGTCTGGGCAGTCAGTATGCTGTTGGCCGAGATAATATTCCCAGTAATAAACTTCAACTTTTATCCAAATGATGTGGCGCATGTCATGGCGGTTTGCTCAACTGCAGTAACAAGTTATTTTGGGCACAAGTATTTTACCTTTTCAGGGGGGAATGGGAGTAAATGATAAAAATGAAATCAATTGCGCAATTTACGTCTTATGGTACAGCATTGGCGCTTGTCATAAGTGCGCTTTGCTACACATTTTACAACGCATCTTCGTTTCCGTACTGGGATATGTGGGATGGAAATGTTTCGTTTCTAGGCCAATTCAAGCGAACTCATGATATTGGTCTTCTATTTCAACAGCACAACGATCACCGTATCCTCATCACACGTATTTTGTTCATGATCGATGAATATATCTTTGGCGGAAATTACTTTTCACTTTATATCGTCAACATACTCTGTGCACTTGCCTTTGTCTTACTGTTGTGGAAAGTCATAGTGAAAATCGTTGGATTTAGAGAACACCAGATTATGTTAGTTTTGCTGGCGGGCATTAGTTTTTCCCTTATCCAAAAGGAGAATTTTGCCTGGGCATTCCAAAGTCAATTCTTTCTTGCATACCTATTGCCGTTCGCAGCATATTATTTTTGGGCAAAACATTTAGAAGACAATCGCCCATTATGGCTGACTATTGCGATAATATTCTTGGCATTGTCAATGTTTTCTATGTCTAATGGCATATTTGCGACCATTCCAATGATTGCGCTTGAGTTATTTCACCGACGCAGATGGCGCATTGTCTTGATGTTGACGTTACTTCAAATAATATTTTTCATATTATTTTTCTATAATTATCACATGGCAAGCGATAGTGGAAATTTGTCAACAATGCTTGCTCGGCCATTTTTAGCTTTGAACTATATATTAACCTATCTTGGTTCATGGACAGGTAGTAGTTTTGCAGCTGTCGTTGGAGCCATAGAAGTATTTTATATTGGAGTTGTGTTAATCAAAATAGCGAATGGTAGGTATAAGCCCAATTGGGAGGCAGCCCTAATTCTGTTTACCTTATTTGTGTTCATGACTGCAGTCCTCACGATGATTGGACGCATTAACTTTGGCATCACTAGCGCCATGGCATCACGCTATGCAACACCAACTCTTTATGCGGCGCTTTGTACATTCGCCCTGATGTATCTGAATAATAAACGGTTAAGAACTCCGTCACTCGTTTTCTTAGGACTACTTGCCTTAGGTATGTCCGTGAATAACTTGTACGAAGTTAGAAATATTTTTGTATCAAATGACGAATTCGAACGACGTGTTTCTACGATATCAGTGTTACAAGGCACTCCAGATGCGCCATTGTTTAATTCAAAAAGTTATCCTTGGAACCTACAAACCGATACTATAAAATTGGCGCGAGAACAAAGAGTAGGCATGTTTGGCAAAGAGCCATATTTGAATATGGCAAATTTGTTAAATACGGATATTGAGTTTGAACTGCCGCAACAACAATGTGTCGGACATATTGACGAAATATCCACAATTCAAGGAACCGAAACAACAAAAATCACGGGCTGGATTGAAGTTGAGAGTTTATTAACAAGATACAACTTGTTGACAATTGTAAACGGGCAGAAACTCGTGGGCTTTGGGAAGAACGGTAGCTACCGCTCTGATTTGAAGCAAAAGTTAGGATTAAAGAGGTCCACCAGCGGCTTTATAGTATATACGCCGAACTTCACGAAGACCGATGTTCCCGCATATATATTGGTCGGATACCCGAATACAAGATGCTATCTTCCAATTAAATTGGCGCTTAAGTAGACTTTTTAGCGCTATCGCAGCGTTGTTACACAATTGATGTCTTAAGTGTTGCGACACGCGTATTCTCCAGTTTGGATGCTTCCTTTGCGAAAGAAATAAGAATAGTTAAGCGCTTATTAGGAAATGCAAGTATTTCAACTACTGAGATTGACCTACCCTCTATAAACTCCTCCAGAATTGAGTAGAAATTGTCCCAATAATTGGAGACAAAGAAGGAAGCGTAGGTTTAGCGACGAGCAGATCATTTCCATGATTAAAGAGCAAGAGAATGGCATTCCGACTTCGGAGGTTTGCCGTAAGTACGGGATTAGATCGGCTAGTTTTTATAAATACAAATCGAAGTAAATTGGCATGAATGTTTCGGATGCTAAAAAGCCCAAGGCATTAGAAGATGAGAACAACAAACTCAAAAAGTTATTGGCCGAACAGATGTTGGACAATGCAATGCTTCGTGATGTAAATTCAAAAAAGTGGTAACGCCCGCGGCCAAGCGAAATACTGTTGCTCATCTTCAATCACAACATGGAGTGAGTGAGCGGCGGGCGTGTGATGTTCTGCAAGTTGATCGGTCAAGTGTGCGATACAAAAGCACTCGATCTGATGATGTTGATTTGCGTGAAGCTATGAAGAATATGGCAGCTGTGCGCCGCCGTTTCGGTTACAGGCGCATTCATGTGATGTTGCAGAGGCAAGGTTGGCACGTCAATCATATGAAGATCATGAGGTTATACCGTGAGGAGAAGCTGCATGTATGCAAACGTGGCGGCAGAAAACGAGCATTGGGCACGAGAAAGCCTATGCTTTTACCGAGCCGTGTGAACGAACGTTGGAGCTTAGATTTTGTGCATGATGATTTCACAGATGGTCGTAAGTTTCGTATTCTTGCTGTCATAGATGATTTCACACGTGAATGTCTTACACTTATTGCGGATACATCATTGTCTGGTGTTCGGGCTACTCGTGAAATTAATAATCTCATCCGGCATCGAGGTAAACCGAACACAATTGTTTCCGATAACTGGACTGAATTCACCAGTATGGCAATACTAAAATGGTCTGATGAAAAGGCTGTCGAATGGCATTATATTCAACCGGGAAAGCCACAACAAAATGGTTTTGTCCAAAGTTTCAACGGGAGCTTCAGAGATGAATGTCTAAACGAAACACTGTTTTCAACATTATCAGAAGCCAAAATGAAAATCACAGCATGGAAGGACGACTATAACCAAAACAGACCTCACTCATCATTGGGCAATATGACACCTAATGAATTTGCCATGAAAATGGCATTGCAAAAACAGGCCGCATAAGGTCATAAACAAAACAACAAATTCTCCAAATCAATGGAGGGAACTTAGGGGCAAGGTCACTAGCTTTCCGACATAACTCAGAAACAGGAACACCTTCTTCACCTTGCTTAACAATTAATGCTTTTTGTGCGCCTGTAAATTTCGATAATTTCATCGTTTTTTCCTTCTCCCGGCTAAGAAAGTGTAAAACGAAACTTCTAAATTTTTATGGTCCAAATTACAGGGGGCAGAGCAATATAATAGTAGTCTCCCGAATCAAGAGCTCAATTTGAGACCATTTTTCCTCAACACTCTTCCGTGAGATCGCACGTAATTTAGGAGCTAGTTGGGCCTATGGACTAAGTGCATTCAAACCTTTAAAGAAATTTGGCTGTTTTTTCGTATTCATACAGTTTCTCAACAGAATTAACATTGGATGGATTGGTCATTTGAAAAACAATGTATATAACGATACGTGAAGCTATCGCCGATGGCAAACAATCTACTCAAAAGTTCACTATTTATAAAAGACTGCATCTGTACAGAAAATTGAAATCAATGAGTGAAATAACGGAATGAAAAAACTGAAGGAAATTTACTCAGCGCATACAAACAAGGTGTCAGATAAATGGAGCCTGTATCTGGAGGTTTATGATAGGATTTTTGATTCATATCGAAATTCACCAATTAACTTGCTGGAAATAGGCATTCAAAATGGTGGCTCTCTTGAGATATGGGATAAATATTTTCCAAACGCGATTGAAATAATTGGTTGCGATATCAACGAGAAATGCGCGGATCTTACCTTTGAATCCAAAAAAATATCCGTAATTGTTGGTGATGCATGTAGCAAAGATATATCAAGACAGATAACAATCATATCTCCAAGTTTTGATATTATCATCGATGATGGTAGTCATTCATCCAGTGATATTATAAAATCTTTTTTGCATTATTTTTCGCAGATTAACGACGGTGGAATTTTTGTAGCCGAAGACCTGCATTGCAGTTACTGGCAAGAATATGAGGGTGGATTGTTTAACTCTAAATCTTCAATTTCATTTTTTAAATCTTTGGCTGATGTCATCAATTATGAACACTGGGGACTTGATCTAGATCCTGCTTATATAATTTCTCATATACTAGATGAATATGGTTGCGCAATTCCCACGGACATTCTTTCCGAAATTCACTCTATTGAATTCATAAACTCGATTTGCGTAGTCAGAAAACGTAATTCATCAAATAACAAACTAGAAAAAAGAATTGTAGTTGGGGAAATTGCTGCCGTTGAACCAGCAGTAATGCAACTCAACGGAATGAGCATGTTTTGTTTAGACCAATCGACCAGTAAGTGGAATATACCATTCTCAGCACAAGTTGAAGATCTAAATGATCGAATTAATGAATTAAACGAGACTTTGCGCAAACGCATTATTGACATAGAAAACTTGCACAGCGAATTAGAGAATGTTTTAGGTTCTCGAAGCTGGAGAATCATGTGGCCGCTCAGAAAATTTTCAATGGTATTACGTAAACTTTTTTCAAAAATATATTGAAATGCAGATTAAATTGGAGATGCGAGTTTGAATCCATTTTAACAATGCAAAACATATCCCGGGATCAAATGTAGTTTGTTTGCAGGAGAGTCCGTTCATTAAAGCAAAATGTGTTGTCTCGGAGTTAATCTCATTGGAGAATAACCTGGCAACTCAGCACAATACTATGTGTATTATAGTAGTTGGGTTTTAAAGTTTGCATCAAATAGCGCATCGCCGTGTAGCTGAAGATAAAGCGCCTATGGCAGCGAATAATCATCTTGAATATATTCTGCCACCGCTTAGTTGATTAGTTATGGTTATTTTTGACAAATTAGTTGGGGATACTAGCCCAAGTTGGAGTTTACTTAAATTGTCTGCCGGTTATACCGAAAAAGATAATTGAATTGATAGAATGGAACGACATGATTACATATATCCTACCGTGCGCTGGTTTAGGTACTCGCCTGGGTCTTCCCTATCCAAAAGAAATTCACCGAATTCAACCTGGTGTCAGTTTGATTGACTTTAGTTTAGCTCACATAACTGAAGATATCCCCTCGACTGAAAAAGTGGTTATTGTTCTCACTCCAGGTAAAGAAAAAGTTGCAACTTACGCAGAGAGCAAGCTGTCCAATATGACAAAAGTTGAACGTGTCTATTTTAACGATAGATACTCGGAATGGCCTGGAAGTATTCATTCGGCTGAAACCCACTTTGGGGAATATAATGTTGCATTGCTTCCAGACTCAATTTTAACAACAAAACCTCACGAAACGCTGGCAACTCAGTATTCTGCCGCATTTGACGAGGGCGCGGATCTCGTATTTGCTTGTGTTAATGAAGCTAGTAGACAAAGACTGTCCAGTCTTGGGGCTCTCTATGTCAAAGACTCGCGTGTAGTGCATTTTTGCGACAAGCCGTTGGAAAGCGAGCCAACGCAATTCAATGCATTTTGGGCATCTTTTGGTTTTCGCAGGGAAGTTGGGCCAAAAGTATTGGATTTTATGATGAAGTCAGTAGCGCGAGAAAAAGTTAATCTTGATACACTCGGTTTAAATGTGAGTGCATTTGCCGTTGATAATTATGTTGATCTCGGCACGTGGCCTTCCATCGCAAGTCATCTTGATGCACGTAATTTAGTGGAGTGACTATTAGTGACTACTTATATCGCGGACCACGCTGGCGCAATTAATATTCAATCTCGAAATCTACGACCGATCCATATTGGTGCGGGCATGTGCGAGCTGGAGGCACGCGGACTCGAACCGGATACAAAAGCAGCAAACAGTCTATCCACAAGTCATGTATACGCAGATTTGCGTCTTTATCACCATATCCGAAATGAGTATGCTGGCCGAGCTAGCCACGTGGCAATTATGCAATATAGACGTATGTTTTTTCTGGGTAAACCATATTTTTGGCAAAAATCGTTAAAGGCTATGAATTATGCGTCATTGTCTCAATCGGGTGGTGAGGTACCAATCGATGTTAAATCAAGGGATGAATATCTGGCACACCTTGCTCGGTTATCGGATCGCGTTCTTAGAAATGAGATTGGAAGCGCAGATTTCCTCGCAAATGAAATGAGTTTTGAAACTTTAAATTTGAGTGTAGAGCAACAATATATTGACGCAATAAAACTTCTTTATCCTGACCAACCGGAATACGTTGACGCGTGGTATGATTTACGTTCTATTTTGGAGCGTATGACATCTCGAACTGTTGTGGCGAATTGTCTAGACGGCCATTGGGGTTATTTCAATAATTGCTTTGTATCGTCCTGGGAGAATTTTGTACGTTACTATGATTTTTTATTTGAAGCTCTGGATGGTTTAGCAGAATATAACGAGGTATATCGGCTATTTGGATATTTAGCAGAACGGATCTTTGGAGTTTATGTTACGTACTCGCGCTTACGCGTGTCAAGCCGCGCAATATTGAGATTTGCGTAGTTAATGACTTGTTTTAGGGGAAGATGAAGCTTTGTAGTTTAAACGTTTGTCCGATTACGATTTTGCGGAAAACCTTTGCGCTGGGCACTCCAACCAACTGCAAGGTGGTTCTCATTGTCGGGATCCAATGGCAAAAATAGATATTTCTGAGACTATTGCCCGACTTAATTGGAATCCGTTTATCGCCTGCTACAAAGCACACATTAAGAAGAACTGTAATCAGGTTTCTTCTAATTAGTGCAAGTCTATCTGAGATGCCCCTAGTTTGTTAGACACCTTTTATTTCATTTTGTTCTGTCTGTTTTCAAAGTCAATGGGTGACAGTAATCCATTGTTCGTATGTTTGCGTTTTGGGTTATAAAACATTTTGATATACTCGAAGATATCTTG
>JBDWQJ010000011.1:0-294277 GCA_039986595.1 Lentilitoribacter sp.
ACCATCAATTTCGTCATAGGCTTTAAAATCACCGAAAAACTTCGTGATCGCCGCTGTCAAACTTGTTTTACCGTGGTCAACGTGACCAATCGTTCCGATGTTTACGTGAGGCTTATTGCGCTCAAACTTTTCCTTTGCCATGACGGTCCTACCTTTTGTTATCGGGCAAAATCATAAGGGCCATCAGGCCCGCTAATGCTTCACATTTTCAAACAAAAAAACATAGCAAATGCGAAGTTGCAGCCTGATAAAATCTTTTGGCCGTTTTCGCAAGCAAAAAACGCTTATTTTCATGTGATTTGGTGAAGCTTAGCTTATGTAGTGTGTATATTGAGAATTTAAAGGGGTTGGGTTATCAGCTTGATAGTTCGTCTATTCTGCTTTGCAAGAACCGCTTCACACCCTCATCTGGCTCTAACAATACAGCTTTATCATAAAAAACCCGCGCATGATTTATATCTCCATCCCGCCGGGCAATATCTGCGCGCATTGCACAAGACTGCGCCTTTTCACCGTTTAGTAATTCCCAATCATCAAGCGCTGCATAGTTTAACTTGGTATCATTGATATAACTTGCAGCCGCAATGCGGTTAAGCGCAAACATTTCAGATGAATGAAGCTTTAAGAGCTGATCGTAACATATGGTAATCTCAGACCAGTTTGTTTGGGAAAACTCGATGCTGGTTGAGTGATGAGCGGCGATGACCGCCTGCAATAGATATATTCCCGCATCTAATTTGCTGACTGCATTGATATTTTGCGCATTTTGGACGTGAAACAAACCAGCCTTGATTAAATCTCTATCCCAAAGGTCACGAATCTGCTCTTCAAGTGGGATCAACATCTTATCGTTAAACCGCGCAGGCCTTCGCGCTTCACTCAACAATATAAGCGCCATTAGTCCATGGGCTTCGGCAAGCCTTGGCATATATCGGCAAAAACGTGCCGCCAAGCTTATGGCTTCGAGCGCAAGATCAGCGCGTTGTTGGGTTGCATTACGGCTGGCGCGATAGCCTTCATTATAAATAAGATAAATCGCCGCAAGAACTTGCTGAACCCGGCGCGATAAATCTTCTACATGGGGCAGCGTTGTCGATATTTTGGCCGCTTTCATCTTTCGTTTTGCACGCAGTAATCGCGAGCGAATAGCCTCTACATGGTGATCAAATGCTTTGCCAATTTCATATGGTTTTAGCCCTCCAATGAGGCGCAAAACCAATATTACTTGATCTTGCGGGCTAATGGCTGGGTGACAGCACAAAAACATCAGCGATAATTCATCATCCAACACGCTGGTTTCATTGGCGATATCATTATCATTGCTGGTTTGTTTGATCATCTCATGAACGGTTGAATGCATTTTGTTGGCACGCGCGCTGTCAATAAATCGATTTCGTGCGGCTTTGCGGATCCATGCGCCAGTGTTGTCAGGTATATTTTCTTTCCAGGCCTTAAAGGCAGCTTCAAATGCAGATTGCACACATTCTTCAGCCAAGGATATATCCCCGCAGACGCGCAACATATAAGCAACGCTCGGCCCCCAATCAGCCTTAAAACTATCTTCTAATATGTGATCTATATTTGCCATGAAATGAGCTTTTTTGTTATCAAACCCTTTGCGATGATAAATTCCACCGCAAAGGGCATCGTCCAAAATTAAATGACTATTTACAGCTCTAACATTTTCGATACATCCATGACCGGACGCACTTCAACACGACCAAAACCATAAGCAACTAGTGGCACCTTTGCAGCCCATTTGAGCGCTTCTTCAAGGTTTTCGCAGTTTACGACATACCAGCCTGAAATCTGTTCCTTCAGCTCAGCAAATGGGCCATCATGATATTGGATTTCATCGCCCTGTTTTTCAAGCGTCGTCGCAGTATCAGCCGCTTCAACCGCTTCACCGGCCACAAATACACCTGCAGCATTTGTCTCTTCATTGAATGTGCGATAGGCGCGCATATAGGTTACAAAAGCATCGCTACCTGGTTCTGGTCCAGTATTTGGTTCTGCAACGAGAAAAAAATTATACAACATCATCATATCTCCTGTTTGTATTAAGCTTAAATAGCTGTTGTGATTTATTCAATCACGAGGGAGACGTTTGAGAGATGTAAAGTGCGTCAAAAAAAGAGGATTATTTTTAAAAATAATTTGCTTTTGAAACGCTCAAGTCTTGAATGACCCGCGATGTGTGGTGTCCGCGAACCATTATAGCATTATAAACATTGATTAAACCCAGAAATCAAATTTACGAATACCACGTGTTGCTTCAACCAGTTCAGCGCGGTTCATTTTTTGCAATTCTTCAAGTGAAGGCATGCTTTGTGCAGCTTCTAGCTGATCAGCAGCTTCTTGTGCCTGAGTGAAGCGGTCTTCAGATGAATAACGAAACATTGATGTCATTTCTCGCCACAAAGCTAAAGGAGAAATTGTAGCAGTTTCTGTATGTTCACTTGGTGAACTTGGTGCATATGTTGCATTTGAATAACTCATAATAATCTCCTGTTGAATTTGAAATACAAATAACAGTTGATTTTGCATTTGAAAAACGAATATAACAAATAATGAACATTTGATTTTCAAATCATAAACCAAATTCCCCAACCCATGAGGGACATGCCCATGAATATTGATATCGGAAATTTGCGCGCTTTTTGTGTCGTTGCAGAGAAAGAAAGTTTTACTTTGGCGGGTGAGTTACTTGGCGCAACGCAATCTACCATTTCTATGCGCGTTAAAAAGCTCGAACAATTGCTGGGTCAAAAACTGTTTGAAAGCTCACCGCATGGTGTTGAGCTGACCAATTTTGGCACAGACTTTATGCCAAAAGCCCAAGAATTACTGGGTGCACATGATAATACTCTGCACAGCATGACCCATCAAAGTGAACTGTTAAGTTTTCGTTTGGGCGTAACTTACCACGGTATTGATCAAAATCTTCGCGAGCTTTTGCTCACTTTGCGAGAGGTTTTTCCGCAATATCGACTAACCGTGAGCATATTAAGTTCAGAGGAATTATATGCGGGGCTAAGCCGAAACAAACTCGATGCAATTGTGGCCAAGCGTATTTCAGGTGATCACAAGGGTGAGCGGCTGTTTGACGGCAATCTTACCTGGATGGCGGCAAAAGATTTTGTTTATGATCAAAGTGAGCCATTACCGCTGGTATCATTAGGTGCTCCTTGTTCGATGCGCCAAATGGCGATCAACGTGCTTAATACCAATAAAATCAAATGGCAGGAGATATTTATCGGATCGAACGTCTTTGCCGTTAAAGCAGCTTTGTCAGCCGGTCTGGGGATTGCATGTCTTGAACATAGAACGATCCCGGATGACTGCCAAGTTTTGGGAGAAGATGCCAATTTGCCAAAACTAGCTAAAACTGAGTTTGTGCTGGAAGCAACGTCAACAGCACGTCGGAGGGATGAAGGCTTACTGGATGTTATCACGGATTTCTTTAAAAGACAGAATAGTTAATCGGATCAATCAAATTCTCACTATTTCCTAAATCGAATATTCGCAGCTTCGTTGTAATGTCGCCTCAGGACAATCGGAGTAGGTCAAATGACGCTTAGTAAACTGAGCTCTCGAAAACGAAAACGCATGAGATTGAACGAGGATTGCAGCATTGAAACTGCGCACCATTCATCAGGTGGTCGATTGATCAATGTGTCTGAAATGGGACTATGTGTTCAGTTGCAACGAACCATGCGATTAAGTGAAGGTGCAAATATAAAAATCTTTACTGAAAAAGCAGGTAGTCTTTTTGGCAAGATAGCTTGGCAGCACAAAAATCTCGTGGGCGTTGAGCTGGAATTGAACTCAAACACCTACGCAAAAACACTCTCGCTTATTCGTGAGCCAGCTTAACGCTGAATTATACCAAATCGCAAAAACACGATTATATCGAGCGTTGATTGACACGGTCCATCAGTGCTTGGGCTGTTTCAACACGTTCTGAATAGCGATCAACCAGATATTCAGAGCGCCCTCGGGTTAAGTGAGTAAATTTGACCAATTCCTCGCACACATCCACAATTCGGTTATAAAAACCCGATGGCTTCATACGATCATCATCGTCAAACTCTGCCCAAGCTTTGGCAACCGAGGACTGGTTGGGAATTGTAATCATCCGCATCCAGCGGCCTAATATGCGCATTTGATTGACTGCATTAAAACTCTGCGATCCACCACTTACCTGCATGACAGCAAGAGTTTTTCCTTGCGTTGGTCGCACAGCGCCATCGGATAATGGTATCCAGTCAATTTGCGCTTTCATAATGCCTGTCATTGACCCGTGACGCTCAGGTGAAACCCAAACCATACCTTCGGACCATTTAGCAAGCTCGCGTAATTCCTGGACCTTTTCACTATCCTCAGCTTTCACCGCATCTGGCAATGGCAGATCACTGGGATTAAATATCTTGGCTTCACAGCCCAACGCTTCCAATATTTTTTTAGATTCTTCAGCAACTAAGCGTGAAAATGAACGCTCGCGTAATGATCCGTATAATAAAAGTATGCGAGGCGGATGAGTAAAATCATCAACCTTTACAAGTTCTTGTTGTCTAATTTGCTGAAATTGATTCAACTCAACATTCTTTAGTTCATCACTCATTTAACGCGCTCACCATCTTCTTTGGTAAATTCTGATAATTCACCGGACAGAAGCGGCAACACCTCTTCAGAAGGGCGACATAATTTAACACCTTTCGGCGAACATACGATTGGCCTATTGACCAAAACAGGATGCTTAAGCATGGCATCCAATAGCGCTTCATCGGACACACTTTCATCTAACAAGCCAAGCTCTTCGGCGGGTGATTTGGACGTACGAAGTGCTTGTCGCGGGGTTAAATCAGCAGCTGCAAACAACGCAAGCAATTGCGGACGAGACCAACCCTCATTGAGATATTCAATAATGACAGGCTTTTCACCTGACGTTTTGATCATTTCCAACACGTTTCTTGATGTTCCACAGTCCGGGTTGTGGTGAATAACAATACTCATGATTTATTTTCCGTAATTTCAGTTTACTGACAACAAGATTGGTAGCTATCTGTTGATTTGGTTTGATCTGAACATCCGCAACCTTGCGCGCCTGATGTCTTTGCGATTTCATCCTGGCGACAACAAGCTTGTTGATCGTCTATCGCAGGACCGCCACAGCATTTGTCAGCCTTTTTGTTTAAATCGATATCTCGTTCATTCATTGGACTTTCCATTCATTCAACAACATTTCATGATTTTAGCAATCGCGACCTGACACGCTTCTGGATCGCCGCCGCAACAATCTTCCATTAAAAAAGACAACAACTCACTGAGATTATCAAAATCAATTGAGTACCTAATGAAGCGCCCTTCCCGCGAGCTTTGAAGCAGCCCTGCATTGGACAATACACTTAAGTTCGAGGACATTGTGTTTTGTTTAACTCCGAGTGCATCGGCAATTTCACCCGCGAGCATTCCATCCTCACCAGCTTTCACCAATAGCCTGAACACCTCAAGGCGTGTTTCCTGCGCAAGGGCTGAAAAGTGTATAATTGCATCTTTAATATCCATATATCATAAATTATCGATATATGGATATTATGTCAAGTCATATTACTTTTATTTCTTGATCTTATTCGCACAAACGATAGCCAGACTTTCGATGCGCTAGATCAAAGTGAAAATGATCTTGATGGGTAATATTGGTTCCGGGCCCAAGCACTGTAGTGAAATATGCACAAGCTCCTGCTCTAGCAGCGGCATGGAACTTGGCATTTTGCAACACCTTGTTATCCACCTTATCGACATCTGATGACACATTGATGACGGTATCATCCTCAAGCTCAAATCCTGTAATATCCACGCCATTAGCAAAACCATGCTCGCTAATTTTACCTCCAGGCTTATTGTTGCGCGTTCGACAATGATAAGATGTGGAGGTCTTAAGCGACTTGATGTCCTGATTTAAATATAGTTTGGCTGAGGGACGAATAATATTGTTGACCCAATCATCCATAGCAATCACCACTTCACATCGCACAGTCATCTCGCGCGATAATGCTAGCCCACCGCTTAAACTATTGATAATTATTGGGCGTTCAACAATACAGCCTTTTTCATCAGTGATCTTAGTTCCTACTTTATATGAAATCTGGCGAGTTTTGAGCTTTTGCTCACACAGCTTTGCTAATTCAAGATCAAATGGTGGCTTGTTTTTAGCCCCTTCAAAGGGCTTGGCAGCGTCTTCATCGACCAATTGGTCATATTTAAACGCTTCTGCTGGAATGGGCACAGGATCCCAAGGCTCAATATCTTCAGCAAAAAGGTAATGCGGCCACAACCCGCTTAATAACACACTTATTGTGACCGATAAAACTATCAAACATACGAGTTTAATAATTATCCTTACGCTTTCTAATCTCTGCAAAGACATCAGCATCTGGTGCATCTTCCATGTTTAACTGCGCACGAATGGCTTTATCCCCTGCCCGTAAAAACGGATTTGTTGCAAGTTCAATGGATAGCATAGTTGGCACTGTGCTTTCACCAGTACGACGTAACGAGGCAACCAATTCACTCCGGTTTTGCAATGCTTCATTATCTGGATCAACACTAAGTGCAAATGCAACATTAGCCTCTGTATATTCATGTGCACAGTAAATGATTGTATCTTCTGGTAAGCTAGTGAGCTTCTGCAAAGATTGCCACATCATTTCAGCTGAGCCTTCAAACAAACGCCCGCACCCCATAACAAACAAGGTATCACCCGAAAATAGCACCTTGCCATCTTCGATGTAGTAGTTAAGCATATCTGTTGTATGACCAGGGGTATGAATTGGCGTCACTGAGTGGCCTGCAAACTCAAAACTATCACCTTCTTTGATCGCCTTATCTAAACCCGAGATTGATGAACCGTAGTCTGGTCCAACAACCAGACACTGGGTTTTCTCTTTGATTTCCAATAAATGTGAGGTGTGATCAGCATGATGATGCGTGATCCAAAGCTCAGATAATCGCCAACCTTTTTCCTCCAGCGCTGCAAACATTGTGTCCGCGTCACCTGCATCAATGCATGCTGTTTCGCCCGTTTCATCTTCATGCACCAACACACCATAATTATCAGATCTATAGGCGAATTGGTGAAAGTGTAACGCCATTACCAGCTACCCTCATTTTTCATTGAAGCCCAAGGCTCTTGTGCGGGCAACGCATCGCCTTCCTGCAAAAGCTCGATAGAAATGTCATCAGGTGATTTAACAAACGCCATGCGACCATCACGTGGCGGACGATTGATTACAACGCCTTGCTCCATCAATTTTTGGCAGAAGTCATAGATGTTTTCCACCGTGTAAGCCAAATGCCCCCACGAACGACCCGTTGCGTAAGTCTCATCGCCTTCCCAGTTATATGTCAGTTCAAGCGTCGGTGTTTCATTCTTTTCAGCTTCGTCTTTATCTTGATCTGCGGCAAGGAATATGAGTGTGAATTTACCCTCAGGTACTTCTTTTCGCCTCACTTCGATAAGGCCCATTTTGTTGCACCAAAAATCGAGAGATTGATCCAAATCAGTTACGCGGATCATTGTGTGTAAGTAACGCATTGTATTCATCGCCTTCCATAAGTATCAGTATTGGCCCTATATTGTCATAGTCACTGAGTGATTCAATATTAACTATTTAAAGCTAGCTTTACGCTAAGTATTGTTGGTTAAGAGCACTTTTTTTGTATTGGTACTGTGAATATTACAGGGTTATTCATCGCTCGCAATCTCAGTTTCTGTTTTCCACCTAAAATTAGCGTGGAGCAAATGGATTTAGAGGCTTACACCAGCACAAGGATTGTTGGAGTGTACTTTGAGACTTGCAAATTTCTTTAGAACCAAACTGGGTTCCCTTGTTGCAATCATCGGAATTACAGGTTTGTCTGTAGCTGCAACAATCGCTACATATGAGACTATTCATATGTGGAAAAATAAAGAATATCTCAACGAACTAAATCAAAAGCTTTTAACCCGCGCCGAACTTGCAGCTGATTATGCAATCATCACACTGAACGAAACTGCAGAAGCTGGCTTTACCACATGTAGCGATGTTAGCATGGGTGGTCTTGCCGAGACAATTTTCACAAAGAGCAATATCAAAGACATTGCTATTTTGGATACAAAAGGCAATTCTGTTTGCTCTGTTATCAGTGGCCGGCGCGCAACATTCCCAATTGATATATCACTAAAGAAACGGTTTCCTACCTCAAATGATCGCATTAATTTTGTTGAAGTCGGCACAGGTTCAGATGGCGTCATTGGGATCACTTGGCAGTTTGCAGACTTTGGCCTAATGGCACTTATCAATATCGATACGCTATTGTTTGACATCTTCCCAATGGATTGGCGCGATAATTCAATCGCAACAATTGGCTTTGATAAAAACGCGCTGATCGGAACGCATGACAGCACGATGCATGCGGGCTTGGTGAATAATCCTGACACCGAAATCATTTCCTATCAAGCACAGTCTAGCAGATATCCACTCAACGCTGAGCTGGCTGTGGGGCTCAAGCAACTTATTATGCACAATAGAGAAGACGAAAACTTCTTTATAGCAGGTGGCGGCATTTTAGGCCTCTTATTCGGATTTTTGATCGCCCAACTTTTGGCGCGGCCAGAGAACCCGATCACGGAGATCAAACGCGGCATTGATGCCAACGAGTTCGTGCCCTTTGTTCAGCCGTTATTTGATTTAAAAGACCTCAAAATTATCGGTGGCGAGGCACTGATGCGCTGGCGAAAACCTGATGGATCAATAGTCCCACCGTCTCAATTTATCACGCTTGCAGAAGACAGCGGCCTGATTGTGCCTATGACGCGTTCGATCATTAAACAGACGCTGAAACACGTTGATGATATCTTGGTCCGTGATCGCAGCCTGAAAGTCTCATTTAACGTTACGCCACAAGACTTGGTGAGTGATGGTTTCATTATCGATTTGGCTTCTATCGTTTCGGACAGCCGGGTCAACCCAGATCAAATTGTGCTAGAGATTACCGAGCGTCAAGAAATAAAAGATGAGCACAAAGCTGCTGGTGTAATTCAATCATTAAAATCACTTGGCTATCGCATCGCGCTTGATGACACTGGAACGGGCCACAATGGGCTATCGTATATTCAAGATCTCAACGCTGATATCATGAAAATCGATAAGAAATTCGTCGACTTCATTTCAGATGATGGCGGCACGGAAATTGTACAGATGCTGGTGCAGCTGGCTAAACGCATGAAAATGCAAACCATTGCCGAAGGCATTGAAACCGAAGATCAAGCGCGCATTCTCAACAAGCTTGGTGTTGATCAGGGACAAGGTTATTACGTTGCAAAACCTTTAGAGCCTGAGGAGTTCTGCATGCAGGTTCGAAAACAAGCTCTTAAATAGCCGCTATCTGTTCAGATACACGACAACCCACAAAGTCATCACAGATTTGCGAAGAGACGTGATTTTCAATTGCGCGCTGAATACGTCATATAAGATTGCAGTTATTGATACGACAAACAGTGTCAGAAAGAGTGCAAGCTAAATTGGGGGTGCCGCATGGCAAGCGTAACAAACGTAAAATTTGAAGGTTCATTGAACGAAACACTGGTTGCACGGCTGCATTTGCCAGAAGGCACAACGCATGCTTATGCTATTTTTGCCCATTGCTTCACCTGTACAAAAGATATTCTCGCTGCGCGTAAGATCGCCGATGAATTATCAAAACGCGGCATAGCCCTGCTCCGCTTTGATTTCACCGGATTAGGCGCATCGTCTGGTAGTTTTGAAAACACAACCTTTACCTCAAATATCGGAGACATATTGGCTGCAGCGCAGTTCTTGCGCGCCAATTATGAGGCACCGAAAATCTTAATCGGACATTCATTGGGTGGCGCAGCGATCTTAGCAGCAGCTGGAGAAGTACCCGAAGCCAAAGCCGTTGCCACAATCGGCGCACCAGCTGATGCTGATCACGTGATCCATAACTTCGGATCGCACCTTGCTGAAATTGAGGAAAAAGGCATTGCCGAAGTCAAGCTCGCTGGTCGCCCATTTTCAATCAAACAGGAATTTGTTAAAGACCTTCGCTCTCATTCTGTCACAGTAGAAGAGCGCGTTGCAAAAATGAACAAAGCCCTGATGGTTTTGCATTCACCGATTGATAACACTGTTGGCATTGAAAACGCGGGTAAGATTTATTCAGCAGCAAAACACCCAAAAAGCTTTGTCTCCCTTGATACCGCAGATCATCTATTATCAAGTTCAAAAGACGTGGCTTATGTTGCTGAAGTCATCTCCGCATGGGCTACTCGCTATGTGGACTACGATTATAAAGCTGCGCAAAACCCTGTGATTGATGGTGCAGAGGTTAGCGAAACCAAAGACGGTAAATTCCAAAACTCTGTGCGCGTTGGCAAACATTCTTTGATGGCCGATGAGCCCGAAACCGTTGGCGGCCATGATACAGGTCCAAGCCCATATGATTATTTAAATGTCGCGCTTGGCGCCTGCACCTCCATGACAATTCGTATGTATGCTGACTTTAAAAAGATCCCACTGGATCGCGTCACCGTTAATGTCACACACAGCAAAACCCACGCTGAAGATTGTGCGGAATGTAACTTAGAAGAAGACACTGTGGGTAAGGTTGATCGCTTTGAGCGCCGGATTAAACTCGAAGGAGAATTTGATTCAGAAACGCGGGATAAGATGTTGAAAATTGCCGATAAATGCCCCGTACATAAAACACTTGAAGCAAACTCAGCGATTGTTACCAAATTAGAAGACTAGGCTTACTACCGACCAACATCAAAGCCGTTGCGACCTTCATTCGCAGCGGCTTTTATTATTTTAAAAACCTAGCAACCAGGCGACAAAGAAAAATAGTGGGTAAGGCATCACCCCAATGATGGCTGAAATCGCAAATCCTTTCGCTGAGAACACACCAGTCACCCCCGACATAAATGCGATGCCGCCGCCTCCACCGATCACAGCGTTGCCTGGAATATTGAGCAATGCAATCACACCCAGATATCGATATTTTACCAGCGTCACAGCAAATTTTTTCGACACACCTTGCATCATATGATTTAGTTTTTCTTGCCCGCTCATATCCTGCAATTTGAGAAGAAACTTTGGCGCTTTTTCAAGACCAAGCCATTCTAATGCTTTGGCAAGTTTTGGTTTGGGCGCAAATTTTCCGATTACAAATGATGTGATAAGTCCAGCTGATGAAACCAGCACAATCATCGGCGCTATTTCACCGCCAAAAATGATCAACAACCCGAAACCGATTTCTGAGGATGGCACAAACGGCAATCCAGATGTAATGAAATACACCACAAATACAGGCACCAATAACCAAACAAGAGGTATTGCTGAGGCTGACTGAGCGTCCAATCGGAGCGATGCAAACATCCAATTGCCGCAAATCACACCACCCACCATAAGTCCCACATAACCCAATACTATAAGTACAGATTTGAAAGTTATCTTATTGAGTATATCGATTATCCACCCTTTAGAAGATTTACTCTTCAACTTCGGTGATCTCATAGGAGCGCGGAATACCTTGCGTTGTCTCAAACCAAGTAGAAGCCTTTGTTCGTTTTTGATGCGCATCAAAAGATGCACGATCTTGAAAGACCTCAGCCACCATCAAACGGTTTTTGACTTCGGAAGACGGAGTGACTTCAAATGAGATACACCCTATTTCCGCATGTGTTAACGCGATGTGCTTTGGCAATGCATTTAAAACACTATCCCAGCGTTCTTGCGGGACATCTAAATATCCGTTCAGATGGATTTTCATGTTTGAACCAACCGTAAAATTTGATAATTATTTGACTCTGATGGTGATCTTATCCAAATAAATCTCAAATGTCTCTTTGCCTTTTTGCTTTGCTGTGAAAACAACTTCCCGAGCAGGTACCTTTTTCCCGCAACGTCGGCTTTTCGTCACCCCCGTTTTACCTGTCGAAAATGTTCCAAGACTCGTTTTGGGTAAGCGAAGATATGTAGGTGGTGTAGGATTATCGCAACCATTTGGCCTGACGCCCTTGACCACAATACTTTGACCAATCCTGATGGTAACCATCTTTTTAAGCGTTATCTCATTCGCCATGGTTTTCGATGTTATTAAAATAAATGAGAGCATCAATATTGTTAAAAAAAATCGCATACCCAACTCCTATCGTGAATAAAAAATTGCAAACAAAGGACTAGTAAAAGTGTAAAATATCAAACGAGAGTTGTAAATTTACAAAATGTCCTTTTAAAATAAATTATCGTCTTTTTCAGGCAAGTATTTTGATATTTCTCAGCCTACATTCTCCCCAACTACAAATCTAGGGAGCTAATAATGGCCTTTAAAACCGACATTGAAATTGCGCGCGAAGCCAACAAAAAACCGATCCAAGAGATTGGTGCAAAGCTTGGTATTCCTTCCGACGACCTTTTGCCTTTTGGGCATGATAAAGCAAAAGTTTCTGCTGAATTTATCAAAGCTCAAGAGGGCAAAAAAGATGGTAAGTTGATTCTCGTTACTGCAATCAACCCAACACCTGCAGGTGAAGGCAAGACAACAACAACGGTTGGTCTTGGCGATGGTCTAAACGCGATTGGAAAAAACGCTGCGATCTGTATTCGTGAAGCTTCACTTGGTCCATGTTTTGGTATGAAGGGTGGCGCCGCAGGCGGTGGTTATGCTCAAGTTGTTCCCATGGAAGACATGAACTTGCATTTCACTGGTGACTTCCATGCAATCACATCAGCGCACAATCTTTTATCTGCAATGATTGACAACCATGTTTATTGGGGCAACGAGCAAGAGATCGATATTCGCCGCATCGTATGGCGTCGTGTGATGGATATGAATGATCGTGCATTGCGCCAGATCACAGCATCTCTTGGTGGCGTTGCAAACGGTTTCCCGCGTGAAGCTGGCTTCGATATCACAGTTGCATCAGAAGTGATGGCGATCTTGTGCTTATCCAACAATCTTGAAGATCTGCAAAAACGTCTTGGTGACATCATCGTTGCTTATCGTCGTGATCGCACACCAGTATATTGCCGAGACATCAAAGCTGATGGCGCAATGACAGTTCTTTTAAAAGACGCAATGCAGCCGAACCTTGTTCAAACACTTGAGAATAACCCTGCCTTTGTTCATGGCGGCCCATTTGCCAACATTGCGCACGGCTGTAACTCTGTTGTTGCCACCAAAACTGCGCTTAAACTTGCAGATTATGTTGTGACTGAAGCCGGATTTGGTGCTGATTTAGGCGCTGAGAAGTTTATGAACATTAAATGCCGTAAAGCGGGTATTTCACCTGATGCTGTGGTGCTTGTTGCAACTGTTCGCGCCATGAAAATGAATGGTGGCGTTGCAAAAGCGGATCTTGGCGAAGAAAATGTTGATGCTGTAGGATCAGGTTGCGCAAACCTTGGCCGTCACATCGAAAACGTTAAATCATTCGGTGTTCCTGTCGTGGTTGCGATCAACCATTTCGTCACAGACACTGATGCTGAAGTGCAAGCGGTTAAAGACTATGTCGCAAGCCTTGGCACAGAAGCGATCCTTTGCAAGCACTGGGCGCATGGTTCAGAAGGCGTAAAAGACCTAGCTGAACAAGTAGTCAAAATGGCTGAAAGCGATATGGCAGCCTTCCATCCACTTTATCCAGATGACATGCCGTTGTTTGAAAAAATGGAAACAATCGCAAAACGCATCTACCGCGCTGATGAAGTTTTGGCAGATAAAAAAATCCGCGACCAGCTGAAAGCTTGGGAAGCTGATGGATATGGTAACCTTCCGGTCTGCATGGCGAAAACTCAGTATTCGTTCTCAACGGATCCAAACTTGCGCGGTGCACCGACAGGACATTCCTTGCCAGTTCGTGAAGTTCGCCTCTCTGCTGGTGCTGGCTTCATCGTTGTGATCTGCGGTGAAATCATGACCATGCCTGGCCTGCCACGCAAACCATCTGCTGAACAAATCATGCTCAATGATGATGGTCTAATCGAAGGCTTGTTCTAGGGATAACGCTCTAGTCATCGGGCGGGCGATTTTCCTAAATCATGCTCATGATGATGACCTACACGACGGTCTGATAAACGAATATTATGTTAAAACACAACTCCACCACGAGGCAGCTCATGGTGGAGTTTCTTTTGGTCATTAGCTATATTTTAAATTGCTGGTTACTTCCAGTGATATAAGATAAAGTATCTTATTATCAAAAATATCAAAGGTTAATATGTCGTTGCTATCCAGTATTGAAAAAGCGATCGTTAAACAACGCCGCAAACGTGTCTCTAATCAAATGTATGAGCGTTATAACGGAACAGTTCAATATGGTGCATTTAAAGGGCTGAAGTTGGATGGACGGTCGAATGTGTCCCGCGGTCCACTCGGATTAAAAATATTTGGATTATATGAACCATCTGTTTTGCATGAAATTACCAAACGCCCGGTATTCGGCGATCTTGTGAACATTGGTGCCGCTGATGGGTATTTTTCACTAGGGCTCTTGAAAGCCGGTATTGCAAAGCGCTCTATTTGTTTTGAAATGACCGAAGAAGGACGAGCTGCAATAAAGCGTAACGCAGAGATGAATGGCCTAACTGATAGGGTCGTGATTCTTGGCCAAGCAAATCAAGATATTGCTGAACAGTTGGCTGCGGTAAATTTTGAAAGTGAAAATTCATTGGTGTTATGTGATATTGAAGGTGCCGAATTTTCTCTATTTACACCCAATTTTCTCAACACACTTAAAGACAGCACTATTATCATCGAGATACACGATAAAGTTCACGGTATGGACCCTATTAATCGGGCCAATCTGATTGATCTACATACACCGAATTTCGATGTAAAACTTATTATAGCTGAGCCTGCCGATTGGAGCGGGATCGCGGATCTTGAACAATTAACAGACAATGATCGCGCTTTAGTTACATCTGAAGGCAGAAAAGCTATTGGTGAATGGTTGTTGGCAACGCCAAAACACTTAAAATCAGAGCCTAATTGAACATAAAACTGGTGTAAATATGGTCATGCATGTCCATGGGCGAGTGTCTTGGATCGACGAACCATACTCAACTATGGAAGCCTGCTCTAGGGCCAACGAGTCAAAGCATGGAAATTTATACCTCTCGTGATAAAAATTACGGGAGGTTTTTTACTGACCAAACCCGTCAAATAACACACTGATTTCATCTGAAAATAAGCGCATGCGCTTGTTAAGGCGGCGGTTTTCAGCGTGGATGAGATAAATACCCAAATCGCTATAGGCAATTTTTGGCAGAACTTCCACAAGCTCACCTCGATCGACATGCGCTTGCGCGACAAAATCCGGCAACCGGCAGATACCCAAAGAACGTAGTGTTGCGTCAATGAGAAACATACCACTATTGCAACTCATTGCAGATTGGAATGGGAATATAACAGGCTTGTTTTCCTTGCTGGCAAATTCAAGTACATTCCGCTTGGCAATTCCCGAGCCTAATATTTTATGGTCGGATAATTGGGTAAGATCTTTTGGCATGCCGTGCAGTTCGATATAGGCTTTGCTAGCGTATAGTCTGTGTTTTGCATTGCCTATATGTTTGACCGAAAATGCGATCGGTTTTTTCGTCGTAATTCGAATAGCAAAATCATAGTTTTCATGCTCGAGATCTATAAATCTATTTTCAAACGTCAGTGTTAGTTGTATCTCAGGATATTTCTCACTGAAATCGAGTAAAAACCCACGTAGGCTAGATTGGCCAAATTCCTGCGGCACAGAAATGGTCAAAGAACCGCCGATGCGATGTGCAACATCTTTAAAATCGGTATCAATCTCATCCACATCACTCACAAGGCGCGCAGCTCTTTGATAAAGCTCCCTGCCCGTTGTGGTCACGCTCCAGTTGCCCGGCTCTCGATTGATAAGCTTGGCGGAATACCGTTCTTCTAATAGCGCAAGTCGGCGACTGACGGCAGATTTAGCAATATTCATTTTGCCCGCGGCTTTAGAAATACTTTCATTATCAACAACTTCAACAAACAATCTGAAATCTTCTATCTGCCCCATATAATACTCCTATCGTTCTACTTATTAGAACACAGTGTGCTTTATTGAAGACTTATCATCAGAATTAGAACTTGTTAAGCTGTGGTGAGAATATTTCATCGGAGGACGATCGTGGCTACAGACAACCAAGCAATTATTGCGGCAAAACACCCAAGCAAAGTCGAATTGGAAAAAGGTAAAGATTATTACTGGTGCAAGTGTGGCCGGTCAAAGTCGCAACCATTTTGTGATGGATCGCATGCTGGTACGGACATCACACCAATAAAATTTACCGCAGATGAAACGAAAAGTGCAGCCCTTTGCCAGTGTAAAGCCAGCGCGAATGCCCCGTTTTGTGATGGTACTCATGCGCAACTTGGTGATATAAATATTGGTGATAACGCACCAGCGCCCAGAACAGACAGCAAAACGCCAGCAGCTGTCGCAACGCCTGAAGAGCCTACAGTTGCGCGTATTCATGAGTTAGCCCGCGATGGCTTGTCAAAATTAGGTCATCATGGCGAAATGGGTTCTATGGGTGTGCCGCGCAAAGACTTGCCGCATTGGGATGATATTCTTGTTCTGCCAGCACAAATGGCGCGCAAACCGCTTTTGGATGATGTTCCGGTCAATACAGCGATCACTATTGGACCACGCGCGAAAAAACCACTTCAACTGGATATCCCATTATTCGTATCTGACATGAGTTATGGTGCATTGTCTGAGGAAGCTAAAACCGCATTATCACGCGGTGCTGAACTAGCAGGTACAGGTATTTGCTCGGGTGAAGGCGGCATGCTGCCCGAAGAGCAGGCAGAAAACAGCCGGTATTTCTATGAGCTTGCATCGGCGCAATTTGGCTGGAAACCCGAGCTTGTTGAAAAGGTTCAGGCATTTCACTTCAAAGGCGGGCAAGGTGCGAAAACAGGAACTGGCGGGCATTTGCCTGGCGAGAAGGTGCAGGGTAAGATTGCCCAAGTGCGCGGTTTGGAACCAGGGCAAAGCGCTATATCACCTGCAACATTTCCAGACTTAAAAACTCCAGCTGATTTTAAAAAGATTGCTGACGAAGTGCGCGAACGATCTGGTGGCATCCCAATTGGGTTTAAATTATCTGCTAACCACATTGAAGATGATATTGATTTTGCACTCGAAGCGAGCGCGGACTATATCATCTTAGACGGTCGCGGCGGCGGCACAGGTGCTGCGCCATTGATATTCCGTAATCATATTTCTGTGCCAACTATCCCTGCCCTTGCCCGTGCTCGCAAGCATCTTAATCAAAAATCAGGTCGCGATGTCACGCTCGTCATTACGGGCGGTCTGCGTGTTGCAGAGGATTTTGTAAAAGCCATGGCACTGGGCGCAGATGCAATTGCTGTCTCCAATTCAGCCATGCAGGCCGTGGGCTGTATCGCAGCGCGTATGTGTAATTCTAACAATTGCCCGGTGGGTGTCGCCACACAAAAACCCGAACTCAGAGCACGATTAAACGTGCAAAATGGCACCGAAAAGTTAGCGCGTTACTTTGGTGCGAGCGTTGAACTTATGCAGGTTCTCGCGCGCGCTTGCGGTCATGATGATTTGCGTGATTTATCACACAATGACATCACCACATGGAAACGAGAGATGGCAGATTTGTGTGGTGTTAAATTTGCAGGCGTTGCTTTCAATAGTCAAACAAAAAACCCGCCAGCCTAGAACCTGGTGGGTTTTCAATGGTGATTTATTTTACCAACCAAAGGCAAATGTTGCCCCTGCTCCGTTATTACCTGTTTGATTAACATGCGCATTTGTGTTCTTGCCAAATTGGAACAATCCATGAGAATTGTTATTGCCTGTTTGCTGAACCGAGCCGTCATGACCATCACCTTGCTGATGCACAATTCCCTGATTACCAAAACCATTTTGCGCAACGCCAGCTGTGTTTCCATTACCGTTTTGGGTAATTCCGCCTTGTGATTTAATGCCTTTATAAAGAGAATAAAATGCCAAACCTGTTTTGATGGCTTTCTCGTCTTTTTGATTTTGCGCATTGATTTGAAACTGAATTTGACCGCCTGCTTGGGCGGGCATTGCAAGTGCTGTTAAAATCGTTGCTGTCGCTAAAGTGGATGTGATAATTTTTGAAAGTGTCTTTGTCATGGTCTGTTTCCTCATTTGTTGAATTGCTTGTTATCAAGATCATAAACACCTCAGACTGAATGCAATCAGAACCACGTATTCATACTCCATTAACCATAATATTTCCGGTTAAGCGCATAACATTACAACAAAAAGCCCCGCATAAATCGGGGCTTTTAAACTTGGTCGAAAATAAATTTTAGCGAATTGTTGTTTGGCATTCGGCAACTTCATTTTCAAAGATGATGTGTAGATTTGCATCGTAAGCTTTAGCACCACGGCTTAACACCACTTGGCTTAAAACTTGCGGCTCATCACCCAATGTTTGAAATGAACCACCTTGATTGATGTTCACACCGCCACCGTTAGATACGCCAAATTGATAGCTGCCAATACCGCCGTGATCTGACAAATATTTTGCTTGAACATACAGCACATTGCCATCCTGCATCATCTCAATTTGACATTTTGCATCTTGGTTCGTTTCAAGTGCATTCACACCCACAACGGAATAACCAACTATGGCTGGCAACAACATGCTGGCAATAAACCCACCTTGGATTAATTTGCTTTTCATAATCATGATTTTGTCTCCTGTTTTCCGACCGATGACATTGCATTTAAATGTTCAATGCCACCAGAATTACAGCATGCCATTATGGGCAAACTTGAACGAATGCAGCTGTGTTGCCCGCACCGTTTTGATCAACTTCAGCTGAACAACCATTTCCAATTTGAACTCCAGCTGCGATGTTGCCGTTGCCATCTTGCGATAGGATCGACGTGTGGTTTGCACCAAATTGACCAACACCTGCGGTATTAAAGCTGCCCAATTGGTCGGTTGTGGAATGATGATTAAAACCCTCTTGGCCAGAGCCTGCGGTGTTGAAATTCCCATCTTGGGTGCTTGCAACGGTGTTGTTGCCACCATTTTGGTAAACGCCGATGATATTGTGCCAGCCCTGCTGTCCTCCACCTGCAGAATTGCCAAAACCAAACTGCTGGATTGAAACATCGTTCGCCATGCTCGGCGCTACCAATGTGCCCAAGATAAGTGCTGTAGAGATGATAAGTTTGCGTGTCATGAGTGTGTTCCTTCGAATTTTTGTTTTGCTTGTGTAACTTGCAATTCGTTTATAGGAACCGGCGCTTGAACTTTTTCTGAAAGGTATATTCATGTAACGTTCATGAAATTTTTGAATGAAATAAGTCATTGCTTTACAATGATAAAAACTTAAATCGTGATATCAAAACAGCTTTAAACATCAGACCCTATCTCTGGAATTTTCCCTAAAAGATGACAACTTTAAAAATTGTATTTATGATACATATCTACCATTAATTGAATATTTAGCGTATTGGGAGCGACGCATGGCAAAGAAGGTAAAAAAGGGTAAAAAGATCATTATCTGTTGTGATGGTACTGGAAACGAGCCATCGGCAACCGGATCAAGCAATGTGTTTGATCTGGTGGGTCTGCTCGATACAAATGCAGAGCAATTGATTTATTACGACCCTGGCTTAGGAACGGAAGCTGCGCCTGGCGCGCAAGGTTGGGCTGGCAAAAAATCATCAAAGCTTATGGGACTGGCCTTTGGTAAAGGGCTGAGTAAAAACATCATCGATGCTTATAAGTTCTTAATGGATAACTACATTCCTGGCGATGATATATATATGTTTGGTTTCAGTCGCGGCGCCTACACCGTTCGCACAATAGCTGGCATGTTACAGCTTATCGGGCTTTTGCGGCCTGGCAGCGAAAACCTTCTGGATTTTGCCCTAGCTAATTATACTAATAAAGGTGAGAAAAACTGGGCTAATCTATCGGCATTTAAAGGTTCGCTGTGCCAACAAATCAGTGATAAATCCCCACGATATCAGGTTCCCATCCAGTTTATGGGTGTGTGGGATACTGTTAAATCCGTTGGATTATTTCGCAATAGCACCCGTCTTGCATATACCGATATTCTGCCAAATGTAAAAAGCTTACGTCATGCATTGGCACTTGATGAGCGACGATTAAAATTTCGCCCTGATCATTTTAAAGGAGAAGGTGGCGAACATGGTGCAGTTCAAACCATGTGGTTTAAGGGTGTTCATTCAGATATTGGTGGCGGCTATGATGAAGCCGAACGAGGTTTATCTGATCACGCAATGATGTGGATCATGGAAGGTGCGAGTGTACAAGGATTGGTCTTTAATCAAACTAAATTTGAAATAACGATCGAACGACGTAAAGCCAAAGCGATCAAAGACGCCAACGACAACGAAGCTCAGGGTTTAAAAAACTATGAAACTCCGCACGATTCTCTAAAACCTTATTGGTGGATAGCAGGTTCGGCGGATCGCATACTCCCAGATCGGTTTTGGGTTCACAAAAGTTCGGTTGAATATTTCCCTGCGAAAAAAGTTGAATTGGATTTTGACCCAACAGCACTTGTCAAAAAAATGGGAGATCAAGAGACGTTTTTTGATGCAGGTGTCGCGCTCATCAAACTCGATGGAAATCTGCTTATTCAGAAACTCACAGCAAAGGAACAAGCGCAACTGGGCACATTAGCTGATGATCCGCAGCAAGCGATTATACAAATTCTGACGGCTGGGGCAAAATCATGGTCAGCGCAATTGGAAGAAGAATTTACAAATGGCTCATTTGAAATCGGTAAAACTTCTAAAAAACGCTCGCGCGATTTACTCAATGGTGCTGAATTGCGTATTCAAGACGGCAAAATCAAAGGCGAAGATGGTGCATTTTGTACCATCACAGACTTCTTACGCATGACATCATTAAAAGGTGATGACAAAGAAAAAGCAGCACGATCCCGCATAATCGCAACTGCTCCTCATCTTTTGGAAGCTTTGGCTGAAGCATCAAGCTCATAAGGCTAAAACCGGAGACAGAAAACGTTGTGCGTTCAAAAGTAATCTAATTTAGCCGCTAGATTACTTATTCAATGCGTTTACAATCGATTGTGGGTTTATCTGTCCGACAGGTTCACCCTTATCATCATGCACCGCAACAGCATCAATTGAGCTATCTAATTGATCCATGATTTGTGCTAAAGGTGTTTCAGTACTCACCACATCAGATGGCGCACGCCCTTTGATAGGCTCCATAATGTCTTGCGCGGTTAAAACGCTTAGCGGGTTCATGTGTTGAACGAAATCGGCCACATATTGATTGACTGGATTTGAGAATATCGCGCGCGGCTCGCCAGATTGCACAATGCGTCCGCCTTCCATGATAACAATCTTATCTCCAAGTTTAAACGCTTCATCTAAATCATGGCTTACAAAAATGATCGTGCGTTTTAAGCGCTCTTGCAGTTCAAGCAATTCATCTTGTAGGCGCGTTCTGATCAATGGATCAAGGGCTGAAAATGGTTCATCCATTAGAAGGATTGGTGCTTCAGTCGCAAATGCACGTGCAAGCCCTACCCGCTGCTGCATGCCGCCAGAGAGTTCTCCCACTTGTCGGTCCGCCCAATCGGAAAGCCCCACAAGTTCAAGCTGTTGCTGGACCCGCGCTTGCTTTTCACTCGCAGGCACACCAGCAACTTCCAAGCCAAAGCCCACATTATCTGATACCGTGCGCCATGGGAGCAGACCAAACTGCTGGAACACCATTGCAACACGCGAGCGGCGAATTTGTTTCAGCTGTGCTTTGGAAGCGTTTGCCACATCGACCATGCCATCGCCGGTATTGACGTTTACAGAGCCGCGAACCACTTTGTTCAATCCGTTGACCGAACGTAACAATGTGGACTTTCCAGAGCCAGATAGCCCCATGAGCACAAGGATCTCACCTTCATTCACATCAAGCGAACAATTGTGTACACCCAAGATTTGTCCGCACTCAGATTGAATATCTTCGCGCGACTTACCTTCATCCATGAGTGTAAGTGCAGAATTTGGGTTGTCACCAAAGACGATATTGACCTGGTCAAATGATACTGCAACACTCATTTATCAACTCCTCTTAGACGCAACATGCGATCAAGCATAATGGCGACCACAACGATGACAAATCCACTTTCAAAGCCAAGCGCAGTATTTACCTGATTAAGCGCCCGGACCACCGGTACACCCAAACCATCAGCACCCACAAGCGCAGCAATCACCACCATAGAAAGTGACAGCATAATCGTCTGGTTTAACCCAGCCATAATCTGCGGAAACGCGTATGGCAGCTCTATTTTAAACAATGTTTGCATGGAAGTTGCACCAAATGCTTCTGCAGCTTCGGTCAATGTTTTAGGTGTCGATGATACGCCTAAATGCGTCAGCCTGATCGGTGCAGGTAGCACAAAAATAACGGTTGCAATTAGCCCTGGCACCATACCAATACCAAAGAACACAATCGCTGGGATAAGATAAACAAATGTCGGTAGTGTCTGCATCAAATCCAAAACGGGGCGCATGGCCATATAAAGGCGCGGTCTATGCGCTGCGGCAATCCCGATGGGCACACCGATTGCCATACATACAACACAAGCTGATAAGACTAATGTGAGACTTTCAGTTGTTTCTTCCCAATAGTCCTGATTAATAATGAACAAGAAACCTAAAAATATGAAAAGACAAGTTTTCCATGAGCGCTGAAGCACCCATGTGAGCGCTATAAAACAGGCGACGATGATCAGTGGATGCGGAGTTTGCAAAACCCATAATATTCCATCGATAAGCGCTTCGAGCCACTCTGCCAGCCCATCAAAGAACCAAGCACCATTATCCTGAAGCCATTCAAAAACCGTTTTGGCTGTTTTGCCAATTGGGATTTTCGTTTCCGTCAACCATTCCATATCTATATCGCCCATGGGCCCCGCCCAATTAGCAATTTTGAACTAAATGGCGGGGTGTTGTGTTATTTAAAAAGTGATGATTAAAGTCCCAAAGATGCTTTAACCGCAGCCATGCCATCACCGCCGTCTTTGGTCGTTACACCTGCAAGCCAAGTATCAAGCACACCGGGGTTAGCTTTTAGCCATGCCGCTGCTGCATCATTTGCGTCTTCGCCATCGTTTAAGATTGCGCCCATAATTTCATTTTCCATAGCAAGGGTGAAATTAAGGTTTGTCAGCAGTTTTCCCACATTTGGACATTTATCCACATAGCCAGCGCTTGTGTTTGTGAACACTGTTGCGCCACCTAGATTAGGGCCGAAGAAGTCGTCGCCACCTTCAAGATATGTCATATCGAAATTTGCATTCATTGGGTGCGGCTCCCAACCTAAGAAGATAACGGCTTCTTCTTTTTTGTCAGCGCGCGCGACTTGCGCAAGCATGCCCTGCTCTGAACTTTCTGCAACTTCAAATCCTTCAAGGCCAAACGCATTGCCATCGATCATGCTTTGGATAAGACGGTTACCATCATTTCCAGGCTCAATGCCGTAAATCTTACCATCAAGTGCATCTAGGTTTGCGGCAATATCTGCGAAAGTTTTAATGCCGAGCGCAGCGCCCGCCGCATTGGTGGCAAGCGTATATTTCGCGCCTTCAAGATTTGCACGCACGGTATCGACAGTGCCAGCATCACGGTATTTGGCAATATCGCCTTCCATTGTTGGCATCCAATTACCAAGGAAAATATCGATGTCACCTTTTTCCATCGACGCATAAGTTACAGGTACAGATAGAAGTTTTACATCTGTCTCATAACCAAGAGCTGCAAGCACTGTGGTCGTTGCTGCAGTTGTAGCTGTGATATCGGTCCAACCCACATCTGAGAAAGTGACTTCTCCGCAATTTGCAAATGCTATAGCTGTGGACGATGCAAGTACCGCAAGGCTTAAGCCGACATGTTTGATCATTTTCATAAAAATACTCCAAATTTTAGTTGAACAGTTGCTTTGCATCTTTTCGCATCACTTTTGAAAATGCAAATAGAAATGGCAATAAAACAGGGCTTTTTGCTAATGACAGCCATAATCTCAACTACTGGAAAACATGCGCGCCATCTATTGTCGCAAATAAAGCAATCGATACTTCTGCAGATTAAAATCGTTCGCCCAGAAGACGATAACACCAGAAAGGTTCGGCCGTTTTAATAAGGTGATTTATCTTGGCTGGTGAAAAACCAGTAACGCGTTTTACATCGCGCCCCATGTGAGATTGATCTGCATAACCGGATGTGAGCGCAAGTTCTGCAAGCGGAAGATCGGGATTATTGGTGACCAAATCATGAAGCGTCTCTATCGATGTATAGTGATTGATTTGTCGCTTTGATAGCCCCGTCCAATATTTAAACCGCCGTTCGATTGTGCGCAGACTTTTACCCGTTTCAGATGTCATGAGCCTTGCTAGAAGAAAGTGGGACCAATCACTCAAGCGATCAGACCCTATCCAATCAGTAAGCTTTGTATTTTCCCGACTTTGTTGCCAAAGGGGTGAAATATTATCGCAAATTTCAAACCAAAAGCGATCAATATGCTGGTTGTCATCAAGTGACAAAAACATATCATGTAGATGCTTGAGCAACGCTTCTTCGCCAACTTTAGCGCATAATTTTGCCCATGCATCGGGATAAAAACCAATTGTTATGGCAAAAATATCACCCTCACTCCAACTCATCACTGGGTGGTCGATTGAAATCATCTTGGAAAAACGTGGCATTAATTGAGTTGAATTAAGATCAAACGCATTATTGGCAAAGTCAAAAGTCTGAAGTGCTCCCTCCATCACAAATGAAATCGAGACCAACGGATTAGCTGGAAAATAATTATATCTATCAGCCGCGCTAAGAAGCGAGCCTCTGGTATCTCTCACCACGCCGGCTGCAATGCAGCTGGATAGGTTTTTAGGTGGTTGCAGGAGGAAGGATTTAGGTTTCATTATTTTGCTCGATTGTCGAAATCGTTCTATAGCGCAAAATTATTTTAGGCCAAACGTCTATCCATGCAAATACTCATCAATAGATATGGAAATGTGACTTATGCCAAATATTCGTTTCTCAGAATCAATCTCAAAACGTCTCTTTAGTTTCTGGACATTAAATAAAATCGCACTTCAAACCTACGGGCGACACGCAATGGGTCGAAAAATTGCACCTGATTGGGATGCCAATACCGAAATTGGTATACGCTTCTGGCGCCATCAATTTACCAAAGCCATGCTACATGACGACATTGAAACGGGGCGTCAGATTTTCAACAGTGTGCAAACAGAAACCGATAATCAATATCCTGTCGCGTCTCATCCCTGTAAAACGTGCCCAGGCACTTGGTATATCCCAGACAACGCAATGCCAAAGGCGCATATCCTTTATTTCCACGGAGGAGGATATACTTTTAACGGCCCTATAAGTGCGCGCTTTGCTGCCATGCTATCTCATCACGCACAAGCAAATTTGTTTGCGGCTAAATATCGATTAACCCCGGAGCACCCACACCCCGCACAATCAGATGATGCTTTGCACGCTTGGACATATTTATCCGATAAAGTTGGCCCTAAGAATATTGTCCTTATGGGTGACAGCGCGGGTGGACACATGGTGCTGATGCTCATGCAACAATTGCGAAGGCTAAACCAACCGCAACCGCGATTATGCATTGCCCTTTGTCCTTGGACGGATATTGGTGAGCGCGGGGCAAGTCTTCACCTAAATGATCAATATGATTTGGTACAAGGTTGGATGGCGCTCCAATTTGGCAAATGGCTTAATCCGGACAACATATATGGCCGCGAGGAACTATCGCCAATTTATCATGATTATAAAGACTTGGCACCTGTTTACATTCAAACTGGTGGGCGGGAAATATTGCATGATATGATTTGTGAATTTGCCGATATTCAATCAAAAAACGGCGCGCAGATCAAACTCGATGTGTGGCCCGATATGCCACATAATTTCCAAGCTTATGACAGTATGAAAACGTCTTCACGCGAAGCATTGACGGCCATTCGCAACACTGTACATTCTGCATTTTCACCCCAATTTGAAGAAAACAAATTCTTTGAAAGCGGCACATAACATGCGATGTTGAGCCCGATTCTTTTTAAGGGGCACAAAATGGAAGTTTTCCAGATATTAACTGATCCGATACTACCCGTTTTTGCGATTGCAGTGATTGGTTATATTTCTGGAAAGCTTGGTAAGACTACCATTGACGAAGCTCGGCAGATCAACAAATTTGCAATGAACGTGTTGCTGCCGATTTTCATTTTTGGCTTGATCGCAAAAGCCCCCATTAGCACCTTTAGCATCAAACCCGTTTTAGCTTATTTGATTTCGCAGTGCCTTGTATTTTCGCTTGGATACCTGATTGCCTCAAAGCTATTCAAGCGTGGTAATGGCGAATCTATCCTTCTTGGTTTCATGGGAATTTTTGCCAATAATGCGCTTTACGTCTTACCGATTTCGGTTTTGCTTTACGGTGCTGATGGTGTGTTACCTATTTCAACTATCGTGACATTGGACGCGATCATCTGGATGGCGCTTGCGATGATTGCGCTTCAGCTCATTCGCTTGGGCAAATTCAGTGTAAAAAATGTCGCCGCGACGGTGTTCACAACTCCTACTCTGATCGGTGTGTTTTTAGGTGTTGTCTATAGTGTGGCTGAATGGCCACTCCCCGGTCCTTTGGATACATTTGTTGGATTTGCCGGTGCAGGTGCAGCTCCAATTGCGCTCTATTCACTTGGTGTTGTCATGAGCGAAGCAAAGCTAAATCCTGATAAATTAATTGCCACATTTTCTACCATTAAAATCATCATTTTTCCGGTTGCAGTTTGGTTTGCTTTAGAGCTTATTGCACCAAATTCACCACAACGAGATTTGTTTTTATTGGGATCAGCGGGTCCTGCGGGCGTAACCGCGCTTAACCTTGCGCTATACTACAACGTTCGGACTGAAGCGATCGCTCAAATAATCATATATACCAGTGTTTTAACACTCATATCTCTGGCAATTTTAGCATGATATTTTGAATTAAATATTGCAGTTCAACTGACTGCGCTATAGGGTTTAAAGCCACAACAGAACAATTAGGCGACTTTCTTTATGAAAAAAATCCTCCTCCCGTTTGCAATCATCGGAACACTTGCGCTTTCAGCATGCTCTGATGATCCTCAGCCCCAAAATGATGCGGAAATTGTCCGAGGATTAAAAACAATCTTAGTCTCCGAGCAAGAACAACAAACCACTCGCCGTTTTCCAAGTGTTTTACAGCCCGCGCAAGTAACGACCCTATCGTTTGAAACACCGGGTAAACTTGGTGAAATTGATTTAAGTGTTGGACAACGCGTTTCCAAAGGCCAGGTGATTGCATCTCTTGATCGCAAAGCCCTCGAAATTCAGCTCGACACCGCAAAAGCTGCGAGCGAACAAGCCCGTGTGAATTCAGAAAACAGCGCTGCGACCTTTGCAAGACTTGATGAATTGCTAAAATCTGGCACCGTGACACGTGCCAGCGTTGATGATGCACGCACTGCAATGCAGGCCAATGCGGCGCAATTGGCACAAGCGCAAAAACAAGAAGAAAATGCTGCTGACAACCTTGAAAAAGCTGATTTAAAAGCTCCATTTGATGGTATTATCAACTCGGTTGAAGTTGAATCCTTTGGTAATGTTGCCGTCGGCACACCGGTCGCCACATTTTATCAGGCAGATGGGTTTGAAGCATCTCTCTCGGTCAATTATCTTGTGTCTCAACAACTCGTTGTTGGTAAAGACGTGACGATCCGTCTGGCAGATAACCCCGCGATCACGCTTGCAGGAATTGTAAGCGAATTAGGTTCGCGCGCTGATACCGTGTCTTCATTCCCGTTAGTGGTTAAACTTACAGAATCATCGCCCGAGCTGAAGGCTGGCATGGCGATTGAAGTCTCAATAGAATTTCCCGTTCCTACTGGCAATGGCTTTCTGCTTCCGCTCACAGTTCTTCCGTTTGAAGGACAAATTGCAGAAGGCAGCGGACCAAATTCTCCATCACAAACGGATATATATGTCTTTGATGAAGCGACGAGCACAGTCAAAAAACGTCAAATCATCATTGGCGGCATAAGAGAAAATCAGTTCATCGCAATTGAAGGCGTATCAGCAGGTGAACGGGTTGCCTCAGCGGGGGTTTCATTCCTGCGCGATGGCCAAAAGGTAAAACTATTGCCAGACGCTGAATAGGAGAACGATCATGGATTTCCTAACTCGTTTTGGTATCAACAATTCTCGATTGACCATCTTGGTTATGGTTGCACTGATCTTGCAGGGCCTTATCACTTATATTGGCCTTTCTAAACGCGAAGACCCAGCGATCACCCAAAGAACTGCCGTTGTTTCAGCGCAATTTCCAGGCATGTCACCTGACCGTATGGAAGATCTCATTGTTACAGTGATTGAGCGTAAGGCGCGCGCGATCGCCGAAATTGATGAGATTAAAACGCTCATCTCAACCGGTTCTGCGCGTATTAATCTTAATGTGGATGCATCTGTTGCCAAAGCCGATGTTGAATCTGTCTTTCAAGAAATTCGCAACAAGATGGAAGATTTAGATGGCGACTTGCCCGATGGCACCAAAGGTCCATTCGTTAATACCGATTATGGCGATGTGGCTATTGCTTCGGTTGCAGTAACAGGTGAAGGATTTTCTCATACTGAAATTTATGATGCTGCCGACCGATTGCGTAATCATGTTTACACAATGGATGGCGTTGGTCGGGTAACGATTTATGGTGAACAAGAAGAACGTATTTGGCTTGAAATAGATTCGCGCAAACTTGCGGCTGTCGGCGTTCAGCTCAGTCAAGTCCTCAATGACCTGCAATCGCAAAATGTCATTTTACCCGCTGGTGAAATTGATGCTGCCGGTACTGGACTTATCCTTGAGGCCAACGGTGATTTACAGAGCGTTGAAGCGATTGAAGAGGTTTTGACCAAGATACAAGGCTTAAGCGGTTTTGTGCGCCTTAAGGACTTGCTCGATGTGCGCCGTGGATATGTGGATCCAAAATCGAAGCCTGTTTATTTTGATGGCAAGCCCGCAGTCACAGTAGCTGTTGAGATGACCGAAGGTGAAGATATCCAAAAAATTGGCCGTTTACTTAAAGATCTTGTCTTAAAACATGAGCAAACTCAACCTATTGGGATTTCCTATAATTTTGCGACCTTTCAGGAAGAGAAAGTCACGACTGCGATCAATGATGCATTGATGAATGTTGCGCAAACTTTCGCCGTTGTTTTATTGGTTATGTTGATTTTCTTAGGGTTCCGTTCTGCATTTATCATCGCTTGTATTGTGCCATTTACGGTCATGTTTGCCATGATGGGCATGCAGTTTTTATCCATCGAATTGCAACAGGTCTCGATCGCTGCGATCATTATTTCGCTTGGCTTATTAGTCGATAACGGCCTGGTAGTGGTTGAAGATATTCAAGGACGAATTGCCAAGGGTGAAACAGCCAATAATGCCGCTATTGCTGCGGGCAAACAATTCTCCGTGCCTCTCGCGGTTGCATCGGTTACCACTGTATCAGCGTTTTTGCCGCTGCTTATTTTAGAAGGCACTGAGGGTGAATATGGTTTTTCACTTGGGGCCGTTGTGGGTGCCATGCTGGTCGGCTCATGGATTACTGCGTTATATATCCTACCCGCCCTTGCCGTTTGGTTCTCAAAAAGAAATGCAAATGGTCCCGAAGAGCCCAGAGAAAACGCTATCACCCGCATTTATGGCAATGTGCTAGCTAAAACGCTTTCCGTTTCAATCGTGGTTATCGTCGTATGTTATGGCCTTGTAATGCTGTCGGGTAGCTTATTCTCAGGTGTAAAAAACGAGATGTTCCCGCTTGGCGCACGCAATCAATTCCTCGTCTATCTCGACATGCCGCGCGGCACTGCAATTTCTGCTACTGAGCAAGAAGCACTCGCAGTCACAAAATGGCTCAATGACCCAGATACCAACCCTGAAATCAACAATGTAACGACATATGTTGGCGATGGTGGACCGCGGTTTTATCTTGCGCTTAATCCTGCGGACACAAATCCGGCAAGCGCGTTTATTTTGGTGAACACGTTCGACTTTGAAGGCGCTGTGCATGCTGCAGAACGCGCGCAAAGGTATCTGCTCGCCAACCATCCCGCAGCGCGATATAAAGTTAAACGCCTCGCCATGGGTGGGTCTGAATCTGGTATTGTTGAGATTAAACTCGCCGGACCGGATGCTGATAAATTGCTGGCGCTTGCTGATACAGTTGAAACAGGCTTTGCATCAGCAACTGGGATTGTTCAAAACGAAAATGATTGGGGGAATAAATCGCTCAAGGTCATCGTGAATATCGCACAGGACAAAGCGCGTGAACTTGGTGTGACGTCAAAAGACATTTCTGAAATTATGGAAGCGTATTTTTCTGGCTCGAAAATATCAGATTATCGTGAAGGCAACGACACTATTCCAATTGTTCTGCGCGCCTCCCCCGTTTTCCGCGATAGCTTGGAAGATTTAGCAAACCTATCTGTCACCGCTAATGGACAATTGATTTCGCTTGATCGTGTTGCAACGTTTGAACCGCGGCTTGAATATTCGCAATTGCGCCGTGAAAACCAGGAACGCCTCATTACAGTCTCAGCAAAAAGCAGCATCTTGAGCGCAGCTGAATTACTCGAACATGTGCAACCAACTTTGGATCAGTTAGATCTTGGTTCTGAACATTCATATCGTATTGATGGCGAAACAGCCTCTAGTGCGGATGTAAATTCAAAACTGGGTGCTGGTATGCCCGCAGCTCTCACTGTGATGGCGTTTGCGCTTATGTTCCAATTTAATTCCGCACGCCGTGTTGGTCTCACTTTCATGACGATTCCGTTGGTGATTATCGGTGCACCGCTTGCACTGCTTGCTATGGGTCAGCCTTTATCGTTCTTTGCGATTTTGGGAATGATTTCACTAGCGGGGATTATTATCAATAATGCGATTGTATTGATCGATCAGATCGACATTGAACGAGCGAGCATGGAGCTTAAAGAGGCCATCATTACGGCATCGAAAAAACGTCTGACACCGATCATGCTTACATCGCTAACCACGGTATTTGGCCTTGTTCCCATGGCGCTCGCTGGTGGAGCATTGTTTGAACCGATGGCGACCTTGATGATTGGTGGCCTCGCGATTGCCTCGATCTTGACCTTATTCTTCGTCCCTGCAGGATATTATATACTGTTTAGCGGAAAGCTGTTTGATTTCCCGCCCAAACCAATCACTGAAGATCCAATTGATGAAGAACCCAAAGGTGATGCTGAAACCGCCACAGAGCCTGCTGCTCAACCAGTAAGCTAGGGCGAAAAGACAATGTATGAGAATGACAGCTTTCTCACCTTATCAGTTGCAGAACGCATAGGGCTTGTTTGTGTAACACTTTTGCTGAGTGCCGTGTTGATTTGGCTGTTTTGGGTTGCAATAAAGCGGATCAATATCTGGATACGTCCACTGCTTGCACTTGTGTTTTTATATGTATTCATTTGGTTATCACCACAAATCTATTACTTATATTACCTTGTGATATTTGATTTTCTTGATTTTAAAAATGTTATTCACCCACCATTTAACCCATTAACATTGTTCAATTTATTGACCTTTACAGAAAGCGGAAAACTGGCTGATCATGGTAAAGGCATATTGGGCTGGGTACTGATTGCGCTTTCGTTTTTACATTTACGAAAGACAGGTTAAACTATGTTCAGCTCTGGTTCATTGCAGAGTATGTAAGACAGTTCACGAAACATTTCGGGGAGTAACATCATGAAAAAGACATCAATCGCTTTAGCAATTGCTTTATCAAGCATCACTGCATCACAAAGCTTATCGTCTAATATTGAAGGACAGTGGTTCTTGCATAAATTTGGCGAACTTCGATCCTATCATGGCGACTTTTTAAATGTTTGCTCCGGCGCTGAATTTAAATTCTGCCGCACGGTTCAATATGGTTTTGATCAAAGACCCGAAGAACGCTTTTTTGGTGATACGCGCTTATCGATTGCAGACCGCAGAAGCGCAGATGGCGCCTCTAAGAGTTATACAATTGAGATCTTTATCAACTCGCTACCGGATAAACCAACTGGACCATTCATCTTCTCAGTAGATGGCGAAATTTTTGCACCGCAAGCCGGTCAAGTCGTCTCAGGAAGCCCCGAAGGTTATAATGTCTCACAGACCTTTTCGATCACAGACCCAGCATTGACGGCAAAAATGATTTCTGCAATGCGCAAAGGAAATTCGCTTCGCGTTCTGCATGATGGTTATCGCGAGACACGCTTTCAATTGCGTGGGATATCAAGTGCGCTTGATGCAAACGATATTCAGATGAACGCTCAATAGAAGCTTTTCGTCAAACGGTCGTTTTTTGTAGCCCGTATTGCTACCTTATTGACCTCATTTGGGAACAGGCGTAGAGCAAAGTTATGAATTATCTACGCTCACTCTTGACCAGATCACTGCGCACAGCAGCTACGCTGTTTAAAATTATGCTTCCAGCTATGATTTTGGTGCGTATTTTAGATCAATTTGGCTTTTCTCAAAGTATTGGCGAGTTTATTGGCCCTGTTATGGCGCTCGTTGGTTTGCCTGCAGAGGCTGGAATTGTTTGGGCGGTTGCAATGTTCTCATCGCTCTTTGGTGGCATAGGTGCGCTAATTACTCTCGCCCCGCAGATGGATTTAAATGTTGGCCAAGTTAGCATCTTGGCTGCGATGATGTTATTTGCCCATGCGCTCGTTATTGAACAAGCTGTGGTTCACAAAGCAGGTGCAAATTTCTTCACAACGTCCATCATTCGTATTGTTGCGGGTTTCCTATACGCCCTAATTGCATATCAGGTGATTGATTACTTGGATGTTTTGCAAGAACCTGCCAAATTCACTTGGGCGCCTGAAGGCCTTGAAAGCGATGATTGGCTGAAATGGTCAATTGCCACAGCGCAATCCATGGCAATTATGTTCATCATCATCGTCGCCCTGCTCGTTTTGCTTGATGTCATCGACCGATTGGGCATCAATCGATTACTATCGAGACTGTTGGCTCCCGTTCATGATCTCATTGGTATACGCCGCGAATTGGCGCCTATCACCACCGTTGGGCTTTTAATGGGCATTGCTTATGGTGGTGGGTTGATTATCGAACAGCTGCGCGAAAAAGCGATATCAAAGCGAGAATTGTTTCTTACATTGTCATTTTTATCCATTTTTCATGCAGTTATTGAAGATACGCTTCTTATGATGGCGTTTGGCGCAGATATCTGGGTGATATTGGTGTTTAGAGGCATTTTCTCGGTCATCTTCATGGCGATATTGGCCAGAATGATTTTCTTTAAAAGAGAACCCGCGATAAATCCGGCTCAGTAACTACATTACATCCCACACATCGATAATATGCTGCTTAACCGCAAGTGCGGCACATTCAGCCTCATCTTTAATTGCCAGATCGACCGAAAAGCTATTTAGGCTTGGCAAACCTGTTTCTGGCGGCAAGATGACCATATCATCTTCAACCAAAATGGGTGCCATTGGCGCAATGGCAAGATCCGTTCGCACAGCCGCCTTTTGACCCGCAACATGGCCACTCACAAATGCGGTTCTAAAATCGATACCTTCTTTGCTCAGGCCTTCCATGGCGCATTCGGACCAGGGGCAGCCATGATCCCACATAGATATAGGCAATGGCCGCTTTAAATGCGCCTGCCCACCGCACAATCCTACCCAAACGACTTTAGACTTATAAATGCTCTGGCTGTTTGGGATCAGCGGTTTGTTTTCCAAACTATTGACCACTGCGATATCCAATTCGCCCTTGGCAAATCGTTTGGCTAGTTCCGTTGAGTGATCGACAACCACATCAACGACAATATTTGGATGAGAACCGGAGAACCGTTCTAAAACTTTGGGCAGAAAATGTTCGATAAAATCATCGGTTCCACCCAAGACAACAGTTCCAGCAATCTCCGGCACGATAAATTTAGAAACAATTTCTCTATTCATAGCGAGCATAGAGCGTGCTTCTGGTAACAACATCTCACCGTCAAGCGTGAGTGTGACTGAGCGCGCGTTTCGCTGAAACAACGTACGTCCCAAAATTTCTTCGAGTTTACGAATTTGCATAGACACTGCAGATGGCGTTCTATGAACAATTTCAGCAGCTTGGCCAAAACTTTTGGTCTCTGCAATCGCGATGAATGTTCTTAAAACATCCAGCTCTAAAAGTGGCAGAGCTGAATTTGGTGACGGTTTGATCGATACATCTTGAATATTCATAGTTCAATTTTTCTGATCTAAAGGTTCAATTCATTTCGTTTTATTAAATCATCGAACTCTGCCAAAGTCAATTTATCGAAATAAAGGAGATGATTATGTTTGGAAAAACAATACAACAATTCCGTCAATCCCGCAGAGCAAAATCTATCCAGAAAGATAAGCTTGCATTTTTAAATGCGCAGCCACTTTTGCATGATGATTTGCCGTATATAAACGTCGCTGATCGCGAAGGTTTACTGCACAACAATTCATATTATGCTGGTGTGTTGAACAGCTTTAATCCGCTAAGGTTTTTTGACCATTTGCAGAAAACAAATAAGCTCTGCACAAGGCAAGAGCACTCAGTATAAGAACACCAGATTGCCCATCCGGCGTTGGGTTATCCCAGATGGGCGATCTGTATATTTTTGCGATTGATACCTTATATCCTATTTAAAATTCCAATGTCTAAAATTGCACAAAAAACGTCTTAATCCGACTGGCAACAAACTGACCTTTAAGTTAAAAACAACTTAGATTCTTACCTTCCAGTTTATTCCAATCAGATGGAGACATGATGAGCGCTACAATCATTGACGGAAAGGCCTTCGCTGCTAAAGTTCGAGCACAGGTCGCTGATGAAGTTACCAAACTAAAATCAGAGCATAATATCACACCAGGTCTTGCTGTTATCTTGGTGGGTGAAGACCCAGCGAGTGAAGTTTATGTGCGCAACAAAGGTAAGCAAACGCTAGAAGTTGGTATGAATTCGTACGAGTACAAATTGGATGCGGATACGTCAGAAGCCGACTTATTAGCTTTGGTTGATCAATTGAACAATGATCCAAAAGTGCATGGTATCTTGTGCCAATTGCCCCTGCCCGATCATTTAAATGAAGACTTAGTAATCAACTCTATTTCTCCTGAAAAAGACGTTGATGGTTTTCACATTTCAAATGTTGGATTACTTGGCACAGGCCAGAAATCAATGGTGCCCTGCACGCCACTTGGTTGCTTGATGATGTTGCGTGACCATCATGGCTCATTGTCTGGTTTAAACGCTGTTGTCGTTGGACGTTCAAACATTGTTGGTAAGCCAATGGCGAATTTGTTGCTGCGCGATAGCTGCACTGTAACAATCGCGCATTCTTGCACCAAAAACATCGAGGAAGTTTGCCGTGCTGCAGACATCGTTGTCGCGGCAGTTGGTCGTCCTGAAATGATCACTGGCGATTGGATTGGTAAAGGCGCAACTGTGATTGATGTTGGTATCAACCGCATTCCTGCACCAGAACGCGGCGAAGGTAAAATGCGCCTTGTTGGTGATGTGCATTTTGATAGTGCAAAAGACGTTGCCGGTGCCATTACCCCTGTTCCAGGTGGCGTAGGCCCCATGACAATTGCATGTCTGCTTGCCAATACATTGACCGCCTGTGCTCGTGCTAACAATTTGCCTGAGCCCGAAGGTCTAACGGCGTAAGCCCTAGATATCAAACTTATCGATGAGAGTTGCGCAAAGGATCGTTCAGAACCTTTGCCAACAACTTTAATGCGGTTTGATGAGTTGAAAGCTCAACTTGATCAATATTGAGTAATCCTAGACGAACACAAAGCCATTTTATGAAGGTTTAGCTAAGTCTTCATGATCCTCGATTGGTGCTTCTGTACCATTATCAAACATTCCCTTTAATGCTCGTTGATATACAAAGCCTATCCCCATCAGAGTAATTCCAAGCCCAATGAATGAGATCGCGCGCAACACGCCCTCTAAATTGGACATATCGATAAGGAAAGCCTTTAAGACGACGACTAAAATGATCAAGCCAGAAATCTTGCGCAACAATTGTTCACGCCATCTTATGCCTAAATAGAGCACGAGAATACCGATCAACAACCAAACAATTGAATAGGTATAGTTTTCGGCCTGAGTAACGGATGCGTAAGAAATCTCCATCCCGTGATAGAAATGCCGGATGGTTAAATTGATCCAAAAAGAAGCAAGCAAGGCTGTGAAGCCTAAAGCTGACCATTGATAGATTTTGCTTTTGTTGTTTTTGCCGAGCCAGATGATAAGAGCGAATAAAACAAAAGGTAATGCATAGGCGTAACCAATGAGATTAAATAATAATCCATCGCCCATATAGATGTTGTCACGCGGATATTCCCAATCAGCAATTGGGGAAATTGGATTGAGCACGATAAAGAGCGATAACGCTCCCCAAAGCATACCCATTATGCCCAGAGCCTCAGCTGCCCATCTAAGAACATACATCCGACTTTGCCCCTGCGAGCGCGCAATACGGGTGAACCCGAGGGAAAACGCCCCACCGATCATCACAAGCGTTGCTGCGGCGGCTAAAGCTGAGCGATAGCTATTAAACTCAAACAATGGATCAATCGCATGCAGTGCAAGCATTGTAACGGTTATGACTGCCGAAATGACAGAAATCGCCTCGAGAGCCTGCGCCCAGATGTCATTTTTATATCGAGTTGCGATGAAACTTGAGAAGATAAACCCAAGCATCGGGATGCCATAACCAAGCAACAGAACGTTGAAAAATGGTGCTGCATCGGACAACACGGTACGATCAATAAATGGCTCCCACGCCAGGCGTGCGACATATGGCACGACAGCCACAAGTGCAAACACACGCAGGCTTTTTATCGGATAACGCAAATGGGTGAGCATGGTCGCTGCAGTGATAAGACCAAGCGCAATCGTTAAACCAGCGCCGCTGAATATGATCGAGACAAAGGTTGCTGCCATCACGAGCGAAGCGATCAGGCTTGATGCAATTGCGCTATCGCGTCCTTCAATATGAGTATTAACTTGAGCATCAGGTTGAACTTCGGGTTGGTCATCGGGCTGGTAATCGTGTAGCTCTTCTTGCGCCTTTGGAAGCATGCGATTGAGCCAGTTTGCTTGCGCATGGAATGCGGCAAACAAAATAACAGCGGCCAGCGGCAGTGTGCGTTGGAAGTAAACTCCCCCGTCTGCACGAATGTAAATCGCCATAAACATAGCAATGATCACACTTGCCGCCACGGCGACAAAATACCCACGAGCACTCGATCTTTTGGCAGCAAAACTTGATCCAACCAACAGCGCAATCATAATTATCGTTGCGATTGCGCCATAGGTTTCCATACGCAATGATAGGGATGTTTGAACAGACACATATTTGAAATGCGAGAATAGGTTTTCAAAGGAGAACCCCGTCGCAAAATAACCCGAACTTATGTCATAAACTCCGTTTTCATTGCCAAATTGAATGGTTGCAAACCGCAAAACCGCTAAGATTGCTGGAACAAATAGTACAAACCGCAAGGACGGAAATGAATATGTAATTGCCATTGGGATTGCGAGCAGAAGAACCGTTTCAATGACCTCTACAAATAGGTCCTGATCCCAACCAAGGTGGAATAAAACCGGTAGGAACAAAATCGACAGAGCAATCGTGGGAACCCAATCAACTCCCATATCGGTTTCCGGATCGCGATCATGAGCGGAAATCACCAATGAGGCATGTGTGATTGCGATCGTTGCCAATAGGAATAGACCAAGCGTAATTGAGTGGGTATCGCCAACGCTTGCATGCATCATCATCGAATAGCCAAACATCGCAGCCACGCTTGCAAGCGCGCACCATAGCCAACCGCGATACCATGCAACATACATTACAGCGGCGGAAACCATCGCGATATATATCGCAAGAACGGGAATATTTGCTGAATTTGAGCTGATTAAAAATGGCACAGCATAACTTGCAAATAGACCTATGGAGGCAAGTATCGGGCCATGCAAAAGCGAAATCCCCAGAGAGAAAAGCGCTAATATGGCAAGGATAATGAATGAGCCTGTCGGACCAATAAGGCCATAAAGTGCATGGGCGGCATAAACCGCACCAAACATGATAAAAATACCTGCCCCGCTCAAAATTGCTGGAATATTAGCATTTTCAAAGCCTGCGAGTGAAAAACGATCCGGACGACGACGTGTCCATTCACCAGCAATTGTAAGCGCGAGACCAAACACAAATCCAATTATCGTGCGTGCACGCGGTCCCAATAACCCAGCATCAATGGAGTATTTCGCAAGATAAAGCCCGCCGATAGCTAACGTGAGACCACCAATCCAGATGCTTAACTTACCACCGATTGTACTTTCTGTATCAATCTGAGGCTTTTGTTGTTGACCGTTCTGCATAGTTTCTTCAACAACAACACCATCGAGCGCAGTTCGCGCCGCCGCAGCATCGTGAAGGTTCTCAGGCTCTAAATTTGGTTCATTAACTTCGTTTTTAGCGGGATCATCAAACTGTTCAGCAATAATGTTGGACTGTGATTGTGAGTGGGGTTTTTCTTGCTCAGCTTCGTCATTGGCCAAATCCACACCATTGGCACGAATAGCCTTTAGCTCATGCTCAAGTTTTGATATCTGATCACGCATTTTACCGGTGCGTAAAAATGAAACAATACCCAAGATCGACCCGATAAAAAGGGTCAACACTGCCGCAATGCCTAACAGAATAAAACTATCTTCGCCCATTCATACTTGCTCCGCATAGCAATGATTGATCATTATCTAAAGGCTATAACAAAGCCAAATCCTATGCAAATCTGGCTTGTCATAAATGATGTGTAATTTACGGACTTTAAATGTATTGCCTAAGGCAATCGCAATAAACAGTTCTTTATCAACTCAAAATAGCCAATATCATCAACATTATCCAAGAAATTGACGTTTTTAGGGTTATCTGTGACATTCCAATAATCAGCAACCGTCATACCCATAGTCAATTCGCTTTGGGTCTCAACCTGCACGTTACACTGGCGACCAGTGAACAGTTCGGGCTGCAACAGATACGCAATAACACAAGGATCGTGCAGCGGTGCCCCCTGCCATTTGTATTTTTCTAAATCAAAACGCTCGGAAAATGCCAGCATCTCGCCAACGGCGGTTGCAGATTTCGTACCCAAATTGAAAAACGCGTCAATTCTGGCTTTTGTTGACAAGACTTTGTGGGTTACATCCAATGAGGCCATTGTAATTGGCACACCAGATCGCATTACGATATCGGCTGCATCTGGATCTACATAAATGTTAAATTCAGCAACTGGCGTGATATTTCCACCTTGGAAGTACCCCCCGCCCATCATAATGATCTCTTCGATATTTTCTATAATTTCAGGCGCTTTTTCAAAAGCCATCGCAATATTTGTCAAAGGTCCTAATGTACAAAGTGTGATGTTGTCATCAATGGATTGTCGCAACGTCTCAATGATAAAATCGACACCGTGCTGCTCTTGCAGCTTTAGTTCGGGCGCAGGCAAATCAGGTCCGTTTAGCCCCGTATCCCCGTGCACATGTTCTGCGGTAACAAGCTTACGCTTTAAAGGTTGATCGCACCCTGCAAAAACCGGAATGTCTTTGCGATCCGCGAGTTCAACAACTTTGAGCGCATTTATTGCGTTTTGTTTAAGCCCAACATTACCAGCGACGGCCACAATACCCAAAATGTCAAACGCCTCAGGTGATGCCAATGCCATCAAAATGGCCACCGCATCATCTTGCCCTGGATCGGTATCTATAATTATTTTTCTTGGTGTCATTAAAAAAGCCACGCCTTAAATAAATTTTACAATTTTGAATCCAACAATGTATACATTGATAAGGTATGTTTACTACCGTTTCTAGGCAGGACTATAACAGAGCTCGTATATCCACAATTAATTATATCATTAAAGTCTTATATACAGCGCTATTTCAATAAATTACGTCTAACATCAGAGGGCGAACGGTTAAACTTTTCACGAAATGCTCGTGAAAAATGGGCCGAACTTGCATAGCCTGTTGCAAGTGCAATATCTGTGATCGTAAGTGTTGTCTGCCTTAAAAAATGGTTGGCCTTATCCAGTCGTAAATCTTTGTAAAACGCCATGGTGCTGACATTCAATTTGTCTTGAAATTGTCGATTGAGCTGGCGCTCGCTGAGATTAACGCCTTTTGCAAGCTGTCGAAGCGTCAACGGTTCAGCATAATTGTTTTGCATGGCTTCGATTGCTGTTATGACTGCACTATTATTGATGCCGTATCGTTCAACTAACCCAGAACGTTGTGGGCTTTCCCCGGGGCGAATATCGGTATGTAGCAACCAATCTGAAACCTCGCGCGCAAATGATGCGCCATGGTGATGAGAAATCAAAGCATGCATCATATCAACAGATGCTAGACCACCGGCGCAGGTTAACCGGTCGCGATCAAAAACATAAAGCGCCTTTTCTAACAATATATCAGGTGAATTTTGCGCGACCATATCCGCATAATGCCAATGAACTGTCATACGCCGCTCGGTCATGATCCCTGCTTTTGCGAGCATAACAGGACCACCAGACACGCCGCCAATCATCACATTACGACGTGATAAATGTCGCAACCATTGCAATAATCGAGGGTTATCATAATCATTTGAAACATCACCGCCGACCACAATGAGCAAATCAAAATCGACTTGTTCACCCGGATAAGCATCAGCTTTTATAATCGCACCATCTGAACTTACAGATTGCGCTCCAATGGCTGGTAAATTACGAATATCGTATAATTCTCTACCTGACAATCTATTGGCAGATCGCAATGGTTCCTTCGCGGCTGCATATGCCATCAGCGCAAAGCCATTGACGAGCAAGAACCCAACGCGAAATGGTCGGTCCATTTTTGATGAAATGTCCATAATAGAACTTGATATGGCCATTTCAGGCTATCCACAAGCCTATAAATGACATTAGACCGGTATTACAATGACAGTGCGACGATTTAGGCCTAAACTTTCATCTCACAAATTGATTCATCAACACGCTTCAAGGCATTGATTATGATCATAAATGTCCCTTATTCCGGCCCTTATTTCATCGGCGATGCGCGCGATCAAGATATGTCCGATCAGACAAGCAAGCTTATAAAAGAGCAGGAACTGGCATTTTCAAAAAAACTGCTCACTGGCCACGTGACCGCTTCTGCATTTGTAATCAATTTGGAACGAGATAAAGTCTTGCTCACACATCACGCAAAACTGAGCAAATGGCTCCAATTGGGTGGACATTGTGACGGTATTAAAGATCCGTTTTTTAACGCCCATAAAGAAGCCTATGAAGAAAGCGGGCTGACGCGAATTGATCCTTTGAGCAAGTCGATTTTAGACATCGATATTCACCCCATACCCGAACACAAAGGCGTACCGAGCCATTTTCACTATGACATACGATATTTGTTTTCAGCGAACGAGCGTGAACCCATTAATATCTCAGATGAATCAAATGACTTAAAATGGGTAAGGCTTGATCGGCTTGAAGATTACAATAATGACAATCGTTTGTTGATCATGCGCGATAAACTCGGTGATTTCATCGCGCGCAAATCTGTAGATTTACTTGATAGGTAAACGCACGGTGACAAATTGTCATCTCGTAACTCTAATTTAGCACATTAGATTGGCTTAAAGTTATTATCGGAGCGCTTGAATGAACATGAAAATCCTTGTCGCGGCATTTGCCGTTATCTTTGCAATCGGCGCGGTGGCCGCGCGTGTTGTATTGGATACTCCCCAAGCATTTGCTGAAACACAAAGCGCAAATGATATGAAACATGTCGACCAACCAATTGGTGCGATGTACATGTTGGGCGATTTGGTCATTGAAAATGTAACAGCGCGCGCAACGGTGCCTGGCGCAAAAGTGGGTGGTGGCTATCTTACCATCACCAATAACGGCACAGAGCCAGATACGCTCATTACAGGCGCCACCGATATCGCAAATGAGTTGCAAATTCACGAGATGAAAATGGACGGCGATGTGATGAAAATGCGTCAGTTGGATCAAGGTATCGTTATTGACGCAGGTGCGACTGTCGCACTCAAGCCCGGTGGCTTGCACATCATGTTTATGGCGCTAGACGCCCCTTTAGAGAAAGAAACAAGCTTCAAAGCGACATTAAATTTTGCTAAAGCAGGCGCTATAGAGATTGAGTTTAACGTGATGGATGCCAAGCATTTTATGAGTGATCATAATCATTAGTGGTTTACGCCGATCATATGTAAACATCCGACTTATGATGTGATGTCAAAAGGCATGAGTTTTCCATCACGATAAACCATCATTCGCACAACACCGTGGGCTTCACTTACCAATCTGTCGCAAACCTGTTGGGATGCAGCTAATTCATTATTAATTGCAACGATCACATCACCAATTTTAAGCCCGGCAGAATAGGCTGGCGAGTGCTTTTCAAGTTCATCAATAACAACACCATTGATGCGCTCTGGCAGATTATCACTTTCAGTTATGCCGCGAATGCCTGCGCCCAAAGCTGCAAGCCCTGCAACAGGTGATGGATCAATCAGACGTGCTTGAAGCTCTAGCGTAGATACGTCCTGGTCTTGACGTTTATAGGTGATTTCAAGCGGCGTACCTGCTTCGCTCACACCAATCCACGTGCGCAATGAGCGTGGTGATTTCACATATCGCCCATTAAATCCGGTGATAACATCGCCAACGCGGAGCCCTGCAAGATCCGCGGGTGAACCTTCTTCAACGCTGACAACTGTCGCGCCATCCCAATGACTAATTCCGACACGATCTGAATCTTCTTCTGAAACACTATCTAGTGTGACACCAATTGCGCCTCTGCGCACAGCACCATATTGCGCTAACTGTTCTGCAACTTGCATTGCCACTTGTGATGGGACAGAGAAGCCAATGCCAATGCTACCGCCTGATTGCGATAAAATCGATGTATTAATGCCAATCAGATGACCTTGACTATCGAGCAACGCACCACCTGAATTTCCTGAATTGATCGCTGCATCTGTTTGAATAAAATCAAATAAGCCTTGGTCACCGGTCGAGCGCCCTAACCCGCTGATGATGCCAAAGGTCAAAGTTTGTTCTAAACCAAGTGGATATCCAAGCGCAAAAACAATATCACCGACGCGAGATTTATCAGAATCTGCGATTTTTATTTCTTCAGGCACAGTGCCTTGTACTTTCAACACCGCGATATCTGTCGGCGCATCTTTACCAATGAGATCTGCATCCATCCAACGTCCATCGGATAATTGAATGCGAAAATGCGTGCCATTTGCAACAACATGCGAATTGGTTAGGATCAGCCCTTGCGCTTTATCAATCACAACGCCTGAACCAATGGCTTGAGGTTTTACCTCACCATCCTCGGCTAACTTTCCATTTTGGATAAACACGACTGACTTAAATGCAGGTTCAAGCACCGGTGCAAAGCTGAACTGGTTGCGCGTTTGATCAACGGGGAGCACAGAATTGCTAAGCTGTGCGAATGATGGATTAACCGCTGTCAAGGTTGTTAAGCTCAAAGCCATGCCGGACATCATCAAAAATGCATATAGGTTGCGTCTCATCTTCTACACCTTAGTTATGCAAATCATCTGATAATTTTCTAGAACATGAACTTTACTCTTTACGTATGTGTATCCTGTTTTTCATTCATCAAAATCATTGCGATTGATCTTATGAAGAAGACTAATATTGAATTGGAAAAGATGCACATCAACTTCAAACGCGTTTTTGTGATGGAAATGTGAAGTGGTTGAGTTTTAAAAAATCAAGGCAAATAGAACAGAGCCAAACACATAGAGCACCATTGCAGCAATCGGTGCCAAAATAACGAAGAAAACAACCGGTGACCAGCGATTAAATCCTCGAATGCGGCGCGTCCATGGACCAACCTGCCCGTTAATGAGCATGGTACGCTCACGGACAAACAAGTGAAGAACAATCAGTAATACGCCAATCAATAATAAGATGTGCATGCTTATAGCCCTGTTCTGCGCCCAAAGAGTATTTTCAAGAATCGCTTAAGTTTCTTGAAAGTCATTAAAGTGTCATTATTGCTCAAGATAGGCTGATTTGCCAATTTTTCAAATAAAACTGTGCATGATCGCAATAAATTGATCACATACATCCCTGTTTTATTTCCAATTTTCGACGCTAAGCAAGATCGCAATATATATGAATTTCAACGCCACTTTATAAAACTTCTACTAGCTTTCTTCGAATTGAAACATATAGTGCACCCAACTTCTAAGATGCGATGGATGAAATGACAAAAGCACGTGCGACTATATTTGGATTTGGTGCTGTGCTCATGTGGGCGCTGCTGGCGCTTTTAACGGTTAAGACCGTGCCGATCCCACCCTTTCAATTAACAGCCATGTCATTTGCCATTGGCGGCTCTTTAGGGCTTTTCTGGGTCATATTTTCAGGTGAAACCAAATCACTTAAATCTATTAGCTGGAAGATTTACGCGTTTGGAACCATCGGCCTATTTGGCTATCATTTCTTATACTTTTCCGCGCTTCGTTTGGCACCTGCAGCAGAAGCTGGGCTGATTGCGTATCTTTGGCCGCTATTGATCGTTTTATTATCTGGTCTGCTCCCACAAGAGCAATTAAAATCAGGACATATCATAGGCGGCCTGATTGGCTTTGCAGGTGCTGCACTCATTGTCACGCAAGGCAAAACCAGCTTTGAAACGAGTGCTATTTTGGGATACGGCTTGGCATTTTTATGTGCCCTCACCTGGTCGAGCTATTCTGTATTATCCCGTAGATTAGGCAAAACGCCAACCTCGAGCGTCGTAGTATTTTGCATAGCAACGGCCATATTGTCTGCAATTGCACATATCAGCCTTGAGACGACGATATGGCCTGAACAATTAAGCACATGGCTTGCTGTTATCGGGCTAGGTGTTGGGCCTGTTGGATTAGCGTTTTTCGTATGGGATATTGGCGTCAAACACGGAGATATCCAATTGCTCGGTGTTGCCTCTTATGCAGCACCGCTGCTTTCAACCTTTGTGCTGGTTGCTGCAGGCATTGCAGATCTTACATGGACGTTATTCGCAGCAAGCATTTTGATCACACTTGGTGCAGTCTTTGCAGCGCGTGCCAGTCGTACTAGTCAGTAAACATGCAGACCGTCAAAGTCAGCTTTACCGATATTAAATCCCGCATGTCTTAAGCCTGCATAAGCCATGGTTAAATGAAATATCATGTTGGGAAAGCCAAATTTTGTGATGTAATCTGCAGCATCTTGTTCCAACTTCCCTTCGCCCGCTATATGATCGACAGATGAGGTCAATTGCTCCCTTTGAATAGGATCAATAATCGTTTTAATTTCAGATAGATAATCTAAAAGCGAAGTGCAGGTTCGATCGTCTGGGATCTCTGGAATATCCAATTTTGCTGGTGGGCATAGGGTTCTTGCCGCGAATTTAATCGCAATTGCGAAATTTAGTCCTGTATCAAGCATGTCATCGGCTAATTTGACTTCTAAAAGCTGCTCACGATCTTTGTGTCGTGAGAGCAGTTTTAAGATATGCTCGATGCGCGTGAGATAGTATTTCACCGTTTTCACCGTCGCGTTCGACAACTCATCTGACATGTTCGCCTCCAAATTCCACCACTTATTTTGGCCTTAATTAATTCTATTATCCCCTCGAATACGACTAGCCTATTAATTGCGTTCGGGAGACTTCATATGGCCGCGACTTTCAATTCTATTCCGTTTGATCAAAAGAAACGAATAAAACTATTACAAGTATTGGGCTTATTTGCCATCGCTACTTTGTTATTTTCCAGACCTGTTTGGCCCGATGATCAGCCGATGCGCGAAGTTTTGGAATTTTCGGGTTATGTGCTTGTGTTCATATGCGTATTTGGCCGACTTTGGAGCATCTTATTTGTTGGCAGCCGAAAGAATTCCGAACTTGTGACGACTGGTCCCTATTCGATGACGCGTAATCCGCTTTACTTCTTTTCTACGTTAGGGGTCATTGGGATAGGTCTTGCGTGCAGTTCCATTATCCTTGCAATGATCTTGGGCGGGCTCAGTTATCTTGTGTTTTCGTTCACCGCTCAAAAAGAGAGTGCATTCTTGAAGGAGAAGTTTGCTAGCAAATATCAGATTTACGCTCAAAAAACGCCGATGTTTTTTCCAAACTTAAGATTATACAAAGACGGCGGCGAAACATTTTTTTCACCAAAAGCACTATTTAAAACTTTCATTGATGTGCTTGTTTTCATTATTGCTCTGCCCTTGATCGAAGGATTGGAGATCCTGCATGAAAGCGAGCAATTGCCCATTTTGATGTGGCTTTATTAAGCAACGTTTCAATCAGCAAATAGGCGCACTGATCCCGGCGCGCTTTTTTTTGCATGGGAAGACTATATCTGAATAAAATGAATAAGAGCCTTGGAGCGGGCGGCGGGAATCGAACCCGCGTCATCAGCTTGGAAGGCTGAGGTCTTACCACTACACAACGCCCGCGTAAGACAGATCGACGATGTCTCGCCAATGATCCTGACCGTTGCCATATTGGTCAGGTAAATTAAGCAATGGTGGAGGAGGTTGGATTCGAACCAACGTAGGCTAAGCCAACGGATTTACAGTCCGCCCCATTTAACCGCTCTGGCACTCCTCCGCACCCTTGCCTTCATCGGACATGTGGCCCGATCAAACCCAAACAATATTTGTCTGAATCTGAGCGGCGTTATGACCTTCGACGACCGATCTGTCAACATAAGAATTGCAATTATTTTCATTTCATTGCTTTGAGTTACCAAACTATCATTGCACCTTGTCCGCTTTTGCTTATAAGCGTTGTATATGAGAGAGCGAAAAGACAACAGATCTAGCCAAAACAAGCGCCCCAATGCCAACAAGCCCAACAGTAAGCTAGCCAGCAAACCTGTTAACAAGGCAGGCCATAAGCCGGGAGCCAAATTTGCTGGCAACAAGCCAAATACGAATAGGACAGCTAAGCCTCAAAGGTCAGATGGCACAGCTTTGGGCAAACAAGCCCCTGCCCGCGGCAATAAGTTTCGCGGTAAAGGTGGGCAACGTTCTGGTTCTGGCGCGCTTCATATATTCGGCCTTCATACAGTGCGCGCTGCGTTTGAAAATCCAAAACGCAAAATTATCCGGCTTTTAACAACTCCCAATGCTTGGGAACGTCTTGATATTGGTGATATGAGCGACATGCCCTTCCCTGTGGAGATCATCGAAGCACGTGAGATGGATAAAATGTTGGGCAAAGATGCAATCCACCAAGGTATCGTTGCGGAAGTTCATCCTTTACATGGCAAAAGCTTGGAAGAGCTGAAAGACACACATCTGGTTGTTGTACTTGATGAGGTGACCGATCCGCATAATGTTGGCGCAATCATGCGCTCAGCGGTGGCAATGGGCGCTGGTGCCCTTATCACAACAGCGCGCAACAGCCCGCAAGAAACAGGCGTATTGGCAAAATCTGCGTCAGGTGCGTTGGAGATGATTGACCATATACAGGTTAAAAATCTAGGTCATGCAATTGATGAGCTGCATTTTTTAGGGTTTCAAACTATTGGGCTTGATTCTGAAGGCCCACATGCACTTGAAGAAACATTCTCAAAGAAGCAGATTGCGCTGGTCTTGGGTGCTGAAGGCAAAGGTCTACGCCATAAAACACGCACGATTGTCTCAGATTTAGCGCGTTTGGATATGCCAGGGGCCATTAAATCATTGAATGTGTCAAATGCTGCGACATTATCTTTGTATGCGGCCCATCGTTATATCTTGAGCTAACCTCGATTTTATTTCTGCCAAGAAAGATGATTAGTCTGAAATAAAATTTCAAAGTTGAAATCTTTAAAGATGCAGACCGAAGACTATTACGCCTCTGGTCGCAAACTTGGCGCGCGCGATTCTTACATGCGAGAGATTTGCCCATCCTAATCTATGACTTTTCTTACAATTTCTATGAACGACTACGACGGCCACCGCAAATTTCTTACCAGTTGATAAAAAAATCCACAACTTAGTAGCGCAATCTATACTTTGTGATCAGCTGTTAAATACTCGCAACTGGTTGAAATAGTGCATCTGATTGCAATAATTGGTACAAAACAGAAGAAACAACGTAAAATTGGGAACAAAACAGCGCTAAGTACCAGTATTTTTACGATCTTCAATTTATTTTTTGTTGAGTCTACACTCGTCTTATTCGTGTAAATTCATGGAATTACTATAATTATCGAAGGTATTTGAGAATAAATTTCTTCTTTACATCATCACTGAAGAACTTAATATTCATCTAATACTAAAAGACTAGCAAAAATGAGGGAGTACAGGGCATGAAGAAACTTACAATAACTGCCATTGCCTGCGCAGCGACAATCATTGCGACACCAGTGATGGCTGAGAACGTATTACGTTGGACAAGCCAAGGTGATGCACTCACACTAGATCCACACGCGCAAAACGAAGGCCCAACCATTGGTATGAACGGCCAGATCTACGAATCTTTAGTCACACGCGATGCATCGCTTGCGCTACAGCCTGAATTGGCTGAGAGTTGGACCGCGGATGGTGACACTTGGGTGTTTAACTTGCGCAAAGGCGTGAAATTCCACGATGGTGCTGATTTTAATGCAGAAGATGTGATCTTTTCGATTGAACGTGCAAAAGCACCGACATCTGATTTTAAAGAGCAAGTTGCAAGCATTGTAAGCGTCACGGCTAAAGACGACCACACAATTGAAATCAAGACTGACGGTCCCAACCCAATCTTGCCAAACCAGATCACAAGCTTGTTCATGGTTGATAAAGGCTGGGCGGAAGCCAACAATGTAGTTCTTCCACAAAACTATGCTGAAAAAGAAGAAAGCTACGCTGTTCGCAATACAAATGGCACCGGCCCATTTGTTCTCACATCACGTGCACCAGATGAGCTGACTACGCTTGAAGCAAATGCTGATTGGTGGGGCAAAGGTTTATTCCCTGGCAATATCGATAAAATCGAATATCGTCCAATTTCAAATGCTGCGACGCGTGTTGCTGCGCTCTTATCTGGCGAAGTTGATTTCGTGCTTGATCCACCACTACAGGATTTAGCTCGTATTGATTCAACAGACGGCTTGAAAACAACAACAACACCGCAAGTTCGTTCGATCTTCTTTGGTATGGACCAAGGTATTGAAGAGCTCCGCACATCAGATGTTAAGGGCAAAAACCCATTTAAAGATGTTCGTGTTCGTGAAGCGTTTAACTTGGCGATCGATAAGCAAGCGATCCAGCGTGTTGTGATGGAAGGTCTATCTTTCCCGACAGCAATGATCACATCACCGGGCGTTTTGGGTAATACACCTGATCTTGACGCTTCATACGGTCATGATTTAGAAAAAGCTAAAGGTCTTATGGCTGAAGCTGGCTATCCTGATGGCTTTACCATTCAGCTAGATTGCCCAAATAACCGTTACAACAATGATGAGAAAATCTGTCAGGCATCTGTTGCGATGCTTGCACGTATTGGTGTGACAGTAAAACTTGACGCGATCCCGAAAGCTCAGCATTTCCCAAAAATCCAGAAGCGTACTTCTGATTTCTACATGCTTGGTTGGGGTGTTCCAACACTTGATAGCCACTATGTATTCTCATATCTTTTGGATGCAGAAGGATCATGGAATGCAACAGGTTATAACAATGCGCGCGTGAATGAAATCACAAGTGCAATTGCAACTGAGACCGACATTGAAAAACGTACAATGTTGATCGACGAAGCATGGAACATTGTTCGCGATGAAAAACCATATCTACCAATTCACCACCAGGTTCTCGCTTGGGGTATGGCCGATAACTTTGACATTCCAATTGCAGCAGACGACTTCCCTCGTCCACGCTTCATGGTCAAAAACTAACCAATAATCTTTGCTCGGGGTGTTCTTCGCCCCGAGTATTGTTTTATTGATAACAGTGGTCTTTTAGGTCGCAATAAAGATTTCGCATGCTTGCATTTATCGCACGTCGTCTCGCTCAATCCATCCTCGTCATGGCCGTTGTATCAGCTGTGGCTTTTTCACTTTTCAACTTCGTCGGTGACCCCGTCAATAATATGGTTGGACAAGACGCTACACGTGAGCGTCGCGCTGAAATTCGACTTCAACTGGGTCTTGATGATCCCATTCCAGTTCAATATGTCCGTTTTATTGGCAATATGCTGCAAGGAGATTTCGGCGTTTCCTATCGGATTAAACAACCGGTTGATCAGCTGATTTTAGAACGCTTGCCCGCCACACTTGAGCTTGTTTTTGTCTCTGCAATCATCTCGCTCGTCGTTGGCATCGTAGCGGGTGTATATACTGGTATTCACCGAAACTCCTGGATATCGCGAAGTATATTATCATCATCGCTCATCGGTGTTTCCCTACCGACTTTTATCATTGGCATTGCACTTATTTATATTTTTGCCGTTCATCTCCGCTGGCTCCCCTCCTCCGGTCGAGCTGGAACTATAGACTTTGGATGGTGGAAAACATCGCTTTTATCCCTTGAAGGATGGCGCTCCATTGTGCTGCCAGCCATTACGTTAAGCCTATTCCAACTCACCATGATTTTACGCCTCGTGCGCGCTGAAATGATGGAAGTCATGCAAACAGATTTCATCAAATTCGCCCGCGCCCGTGGTTTATCTGAGCGCGCTATCAATTACGGCCACGCGCTGCGCAATACACTTGTCCCGGTTATTACTATTATCGGACTTAATATTGGTGGTTTGATTGCGTTCTCAGTTATTACCGAAACCGTATTTCAATGGCCTGGCACCGGATTGATGTTCATTCAAGCGGTAGATTTTGTAGATGTTCCGATCATGTCCGCATATTTGGTTTTTGTCGCCATTTTGTTCGTTGTTATCAACCTGGTTGTTGATCTGCTATATGCCGCTGTCGATCCGCGCATTCGCATTGGGAATGGATAAATCATGACAAATTTAACCCCATCTCAAAACACCACGCGATTTGCGCGCTTTATGGATAGCGATGTCTTGCATTCATTCCTGCGCTCGCCGTCTGCAATGATCGCAGCGTTTATCACGCTTATCTTCATCCTAGCAGCTTTGTTTGCCCCATTGCTTGCGCCATATAATCCATTTGACCCATCACAGATATCATTGTGGGATGGCAAGCTACCACCAAGTTTTGCCGAGGGTGGCGATGAACGCTTTTTTCTTGGCACCGATAATCAGGGTCGAGATATGCTTTCCACCATTTTGTATGGTGGAAGATTGTCAATTATAGTTGGTTTAGCAGCTGTATTTTTAGGCATGTTCCTTGGTGTAACGCTTGGTATTGTTTCGGGCTATCTGGGCGGCACATTTGATGCTGTGATCATGCGGATTGCCGATGTTCAGTTGACCATTCCTGGCATTTTGCTCGCGATCTTGATCAACGGAATAGGACGTGCGTTCCTACCCGTTGATATTCGTGATGAATTTGCCATCTATGTGGTTATTATCGCAATTGGGCTGTCTGACTGGCCGCAATTTGCACGAATTACGCGTGGTGCAACGCTTGTCGAAGCCAACAAAGAATACATCGCTTCAGCGCGCGTCATTGGCCTTCCATCTTGGCTGATTATGATGCGGCATTTATTGCCAAATGTATTGCGCCCTGTTTTGGTGCTTGCAACACTTGGTTTGGCAACAGCCATTATCTCAGAAGCTACGCTAAGCTTTTTGGGCCAAGGTATCCCGCCAACCACACCATCGCTTGGCACGCTTATTCGCGTTGGCAATGAGTTCTTATTCTCAGGTCTATGGTGGATCACCCTCTTCCCCGCGATTGCTCTTGTGATCTTAGTCTTCTCAGTCAATTTATTTGGCGACTGGTTGCGCGATGCGCTCAACCCGAAATTACGGTGATTTATGACTGAGTTATTAAAAATCACGGATCTAAACGTCGAGTTTGTAGCCAGACGCGGCACAATTAAGGCAGCTCAGGACATCAATCTAACGGTCGCACCAGGCGAAGTCTTGGGTCTGGTTGGCGAATCTGGTGCGGGTAAATCAACCATCGGTAATGCTATTGTCGATCTTTTAGAGCATCCCGGCCGCGTGGCTGGGGGTTCAATTTTATTCCAAGGCGAGGAATTGCGCGGAAAAACAGAGGCAGAAATGCGCTCTATTCGCGGTGACCGCATTGGCATGATTTTCCAAGATCCGCAAACAGCGCTCAACCCGCTCATGACCATTGGTGATCAGCTCATTGAAACAATTATAAAAACCCGCGGTTATGATCAAAAACGCGCCTATGAATGCGCAATTGAATTGCTTGAAGGTGTAGGGATTGATAATGCTGAAGTGCGTTTAAAAGCATATCCGCACCAATTTTCTGGCGGCATGCGCCAACGTGTTGTCATTGCGCTTGCCCTTGCGGGTAAGCCCGAACTGGTTATTGCGGATGAGCCAACAACTGCGCTTGATGTATCCATCCAAGCGCAAATTCTTGACTTGATCAAACAGCTTTGTGAAGAGCGCCAGCTTGGTGTGATCATCGTTACCCATGATATTGGCGTGATTGCATCGATCGCAACACGCGTTGCAGTGATGTATCGCGGTAAGATCGTTGAAACAGGTAAAGTTGCGCAAATCTTGGGCGATCCTCAGCACGAATACACCAAAGCGCTCATTTCAGCGGTTCCACGCGCTGATAAGAAATATCACCGTTTTGAAGCTGTGGACTATATTGAAGGTGGTGCAACACGCAAACCGATCGATATTGCGACCCATTGGCTGGGTAAATCGCGCCATCAATCTGATGATCAAACACCAGCGGTATCGGTTAAAAACCTCGATCTATCCTTTACGTTACAAAACGCGCTATTGAAGAAAAATCGCAAGATGCTGCGCGCCGTGAATGATGTGAATTTTGATATCAAACAGGGCGAGACATTTGGTATTGTGGGTGAAAGTGGCTCCGGCAAAAGCACGATTGCCCGCCTCATCTCCGGGCTATATACCCCAGATAATGGTGAGATATCCATTCAAGGCCAATCGGTGTTGGGCAATCAGCGCGATGCGAATATCAAAGCAGCGCGCCGTAAATTACAGATGATTTTCCAAGATCCATATTCTTCACTAAATTCGCGATTGAACGTGATGAATATCGTGGCTGAACCCATCAGGTTTTACAAACTTACAAGTTCTGAAGCTGAAACGCGTCAGATCGTTGGTGATCTACTTGACCATGTGGGTTTAGGCGCAAGCGTTGCCAATCGTTTCCCGCACGAATTTTCAGGTGGTCAACGGCAGCGCATATCCATTGCCCGCGCATTAGCTACCCGTCCACAGATCCTAATTTGCGACGAGCCGACATCAGCGCTTGATGTATCCATTCAGGCACAAATTCTGAACCTATTGAAAGACCTTCAAGAAGATTTGGGGCTGACAATGTTGTTCATCAGTCATGATTTGCCTGTTATTCGCCAAACATGTGATCGGATTGCTGTGATGCGTTCAGGCCAGATTTGCGAACTTGCGGAAACGGAAGAGCTGTTTAACAATCCTCAGCATGAATATAGCCAGCATCTGTTAGGTCTTATGCCGAAGCTAGATTTACTCGGTTAAACACACAGCCAGCAGCATTTAAGGACATTTATGGATCGCGACATCATTGGCACTTGGGTGCTTGAGAGCTGGTACAATGAACTTCCTGATGGCTCAAAAATTTATCCATTAGGCAAGCATGTAAAGGGCTATATCAGTTATTCGTCTGATGGTTTTGTATTTGTGCACATCATGAAAGCTGATCGCGAAAACTATACCGATTCTGATCCATTCACAGGTTCCGCTCAAGAAGATACAGCGGCGATAAAATCTCAAATCAGTTATGCTGGGCCTTACGAATTTATAGATGGGAAACTTTATCATCATGCAAAAGTCTCATCCTTTCCAAACTGGGTTGGGACGGATCAAATTCGCGATGTTAAAATTATTGGTGATAGACTTGAACTCAGCGCTGTCGGAGCGCGGTTTCAGGGCAACACTGTGACAGCCAAATTAATCTGGTCACGCGCTTCTACGCAAAACTGAGTTGCGTGTTATAAACGCCTTTTATAAAATGCAGCCAAATAGGAGTGCTCTGCCAATGAACAAATAAGTCTTTTCAATTCTTCCCTATGCGCCAACCGAGCGCAGATAAAGACTTATATTCAAAGGAGCATTTCATGCATCCCATTATTTATGACGTTGCCGTATCTATTGACGGCTTTATTGCTGGACCATCTGAAGATGTGTCTCGATTTCCACATTCCGGTGCAATCGTTGAGGATTATCAAGCACGATTACAGAACTACAAAACCTGTTTGATGGGTCGAAGAACTTATGAGTTTGGCTATCAATTTGGGCTCAATCCCGGTCAAAACCCCTACCCGCATATGCGCTCTATTGTGCTATCGGAAAGCATTGAATTGCCAAAGAGTTCAGATGTGGAATTGCTATCTTGCGTAAGCAAAGACGCAATCGAAAAAATCAACCGTGAAAGTGTTGGTGATATCTATCTTTGCGGTGGAGGCGAATTGGCGAATTGGATGCTGGCCAATAAGCTGATCGATATCTTACGCATCAAGCGTGCACCCATCATATTGGGTTCTGGTATCAAACTGTTTGGTGAAAGCGATCATCTTGTGGATCTTACGCTTGTCGCTTCAACGGATTACCCAAATGGTGCGTTGTTTCAAGAGTTTAAGCTGAATTATTGAGAATTTGATTCTGGCATAAATTTACATCTTTTATGAAACTCACACCTTCGGCATCTGCTGTGTTGCGCAGTGGATGCCTCAGCTTTGTTCAAACTTACGTCGACTAATCAGGATGTATTGCAAATTCCATTATACCAAAAACCTGATAAATTCCCGCTCGCCAGCATCTGAAAAATCTACAATGCGCGAACCGTCTTTTCGCTTTGCCCATCCAAGTTCTAAAAAGCGATTTAACATAGCGGAACCAAGCGCACCGGCCAGATGAGAACGACGTGAACTCCAATCAAGGCACGATTTACACATCGGGCGTTTGGTTTTCACGAGTGATGAAATATTGATGCCAAAATTGCCAACAAATGCTGTTCCTTGAGGTGTAAGTCCAACAACATCCCCCTGCTCCATGAGATATTGCCGAGCGATCATTTGATCATACATATAAACGCCAAGATCACCAGCGAGATGGTTGTAACACACCCGTGCTTTGCGTAGTGCTTCATCTTTCGGGCCAGTTTGCACCCGCAACAAACCCCGCTTTGCTGCAAGACCCGATATTGCTTCAATCATATCGGCAACATCCTGATCAGCGATGGTGAAGTATTTATGCCGACCGCTTTTCGTTGGGTTAATCAGCTGAACGTCTTCGAGTTTTTTAAGATGCGCACTGGTTGTCTGTTTGCTCACGCCTGCTTCAAGCGCGAGCTCAGTGGCCGTGAGTGCCTTGCCGCACATTAACGCCGTGAGGATATTGGCGCGCGCTGGATCACCAATCATCGATCCAATAAGTGATATGTCTGGTCCTTCTTTCATGAGGATCAGGCTAACTTAGCTTCTATAGATAAGCAATAGAGAATAGTTCGTTATTGAACGAACTATATTTTCTGCGATGCCGGCTCGATAGTGCACCCATACAATATGGCACAAAACGACACGCTGAGGCTAATCGATATGTCTGAAGTTGTTTCTTTAGCGGAAGAATGCAAGAGTATTGAGAACGGAAAATTTGTGCCAGGTGCTGTCGTTAGCAGCAGAACGTGAACGTCTGCTTTTTTGTTAGCACCTAGCGATTTCCGAGTTGCCAGCTTCGTTGCTGGAACGAGTAATTCAGCAAAATTGTGGCAGGATTGCTCTCCTCTGTGATTGAAATGTCGCGCTCTAATTCCGCGCTAAGTTTACTGCAAAATTCCAGAACTTTATCCAGATCCACCTGAGACCCTATCTCCTTTGGATCAATATCCAATTCAATTTCATCTGAGGTAATAAAGTGGGTATTTGCGAAAGGTCCGCCGAGATCAATCTTCATACAATGCGAGTGTTCCAAGTCGCCAAGCATCGGGGCGGCGGACGTTGGCAATTCGGCGTTTTCGCCATCGATCTCATAGGAAACGTTGCCAATCAGCAATAATAGGCTGATTAGTCGATCCCAGTCTGAAACGGATGTCTCGCTAACAATGATGTCACGAAGCGAACCATCCACCTCAAATATCTCACATACATCGTTCCAAAGCATAGCATCACTTTAGTTGATCGTTTGGAAACTTGCACGCCAAAAAGCTCACACTCATTCATCTTACAACATTTGTGAGGTATGATCTTTAGGGAGACAGTTATGCATTGCAAAATTGCACCAATTAAGAGTTTAGTGAAAGTCTCCTCTGGGCCCAAATATTCACGTACCCCCCAAAGCTAAAGTCAACTTTCGGCTATGCTTCTGCCATTTGGAAATCCACATTATAAACGTGACTCAATGTCTAAAACGTTGGTTTATGACGCGCAGAAATCAGCTCTTAAGGCATCATACCACCGCGATAGACCGCTTCTATATTATGACCATCTGGATCGAAGAAATATGCGGCGTAATAATTCTCGCCATATTCAGGGCGAAGGCCCGGTGCGCCATTTGATTTCATACCAAGATCGACAGCTTTTTGATGAAACATATCAACCTGTTGCGCGCTATCGGCTTGAAAAGCTAAGTGCAACTTTTGGATGTCACCAGTTGCAGGAACAAGACCAAATTCCCAACTTGTTTCACCAAAACCAACGGCATCAGCATCGATAAACACCTGATCAATCCCAAGCGTTGCCAGAACAGCTTGGTAAATCTGTTTTGATGCCTCAACATTTAAGACGGGTAAATTGAAGTGATCTATGATTGTCAAATTCACCCCCCCCCTAATGGTTATACGAACACATCAATTTCTTCTTGCTCGCCTACACCAAAGACGCGTTTGTAGCGATCTAACTGATCTTGAGGCCCCATGGCTTTGCGAGGATTGTCAGACAATTTAACCGTTGGCTGACCATTTGCAGATGTTGCCTTACACACCAGTGAAAACGGCGCTAAAGCATTGTCTTCAACAAGGTTTTTGAAATCATTGGTCAGCATTGTGCCCCAACCAAAACTCACCTTGCATCTATGAGCAAATAAATCATGTAGGCGCTTGATCTCTGGTGCATCCAACCCATCTGAGAAGATCAGCAGCTTTTCTTTTGGGTCCTCGCCACGTTTTTCCCACCATTCCAATGCATATTCGGCCACTTTTTCAGGATTACCACTATCAATGCGGATACCCGTCCAACTGGTGAGCCAATCAGGGGCATTTTCTAAAAAACCGCGCGTACCGTAAGTATCTGGCAAAATGATGCGTAGGTTACCATCATGTTCAGCCTGCCAGTCACTTAAGACCTTGTATGGCGCTTGTGCCAGTTCCTCATCGCCCTCTGCAAGTGCTGAATACACCATTGGCAATTCATGCGCATTGGTGCCGATCGCTTCTAACTCATGGCGTTTTGCGATCAGGCAATTAGATGTGCCAACAAATTTTTCGCCCAAGCCTTCACGCATCGCCTGTACGCACCAATCCTGCCACATATGCGAATGGCGACGGCGGGTACCAAAATCGGCAACGCGCAGATTATCAACTTGGCGCAGTTCCTCAATTTTTTCCCACAAACGTGTCATTGCGCGCGCATACAAAACCTGTAGCTCAAATTTACCCATGCCTTTGAGCACAGCGCGCGAGCGAAGTTCCATGATCACCGCAAGTGCTGGGATCTCCCACATCATAACTTCAGGCCAAGACCCTTCAAACGTCAGCTCATATTGATCACCACGACGTTCAAGGTGATAGGCCGGCATTTTTAAATTCTCAAACCACTCCATAAAATCAGAACGGAACATGGAACGCTTGCCATAAAACATATTACCACGCAGCCATGTGCTCTCCCCGCGAGAGAGCGACAATGTGCGGATATGGTCGAGCTGCTCGCGCAATTCGCCCTCGTCAATCAAATTTGCCAGCGGGACATGGGTTGATCTGTTGATCAGATTAAATGTGACATTGGCTTTTGGATGATTGCGAAACACAGTTTGCGCCATCAATAGCTTGTAAAAATCTGTATCAATCAAAGACCGGATAATCGGATCAATTTTCCAGTTATGATTATAAACGCGGCTAGCAATATCGTGCATAAAACGATCCGATCTTATAGGTAATAGGAGCTGATCTTATAGCAAGGGGTGTAATTGATTTGCAAATACTGTCTTCAAGTTTCATGCCGCTGTGCAAAACAGCAGTAATTTGACTGTCAAAACCCACCGCTCGCACCTTAAATCAGGGCTTTTTGCAAATTAGTAGTTTCATTCGTTTTAGAAAATTTGAATTAATTTCACTCTTTTTATTTCAGTTATTTTCAATGTCATGATGCCAAACTCACTTATTCGGGGCATCAACTTATTCAATTCCGCCAATCCGGAGTTAATGAAATTGTCAACTGAGGCAGGCTTGCAGAAAAATTTTATCGAACGCGCGTATCGAATGCGAACTTATAAGGCTGCTTTCGTTTATAATGATGGAGGCGGTGGTAAACGAGCGTGTATACTAAGAAACATCAGTGAAACCGGCGCGCTTTTACAAATTGAAGATATACGCGGTCTGCCATCGCAATTTACTGTTGGGGTTGAACTTGGTTCATATGAAGTAGCCGCAAATTGGATATGGCGCAGAGATGTACGTCTTGGTGTACAATTCCTAGGACCGCTTGAACAACTTAAAACAACACGCATGCAGGTGTTAAACCTTCCAGATGCACCTATCCTAACCACTGATGTAAATGACGAAACCATTAAAACGCTAAAAGCTGAGGCCCCTTCTCAGATGGTTAAGCAATCGCTAGAACGCCAGCAACAAGCTAATTTAAGAAAGTTGAAACAACGACGATCGCGTGGATTTGGTAAGCGTTAGAATAAGTATTACATCCAGCGACGAACGCGTGTTTTATAGTCAAGATATTCCTGTCCGAACAATGCCTCAAGTGCGCGTTCTTCCGCCTCAATTTGCATTTTATTGATGATGATAACAAATGCTGGCGCTGCAATGAGCACCAAAAACGTTCCAAAGTATAACCCAGCGCTTAAGATCCAAAGCAGCATGCCCACATACATAGGATTGCGCGAATACCTATTTAATCCATCGATAACGAGAGACGACATTTGATCAAGTTTATTGGGTTGGATTGTGGTTCTATGCCTTAAATAGCGCAACACCGTATAAAGGAGAATAAATAGACCGCAAAGCGCAAAAGCATTTGCCAATAGATATTGCTCAGCAAATTGAAACGACAAAAAGGGCAAAATAAGTGCGCCATAATGCATCCCTAAGATTGCTAGGATCATAAAAACAGGTGGTGGGATATGCATAATTATACCTTTAAGTTTGCAGGTTACCGACCCCTTGTTTAAATCGCGCTTGCATTCGGATCAATAGAGCGCTACCCGCAATCGTATGAAACATTATGATGTTATGATTATTGGTGCTGGTGCTGCTGGCATGATGTGTGCAATTGAAGCGGGCAAACGAGGGCGTTCGGTATTAATCATCGATCACGCAAAAAAAGCTGGCGATAAAATCCGTATTTCAGGTGGTGGTCGGTGTAATTTCACCAATATAAACACCAAGTTTGATCGATTTTTATCCAAAAACCCACGCTTTTGCATTTCAGCACTTAAGCGTTATAGCCAGCATGATTTCATAAAATTGGTTGATCGATATGGAATTGCCTATCACGAAAAAACGCTTGGGCAACTCTTTTGCGATCATTCCGCGCAGGATATTATATCTATGTTGCGTGATGAAATGGATAAGGCTGGTGTTGAACTTAAACTTCAAACATCCGTCAAACGTATCACTTATGACGATACCTACTGGATTACGCTCGATCATGATGAAATAACTGCGTCATCTTTGGTGATTGCGACGGGTGGTAAATCTATTCCCAAAATGGGCGCAACTGGATTTGGTTATGATATCGCCACGCAATTTGATATACCGATAACCGATGTCCGCCCTGCGCTTGTGCCGCTAACTTTTTCAGATGATACACTAGATTGGGTTAAACCTTTATCAGGGGTGAGTGTTGAAAGCTCGGTCAAACATAACAAAACGAAGTTTGATGAAGCACTGCTTTTCACCCATCGCGGGCTATCCGGACCCTCGATCTTGCAGATTTCAAGTTATTGGCGCGAGGGTGATGAGATCACAGTTGATCTTGCACGGGGGCAAAAAATTACTGATACGCTTAAATCATTGCGCGGTGAAGCGGGCAAGCAATCGATCACCAACGTCTTAGCGCGTCTTATCCCAGCAAAACTTGCACAGATGATCATTGAACAAACAGGTTTTAGCGGAAATCTTGCTGATCAATCTAATGCAAAGCTTGATCAGATCGGGCAATTAACAAATGCTTGGACGATTAAGCCCGCGGGCTCAGAAGGCTATCGCACCGCAGAAGTCACGCTTGGCGGTGTAGACACCTCAGCACTTGATGCCAAAACCATGGAAGCGAAAAACCAAAAAGGGCTCTATTTTATCGGCGAAGTGGTCGATATCACCGGCTGGCTCGGCGGATATAATTTTCAATGGGCATGGTCTTCGGGTTGGGTTTGCGGACAAGTTTGCTAAGCGCCCATTGTTTTTATTTTGCAAGTTTTGCAAGCAAAACTATGCGGGTGGCATGGTCTTCGGGTTGGGTTTGCGGACAAGTTTGCTAGACGCCCATTGTTTTTAGTTTGCAAGTTTTGCAGGCAAAACTATGTGGGTGGCATGGTCTTCGGGTTGGGTTTGCGGGCAAGTTTGTTAGGCCCCATTGTTTTTAAGCTTACAAGTTTTGCAGGCAAAACTATGTGGGTGGCATGGTCTTCGGGTTGGGTTCTACGCTCTTATGTTGAGGCGCAACGCTCAAGATAGGTTGTGCCACTAATTTGACCTAAACTTACGACTCTGATTGATCAGGGGTTGATTTAAAAGAGGTCAAACATGCTGTTTCCAGGGGATATCTTCCTCAAAATATTTGAATTTGTTTGCTACATTGCGCTTGTGGTTTTGATATCCGCAGGGTTTGGTTATGGCTTTTTATACCTTTTGGGCGAATGCCAAAACTATCTGGCCGAAGCTTCAACTTGCTCATCTGGATTTTATTCAAAAATCGCAGAATTTACCTACACAGTCATTTTAGGAACATTATTCACCTTTTTTCCACTCATTTTAGCGTTAGGTGGCATTTTTTGGATATTGCGGAACATTCACCACAATAAAACCATGCAATTACGCGCCGAAGGTCGAGATAATGAAGTCATTAAACTTCGTGTTTTCTTAGCAAGAATTCTCATCATGATCGGGCTTTTAGTCCTGGCGATCTGGTTATTGGTGAATTTACTTATGTAAAAAACCAGCACCTAAGGGGAAAGATGCTGGTTTGACTGAAGAATTTGTTTGATCGGCTTAGTTTGTGAAGCCGCCAACAACTCCCTTAGGCAGACACTTAACTTTCACAGGATACCAAACCCAAGACTTTGTCTCGTTTTTCGCGATCGGGCTGTTTTTATAGAGTTTTGTTGTCGCTGAAATTTGGAAATACGCGCTGACAGTTGCTGAAGCACCTGTTGCTAATGCATTGCGGTGGCTCGCAAGCTTGGCATTACAGGCTTGAATTGGATTATTTCCTGAAAATGTTAATTCTGAAATTTTGATATTTGGCTGGAGCGATTTTGAAAATGTACGGCTGTTGTGGCTGTAAGTTTTATCCCATTTCGCAGTATATTCGCCAATCACTGCGCTGCCAGATGCGACTTTTGCCTTTTTGATCTTTTTGCCCCAAGCCGCTTTTGCATAGAGCTTTAAACCAAATTTGTGCGAATGGGTTTTGATCTTATTATACTTGCTGCCAGTTGCCACGACTTCAATTGGCACAACATCAATACCTTCTTTCGCCACAGAGACGCTTTGCACCGGCCCCGCCAGTGCTGCAGATGTTGCGCCTGCGAAAATTGAAGTTGCGATTGCGATTGCTGTAAAAGTTTTTGTCATAGTCATTTTGAGTTCTCCTTTAGTACCCTCATTTCAAATTCGGAGATGTCGCCCCCGATTTGATAAATTGAAAATCGATGTGTTTCGATGATTGAGGTTCTAACAATCGCTCTTTGAAAACACGCTGAATGACGCGTTCATCTGACGTTTAGAATTCGAAAAAAGTGATTATATTATTGATTTTTCTTAAGAAAATCTATCAAAGCGCGCGTATTTGATGGCATATATCGCTTACTGGGATAGGTTAACCAAACGCCTTCATCAAAATTTTCAGCACTGATTTGATAATCAGGAAAGACATCCACAAGATTACCGGAGGCCAAATCATTCCCTATTAACCAGTCACTTAAAAGCGCTATGCCCTGCCCTTCAAGCACTGTGCGCCGGATGGCTAATGCGTTTGAGATAATGATATGCGGGGCAACAGGTATCGTATCCATCTCACCATTTGGCGATCTAAATTTCCATTGTTGGCGATAATCAGCATAAGGAAATGTAACGATTTTTGCGTTTTTTAGATCTTGAGGTGAAGCCATATTGCCGTGATTTTTAAGATACTCTTTGCTGGCAACAACGTGGTAATTTGCGTGCATGATACGCGTTGTGATCAGATCACTTTGCTTTTGCGGTGCCAAACGAAGCGCCAAATCAATGCGTTGATCAACGAGATCGATAGCGCGATCATCCAATATCAATTCAAGCTTTATATCTGGATATTGCTCATAGAATTTTCCCAATCTAGGCACTAACCATCGCTCACCAAGCGCAATTGAAGTTGTAAGTCGCATATTACCAGATAGTTTATGCGTGCTCGCACGCGCGCCATCAATGATGGCATTCATCTCATCTAGTGGATCGCGCATCTGCTCATATGTGAGCTGTCCTGCTTGCGTTAATGAAAGTGTTCGTGTGGTGCGATGAAACAAGCGATATCCAAGTTCATCTTCAAGCGCTGAAATGATCCGTGACACTTTTGAAGGATCAAGATCATTGTCGCGCGCAGTATCGGCAAAAGACCCCTTTTGCACAACTTGCATAAATATGGATAAGTCAGCTAAATTCATTCGTGCATTATTTGCATGAATATGATCCAGAAATCAATATTTATCACATTTAATTACATGAATATATTGCGAGCAAGTTTTGAATCTGACACAATCAACAACAGACCACATGAGGAAATATTTCATGGCTAATAAAATAGACCTTACGGGACGAACTGCATTTATCACCGGCGCTAGTCGAGGTATTGGACAATCTACCGCGCACCAAATGGCAAAATATGGCGCCAACGTTGTGCTAGCAGCCCGCTCAATAAAAGACTGCAGAAAAATAGCCGATGAAATTGGTGATAAGGCGCTTGCGATTAAATGTGATGTCGCAAATTATGACGATGTTAAATCAGCCATCGATCATGCGACCGATCATTTTGGCGGGATTGACATTCTCGTTAACAATGCCGGTATTATCGATCCTATCTCAATGCTGGAAAGCTCAGACCCAGAGGCATGGAGCCGTGTGGTGGATGTCAATTTCAAGGGCGTTTATAATTGCTTGCATGCAAGCTTCCCTGCACTTAAAGCGTCAACACGTGAGGACAAGCGAAGTATTGTGATCAACATCTCATCTGGAGCTGCAACAAGCATGCTACCAGGATGGAGCCATTATAGTGCGACCAAAGCAGCGGTATTATCTCTAACGCGTACAATCAACCGCGAATGGTCAGAGCATAGCATCTCAGTTATTGGCCTTTCCCCTGGTACCGTTGCTACCGATATGCAACGCTCTATTAAAACATCACAGATCAATGTTGTGAGCCAAATGGATTGGTCCGAGCATATCGAACCTGAATGGCCCGCAGAAGCTATTTGTTGGCTGACAACTGATGCTGCGCGAGAATTTGACGGAACTGATTTTTCTATTAAAACCGAAGAAGGTCGCAAACTTGTTGGATTAATTTAAGGGCTTGCACCAACCCTCATTTTTAGCGCAAAAAATCGAGTTACTAATTCTGCTATAGGGTTTTTCTGAGGGTGTTTAACTGTTAAATCGATTAGCTATCAGGTAAAAACACTAGTTACTAGTAATTTTACCTGATGGTAAAAATCCGAAAATCACTCTTCAAGCCTCTGATTTTATTACATGTTACTGTTACTAGCTGGTATTTTACCCTAGTTTACTGTGAAAACAGTCACAATCCTTTCATTGTTAGGTCAAGCAATTAAAGGACGAACGAACATGGAACCAATCATACAGGTTGAAACCTACCTCAATGACATAGATTTTGTCTCCACGGGTTTTGACAGCTTTACATTTATTCAGGAATTGAGCAGCAAATTTGAAAGTTGCGAACCGTTTTCTATCAGCAATGCAAGTGACCGCGCTCAGTTTGAAACATCAATCATGCTCTCCGGTGCGGGTGAACATTTGAACCAATCTGAGATAAAGAGACATGCGGAAGACCAAATGGTCGCGAATATGATCAATGCCTCACATTTATCTGCAAGATGGTTTATCATTCGCGTAGATGAAGAAAATGCATTACGCACCCAAAAGAAAATCAGAGATTTGTTTGAAATGTTCGAAGCGCATTTGACATTTGAACTGCCTGATTTCCAACCATCCCAGCGTTGGTTTGCAATTAGCTTTCCGGCCAATGACCCTCGCGAATTATCACCTGAAATGATGAACCGCATCGGTGAATTGCTCGTTTATTGGCTTAATAGCTTTACCAGTAATGACAATCAGCCAAGTCAACCCAAAGTCAAACTAACGCCGCGTGAGCATGAAGTACTGCGTTGGGCATCTGAGGGAAAAACCAGTCAGGAAATTTCCACAATTCTTGGCATATCACCCAAAACTGTGAACCTTCATGCTGATAATTCAATTAATAAACTTAATGCGTCAAACCGCACAAATGCAGTGGTACGCGCTATCCGAATGGGTCTTATCTAAGATGCATGAAAGCCGTGGTGCTTGATCTGATTTCATGTATAACTGTTGCCAATTCAGCTGTGAATATGGAGCAGATATCATGCAAGCAATTAGAGCACACCAGTTTGGCGGACCAGAAGTATTGCAACTCGATCAGATTGAGGATCTTGTTGCTGGCGCCGGTGAAGTTGTTATTGAGGTTAAAGCAGCAGGCGTAAACCCAGCTGATACATATATGTGCACCGGCACTTACGGCATTGTGCCAGAGCTGCCTTATATCCCGGGTGGCGATGCAGGTGGTGTAATATCGCAAATCGGCGAAGGCGTATCTGATTTTAAAATCGGTGATCGCGTCATCGTCGGAACAGCATTGAGTTTCCGTTTGCAAGACTGTTATGCCACTCAGGTTAAGCGTTCCGCATCAGAAGTATTATCCCTCCCCGATCATGTCAGCTTTACTCAAGCCGCAGCCTTTGGTGTTTCCTATCCGACCGCTCATATGGCGCTATTTCATCGCGGCCATGCAAAATCTGGCGAAACCGTCTTTATTCATGGTGCGAGCGGATCGGTGGGCACGTCTGCCATCCAATTGGCAAAACGCGCGGGCTGCAGGGTTATTGGATCCGCAGGTGGTGAGGATGGTATGGCACTGATTAAAGACCAAGGTGTTGATCTTGCTGTTAACCACCATAGCGATAACTATATTGATGAGATTAAAGCCTTCACAGAGGGCAAAGGTGTAGATTTAACGCTTGAAATGCTCGCCAATGTTAATCTCGACAAGGACATGGATCTTGCGGCGAAATTTGGAAGAATTGTCGTCATTGGTAACCGTGGTGACATCACCATCAATCCGCGCGTTGCCATGATGAAAGAACTTGATATCAAAGGCACGGCACTTTGGAATATGACAGCTGATCAAATCAAACCGATTATGGAAGATATCTTGGCTGGTATTTCTGATAAAAGCCTAAATCCGATAATCGGAAAAGAATTTCCGCTTTCAGACACAGCGCGCGCCCATGACGCAGTGTTAGAACCTGGCGCTTATGGTAAGGTTGTGCTTATTCCATAGGATCAGAAACGCTGGGTCAAATGCAACAACAGATCACCAAAACGCAACAGAAAAATGCTATATGGCTTTTCGATAGTGTTTGCGTTTTGTGCAATGGTGCGATTTCAACGGCATTGCGATATGAAAAAGCACCATCGATTGATTTTGTATCCATACATTCACCAAATGGCCGTGCCATAGCTCAAAAATATAATATTGATCCTGATGATCCGGACACGTTTTTATTTTTGGACAATGGTCGCCCTTATGTGCAATCTGATGGGGTCATTGCATTATCAAAACATATGAAGGCACCTTTTAGCTGGATACGCTTTGGTGTTGTCCTGCCAAAGGCTTTTCGCGATACTCTATATCATCTTGTAGCGCGCAATCGATATCGGCTTTTTGGTAAGCTTGAAACTTGCAGAATACCAACCGAGGCTGAGCGCTCACGGTTTACCATATAAAACCTCATTTTAGATAAAAAAGGTGCGACAGATAAATGCGAAAACGAGTTTTAATTATCGGCGGCACCGGAATTTTTGGCCAAAAGCTTTGCCACCATATTGCACAACATTTTGATCTGGAACTTTTCATTTCCTCACGCTCTGAAAACAGTGCGATAAACTTTGTGCATAAACTCAAGCGTTTATATCCAACAAAACCCTTTGATTACATCGCGCTTGATACAGCTAAGAACCTTATTGAAGCTTTAGACCATATCACCCCTGACGTGACTATAGACTGCTCAGGCCCCTTCCAGAGCGCTAACTACAGTATTACAGACGCAGTCATTGCGGCTGGTTCGCATTTTATCGATATGGCCGACGCGCCGGGATATCTCGATAAGTTCACCAGCACCTTAAACGATGCTGCAATTGCGCAAAATGTTGCTTGCATCAGCGGTGCAAGCTCATCACCTTGTTTTACCATAGCTGCAGCAAAACACATAACACCAAACTGGCAGCGCGTTGATGATATAGACATCGCGTTCGTACCTGGCGGTAAAGGTGACGTTGGGCAATCGGTTATCCAAGCCATCTTAAGCTATGCTGGCAAACCCATTTTTACATGGCGCGAAGGTAAACGCGATAAAGTTCATGCGTGGGTCAAATCAAAACGGATGAATTTTGGTCGTTTAGGATGGCGCCGCGTTGCACCCGCTGAGACCTATGATGCTTTGTATCTCGGTGAAAAGCTCAACGTTCGGTCACAGGTGTCGTTTTCCGCAGGACTTGAATCCCCAATTGAGCATTATGGCGTTATATTACTCGCCAACCTTTCAAAGTGGGGATTGCCGATAAACCGTCCTTTCGTTTCCAAAAAGCTAGCAAGTCTACTTCACAAAATCCGTTTTATGATCAAACCATTTGTCACAGGTCGTGGCGGTATGATGATCAGAGCAAAAGGATTAAATGCACAAGGGGTGTACCAAGTCAGCGAATATGAGTTGATTGCCGAAAATAATCAGGGGCCCAACATCCCTATTCTTCCAACCGCAACTGTGCTCAGAAAACTACTTGATGAAAACATTCAGAGCGGTGCAAGATTGGCATTTGATGCAGTAAGCCTGTCTGAGATTGAAGCTGAATGTGCTGGTTATTCAATCGAGACGAAGATTTTAAACAACTATCCTGATATTGGCATCTATCAACAGCATCTTGGCGCTATCAATTACCAAAAACTACCTGCATCTTTGATGCGATTTCATAATGTTGATGGCCCAACCGTCTGGCATGGGCGCGCAGATATTACATCTGGCACGTCTATTGGTGCGCGTATCGTCTCTAAGATTGTTGGGTTTCCACCAGCAGGAAAAGATGTTCCCTTAACTGTCAGCGTTAATCGTGGGATAAACCACGAAAACGTTATGAATGAAGAATGGACACGGAATTTTGCCGGCAAGCGTTTTGCGTCCAAACTATCCATCGATCATGACAAGACGTTTCGCGAACGCTTTGGCGCATTGTCGTTTGAAATAGGGTTGGATGTTGTTGATAATGTTATCGTTATGCCTGTAAAAAGTTGGGCAATTGACACACCATTTGGCGCCATTCCGATGCCCTTACGTTTGGCACCGATCTCACAAACCCGCGAATTTGCCGATGAACAAGGCACTTTTAATTTTGACGTTATGGTCAGTCTGCCAATCTTTGGATTGCTTGCGCATTACCGCGGGCAGTTGCAGCCAGCTGAATAGAACAGAACTATCCGCACAAATCCCGTGCAATATTTTCAAATAACTCCATTCCTGTTGGGATGAGCTTATCTGGGAAATCATAATCTGGATTGTGTAATTGTGGGGTATTTTCGCCTGCCCCCAACACAAATAGCGCTGAGCTTGAAATTGAACCGAACAGTCCAAAATCTTCCGACCAGCGATATGGCTTTGTGAGTTCGACTATCGTGCGCCCTGCCTGACGCGCGGATTTACGAATAAAATCAGCAGCTTCGCTATCATTGGTGCAATCAGAGAACTTCTCACCATGAGTGAGTTTGATGCTAAGGCCGTGGCGCTCAGCTTCTTGACGTGCAAGCTCTTCTGCATGGGCCATCAACGTGCTTTGCAATGCGTTATCTATTGATCTAAGTGTCGCCATAACAAGACCATCTCCGGGAGCAACGCCAAAGGCATTTACCCCAAGACTTGCATGAACCACAGTGACAAGCGCTGAACTTTCATCCTTGCCCAAGCTTTTCGGTAAATGTGGTAGCTTTTGTATGAGCGCTGCGATCGCGTTTGCCGGACTTGTACCATCTTCAGGGTGGGATGCATGAGATGTCTTACCGCTCAGTTCAATTCGCAAGCCTTCAGATGCGAAATTAAGCGGTCCTGATTTAATGCCAACATGATTTAGCGGCATACCTGGAAGATTATGCAACGCGAAGGAATAGTCTGGCTTAATCTTATGAAACTTGGGATCTGCAATAACCGCGCGCGCGCCTGCTCCATCCTCTTCCGCTGGTTGGAACAATAAGATTACGCGTCCTGATTTCGGCGGTTTATCGCTAAAGTTCCGCGCTAACCCCGCCATGATAGACATATGTCCGTCATGACCACACAAATGCCCGACACCATCGCTTTTAGAGCGCCATTGAGGTTGACCAACCTCATATATTGGCAAAGCATCCAATTCGCAGCGCAATAAAACACTTGGACCTTTTTGACCACTATCAAAAATCGCAGCAATGCCATGGCCGCCTAATTCTGTGATGATTTGCGTGGGCGAACAAGTCTCAAGCCAATGCAAAATACGTTTAGTGGTCTGCCCCTCCTGCCCTGAAACTTCAGGATACTGATGAAGCTCATGACGCAGTTTGATCAGCTCGTCTAAAAGATTACTCATGGATATTTCCCTTATGAGATCAATGCCTAAAAGCTAAATGATGTTTGAACCGGCTTGCGTTTACTAGTGTCATGCACATCTAACAGACATTGCGCGGCATATTTTGCATCTTTGGCAGCAGATTTGGTATGGCCAACAAGCGCGGATGAAATAGCACCATCCTTTAATACCAACAATTGTCTTGTAACCAAATCTGGCAAACGCATATTAGCCTTTTTTACCAGTGCAAGAATATGGATTTCCAACATCTCAGCATGCTCAACTGCCTGACAGTGAATTGGATCGGAGGGATCTAAATATTCGCTCGAGGCTTTTAAAAACAAACAGCCATTGAAATTTTCATGCTCAAACCATTCCGCCAACGCGTCAAACATTGCTAAGAGCTGTTCACGCGGACCGCCCTGATTTGCCGTTCCTAAATCATACATTCGACGGAATAACCAATTGCGAAACTGCTCATCTTGAAGACGTAAAACGTCAACAATTAAATCTTCTTTTGTGCGGAAATGATTATAAATCGATGTTTTTGACATGCCTATTTTCGATGAAAGTAGATCCATGCCTGTTGCGTGAAATCCCAATTGATCAAAAACAAATAGGGATTTTTCCACTAATTCTTCGCGTTTTGATGGACGCATTTTAACCTCAAAATGAACAAATCAGTTTAGTCTTATATTACTGATATCATTTACTTTACTTATTTTCAACAGCAATTAATGAACTGTACAGTCCATTTATAAATACATGTTATTGCACCGATCTGTTCATCTACTGGATTTATGGAGTCAAGTTCAAGCTTTACTGCGCGCGCAAGGTTTGAAGGTACCTAATTGACCACTTGTCCCCCAATCAGATGACATACGCTGAATAGAACCTAGGCTATCTTGTAGATCTCGATGGTGATGAACCATCTATCTTTCTCCCAAGATAACGAGGTTTAACTATGTCTATTTTACAAATATCTATGTCGCATGTTTCCGATCCTCCCAAGATTGACTATACTGATGCCAAGAATGAAAATGCGTATTACAAAGCTCATGCTGGTTATAGCTTGAACATTACTGGCAAAATGAAAGCCACCCGCTATATCGTCTTTCGTCTAACCCGATTAGCCAAAGAACAAGCACCGAAGCCGATTTTAAAAACCAACCAGTCAGTATTGTGAAACCTTCGATGAAGCCGAACTCGATCATACAAGATAATTTTGATGCTGATGAAGCAGAAATTATCGCGCTCATAAAACGTGAGAGCCAAGCTTTTTACGAGCGTGACTTTCAAGCATGGGCTGATTGCTGGCATCAACATGAGGACTTAAACCGTTTTGGCTCCTGTGTGGGCGGTATGGATGTTCAAATGGGATGGGATGCCACATCAAAGATGATAAAGGAGATGATGGCGCAAGTTCCTATTCCCAATCCTTCGGCGGCTGAAAATGTTAGACGCGAGAATATTCGAATTCGCAAATCGGCTGACATGGCGTGGATGAGCTTTGATCAATTTAGTGCCCCGGACGATGATTTGTTTGTCACAATGGGGCTAAGCCATCAATTACGCATATTGGAAAAGCATAATGGGACATGGAAAATTGTTCACGTCGGCTCTTATGATGCGCTACTTGAATATATCAATCGACCAATCATCAGACTTGATGAGCATGGCACGATCATTTGGATCAATGATGCTGCTAAAACAGGATTGATTGATCATCCAGTTCTTATTGAGCGGCATGGCACTATTCGCACTAAAAAAACCGCTGACCAACTGACACTTCTTAAAACACTTAAGCGAGCCGCTGGTATGACGATATTAGAGATCAGAGCAGCTGTTCGGTCCGATCTTGATAATCATGCGGCAATACCGCTGGTCTTAGATGAAGAATACACAGATGCACCTCATATCTTATGGATCTCTCTGCAAGATGGGATGTTGCTATTATCTTTTGACGATTTAGACACCCAAGAAAAGCAGCTAAATATTGCAAAGAAAATCTATAATTTATCCACGGCCCAACGACGCATGGCATCAGAAATCATGAAAGGGCATGATCTTGTGAAAGCATCGCAAAACTTAAATATCAGCGCCAGTACGGCGCGAACGCATCTGCAAAGGATGTTTGATAAAACCGGTGTTCGCAGTCAGACCGCCCTTGTCCGTGTTTTAATGAATGCGAGTGCTCATCACGGCTGACAAAAAGCTCTATAAAATCAGACACAGGTAACAGCTATCGAACTAGATTGAGCCCGCTTCAACCATATAATTGCTTGCCGTACACATTGCAGCATCGTCAGACGCTAAAAATAGCACCATCCGTGCGACATATACCGGCTCAATCAAATCTGGCAAGCACTGGTTATTGCGGTGGTTTTCAAGCCCTGCAGGTGTTGCCCAAAGCTCTTTTTGACGATCTGTCATGATCCACCCGGGAACCACACAATTAACCCGGATGCGATGCGGACCAAGCTCACTTGCCATACCGCGTGTTAGACCGTGCACCGCAGCTTTTGACATTGTGTAAGCTGGAAACTCTCCACCTTTTTCCCACCATGAATTTGATCCCATATTGATGATTGAACCACCGCCTGCATCAATCATATCTTGTGCCACGGCCTGAATGGCGAAAAGCTGGTGCTTCACATTGGTTGCTATGCGTTCATCAAAATATTCCGAGGTAACCTCTCGCCAACCATGACGATCATCACGCGCTGCATTATTGACCAAAACATCTGCGCCGCCGATTTTTGATTTGATATTGGCAAATGCTGCCTTAAGTTGATCTATATCGCGCAAATCACATTTCTCGCAAACAATCTCAGCACCATATTGCGGACCAAATTCTGCGGCGAGCTTCTCAGCGCCCTCGATATCTAAATCAACGATACCAACTTTAGAGCATTGCTGCGCAAACGCTTTGACCATTTCCATGCCAATGCCTTGCGAGCCGCCTGTTACGATAACAGTTTTGTCTTTAAGACTTGGGTAGTTTGCGAAATTATCGAGCATGTGCGCTGGTCCTTTAAACGTTTCTTATGTGCTTAATTATGTTACCCATAACAACATATCAATACCTGATCTGATCAACACTTTGCTTGCAAGTTATTCCCAAGCATTTTATTGCTATTTGTAGGACGGAGCGGGTAATTTATGGCAGATAATAAACACTTTGAACAAGGTGGAGCGAATTACGCACTATCTCGCCCCACTTACCCAGCCAGACTTGCTATAGAACTTGCAAATTTATGCGAGTTAAAATCCCACGCCGTTGATATCGGCTGCGGCACGGGACAATTATCCGTTCTTCTCGCTTCTCAATTTGATAAAGTTACAGCGCTTGATCCCAGCGCATCTCAAATAGAAAATGCGCAACAAAATCAGCGTGTTGAATATGGTGTTCATAGCGCAGAAGACACGCAAGTTGAAGACGCATCTGCAGATTTAGTCGTTGCTGCGCAAGCCGCCCATTGGTTTGATTTAGATAAGTTCTATACTGAGGTTGAACGGATTATCAAACCCAACGGAATATTGGCGCTCATCTCTTATGGCGTACCCATACTCGAAGGCGCAATTGGAAAGCGGTTTGATCAGTTTTACTGGAAAGATATTTATCATTTTTGGCCAGAGGGTCGCAAACATGTTGAGCGCGGCTATCAGGATTTAAGCTTTCCATTTCAAGAATTTCCTTTGAGCCCTTTGGCAATTGAACGCTCATGGAAGAGGGATCAATTTTTAAACTATATCGATACTTGGTCAGCCAAACGAAAAGCATCCGAAGCTGGAGATTTGGCACATTTTGAAGCTTATGCTGACGAATTGGTATCGACATGGCCGGATGATCAAACCCAAAAAGTTCGCTGGCCAATAACAGCCCGTATCACAAGAATAGCCAGGACGTGATAAATCGCTCATGGTAATATATACAAATGGCAATAAAGGTAGATTATTATGATAAGACACTGCGTTTTTTTAAAGTTTAAGACTGAGATTAGCGATACCGAAAAGCAATTTCTTTATGGTGAACTAAAAGCACTTGGCGCGATATTACCCGGTATTGTTAAATTTGACGCATTGGCAAATTCAAGCCCTGAAATTGGTATGGACAAAGGGTATTCTGACGGATTTATCATCGATTTCGACACAGCTAAATCCCGTGATATTTATCTTGATGCACCTGAACACAAAGCCGTAGGCGCAAAGCTTGTCGCAGCCAGCCAAGGTGGCGCAGATGGGATCTTAGTTTACGATATGGAAATTGTGTAAAGGCTTTGCCCGCGTGCACTAAACCAAGATCTCAGAGAGCATATCGTTATCGGTGATATCTTGAAACGAAAACCCATTATCGTTGAGCCGAGCAAAAAGGGATGGAAATCCATCTGGGTTTTTGGTTTCAATACCAATAAGAACAGCACCAAAATTTCGTGCCGACTTCTTCAGATATTCAAATCGAGCAATATCGTCGTCCGGGCCTAGCAAATTTAGAAAAACTTTCAATGCGCCGGGGCGTTGCGGTAGGCGGAGGATGAAATATTTCTTTCTCCCTTCATAACGCATGGCGCGTTCTTTAACATCTGGCAGCCGCTCGAAATCAAAATTACCACCTGATGTCACGCATACAACCTTTTTACCTTTGATTTCGTCCTTAATATCACGCAATGCATCAACTGTTAAAGCCCCAGCAGGCTCAAGCACAATACCTTCGATATTCAGCATTTCAACGATTGTTGAACATAGGCGTTTTTCATCAATACCCAGAACTTGATCTGCGGATATATCCTTTAATATCTCAAAATTTTTGTCGCCAATACGTGCAACTGCAGCACCATCAACAAAATTATCAACATGAGTAAGCGTCACCAAATGCCCGGCTTGAAGAGCAGAATGCAAGCTCCGACCACCTGAAGGTTCTGTGAACCTAAATGCGACGTCCAGGTCTGATTGCCCCATATAGCGAACCAACCCGGCAGATAAACCGCCGCCGCCTACAGGAACAACGATCACATCAGGCTTATGACCTTCTAATTGCGATATGATTTCAGCGCCAACGGTCGCTTGACCTTCAATCACATCATGATCATCATAGGGCGGTAAAAATCTTGCACCTTCACGACGGCAAAAATCCTGCGCGGCTTGCAAGGTGTCATCGAAATAATCGCCTACCAGCTTGATCTCGACCTGCCCTCCGCCGAATATCTGAGTTTTATTGATCTTTTGCTCCGGTGTTGTTACCGGCATAAAAATCACACCACGCATACCAAAATGTTTGCAGGCAAACGCCAAACCTTGTGCATGATTACCAGCGGATGCACACACGAATGTCTTTAAATCTGGTTCACCAGCAAGCGCCTTTCGCATCGCGTTAAACGCCCCACGGATTTTGTATGATCTGACGGGGGATAAATCCTCGCGCTTGAGATAGATATCGGCCTGATATTGCTTTGAAAGATATTCGTTTTTTTGCAACGGCGTGGGTGGAAATAAAACGCGAAGTTCACGTTCTGCCATTTGAACGCTTTTTATAAAATTTACCATGGGATTTGCGCTTTGCTTTCATCAATTCAAATCAAGTTATCAGATTCTAAGCAGCAAAGAATCCCATGGCAAGCGACAAACGAGAAGTTTATCGCTTATGTGCAAGAACAGTTTAGTTGACGGAGCGAATGAGCACCCATAATATGCGTCAAACACTGGGGTCTTTTCATGATTTTTTCTCGTCTTCTTGCTGCTGCAACTCTTCCAATCCTGCTTTTTGCCACCTCATTAACAGCTGTAATTTCAACAACAAATCAGGCACATGCAAAACTTGAAATTTGTAATGAAACTGATTTGCCGCGTGATGTTGCGATTGGTTATAAAGCCAGCGATGGTTGGACGTCAGAAGGCTGGTGGAAACTTGAGATAGGCGATTGTAAATCGGTTATCAAGCAGGAGCTGGAAAGCACGTTTTATTATTATCGTGCAATACACAAAGGTGGTGAATTCGATCCTGGGAATTACTCCTTTTGCACACAAAGCAAGGCGTTCACAATCGTTGGTGATGAAGATTGCGATGGTCGCGGCTATGAAAAAAGCTTTTTCCGTGAGCTGAAACTTGCAAAAGGAACACTGGGTTTTCGATTAACGCTCAATAATGACAATATATATGACGAACCGCGCGAGACAGCTGACGCAAAACCAAAGGCTAAGACTAAAACCGTCACCAAGACGAATCCAGCACCGAAACCTAGGCCTAAACCACAGATAGCAGCGCCTGGCACCCATGGTGAGCCATATACAATTGTTGGCATTTTCCGCGGATGCACATCTGCCAATGGCCCTTATTTATGTGAATTTGAGACCGATGGATGGCTTTATGCAGTCATTGATGACGGCAGAACACCAAAATCATTGATCAACGAGCTTGCAAATTTGGAACTTAACAATAGCTACCAGATTGAAGGTGATATAGTTAGCTTTGGGGATATTACCGCGGAAGTGACGCTAAGACGTTACAGCGAAATTGCTATGAGTGCGGAGCAAAAATTGATGAATTCCATCGTGGGTGATTGGCGTTCGGTTGATGATCCCAAAAGTGTCATGCGTATTACATCAGATGGTAAAAAATGGGATGAATATGACGGTGATTTTGAAGGTGAAGGCGATGTGAGCTTTACCAAACAATGCGATGATTATTCAGTTCAGCCAAGCGGCGAAACCGTGATCCAAATTAATGATGCCAATAGCCCCGAAGACATCTATTGCTACGGCATAATCAATATATCGTCTGAACGTATGACTTGGATGTATTTACCGCGTGGCAATTTTCTTGAATATGAGAGAGACACTACGCCGAACTAGGTCAAAACATAGATTTTAAAGCGCGTTTTTCATGCTGTAATAAGCACGGCCTAACATCTCGCGCACATATAAAGATGTCTGTGAAAGCGCGGGTGCTGTGGGCAAGTAGGACATCAAGGTGGTTTTTGCAGCACGAACCTTAAAATCAACTGGATATGGCGTGACGTCCATGCCTTGAGATTGGAAAACGTCACCAGCACGCGGCATATGAAACGCCGATGTAACCAATAGGATTTTTGGTTCGGCAATTGGATTGAGCAATTTACGCGTGGCTATCGCTTCTTGCTCGGTATTTTCGACGATATCGGTAAGCAATATAGCAGCTTCTGGGACACCATATTCAATGGCTTTTGCTTTAAGATAATCACCTTCTGGCACGCTTTGATCCGTCCATGGCAATTGTCCGCGGGTGAAAATCAGTTTTGGTGCGTTACCCGCCTTATAAAGAGCGATACCGCCAAAATATCGATCAGGGTCCAGCCATTCAGTTTGCAAGCCGCCCTCGCCTTCAACGGTTGTCAAAATCCCACCGAGCACAACAATCGCATCAACCTGCGGCATCGAATTTACCTGTTTTAACACCATACCATCTTCAAGCTGCGCCATTAAAAACTTGCCCGTTATGGGCATGCTTATCACCCACAATGAGATGATCGCCAATAACACAAGTCGGCGCCGCTTCCACCAAATGGCGAGCAGTAACACCGCCATGATCAAAAAGAGCGGCGAGACGAGAATGGGCAAGATTTTATGTAGGTAGATGCTCATGGATGATTAATGATCTTCACCATGCCGCACAAAGGCGGAATGGCTTTTCGCATCAGGTTTTAAGCTGCCATTATCATCGAAGTCATCATCAGCGTTGAATTTCATGATATCGCGATTATCAAAGTCGCGAAGAACATTGATCTGATCATCTATGATCTTTGCCAAACGCTGTTCTAGGTCAATTTTAGTCGCACCTTTATGATAGCTGTGCACTCCATGGGCACAAACGGGCTTCATGGTTGTCATGCCCAAATATCGCAAGGTGTGCGCCATTGGCCATAACAACATCTCAAGGTCACCTTCTTTGCCATTGGGTGCGCATTCATAAGCATTGGCGCCCGTATTGACGCAAAAAAGCGCCCGAGTAAATTTAAATCGCCCATGATCATAGCGCTCATCGACGGTATGCATTTCGCTGCTTGCCAAAACTCTGTCGCACCAACCTTTTAAAATCGCAGGCTCTTTAAACCACCAAATGGGATAATGAAAAATGATGCGGTCTGCTTGGCGCACTTTATCCTGCTCAGCTGCGACATCATCTGCGAAATTATTGTGTTCACTGGCAATGTCTTGCGCTTTGAGAATATCAAAATGACCACTCGGCTCATGATTATTAAAATTTGCGGCCCGCTCAACCGGATCAAATTCCATTTCATACAGATCCGACCACAATACTTTATGGCCCAATTCTTCGCACGCCTTTGCGCTGGCGCGGGCCCAAGCATTTGTAAAAGAATTTGGTTCGGGATGAGCAGTGACAATAAGCGTAGTGGGCATTTTAGGTCCTTGATGAACTGATTAAGGAAGAGCTGATTTGGTCCACTTTAGCACCAACACTTAAAGCAAAACACCCGCTTTGATGTAAAGCAGGTGTATAATTTTACATGGTGATTTTGTCTAAGCAACACTTGCGCGCATTGTGGCAAAATGCTCGTCCCAGCCTTTATCTAATGCCATAAGCAGACCAATCGCGCCCTCACCCACAGCTTCCGATATGCCTTCATGCTTGAGCGATAAACGCGTGCCATCGGCGAAGGCTTCTAACACCCATGTGAGTGTGGTTGAATTGCCACCAAATGGACCGATGACAAATGTGGTAACGAGTTTGTGCGGAGAAGCCATTTCCAAAACTTTACCTGTGATTATCGCTTTTTCAGCGCCATCATCTGATATTTCGATCAACTCGTAATCTTCACCCTCTGCGAAATCTTTGCGCGCTGGATGATACCAAGTACCAAGCTTATCTTTATCGGTTAAGAAGCTCCAAACCACCTCCGGCTTAGCATTAAAAAATACGGATTTATGAATAGTTGTTGATGTCATTTTACTTTTCCTCCTTTTGATTATTTTGTTCATTTTCAACAGCTTGCTGCAATGCTGATAGTTTTTGATCCCAGAACTGGTTGAAATAATTGAGCCAGTCGACAGCTGACTTTAACCCCAATGGCTCAAGTTTATTGATGCGTTCTCGCCCACTTGAGCGTACTGAAATGAGTGCGCCCTCTTGAAGGATATTGAGATGTTTTTTAACCGCAGCACGCGTTATATCAAAGTGCTCGGACACATCTCCAATGGTCATATCGCGCTCTGAAAGCAGCATTAATATTCCGCGCCTTGTAGGGTCCGACAGCGCTCTGAATGCCCCTTGCGTTTCATGTATTTGCAAGTTGGAAACATCATTTGAGTTTGTTTCAGTGATCATTTTGCACCTGACTTTAAATAATACCTTTTGGTTTCATAATTTATATATGATACCTTATAGTATTATGTCAAGCGCATTCATAAAAAGATCATTCTTTTGGATATTTTGGCCAAAAAACACGTATTTTTGCGAATATTGACCCAGATCAAGGTGCTTCTTCTCTTTTTTCACTAACTTTGGAGACAACAGCAAAGGAGACAACATGTTTAGTAACATCTTGATACCAGTAGACCTTGGCGATATTGCCCGCGCAAAAGATAACCTCAAACGCGCTGCAGAACTCATTGAGGAAAATGGAAAAATCACGTTGATCAATGTGGTTGAAGAAATCCCAACTTATGTGGAATTTGATTTACCAGAAAACTATGCCGCACAGCATGTTATCGCAGCGCAAGACCGTCTTGAAAATATGGTCAAAACAGAGAACATCAAAGCAGATTTTGATATTCTTCGTGGCCAACCCGGTTCTACAATAGTCGATTTTGCCGAAGAAAATGAGGTAGATCTCATTATAATGGCGTCTCATAAGCCTGAACTCATGGATTATCTTATTGGTTCTACTGCCGCGCGCGTGGTTCGCCACGCCAAATGTTCGGTGATGGTCATTCGCTAATGCTCAAACTTATCAATAACAATGGCACTGATTTAACAATCGGTGCCATTATTATGTGGATCTGATCCGGCCTCACTTGCCACTCACAAAACTTTCATTTCCAATTGATCTCGCAATCCCTGACACATAAGCTTATTAAAGCCATAAATATTGAATCAGTTTTGGGGAGGTCAAACTATGGACATCATGATGGAAAGTCCGTTTGCGCTATTTGTAATCAGCGTTCTCGACTTATTATCGACACTCTTTGTTGTTGCTCTTGGCGTAGTTTTCGCCGTTATCGTGGTGATGTTTATCATTGATATCACACAATCATCTGATGCTGTTCGGCGTAATTATCCAGTTCTTGGCCGCTTTCGATATTTATTCTCAGAACTCGGTGAGTTCTTTCGTCAGTATTTTTTCGCAATGGACCGGGAAGAAATGCCATTTAACCGCGCTGAACGCGATTGGGTTGATAGAGCAGCAAAAGGCAAAAGCAATACCATCGCTTTTGGCTCAACGAAGAATTTAACCCCTCCTGGCACCTCTATCTTTGTAAACTCCCCCTTCCCTGCGCTTGATGAAGAAGCTGACATGGTGCAATCGCTGCAAATTGGTCCTTATGCTAAAACACCCTATGATGCGCCTAGTTTTTTCAATATCTCCGGCATGAGCTATGGTGCATTGTCTGGTCCAGCAGTTCGCGCGTTGTCGCACGGTGCCAAAATGGCCAAATGCTGGCTTAATACTGGCGAAGGCGGTGTCGCTCCCCATCACCTTGAAAGCGGTGCTGATATTGTTTTTCAGATTGGCACAGCCAAATATGGTGTGCGTGACCAAAAGGGTAATTTAAGCGATGAAAAACTGCGCGAAGTTGCAGCTCACCCGCAGATAAAGATGTTTGAACTTAAAATGAGCCAGGGCGCAAAACCCGGTAAAGGCGGTATCCTACCTGCGGTGAAAGTAACCGAACAAATTGCAAAAATCCGCGGTATTGATGAAGGACAAGCCTCTATATCCCCAAATCGCCATCCAGACATAAGTTCAGCCAAAGACATGCTGGATGTGATCAACCGTATTCAACAGGTCACTGGAAAGCCTGTTGGTTTTAAGGCCGTTATTGGTGAGTTTTCGTGGATTGAAGACATGTGCATTGAAATCCACAAACGCGGCATAGAACATGCGCCAGATTTCTTCACAATTGATTCAGGCGATGGTGGAACGGGTGCAGCACCCATGCCGCTGATGGATAATGTGGGTCTAACAATTCGCGAATCCCTACCGGCTGCCGTTGATATATTATGCAAATATGGACTTCGCGAACGCATTCGCGTGATTGTTGGTGGCAAGCTTATCAATCCATCCGAAGTCGCATGGGCGATTGCCACGGGTGCAGATTTCGTTACATCCGCGCGCGGCTTTATGTTCTCGCTTGGCTGCATTCAAGCGCTTAAATGCAATAAAAACACCTGTCCGACCGGTATCACTACCCATAATAGACGCCTACAGCGTGGACTTGATCCAGAAGATAAAGCCGTGCGTGTGGCCAACTATCACAAAAACCTTGTGCATGAAGTTGAGATCATTTCTCACTCATGCGGCGTGGGCCGGCCTCGCTTACTTGAACGTAAACATGTGCGCGTTATGCAGGATAATGGCAAATCCATGCCAATGAATGAGCTTTATCCTGAACCTAAAACAAAAACAGAATACGCAAACTAAGCCCGATTACAGGCAAATATTAGCATATTTTGTGCGCATTCAAAACGGTAATGCGCGCAAAATGGGTTAACAGACCGCAGTATTTATACCATATGGTCACTAATTTGCACCGCTTGATTATTGGGCTAAATAAAAAACTGGTTGTAAAAAGTTGTATCTTTTCAACAAATTATCCAAGCCATTAATTTGGCATTAATTCTGTTTGCAAAACGACTTTGCAAATTAACGCAGTTTTGGAGCTTTGTTGCCATACTTATTCCCAACGAACCCAAGAGAAAAAAACAAACTGGGCATCACAAGGGAAGCTAAAAATGGTTTATCAAAAATCAATATCTGAGCGCATCGCAGATTTTATCGAAGGCATGGGTTCAAGTGAAAAAGCTGAAGCCAAACGCATTGCTAAGCATGAGCTGAATATGCAATTCTACCAAAAAGGCCACTCGTCTGCGAACCCAGTTGCTGCACAGCAAAAACATCTTGAGACTGCATTTCGCAAACCTTCGCGGGAGCATTTTGAGACTTATCTTGCGAACAAGACAGATCATACACCACGTAAAACCAAAACGGTTTTCGTCTCTGGTAGCTCGCTAAAAATCGCAGCTTAAACACAAATTCTCGCAATATCGGTGTTAAGCTGATATTTAAAGCGCAAAAGGCCTGCTGAGCAACCCCGCAGGTCTTTTTTGTGGCTATATCAATTATTCCGCAAGCTCAATAGCTTGATTTAGCGTTTTGCGCTTGTCTAGCTGAACCTTTAATTCAGAACGTTTTTGCTCAGCTATATCAATTGATTTTTGCTTCACATGACCAAATCCGCGAATGTGTTCAGGTAATTGTAATAGCGCGAGCGCAACATCTACATTCAAGTTATTATTATCACTTGAAATAGTATCTATATCTTCTTGATATTTATCAATTAAATTACGTTCAAGCTTTCGCTCTTGTGAATATCCAAAAACATCCAATTTGCTGCCTCTTAAACCTTTGAACTTCGCCAAAATTTTAAAGACAGGCATGATCCATGGTCCGAATTCACGCTTTTTAATTTTACCTGTCACCGGATCAGGCTTTGATAACAATGGCGGCGCCAAATGGAATGTGAGCTTATAATCCTTGCCACCATCAGCAAATTGACGTTTTAATCCGTCTGCAAAGGCCCCATTTGAATATAACCGCGCAACCTCGTATTCATCCTTATACGCCATTAGCTTAAATGCATATTTAGCAACAGCGTGGGTGAGTTGTTTGTCATTGGTTTGATCAATAGTTTTGATTTGATCAACTATCGCTTTGTAGCGATCTGAATAGGCTTGATTTTGATATGCTACGAGAGTTTCCGCACGATGGGCTACCAACTCATCCAGTGTTTTGGTACGCACTGATGGTTTAACTGAGCCATCAACACCCGCTTCTTTTTCAATCACTTCAGGCTCGACGGCCCATTGCCGACCTTTATCAAAGGCCTGCTTGTTTAAATCAATCGCAACACCATTTAGCTCTATCGCTTTAAAAATCGCATCGCGAGACAATGGCAAAAGGCCTTTTTGATAGGCCACACCAACAATAAACATGTTGGACGCGATCGCATCGCCAAACAGTTTTAACGCCAAATCACTTGAGTTCACACTGGTCAGGTTACCATTCAAAACCGCATCCTTGAGGCGTTTATGCATCAATGCAGATGGCATTTGCAGATCCGGCTGCATGGTGAAATCACCGGGCATAAATTCATGTGCATTCACAAGCGCTTTGGTGGATGGATTGAGCATTCCAAGAACTTTTTGTCCTGAACTTACAATCAAGTCACCGCCCAATAACAAGTCTGCGCCACCTTCTGCCACACGAATGGTTTTGATCTCCGATGGATTTGCAGCAAGTTTTAGATGTGTCGTGACAGAACCACCCTTTTGCGCAAGACCCGCCATATCGATAATGCCGCAACCTTTGCCTTCCAAATGCGCTGCCATTCCTAAAAGCGCGCCAATGGTAACAATACCTGTGCCACCAACGCCTGTGATCAAAACCGAATATGGTTGATCAAGTGAGACTTCAACAGCTGGCTCCGGCAATAGCTTAGTTTTTGATGCCCTTGCCTTGGCCTTTTTAAGCTCAGCACCAGTGACAGTGACAAAGCTGGGGCAAAACCCGTCGATACAGGAGAAATCTTTGTTGCAACTGAACTGATCAATTTTGCGTTTCCGGCCAAATTCGGTTTCAATGGGCTGGACTGCAACGCAATTGCTTGCGACACCACAATCACCGCAGCCCTCACAAACATTCTCATTGATGAAAACGTGTTTATCAACGCCCTTATCAATTGGGTCCATGATACCGCGTTTTCGACGGCGGCGTTTTTCCGATGCGCATGTTTGATCATAAATAAGTGCTGTTACGCCTTTGATCTGCGCAAGTTCGCGCTGGACCGCATCTAATTCATCGCGTGGGTAGACTTTAACGCCCTGCGGCAAGCGACCAGTATTAATGCGCGCCAGCTCATCGCCAACAAAAACCAGTTTTTCAACGCCAATTGCGGAAATCTCATCGGCAATGCGATATACATCAACACCACCATCCATGGCTTGGCCACCGGTGAGCGCAACAGCGTCATTATAAAGCAGCTTATAGGTAATCGTCGTGTTGGAAGCGACGGCCGCACGCATGGCTAATATGCCGGAGTGATTATAGGTTCCATCACCAAGGTTTTGGAACACATGTTGCGTATTGGAAAACTTACTTTCACCAATCCAATTGCTGCCTTCAGCACCCATATGAGTATAGGCGTTGGTTTGACGATCCATCATGATCACCATTGTGTGGCAACCAATCCCGGCATAGGCACGCGAACCCTCAGGCACATTGGTAGAAGTGTTATGCGGGCACCCAGCGCAGAAAAATAGACCACGATCAATTGGTAGCGCCGATATCTCGCGCATGCGCAAATCTTCCAGCTCAGTTATGCGATCTGACAGCTTCTTATTCTTTTTAAGGGAAACGAGGTTTTTACCAATGACAATGGCGATTTGAACCGGAGATAAATCCATTTCAGATTGCAGCTGAATGTTGCCTTTTGCATCTTTTTTGCCGGTAATCTGCGGTCGGATTGGCAGATCATATAAAATGCTCCTTAACTGGTCCTCAATCAGCGCACGCTTTTCCTCAACTACGATGATTTGCTCAAGACCTTGGGCAAATTCGCTGACACCATGTGGTTCAAGCGGCCAAGTGACCGCTACCTTATAGATTGCCAGGCCAAGCTTATCAGCCATTGCCTCATCGATGCCAAGTGCTTCAAGCGCTTGCAGCGTGTCCATATAGGACTTACCGATCGTAATTATGCCGATACGAGGTGTCTTCCCGCCGCTATAGACGACCTTATCAAGCTTGTTGGCGCGCACATAAGCACGCACTGCATCGAGCTTATATCTATGAAGAACGGCTTCGCGCGCCTGAGAGCTATCACCCATTTGAATATTAAGCCCTTCAGGCGGCATATCAAATTTGGGGATTAAAGGTTCAAACTCTTCATATCTATGGGTGATAGACGATGTTGATTCGATATTGTCTTTCACACATTTAAGCCCGCACCAGACCCCGGCAAATCTTGATAGCGCCCATCCATGCAAACCATATTCTAAAATTTCAGCAACACCTGCGGGATTAAGCACAGGGATCATGGCATCAGCCATGGCAAATTCACTTTGGTGACACGTGGTCGAACTCTCACATGTATGATCATCACCCATGACAACGAGCACGCCACCATGTTTGGAAGAACCAGCAAGATTTCCATGACGAAGCGCATCGCCTGAGCGGTCCACTCCAGGACCTTTGCCATACCATATGCCAAAGACACCATCATACTTGCCCTCGCCTCTGAGTTCGGCTTGCTGCGTGCCCCATAAAGCTGTTGCCGCAAGATCTTCGTTTAGCCCAGCTTCGAAAATAATATTGCGCGGTTCCAACAAAGGTTTGGCACGGGTGAATTGCTGATCTAAGGCGCCAAGTGGTGAACCACGGTAACCAGAAATATAGCCAGCGGTGTTTAAACCATTTTTGGCATCGATATGGCTTTGCGTGAGGCACAAACGGATAAGCGCTTGTGTGCCATTGAGAAAGACTTGTTCTGAGTTGATGTCGAATTTATCATTCAGATCGACGTCTCTTAAATCTGGTTTATGCAGCATGTTTCCTCCAACTGGCTCCACATAAGCAAATTAGCTTGTGAGCGGCAAGTCAAAGCCAAAACTTTCTCCCACTTACAGACTTTATGCAAGCTGCAACAATGGCTTCATTTCATTGGTTTGCAGAATAGCAATTTGCGAGGAATCATCATTTTGATCATTTGATCAATAACGTCTTTCATCACAGATTTTATGCTACTTTTCTAATTTAAAGCATTAAATAACTCACAAATTGCCATATTTCCTCACGGATTTGACTTGATTTTTTTCTTCTAAAATTTTTTTTCAGGTAATTTTTCAAGATAAATTGAGTATTATGTCACAGGCTGAATTTTACCCAATTCGCCTAATAATTGGTTTTAAACACTTTTTCGATTTGTAAGCACCCAATTTGTCATTTCAAGACTTTTGGAATTAGAAATTGATCACATTTTTGTGCACTCGATTTGTGTTTTCAAACTCAAAATTCGGGTTTATATTCCATCCATCGAAACGCCAAATGGCACTCGGATCACACGGCCACAAACCTTGATCAGAGTTTTCGATAAAACAAACTAAATGAAACATTACGGTGCTCCACAAACAATTCTGCACCACTCTAAAAGGACTTAATATTATGAAAACTATTCTTGCAATCGCAGCCGTATCTGTAATGGCAATCTCAGGCGCTTCAGCTGCTTCTTTCGCACAAGCTGACAGCCGCTCTTCTTCAGATAACTACACACACATCAGTGGCGACGGTTTCGTTAACTACTGGGAAGCTGACAAAGTTATCAAAGGCCTTACACAAGAGCGCTTTAACGCAGCTGACGCAAACGGCGACAACAAATTGACACCAACAGAGTTTAACACTCTTGGATAATTGATTTGATCAATTCCTAAAGGCCTTTAACGGTCTTTAGGGATCATTGATTAGGTCTGATCCACTTAATCGTTTGATGTTGGAAGCCTGTGCAGAAATGTACAGGCTTCATGCTTTCTTGCGCGCCAATCGTATGCCAATCAGGCTCGTAGTCATCAAAAAAGTAATCGGCATAAAAAAAGAGAGACGCCACAAACATCTCTCTTTTAACACGTACCGGAATGCCACAAATCATTCCGAAAACCTAAAAGGCTCATTATGAAACATGTACAAGATACAAATAATGGTATTTTTACGGCTTTGTCAATGTCAGAAATGACTTACGGCGCAAAAGGTGTGGCATTGTTGCATTCTCTCATCACCCATTTGTTACCACAGCCATCTCGAAATGAGTATTTATTGCACCATATATAAGTTGTAGAGGCGCATATTATGAAATCAGGCAAACACACAGATCTTGCGCTATTACGTGTCCTCTCATTTGAAACACGCCTACTCACGCCTTTGTGCACAAGCGTTAATTTTAAATGAGCGAGTTGAGTGTTAAAACATAGTTAATCCGATGCCCCACAAACTATGAAATGGCATCACAAAACTTTATGAAACCACCAGTGCCCTTTTAGAAATACCACAAATATTTCGGCACGAGAAAGAAAGGAATGAGTTATGAAACATGTACTATCCATCCTTGCAATCACATTTCTATCTATGAATGTTGCAAATGCAGCGCTGAGTTCTGGCGACGCCAATTACGCATCAGGCATCAGCCCGATCAGCATGACACCAAAAGGTTCAGTTTCTATCGAGAAATATCCAGTGCGAACTGGCCCAAACTTTATGGAGTCTCGTCTTTATATCAATGAGATCAACCCAGAAATTGGACTGATCCCGTCAGAGCTTATGAATTCAGAAACTTAAATGCTGCTGCCTCGCTAAAGAGCGTGACAAACTAATTACACACCGTTTCACCCCGCAATCGTCTTAAAGGTTGCGGGTTTTTTGTTGTCGTTGAAAGATCGATCGAACCAATTGTGATTATTGTTAAAAAAGGAAACGCCCCAAATGCCAGAACGGATAGGCATCTAGAGCGCTTGACGTCCAAGTCTTGGGAGGATAGATCATCTGACGATCATTTTCATGGACGAGCGCCAGCGAATAAAACGCGGCGACTTCATAAATTTTATACGGTGAGACCCCCTCATCGGTTCACATAAAAATTGTCTACAAAATCGGATTTATTAAATCGAATCATAAACATATGCGAACACATCGATGCTACGCTCGAATAAAAAGGGTAACAACTATCAATTGTTACCCCTAAGAAATTCACGAAATGTCGATTTAGTATCAGTAGATGAGCTAAAAATTTAGTAAAAGTATCAATTCTACGAATTTTGCGCTGCGGATAGGCCTTTATCCATCAAAGATTTAATCTGAGATTTTGACGTCCCAGCAACAATACGGCCCAGTTCTTGATCGCCATTTAGCACCAAGAGTGTTGAGCGACGTGGGATTTTATATTTCGTTGAGATTTTTTCGCGTGCATAAATATCCCAATCGACACGGACAAACACCATGTCATTATATGCAGCATTTTCAGAACGAAGTGCATTAATCGTGCGTTTTTGCGATGCGCATGTTGTGCACCAGTGGGTCGTATAATCGATAAAGACAGTTTTTCCCTCGCTCAGCGCGCTTTGCACCACACCTGGTTTATATTCCAAAACATCAGCTGCGTTGGCTGTTGTCAGACCGGCGACAAAAGCAGAGCCGGCAATAGCTGCGCCTAGAACCGCGCGGCGTGTGAGTTTTGATAAAGACATGTAATTCTCCTTCAAGTGTGATTTAGAGTATAACAGAAAAATCGAGCAACCAGGCTGGCAGAATTTGCAAAGCCCAGAATTCGATAATGTGATGAATTTTGAAATAGATCATCAAACCCACAGCAACGAACACAAAACCGAGTATTGGTTTTGATCGCTCAGCCAAAGACTTGAGAGCCTCGGTGCGGGTTCTCAGCGCTGATTGAGCACCCCAAGATAGCCCCAGAATTAGCGAAGAAACGCCAAATGCGAAAAACAGCATGATCAGCGCGGCCCAAATGAGACTTTCCCCTTGTGACGCCAATGCAATAGCCCCACCTAGCGTTGGGCCAATACAAGGCGACCATACCGCACCGAGTAAGACACCGCCGAAAAATTGGCCGGAATTTCCACCAAGATTGAGACCTAACATTTGCTTATTTGCAGCGCCTGCAACCCCTTGGGTGGCGGCTTCAAATCTTCGCGAAAACGCGGGCACCAATAAAACTAATCCAAACATGATCATCACTAGTGCGCCAATTTGAGCAAGCCGTTCTTGCGTGAGCCCAATTGAATAGCCTATGGTCGTCACAAATAAACCAAAGGCTACGAATGATACCGTTAATCCTGCAGCCAATGCCCATGGACCAGATCGCCCAGCATTTAATGCAGATGCCAAAACGATGGGTAATACCGGCACAACGCAAGGGTTTATCAGGGTGAGAAGACCCGCAAGATATGCGAAAATGAGTTCCATCGATTTCTGATCCTGACTGGCAACGTGTTGAGCAGTTGTAATTTTTCAGACAATATTTCTCAAGCGACTTTTGCCACACACATAATCACAATTTCGTGTGGTTATTCAGCCTAAAGTTATGAGAATACGCGCTAATAATTTGATTCTAATTAATCTACTAAAGATATGATTTAAATACAAAAACGCCCCGATCATGATGAGATGATCGAGGCGAAACCAAAATGCCCTATCGAGGGGGGTGATGTGGGGGCATTTCAGCACCACCTTTCAAGCAACAGGAGAAAGGTGCCTGATACCGATTATTATATTATTTCGGTAGCAGCACTGTGTCGACAACGTGGATCACACCGTTTGACTGGTCTAGATCAACAGCTGTTACTGTGCCGATATTGCCGCTTTCGTCTTTTAGCTTCACTTGGTCGCCATCTAGCATCGCAACAATTGTGTCGCCAGATACTGTTTCGATTTCAAGCATGCCACCGTCAGCTTCGCCAATCATTTTGACCAAATCACCTGACATGATGTCACCAGCAACAACGTGTGCTGTTAGAACTTTTGTCAATGTGTCTTTGCTTTCAGGCTTTAGCAATGTGTCAACTGTACCTTCTGGCAATGCTGCAAATGCATCATTTACTGGAGCGAATACTGTGAACGGTCCGTCGCCTTTTAGTGTCTCTACAAGACCAGCTGCTGTTACCGCTGCTACCAATGTTGAATGCGCTTCAGAAGCAATTGCTGCGTCCACAACGTCTTTTTTCATGCCGCCGGCAAATGCTGTTGCAGATGCTGCGATTGCGATAACTGATGCTGCTGCTGTCATTTTTAGTGTATTGATCATTTTTCTCTCCAATAAGATTAGGTTTGTTTAAAACCCGCAGTTATTGATAGAAACGTTAGCTGGTTCAAAAAAGTTTCAAGAAAAAATCGAAAAAATAACATTTTTATTTTTAGATATATTTTTCATATAGTTACGATCTAAATTATTTTGGAAAGAGGATCAAAATGATCATTGAAATTCGACATTACACATTAAAACCGGGTCGTCGCGAAGAGTTTATTTCTTACTTCGAGGCAAAAAACCGCCCGGCCTTGCGTGATGCAGGAATGATTGTATTTGGCCCTATGAGGGATTTGGAAAATGAGAATAAAGTGCATTGGATGCGCGCTTTTCTATCCTTAGAAAGCCGCGAGCAAATTAAAAACGCATTTTATAACGGCCCTGTTTGGAACGAGAGCATTGAAGGCGAAGTGATGCCAATGATTGCACATTATGAAGCTGATTTAACTGAGACGACAGCTGAATTTGAGGATTTTGATGGGGAGCAGATCACGATTGCAGACCAGCCAGATTAAGAACTTGATATAACAAATTGCTTTCTTCAAAATCTAAAGATAAGTTCTGTATCGCGACCACGGGCCTTAGCGTAAAGTGATAGGCCAATTCTTATCAGCGGATAAAAAATGCATAAACATGCATCTGATACCTGCATTAGAAAGCGTGACATGACAAAATACCAAATCAATATTGAATGCCTCATCAATTCCGAAGACGAATTGCGAGCTCTCTTTGCCCCAACCCACGAGCTAGCAATCAAAAAAAAGCAAACCAAAATAGATAAACATGCGCGCGATTTCATATCCCGCACGCCCTTCGTATGCATTGGCACGCATAATGATGATGATTTAAGCGATGTAAGCCCGCGCGGTGATGCGCCTGGATTTATCCAAGTGCTTGACGATAAAACACTCGCTATCCCCGATCGTCCGGGTAATAACCGCCTCGATACGCTGTCCAACATCACCCACAATCCAAATATTGGTTTGATGTTTATCATCCCAGGCTTTGACGATACGTTGCGTATTAATGGGACCGCGCAACTTACGAATGACCCTGGATTGCTCGCATCCATGGCAGTAAAAGGTCAAACGCCAAAGATTGCGATACTTGTTGAAGTTAATGAGCTTTATATGCATTGCGCGAAAGCATTCAGGCGATCAAAATTATGGGACCCTGCATCCATTCAGGATCGCAATGACATGCCATCATTGATGAAGATCATGCTTGATCAGGCGGATGAAGCACCTGATGATCATCAAGAGATGGATAAACTCGATGAGGCTTTAGAAGAAGCTTATCGAACAACAATGTATTAAAGCCAAAATAATCCGTTCATTCAGTAACCCCGCCAACCATAACATCAATGAAGGTTTGCGCATGTTGACGTTTGTTACACATGGGCACCTATAGAGATGGCGTTAACACCTTTGTTGATAAATACTTTTAGTTGTATTATCCTAGAATTATTAACTTTAAATTGAAGTTAAGTTCAATCAGTATTCGCGTTTGCAACGTCGAAATTGAGGAACAATTACAACATGGGGGTAGTTATGAATATTGTAAAATTATCAGGCTTAACGCTTTTGACAGCGATTGCTGCAACAGGATCAGCATTTACTGAAGGTCATTTTGAAGCATGTACGAGCGACGGCTGGGTTCTTAAATCTGACGCTGAATTTGCAAAAAATTGCGCAGACATGGCATTTAACGGTGATTTGGCAGACCGCCAACGCTTGGCATGGATGTTTTTCGCCCGCGCCAACTTGCAAATTGAAGGTGGAACGCGGGTAGACAAAGACACAGGCACAGCGCCTCTTTGGATGGCATGGCCAACTGACCCAGAGACGTTTCCAAAAAAACCAGGTGTAACGCCATCTTTCGAGTTTGAAGAAAAAGCTGTCGATGAAGTAATCAAACCATCGGTTCCAAAAACTGAGTTAGCAGGCATTATCTCAGATACCACTGAGCAAGGCGCACCAAATTCAGGAGAAGAGGAAGTGACGCGCAATCAAATCAGTTACGAGTATATCGTCGAGAACACCCTCTATACAACGCCTGGGGTACAAGCGTTTACACAAAATGGCAATCCAGTGGAGATGCCGGTTGGCTCGATTGAAACAAAAGCGAAATGGATTAAGCTCAACACATTAGCGGACGCGCCAGCTGGTGCTTTTGTTTTTGAGTTTTTCAACCCAAATGCAAAAAAAGAGGAAAACCAACAAGGATATTATTACTGGGGTGGTATGCATATTATGGCAAAAATGCAGCCCTCACCTTCTGATGTTTTTACCGACAATAGCGGCAGTTGGTTTTGGACAACCTTTGAATTTAAGGGAAATCCGGGAGTTAAGCATGTCGTCGATAGCTTTATCACTCAAAAATCGCCATTAACAGCTAGAGAAATCGAGGCAATAATGGACACAGCGGGGTTGTTGGGCTTTGGGTATGAGGCTTATGCGCCCAATGGAACACAAATCAGTTTTGTCGATGCTGAAGAACAAGCTGTTATTTTAGGTCACACTCAGATGGAGGATTTCGCCGGCCTTCCTGTTGGGCCAAAGGGCAATCCTGTACCGCCGCCAGATTGGACTGGTTTTACAGCATCTTGCCATACCTGTCATGCAACAGCTGCCTATCAACCCACAACGACAGGCGACAATGGATCTTATTTCCCATTCACCGTGCCCATTGGCGCTTTGCCCACAAACAGCTCAGGACAAGTCGATTATACTGCTACTCAAGGCGATAAAACATACAATCTAGGCGATGGATTTGTTTCATTAGACTTCATGTGGCCAATTACATTCAATGCGCGCGCAGAAGACTAAGGTTAGATAAAAACCAATGAAATAAAAGCCCGATCATCAATGGTCGGGCTTTTTTTAAACTCGGGTCAATTCGCCAAGTGCAATGACAGGACCTTGAGCAACGCCTGTTGGCGAGCCACCGATTTGCTCAATAGAAATTGCAAATTTTGCATCTGGAGCGATTTCAAGACCTTTTGGATTTAACGCACCAGATAATACACCTAATGTGACCACTTCTCCGTCAGATTTAACCAACCAAAGCTCATAATCTTTATCAGTTGGCTTTGTACCAGTGCTTTGCGAAACAGTTAAACCTTGATCCGAAACTAGAGCAACAAACGTCGCTTGATAATCTTCAAGGGCATTGATTGCGCTTGTATACACGATTTGAGGCGCTGATTGCTGAGCAAAATAGTCCATCACGCGCGGGGTGGCTGCGAAAACAAGAACAGCAAGCAAAATTGGAATACGAAAACGCGCAAGCAGGCCCAACATGCCGTCCGATGCAACAGGTTCAGCAAATAGTTTATCATCAATAGCAGCTTTAACCGATGCTGGTGCTTGGACCTCTTTAAATTCATGATTAAGGCCCGATAGCTTTTCTTCCCATGAAGAGACAAGACGGGCAAAATTCACGTCATTTTCAACGCGTTTTTTCGCTTTTTTACGCTCAGCACCTTCTAATACACCTAAAGCGTATTCAGCAGCTAAGTCATCGTCAGTATATTTTATCTCGTCATTCATAATTATTCTTCTAACGTTTGAACCTTTTGGCAAACCTGCCGCGTTCTAATTCTTTTCAAGACATTCGCGCAAGCTTTTAAGACTGCGGCGAAGCCATGTTCGCATCGTATTGAGCGGAATGTTGTACTTATCAGCCAGCTCTTGATACGAATACCCTTCTATATAAGCAGATTTAACAGCATCTGCTTTGTCATCATCCAATTTACCCATACAATAGTCGATGCGACGTGCCTCGCCCATATTGATGGCGCTATCTTCAGGGCTTGGCGTCTGATCCGCAACAACGTCCGCAACATCATCGATATCTGATGTTTTGGCCGCCGATGTGGGCGCTTTGCGGGTTCTAATGCGGTCAATCGCGTGGTTTCTTGCAATTGCAATCAGCCATGACATCGCATTGGCTTCCTGCGTTGCAAAGCGATCAGCTTTTTGCCACACACGCACATAAACTTCCTGCAAAGCATCCTCTGCTTCAGCCCTGTCATTTAATAAACGTAACAGGACGCCAAAAAGTTTCGCACTTGTTTGAGAATAAATCACATCAAACGCATCTTTATCGCGTAATGCGACTTGCGCGATTAGTTCTGGGATATCGTAGGTCTTGGACAATTCAACTCTTTTCACGTCGACTCTTTTCAGGGAGGGTAAATCTCGTTGTTAGAATTGTAACCTTTTACGAACCTTTGATGATGATGGATCAACAAAGCTTAACGATTTTATTCAAAAACAATGAAATCATGTGACGTTGCGTAAGGAAACTTAAATCCCTAAACCTCCAAAACGCCGCGCATGACATCAACGCTGGAGCCTGCGATCTCGACAATTGCGCCGCTGTCACCCTTATGCATTTTAAGTTGCATAGCGCTCGGTCGGCCCATATCGACCCCTTGTGTGACTGTGTAATACGAACCATTGATTGGCTTAACACCCAAATCGTGCGCAAAGGCTGCCATTGCCCCGCCTGCACTTCCTGTTGCTGGATCTTCATAGGGCGCACCTCTGAACGTATACATGCGCGCTGACCAATCGAGCCTACCCTCAACATCTCGGGTATAAGCATAAATTGCTTTTGCCGGTCCCTCTCCAACCATGGCGCGGGCGGCGTATTCGTTCAAACGCAAATCTTTCAGTGCTTTACGGGACGCAAGTTCAACCACAACAAAATTGGCGCCAACACTTACATGTTGAGGCGCGTGATGGGTCGTTAAAACGTCTTCCAATTCCAGCGATAATGCGCGTGCCGCATCCATAGGATTATATTCAGCACCCTTTGAAAGTGGCATTGGAGAGGTGATCGCTGTGGTTTGAACATCACCGTTCTCTGAATATGTCACATCAACTTCAACCAAGCCGACGCGTTCTTCGAACACCAATTTCTGGGGTGCTCCGCTTGCCAAATTGGCCAAGACATATGATGTACCCACATTTGGATGGCCAGCAAAATCCATCTCTGAATTGGGTGTGAAAATCCTGACATGCGCTGTGTTATTTTTATCTTTTGGCGTGAGTACAAAGCTTGTTTCAGAAAAATTGAATTCTCTCGCGACTGTTTGCATTTGCTGCGTTGTCAATTCATCTGCATCCAGCACAACAGCTAATGGATTGCCGCCAAAGCGTGTGTTGGTGAACACATCTACAACGTGATAATTTAGTTTCATGACCGCATCCATTTCTTGATAATTCGTGTTCGAAACTATCAAAAGAGTATGGCAAATACACGTCAATAATATAGATGAAATGATCATTATTTTTCATTTTGCGAATGCACAAAACTGCTTTATCAATGCATAATGTTTGAATATTCACTACTACACTGGACCGCATTTTTAACCGCTGCGATATTGCTAAATATCTCCCCGGGGCCTGATATCGCCTATATGATCAGCCATTCGATACGAGGTGGCAAGCGCGTCGGATTTGCGGCAATGTTTGGCACTTGGGCCGGCACAATGGTGCATGTCTTTGCGGCGGCTTTGGGTTTAACGGCGATTTTGGCAACTTCTGCAACTGCATTTACGCTCGTGAAGTGGTGTGGTGCGATTTATCTCATCTGGCTTGGGATTTCCGCTTTAAGATCAAAAGGTGGTTCCACATTCTCCCCGGATACGTCTAAACCCGCTCGCCCGATGAAAGCAGTGTTTATTCAGGGCGCAGTCGTTTCAGCGCTTAATCCAAAGATCGCGGTGTTTTTCTTAGCGTTTTTGCCGCAATTTGTGGTCGAGGGTGCTGGGCCAATTTGGATGCAACTAGCGCTTCACGGCACCCTCATTTTGGCAGTATCGGCCTTTATCGAACCATTGTTTGTTGTGTTGGCAGATAAATTGACAATCACCTTACGAGACAAGCCAAAATTTGGCTTGTGGCTTGATCGCGCACTTGGTAGCACCTTGATCAGCTTAGGTGCATGGCTTGCCGTAAGTCAGCGTTAGGCCAAACCAAGTTGCGTTTTCCCACGTAAACAGATGAACTGCGCCCATCGCTTACTCAAACGTACTTTCTTTTTCAGATTGTTTGGGTGATACTGTGCCTTGGGGGCTTTTCGTTGTTAAAGGGAAAGTTAAATGATCATTAGAATAATAACAGCGCTCATCATTTTAGGGAGCGTTTCGGTCAAGGCTGATGAGCTTCAGATATTTGATGCTCACATGCATTATAGCCATGACGCAGCATTGCAAATTCCGACCGAACAAGTTGTGAAAATTTTGCGTGATGCTGGGGTAAAAAAAGCGCTGGTTTCAAGCTCTGATGATGATGGCACTCAAAAGCTAAAAGCTGCCGCACCTGATATTGTTGTCCCTGCTCTTCGTCCTTACAAGCGTCGCGGTGCGATTGGCACTTGGATGAATGATCCGTCGGTCATTGATTATTTGGAAGACCGTTTATCCCAATTTGAATATGAAGCGATTGGCGAGTTTCATGCCTATGGTGACGATATCAACACCAAGGTCATCCAGCGTTTGATCGAGCTTGCGAAGGAGCGTAATCTGTTACTGCACCACCATGGTGACCGCGAAGCTGTCGATTTGATATTCGATACTTGGCCGGAAGCACGCGTTTTATGGGCGCATTCGGGCTTTGACGGTCCTGAAAAAGTTGCTGATGCGCTTGCAACCTATCCAAATCTTTGGGCTGATCTCGCCTATCGATCAGATATGGCTGACGGCGAAGGTGTTGATCCAGATTGGCGCAAAGTATTTACGACATTCCCAAATCGCTTCATGGTTGGTAGCGATACATTTGCACCGGAGCGTTGGTATTATGTGGGTGCTCATGCTGATTTTAGTCGCGATTGGTTGTCAGACTTACCGGATGATTTGGCTCGCAAAATTGCGTTTGAAAATGCAGAAGCGATGATTGCATCCAAATGAGTAGAACATACCTTTTCGTAACGGGGTTGACGGCGGTTATCTTCACGACAATCTCACATGCTCACGCCTGCGCACCTGAAAGTGCAGTTGAATTAGATGCCGCTGACAATGCAAAATTTCGATCCTTTGCAGACTTTGAGCTTGAGGCTATATCGAAACCTTTTGAGATAGATCTATATTTTTGTTCAGAGCATGATGTGCGTATTGAACGCATTAAAGTGGATGCAACAATGCCCGCACATCAGCATGGCATGAATTATACGCCAGAGTTCAAGCGAACAGACAATGGCAATTTCTCAGTATCTGGGATGTTTTTTCATATGCCGGGGGTTTGGCAACTTGAAGTGAGCGCATATCAAGCATCTGCCTCTGTCAACGAGCCTACACTTTTCAAGCTTGAAATTATGGCACAGTGATGCGGCGCGTATTCTTGATCCTGCTATTTTCCCTATCCTTGATTGGGACTTTTAACGCGCAGGCTGAGATACTTTTAAGCGAAGATGAAATCAATCAAGCGCTTTTGCATGGCCCTTGGCCGCCTGAATTCAGGATTGACCCCAGCAATAAAGTCTCGGGCAATCGTGATGCTATCAAACTGGGTGAAGCGCTTTTTGCAGATCCTATCCTGTCCAAGAACAGTGAGATGTCGTGTCAAAGCTGCCACGATCCTGCGACAGGATTTTCCGATGCATTACCGCGCGCTGTGGGCAGGAAAATTCTTGATCGCAACACGCCTTCTGTGATGAATTTGCGCAGCCATCGTTGGCTTGGTTGGGCGGGTGGTTCTGACAATATCTGGGCTCAAAGCATCGCTCCAATTTTGCACGAAGACGAAATGGGTCATGATCGCGACAGCCTGAAGGAAGCAATTTCAGCCAGCGGCTATGTAAGCGCATATGATGATCTCTTTGGCTCTATCACCCAGCATGAGAGCGATGAAGTTCTGGTCAATATATCAAAAGCGCTAGCTGCATATCAAGAAACTTTAATAACCGGGAAAACTTCGTTTGATCGCTTTCGAAATGCTTTGGAAGCAGACGACATAAAGGCGGCATCTGAATATTCTGCTTCTGCACAACGTGGTTTAAAACTCTTTATAGGACGCGGAAATTGTGCTTTTTGCCATTCTGGACCTGCATTTACCAATGGCGAATTTCATGATGCGGGTGTACCGTATTTTATTACAGAGACCCGCGTTGATGAAGGACGATTTGGGGGCATGAAAACTCTTAAAAACAGCCCTTATACGCTCGCAGGCGAGTTTTCAGATGACCCTGAAAAATCAGGTGCATGGGCTGTCAATCAAGTGCGTTTTCAACATTCAGATTTTGGCACTTTTCGCGTACCGGGTTTGCGTGGTGCAGCGCGATCAGCACCTTATATGCACAATGGTAGTTTGAGTGATTTAACAGCTGTGATTGATCATTATGATACGATCAATATGGAAAGGTTGCATGTTGATGGGGAAGCTATATTGCAGCCTTTGGGGTTAACCGAGCTTGAGAAAGAAGATCTCGTTACGTTTTTAAACAGCTTAAGTGATGATCTTAAATAAGTTTTCGAGGCGCATTTCTGGCTGGAGGTCCTTAAAATGCATCCTCGAAAGATTGTGGGGATTTATTTTTATGCGTTTTGCAGACTATGCAGCTGGCTGAGCCTCAGCATTGGAATCCGTATCATCAACAGGCTCAAATTCTGCATCTTCAACATCTCGCTTTGGTTTTGCGTTAAACGGAGCAGCCAACATTGCAAGTCCCAAGGCTGCTAGCGCGAAGACACCTAGCAGCGCCATTGTCATCACACCAAGACCTGCCATAACAAGGCCAACTAGCATCACTAAAGCAGAAGCGAAGGTTGTAGAGATTTTTTCAATTAGGTTTTTCATGTTTTATCTTTCGTGTTCTTCGTTGTTTCGATGATGCTAATATGATGGCGCTGTTTTACGAGCGCCTGAACACGAGTTTACATTTTTGTAAGGTTGGATTTTATGTTGAAAACTTCATTGTCGCCCGCAAACCATGTGGCTCACCCTCTGACAATTGCAATTGGGCACGATGACGATCAGCTACGGCTCGCACTAATGCCAGCCCCAATCCGCTACCATCGGTTTGTCTTGCGCTATCAAGGCGCACCATTGGTTTGATAATCTCATCATATTGATCTGAAGGAACGCCATTTCCATTGTCAAAAACACCTAACTCTTCAATTGATCTATGTGTTTTCGCAAAGAGCGTGATTTCATCGCCCCCATGCACAATGGCATTTTGGATAAGATTTGCAACTGCTTGAATGAGCATTTGTCGATCAGCAGTTACATAACCGGTGCTTTTGTTTTCAAGTACCAATATTTTTCCGGCATCCTCAACAACAGGTCCAAAAATATCTTCAATATCGGTTAAAAATTCAGATAGTTTAATTTGTTCAAATCCATCTTCACCCTGCGCAGCTTCAATTCTTGCCACACGCATAATCGTGTCAAAAATACCCGATAACCTACTCGCTTCCTCAAGGGCTGCACCACGTTCCTCACCTTCGGGCAACATTTCAAGCTGCGCACGAAGCCGCGCCAAAGGGGTTCGCAAATCATGGGCAATGCTGGCGCTTAGATGCCGCGTTTGCGTGACCAATCTTTCAAGTTCTGCTGCTGTGACATCCAACTGACGTGCAAGGTCATCTAAATCATCTGAGGCTTTATCAACGCCGGTACGCGCGCTTAAATCACCTGTTGCAAGCCGACTTAGAGCGCCATTAATACGCACCAGACGCCGTTGCGCTAACAGCCCGGCTGTCATGCCAATAAGCAAGGAAATAACCAATACAAGCCCGGCTGTTGTCCATAAAATTCCAGATAGCAGATCAAGCGCGTCTTCACTATCTTCAATAGGAAGCGCCACCAAAATGGGCGTACCCTGGCTATCGTTGGTGATCATAACGCGCCAGGCGTCAAACTGATTAAAGTCATTACTAAGGTTAACGGTTCCACCGCCTCGTTTTACGGTGCGCTTAAACTGATTTGGCAGATTTCCAAGATTATCCAACGGCCTTATGATGGCAATTGAATTATCACTCAGCGTTTCGTTGATAGTTACTGTTGAAGCTAAACTGGTGAGCGCTGTATCAACACGTTCCAGCACAGCCTCTCGGCCAAATGTGAGCGCTAGAAATATCGATACTGCCATGCCAATCGCAAATAAGCACGAAAGCATGAGCGTTAAACGCAATGTTGAGGATCTTAATAACCAACGAAAAGGCTTTGCCAATCGATAGGCTTGTTTTGTTACAAATCTATTGACGCGGCGCGTTTGAAGATCATTGAATGATGGTTTAACAGGCTCATTTTCCGAAGACATAACCCTCACCTCGTCTGGTGCGGATCAATTCGCCGTCAAATGGTTTATCAACCTTGGTGCGTAAGCGACTTATGTGGGTTTCAACAACGCTTGTTGTTGGATCAAAACTCATATCCCAAACTTGTTCGAGCAGCATTGTGCGCGTGACTAAGCGCCCAGGACGACGCATGAAATATTCTAAAAGCTTAAATTCCTTGGCCATAAGCTCAATCGTTTGCCCCTGACGCTCACAATGGCGCGCGACAAGATCAAGGCTTAAATCACCATATCGCAATGTTGTCGTTTCACCCGTTTCCGCCCCTGCACCATCGCGCCGACGACCAAGCGCGTTGACCCGCGCAGACAATTCAGCAAATGCAAATGGTTTGGTGAGATAATCATCACCACCGGCTTCAAAACCTTCAACTCGCGCATCAACTTCACCCAATGCCGTTAGAAACAGCGCTGGTGTTGTATTTTTAGAGGCGCGGAGCGATTTTAACACCGCAAGACCGTCAAGACCGGGCACCATACGATCAAGAATCAACAGATCGTATTCCTGCCCCATTGCCGCCATCAGCGCTTCTTTTCCATCTGCGAATAAATCAACGACATGGCCTTCTTCTTTAAGCCCTGATGTGACCCAAGGGCCAAGTTGATTATCATCTTCTAAAACTAAAATACGCATAGGGCTCCTTAGCTTTTATTGCTTAAGTGGTAAAGGCTGCCATGAATGACAGCCCAATGTTATTGCAAATTTGTCCTTGCGGTTACGACTTTGATTTGCGTTTTTTCTTGCCACCTTTCTTGCCGTTATCCTCTTCGACAGCCAAGACTTCGCCGCTCTCTGCATTGATCTCGACTTCCATTTCCGTACCTTCTGCGTTGACGATTTCAATCTCATAAATCGTTGTGCCATCTTCATTTTCAAGCTCAGCTTCTAAAACAATGCCTGGCACTTGTGTATTCGCAATCTCAATTGCCTGCATCATGCTAACAGTTGGGGCTTCGGTGATTGCCTGTTTGTCCTTTGTGTCTGCCACTGCAACACCAACGATACCACCTGTCAGAATAAGGCCAGCTGCTACGTTTCCGATAATAAGTTTCTTGATCATTTTGTTCTCCATCTAGTTTGTTTGAGAGACGTTGTGTCTTTCGATGGTCTTAAGATGGAGCATGGAGTTTGCAGATGCCTGTGTTGAAACTTACATTTTTGTAAGGAAGAAATACTTTTCAATTTTATAAGACACAAAGAGCTCCGTATTTTACTCTTTCGGACGGATTAAGTATCAAAATCTGGATGTTGATTTGAAATCACACCCTGGTTCCACGCCTCATCGCTTTCAAGCTGCATAGGTTCAACACCGGGTAATTCAAACAATCCATCGACGAAATGGCGTTTTGCATCGAGGTTAACTTGGACCGCAGGAGGTGCTAAATCAGGATTATCAAGCGACCCAATTGATAACTCGACCCCCTCTTCGTTTTCACTTTCAAACTCATAAGTCAGAGGGGTTCCACATTTAGAACAAAAGCCGCGCCAGTTACGGTTGGATGAATGAAAAATGCTGCGCTCACCGCGCGTCCATTCAAGCCCCTTCGCGCTGACTAATGGGCCGAAAAAACCGCCAAAGGCTTTTTGGCACATTCGGCAATGGCAAATTGAAGCGCGTCCTAAACCACTTGCTTTATATCGCACTGCCCCGCATTGGCAGCCACCTGTAATTTCTTCCATAATTGGCCTCATTCTTTTGCACCCGTTGACCACTATCTTTAATCAATTTTTGCTATATTGATAGGGCTTAACTTGAGGACTTCATTCTTGCTCAACACACTGTCTGAATTTACCAACCTTACTCCGGATCTTTTGTGGATCGTGATTGCGACAAGCTTATTTGCGGGGATCATACGTGGGTTTACAGGGTTTGCATTATCGGCAGCTCTCATGGCCATTCTCGCTAATTTCATTCCACCTATTGAGATGGTTGCGATTTGTCTTTTATTGGAAATTATTGCATCGCTTGTGATGATGCGCGATGGCGCAAAAAACGCTGATATGGGCGTTGTTTGGGCTATGGTGATCGGTAGCGCAATCGGAACCCCGATTGGTTATTTTGTTCTCACAAACATCGATCAGGAAACATCTCGTATTGTCGCGCTATGCGTTATTACAACGCTTGCTTTGTTATTGTTCATGAAGATCAAAGCAAGCGTTTTGGAAGGAAAATCCGGGCCATATGTTGCTGGAACTGGCGCCGGGATGGCCAATATTGCTTCCGTTGGCGGTATGGTTGTTGCACTTTATATTTTGGCAAGAGACAGAGCTGCAAGCGAAATGCGCGGGACTTTGGTGATGTATTTGATGATTTCCATCCTAGGAAACATCATCTTCCAGCTTTTATATGGGCTCTTAACCGTTGAAGCTTTCAAACGCGCTGGCCTGATGACACCATTTGTCATTTGCGGGATTATGCTAGGCAGCTATTTCTTCCAACCATCGCTGCAGAAATATTATAAGCCTGTGTGCCTTTTGGTATTAATTGTTATTTGTATTGCTGGGCTTATCCGGCAATTATTCGCTTAGGGTTTAAAGCGCGCCAAACCAATACCAAACCCAATGAAAACAGCACCTGTGATACCATTTAACCATCGTTTGAAGCTTTGTTTGAATTTATCACTGCGCGCCACGTTCGATAATTTTGCCACCAAAATTGCCATGGACGAAAACCAAATGGCATTTAGCAATGCTTGCGATGTAACAAACCCATATGCAAGCGCCACACTGTCCTGGCCTATATGAATGAATTGCGGAAATGCAGAGAGATAAAACAGCGATACTTTTGGGTTTAACGCATTGGTTAAAAACCCTTCCATGAAAGCTTTGATCAAAGTGCGCTTTCGCTTTGCTGGCGAGATATATTCGACTGTGTGATCGCCTTTGATGGCTGAATATATCGCTTTTATGCCGATCCAGCACAAATATGCTGCGCCTAAATATTTAACGATCATAAAGGCGGTTGCGCTTTGCGTGAGCAGCACAGAAATGCCAAAAATTGCAAAGGTACCATGGACATAAAAACTTGCGAAAAACCCAGCAACGTTGGCAAAACCTGCCGCCCTGCCCGATGTTGGTACAGTTTTGGCAATTAATACGCCGTTGGGGCCCGGAGACATGACCATTAGCGCAGCGAGCAACATGAAAGATATAATGTTCGAATTGAATAATTCTTCAAAAAACATGGGTCTAATCTCCTGTTACTTTTAACTTTATCGCACCGGTCACCTCTAACAGAGTTTTCGGGGCTATATCAAACACAGCATTTGGCGCGCCAGCTGCGGCCCAAACCACATCAAACCCAAGCAAATATTCATCCATATAGGTAGAAAGTTGCGTTAAATGCCCGATCGGTGAAACACCACCAATTGCAAAGCCTGTCACATCGCGGACTGCGCGTGCATCTGCTCGCCCTAACTCTTCACCAATCGTGGCTTTAACCGCTGCCATGTCCACTTGATGATCGCCAGAAACAAGTAATAGCTTCATCTCGCCGCTATCTTTACCCATAAATATCAGTGACTTAACAATCTGACCCACTGCGCAATCGCACGCTTGTGCCGCTTCTTCGGCCGTGCGTGTACTCTCAGGCATGCGTTTTATTTCAGTGGTTAAGCCTGCATCCACCAATGCTTTTTCTACTCGTTTTACGCTTTTTGACATGGCAATCACCTTAAAACGGCTGACATTCAACCTTGCAGTCTTATGATTCCAAATTATATAATCATAGAACGAAAACCTCGAATGATTTTTTAAAATGCTACGATTTTTGCTGACAACCTTAGCTCTACCTGCTTTGCAACGCGCCTTGCCGCACATTATCCGTGCTGGCAAACAAGGCATGGAAGAAGCGCGAGCAAAACGAGCAGAGAAAGAGCGCGGCACCGCCCATTATGACCGGATTGAGGACGTTGCGATTGGCGTTGTTGACAAAATCGTCGATGGAGACAGTCTTTATATCGATAGTCACGATAAACAAGTGCGCCTTTGGGGTGTGAATGCTCCTGAACGCCACGAAGTGGGATATAACGCAGCAACACAAAGCCTGCGTGATCTTGCTTTTGGTCGAAAGCTGCGGGTTGAAATTGTTGGCATTGATAAATACGGCCGTACGCTTGGGCGTTGTTATTTCGAGGATGGCATTGAGCTTAATCACGAATTGATCAAGTCAGGCAATGTGAAAGAATATTTTCGCTTTACCAAAGGTTATTACTCAAATTTACGTTGATTTTACTCGTGTTTTTCGATTAAGTTTGAAAAAAACAAATCAAAGTGCGTGAAGCCATGAAGACCGTTAGCCTCAAACATTTCTATCCTGCAGCACCCAAAGACGTTTGGGAATTAGCTATTGATTTTGATGCGCTTCGCGAAGTAACCGAACATATGGTCACTTTTGAAGGCCTACCAGATGGTGCGCTCTATCAAGGTCAAACCATTGAGGTGATGGTTTCACTGTTTGGGAAACTCCCAAAACAACCCTATTACATGCATGTTGTTGAGTGTGATCATGAAAAAATGACGTTTTCATCTAATGAACGTGGATCTGGTGTAAAACATTGGCAGCACCGCCTAACAATCACGCCTCATGAAGGTGGCGCATTGTTGACTGATACAATTGATATACAAGCCAAAATTGGATTATTCACGCCGCTTTTTGCGCTTTGGGCAAAGCACATGTATGAAGCGCGGCATCAACCCCGCCTTAAAATACTGGCTCGTAATGGCAAATTAAATTCAAGTGAACCTGGACCGATTGTCGATCTGGCGTGAGCAAAGCTTTTTTCGACCCGATACAGCATCCAATCAAATCCCTATAATGTCGATCTGTGAACGTAGACTCTGAAATTCCAATGGTCTAAAGCATCCATATGGATCAGTTGTTTTTAGTTTATATCACCTACTTTTTGGGTGTTGCGAGCCCAGGGCCTGCCAATTTTGCCATCATGCATACCTCGCTTGAGCAAGGACGCGTGTCGGGAATGGCATTTGCGCTAGGTGTTTTTTCCGTCTCAGTTTGCTTTGGCATTTCATCCGCATTTGGATTGGGTGCCATCATCGTGAACGCGCCTGTTGTTTATGAAACGATGACATTAGTTGGTGCGATATATCTGATCTATTTAGGATATAATATTGCGCGTAAAGTCATTGATTTAAAAGGCAATAATGTCGAACCGCCAGCGAACGATAATATGCCATCAAAAACGCTCCTAACGCATTACCTGCGCGGTATTTTAATCCATGCAACCAATCCAAAAGCTATCACCGTTTGGCTAACAATCATCTTATTGGCAACCTCCGGCGATGGTGGCAAGTTCATTTCACCATATCAGATTGTTGTTGGCTGCGCGATCTTAGCGTTCACATCAATGATGAGCTATGCAGTCTTTTTCTCATCCCGCCCCATGGTTGCGCTTTATACCCGCATCCGCAAACCATTTACGCTCACATTAGCGGGTGTTTTTGTGCTGGCAGGTCTCGTGATGTTATTCCGCGCATGGGCAGCTTTTCGCTAAGAGAGTAACAATCTAAGAATTGTTATCCTGGTTCGTCTGCTCAACACAAATCCATGCCTGATAATCAAAGTCATTGCCCCCATCAATGCATTCACCGATCAGCGCGATGTTCTCGCGATTGGCGACCGTAAAGGCTGCCACGCAAGAAACGAGAAAAAACATGATGACCCAAAGGTTTTTTGGCTGAAACATGAAGTTCTAATAGCCGCTCTATTTGCGCTCATCAAGAGGTGCAAACTCTTCGCCAACCAAATAAACACAGCATTCTTTCTCACCATCTTCAGTTTGTACCATCACAGGTGTGCGGAAATAGCCCTCGCCCTCAAACTCATCAAGGCGTGCCCAATGATCTGGTAGATCAAAGCTCTCAAAGATATGGAATGGAACTTCCGGACCTTCGGGATCTAAGATAAACCCGGGGAAACCATAATGAACACCCCAACCTGCTTTGATCAACTTGCCGCGCACTGTGCCTTTTGACCATACACCTTGCATGCCATCCATTTGATTATAATTACTCTCAACCGGAGCCAGTGATCCATAAGATGCTAATCGGGTTTGAGTTGTGTGAGATTTCGTTTCGGTCATATAGTGTGCTTTTGCTGTTTATTGCTATTTTTCGCAATTTTTCATTACGTACACTAACCCGATTATATTGCACCCGATTATATTGCAATCGTCTCTGGAATTTTTTGCCTTAGCAAACTCATGGCAATGTCTTTGAGAATTTCCAATGTCCCACCACCTGCGGTAGACGCCAATTGCTTTGTTTTCATCCAGTCTTCTTCATGGCGGATAGCTTGGGTAAAATCATAACCTTTATTGGTCATGCGATAGGCGTGATTTTCATAACGTTGGAAAAACCCTGCATCAACTAACAGCTCACAATGAACAAATTTCTTTGCCGCTTCATCAGATGCACCAACATGCAGTGCAACAACCATAAACCATTCATCAGATGCCTCAAACTCTATCAGCAAATCCCTGATATATTCATTATCGCGTATCAAAACTCATCCCCAACCCAGTCGCCTACCCAGTAATTATACGAATATTTTAGCATAGCTAAAAAACAACTTATACTACTAGAATTAGTGATATTACTACCAGTATTTACGCTTTTTTGATGTAATAGTATTGAATGATGGCACTAAAGTATGAGGTATGTCTGCGTATTATATGGGAGAGCACTCAAGCAAATTTTGCAAAATAAGAAACGGAACCAGTTTTAATTCAGCGCTTTGGAGGTGTGACGGGTACTATCTTTAACATATTGGATATCGATATCGTCCGTGCTCATGTTTTCAGACCGGCGTTGATCGCGTTCAGCTTCACGTTGTAACAATGCTTTTGCATCAACTGTTGATAATTCGATCTCGTCATCGCGTTCGATTTCATCATCAGCAATGAGCGAGAGGTAGCGCCCTGCGCAGACGCGCAGAAATGATGTGAAATTGCCCAAATCATGATCAGCATCCATCGCTTCAAGATACAATTTGGTGATCAATTGGTTGGTTGTCATGTGATCGCGTGCTGCGATCTCAGATAGGATGGCCCAAAAGAAGTTTTCCATTCTGATTGAGGTCGCAACACCGTCTATTCGCAATGACTTTGTTCGCGACACCCATTTATCACCTTCAGAACCTATAAATAACTCACACATTTTGGGCCTCCCTTTTTAGCGCTTAAGAACTACAGCAAAGCCATAAACTGCTTCATCCACGCGGGATGTGCGGGCCATGCGGGCGCTGTCACCAAGTTACCATCGGTCACCGCATCTGTCACTTCGATCTCGGCAAATTTGCCGCCAACTGCCTCCACCTCAGGCGCACATGCAGGATAGGCTGAACAGTTTTTACCAGATAACACCCCGGCAGCTGCTAAAAGCTGTGCACCATGGCAAATTGCTGCAACTGGTTTGTTTTCTAAAAAGAAATGGCGCACCATATCCAGAACTTCATTATTTAATCGAAGATATTCAGGCGCACGACCACCTGGAATAACCAAAGCATCATAAGCACTAACATCAACATCATCGAAACTTGCGTTAAGCGCAAAGTTATGGCCAGGCTTTTCGGTATAGGTTTGATCACCCTCAAAGTCGTGAATTGCAGTTTTGACGCTATCGCCTGCACTTTTATTCGGGCAAACGGCATCAACTTGATGGTCACAAGCCAACAATGTTTGAAATGGCACCATTGTTTCGTAGTCTTCGGTGAAATCTCCCGTAATCATTAAAATCTTCGCCATGCGTATTCCTCCTTTGGCATAATGCGTAAGGAGAATGTGACATAAAGGGCAAAGTCGCGGGTGTTATGTGAATACTACATTTTCTAGGCAGACAAACCCATTATTCATCCACCGCACGCATGAGAGCGCGCAACCACTCAATTTCGGTGCCGATATCGCTGGTTTTTAAACCATTGATAGCTGCATGACGAACTTCATCAGGTTTGTTTTGCGACAGCTTCCAGGTGCCTGACATATCCAGCTGTGTTTCGCCATCTTTTTCAATTTGATCAATGGTCAATTTAACTGGCACGATTTGGCGTGTCATCTTGTCAAAAACCTCTGGTGTCATTTTATCAATCGTCCACGGTTTTTTAGGTGCCAATCGCGCTTCTGCAGCTGCGGATAATCGTTCTAAAACACCGCGGATATCTTCCTGCGGTAATCGTTCTAATTTGCCTCTTACATGCACAGCAATATAGTTCCAAGTTGGCACCTGATCTGGCACACCATACCAATCTGGCGAGATATATGCATCAGGACCCTGAACTGTCAAAACAACATCTTTTGGTGTATCCAAATAACGTAAAATTGGGTTTGAACGAACCAAATGCATCTCCACCGATTCACCTTTTTCATCCAACAAAAATGGTACATGAGAGATCAAAATGCCCTCAGAATGGGCAAAAATCAAAGAGCCAAATACTTTTTTTATTAAAAGCTGATACTTTTTTGATGTTTCGACATTTCTAAAATTTCGGTTTGGATGCATTATATTTCCAATTTTTTCTTGTTTTTCATACATTCAATAAATTGATTATGATTTATCAACCTCAACCTAATCGACTGTAAAATATACGATATTCATTATATTCTTTCATTTCTCAAAATTATGACAATTATTATACATTAGAAAATTATTCTAAAGCCAAATATAACTCTTATAAATGGGCCATTGATACTTAGATCTGTTGTTAAGTTATCGTCAATAAAGCACACATAATCTAGTTCAAAGTTTAGGCAATTTATCGACTTTTGTCGCTACTGCTCGATTGATAGAGCCCGTGTTTGCCATGTCCAATATCTTGATCGCAAATTATACGAATTCGCTATTCGTCGGGGATAATTTTATCATGCGTCTTTCTCATCAATTACTGCTTGCCATGTCGCTTACAACTGTCGTTGCAATTGGCGCAACCAGCTATACCGGAATTAAGGTTGCCTCAGGCAGCTTAGAAGAAGCTTATAACGAAAAGCTATCAGCTATTGCAGATGGCCGCAGAAACCAGCTTGAGACATTCTTCCAAGGTGTGAATGATAACCTGAGTTCGTTGGCGAAAAACGACAGCATGTCTGCTGCACTTAATATGTTTAAAATGGGTATTGAGCAGGTCAAAGCAGAAAACCCAGCTGATGCTATTAAAGGACTTTACGAGTTCAAAGGCGCAAAAGAAGACCTCTTTAAGTATTATAAGGAGACAGGTTTAACAGGGTACGGAACACAATTGAGTAAATTTGGTCCCCTGCTTAAGCAATTTGCAGCCGACAACTCGCTGGGTGACCTTTATCTCGTTAATAAGAATGGTGTTGTCGTATATTCTGCAGCGGCCAATGCTGAAATTTCAACCAATTTGGACGACGGACCTTTCACGCAAACAGCACTTGGCTCCCTTTATGCGCAGCTTAAAAAGGATTCAGCTGATAACGCGGCTGCACTAGAGGCCGCCACTGAAAGTGGTACTGATCAAATTCAAGAACAAACTGGCACAGCGCAAGAAAAAACCGTACGACTTGCAGATTTTGAACCATATTCTTTACTCAACGAAAAACCTGTCGCATTTGTGGGTATCCCTGTCACCGATGCAAAACACTTCTTCTTTGGTGCGATCATCGCGCAACTATCAGAAGAGCGCATTGCGCAGATTTTAAACAATGACACAGGTCTTGGGACAACTGGTGAAACTGTGCTGCTTCGCAATGATGGTACGCTGCTTTCAGATTCTTCAAAAACAGCAGCGATTGACCCGCTGGTCACAAAAATCGATCTTTCGCCAATTGGAAGCATTGAAGGCCGGGAAATCGTTTCTGGAATTTTAAACGGTTATCGTGACATGGAAACGATGGCCGCAGTTGCAAAAGTCTCATACGGATCAGCACCTTGGCAGGTCGCAGCCATCGTTGATCACAATGAGGCACTCCAAGGTGCAACGACCATGCGCAACTGGATTTTATCCGTAGCAATGGTTGCCCTGCTCGCTGCCCTTGGATTTGCATTTTGGTTTGCGCGCAGCTTAACGCGTCCAATTAATGCCGCCATTGATAACATGCACGAACTTTCAAATGGCAACACAGACTTTGAACTTCGCGGCGATACTCGTAAGGATGAAGTGGGTGATATTGTTCGCTCGATCGAACATTTCCGCCAATCTGAAATTGATAAATTGCGCATGGAAGAAGAGTCTATTGCAAATCGTGACCGCGGTGAGAAAGAACGCGAGGCGAATGAAGCAGAGAAACAACGCCAGACTGAGGAAGTATCGCAAACAGTTGCAGAACTTGCCAAAGGACTGGAAGTTTTAGCCGGTGGTGATTTGGTTACCACGCTTGATAATCCGTTTATGGAAGGTATGGAGCCGGTTCGTCAAAACTTTAATGGCTCAGTGGCTAAACTGCGTGAAACACTGTCTGGGATTAGCAATACCGCTGGATTGATCCGCGACGATTCAAACGAAATTTCATCTGCTACAGATGATCTATCTCGCCGAACAGAATCTCAAGCTGCAGCACTTGAAGAAGCTGCTGCTGCATTAACTGAATTAACTGAGAATGTTCGTTCAGCATCAGAGCAAGCAGCAGAAGCTGCAAGCCTTGCTCAGAGTGCAAAAACGGATACTGATCAATCAAGTGAAGTTGTCTCAAATGCGATGTCTGCAATGTCTCGCATTGAAACGGCATCAAGCGATATCAGCGGAATTATCAACGTGATTGATGAAATTGCGTTCCAGACAAACCTACTCGCGTTAAACGCTGGGGTGGAAGCTGCACGTGCAGGTGAAGCTGGTAAAGGCTTTGCGGTTGTTGCGCAGGAAGTTCGCGAGCTGGCTGGACGTTCTGCAGATGCAGCTAAGGAAATTAAAAGCCTTATCAACACATCAAACACTGAAGTTGGCGAAGGCGTTAAGCTGGTAAAGAAAACTGGTGAAGTGCTTGAAAAGATTTCAGGACAAGTCGCAACAATTGAAGAACGCATTGCAACGGTAGCAACAGGTGCCAGTGAACAGCTAGGCGGCATTCAAACCGTGAATTCAACAGTCAATGAAATGGATCAGCGCATTCAACAAAATGCTGCCATGGCAGAAGAAACAACAGCTGCAACAACGCGCCTTGTCGATGAGATCAACCAACTTACTCAGATGGTTCAATCTTTCCGCATTAGCGAACAGCAGGCTGTGGCTCCTTCAATGTCTGCTTCAGTTGCGCCTCCAGTTCTTGCACCTGCTCCAAAAGCAGCGCAAGAGACACAAACTAGCCAACTTAAAAACATGGCTACAACCATGAAAACTACATCCCAAGCAAAACCCGCAGCCGCTCAACAAGAGTGGGATGACAATGATAAAGCCTGGGATGAATTTTAAGATCATTAAAAAAGAGTGATCCGGTTTATCTACCCTTAAAACCAGATTAAATTAAACCCGCCAGCCCCTCTACCTGGCGGGTTCTTTTTTGCCAGAGGGAACCTTATTTAACATTTGTTAAGGCTGTTTGATAATCCAGAAGATCAATAGCTGTTTGTTAAATTGGCTTAAACATATCCTGTTCAAAATGGTATTTTAGATATTGAACGGATTTCAGCAAAACATGCGTCTGCCAACTAAAATCATAACCATCATCACTGGCTGTTCCGTTTTTGCGGCGGGTGTAAGCGCTTATGCAGCGATCTATATGACTTCAAATGGGGCAGAAAATGTCGGTTTGTGGGTCACTGGAGTTACGGCTCTGGCACTGTTAGCAGTATTAAATTTTGCAATATTGGCAGCTCGTGTGTCCACACGCCGTGTACAGATAATGCAATTGCAATTGCAAGAGCTTATAAAAGGCAACACGAACTTTGTTGTCTATCGTGATAAGCAGCAGGACGAATTTTCTAATTTAGCACACTCCATTGAAGCGCTACGCATTCGTATAGCGGAGCAAAACCGCTTACCATCGGATACGGACGATGAGTTAAAAGCACTAAATATCAAAACCGCAAGTGAAACCGATGTTTCAATGACCTCACCGGATGTTCAAGCCAATAGTTTGAAAAACACAGCTGAAATCATGCGCTTTGCAGCACTTCCTGCTTACAGCAAAGACGGCAATGATTGGGATGATGTTTAGATATAAAGAACCCGCCAGCGAATAGTCTTCGATGGCGGGTCTCATGCCCACGACATAATGAAATGTCGCCCCCGGCATTTATTCGAATTCAACGAATAGTCGTTTTTCTGTGTATAGAGAAATACAACGTGCTGCAAGTTTTAACACACAAGTATCGCTGATGAACATCACCATATTAAACGCGCCGGACCATTAATCGGCCTGAATCAATGTAATTTTGAAATCCAAATTTGCGATATAAATCATGGGCGTTATCCGTTCCCAGCATGAAACTTGGCACTTGTTCTAATTCTTGATGGCTCAAAATTTCATGCATAAGCTTCTTTGCAATCCCGCGACCACGAAACTCATCAAACACAAACAAATCAAAAATATAGGCAAAAAATGCTTTATCAGTCACAACACGCGCAAATCCGATCTGCCTGTTGTGATGAGGTCCATGACTTGGGTCGTGCAAACGTGCGATAAAACACAACGAGTTTTCAAATGATGTTCTTATGGAGTATGGCGAACGCCCTGCTCCCCAATAGGTGCTTTGCAGGAATGTGCAGACACGCTCAAATTCAATATGGCGTTTATCGTTTGTAATCTCGATGCCGTATGATTCTTTCATAAAGACGATGTTAGCGTTGATTAATAAAAATGCGAGTGAAATATTGCACCCTTGATTTTAAAAAACGAGTTGAACAACGTGATGAAAAGCCCACTCTTATCTCGATCACCTATTGCCATATCTTTCGTTAGATAAGATAAGCAACATATGGCACCTAAATCGCAAAAGAACGACACGAAGCAATCGGCCAAACCCGGTAAGAACAAACCTTGGAAGAAAAAAATCCCCAAGGAACGTGATCAGACGCCGTCAAATTTGATTGAATTTGACTACCGACCCCCTGCGCAGATGCCTGAAGTTATTTATTCAGATGATCAAATGGTCGTCTTTAGCAAACCTAGCGGACTTTTATCTGTGCCAGGGACAAGACCTGGGCGACAAGATAGTCTTGTAAGTCGTGCGCAAACATTATTTCCCACCGCACGCATCGTTCATCGTTTGGATATGGATACATCTGGTCTGATCGTTATGGCGTTAAATGCAGATGCGCATCGCAATTTATCAATGCAGTTTGAAGCAAGAAATATTGGTAAACTTTACCATGCACTGGTCGCTGACCATCCAAGTGACGATAAGGGCGTTGTCGAACTTCCATTATTTGTAGATTGGCCAAACAGACCCAAACAGATGGTTGATTTTGAACAAGGTAAGCCGGCAAAGACGGAATATGAAGTCATTGAAAAATATCAACGTGATGACGGGTTTAAATCAGCTCGCGTGGCGCTTCATCCTATCACGGGACGTTCTCATCAATTACGTGTTCATATGCTTGAAATAGGCCATCCAATTCTTGGAGATGTATTTTACGCAAAAGATGACGCTTTTAACGCTGCACCGCGCCTTTGCCTTCATGCAACGAAATTAAGCCTGGATCATCCCACAAATAATGAACGCATGAATTTTACACAAAATCCTGATTTTTGATTAAAAACCACGATAGACTCCGTCTTTGATTTCAAAAATGATTGTAAAATTTTTCTCATTTTTTTCATTTTTACAGCATTTTTTAGGTTATATTTTTCAAGAAGTGAGATATTACTCGCAGACTGCTTGACAAGCTGCAATATTACTTCTTCTATACCTATACTGGTACTTTTCCCTAATTGGCCGAAAGACGAACAGTTAAATGGAGCAAATATCGCGAGACGAGATTATGAAGTCTCTTGATCGGGTCTTAGCGTCCGATGAATTTGCGTCGTCTCCAAATCTAAAAAAGTTTTTAAGCTACATCATCGAACAAAAGCTGGACGGCAACGAGGCTGGCTTAAAAGCTTACTCAATTGCTATTGATGCATTTGGTCGATCTGAGGATTTTGACTCCCAAATTGATCCAATCGTACGTGTTCAAGCAGGTCGCTTGCGCAAGGATTTACACGACTATTATGAAAAATCTGGTGCACAGGACCCCATCCGAATAGACGTGCCACGTGGTAGCTACAAACCAGAATTTCACCGACAAGACGCTAAACTAAATAAACCGAAAGACTCAAGCTCTGAACCAATAACAGTGCCACAGAGCGCAAAAAACAATGATAATCGAACCGCCAAATTTGTGATTGCTGCATTGATCGGAGCGCTCGTCATCGTATTGGGTGCAGGGATTGCGCGTCATCATTACTTTTCCTCTGGAACTGGCAAACCATCTATATCTGCCAAAAGAGCTGATGCGCCAGACACCATCAGCGTTATTATCCATGGTGGCTTGGAATCTGAGAACGACATAGATAGCAGCGACATTCAATTTGCTCAGGAATTTCGCCAAGCTCTATCTCGCAACCCCTCGCTTTCCGTTATTTTTACCGACGGGCATGATAGTAGATCAACATCCGACTTTGTCATTGAGCAGAGCTTTTTGGGTAGTCAGTCTGACAGAATGGTCTCGTTAGAACTGATCAATGGTCGCACTCAAGAACTTGTTTGGGGCAACACATATTCTCGCGCGGATAACCCAGATTTGGTTGCACAAACGATACGCGATATGAGCAGCCAACTTTTTGGTGCTTCCGTGCGTGCGCTTGAGGGGCGTGATCCCAATAGGCTTTCCGCCCAACAACTATTTGTTCTCGCAACTTGGGTTCCCGGGCCAGCGAAAAGCACACTAGTGTGGGAAAAAGAACGGATTGCCCTCGCCCGAATTGCGATCAAAAAAGATCCACATTTTGGGCCTGCATATTCGGTTCTTGCAGATAAACTTGCCTATCTTGCAGCTGTTGATGGACCATCAAACACCAAAGCTGCCTTAATTGAAGCTGCCGAAAGTGCACGCCTTGCTATCGAGTTAAATCCCAGTGGTCCAAATACTGTTTTTAATGTTGCGCAATATAGTTGGCATGCTGGGAATTTATATGATTCAATCCGATTACAGAATCGCGTTTTAGAACTTGCGCCAAACCATGGTTTTGCTGATTTCTTTTCAGCTGTTCTCCCTTACACTTGTTTGCCACCGCCAGTACTTGTCTTGACCAAAGCAAATGCTTTTGATCAATCTCTCAGCCCTGACAACCCAGCTAGGTGGATCACTTTGAGTTGGATTGGATGGGCACATATGCTGCGTGGGGAAATTCAGCAAGCACTCGAAGCACATGAAAAAGCTGCACAAATTTCCCAAAATCCTTACACAACAATCACGCGCGCAGCCATCTTGAGCCTTCAAGGAGAAAGTGACCAAGCAGCGCAAGCAATTTTGGAACAGCGCACAAATTGGCCCAATCTTAGTGCAGAGCATTTTTTAAATGTGACTTACAGGCGAATATGTCGAGATGTTGAAAACCCGGATAAGGAAATTTTACAAAATATCTACATGAATCTTGCTGAGGATATGAAGGGACGCATTTAACCTTATCTCAGCCAATTTTGTGCGTTTTCTGATCAGAATAATAACAAACAGGCCCCTAGCCTTTTTTGCCAGACTCAAATAGCTTACTCTTCCCGAGAACAATACGATAATTTTGAAAGCTATTTTATGACATATACACCAGCTGCTGACCGCTATGAAAAAATGACCTACCGCAAATGCGGGAATTCAGGCTTACAATTGCCTGCAATCTCATTGGGTCTGTGGCACAATTTTGGTGGTGATACGCCTCATGATACGAAAATTGATATCTGCCGCACAGCGTTTGACAACGGCATTACCCATTTTGATTTGGCGAACAATTACGGTCCACCTGCTGGCAGCGCAGAAGAAGCATTTGGCGAAATTTTAAAAACAGATTTCCGTGGTTATCGCGATGAACTGATCATTTCCTCAAAAGCTGGTTATAAAATGTATGACGGCCCTTATGGAGAATGGGGCAGCCGCAAATATTTGATGGCATCATGTGATGCGAGTTTGAAGCGCATGGGTCTTGATTATGTCGACATCTTCTACTCTCACCGCTTTGATCCAAATACCCCTCTGGAAGAAACAATGGGTGCGCTTGATCAGATTGTTCGTTCAGGCAAAGCACTCTATGTAGGTATTTCATCTTACAATTCTGAGCGCACGCGCCAAGCAGTGAAGATCTTGGAAGACATGGGCACACCAATGCTCATTCATCAACCAAGCTATAACATGCTCAATCGCTGGGTCGAAAAAGACGGTTTGAAAGATACGCTTAAAGATCTCGGTGTTGGTTCCATTGCCTTCACACCACTTGCACAAGGCATGCTCACCAATAAATACCTCAATGGCATTCCGGAAGGCTCGCGCGCCACACAGGGTAAATCTCTGCTTGATGGTTTTATCAACGAGCGTTCCATCGGATCTATCAAAAAGCTCAATGAAGTGGCTGAAAAACGTGGCCAAACGCTAGCGCAAATGGCGATCGCGTGGGTCCTGCGTGAAGGTGGTATTACCACAGCATTGATCGGTGCATCTAAAGCCTCACAAGTGATCGATTGTTGTAACGCAATCAACAACCTCGACTTTAGCCCTGAAGAACTCGCTCTGATTGATGAATATTCATCAGAGGAAGACATCAACCTTTGGGCACGATCAAGTAGCGAGTAGTTTCTGGACTCAGTCTAGATAACAATTTTAAGGCTGCGCTTGTTTGATCAGGCGCAGCTTTTTTTCGCAGATCAATAACCGAAAAAACCAAACTGCAATGAAACACGTAACAAGCTTTGAAATTTTAAAAAGCGATATGTGAATGAATAAACGTTCTTTTCCCGATGATTGGCCTGAAGGCATTACAGCAAAATCTAAGCTTATAAACACTAGTTCGAACCCGCAGACTGGAACCTATGTGACTGAAAGCGAGATTATCGAGCTTGCTTGGTGTGATGATACAACATTTGATAGCATTAAATCGCAAACGGGTAGATCCGAGCAAGATGTTATCAAGCTCATGCGGTCACGTTTAAAGCCAAGTAGCTTTAAACTATGGCGTAAACGCGTGTCCGGGCGACCAGCCAAACATGCGGCGAGATCGACCCAGCGATTGAAAAAGACATCCTAGGTTTTGATGAATTTAAGCTGAAGCACCTAAGCGTTCGCGATAACGAATGGGTGGTACCCCCATGGTTTTACGAAACTCGCGGCGAAACGTTTCAGCCGACCCAAAACCGCATACGCTCCAAACATCGCTGAGTGGGACGCCACCATCTTCTAATAGTTCTGCCGCTCTTGCCACACGCTCTGTTTTGAGCCATTTAAGCGGTGTTGTACCCGCCTCATCAGAGAATTTACGCGCAAGTGTACGTACACTTGTTGCAGCTTTTTCTGCCATGCGCTCTATCGGCCAAGGTTCATCAAGTTTTGCGCGGATCTCATCTTGCAATGCAGCTAGTCCCACGCCAAATCTCGCTTCCGGTTCTGGGCGTGGTACAAACTGGCGTTGCCCACCATCACGTTGCGCTGGCAGCACAAGACGTCGTGCGACCGTTGCAGCCGCTTTTGCACCAAAATCTTTACGGATAATATGAAGCCCGAGATCAAGACCTGCGGCAGAACCTGCGGAGGTAAAGACGCGTTCCTCTTCGATAAAAAGCACGTCTGGATCAACAGTTATATCGGGGTATTTTTGCGCTAATAAATCTGTATAGCGCCAATGGGTTGTGGCTCTCCCCCCATTTAACAATCCCGTTGCTGCAAGAACAAATACACCAGAACAAATAGAGGCAATTCGCGCACCGTTTTTATGCGCAATCCGTAATGCATCGCACAATTCTTCGGGCACAGGCTCATTTGCGCCACGCCATCCAGGAACAATGACCAAGCTTGCAGACTTGATGAGATCCAAATCATATTCAGCTTCGATTGAAATTCCGCCAGCTGCGCGTATTGGCCCCTCATCCGCTTTAACCGTGGCAAATTGGTACCAATCATCAAATTCAGGCCGCGGTAGAGCAAATAACTCAACTGCGATACCAAATTCAAAGGTGCAAAGCCCATCATAGGCGATCACGCAGACTAAAGGGTTATTTTCATTGGTTCGGGTCAATAATGTCACTTTGGCAGAATCCGACTGTATATTGTCATATCTGCCAGTATCGCAGATTTTCACAACATGGCAAGTATGGATCACAACTTAAAACGGAGATCAAAATCATGCCTACACACACAAGCTTAACTGATGCAGTTCAGATTTATTTCGACGCTCTTTACGAGTGCAATATCGAAAAACTAAATTCCGTATTTCACGAAACATCAAGCTTGTTTGATGTTGATAATGGAAATGTCTTTGTTGAACCGATTGATAGCTTTAGCAATGATGTTTCAACGCGCACATCAGCTCAAAGCAAAAACCAAGTGCGTGAAGAAGAAATTTTGATGATCGATTACCTTTCGCCAAAATGCGCTACGGTTAAAATCAGACTTCGTGCGCACCAAAACGTCTTTGTTGATCATCTTGGCTTTGTTTATGGTGAAAACGGCTGGAAAATTGTTTCTAAAATCTGGCACTTAGAGAAGTTGATCGAAGAAGCTTAAGTAAATTTCAGCTCAACGAGTTCAAAACGAGCTGAAACTGGAACCAGTATTTCCAAGTCTTTGAACAACAAGTTGCGCCCAATCAAAAGCAAGACGGTTTAGGCGGACAGATGAACCATAATTAGGCGGTTTGCTGCCGCCTAAAATCGTAACTGAACCATCATCGGTGACTTTCACATCATCAATCTCTGCAATCGGAAATCCTGTATCTAAATCAGTTATCAAAAGGCTTGCAATCAACTGGCTTTGCTCAGGTCTTTGAACTCCGTTGATCGTCACAATCGTACCCGTGAGCGCTGCAAGATTGGTGCGACTGCGGATGAAGGTGTTTTTCACATATATAGTGGCTTTTGCGCCTCGAGATCCTACAAATTTAGAATTGAGTTGATCTCGCGCATGCGGTCGAATATGCGCTTCAATACCTGCATAAAGCGCTTGACGCTTTCCATCTTGATAATCGCGCGAGAAACGTTGACCTACACGCGAGAGCTCAGCCGTCCCTAATTTCGACTTTCGGTAAGCTGTTTCAATATCGGCAACATGCATCGGTTCGACAGCACCATTAAAATCGACATCAATTTGTGCGATTTGATAGGTATTGAAATAAGATGGGCCTGTGGACGAAGTTGTGGTTTCACACGCTGATAAAACCAATGATAAACCCATCATCACAATAATGGTTCGCAACGTGATTACGATATTATACATATTTGCCCCAATTTAACCGCGACTTTCAGATTACAAATCTGATTTAAGCTTAATCAACGCAAAGCTAAACGTCAAAGCCCATATGTTGTATAAATGTATCAAACATATGCCCCCATGTTCTGCGGCATGTACAAACTAGGCTTCTTCAAGACGATCTGTCGCGGGTGCAGGTGCGGTGCTTAAAGCCGTAATTTCGTCGTAAATCTCAGATGTTAGTTGATATTCTTCCGCAGCTAATGACGGTAATAGTTGCTCTTCAGATCTAGCAGAAATAATCGGCGATAGCTTAGCCTCATGCGCTGCAACCCACGCAACGGCAAGCGTTGCAGGATCTTTGTCAATACCGGCTGCCATTAAAGACAATTCAACAGCCGCTTCATGCATCCAAGATTGATCATAACGCGCTTTATAACGGGCATCTTCAGTTAAGCGCCCAGTTCCACCGGTTGCATATTTTCCCGTCAACAGGCCACCACCCAGCGGTGAGTATGGAATAACTTTGATACCCTGATCTTTACATGCTGGGATGATTTCAACTTCGGCCTGACGTTTGACCAGTGAATACATAGGTTGAACAACATCGATTTTCGTTGACATTGATTTCGCTATATTCTGCGCTTTTAATATTTGCCATGCGGCATAATTTGAAACACCGATATATCTAATCGCACCCGCAGCCTGCAATTCCGATAGAGTTTCAAAGGTTTCTTCAAGCGGGGTCTCATTATCAAAGCGATGCATATATAAAAGATCCACGGCATCTTCATTTAACTGCTGCTTACACGTTTCGAAATGCTTGAGAATGTTATTCTTACTCGCGCCGCCGACATAACCAACTTTGGTTGCAACAAATATATCGTCGCGATCTTCTTTGATATACGCGCCGAGTATCTTTTCTGATGCGCCGCCATTATAGCCAACAGCGGTGTCGAAATGATTGACCCCAGATAAACGCGCTCTTTCAAACATCAATCTGCTCTGATCGATATCTGCTTTGCCGCCAAATTGCATTGTGCCAAAGGTAAGGCGAGATAAAGGTGCGCCGTTGCGCGTAAGCAATTGTGTCATAAAGTTCTCCTGAAGCATCGCCACTAACAAGTATAGATGACAGTAACAAGACAATATTCGCAAGTGTATAATATCAGGTATTGCAGGTATAAAAGTGTGATTTTTATAATTTGGAAAAGCTGATATAAGCAACTTCTTATAGAACGATTCTGCGGGAGAATGACATGCTTAGATGGGGAATATTATCAACTGCCAAAATTGGTGTGAAAGATGTCATTCCAGCGATATTTCGTTCGGACAATTCAATTGTGACGGCAATTGCCTCGCGCGATTTATCTAGAGCCGAAGAAGTTGCTGCGCAGTTTGGCATCCCACATGCTTATGGTTCTTATGATGAACTCCTTGCCTCGGACGAAATTGATGCGGTCTATATTCCGCTTATAACCTCAGACCATGCGCATTGGTCGATTGAAGCTGCCAATGCCGGTAAGCATGTATTATGCGAAAAACCTATATCTATCCAAGCGGATGAAATCCATGCGATTATCCTTGCAGCTGGTCGAAATAATGTGACAGTTTCAGAAGCTGTCATGATCACCTATCACCCGCAATGGCTTAAGGTGCGAGAGCTGTTAGCAAATGGTGCAATTGGTACCCTCACCCATGTGCAGGCTGCATTTTCATTTTACAATGATGATGCAAGTAATATGCGTAACATCCCGGAAAAAGGTGGTGGCGCATTGTTAGATATCGGCATTTATCCTGTTGCTGCAACACGTTTTGCAACAGGCTTAGAACCAACGCAAGTTATGTCTGATATTCGCTATGATCCGAAATTTGGTACTGATACCCATTCGATAAACCGTATTTCATTTGATGGTTTTGAACTATCCATGTATGTCTCAACGCAAATGGCATTGCGCCAATCCATCGTCTTCCATGGAGACAAAGGTTGGATTGAACTATCAGCACCGTTTAATGCTGGAAAGTATGGTGATGATACCGTGACGCTGCACAATATCGATCACAGCGAAATTCAAACATTCCGTTTTTCTGACATCAATCAATATACCAAGCAAATTGAAGCTTTTGCGCGTCACATCAAAGGCCAAGAGCAACCAGAAGGCATCAATATTCTTTCACTTGAAAGCTCTCTTGGTAATCAACGAGTGATCGATGCATTGTTTGCCGCGGGGAAAACAGATGGATGGGTTGAGGTGGCGAAAAACAACGAGCGCTAGGCGCCTAACACCGCATATTGCCATCGATCATTTTTGAGCTGTTAAACAACAAACGAAGATTTCGTTTGATGATGTTTTGCCAAAACAAATAAGGCAAGCTCTTGAAAAAATCTGTGCGTGAACCGGCGCCGGCACGATTTAATGTGCGTAACAATACGGACGGGGTTGAAGGTTTAAAATAGCTTTTTGCGCGAATTGGTTCACCTTTAATCAATGATCGCAAAGCTTCCTGCGTCGCAATTTCATTGTTCCAGCCTGAACGATAAACAACACACCCGTGTTTGTTGATGATGAAGACAGCGTTAGGCATTGAGCCATATGCCTTATGCGCATTACCCTCAATATCATCAACAATAATTGTGCGCCTTTCACCGTCATCATCTCGCAAGAGCTGAGCACAATTTAGCTTCTCATCGAGGTTTTCATGCATGGGAATATCTTTACCAGGATGTGCTTCACGCACATATAAAATGACGTTGGAGACTTGCGGAAACGTATCCTGCAAAGTCATCATGGTTTTACGTCTTGCCTGAAATAATGGACACGTTATCGATCCAAGCTCCAAAACTAGAAAATCACCCTCAAAGTCGAGCAAATCTTTTGGCATGCCATTGGCATCCATCAGCTCAAAATCGAATGCTTTCTCACCTATTTGTGGACCATTTGAATTTTCAAAATCATAGTCATCAGCAGAAAAATTACCATAGTTATAGTTACTCATTATTTCGTTCCTTTTGATTTATTCAACCCGTCCGCATCCAACAAATTATGCGTCATATGGCTTAGCGTTTTAATTGTTGTTTCAATATCTTGCGGTGATAATCCTTTGGTCGCCAAACCAATCATATCACGTGCAATTGGCACCAATTCTTGCTCAAGATTGCGCCCCTTTTCGCTTGTTTTAATCAACACACGCCTGCGATCTTTCTCATCATGCTCACGTATCACCATGCCCTTCTTGACCATTTGATCGGTAAACCGCGTGATTGTCGTGCGATCTCGAAATGTCACATCCGCTAATGCCGACGGTGTTTGTTCACCTTTGCTCCATAAAATAAGCAGGACCGCCCATTCTTCGGTACTGATGGAATGTCCATTGTCTTCAAACTTTTGAGACAAGGCTTTACGGGACAAAAAACTCAAACGGTTGACCCAATGAAGTGGAATTTTTTCGTAATCAATCATAATAGGTGTATTATACAACTATTGTATATTACATGTCAATTTTGACATCTGAAACACCTTGCGAGGTCCCTCCCTCGCAGATATGGTCACGCATGTTTTGGGGGAATTTGGGGGAAATCTATGGCGCCACTTGATACAATATTGATATTGCTCACAGTTATCGCGACAGCGGTGATGGCTGCCTCTGGATCGCTGCAAGGGGTCAGGCAAGGATTTGACCCCTTTGGCACGGCTGTACTGGCAGTGACTACAGCTGTTGGCGGCGGAACAGTGCGTGATTTTTTAATTGGCGCAACACCTGTCTTTTGGATGAAAGATATGACTTATCTTTTGATTGCTATCCCAGTTAGCCTTGCAGCCTACTTTGTTGGTCGTCGATTAAAAGAAGGCACCGGAAAACGTGATGCAGCTCTACAATACCTTGATGCGATTGGGCTTGGGTTATTTACACTTGTCGGCGTTCAAGCAGGATTAGACGCACAAGTGCCGTTCTTGGCAGCAATTATTTTGGGCTGTGTAACAGGCGTTGTTGGCGGCATGATCCGCGATATATTATGCGGCTTAACACCAACGGTATTAAAACAAGATCTATATGCAACAATTTCTCTTTTGGGCGGAATGTTCTACATCCTAATGTTAAATTATATCCGGCCTGAAATCAGCCTAGTTGCAGCATTCTTATTTATTGTCATCCTGCGATTTTACGTGATTTGGCACCGCACAAAACATGTTGAATAAGGGATGAATGATGGCGAATAAAAATTACGAAGATATGCTTTCCGGCCGCGCCTATAGCGGCGGCGACCCCTATTTATTTGAACTTAAGAGAAAAGCAGCTGAAGCAAAGGAACGTTTAGATGCCGTCCCCAATGACGACTTTAAAGCTCGGATAGAAGCAGGCAAAGACCTTTTTGCCGAAGGTAGCGGACCTGCCATTGTGCTTTCGCCCTTTAACATTCAATATGGACGTCATGTGAAGATCGGCAAATGGTCTTTTGTCAATTTTGGTGCAACATTTCTAGATGGAAATCTGATCACACTAGGGGATCATGTTGCTGTGGGACCTAATGTGCAATTTATCACCGACACCCATCCTTTACGGCCTGAAGACAGGTTTCAGCCGCCCAAAGAAGGAAGCGATCTGCCGTTTAGCGTTGTGAATTATTCACACCCGATTACAGTTGAAGATTATGCATGGATTGGTGCGGGCGCGACGATTTTGCCAGGTGTTACAATCGGAAAAGGCGCTGTTGTGGCAGCAGCTTCCGTTGTAACAAAAGATGTGGCGCCAAGAATGATTGTTGCAGGAAACCCAGCACGCGAAATTCGATCCGTCGACGATGAGTGAGAAGTTTGGTAACTTCAGGCGTTAAAAACACTTTGCTGAAATATTTAGATCTCCGCATTCATCTAACTGAATAGGAATTTCGGGTGTTAGATTATCAATCACACACCACCCATCTTCACGAGAGATCAATGCAGCCGGATGAATAACACGCGGATTTGCGGCACGCGCATTGATGCGAATGATGTTTTTACGTTTAATTGCACCAGATATTGCTGCAATACGAGGATCTGGTTCTGATGATTGATAAGCTTCAAAACGCACTTCATTTTGCATAGCTTGGAGAATATGCCGTGATCGGTCTGGCAAGGATTCAATCAACTTTTGTCGCGCAGCTTCGCCCGATTTTGCAAGACCTATAGCATCTAATTCAGGCGCAGGTTTTGATAATATAATCGCAAGCGCCCTCGCCTCATCACTAGAAAGACCTGTCAGACGTGTTCGATAATTAAAACCAAGCTCTATCCCGCCTTGGTTTCCTTGCAGCACCACAATGGGCAACCCCGCTTCTGTCATAGCATCAACATCGCGCAGAATTGTGCGTCGCGTCACTTCCAATTCTCTTGCAAGTTCAAGCGATGACATTCGCCCTCTGTTTTGAAGCAAAAGCATGATCTGTAGCAAACGGGCTGCACGCAATTTAAATTACCCTCATTCAAATATGACATAAGATGTCATATAAGGGTGTTTATATGGTTGGGTCAATTGAACAATAAAACTAGGGATTCACAGTGAGATATAACGAAGCTAGCAGTAAAATTGACGCAGACCCAAAAACGATATGGGAGATCTTAATCAACGCAAAAGAACTTGTTGAAGGTGATATTGGGGTTACACGTCTTGAAGGTGACATTCGCTTGGGCAACAAGATCAAGCTCTGGGCTGAGGTGGGCGGGGATCGCGCCTTTCCTATCAAAGTGATTGAAATGAATCATCAGCGAAAAATGGTTTGGCAAGGCGGCATGCCATTTGGACTATTTAAAGGGACACGGGTTTTCAACCTAACTCCTGATAATGAAGCAACGATATTTAATCTTCGAGAAGACTATACGGGACCGCTCGTGCCACTTATTTGGAAATCGATGCCAGATATGGCGCCATCTTTTGAGACATTTGTCTCAGGTATAAAGCGCCTTGCGGAGGCAAAATCTAAATGAATATGATTACCTATGGCACCGGTGAAGAAGATGATCCGTGGATCTTAAAAACACCGCCACTTAGCTCTAAATATCAAGCTTGGAAGGGCGTAACAAAAGATACCCCCGCGCTTGTCATTCAAGTTGGCAAAACACAATTATCCTATCAATTACGTGCAATTGAAGATTTGCACAAAATGTTGCTCGAGCACAATGACTGGATGCTTTTGGGCAACGCGGACGAGGGAAAACCGGTTAAAGATGACACCGTTGAGGCTTGGGCGCGATCAAAAGACAATCCAGTTGGTGGATATTATGGCTTGCGAAAAGGATATCGTGGCAGGTTTGCCAATTATGTGCCGCCTGTGCTTGAACTTTTAGGCCTTATCGAACTGGAACATAATGCCCGCAATAATCGCGCAAGAGCTATCGTTCAAAAGTAAAAGAACTTAGACGTCTATAATGAAGGACACTCGTGATGAAGTTTACTTTGTCACGCGACGTCAATTATCAGATTTATCAATGTATATCGCCGTGACAATACCTTCAAATAACATAAAATGACCATCATCATTAATTGGCATTCAGGACTTCATCATGGCGAAAGACTTCCCAAAACTGGAAGACAAACACTCAGCATTTATTAAACGACAGCATATGTTTTTCACGGCTTCTGCAGCAAAAGATGCGCATATAAATATTTCGCCCCGTTCCACCGATTACTTTAAAATTGTGGATGCAAACGAGGTTATATATTTAGATCGAACTGGATCAGGCAATGAAACTGCAGCGCATTTGAAAGCTGACGGTCGAATGACAATCATGTTTTGTGCTGTCGAAGGTCCTCCGCAAATTCTGCGTCTTTATGGCAAGGGTGAGATTATTCATCGAGACACAGATGAGTATACAACGCTTATCGCGCAATATTTCAACAATAGAGCACCAATGGGTGCGCGCCAGATCGTTCGGCTAAAATTCCATTTGGTCAAAACATCCTGTGGCTATGGTGTGCCTTTATTTGAATATAAAGACGAGCGCGCCAGTATTGACAATTGGGAGCAAAACAAAGGACCAGAAGGCATTGCAAACTACTGGGCCGAAAAGAACCAAGTAAGTATGGATGGTCTACCAACAGGTATTTTTGACAAGCATGAATAGCTGAAATTGCCTATCTTACGTGCAACAAATTAGATCTATTGAAAAGGCTCTTGCCATATTCTCGCCATAAAATGTGAAGCGATGATAACCTAAGGTTACGTTACGTGATTTCATGATTTCAAAAGAATCAGGCATTGTGTATTTATTCACAGATGCAACCAGTGAGGTAATCACATGCGTTACGTTCCGAGTACTCGTCATATTTATATTGCGCCACAAAGTTCGGGAAAAGGTTTTGCAAAGGCCTTTACACTAAGTTTGTTTGGCATATCAGTTCTCGTTTTATTGAGCATATTCAGCTAGTTCAGCTGCTTTACATTCTTGTCGTCCGTCCAAGGCTTATTGCACAGCCTTGCTTTTGCGCGTCGCGATATAAACACCCAACGCTGCAACGCCCATTCCCACCCATGCGAGTGGTGGCATAAGCTCATCTAAGACAATCCAAGCAAAAAAAGCAGCAAGCGGTGGCACCATGAAGAACAGGGCCGAGACCTTTGCGACATCCCCTGCCCGGATCATAGCCCATAACAATCCGACGCCAATTAAAGATGACCCAATAACCAACCAAAACAAAGATATGATCAATTGCCAGGTCCATGTAACCGATAGCTCTTCGAATATGAACATGAATGGCAACACACCTAACAAGCCCGCTGCAAATCCAACAAAATTTGCCGTCACCGGATGATGGGACGCGCCAAAACGCTTCTCCCAAAGCGATGCGCTGGTAATGCCTGCAAGTGCTAAAAACGCAAAGGTAAAACTTAGGACAGTTGGTGGCTCGATATCAGATCTTGCCAAAATTACAATGACAGCACCCAGCAAACCAAAAACCAATCCCAGCCACTGTTTAAGCCCAACCGCTTCACCCGACCAGCGCGGTGCTATCAAACCAACCAAAATTGGTTGCAACGATAATAATAATGATAATGTCCCAACAGCCATTCCAGAATTGAACGCCATATAACAAAACCCGAAATAAACCGCCTGCATGAGCACACCCACAATGGCCAAATGCCCCCAGTCTGTTGCAGATTTTGGTAATTTAGGACGCAAGACAATAAACAACGCGGTCATAATGAGCACAATCAACCCATAACGCAGCACCAAAAACGTAAATGGCTCGATGAAACCTAGGCCGAATTTCGCCGCAACATACCCCGTTGACCACACAAACAAAAATATTGATGGGGCAAATACCAACCATAACGGCTGTTCAGTTTTATCAGCTTGGAACATCTGCGACCTTTTTGACAGCAATTCAAGATATCAATGACTAGAGCAATTAAAGGCCCCGATCAATCTATTCCTGCATGGAATAAATATAATTAGATTTGCGAATTTTGAGAAACAACTTGATCAATTTTATAGAAAGTAAATTGGGACTTATTTTGAACTAGAACAGATTAACCTGCGTCACTTCATCTCAACTGCAGTTTTATATTCACCTTTGGAAAATCATTATTTGGATTTGATGATAAAAACGCCCCGATTAAGACCTAAAATCATACACGGTAAAGTATAAAAACCTCATAAAATCACATTAAATAGCAATTTATATCAACTACCTCTTAGCAGAGTTTGCATCCTAAATAATTTTAAGTATCCATATTTTTATACTTGTGAAATTAAATAAATAATTTTATATACTTTTTATATCAAAGATAACTTACATGTTGTCGTGATTTTATTAAAGCATTTGTTAACCTAATGAGCTCAACTTGAAGAGGCAAAATTTACAACCTAACTAGACGTAAAAATTGTAAAACAGATCCACTTCTACGAATTCATTTTAACAGCGAATAGCTCAGAGAAATTGCGGGAAAAACTATGAACATGAACAAGACAGACACGTTGGATGAACGATCAAATTTCATCAAATTTGGTCAACGCGAAAAAGACGCCTTGTTAGATGCCAAGCCCGTGATTGATGCTGCAATCAATGACGTTCTTGACGAATTTTATGTTCAAGTTTCAGCTTACGAAACAACCAGCTCATTCTTCCAAAATCCAAATCATATGAACGGTGCAAAAACTGCTCAAATCCGACATTGGCAAAACATCACAAATGCAAAATTTGATGAAGGCTATGTGGATGCTGTTACAAGAATTGGTCTTGCGCATGCACGCATTGGATTAGAGCCACGATGGCATATTGGCGGATATGCTTTACTAACGTCCGGCCTTATCAATGCAATCATAGCCGACGAATGTAAGGGGTATTTCAATCGTAAAATCGCCAGCGAATTGCCTGCAAAAATTACCAGTGTTGTGAAAGCCTCAATGCTCGACATGGATTATGCAATTTCTGTGTACCTTGATAAGTTAGCTGATGAGAAACATATTGCAGAAGAAGCACAAGCCAAGCAAAACGCAAAACGTGATGAAGCGCTTACCATATTCTCTGAAGCTTTAGAAAAACTTGCCGCTGGGGATCTTGAGGTTCGCCTTAGTCAGCAATTGCCACCTGAATTTGCGACCATGGGCGTTGCTTTTGATAAGGCGATGGAGCATTTATCTCAATCTCTTGGCTCCGTTCGTCATGCGACCAATTCAACACGCGAAAATTCTGAGAATATCTCATCAGGTGCGCATCAATTGGCTGCCAGAACCGAGCAGCAGGCAGCGGCATTAGAAGAGAGTTCTTCTTCGTTACATGAGTTGACCCAAAGTGTGGCAGCAACGGCGAAAACGGCTGCTGAAGCAAGAGAAACTGTCATCAACGTGAAAACTGATATCAATGATGCAGAAGTTGTCATGAACGAAGCGCTTGCATCCATGAGCGGCATTGAATCCTCCTCTAAACAGGTTTCAAACACTGTTGCGATTATTGATGAAATTGCATTCCAGACTAACCTCTTGGCTTTAAATGCTGGCGTTGAAGCAGCCCGCGCGGGGGAAGCTGGTAAAGGCTTTGCAGTTGTTGCCCAAGAAGTGCGCGAACTTGCCCAGCGTTGTTCAAGCGCGGCAAAAGAGATTGCCGAACTCATTAAAAACTCTGGTAAACAAATCGAACAGGGCGTTATTCACGTCACCAAAACAAGTGAATCACTCACCAAATTCGTCGCTGATGTCGAGGATGTGAACGTCATTATTGGTCGCATCACAATATCTGCGAGCGAGCAATCGACAGCACTCACAGAGATTAATTCAGCGGTTGAGAACTTAGATCAAATTACCCAACAAAATGCTGGCATGGTGGAAGAAACAACGGCTGCAACTGCAGCACTTAGCGAAGAGGTTGCTGAATTGGTGAAAGCAATGTCGGGATTTAAAACAGGTACAATTAGCGACAGTCATGAAACAGAATTTCAATTAGCAAATACAGGATAACAAAAGCGGATTTAAAAATAATTGTTATCCAGAAAATCTCAATGTGATTAGCGACCATGAGCATTGAGAGGAGGCTGGAGTGCACCCCGCAATACTCCAGCCTCACCTCATTCTATCAAAAGCCTCGATAATAGTTCGAAGTATTAAGAAAGCTGGGCAAGCTGCTTAATACTAATGGGCTGAGTGCTTTTGCAATTTGGACCGGAAACGTGAATGCGTTTTCGGTTCTTTTTTTTGTTTGAAATCAATAAAATTTCATTTCCATTGAAATTTTTTATAAAAAAAATCGAATAATTCCTCGACCTTTTGCGTTCACACACTAATCGCACTGATTTAAAATGTAACAAATGACGATGACATTTGATCTTGCGAGCAAAACTCGGAGGAGAAAAAATGTTTAGTAAAAATCTTATAGTTGGCACCGCAATTGGAGCTATGACAATCCTATCAAGTGGGACTGCGATGGCAGCAGGCCATGCAGCTTGGACATCAATTGGCGATCAATCCAGCATTGCGTTTGGATCTATCAAAAAGAATGTCGCCGGTGAAGTTCACCATTTTGAAAATATTGTTGCGACCGTTTCGGAAGATGGAAAAGTTGAGATCAAAATTGATCTAACATCATTGGAAACCAATATTGATATCCGCAACGAACGAATGGCCGAGCATGTTTTTAAAAGCGGTGCAGAAGCAACGCTTATGGGCGAGATTGACATGGACGAAGTTAAAGAGATTGCCCCTGGTGATACAGGCCTTGTTGATATTGAAGCAACTTTGTCCCTTGCGGGCATTGTGTTTGATGTTGAAGCTGAAATGCTCGTTGCACCGCTTTCACCAACACGTGTTTTAGTTACCACTTCTGACTTTATCTTTGTTTCAACGGCCGATTTGGGCATTGAAGATGGCATTGACATGCTGATGAAGCTTGCAGATTTATCCGGCATCACACGCACTGTGCCTGTGTCGGTTCGAATAGTATTTGAAAAATAGTCTTTTCAGACCGCTTAAGATCAGCTTGCCTTGGGTAAACCCTTCGGCTGCTCTTGGCGCTAGAGGTGGTCATTGTGCGATCTGATCACCTCGCTCTCCCAGAAAACATTTCCTACGAATATTTGATTGCACAGCAACTCGCTTTCAAAAGGTAACATTATGAAACTTATTACGATTACGCTTTCGACTCTACTTGCGCTTAATGTTTCAGCGCTTGCAGATGGTGACATCAAAAAAGGTAAGAAGGTGTTTAAAAAATGCGCCGCATGCCACACGGTAAAAGAAGACAAACATAAGCTTGGCCCGAGCTTATATGGAATCTTTGGCCGCACCGCGGGCAGTGTTGAGGGAGTTAAATACTCTGAAGCCATGGTGGCATCCGGCATCATCTGGGATGAGGTCAATATGCGTGAATTCCTCACCAAGCCTAAAGACTATATCAAAGGCACGAGCATGGCATTTGGCGGCATAAAAAAAGAAAAACAAATGGATGATTTAATCGCCTATATGAAAGATAAAACCGTCCCAAAATAAAAGCTGTAATTCTCATTTTTTATGCGTTTTTTGATGCAAATCAATTTCATAGAAATTCGGACTTGCTAAACACCATGCGAAGGCGTGCGACAATTATCTCACTCTACCGCGCATCAGTTTTAGAATAATTTGATTTGCATAATTAACAAACGAGGTCTGAAGATGAAAATTACTATGCTAGCGCTTGGCGCCCTTTTTGCTATTTCAACCCAAGCAATGGCTGAAGGCGATGCGGCAAAGGGCGAAAAAGTTTTCAAAAAATGTGCTGCTTGCCACACTCTTGAAGAAGGAAAAAACAAAGTTGGACCTTCCCTATATGGCGTTTTTGGACGGGCGGCAGGCACGCTTGAGGATTATAAATATTCAAAAGCGATGATTGGCTCTGGCATTGTGTGGGATGATGAAAATATGGATGCATATTTGAAAAAACCACGTGCCTTTTTAAAAGGGACGAAAATGGCATTTGCAGGACTTAAAAAAGATGATCAACGCGCTGATCTGATTGCTTTTTTGAAAGAAAAAACCACACCTGCTGAATAGATTTCTCGCTGTTGTAAAAAACCATAAGGAGCGACACAGATCGCTCCTAAATTGTCCAACGAGTTGATTTTGTTTAGGCGTTCTTGATGAGATAACGCACCATTTCTGCAGCCATCCTACCGCCACTGGTTTTGTCATACCCCATGAACATGGGTCCATTGTTAAGCTCGAGGAAAACGAGTTCCTCAGTTTCAGGATCTGTTTTTATGTCAATGGCGCAAAAATCACATCCAATATCAGTCGTTAGATCTTTGATTTTGCTCAGCACATCCTGCGGAAATGTATCAATGTCGAGATAGATAATTGAGCCTTGCCGATCGACACGCGAATCCAAAGTTTCCGAATTAATATTACAAGCAAAATAGCTTTCCCCAATTCGATAAACCCGAAACTCGGGGTAACGCAGCTTTTCTTGCATAATTGCGGGACAAGCTCCTACTTTTTGATGGTCTTCCCCCTCTTCCCAAATCGTTTGTTCAAGCGCATCATCCAGCGAAATACAATAGCTGCCACCTGCTGCCGGTTTGGTGATAAAGGATGCCGGGTTTTTCAATCCATCAAGATGTGTTTTGGAGTTTGTCACGACAGTCTTGGGTATGTTGAGCCCATGCTCTTGTGCCAATTTTAGCATGACCAATTTACCGCATGAGCTGGGTTCTAGATCCATGTTGAACATAAACAGTTTGGCGATTTCGCAATATGAGCTGAAGACGGTATGCCAACCCATCGCATTTTCGTTTGCAAATTCAGACTTTCCATACAGCCCGGAAAAAACATCATAGCGCAAGAACGCGGCATCACAGTTTAAATCACGACCATTAAACAGCGGAAGCTCTGAGTTTAAATTCCAAACTAAGTCTGGTTCAGGATCCGGACTAACAACAATCATTTCGCATGGAACATCCAAAGAATCAGCAGCAGACTTGACCCATTGCAGATTAACGTCACGGCCACCGCCGCCAATAAATAATTTTTTCATAGAAGTTATTATCGACGGTTAAATGGTGAGCGAATACGGTCGTTAAATATGTCCTGATAGTCTTCTCCAACAACGCTGTTTTCACCAAAATCAGTGCGTCCATCTTCAATTCCAGGATCTGTTTCAAGCCCTATTGGGCCGGATTCTCCGCCCCAACTATCCGTCTCTTCACCAAATAGCGGAGATTTCCCTTCTTCGCCGAGTTTGAAAGTTTTCCCTTCTTCGCCAAGCTTAAATGACTTGCCCTCTTCACCCATAAACGGGGATTTACCCTCTTCTCCAATATGGAGAGTTTTTCCCTCCTCACCTACAAACGGACTTTTGCCCTCTTCACCCGTATATGGTGACTTGCCCTCTTCACCTTTAAGTGGCGATTTACCCTCTTCTCCCAAAAATGGCGTTTTGCCTTCTTCACCAATTTCAAATGTCGTAATTGGCGGAAATTTATCCTCCTCACCAATAGCCATGGTGGTTATATGATCATATTTTTGCAGTTCAAAATCAGCGGATAGACTACCTGTTGCTTCGCCAATCATTTGTAAAGATTTATTGGTGCGTGCATGGACCAAAATTCCATGAATCTTCTCAACATCGTCCTCAATAAGGATGCTGGCCATAACTTCTGTGATCACCTGACCAACAATTTCTTTTGGTGGTTTACCGACAAATTCAAGATCCAAAATGCCATCATCAGACAACTTCTTTTCCATGGAAACAAGCTTGACATCAGACCACCCCATCGTGCTCACAATTCCCCTCACCTCAATCATTAGTTTTGGTGGATTGCTCTTTAAATAGCTATATTTAATTTGCTGTACTTCTAAAATGCGAACCATAATTCTCTCCAATTTGCGACAGTGCTAGACCATCAAAGCGACCGGGCAAAGCGACCCGGCTTTGTGATTATGAGATTGCTTTAGAATGAAGAGTAAGCCCCGCATATTCACGTGTAAACCAATTGAATGCAACCTATAAGTTTAATTCTTGATCAACGAGATTTTAGATATGCCTAAAAGAACCATCGTTAGGCAAAACAGATAAATCGGCTTTGCGTTACTCCATCAATTTGCGATAATGGTTCAACACATCAAATTCGGGAGCCATTTATGATTACACTTTACAGCTGGTCGACGCCAAATGGGCGCAAGATTTCAATCGCATTGGAGGAAATGGAATTGAGCTATAAATCTGTTTCCATCGATATCGGCAAAGATCAACAGTTTGCCCCAGAGTTTTTAAAGATTGCACCGAACAATAAGATCCCAGCCATCACAGATGGAAATTTCGCACTGTTTGAATCTGGTGCGATACTGCAATATTTGGCCGCAAAAACTGGGAAATTCTCGCCCGATTACGGCACACCTGAATATTGGGAAATGACACAATGGCTGATGTGGCAAATGGGTGGATTTGGCCCAATGATTGGCCAAGCTCACCATTTCTTGCAGTTTAAACCTGGCACATCTGAATATGCTGAGAAGCGTTTTCACACCGAAACTAAGCGTCTTTATGGCGTATTAGATGCGCAACTTGCTCAATCTGAGTTTTTGGTGAGCGAATTATCCATCGCAGATTTTGCCATCTGGCCATGGGCATCGCGCTTTGATTACCACCGCATTGATCTTAATGATTATCCAAATGTTTGCCGCTGGTATAAACAACTTGCCGCCCGCCCTGGATTTATAAAGGGATATAAAGTGCCCAAAGATACCGGCGCTATTCCAATGCCTGGGTGAGGGTTTTCCCTCACCCAAATCCCTTCACATAATCCTGCAATGTCACCCCAAGGCGGCGTTTGAAGGCGCGGCGCATACGCTGCACATCACCAAAACCTGAGTTGCTTGCCACTTGTTTAAGTACCAACCCTTGGGATAAAAGTTCGCGCGCCTTATCAAGCCGCACTTGCTCAACAAATTCTGCTGGCGTGGTTGCAAATTGACTTTGAAATTTGCGTGTTAAAGTGCGGGCATTCATTGCAGCGAATTGTGCCATAGCATCTAAAGTCCATGGATGCGTTGGCTGTAGATTGATCTCCCCCACCAAGCGAGCAACACCATCTATACCTGAAGATTTTGCTTCATATTGCTGGATAAGATAGTTGGAAAACTGGCTCTGACCGCCTGAACGTTTTAAATAAACCACCAGCTCACGCGCCACTTCAAGCGCAGCTTTTGCCCCCAAGTCCTGCGCGATGATCGAAAGCGCTAAATCTATCCCCGTTGTCACACCAGCAGATGTGTAAATCTTTTTATGTTGATCCTGTGGAGCGATATAAATTTTATCCAAATTCCAATCAACATGAGGAAATTGTTCTTTACTTTGCGCTTCGCGCCCCCAATGCGTTGTGGCTTCCAGCCCGTCTAAAAGGCCAGCATCTGCTAGCAATAACGCTCCTGAACATATTGATATTATGCGATTATTTTTCTTTGATTGCGCATATTTTTTAAGCGTATTTTGAAGCACAAGATTTGAAAAATATTTATCCACACCGTAACCACCGGGCACCAATAAATCATTTTGAGTTTTGCCTTCACCCAGCGCGCAGTCTGCTTGGACCCGCATACCACAACAGGCCGTAACAGGTGCACCATCTAAAGATATAAACCGATGCTGATAGGCAAATTCACCATTCATTATCGCGGAAGAAAATGCCTGAACTGGGCCGGCAACATCTAATATATTCATGCCCGTATATACAAAGACATCTATCTGGCGTCGCTTTTGCGTATAGGTTTGTGTGTTGCTCATTAAAAGATGTCTTTCAACCGTCTGAGATTAATACATTTTGTCAATATTTGACTGCAAATATCATTTTAAGACATATCCATGATGCATTATAAGTGGGTTTGTCAAATTCAATTTAAGGTGACAAACATGTCAGGCGCATCCGCAATTCCACAACGTGGCAATATCGACTTCATACTCATACTCCTTGCCAATGGCATCTTAAGTGCAGCCATGCCAATGCTAATTGTGCTTGGCGGATTAGCTGGATTGATGCTTGCCCCCACTCCTATTTTTTCAACATTGCCTGCATCTATTCAGATGTTTGCGGGACTGCTTGCTGCAGCACCAATGGCGTGGTGTATGGGGAAATTTGGCCGTAAACTTGGTTTTTTATTAGGTGCTACTTTAGCGGCACTCGGTGCTTTAATGTGTGGTGCGGCGATGATTTATCAGCAATTTTGGCTGCTGCTCATCGGACATATGTGTCTTGGGTCAGCACTTGCTTGTTTTTTGTATTTTCGCTTTGCCGCAGCGGAAGTTGTCTCAGAGGCTTGGCAGCCTGTCGCAATATCTCTTGTCTTATCGTCAGGTTTATTTGCTGCATTTATCGGGCCAGAAATCTTTATCCAAACCAAAGATCTTTTCTCGCCTATTCCTTTTGCCGGAGCATATTTCTCAATTATCGCATTGAGTATTGTTGGGGGAATACCTGTCCTACTCACCCGTTTTGCAAATGTCGAAGCAACAAATCAAGATGATGTGAAAAGCGTTTCTATAGGAAAGGTCTTGTCTAGAAAACCCGTTGGACTAGCGGTCGCAGCAGCTTCTGTTTCGGGTGGCATCATGATTCTATTAATGACCCCCACCCCGCTAGCTATGGTTGCTTGCGGCTTTACGGATGCCAATGCAAGCGATGTCATCCGTTGGCATGTGATTGCCATGTTTGCGCCAAGCTTTGTCACTGGTTTGATCATCAAACGCTTTGGTGTGGTCAACGTGATTATGACAGGTTTACTTCTGCTAGCAGTTGCCGCAGGCCTTGCGATATCCGGCATTGAAATCCATCATTTTTATGCAAGTCTAATCACGTTAGGCATTGGTTGGAATTTCAGCTTCATCGGTGCGACCAGCTTGCTTGCTGCTTCATTGAAACCGCATGAACGCACAAAAATGCAAGGCGTTAACGACACTTGCGTGGCGCTGGCCTTTACCATCGCTTCTTTTTCATCGGGCGTTATCGTCACCAGTTTTTCATGGACAATTGTAGCTATCAGCGCATTGCCGATCCTCGCCATCATGATGTTTGGTTTGATGATGCTGCGCAAAGAGGTTTAGTTGACGGGTAAAAGCTTTTCTCTCAATTATAAATGCATCAACACATTAATGACTTTTCCTGCGGGATCCCGCAGGAAAAATCTACGCACGCCCCAAGGCTCATCGGTAAGGTTATATTCAATCTGAACGCCCATTGATTTTGCGCGCGCATGGGTCTCATCCACATCATCAACTTCGATGGATGCATCCGGTACGGGTGTGCCTGAGCCACCTTCGCTAGCAATACTGACTTGCACCAGTGCACCTTCGCCTGACGTAAGCGTTGCGATCCACCCTTGATCCATGGCGACATCTAGTTCAAACAGCTCGATATAGAACTGCTTAACCTCTTGAACTGAACTGGTCGCAATATCAAAAACAATGCGCTTGACTGTCATTTGCTCTCTCCTTGATGATTTATATCACATCAATTGCAGAAATACTTAACGCTTTGAAATAAGGTGTATTAACTCGATATCTGAATAGGTTTCAAGCTTGAGCATGGCTTCATATGGATCACCTTGAAGCGCAAGAAGTTGCGCAAATGCAGGTTCGGTTTTCATCCCATTTTGTTTTAGCAATTTGACTTTATCTACCAATTTAGTGTCCAGAGCCAATAGACGTTGCTCAATATAAAAATGACGCACGCCCCATTGTTTTGCCGTTGGCAGATTTTGACAAAACAACTCAATCTCCCAATCAAGCGCGTTAAATTTCACCACAATCGCCGGTTCATTGAGATTTTTAATATCAAGAATTTCAAAGCTGTTAAATTGACCAAATCGTTTTGTGGCTAAGGCTGCAAACGCTTTTAAGTTGGGGCTTGAACACGCTATATCAATATCGCTGTTTTCAGTTGCAATGCCTAACGGGGGGGTACCGATTACCACCGGGTCAAACTCGGCAAGATGGTCTAACAAACCAAGTTGATCGATGACGTTGCGATAGCAAGGTTTGCTCATTTGACGAGCTCTTCCCACCAGTTTTTATTGGAAAAATCCTCATTTATCTCGATGACTTGACCAATTAAGGGGGTGACAAGTGCAACATCCGTCTCCGCTAAAGCCTTTGAAAACCTTGTTATCGGATCATGCCAAGCGTGATAAGATAACTCAAACATACCCCAATGCACTGGCATTGCGCGTTTAGCCTTTAAATCAACAGAAGCTTTTGCTGCTTCTTCTGGGAAAAGATGAACAGCAGGCCAACGTGGATTATACTGCCCGTCTTCCACAAGCGCTAAATCAAATGGACCATAGCGATCACCGATGGTTTTAAAATGCGTATCAAATCCGGAATCCCCACTAAAATAGAGATTAGATGTCTCGTTGCGGATAATCCATGACGCCCATAAAGTGCTGTTGTTTTTAATTCCGTCGCGGCCAGAAAAATGCTGAGATGGTGCTGCAATAAACTCAACATCACTGATCACGTGCGTTTGCCACCAGTCTTTTTCAACAATTTGCGCGTTTGGCACTCCCCAACGGCGCAAATGCGAACTCAGACCAAGCGGTGCAACAAACGAGATATCTTTATCTGCAAAAAACTGAATAGACCCCATATCCAGATGGTCATAGTGATCATGGGATAGCAGCACGATATCAATTGGTGGCAGCTCTTCAAGCGATAATACTGGCGGTTGGAAACGCTCCCCAATCAGCCCCAATGGTGATGCTACTTTTGAAAACATCGGGTCAACCATTATGATCGTGCCAGACATATTGAGCAAAATACTCGAATGCCCAAACCAGATCAGCTTAGTATCATCAGATGGTGCTAAAAATGCGTTTAAGTCAGGCTTAATTTCCGGCAATAATTGTTCTGGTCGACCGCTACTTCGGTCTTCAAACCATTCAGCCAACATTGTGGGAATCGACATATTGGCGCGCATTTCAGCAAAGACTTCTGGGCGGCGGTTTTGAAATTCTTCTGTTTTGCTGTTGAACTGTGGTGAAACTGCAAAAGATTTTATTTGCTCATCATTGGGGTGTTCCCCAAAGATCGGCGTTTGCAAGAACATATAAATTCCGACCGCCATCATAATTAAAATTGATAGACTTACCATGAGCCATTTTGTTAGTTTTTTGATTATTTTTGCCATGTAACAATCCCGCTATTCGATCCGTTCATTTTCATAGGTGAGTTTCCGGCGTTTTAAAAGAGATGCTTTACGACATAAAAGCAGTGTTTTTCCAACTATAGCCAATTTGTCACTCTTTTATCGCAATGATTTTATGGTAACTTAGAGTTGACAAACCACACGGGTACTCATGCTAAATTCATCGCAGAATATATCGCAAAATACAGATAGACGTGTCCTTGTGATCGGAGCCTATGGCTTTATTGGTGCTAGTCTCGTTATGCGCCTTCAACGCGAAGGGTTTGTTGTGTCTGGGTTTGGACGAAGTCAAGCCACTGCATATAAGGTAATGCCCGATATTAATTGGCATATTGCAGATCTTAAAAACATGATCACAGCTGATGATTGGCAAGATTATGCAAAAACCCACGACATCATAATCAATTGTGCAGGCGCTTTGCAGGATGGAGCGAGTGATAGCTTAAAAACTGTTCATTTTGATGCCATTAAGGCGCTTAGCGATGCGTGCAAATCCAATCAAACAATGCTTATTCAAATATCAGCAGTTGGTGCTGAACGTGACGCGGATACCGCTTTTATGCGCACCAAAGCAATGGGCGATGATTATATTCGCGAAAACCATACCGATTACAACATTTTTCGCCCAGGTTTAGTGTTGGCTAAAAACGCATATGGTGGCTCTGCGCTATTGCGCATGTTGGCAGCTTTTCCGCTTGTTCAGCCTATTGCACTTGCCAATTCACAGGTGCAGGCAACTTCGATTTATGACTTAACAGATGCAGTTGTGCTGGCTGCAAACAATCAAGTCCCAAAAAACAAAAGCTACGACCTTGTTGAGAGGCAAACCCATTCATTACGGGAAGTTGTGCAAGAAACGCGCCATTGGCTTGGTTTTTCATCTGCTGTTTGGCAAATCACGCTTCCCAACTGGTCAACACAAATTACTGCAAAAATTGCAGACTTCCTGAGCTTATTAGGTTGGAGATCCCCACTTCGCTCAACTGCGATATCAGTTCTTAAAAGTGGGATTAAAGGCGACCCCGATCCTTGGAGGAAAATTACGAAACAAGATCTACGACCACTTAATAGTGCGCTTTCACACATGCCAGCTGCGGTGGAAGATCGGCTCTTTGCCCGTATGTCTTTGCTCATGCCGATCATTATCTTTTGTTTGGCTAGCTTTTGGTTAGCTTCAGGCATTATCGGATTATGGCAAATTGATCGCGCTGCAAACGTATTAACTGATATTGGTTGGTCTGATCACTTTGCAAAACTCAGCATTGGTTTTTGGTCTATCGTTGATATTGCGCTTGGTCTGGGCGTTCTCATCCGCAAATCAGCAAAGATTGCATGTTGGGCGATGATTGCGGTTAGCTTTAATTATCTTATTAGCGCAGCGGTGGTGACACCTCAATTATGGGCAGATCCATTGGGCCCAATGGTCAAGGTATTTCCTGGCATTGTTTTAGCTTTGGTCGGCCGTGTGACATTAGATAACAGGTGAGAATATGGATTGGTTTGAAATCGAAATATTCGCGCGATGGTTACATGTAATTGGTGCATGTGTTTTGCTTGGCACTGGTGCTGGCATCGCATTTTTTGCTCTCATGGCCCATCGTACAAAAAACGTTGCAACGATTGCGCACACGATGTCTATTGTTGTCATCGCGGATATGATTTTTACTGCAACAGCTGCCATATTGCAGCCGATCACCGGTATTTGGCTAGCAGCATTGGTAGGTTGGCCCCTTACCCAAGGATGGATTTTGGTGTCTATCGGGCTTTATATTTTCATTGGGATATTTTGGTTGCCGGTTGTCTGGATACAGATCAAAATGCGTGATCTAGCCCATAATGCTTTGCTATCGGGGGACGATCTACCTTTGTCATACCATCGGCTGTTCAAAATCTGGTTTACTTTCGGAATACCAGCATTCCTGGCCATTTTACTCATATTCTGGTTGATGCTTGCGCAACCTGACATCACGTTTTAACAGTTTGTTTACCAAAGGGGTCCAAAACTATTTAAATTGCGATCTATTTCTTTCATAGTCTCGTAAGAAGGTGCATATGGTTAGCACCCTTATTTTTTCGTAAAACCTGCGAATTTGCCATGAGCAATTGATCGCAACTGGAGTTTTCATGTCGAGCATTAAAACAATCGCGTTGAGCACAAGCCTGTTGATTCCAATTATATTTGCTGGCACGCCCAGCGCACAGGCTGAAGGTCTATCTTTCAGCTTTGGCGGCATGGCGGTGATTGCTCCAAAATATGAAGGTTCGAAAAGTTATAAAGCTATCGGATTTCCACTTGTGATCCCGCATTCAGCATCGGATGCTGAAACCAGCTCATTTGGTTCGCGCGTTCGCTTTAAAGGCTTAGATGACATCCGTTTTAATCTTTTGGGAGCAGATGGCTTTGAGGTCGGCCCTGTGGCCGGTTATCGCGGCGGACGCGAGCAAGCAGATGGCGATTTGCTTGGTGGCCTTGGCGATGTCGATGGCGGCTTTGTATTGGGCGGCTATGGCGCTTATACAACAAACGGGTTTACCTTTGATGCATCTTACGTTGACCAACTCACTGGCGATGACACCGGCGGTCAGCTAAAACTTGGTGCATCTACCAAACTTGCGGTCACCGAAGCTGTGGAAGTCACAGCGGGCATTGGTGCCACCTACTCTTCTAATGATTACATGGACACATTTTTCGGTGTATCATCCGCGCAGGCAGGCACATCAACCGCTGGCTTAACAGCATATAACCCTGAGGCCGGCTTTAAAGACGTGAACTTTAGTTTATCGTCTGATATTGCAATTGCGCCAAAATGGACAATGAAACTTGGCGGTAAATATTCGCGCCTTATCGGTGATGCAGCTGATAGCCCGGTGATTGAAACCAAGAACCAATTTACTGGATCAGTTGGTTTGATCTACAGATTTGGCGGCTAAGCGACCGACAATAGATTTATCATTTAATATAAGCCTCAGATAGAAACGTCTGAGGTTTTTTTGTCCAATCAAGCGCTTGTTCGAGACGATCATTTCCCCAAAACAATTCGCCATCATCGGTGATAAAGCTCGGCGCGCCAAACAATCCCATACTCTGCGCTTCCTCTGTGGCTTGGCGCAACTTGTCTTTTACAGATTGATCTGTTTTTGCCTGGTTTAGCAAGTTTTCACCGTCTTGTTCTAAATCACTTAGTACACCGATTATCAACTCATCTGTGATCGATGCGCTTTGCGTAAACTGCGCTACAAAAATTGCTTTGATGAATTCAACAGCCCAAGGCTCGGCTGCTTTATGCGCGGCAATACGAGCTGGGATTAATCCATTTTGCGGAAACGGTTCGGGCTTGGTAAATGCAGGTAAATCATAATAATTGGCCTGTCGCTCTAGATCACGCCAAACATGCCTGCCCTTAACTTCAAACACATTAAACGGAGAAGTTTCCAACCCTTGTGATTTGAAGATCGGTCCAAGTAAAAACGGACGCCAAATAATCTCTACGTTTTCGCGAGTTGCTAACGTTTGGATGCGCATGGCGGCAAGATAGGAATAGGTTGAAGCAAAATCAAACCAGAATGTTAGCTTAGAATTAGTCATTTTGTAACGCTAACACGTTTTAGAACTGGGAGAAAAGAAGCTGGCAAAATTATTGTGAGTTCGTCTTTTGTCTTCACACAGAGTTGAAGCAAGTTGAATGTGTGGCGTATTTCCATACATTCAGAGAAAAGTTAAGTTCTAACTGGTTCAACTTTTTGGAAAACATATTGCTAAAAACAATCTACATCCTTTTCGCGGTTATCATATCAAGCTCTGCGCTGGCAGAAACAAGAACAGTGTTGGTAAATCTAGGACAGATCAAAACGCTTATTCAACCGCATGCGAAAGGTTCAAATTGTTTGACCGGACAGGTGCGCGTTTCGATTATTAAATCGCCAAAACTTGGTTCGATTTCCATCAATGATAAGAAGGTGAAAGGTTGCAATGGAAAACGCGTGACGTTCCGCTCTCATAACACGGGCAAGGATAGCGCAACGATTAAGGTGAGTTATCCTGATGGCTCATCGCAAACCACAAAATATAAGCTGAAGATCAAATAACTAAGCCATATGATCGGTCTAACGATCTGCTTTATGGTCAATTTTATCTTCGAGGTTTTTCAAAGCCGACAAAATTTGCTGGAACTGATCATTGTGGTTTCGCGAACGCTCTTCAAGCACCATTACACGTGCGCGCAGCATAAAATGCGAACCGATTACACCGACAACTAGCACAAGAAAATACATAAAGTCTTTGATAGCGATTTCCATCTTTGCAAATCTTCCCTTCCTGTGCGCGCTAGTAACGTTTTTCAAATGGACGTGTCAGAAAATATGCGCCAAAGACAATCATTTGCAATTGCCAGTAATGCGGTGACAAAGGATCTGTTACCCCTTGCCCCAACACTTTATCCCAGACCACGATTTTGAAATTGTAGATGACAAACGGCAGCGCAAATGCAGGTCGTATCCATCGCGTAATGATACTGCGCTGCTCAGCAATTAACACCGATTGCTGGGCTTCAAGTACGGCAATGTGCTTTTGCGCATCAATGCGCGCCTCATCGTTTTCAGCTGATAATTTAGCTCCATATGCACGCGTAATTTGCCCACCAATTGCCTCAATCGCTCCGCCTGATAGCCAAGAAAGGATACCACCGATCATGACTTACCCAAAGGCGTTGTCGTGATTGTGCGCAAATACAAATTCACAAGCGCGATCATAATGGCGTATTTCGCTTCATACCCTTTGGGTAAAACATCAAGTATTTCGCTCATTTCTAAGATGGGCATAATGGTGAGCAGGATGTTGACGGCAAATGTGCGATAGCCTTTTAGGCAGTTTGTAATCTTGATGAAATGATTCATTTAACTAGCCTAACTTGTTGAAAAAACGTTTTATTTTATTAGAAAATGCCACACCCAACCCACCAATGATCGTTGCAATTATGACCAAATTTTTTGTATTTGGTTTTTGATGAATTGAAGGTTTTTGTTGTGGTGAATTTGATCCCGTTGCTGGGGCATTTTTAGGCAAAACAACGCGTTTTCCGCTTGACCAAAGGACTTTACCCTTTGATGTTGCTCGATAAATATTGACTTTGCCGTTGCCTGAATATCTACCATCAAAAAACAGATCACACTCCGCTTGCCGTCGCGGAATAATCTCGCGCGGTTTTCGCCATTTCATGAATGAACGCCGCGCGGCTTGCTCATGGCCTTGGTTAAACTGATTTACCCAAGATGCACGATGGATCCCGCCGGTATTAAAATCAAAGGACACCGCCGCATCAAATTGTGATTGCGATAATTCCCGTTTGAATGCATTTAAAACGCGTGTCTCAAACTTTTTAATATCGCGTGCAAAAATCTCCATAATGTTATCAAGCGGCAATTCCCCCTTCACTTTGGACGGATCTGGATGACCAGCATTTTTCGTATGTCCAATGCCAATTGTCCAAACACCAACGCTGTCTTTATATTTGGACATAACAATGCCTTCGTGGGCGGCAATTTCAGCCAGCCCTCGTTGTGAGGTTTTCATAATGTCTCTCCGAGATTTATTGATAACTATGCTGGCTCAAAGGCACGAAAGTGCAAATCCAATATTGCGATCGCAATGCTTGAAATTCATTCCAAAATAATTTTATGGATTAAGCGTTTTTTTCGCTATTTTTTGGCACATCAACATCTAAAACTGAATAATCATAACCATGATCATAATTGAAAAAGAACTGACCGAATGTGCGCACGCAGGCATAAAAGAAATAGGACATTGTGATCGCCAATGTCATTTTGCTATAGCGCAACCAGCCCCGTTTTTGTCGTCTAGCGTCATGCAACATCGCGTATAAAAATAATCGATCATAGTATTGGCGATGCGTTTCAGTGTGGCCCATGCGATAGCCAAAATCATGATGTCGCCATGATGCATCTTGGAAAAACCACGAAACCCAATGCGTAATGATATATCTCAGCCATTGCGGGAACCAATCAGGCCCCACGCCGTTGCCAAAAGCTTCTTGCTGTTCGGGCGAAAGATCTGAAAAACAGGGACGATCGCGCAATTCACAATTTTCAACATCGTGAAGCATCCGCACAAATTCTTTATTTGCTGATTTGTCGCTCATATTTTCCTGTTAGCCATCCTCAAACAACAGTTAGACTGTCATGTGGCTGCTGTTCAACTAAAATTTTGGTGATCAAGGTTGGTTTACATACTTCATGCATCAACACGCGAACCGCTATGGTTCCATATATACCCCATTTGACCTGTCTTGGCTACAGAAATAGGATTATTTTCTTACGTTTAGATTTTAACAGAATTTAATGCCTTCACTTTATTGAGCCATAGACTTAGATATTCCAACGATTAATATCATATAGAATATACGAACCTCTTAGGCATCGGAGAATTGCTTTGATCACAGGACATGTATTTATTGCCACAAGCCTTGATGGATATGTTGCGCGACAAACAGACGACCCTGAGCATCGCCTTGATTGGCTTATGAAACAAGATACTGTCGGCGAAGATCATGGATATGATGAGTTTATGGAGAATATTGATGGCTTGGTTATGGGGCGTGGTTCGTTTGAAACCTTGCTTGCATTTACTGATTGGCCTTACCAAAAACCTGTTATAGTAATGAGCCAAACTCTGGAGCCTGAGGATATACCAACCGAACTTGAAGGCAAGGTTGAACTCACTAGCTTATCGCCTAAAGATGTGATGAATATGCTTGATAAGCGGGGTTGGCACCGCGCTTATATTGATGGCGGTAAGATCATTCAAAGCTTCCTGCGCGAGGGATTGATTACCGAACTCACGTTAACGCGCATTCCAATACTCATTGGGAATGGCTTAGCGCTATTTGGTGATTTAGATGATGATATTGATTTAAAACATAACAAAACCCAAGTGTTTGAAAGCGGGCTTGTGAGCAGTCAATATGTTGTTGGGCAAAAATGGGGTGGATGCGTCCTAGTATAGAAATGCGCGGTGTCTTCATGTGTTTCGTACCCACAAAATACGTTTTGACATCCCTAACTTAGCTTTCGCCAATCGTGCCTTCATCAAAACACCACGCTGTTGCTTAGCCCTAAAAGGATAAACGGGCTAAACAAGTATTGATAATCTAGCTGTCCGGCGCAGAATCAGCTTTTAAAACCACCGTTGCCACCTAAACCAATTGTGCAATTTGCTTTAAGGGGCACCCACATGCTTTTGGCATATTGGCCGTTAGCGCCTTTGGCAAATAGACGGTATTTGGTGTCGATTGCATGATGAATTGATAGGCTTTGTTCCAACTCAACCATATACTTGTTACCCATCTTAACCGCGTTTACGACCTTAACTGGGCTTGGGTTTTGCCCCTGACGCGCAAAGAAATAGCTTACTTTGCCGGGCTTGTTAGTTTTAATCCAAGCTTTCATCTTACCCTGTGCTGGGCACACATTTGCTGCAGGTGACTTGATCGCCAAAGTGACATTTGTCACTTTCATCTTGGCTTCTGTTGGTGCTTTTATGTTGCCAGCTTGCGCGATATTGAGCCCCATAAGAGCGATTAGAACTGCCGTTGCGACTAAAGTTGTCTTTTTCATTTTGTTACCCTCCGGTTTATTTCATAATTTGATGAGAGAAGTTGTAACAAAAAGGCTTTGAACCTTATCTGAAGAGCGCGTTCATGTTGGGTTAAGGAAGATAATACGGCTTGAAGGGTTATAGGAGTAGGTACAAAAAGACCCGCATCAGGGGTGGATGCGGATCGTTTATCAATTTGATTAAGTTTTCCAACTGGCTAAAGTTGGATGCCCTACCCCACAACTTGTATGATTTGTAGCGCGAGCAATGTGCCGATGAAGCCCGTGATGACGATTTCTCGGATGATGTCTTTTGTGCTCAACTCAAGTGTTACATCTGTCACATTCGTCATAATCTTCATCCTTCATTTGGCGGGAGAATTTGTTCCCGTTAGTTTGCGATGGTTATGTTTTATATATGAGCGTTTGAATGCGGCATGAAAGTGATGTTCATGTGTTATTCATGTGGCATTTTTTAACACCCAACAAACAAAACCTCGACGCACTTTTCGCGCCGCGGCTTTGGGTATTAATCGCTGATAGAAAGATAATTATCTATTGTAAACTGCTGTAATTTTTGAGCTTTTTATTGTATTTGCGCCAATCATAAACTCGGTTAAAGCGTTGCTAGCACCCTCTGGCAATTCAATATTCTCAATAGAAAGTGCATGTGCTGTAAAAATATAACGGTGGACTTCACCAGGAGGTGGACACGCGCCGCCAAACCCCTGTGCACCATAATCATTGGTGATTTCCAGAGCGCCTTTTGGCATCTCTTCAGTGCCGCTCGCACCCATTTCTAAAGATGTCACATCACTTGGGATATTCACAACATTCCAGTGCCACCAACCTGAACCTGTTGGCGCATCCGGATCATAAGCAGTAATGGCAAAGCTTTTCGTACCTTCTGGTGCATTTACCCAAGATAGCTGCGGAGATAAATTGCCCCCTTCGCAGCCAAAGCCTTGAAAGACGAATTCGCTGGACAATTGCGCTCCTTCTGCGATCGATTGGCTTTGAAGTTGGAAATCAGCGGCTGAAGCACCGAAGGCAATGCTTGCGAATACGGTTGCGCTTGCGAGTAGTTTTGTAAGTCTCATTTGTTTTTCCTTTGAGTGTTGATTGATAAACCCAACTTAGAAAAATCCACTCACGGCCGCTTCTGAGAAACACTCAACATATATCGAAATTCGATCATATATCTGTAAATCTGATCATTTTCGGTGCAATATTAAACCTTTTTCGAAAACTATCTGAAAAGTGTGATGGTGTTTTAAACCCACATTCCAGCGCGATTTGCGATATCTGCATATCGGTTGTCTGCAATAAACTTAAACCATATTCCAATCGCGAATTGTTCAATATTTTAGAAAAGCTGAGGTCTGATTTTGACAACCACCGGCGAAATGTCGGTTCGCTCATGGCCAATATTTGCGCAATATCATTAGCGCGCCAGGAATGGCTAAGATCTTGCTCGATAATACGGCGGATCTTACTCAATGGCTGGTTATCGCTATGTGCAGATAGCGCAACACCTTTATCTTTGAGCCATATTAGCGGCTCAAGCAATCTGTGGTGGCGGATAATTTGCGGCAGATTATCGTGATTTAACGTGTCTTTGATCAGCTCTAAAATTTCAAAAGGCTGATGTTCATCCGCTCTTAAAATATAAACATCCTGTTTCTGCCCATGTAGCGATTTATCAGAATACACCTCATCAATCAGCTTGGTGTTAAAGCCAACTCCGTCAGCACGGTAGTTTTTGTCATAGAGCGGCCTGTTTTCCATTGTCACTGACGCGCCCGCGGGAAAGACCATCAAGTCCCCTGCTTTTCCCAAACACTCATCACCATTGGACAGCGTGACCTTTTTCTCGCCTTGCCTGATGAAAAACAAAAATGGCATACGGAAATATAAATCGGCAAAAACTGCTGTTGTGGCTTGTGTGATCTCCAATAGAGACACATCGATTTCCTCGACTAATTCTGACGATTTATTGTCTTTCGCAACCATGATCGATCATTTCTATATCTCTACGTATTGCAACTATTATGTCTTGGTTATGAAAATTACAAAGTAAAATTACATCATCTTTTGCTATGCAAGATTACAAAGCATCGCTAAAACGTAAAACTCAACTTTCCACTAGGATGCCTGCATTGCTGACCAAAATTCTAACCATTGTGCTTGGCCTTGCGCTTTTGGTGATGTTCATTTTTTTTGAGCGTCGCTTTAATGCGATCTTTAAAGGGCGTAGCCGCAAGTTTTATATTGGTTTGGCAGCAACGGGTGTGGCGTGTCTTGCAATTCTTTACACCGTCGATTTTCTCTATGTGCTGATTGGCTTAACAGTGCTGATTGGGTTTATTGCGATTGCGCCATGGTTGGCGGAGAAATGGGCAAACCGATAATTGTGGTTTTTCAAATAAGGGCATTATTATGAAAATTATGTGCTTAAATGGATGGGGCGGTAAACTGCATGAAGCGTTCCTGCCGTATATCGCAACATCAGCACCGGATGTGTTGTGTTTGCAAGAAGTTGTTCATAGCCCTTTAAGCGATAAAGACTGGCTAACCTATCGTGATGGAGATCATATTCTCCCCCAACGCGCTAATTTTTTCCGCGATGTTTGCCAGGCTTTACCAGATCATGTGGCGACTTTTTGCCCCGCTGCGCAAGGGATATTATGGGATGATGAAAAATCCGTCCCATCACAATGGGGTTTGGCGACTTTTGTGCACAAATCACACCCAATCATCGCTCAGGCGCAAGGATTTGTGCATAAATCTTATGGCTCTGATGGCTATGGCGAGCACCCAAGATCTCGCAGCGCGCATGCCGTTCGCATTTATGATTATAGCGCTGATCAGCCAATTAGCATCACACATATGCATGGGTTGCGCGATTTAAGAGGAAAGATGGATACGCCAGAGCGTAAAACCCAAGCGCACAATCTTTTAAAACTATCCAATCAAGTGACTGAACCAAATGATCCTGCCGTGATTTGTGGTGACTTTAATGTAGAGCCAGACAGCGAGACATTAAACATTCTGCGAGACAACGGTATGACCGAACTGGTCACCGATCGTGGTTTTCACAGTACACGTAATTCTTATTACAAGAAGCCGGGAAAATTTGCTGATTATATGTTGGTCAATCAAACAAACGCTGTGAAAAACTTTGAGGTTGTTTACGATCCCGAAGTCTCCGATCACTGTCCTCTTGTTCTAAAGGTTTAACCCTCACGTTTGAAAGGCTTTAGAATTAGCCATAGCACTAGGATGCTTAAAACCAAAACACTTGCAAAGATGAAAGTTCCTACCATTGCTTTGGAAATCCTATCCGCTTCTGTTACAACGCCCTCATCGGTGTTTGCGATAAACCAGAATATGGGACTGGTGATGCTCGCGCCCAAAATAAAACCAAAATTGCGACTTAAGTTCAATAAACCTGAGGTAACGCCTTGGTTCTTATCCAAAGTACCTTCCATCACCGATGTGTTCAGCGCTGCGAGAAAGATCTGGTAACTGGGCGCTAACAGCATAAAGGCCAATATAAAGCCGCCTAACGAAAATAAATACGGAAGGGTTGCCATTGCCATGGTTGAAAAGATCATGCCGATAAGTCCTAAAAGGACTGTGCGGTGCGCGCCCAATTTTTCAGTCAATCGTCCCGCCGGCATTCCGCTGAGCGCGGATGTTATCGGACCTAAAGACATGGCTAAGCCCATTTGAGCGGTTGTTAATCCCAATCCTAACGTTAAAAAATACGGTCCGACAATCAGCATGCCCATCATAATCATCGACACTGTTGCATTCATCACAAAGCTAATGCGCAAATGTTGAGACTTAATCAGCGCAAGCGGTATCAGCGGGTCACGCGCACGCTTTTCGATCATCCAGAATAAAAATACCAGCAGAAGCGTGATAGCACCAAGAAGCAATGCGCCAACATCAATTCCATCTTTAAGATCAGACATCAATAGCACAAAAGCTGCCAATAAAACCGCAAGCGTAGCTGCTCCAGCATAATCAATCCTATTATGACCGCTCAAACGCTTGCCACGGATTGAAAACATAAAACAAAGGAAAATTGCAATCACAGTTAGTGGCACTTGAAAGAGAAACACCGTTCGCCAATCAAAATGGCTGGTAATCATCCCGGCCAGTGCAGGACCAGAAGCTGTACCGATTGCTGACATTGTACCCATCACCCCCATCCATCGCCCGGTTTGGTTTTGTGGTGCAAATTCGCGCACCTGCGCAAGCGGCATTGCCATCATAGCTGCAGCACCCGCTCCTTGCGCTAATCTGCTGATAATCAGATGCGACAGTGTTGTAGAAAAATATGCGACTAACACTCCGAATAGAAATAGTAAAAGTCCAGCTATGAGAATTGTGCGTTTGCCGAAAATATCGCCCGCTCGACCTGCAGGCACAATCAACGCCGTCACCGCTAAAATATAAGCGGAAACCACAAGGCTAGGATCCAATTGCGAACCGATAAATTCTTGCAACAATTGAGGCAGAACCACCGCAACTGAACTAATTCCAAATGCAGCTAATATGATTGAGATACTTGGCCCGATAAGAGCTTTTGGTGAGTTTTGTTTTCCGTTTAATACGTTATTTATTTCCATATGTGCACCCTATTGCATCCGCTAAAAGAACGGCCTACAACTTGAAGTTAAGTTCAAGTCAAGGGTATAATTATGGAAAAACTGATGGATATTGCTGAGGTCGCACAAAAATCGGGCGTTAGTACGTCTGGACTTCGATATTATGAAAAGAGAAAGCTGATTTGTGCTGTCTCACGCAATGGATTGCGTCGCCAATACGAGCCTGACGTTATACAAGAACTTGCATTAATCACTCTGGCAAAATCAGCAGGTTTTACGCTTAATGAAATTGGTGCATTGCTACAGCGCCCGGTAACGAAATCGCTTCCGCGCAACACACTCATACAAAAAGCACGAGATTTAGAGGAACAAGCAGAACGCTTACAAAACCTTTCACGCATGCTACACCATGTGGCGAACTGCCCGCATGAAAGCCATTTTGATTGCACACGTTTTAACAAGCTTTTGAAAGTCGCAACGCGAGTGGCTAATGATTGATTTGGGGTGGGTGCTGTTGACTAAACGTTATGACTTAAACTCCTAAATTCAGTCCTAAGGCATTAAATACACAAATTGTGTTACAATGCATTGTTAAAGACATCAAAAAAGGTTATATTAAATTTACTTGGGATCAGGTGCCAAAAGTGCTTTTGTCACTGCGGGGCCCCCCAACACATATTTAAGAGCGTGCCAAAAGTGCCTTCGTCACTGCGGGGCGCTTTTTCTTTTTTAGCTTCTATCTTCAAATTTATGGATTAAATCTGGGATATAGTCTATTTTTCCCTTAGCGCTTTTTTCCAGAAGCGATGAACAATTGTTCGTCGATGATGGTGAAATCACACCTCCAAACTTGTCATCTTGTTTCAGGCGCTCCACAAGGTCGTAGAAATCACCATCACTTGTCACCAAATGCGCTTTTTCTATTTCACCAAGATGATCCATCACCCATATTGTAAGGCAAATGTCGACGTTAGACTTTATCTTACCTAATCGTTTGTCCACATCTCGAAACACGAGATCAAAACCACATTTTCTTAGATAAGCATAATGATCTTGTTGGCTTTCCATAAACCCGAAATACATGATCGCACATGAGATATCATATTTGCGCTCCAGCCACAGTCGAAAACGCTTATAATCGATCTTTTTATCAATCGCTTCTACTGATTTTTTTAAATTCTGACTGTCGATAAACGCATACTTTTGCATGTAAATTATTATACATATTCGTGTAAAAGCTGCAATAAATCCCATTCAAATTATTTATGCATCTCAACCGATGTTTTTACTAATCGCCCTTCTTGCGGGCATCGCGGCCAAAGCGCGGCGGCTCTATTTTGCGTTTTTTCTCTTCGGTAACCTGTTTAGGTGGTTCAGGGGTTTCAGCTTTTGGTTTGCGATCAGCCCAAGGCCCTTCTGGTGCCTTTTCCTCACGCGGCGCATTCCGCTCTTCTGTGCGGCTCTCACTTGTGCGCTCATTGTTTCCGCGGAACATGTCGCCATTATTACGCGCTTCGTTTTGCGCATCGATATCATTGTAATATGTTTGCTCACCCGCATAACCACCCAATGGATCATCACCATACTGGTTTGGTCCAACTGTGCCGCGTTTTGTCAGCCAAAACAGCGCCAAAACAAGACCAAGCAATGGGATGATAAATGCCAACATCCACCAACCTGTCCGGTTCGTGTCATGTAAACGCCGCACGCCAACTGAGATAGCCGGAACAATCAAAGCAAGCGTAATTAAAACGGAAATCAACCCATCACCAAATAACGCCGTTGCAGCTATATTTACGATTAAGTTGAATAGAAAAAACCACCAATATTCTGATCGTTGCGCACGACCATTAATATCTGCAAACTTTTTAAAACAGGTGGAAATTGCTTGTCCGAAATCCATTCTTGCGCCCCTCGTATTTTTCAAACTTAATCAGTTTTCTAAGCTCATGTGTTATTGAACCGATTCAATGCATATTGCACAATTTTGCGCTGCATTTAATTGCAATTTAGGTATCACAACGCCGTTTGACAAGTGATGGGATAAGTTGCATTCCGCTCGCAATCATTTAGATAGATATCCAGATTTAATTGTAACGGGCCTAGGGTATTTTCATATCTAGCCGCAAGAATTCTGCTTATGGGTGGAAATTATTTGAAAGCTTACTGATGACCCAGCCAGAGAAAAAGCAAAAGTTTATCCGTAAAGAATGGGCGCGCTTTCGTGCCTATATCGATAGCCTACCGCAAAATTGGTTTTTAATCGCAGGCTACATTTTAGTTACCATCGGGTTTTGCGCCGCAATTTACGAATTTGTCTGGCTCGGGATGTTAGGTGGTGCGTGATATAGTTCAGCTCACAGTCTGATTCTAGGATACCCCCTTTGCCGAAACAACCATCGAAAAAAACACCAAAACCGTCAGCCGCAAAGCCGAAAGAAACAGAACTTTATGCACCTATCAAAGCGCTGCTTGAGGGGCAAGGTTATGAGGTGAAGGGCGAAATCGGTAAGGCTGATGTAGTTGGCGTGCGGTTTGGGGAAGATGGCAAAGAAGAAGATCCCGTTATCGTTGAATTAAAAACTGCGTTTTCGCTGTCACTTTTTCATCAGGGCATTGATCGACAGGCACTATCTGATCAGGTTTATGTGGCCGTGCCACGTGCAACAGGACGCGCATTTTTTAAGTCACTTCAGAACAATAAAAACCTCTGTCGCCGATTAGGCCTGGGGTTAATCACAGTAAGACTTAAGGATGAATTTGTTGAGGTTCACTTAGACCCAGCAGCATATAAACCCAAGCAATCCAAAGTTAAAAAAACACGGCTTTTACGCGAATTTGCGCGGCGCGTGGGTGACCCCTCGCAAGGTGGCGCATCGCGACAATCACACATCATAACCGCCTATCGACAAGATGCTTTGCGCTGCCTTAAATACTTATCCGTCAATGGCCCAACAAAAGCCAGTATCATCGCCAAATCGCTTGGCGTTGAGAAAGCACGAAACATCATGGCAGATGACCACTATGGTTGGTTTGAACGCGCTCCAACTGAGATAAAAGGTATTTATCAAATCACGCCAAAAGGCGAAGCCGCATGCGATGAATTTAAGCCTGCATTAGATGATATTTCACTCACGATATCAATGGATTAATTTATACATTTGAAGATCTGATTCATACGTTTGATAATTTGATTCAATTGAGATTTCACCGCTTTTTCACAATACCGATCGATGTGACTTTTAAGATGCAAGAAACAAACACAATGACCCCAAACATCCGCCCAATTACCTCCCTTCAGACCTATGCCATTCGCAAAGCCATCTTATGGCCCAATGGTCCTGAACATATGATTGTGATTGATGAAGATGATCTGCCCACAACACAGCATTTGGGCCTTTATGATGGTAATTTTCATTTCGGAGTTATTTCACTTTTTACCACTGATGATGGTCGCATGCAGTTTCGTAAATTTGCGCTTTTAGAAAATTATCAAGGTAAAGGTGCTGGCTCGATATTATTAAGCCATGTGATTGATTTGGCAAAGGCGCAAGATATCTCTCAATTATGGTGCAACGCACGTGTTGATGCAGCTCCGTTTTATCAACGTTTTGGATTTTCCTTTGAAGCTAAGAGTTTCTTTAAATCCGATGTCGAATACAAGATCGCCTATCGAAATTTCTCCAAAACTTAGCAGAAAAATATTTAACTATTCCCGCATAGGTTTCTTGTGGTTTTTAATTGTTCACTTTATGTTCTTTAGGAAATTAAGCCTATTTGAGAGATCTAAAATGACATTGAGACTTTTGCCTAACCATGCCCCCCATTCACCAATTCCCGATAAAGGTGATGATATCAATTCAACGTTTGATATTGCCGTGGGTGATTGGGCGGATGGCAATGCAATCGATATTGATCAATACCGTCACCAAATGAATATCTGGCTTGATGAGGTGTTAAGTGGGCTTGTTTTGCACAAAAACGTTGCCCCAGAAGATATTCAGATCGATCAAGCTGAAATCGGTGGCTATCGCTTACCTTTAGTGCGCGTATTTGGACGCCCACAAGCAATGTTTTGGCCCTATTTAGAAAAACAAGCTGTTTAACTTAAATTTATCCATTCTTTGGCGGGGGAACGCTATGATGCAAAGAGGCCGGCGTACAAAACGCGGGGTTATTTCTAATAAAGATGCGGTCATTGATATGCTTGGCACCGGTCGACTTGCAGCAATTCAGGTGTGCAAGCAAACCGTTGTGACCGGGCCTGATTATGATGCGGCGCGCAAAGTGGTGGAAAGCATAGACCTTTTGATTGGAAACCTGACAGGTGATTATGAAATGTTTCACACAAAACCATCATCAACGCCCGCTGGCCCGTCTTGCCGCAAGACATGATACATGACACAAAACGTCAGGTAATTTTGGAAAATAGAGCAAAAATGATAGAGTTATACACTTGGACCACGCCAAATGGCCGCAAAATATCCATCGCGCTCGAAGAGATGGGGCTTAATTACAAAACCCATTTAATTGACATCAATAAGGGTGATCAACATGCGGAAGGTTTTGTCAAAATAAGTCCAAATCACAAGCTGCCGGTGTTGGTTGACGGTGAGAGTACGATTTTTGAATCTGGTGCTATCCTGCTATACCTTGCTGATAAAACCGGACAATTCATACCTGAAAAAAACACACCTGAATATTGGGAGACTGTGTCTTGGTTGATGTGGCAGAAGGCAGCTTTTGGACCAATTTTAGGCCAAACGCACCACTTTTTGACCTACCACCCGGGTAAATCCCCTTTTGCAGCTGAGCATTTTTCCAACACCACTGCAAAACTATATGAGGTGCTTGATCTAAGATTATCAGATCATGAGTTTATCATGGATGAAATCACAATTGCAGATTTTGCCATCTGGCCGTGGGTGGCCCGTTTTGATCGTCAGAAGATCGATGTTAGCACCTACCCGCATGTTATGCGCTGGTACGAAGCACTGGCAAAACGCGATGGATTTATCAAGGGATATGCAAAACCACTTGATGTGGAAGCCATACCGCGGATCAAATTATCGCATTAGGTGAGCTCAGCACGCAGCCAATTTGCCAGTTTGCGCACATCTGAATTTAATTCACCAGATTTGGATTTATAAATTGATAGCCCGTCCGCAAATGATAATTCCTGGCTAAACGGACGTACCAAAGTGCCATTATTAAGGTAATTTTCGACCGTGCGCGACCAGCCTAAACCTATCCCAAGACCAGCAACCGTTGCTTCAATCATCAAGGGGTAACTATCATACAAAACGCCCTTGCGCCCGATTTTATGACGCGTGCCGACACGTTTAAGCCAGGTATCCCAATCCATCCAGTCTTGAGGATATACCTGATGGTGCAAAAGCTGATAGTCGGCCAAGCGGTCTATCACTGCACCGGGTCCAATTTTCTCTAAATAGTCAGGACTACAGACCGGAAACACGGCATCACTTGCAGTAAAAACCAATTGCGCCGAGCCAATATCTCGCCCCGTTGTTTGTAATGCTAAATCATAACGCTCTTCAGCATTGGCTAGCGGATTTTGCGAAACCGTTACGCGAACTGAGATATCTGGGTGCTCTAAATAGAACCGCGATAAACGTGGCATTAACCAGTACAACCCCTCACAGAGTTGCGAGCGCAGCACCAGCTCATGCGGCGCGTTAGATTGACGAAGATGATCTGCTTTTTGCGCAATACCACCTAGCATCTCACTGATTAACAAACCAAACTCACGACCTGCATCGGTTAAATAAACCGCACGATTTCGACGATCAAATAATGTCACGCCAAGATCATCTTCCAGCGCTTTGATCTGCTTACTGATAGCAGCTTGTGTGAGCCCCAATTCATTAGCAGCTTTGGTAATGCTTGCATGACGGCTGGCTGCTTCAAATGGCAATAGACTTGAAAGTGGCGGTAAATTTCGACGTAGATTTTGCATAACTTTTAGTAATGTTAAATCGATGATTAGTCAATTTACGATGACTTCTTATGATGTTTTATATATCCGTGAATTAATCAAATCGTGGATATCATGAAATACGCAACCATTACGAAAACCGACAATCAAACGCTTGCAATATGGGTGATAATCGGAACTGTACTCATCTTATCTTTCGGTGATGCGGTAATCAAAAACATCCATTCTGATCTGGTCTTATGGCAAATATTTGTCATTCGGTCTTGGATTGCACTCATCGCATTATTGACCATTTTGGGGGTTAAATATCGTCAAGTTTCTTTATGGCCCAAAAACCTTGGATGGACGATCATACGCAGCCTATTAATGGGCATTATGTGGATTTCATACTATATCGCCCTGCCCCATATTCCACTATCTATCGCAGCATCTGCCTATTACACCGCTCCGATTTTTATCACATTGTTCTCGGCCCTTTTCATCGGAGATCGTATCAATATATGGGGCTGGATTGCCGTTATCATTGGGTTTAATGGCGTTGTGCTCATCTTAAAACCATCGACCAATGCATTTAATTTGTACGCGTTGCTGCCCGTGCTATCTGCGGTTTTATATGCTTCATCCATGATTTTAACCCGCACAAAATGCCGTAATGAGCACCCCCTTATATTATCCGCAGGTTTAAATATCTCATTTATCATTTTTGGCACATGTGCCACTTTTGGACTGGGATACATCCAACCTGTTGAGCAATATTCAGAATTTTTATCGCCTCAATGGGGTGATATGAACCTTACAACTTGGCTGCTTTTATTTGGACTTGCAATCTCGATCCTCATCGGCAGTATTGGCGCTGCCATAGCCTATCAACGCGGAAAACCATCTGTCATAGGGATATTTGATTTTACTTATGTCGGTTTTGCAGTCTTTTGGGGATTTCTGTTCTTTTCAGAAACGCCAAATGCAACCGGATTGATCGGCATGGTGATGATCGTAGCAGCCGGAATACTCACCATGGTTGAGAAAGTACCGTCGCCAATCGCGCTGATAAACAGGCTTATGCGAAACGGATCGTCTTGATCATATTTGCTGGGCGCAAATGATATGGCAGTTTGTTTTCTCGATCCTCGCTCTTTGGGTAAAGGTCTTTGAGATTTGAAATGCGCTCTTGCTGAAAATCGGACAAGAAGCATTCATAATATTCAGAATCAAAAGCAGAAGAGATCGTTGAGATGAGTGTTTTTTTAACGGGCTTCGCTTCGCTTTCAGATACTTGAAAGAACGTATCATTGAGCATCTCAATAAAGAAGTCACGCTCCACTTGCCCCATTGAAATTGATGTTTCCGCGAGCGATTTTTGCACCAGATCAACAAGTGCAAGGCGGTGGTTCATCAAAGCAACTGAGAGGAATTTATACACTTTATTGGCCGTTAGTTCATCCAGATCAACGCCCTTTGGCAACTCGGTCGTTGCCAACAACTCCATCTGCACAAGCTCCAAAAAGCCTTCGTAAACGGGTGCAAACTCTTTTGATTTGAGCGAGGCACGGAATATACCATCGAGCAAAACTGATCGCTTGATACCTTTGTGATCAAGGTAACGATAAATGTTTTTGAGCATGCGCGTATTGTGGAAAATCATCACTATGAGCGCAAATTTCCGGCATTCCAAATAACCATCAAAATCCATTGTCGATGTGTGCATAATCATCTGTTCAAATTCATAAACAGCTGTTTTTTCACTGCCATAAACCCCGGTGCACTCCGGAATAACACGATTACGCGTTTTTATATCAAACTTGTTGAGATATTCAGTCGCCTCCATCGGCGTGCCTTTTAGCACAAGCGTTTGAGGCATCGAAAACTCATCAATATTACTATCGATAAGCTCTAAGATACCTGAGACATATGTGTTTGACGTTTCAAGCGGCAGCCCGAGCATGACGTCGGAATAGGTTTCTACCCCATCGTTTGAAAACTCTTCAAACACGCTGATATCAAGGTTTTTGCGCTCAACCTGTTTCAGCGTTTCAGGGTTCATACTTTGCATTGCAGCGCGGATCATAATTGAATCTGGCTTTAACATTTTTGCATGAGTTAAAATGCGATTGGCCTGGCTTTTACCGGTGGAGCACCACACCTGTTTTGGAAAATCATAAAGGTCCTGAGACTTTCGGATACCTTCAAAGACGTCTAGATCCTGCTTATACATGCCGAAATTGGGGTCAGTGAATTCGACAATCGACATATTAAGCCCCAGCTCTTGCTTTTTCTGGGCAATATACTCGATCTCCTCGCCGATGCGGCTTCCTTCAAAGAAACGTACCTTGGAGAAATACTTTGTCCCTTGCTGACAATAGGTACATGCGTAAGGACAGCCGCGATTTGATTCCAAGAGCGGGATGGCATTATCTTCAAAAAAGACGTCCATGATGCCAGAAACATAAGGCGATGGTATTTCATCCAGTGACGTTTTTCCAACGCCAATGCGGGTATCCTCAACATCGCCACACATGAGCTTATCCGCATCATGATCATAGGCAAAACAGTTCATAATTTTGGCATGCTTGGTTTGTGCAATCGAGCGATTATTAGATCTAAACTGTTTGAGGATTTCTAGTGAAACGATCTCACCATCACCTTCAACCAAAATATCAACCTGCGGGTTTTGCGCGACGAAGGCTTCTTTACCCTCCAGGTTCACGCTAACATTAGGTCCACCCATAACAATCAGACAATTATCAAATTGGTTTTTCAATCGTGAGGCATAATATAAATTCAGCTCCTCATTCCACATGTAATTGCCGAACAGGACGACATCAGGCGTTGTGGATTGAAGGTATTCTTCAAATTTCGAAGGCCGTTTGAAGAGTGCAATTTCTAAATCATCATCTTTGTAATTGAGCTTTAAAAATTCAGCGATCACCCCGATTGATAACGGCATAAAAACGTTCTGAACTGAGCCGCTTTCATCTTCATGACTTAACATCAATAAGGCGATTTTCATTACCACTTGCTCCCAAAAAACTGACTTGTTCTTTTCTTCATTTCATCCAAAAGATAAAACAAATTCAAACTGTTGCATCAGGAATAACAATCGAGGCTTTTGCCAAAATGAACTTTTGGTTCTTTCTAACCACGTGCGAAACTCATTCCGACTCAAAGAACGCTACGAAACAAAAACAGAGTTAAATTGGTAACAAGGAACCTAGCGGGCCGCAAGACATAGAGACATGTAATGCACCGCTAACCAATGGGTTTGGCAGGATTACCGACAACTTTGGTGCCGGGGGCTACGTCTTTTGTTACAACACTGCCCGCCCCAACAATTGCGCCATCGCCGATCGTCAGCCCAGGCAATATAATTGCGCCGCCACCAATCCAGACATCTTCCCCGATAGTAATCGGATAGCCTATTTCATATCCTTGCGATCGCTCTAAACGCTCTAAATGATGCAATGGGCAATAAAGCTGAACTTTCGGGCCAAGCAGCGTTCTGGCACCAATTGTCACCTTTGCAGTATCTAAAATCACGCAATCTGCATTGAGATAAACACCTTCGGCTAAATGGATATTCATGCCATAAACGCAGTGAAATGGCGCGGTTACAATTGCGCTTTCATGGGCGCTTGCAAACAAAGTTCGTAATTTTTGACCCATTGCGCCGCGCTCGCTGGGATGCATATGATTATGCTCATGAACAGCATCCGCTGCCTTTTGGCGCAAGGTTTCCAGTTCATCATCAATGCAAATGTACCATTCGCCATCAATCATTTTTTGAAGGTTTGTTTTCGTCATTTCAAATATCTACATCTTAAATTCACACAAGGAAATGGGTATTATTAATGACAGCTAACTTGACCAGCCCAAGGTTCTTTTAGCCCAGGGTTCTTTAGCCGAAGATTCTTCTTTAAACCCGCCACAACGCACCTAGATGCGTTGCTGCTAAAATCACTCCGATCCCAAAAGCAGCTGCAACAGCAATTTCTGAGGCGTATTTCTCGACCAGCACATTCACAAATACTCCCAATAGACCCCAAATGGCAGATATTGCGACCAGATAAGAATTTGTAATATTGGCAACAATAGCAACGATAAAACTAGCTAATGCGATAAGCAAAATAGCATTCTGCGTTTTCCGCGGATCAAATCGAGCCTGAATTTTTACCAAGGTTGAAGCCAAATTGACAATAACAGTTATACATAGCCAACCCGTTAAAAACTGGATCGGCCCAAGGCCAAACCAGTAGTTCAACGACAATTTATCGAACTCAACAGCACTTGCGGACAGAACTGTATAAATCGCGGTACCAGCAGCAGTAGTTAGCGCGATGACGCTTTGAGGCCCCATGCCAAATTTCGGCACATAGGCCTGCCAGAAACACGTGCACAACATGATCAATATCATGGGCAAACGCAGGGTTACTAGAAGCTCATTCGCAAGGTTTTCTGCTCTTATTTGCCAAATTGCAAAGGCTAACACCCAGGCAAAAATCACCAGCCAAATGGCAAAAAATGGACCGAACGGCACCAATGGTGTTTGGATATCATCTTTTGCAAGCGCGCCTGAATGATCAGCCTTTTTAACGTGCGGCCACGAACCGATAGCAATTTGGCTAACGGCAAGAATGAGAACCATGATGGATAAAATGCCGCTGGCGGACGCATATAAGTCAAGCATAAAGGAACCGTTTCACATCTGAGATTTTGACAAACATTATACCTAATTCGCAAGCAGCAATAGCATTTGGTTATAAGATTATCGCATTGAGCAATTTTGTTAAGACAATTGATGCCCGATTGCGGGATTTCCCTCCACATGATAGGGCTTTGTTTCAATTTTGATTTGGAGGACAATCATCATGCGGAAGATCATTTTACTTGGCACACACGGAATTGCATTGGCCATTGGTTTTGCATTGGGTATTTATCTATTGCCTATTATTATTGCGCCGCCGAGTGTAGATAAAGCCATGCTGGAAAGCTCCGCAGAAAACGCGTTGTTTGAAGCTGAATTTACTAAAGATCTCGCTGGCAGTGATTTCCTTCATTGGGGAACGGGCAAAGTTGCCGTAAGCGCTACAAAAATTGTCCATATGGGTGAGCTTGCTCCCGGGCCTGACTACATCGTTTATCTTGTGCCGGAATTTGTTGAAGACGAAGCTGGATTTAACGCCATCAAAGAACAATCTGCTGCCATTGGCAGTGTGAAAACCTTCGATGGGTTTATCTCAGATATACCGCAAGGGGTTGATGTCGGCGCATATAACACAGTGCTTGTATGGTGTGAGACATTCGGTGAGTTCATCACTGCAGCCAAGTACCGTTGATAATAAAGCACGCTTAGCGGGCGTAATTTAAAGTTATGCCCGCCATTTTCCTAATAATCACGCACTAGCCTAACCATTCAAACACATAGCCAACTGCAAGTGATCCGTTCACAGCAAGCGCCAAATATAGCATAAATGGTTTGATTTTAAGAACTGGCGCAATTGCCAATGCGCCCCAAATGCTGACTACGCCTCCTGAGACTAAAAACGCCATCGCAGCACCATTTGACATGCCGTTTTCTATCAAACTTCGCGCAAGTGGAAGTGCGGCATATCCATCAATATAGGCGGGCGCGCCGACAAACACAGCCGCTGGAATAGCCCAAAATTTATCCTCACCAACATATGGCGCAAGGGATCCTGGTGTCAGTGCGGAATTTAACATAAACTCAGCGGCAAATGCCGGGGTTAGGCAAATGAGTATCAAACGCGTGGTTGCAAAAAACTGACGTTTAAATGCCGATCGCCTTTCATCCGTCTTCCAGACATAGGCATCAAAAGAACCAATTTTACTGCACGTATTTGCGTTCATACCTTTTAGCAATGCATTGTCGCGCAATGCATGTAACGCCCAGGGTGTGGTTGCAAATATAGCGGTGATCGCACCACCAAAAAGCCCCAGACAAAAAGCGCCCACTGTCTTACCGATGGCGAAGCTCAGCCCAAGTGTTGCTGCGGTTGTTGCAAGCATTGCGGGGTCTGTGACCGGTGATGATAACCAAAACGCCATAATAGGCGCCAAAGGAACGCCAGCTGCTAACAATCCCGCCATTAGCGGCAAGACAGTCACGCCGCAAACAGGGGTTAAAGCACCAATAAGCGATGCTAAAAGAATAGACCTTGCAGGCCTTCCCTCAAATGCTTTTGCAATATGGTTATCTGCGCCACTTGCTATGATCCAAGCTGTTAGCAATATTCCAGGCACAACAATTGGGGCGATTGTCACCAAGCCCCAAAACACAAACAATATGCAATCATAGAACTGTTGCGGCCAAACAAATGCAACACCCACAAGAAGCACCAAGCCAAAGCCAGCTAAGAATTTCTTATCGATGAATTGCCTGACTAACGTATTTCCTAATGCCATTCAAATACTCCTTTAGCCTTGTAAATTATGTGAAATAAAGACATATATGAAATGAATAATACTTATTTCAGCCATCGGAAATTCATATGAATAACTTAGATAGCGATCTCTTACGAACATTTCTTGCGGTTGCGCAAACCGGCAGCGTAACAGCTGGTGCGGACAAAATTGCGCGCTCACAATCTGCGACAAGTATTCAGATTAAACGCTTGGAAGATATACTGGGTCGCACGGTTTTTGAACGCCATGGTCGCGGTGTTATCCTCAGCGAAACCGGGAGGCAACTTATACCTATCGCACGTGATGTAACTGAACGGTTAGACGGCGCTTTGAAAGATATTTCGGGCGAACAAGTTGAGGGGAAGATACGTTTTGGCATTCCTGATGATCATGGCAGAGAAAAACTTGCACAAATCATTGCAAATTTTGCGCAAAGGCACCCACAGATCGAATTGGATGTCACCTGTGCGTTAAGTACTGAGTTTCCAAAAGCACTTGATAAAGGCGATCTAGACCTAGCTATTTATGAGATAGAGACCCTCAATTCGCAGGATGAACTTTTGTTTGAAGACCCAACCGTTTGGGCAAGTTCTATTCATGCAGACTTCTCAAATAACGAAGTTTTACCCATCGCGCTTTTTGACCAAGCCTGTTGGTGGCGAGATGTGGCATTAAATGCATTAAAAGCACGCGGGCAACCCTATCGGATCGTATATTCCAGTCAGAGTGTGTCTGGTGTCGTAGCCGCGGTGGAAGCCGGCATTGCAATTGGGTTGTTGGGCCGTACATCGCTGCACAAAGGATTATCTGTTTTAGGCAATGAATATAGTCTACCATCTACGCCAACCTCAAAACTGATTTTGGCAAGTAAAGGCACGAACGATCGCGCTATTGAAGCGCTCAAATCCGTCATTCGATCTGCATTTTTAAACTACGGCTAGTCTGCAGCCTCTTTCAGCTGTTTATCGGATGCTCGCTTTACCAAATGTGTGATTATATTTCTTACAATAGATGAAAACAGAGGAATATTTAGATAGGTCAATACCTTCTGGCAATGCGTATGTCTGGCTGCCTTTATTCTTTTTCAAAACTGCAATGATCTTTGTTGGATTGTCATTTCCCAAATAAACGTAAAGGTCAGGCCCGCTGGTCGTTTTAAAGTTGGACGATAATTTAACTGCAGTTTCCGTAACCTCTACGGTACCGCGAACACGTTCGCCTTCAACGCCATTAAACGTGCCACTTGCAGCAACACCCTGCCCTATAAGCAAAAATGACATTGCCATTACAGCAAATATAACTTTGATTGAATTGAACATAATAATGCCTCCAAATTTTCAATCTGTCCTATCAATATGCGCTATCAACAGCAATTCACACTCGTGTTATTGCACTTTGAGGTGTCTGTTTGAAGTGTCAGCTGCATTTTTCGAAAAGACTGTGTTAAGTTTAACCCCATATTGGGATGGAGGTACAGATGATAAAGACTATGATTACAACACTGGCTGCTTGGATCGCACTCACGGTTTCCGCTTTTGCAGGGCCTGAAGGCAACTATACAGTAAGAGGCACAAACCCCGGTGGTCAGGGAGAATATTCAGGCACCGTGAGCGTACATCAAACTGGGCAAACATACTCGGTCATTTGGAATGTTGGTGGGGTGAAATACACCGGCACAGGATTGGGCGCAGAAGATAGCAAAGGTTATTCCACTATGGGGCCTGCAAGCACGGGAGATTCCTCCATTGCAATATCATATATATCTGATGGATCCTTTGGATTGGCATATTATGTCGAGCAGGAAGATGGTACTTGGCGCGGCATTTGGACTTATGGTGGTTCAAATAAAATTGGCACCGAGGTATGGATAAGACGCTAGATTTTTAAGCTATCATCAGCCCAACCTATAACTGAGACCGGAGTTGCGCATAGCTTGCAAGCGTATCAGCGCTAAAGCTTGTTGCACTGCTAAATGCTGCAACAGTTGGATCATAGTTACTACCGTTTTCCAAGTCATACAAAACGAGGAAGCGATTGATCATTTCATCAACTTTTTCGCTGTCTTGGAAGTCTTGAATATCTAAACGGCTTTCAATGAGTTGCGCCTGCTTATCAATATCAGCGGAGGCTGTTTCCTCTGCGAGTGAAAGCGTAGTTCGAACAAATTGCCCAAGGGCTTCGTCCGCTAAAATCTCATAAACCGAGCTAATTGTGGGTGCTGTTCGCGCGAAATAAAGCGCTAAACGAGCGCCAACTTCTGTTTCACCAGCTTCTTCCTCAATAGATTGGGTCACATATAGATGTTCTGTTTCAACAAGTCCGCGCTCGCTTTGTGCACCTGATATTGAAGATTGTTCAATGCGTCCAAATTCGTCGAAACTGAATGAACCGGCAATTTTCTGATAGCGCACATCTTCAAAGCTATTTGCGTAACTTTCGCTGTCATCTAAGTCAGATCTCAACAACAATCCAAGCACACCATCTGCAAGGTCTTCATAGGCAAGGCCTTCAGATTTAGCAATGAACTCGACAAGGCGCGCATCGGCGATGATTTCGTCAACAGTTTCAAGCTCAGCCATACGTTCGCGATAGTAAAGAACCTCTTCTTCAGCAAGTTCTGCTGTCTCAGTTGTACTATCGAACATGGTCATTTGCGTATAATATGCTTTGGCAATACGCGTTATTTCATTCTCATCTTGGGCATATCTTGGGGAAGTAATTTCACCTTTCTCGTCGAAGTTCACACTCTTTGCTAAATTGCGGTAGCGCTCATCTTCGAGCTGATTCACATAAGAATCTGGATCACTGAGATCAGAGGTTAGGATTTGCTTTAATTGGAATGTTGAAAGCTCATCTTCGCCAATATCATGGGCTTTAAGAAGATAGTTGCGGACTGTTTGCGCTGCAGACAAATCAGACAGTAAGTCATCAAGATCGCTTGTATAGTCAATATAAGTGCCAAACTGCGATGTGTCTGTTAATCTTTGTTCTTCTTCCTCGTCATCATAACGTGTTGAGTAAAGGATCATCATATCATCGGTTTGTTCCGCCGTTTGCATTTCCTCTCCATCAGGAATGCTTCCATCTGAATTGAAATTAAATGCTTCGGCAAGATCAACAAAACCTGAATCCATATTATAAATCTCATGATCAGGATCAGAAATATCTTCAGTCATCGCCCAAATCATATCCGAAAATGATGTCGTTGTGGGTAATGAGAAGGACGATAAGATGATCTCTGACAGACGAATATTATAAACAAGATCTTCAACATTGGTCGCAGCGGCTAATTGTTCTCGATAATAATCCTGATTGATCAACATTGCGCTAATGGTGAGTTCAGGTTCTGCAAGAATAACTTTCTCTTTAAAAGCGGCCACCTGCTCCTCAGTTTGCGCAGAGACACCATCCGCTAGACTACCATCTTCGCTAAAATTGAAAGATTGCGCCATTTCCTGATAAATATAGGCTTTATCGACAAACTTTTGATACTGCTCAATTTGACGTGTCAATCTATCGTATTCAGACTCATCAGTGGTCTCGCTACGTTGGGTATACAAATCACTTGTTTGCGTCTGCCAAATCGCAATATTATCAACGAAATTGACGTTTACATACGATGTCGGGTCATCAGCATCGCTTGTGAGGACTGCTCTAATCGTATCATAATCAAAAATGTCAGGGTCGATCTCAAATGCTTGAAACAGCTGATCGCGCAAGGTTTGGTTATAGAAAATATCATCGACATCTGTAACTGTTTCGATCACGGCTTCATAATAGGTAAGCTCTTGTGTGAGCGATGTATTGCGACGCTCAATGGCGGTTGAGTAAAGTTCAATGGTGTCTTCAAATTGATCGTCTGTTTGAACTTCAGCCTCCGCGATAGTATTGCCAAAATCGAACGCGGCCGCCATTGTTTTGTAACGCGTATCTTCGAGAAGATTGGCAAAACTGTCTTCGTCGTTTAAGTCACTTTCCAAGACTTGGCGCATCAAACCTTTGGCGTAAGTCAACTCTTCAAGACCATAGGCTTTCATGGCGTAGTTATAAAGACGATCATCGTCTAAAAACTCGTCCACTGTGGTGATCTGAGAGATGTTTTCTTTATAGTAAGCCATTTCGCGCGAAATGATGGGATCAGCCTCAATCCGAGCACGAGTAACACTGGTATCACGGGTGTAGAATTGATAGGTCGATATACTGGTCATATTGGCTTAATCACGGTGCATATTACAGATGTTTGAGCCAGATCGCTCAAAGCTAATGACCGAAGATAACAAACGCAGCTTGTCTATAGCTGAATTTAGCGGTGTTGAACCGAGCAACTCATTGTCTATGAGTTTGCTCTTAAAGCGCTGACAAACTATGCAATTGCAAGATCTTTTGAACCCACAATTTGATTGATCAAACACGCAACTATACCGTCAAGTTCTTTGCGCTCCATACCAAGTCGCGCACAAGTCGACAAATGGTTAAGAGAGGACGTGATAATCCAAGATTGATATTTCATCTGACTAGATGACCAATCTGGGCACAGGCGCACAAGGCATTTTTCCAATGCCTTATCAAACAATGCCAGTTGCTCTCGAACGACTTCCCCAATTTCCGGATGATTATGGGATTCTGCAATCGTCGTCGTGGTAAATAAGCAACCACGGGGCGCATCATTATTATTTCCGCAATAAATATCTAAAGAAATTTTGAACAAACCTTCCAAAGCATCTTGGATATTGTCGGGTTCATTGAACGCTGTGGTAAACTTATCAACCAGCATTTCGCTGTAGATTTTCACCGCCATTTGGTACATGGCATATTTGTTACCAAACGCACTGTAAAGGCTTGGTTTAACCATGCCAGTTGCTCTTGATAAATCGTCAACAGATGTTGCAGAATATCCCTTACACCAAAATTCATCCAAAATCGCTGACTGAGCTAATTTTAGATCAAATTCTCTAGGGCGCCCTGGCGTTCGCTTATTATCTTTATTCATTCCGCCTACTCTTGAAACCGCCCTCATCTCATCGGGTTTGTTACGAATTTTTTTCTAAGTTTTAAACACGTAATGCCCAATGACACGCTTACACTTATTTATTTGAGGATAATTTTCTATTTTGCAAGTAATATCTGAATAAAGTCTCGGAATATTTGTAAAATTCAAGGCATATCTGAAAATATTGTTTATTTACACTTTATGAGTGCTGCACTTTTACTATTTTTGTACCAAAATGAGACTAAAATTCTTCAAATCGACTAAAATTTTAGTAATAAACACCATTTAAAGGCGAAATTTCACACAGCACTTACCAGTAAGTTTAGCTCTTTTTCGAAGTGATTCTCTGGCCCATCTGAACACTTAAAACCAATCCTATAAATCCATGAAATAAGCCTGAATGGCATCATTATTTGTGTACCCAGTACCGTGTTTGAGATTATATCAATTGCTATTGTGTCTTCATCAGTAAAATTGATTATTCAAATTCAACTTTTTCTGCGATGAATACCTTCTCAAGATAGGTTATTTAGATGAACGACAGCTCGCAATCACCCGACAAATCCGGACAAAACTGGACAATTGTGATATTTGGCTTCTTAGCGCTCGCTTTGTCATTTTCGGCGCGCTCGTCGCTTGGTTTGGTTATGCCAGTTTGGCAAGAAGAATTTGGCTGGTCTGCAAGCTTCATTTCATCTGTCGGCGCCACAGGTCTTATTGTTATGGCGATTATCGCGCCATTTTCTGGGCGGATTGCCGACATCAAAGGCCCACGTTTTACGCTAAACTTCGGTTTAGGATTACTCGGAATTGGTTGCGCGATCGTTGCTGCGATGAATTCAAAGATCATGTTTATCGTCGGGTTTTCGTTTTTCTGCGCCGCAGGGTTTGGCATTGTAGCCGTTCACGTTGTCGCAACCGCCGTCACGCGCAGCTTTGCTGATAAGAATACTGGCCTTGCTTCAGGGATAGCATTATCAGGCTCATCAGGGGGGCAGTTTGTTATCATTCCACTCATTGCCGGGTTGTTAGCTTTTGTGTCATGGCGTTGGAGCTTTGGCGCATTAAGCCTTGCATGCTTGGCGCTTCTTCCCTGCATTCAGGCATCATTACCCGGGCAAAAAACCAATTCCGATGCCGAAGGCACAAAAGAAGCCCCTCGAGCCTCCATGGTATCTGATTTGGCATATCTGATTAAAAAGCCGGTTTTTCATGCGCTTTTTTGGAGCTTTTTCATTTGCGGCATCACAACAACAGGCGTGATTGAAACGCATTTACTGCCATTTGCGAGCTTTTGCGGACTTCCACCTTTGCCAAGCGCCACAGCGTATGGATTGTTATCTGCGGTCAATCTTGGCGGTATGATACTTGCAGGCTGGCTATCGGATCGCGTAAACCGCGTTTTGCTGCTTGCATCCATTTATATACTTCGCGGCTTCACTTTTGTTGTGCTTGCCTCCTTGCCCGGTCAATCCATCGAAACGCTGTATCTATTTGCCATATTGTTTGGCGTGGTCGATTATTCAACGGTTCCGGTGACTGCGAGTCTCGTGAAATCATACCTTGGATTGCGCACAATGGGATTGGCAATGGGCTTGATATCGGCAGGCCATTCACTTGGGGCGGCAGCTGGCGCATTTGCAGGCGGATATCTTTTTGACCTATTAGGGAATTACGATTTGTTATGGACAGCATCGCTGTGGGCCGCAGTTGGCGCTGGTGCGATTGTTCTGCTCATCCCACTCAAACCAAAACGTGACCCTGATACGCTTGAAGGTACCGCTCCTGCGGAATGATAACATTTATAGCCCGTGCGCTTTTAAATTCTTTTGCAGGAAGTAGCGCTTGTATTTACCTAAATATCCATCAATCTCCGCGACGAGTTGATACCCCTGTTTAAGATAAAAATCGAGCGCTTGAAATTCAAATGTATCGACGAGCGCATATTCACACTTATTCTCGCGAGCAGCTATTTCAGCTGCATTCATAATCTCAGCCGCATGGCCTTTTCCACGATGCGCCTCATCGACCCAAAGATACTTTATCTCTAAATAATTCCATGAAAGAAAAGCCGTCATACCACCCATTAATTGACCATCATCATTGGTTAAATAAACAGAGAATGGTTTGTAATCATTGGGTGTAAACTTTGCATTGTAGCTGCGTGTTTTGCCAATAATTTCATTATCTAATTTATCATCTGGATCAAAACTGGTGGTTAGCCTCATGGCATCTACAGCCCTTCAGCCAACTCAGCGAGTTGCGAACACGTGGTCGTCCAACCATCATCAAAACCCATTTCTTTATGACGATAAGCATCCTCTTCAGCAGAGTGTAAAATACGCACTGAATATATGCAGCCTTCATCATGGGGCTTCAGCTCAATGATGACTGTCATAAATGATCTCTTCGTTGGCCTATAACCACCACTTAAGGCGTCGGTAAAGACAATTCTTTCATGCGGCGTTACTTCTAGAAAGCAGCCAACGCTTGGATGCGCGTCACCATTTGGCATAACAATATCTGTACCAAAAACACCACCTGGCGCAAATTTCATTTGGCTAACTTTTGTTATAACTGGCTTAGGCGTCCACCATTTTTCCAACAACTCAACTTCAGCCCAACACCGCCAAACGGCCTCCGGAGATGCCTTAATCACACGAGACATATAAAGATCACGTGGGTCTGAATTTAAGGTATTAGTGCTCATTTTGATCGCTTTTCCTATTGGGATAAAGTTGAATATCTGTCTTGCAGATCACTCTTATCTCGGTTTTTCACAGCTGAAAAGGGCGAAGTCTGACGACTGGTAAAATTCCCATATCCGCACGCTTAAATTAACTCATTTTTAACCATTCAATCCTATTTTGCACCCGTTACTTTCATGGGGAGTCCAAGAACATGAAAGCGAGCGAAAAAGATAACATATTGAAATAAAACACTTTTTTCGCCCTAACAAAACGTTAAATTTCTTTAACGAGCCTAACTTATTGATTTTGGACAGTTTTTTGCGCTTCTGAGAGCTTTATCGGGCCCTTCGTTCGCATGTTGAATTTAATGCAATTCGCTTTGGCTTACGCCCTTGCGAAGCCTGAATCATATTATCAGCTTTCCTGCCTAAGCGATTCATATGATTCAACATTTGCAGGCTCTTAAAGTTTGACTTTATGCTCATTTTTTGCACAAAGCCAAACTCCTTCCCAGAACTGATGTTGGTTGAATCAATTCCTCAACTTATTGAATCAATTTATTAAAACTCGACTCTAACCATCTGTTTTACCGCACTTAATACAATATGGTCGAATAATCACAGTTTTGCCCTCCCCTTGTCGTTAAACTGTCATAATGCTGCGCTCTATTTAAAACACTTCCATTTCGATTATTTTCAAGGAAATGTACTTATGATCAAAGGCCTCTCACATATGACTTTTGTAACGGCTGATCTTGATCGGATGGAAAAGCTGCTGACTTATATTTTCAATGCTAAGAAAGTTTATGACAGTGGAGATCAAACCTTCTCATTATCAGAAGAACGGTTCTTTCTTATTGGGGATATTTGGATCGCGATTATGAAAGGTGATCCACTCGTTGAAAAAACATATAATCACATTGCCTTTAAAATAGACGATGATGATTTTGAAGACTACCTCACGCGCATACACGATCTTGGTCTTGAGCTACGTGAGGGTCGAGCGCGGGTTAAAGGCGAAGGTCAATCAATATATTTTTATGATGATGACAACCACATGTTTGAACTCCATACAGGCACTTTAGAAGAGCGATTAGAGCGTTATAAAAAAGCACGTTAGTGCTATTTAACATGTTAAAAATTGCTTTCTTGCATGATAAATCAAGCAATCTTGGTGGTCTGTGCTCATAGCCTCCTCACAATTGCAATTTTAAATCAGATTACACATTACTATTCTCATCAAAACACTCACACCAGCTCACAAACGCTCCCTTTACTGCTCGTTTCTTTGTCATAATTCGAGCGAAAAATATCTTTTTTGAAAAAGTTTGAACTTTTCTCGAGAGCGCGCTCGTGAAGAGTTAATAGCTGTTAACCTTTATTCATAAGGACTTAGTGAAAAGCTATCACGCTTTTTAGCTAAAGATTACACGAAACCTCACAGGCTCGTGTGTATTTGTTAATTTATTTTCTCGTTTTCATAGCCTACATTTAGCTCATCGAAACGAACACGGGTTTCCACAAAACGCTCTTAAACGCTTCGATGAATACAAACTTAATATGAAACATGACGGTGCTCCACAAATAAATAATTTGCACCAAACTTAAAAGGACTAAAATTATGAAAACTCTTATCGCTCTTGCTACTGTATCAATGATGGCTATCTCAGGTGCTTCTGCACTTTCTTTCGGTCAAGTTGACAACCACAATATCGGCAATCAAGATTCAATCGCAGCTGTTGGTGCTGGCGATGGTCAAATCAGCTTCAAAGAACTTCGCAACAAAACTGGCAAATATGACAGTTCAGACTTTAATGCAGCTGACGCAAACGGCAATGGCAAATTGTCACCAACTGAATTCCGCACACTTGGATAATCCAAGCGGCAATTCAGCCTCCCTTAGGTAAAACCAGATCAGAAGTTTTGAACCCCTCCCATTCAAGGCTTCTGAACATGGCAAGAAAACCCAAGGGGAATACGGCCTCCTATATATCCCCACCCTGATCTCGCGATCTCCCGCTCGTCGCTCACCCTTGCGACACTCCTTTGCTGTACTCCCTCAACAGCGCGACGATCATGGGTGGGTTATTTTCATTCAACAACTAAGTATTGTAAGTCTTTCGCTTTGCCCTAAATCTAAATGATCAACAACGCGCGAAAGACTTCAAAATGCTCTTAGATACTCCCCTTTGCGACTTTGGCTGGAAGGCACCAGAATTCACTCTATCCGATCCTGATGGTCAAAAATTTATCATGTCCGAGCATTTGGGTGAGGAAGGTTTGCTTATCGCTTTTATTTGCAACCATTGCCCTTATGTAAAAGCAATTGGCGAACGTCTTAAACAAGACACCGATGATCTCATGGAAAATGGCGTCAATGTGCTTGCTGTCATGTCGAATGATTATCACGATTATGCAGCAGACAATCCTGAAAACATGAAGGTATTTTCTGCTCATTATGGTTTTAACTTCCCGTATCTTGTTGATGAAACGCAAAGCGTGGGAAAGGCGTATAATGCCATTTGCACCCCCGACTTCTTCGGATTTAACAAGAACGGCGAGTTGCAATATCGCGGCCGATTGGATGATGTTCGCATGAATGCGTCACCGGGTGATCGCACACGCGAATTATATGATGCGATGATGCAAATCGCTAAAACCGGAGAAGGTCCACGCGAACAACAACCTTCAATGGGTTGCTCGATTAAATGGCGTTAGCAGCTCCCCGCGGTTTTCAACTCTAATTGATGGTGCGAACAGCAGATTATCATTCATAATGATCTTCAATTGCCAGTCACCGCGCAAAACGATAGAGATACAAAGTATCAAATCAATTTATCGGAGCGCATATGCCAAACGAAGCCAACATAACCCGCATGGAAACAGCCAAACGGATGAGCAAGATCGTCAAACACAATGGCGTCGCTTATCTTTGTGGACAGGTTGGCAATGTTGAGAAAGGCCAAGATGTATCTGCCGCGCAGCAGACACAAGATATTTTAGATAAAGTCGATGCGTTGCTAGCACAAGCGGGCTCATCTAAAGAGAAAATCCTACAAGCGATCATCTGGGTGTCTGACATGCAGTATTTTGCTGAGATGAACGAGGTTTGGGACGCCTGGGTGCCAGAAGGCCATGCCCCTGCCCGCGCCTGCGGTGAAGCAAAGCTTGCCCGCCCTGAGCTGTTGGTTGAGATCATTATCACCGCAGCATGCGATTAGTCGCGTTTGATATGGAATTAGTCTTTTTTGGTAATCTTTCGCCATTTTTCATCGCACTTGCAATTCTTGTCGTGCTGAAATTCAAGCTCTGGCGCGACGTGGAGACGATTAATTGGCTCCAACGTATTTGTGGGCTGATACTTCCACCTGTGGCAATGTTCAGTCTATTTTTACTATTTATCTTAGTAGGTAATTTGGATGACGCCACTCTAGGGCTTACTATTCTTTTCATAATGTTCTACCTGGCGCTCACTTCATTTATCTTCGCAGTGCTCGTTCTTTTCATTAGAACAAAATCATTTCGAACTTTGCTTGTCATCGCAATCGCCACACATTTGCTTTATCTATTTGGCCAATATTTATCGAGCGACAATCCAAACCGAACCGCAAATCTATTCGATTATGAACTATTGAGCGTATTTGCTATAAATTCCGTCATTTTCGCTGGAACATATTGGGCATACATAAGAAATTGGCCGCCTATTGATCTCCAACCAAAAATACATCCAAACGAATAGTTTGTACTCGTCACATTTGCAGTGTAAACTTAAAGAATGAGTCAGTTAAAGGTGCGCGCATAGATGATTGAACCTGTTCATTCTCAAGGTGATATTAAAACAGTTGTAAAACTCGCCAAAGCTATTTGGCATGAACATTACGCACCTATGATTGGCACTGACCAAGTCAGCTATATGCTGGAAAACTTCCATTCAAAAGATGTTATTAAAGATGAAATTCAAAACCAAGGTCATCTTTATTTTCTGATTAAACATCAAGGTCGTGCGATCGGTTATATGGGGGTTCAACCTCATAAAGATGAAGGCGATGGCGTCTTGCAGCTCTCCAAACTTTATATTTTATCATCAGAGCGAAGCCGCGGTATTGGCCGTATGGCTATCGGCTATCTCGTTGATTTGGCTGATGATCTTGATCTCAATAGCATTCGATTGACGGTGAATAAGAACAACACACATTCAATTGCTGCCTATGAGAAAATGGGTTTTAAAAAAACAAGCACTGCGCTAACAGATATCGGCGGCGGGTATGTGATGGATGATTTTGTGATGGAATTATCGATCTAAAACACAAAAATCAGCATCGAACTTATAAAAGAATTATTGCTCCAATTGAACGGATATCTAGCCGTTAAACTGCTGCTCTGCGCGCTTTGTGCAGGGAATAAAATCTTCTGGATGATCAATTAAGAGCTGCATTTTTTGATTAAGCTTACGTGTATAACGCTTACTTGGAACACGGATTTTAATCTGTTGAATAACGCGTTTATCGGCTCTGGTTCTTAGCAAGGTTTTCGCCCAATCCAAGCCCTCATCACCATAATACTCATGCGCATCTTTGAGTGTGCGTTGCGCTGTTATCAGATAGTTTCCCAGGGCTGCTAGGTGGGTTTGACCACCTTCCGCCTGAAGCGCGCGCTCTCTTGCAAGCCACATACGTGCAACAATGCTCTCTGGTGATGTAAGTTTATCAGAGAACTCACGTTCTTCGACGAGCTTTTGAACAACTCCACCTTTAACACTATCAAATGCCTGCGAGTTATCGGCTAAAGTTGTGTAAGGCTTGGTGCCAAAACATTTCACTTTAAGCGGGTTTGATGAACTTAGATCTGCGATCTTATCTTCAAGTGGATGCGGCGTACTTGGCTTTTCCTCAGCCATTTCAACCTTGCCATCATCACCTTCTTTAGTCTTTGAATTATCGGCGCTCTCAGATGATTTTTTCTTTTCCTGTTTTTGCTGCGCTTCTTGTTGAGCAGAATTTTCAAGAGCTTTTAATGCATTTGCATCGACTTTGCCAAATTCAGAGCTAATCCCATTGGACATATCGAGCCGGAAAGATTTTGCCAATCCGCGATCACTATCTTCGGCCAACATACTCATTGTCGCAATTTGACCACCTAAGAGACAAACAGCAAAAATGAATAGAACTACGCCTCGGTGACGCTTTATGAGTTCATATGATTTCTTATATGGCAGCATAACAACCCAAAAGATTACAATTCACATAGCACTATGAGGATTATCTCTTCGCCCATATTCACACCGCAACCTAATAATAATCGAAGAGATCATCGTCTAGCGGTTAAACTCTAATAAATGTTTTGGGTAAATTTTTCATTACACAGCTATTATTTGGCCATATAAACCAAGCACTTTTAAATGTGCTCGCGTGTTCAAGTGTTTGAATTTTTCTGCTGCAATAGTTGTTTTGCTCGTACACTGCATGGGATAAATTTAGACACATCATGCGAAAACAGTTGCATGTTTTGATTTAGCCGCCGGGTGTAAAACTGGGATGGAAGGATCTGTTGAATATGCTCTGCCAATTCCCAATCATATTCGGTTTGCACCAGTTTTTGTGCCCATTTAAACCCATCATCACCGAAATATTGGTGCGCATCGATTAGCGTATTTTGAACCTGAAGTAAGTAGAGCCCGAAGGTACGAAAACGTTGGGGCGTCCCCTCTGCTTGCAAGGCCGCTTCGCGCACCAACCAAATCTCGGCCATGATTTGCTCGCGCGAAATTGACACGTTTTCTGGCATACCTTGATCAATGTAACTGCTAAGTAGCTTGTAATTGATTTTTTGCCAATCCTTAGAACGCAAAGTGCTTATCTCATACGGTTTGACACGAAAGCATTTTGAGCGGGTCGCATCCAGCTCGTTCAACTGATAAATTTTTTCCTGAAGCTGATCGTTAGTATATGCAGCTCGCAACTGAACGTCTGCATTTGCTAAACGCAACAAACCTTCATTTGAAACTATGTGCCTGAACTTTGCGCCGCGAAGTGAAGCCGTTGTTATTGGATCAACTGAGAATGAGAAAGTGCTATCCACCTTATAGGGGCTATTTGTAATTTCAGCAGTTTGTTGATGCTCATTATCATAAAATGGCAAACACGTAACCAAAGCGATAGCAACGAGCGCCCACGCAAGAAATTTTGCACGATTATTATGTTTATAACTTTTAGTTGTCATTGCCCGAACGTCTTTGTAACTCATCAATATGTGAGGCAAAGAGATGCACCTTGTCAGACAATTAATCTGATGGGTTGGTAATCTGTGCGCCACGATACAAGCTCAGAACCTATCAAGGACATATTACTCTTGGGTGAAATCAAACGTTAAAATTTTTTCTATTCCTGACAAGACTATCAAAAACGGGTTGATTGAGTTTACAATAGCCACGAATGAAGCTCATTTTACATGCTAGGCGATAAAAATAGCGAAGATATTCGTTGCGCGCGCAAAAATTGTATTCTGTAATTATGTTAAACCGAAATATAGCCTCAAAATCAATACATAAATCCTGCATTTTTTAGATTTTGTTAACCATAAATCTCCATATTACACAGGGATTAAGGGCGTTACCGTTTAGTATGGAATTATCACGTAGACACTTCTGCAAAACACTTGCTGTAGCATCTGCTGCAGGGCTTGGTGCATGTGCGTCGCCCTATGGGTCAAAATCGTCATATATCTCACAAGTTGTTCACCCGAAAAATCACAATACCGTATTTCATTGGCTTGATATTTTACTCCAACAAATTCGTGAACAACGCACACCGCCACCGCGCGCAGCTGTTGTTTTAGCCATGCCATTAACGGCAGGATTTTTGGCTGCAAACGGTCTCGAGCAGCGATATGATGAACATTTTGGGTTGCCCCAAGGCCCATTTGAAGGCCTTTCAGAAGTCGCATATGCAACCGCATTTGCCACCACAGCTGCTGATTTGATGGAAACGCCTTTCCTCGCTGAAATCTCTGACTTTTACCGAAAATTCCCAGACGGTGTTGCCAAAGACAATGCGATCGCCTGGGGTCGCCATGTTGGCAAACACTTATTGCGCATACGGGTCAATGACGGCTCAGAACCAAGTGAAGTGAACTACTACCTTGGACGTTATAAACGCCAAACCGGTGCGATTAAGTGGTCGCCAACCGGTCCATTTTATAGCGCAAAACCCGGCCCTGCATTTGGCAGCTTTGGGCGTGGCCTATTCCCCGGACAAGGTAAGATCGTCCCGTGGACAATGCGCTCTTCTCATCAGTTTCGAGCAGATCCATTTTATGATGTTCAGGGAGCTGAATTTGCCGAGGAGTTTAACTACATCAAAGCAATTGGTGGGAAAAACTCGAACATGCGCACTAAAGAGCAAGAAGAAATAGCACTCTTTTGGGAGGATGGTCCTTGGGGTATCACCCCGCCCGGGCATTTTCTGCAGATAGGCATGCAAGTTTTACAGCATAAAGGCATGAGCTTTATTGAGATGGCGCGTGCATTTGCGCTTTTAGGCATGACCCAATGCGATGCATCCATATCAGCATGGGATAGCAAATACCATTACGATATTATTCGCCCTGAAACAGCCATTCGCTCGCGGGCATCTGAATTTCGTAATCGATATCAACAGCTTCACGCACAAAGCAATTGGCAGAGTTTTTTGCCTACTCCTGAATTCCCGTCTTATACATCAGGGCACTCCACATTTGGTTCAGCAGGCACAAAAATGATTGAACTGCTAAACGGTGGCGACCGCATCTCAATCAGTGGCCAACCACCGGATCAGGTCATCTGGCCGCAAATTAAAGGCGTGAGGCGCCATTGGTCGAGCCTTAGCCAGATAAATGATGAAAATGGTATGAGCCGGATATATGGCGGAGTGCATTGGCAATTAGATCATAGTCAAGCCGTACGCGCTGGTTATGCTATCTCAGAACAGGCATATCGCAGCTTATTTCCGCAGAAGGTTCGATGATGATGAATTCAATGAAAATTGGGCTTTATACGAGCCTTGCCCTCGCCGCTATATCGACAAGTGCCAATAGCCAAGAACGCAGATTGTTTTATGATCAGATTTCAATGGTGGAAGAACCACTTGCGACACAGATTGGTGACACCACGTTTTCGCTTCGGGGCTCTGTGGAAGTACCTGTAAAAGCACTAAGCACCACCAAAAAGGCCGAAATTGGATTTCGAGGAGCATTTGAAGTAAAAGCCGAAACCCAACTTGAAAACTCGCTTAAAATCGCGGCATCATATGCAGCCGAATATGACTATTTAAATGATGATCAATTCACTGACAAAATTGTTTTATCAGCTTCGGGGTTTTTGGGATCAATCTATATCGGCAATGTCTCAGATATGTTGCGTGAAAAATTAGACAGAACGTCCGGAGTGGGTAATGCTGATTTAGCTTATGACGGTAATTGGGGTCAGCTAGGACGTTGGTCTGTTGCTCATCTTTCGCGACATGGTCCCTATCGTGCAGGCTTAGCGATTGATCAAAATGGCAAGTTTGAACTTGGCTTTGTTTTCCAACGTCCTGTACAAACACTTGAACATAAATATGCACTTCGCTTAACCAGTGGTGAATTCACCCCATCTGGATCAAATACAGAAATAGATACCATCACAGCTCAAGGGGTGGCCGAGCTAATTTATGGTAGTAGCCTCTTTAGTTTAGGTGGTGGGATTGAACATATCAAAGGCCCTATCAGTAATGCGAACCGATGGTTTGTCGCAGGCGGTGCACAAACCAAAATTGGCATTGTCAGCTTATCCGCTGATGCACAATATGGACAACTTAAAGGACAAGACACGCTATCTGCAGCCCTTGGTGCTCGCTATGATTTTGCGCGTGGTGCATCGGTTAATCTTGGGGTGAATTACAAAAATACTGATGTTCTTTTGGATGGTGTACAATTACGTAAAGACGATAATGTCGTGGAAGGCATTGTGTCTATAAGATATGATTTTTAGACTCAATTGCGATCTATATCTAATTGAAATATATATCTTTTAAGAGGTTACACCACATTCATTTGCAATCGGCCTTATCGCAGTTTTCAAGCCTCTAACATCAAAGGTCGCGATTGAAATCTCATGATTTGCCTGAACAGCACGAATGACCAATTCATCGCCTTCAATGAGATCTGTTATCACAGGCTTAGTGGTTTGCGACTGCCAAACACCAATCATTTTTTGCGATCTTGATAGGCTCATTTTCATCACCTTAAGCACACGATCATCAACTTTGTAGAAAACTTTTTGATACCCGTATCCGCTGATATCCATTCTTTTGAAGAAATCGAGATAGATGGAGATCTGACCATCGATACAGCCAATGTGCAAGTCAGCGTGCTCAAATCCATTTCGGGTCAACACATTTTCATCACCAATGATCGTTAAGACATCGCGACCATTATGGTTGATGTATTCCCAAACAATTGGTAGCTCGTCCTCGTCCTTTTCATCCTCTTTAGGCTGGAACAAGATATCATAGCAAGCGAGGCGTTCTATATCGACGAACATTCGCGCACAATCTTGCGCGGTGCCCATTCCATAAGCACTTTTTGACAAAACCAACAATGCGACAAGATACAAAATTCTCATGGTGACGTCTCGATACTCAAACTAAAAATACATGGAGAATTTAGCAGATCACGTTTAACAGAGGCTAAAGAGTTATCACCGGAAATCACCATATAAGACACACTACGCAAACAATTAGTTTTATATCTAAACTACATTGTCTTTTATCGTTTTCGTTGCTTGCGCGGGCATCATTGGCGCATTAAGTTTCCGTTGAAAAGTATTTTAGGAGCAAGCCCATGAAAAGTATAAATCTTGACGAAAAACTTGCCAAATTTTCTGGTCATTGGGACCCGCATGTGATTGCAGATTACAATGAAAATGAGGTGATGGTGGTTAAATTCAAAGGTGAGTTCCCCTTTCACAAACACGATAACACCGATGATTTCTTTCTCGTGCTTGAGGGTGAAATGATCATGGATATCGAAGGTAGCGAACCGCGCATTGTTAAAGCTGGCGAGCTTTTTATCGTCCCTAAAAATGTTGTCCATCGCCCGCGCGCTGAAGAAGAGGTCAAAGTCCTTTTGATTGAGCCAAAGGGTGAACCCAATTCAGGGGATGCAAACCGGGAACCTGCCCCCAAAACGCGAATTTAGATGAGTTAAAATGCCTGACAACACACCAACACTGCATTTAATGTGCGGAAAAATCGCTTCCGGAAAGTCCACGCTTGCAGCAAATTTAGGCAGCCAAGATAGGCATGTCACAATCTCTGAAGATGATTGGTTAGCGACATTGTTTTCTGATCAAATGAGATCAATTTCTGACTATGTCAGATGCTCAAATAAGCTCCAACACATCATGGGTGCGCATGTCGCTTCGCTTTTAAATGCCGGAGTTTGTGTTGTGCTCGATTTCCCAGCTAATACCATTGCGCAACGTGCATGGATCCGCGACATCATCAATGCGACGAATGCTCAGCACCAATTGCATTATCTTGATTTGCCAGACAAAACTTGCATCGAGCGTTTACACGATCGAAACGCAATAGGTGAGCATCCTTTTGCAGCATCAGAAGAACAATTTGCTCTGATATCGAAACACTTTGTTCCGCCAACTGATGATGAGGGATTTAACATTATTTATCATCGCGACTAGTTCCTTCATTTATTCACGCAGCTACAACGCATTAAGTGAGACTAACATGACGACAGAAGATTTACTTTTCACTCCGTTTACTTTGCCTTGTGGCCAAGTGGTAAAGTCTCGCTTGATCAAATCTGCAATGTCGGATTCGCTCGGTGATGGAACCGGCCATCCAACACAAGCGCAAATTCGCCTTTATGAACGTTGGGCAGAGGGCGGGATTGCAACTTCCATCATTGGCGAAGTTCAAGGGCTATCAGGGTATGCTGAAAAACCAGGAAACCTTGTTTTAAATGTAAATTCAAACCTAGATAAGTTTACGCAATTAGCTGACCGAGCGCAGAAAAACGATAGTCTATTATGGTTACAGCTTGGCCATGCAGGCGCGCTGTCATATGCGCCGATAAGCTCACCCAAAGGCCCAAGCATGCTTGAACTTAATGGTTTATCGTGCGAGGCGCTGACACAAAACGACATTACGCTTACCAAAGACCAATTTGCCCAAACCGCGCGCCTTGCAAAACAAGCAGGATTTACTGGCATACAAATTCACGCAGCACATGGCTTTTTACTCAGCCAATTTTTATCTCCTCTTTTTAACAAGCGAGAGGATAAATATGGCGGCTCTATCGAAAACCGCATGCGCCTATTGCTTGAAACCATATCAAGCGTCCGAGAAGCTGTGGGAGAACGTTACCCCATCGCCGTAAAACTCAATTCATCCGATCAGCTTGAGGGCGGATTATCGCAAGAAGATGCACTAGCTGTGATAAGAGTTTTGGATCAAACATCAATCGATCTCATTGATATAAGTGGCGGTACTTATTTCCCCGGAGCAAAAGCTGCTTCCGATGGTGCAGGCAAAGGGCCTTATTTTCTGGAGTTTGCAAAATTGGCCCGCGCGGTCACATCTAAACCGCTTATGCTGACTGGTGGATTTAAAACCAAGGCCCAGGCGCACGATGCAGTAAAGAGTGGAACCGTTGACTTTGTCGGTTTGGCGAGAGCTGTGATCATCAATCCATCATTATCAAATGATTGGCAAAAGGGCGAAAATACTGAGCCCGAATTCCCCAGATTTCCCCATGCGCCAGAAGGTGGGATAACCGCATGGTACACCATGCGCATTACCGATATCGGTGAGAACATGCCCATTAATACTAACTATGATTTGGATATTGAAAAGTCCATCGATGCCTATGAGCTGCGTGATCAAGCGCGCACAGAAATCTGGTTAGAGCATTTTGGTAAGTGATTTTTGTTTCTCGTGGCGCTGATGTATTTGAAAACATTTGCAGAAGGATCATCTACTTTTATCGATAGTTTTTTAACTATCAGGACCTTGTTTGTCAGAACCTTGCTTATCGGGCATTAAAAACATGCCTTTGGCTTTGGTCGAATTGAGCCGAGCATCGGTATAATAGTCTTTCAGAAAGTTTACTTCCAATAAGTCATGGTTCGTATTTACAAAGGTTTCAAATTCTTCACCAGGCTGCATGCGTTCTGAGATAATACTCATACAAGCCAACGTCACGGTCAGATTGAATTTATCTGACGCACCTGCCTTTGAGGCTATTGCATCGAGAGATTCTGAATAAATTTGTACTGCCATCAAGAAATCAAATCGCCGCAAAATTTCAAAGGCGACACCCAGATGATCAAGATGGGTAAACGCATTTGCATCAATGTCTTGACTTAAGAATTCATCGGTAAATTCATCATAATTTCGGGTGATTTTGATTGGGGCTGACAAGTTCATCACAATACCTTGGCTAAATACATCCGAAACGTAAAACTACGATACTGATACCGTACATTTACGTGAAAGTCTATTTCGCACAATTTACCAAATAGGCAAACTCAAGCCTTAAAGCTCAAATCACTTTTTAATCTATAAGACACCTGTGCGGTCCAGTTTTTCGAAAATGCAAAAGACACGCATTGGCAAAATGTTTAACCAGCCGACGTGGGCGTATTTTATCATAACCAATTGACAAGTTCAGCGGTGGAATTGGATCTGATATTGGCAGCGCAATTAGATCATCCCCGCCATAACTTTTTGCTGTCTGCGGCTTCATATTTAAAACCGAACACCCAAAACCCGCCCCAACCAAGCTTCGCACCATTTCGGTTGAATTCGCATAGGCTGCAATTGAAATTTCACTGGCATGCTTGTCAAACAAACCCTGATAATACCCCTTTGCAATGGGGCGATTTAATATCACCAGAGGCTCCGTTGCAATTTGGTCAATTGAGACTTCGGATTGCGTGGACAATTTGTGCGATTTTGGCATTAAACAATAGGCTGGTGCTTCTACCAAGACATCGAAATCAATGATTGGCTGAACATTTTCGCTGACGAACAAGATGACATCATATTTGCCATTTATCAGCCCCGCTTGAGCGCGATCATTGTCGCATTCTTCAAGGTGCAACTCGACATCACTTTCTTTTGGGATAAAGGAGGATAAAATTGATGGAAGAAAAGCTGGCGCAACCGGAGCATAATATCCAATTCGTAATGTCCCGTTTAATGCTTCTTTAAGTTCGGCGCCCTCTTCCAAAATCACACGATAATCTTCGAGCAATCGTTCAAACTTTTGTGCCAGGACTTGCCCACTTGTATTAGCAACAATCCCCCGCGAACGTTGCCTATTTAAAAGCTTAAGACCAATGTCAGCTTCTATCTGATCTATTGCGGAAGAAACAGCGGAAGCTGCAATATTGAGCTCTGCGGCCGCATTTGCAATGCTTTTATGGCGAATAGCACTGGTGAAATACATCATCGATTTAAGTGATATTGTCATTCTAACTCTAGATACCTCTGAAAATCCGATTTAATTAATATATTAAAACTATTTTTCACATGTTATATTTTCTGTCAAACTTGCTTGAATTAATTCAAATGAAACGAGCGAGAAGCAGGTCTGAGAAAATGAGTAATACCCCGCTTAAAGGTTGGAACCATTCGCCGCCAGTGCCGCTAAAAGTATCGCCATTTTTTAGCTGGCCACCCAACCCACGTAATATGCTCTCATGGGTCTGGAATTCATGGTTCTTGATCACCGAAAGACTGATTATCGTTGGAATTGCGTTCATCTCATTTTATTGGTTTCAACCACCTTTGGAAACAACGAAAACACTGGCCTTTGGCTGGATAGCAGAGATGTTTATTCGCAATATTGTGCTGATGAGCGCTGTTGCGGGCGGCTTACACCTTTATTTCTATACCTTTACAAAACAAGGGAAGAAACTGCGATATGATGCGCGACCTTTGATGAAAAACGGGCGTCAATTCACCCTTGGCGGTCAGATCCGCGACAATATGTTTTGGACGTTAGCAAGCGGTGTTTCGATTTGGACAGCATATGAAGCATTAATGTTTTGGGCACTCGCTAATGGATATGCACCCTTATTGACTTGGGCTGCACATCCCGTTTGGTTCATTGCGATGTTTGCGCTCATTCCAATATGGGAGAGTTTTTACTTCTATTGGATCCACCGCTTTTTACATATTCCGTTTTTCTATAAACACGTTCATTCACTGCATCACCGCAATGTCAATGTCGGTCCATGGTCGGGTATGTCGATGCATCCAATTGAACATTTAATATTTTTGGGATCCGTCATGATCCATTGGATTGTTGCTGCCCATCCTGTGCATATTCTGTTTCATTTGCAATATTATGCCCTCACCGCAGCAACAACGCATACAGGTTTTGAAGGTCTCGTCGTCAAAGATGAAAACCGACTAGCGCTTGGTACATTTCACCATCAAATGCATCACAGATATTTCGAATGCAATTATGGATCTCTTGAAATTCCATGGGACAAACTATTTGGCTCCTTTCACGATGGCACCGACCAGGCCAATGAGAAAATGAAAGAGCGACGCATTCGCATTATGGGCGGCTAGAAAACGCTAAGAGCAATGTGTGATTTACGCAGAACTCTTATCTTCTTTCACCGATTCCATTGCCACATAGGTTGAAGAACTTGCCACATGCGGCAGCGCTGATATCTTCTCACCTAAAACCTCACGATAAGCGTTGATGTCTTTGGTGCGCACTTTCAGCAAATAATCAAAGGGCCCGGCAATCATATGACATTGCTCAATCTCCGGTATGGTTTCAACCGCTTTGTTAAAGCTCAGCAATGCATTCTTGGTGGTATCTCGCAATTTAACCTCAGCAAAAGCCACATGTCCACGTTCTAGTTTTTGATAATCTACGCTTGCTCTAAATCCAGTGATAAATCCATCATCTATAAGGCGGCGCATGCGCACCTGGCATGGTGTTTTTGATAGGCCTACTTGCTTGGCTAGATCTGTAACCGTCATTCGGCCGTCGACAAGTAACGCATCAATTATTCGCAAATCATACTGATCTAACTGACTTTTAATTCCACTCATTGAGATCTTTTTCTCCATCAAATTGAAGTTATTTAGTCAATTGTTATACTATTTTATAAATTGAAGTCAAAACGACCATTAGGAGAGTGTTACACTTTTACCAACAAAGAAGGGATTAGCACCATGAACAGCTTGTCAGATCATCGCAATTCAATCCGCAAACTCGCACGTGCCAATGAGTTTGAGGTTTTATCTCAGATTAAGCAAAGCTTTGAACCTGACGCTGCTATCCGTCATGCAACTAATTTACGTGCAACTCAACTGGTTGAAAACATCCGTTCTGATGGTCGACCTGGGTTAATGGAAGTGTTTTTGGCTGAATATGGTCTATCAACCGACGAAGGCGTGGCATTGATGTGCTTGGCTGAAGCGCTATTACGAGTGCCAGATGCAGAAACAATTGATGAGTTGATTGAAGATAAGATTTCACCATCCTCCTGGGGCGAGCATTTGGGCAGTTCAAGCTCATCATTGGTTAATGCCTCAACTTGGGCACTCATGTTGTCTGGCAAGGTTCTAAAAGATCCTAAAGGCAATGGCATTGCTGATCTTTTGCACAGCGCGGTTAAACGATTGGGTGAACCCGTTATTCGTCTTGCCGTACAAAGCGCAATGAAAGAAATGGGGCATCAGTTCGTCTTAGGCGAAACAATTCAAGAAGCAGTAGAACGCGGAAAATCTTCGCAGGAATTGGGCTATACCTATTCATACGATATGTTGGGCGAAGCTGCCCTCACCTATAAAGACGCAACCACGTTTTTCCATGCTTATTGTGATGCAATCCGCACACTCGCAACGCATTCAAAATCAGATGATATAACTAAGAACCCGGGTATCTCGATCAAGCTATCGGCACTTCATCCGCGCTATGAACTCGCGCAGAAAACCCGCGTGATGGATGAACTTGTGCCGCGTGTTCGCGAGTTGGCTATTCTCGCTAAATCAGCACAAATGGGTCTCAATATTGATGCAGAAGAAGCTGACCGGCTAGATATTTCACTCGACATAATAGAAGCCGTTTTACGCTCAAAAGAGCTAGAAGGTTGGGACGGGTTTGGTGTTGTTGTGCAGGCCTTTGGCAAACGCGCATCTGCAGTGATTGATTGGCTTCATGCTCTTTCCACCGAAATGGACCGTAAGATCATGGTTCGTCTTGTCAAAGGTGCCTATTGGGACACAGAGATTAAAATCGCACAAATTGATGGTGTTGAGGATTTCCCTGTCTTCACCCAAAAATCACATACCGATGTTTCTTACATTTGTTGTGCCAAACAACTCTTAGCAATGACCGATCGCATATACCCGCAATTTGCGACCCATAACGCACACACGATTGCAGCAATTTTAGAACTTGCAGATGATAAAACCGCATTTGAATTCCAGCGGCTCCACGGCATGGGTGAACCTTTGCATGATTTGATCTTAAAGACGCAAGGTGTAAAGGGCAGGATCTATGCCCCCGTTGGTGCGCATAGAGATTTACTGGCTTACCTTGTCCGTCGCCTATTAGAAAACGGTGCGAACAGCTCGTTCGTCAATCAAATCGTCGACAAGGAAGTCCCTGCAGAAATTGTTGCAAGCGATCCGTTTACCCAGCTTGACATATGGGATGCAAACTTGCCTTCCAATGTGATCAACCCAAAAGATCTATACCAACCTGAACGTAAAAACTCACAAGGATGGGATTTAAGAAATACTGATGATCTTTTGCGGTTTAACCAAGTGAGAGAGCCGTTTAGGCAATTCTCATGGACGGCCCAACCACTTATCGCAGGTAAACTTAATTCAAATGAGCCCGTTGAGATTATAAACCCTGCAAATCTTAATGATATCGTTGGAACCGTGTCTCACGCAACCGAACAAGATGTCGAAACAGCTTTAAATGCAGCTCAAAGTTGGCAATCCACACAGGCTCATAATCGAGCAGATGTTTTAAATAAAGCTGCTGATCTTTACGAAGAAAACGCTGGTGAAATTTTTGCAGCATTATGCCGTGAAGCGGGCAAAACACCGCTTGATGCAGTAGCTGAAATTCGTGAAGCTGTTGATTTTTTGAGGTATTATGCAGCTCAGGCTGTGCAGCTTGGAGATCAACAGCCCCGCGGAATTATCAGCTGTATTTCACCCTGGAACTTTCCACTTGCCATTTTCACCGGGCAAATTTCAGCAGCACTTGCAGCTGGAAATGGAGTTTTGGCAAAGCCAGCCGATCCCACACCAATCACCGCTTCAATTGCTGTTAAACTTATGCATCGTGCTGGCGTGCCTAAAGACGTCTTGCAGCTATTGCCAGGAGCAGGTGCTATTGTTGGTGCAAAAATCACCTCAGATGAGCGCGTGAATGGTGTATGTTTTACAGGTTCAACGTCCGTTGCTCAAATCATCAACAAGGCCATGGCTGGCAACCTTGCGCCAGATGCGTTGTTCATTGCTGAAACGGGCGGATTAAATGCGATGATTGTCGACTCCACCGCCCTACCCGAGCAAGCGGTGAAAGATATAGTCGAATCCGCCTTTCAATCGGCAGGTCAACGGTGTTCGGCACTGCGTGTGCTTTATCTTCAAGAAGATATTGCGGATGAATTTTTGGACATGCTTTATGGTGCAATGGACCAGCTTTCCATTGGCCAACCATGGAATATTGAAACCGATATCGGACCTGCGATTACTGCTGTTGCGCATAATGAGATCTCAAACTATATCCAAAATGCAGAACAGGACAAACGCTTACTTAAGCGACTTTCTATCCCAAGCTCAGGATATTTCGTTGCTCCTTGTGTTATTAAGGTCAATGGCATCAGTGACTTAGAGAAAGAGATATTTGGGCCTGTATTACACATTGCAACATTTAAAGCTGATGAGATAGATAAAATCGTCGATGACATTAATGCGAGTGGCTATGGGCTAACCTTTGGGTTGCACACTCGGATTGATGATCGGGTGGAGCAGATCACCAGCCGTCTTAATGTTGGAAATATATATGTTAATCGCAACCAGATCGGTGCAGTTGTTGGCTCTCAACCCTTTGGCGGTGAAGGCATGTCCGGCACTGGGCCGAAGGCTGGTGGTCCGCACTACGTACCTAAGTTCATTGCCTCAACTTTAGTAAATCACCCTGTTGTTGATGGTAATGCCGTCAATATTGACCAGCTACAATTGATACTTGATCAACTCGCGTCCAAACCGCAACAGGTTTTATCAACATCAGACCTTCCCGGCCCTACGGGTGAATCTAACAGATTATCCACTGTTTCAAGAGGTACAATCTTATGTTTGGGGCCAACGACTGATGATGCGTTAAAGCAAGCTGAAATCGCTCATGAATGCGGATGTGAGACGCTTATCATTGCACCAAATGCCAAGGGTAAAAACGCAATTGATGGTTTCTTATCACGAGACCTTCTCCATGATTTGGACCATATCGATGGTGTTGCGCTTTGGTCCGATGAAGATGATCTAAACCTTGCTCGGCGCGCAATTGCACAGAGAGAAGGTGCGATTATTCCGCTCATCACGTCTAGCGATATGGCACATCAATGCATTATCGAACGACATATTTGTATTGATACAACAGCTGCCGGAGGAAATGCATCACTGCTTGCCAGCCAATAAGCGATAAAATGTACATTAGGATTTAGCCTGCGCGCCTTTTAGCAGCATATTCACTTGCGATGAAATCAAACACCGTGCGCACGCGCCGGCTGGTATGCAACTCTCTATGGGCAACCAGCCACACGGGATAGGCCATTTTGCGAAAACTTGGCATGAGCGATCGTACTTTGGGTTCTAGATCGCCCACACGTTCGGGCATAATTCCGATACCAACCCCTGCTTTTGTCAACTCCCAATGCACTAGGTGATTACCTGGGCGCACAATGATGTTGTTTTCTGAAATCTCTAAGCCAATGCCAGATAATTGCTTAACCATCTCGTCTGATCCATCAAACCCGACGAATTCGTGTTTTTTTAGATCTTTGAGTTTCGTTGGCACGCCAAATTTTTCGATATAGTCAGGAGATGCATATAACATCGCCACCTCTTCACCAATCTTGCGTGCTACCAAATCATTTTCTTTGGGGCGATAGTTACGCATGGCAATATCAGCCTCGCGGCGGCGCAAATCTTTGCTGTCGTCAGAGGCTGCAACTTCGACCTCAACCCCGGGATGAACTTTGCGCAATTTGGCGATAATTGGTGCTAAATCATAGATCGCAGTGACTTCTGTTGCAGTAATACATATCGACCCTTCTAGGGCTTCAGATCGCCCAGTTGCCGCCAAAGACATCTGACTTGCAGCTTCCCCCATACTGCGCACGTGTGAGAGTAATTCATGCCCTGAAGGGGTGAGCGTAAGCCCACGTCCCAACCGCTCAAATAGTACAACGCCAAGCTCTTCCTCTAGTGCATCAACCTGACGTCCTAACGTAGGTTGCGCCATACCAAGAGCCTTAGCTGCAGCAGAGAGCGAGCCCTCTTCAGCAGTCACCAAAAATGCCCTTGCTCTGTTCCAGTCAAATTTTACTGATTTCCAATCCATGCATATATGCATATCACTCTTACGAAATTAGTCAATTTACCATTCTATTACGCATTGGTATAAATCCCAAGAACAATGAACGAACAACTCAAAGCGTCTGGTCCAACCAAACTTTACATTTCTTTACAAACGGGAAACACCCATGACACATTCTTCCGTTAAACCTTTAATCCAAGACGCAAAACAGGCAAATTCATCAGGCGACAATGATATGACTGCACTCACTATCCAAAACAATTCACGCAACAAAAGTACGAACAATAAGGCTTCATTATTTTGGGATAAATTGGCGCAGAAATACGCAGCTCGCCCTGTTGAAGACCCAAAAGCCTATGAGCACACTCTTGAGCGGACTAAAGCGCACTTAAAGCCTACGGATCATGTGCTTGAACTTGGTTGCGGCACGGGCACCACATCTTTGATACTTTCCGACCATGTGCGCCACATCACAGCGCAGGATTTCTCGAAAAAAATGATTGATATTGCTGAGAAAAAACGCGAAGTCGATGGTACAAATAATGTGACATTTGCCCAGAGCAGTGTGGACGATCTTCCAAGCTTTGAGACTTACGATGTGGTCTTTGCCTCATCACTTTTACATCTATTACCGGATTTGGATGATGCATTATCTCGCATCCAACAATCTGTTGAACCCGGTGGATTGTTTATTTCTAAAACAGTCTGTTTAAAAAACCAAAACTTGCTTTACGATATCATGGTTCCGCTTATGCGGCTGGTTGGTAAAGCGCCTTATGTCAACTTCATCACAGGCGATGAGGTTGAAGAAAAAATCAAACAAAACGGCTTTGAAGTTCTCGAAGCGGATGACCACAATAAAAAACCCGCTTGCCGTTTTGTTGTTGCGCGTCGCATAGCCTAACCACAACTTCGCTCAGCTCCACAAAGCATAAATTGAGCGATGTAGACTATGGGCCGACGCTGCACTCGGCTCCACCTATCCCAGCCATCCCCTTAAAAGCTGGCAGATGGGTGGAGCACCCCCATCGACTCTGCCAGAATGACTTTTGGCGCGATATTGAAAGATAATCCGATGACCAACCATTTCTCCCATGAAACATTTTCCGATAATACTTTTTCAAAAGATAGTTTTCTATTGAGCTTGCCAAAGCCAACAAAAATGAATGCTGCAACCTACTCCAAATACGGCCCGCCAATAGTCGTTGGCATCCAAGAGGTTCCTGTGCCAGAGATCAAAGACCATGAGGTTTTGATCCGCATTCGTGCGGCTAGCGTATCCTCTGGCGACTGGCGGGCGCGTTCCTTAAACTTGCCAAAAGGCTTTGGCTTGCTGGGTCGCCTCATTTTTGGCATCACCGGCCCACGCAAACCAATTTTGGGAACAGAACTTTCAGGTGAAGTCATCGACGCCGGTAAAGATGTGACAGAATTCGTCGTTGGCGATCAGGTTATAGCATTTGCCGATGCAGAATTTGGATGTCACGCTGAATATCGCACCTTTGATCAAAACGGATTAATCACGAAAAAACCTAAAAACCTTAGCTTTGAACACACCGCAGCCCTCTCCTTTGGTGGCACCACCGCACTAAGCTTTTTGCGGGATAAAGCCAAAGTCCAACAAGGCGAGAAAGTGCTCATCATTGGTGCGTCTGGTTCTGTGGGCTCTGCTGCTGTGCAAATCGGCAAATATCTCGGTGCAGAAGTAACCGGTGTTTGTTCAACACGCAATCTCGATATGGTTAGAGATTTAGGTGCAGATCATGTGATTGATTACACCAAACACGAAGTGAGCCAACTTGATGACCATTATGACGTAATCCTAAACGCCAATGCTGAGATTAACATACAACACTATGAACGCATCTTGCGCCCGCGTGGCCGACTGATTCTGGTCCTTGGCTCATTTGCGCAAGCACTTGGACTTGAGCGCATGTCTCGTCGTGCAAGAAAGCAAGGCAAGCGTGTCATCGGCGGTGTCGCAACGGCAAAACGCCATGATATTGAACTTCTGGCGCATTTGGCAGCCAATTTGCAATTCACACCTGTGATAGAACATGTTTATCCGTTTAGCGATATCATGTGCGCGCATGCGACCGTTGAAAGCGGACATAAACGCGGCAATGTGATTGTTAAGATGTAGAGCGCTAGATCAATGACCTTTAACAACCCGCTCGCGCCACATCATATAAAGCCCTGAGGCAACGATAAGCGCTGCACCCAACAGCACCCAAAACCCAGGCTTCTCATCAAATAACAACACACCAAATCCCATTAAAAAGACCAAACGCGAATAACGATAGGGAGAGACAACGGAGACCTCTGCCGAACGCACAGAAGCGATAATCAAAAAATATCCAAATGCGCCAAGCATTACCATTCCAATAAGAGTGAATAGATGCTCGTTAGGTGGGATAAAGCTCTCGCCATTTATCATCATCCAGATAATTGGAACGGGTATGGTTGCCATCATTGTGTAACAAGCAAGGCTCGCTGATGACATATCAGGAGGTGTTACGCGTGTTGTTAAATCGCGCACGGACAATGCAATTGCTGCGATAAAAGCAAGAAGGACTGTGGGCTCAAATGCTTCTGCACCTGGCTGAATGATCATCAACACGCCAATGAAACCGATAATAATCGATGTCCATCGTCGCCAACTCACCCGCTCCCCAAGCCATAAAACCGCTCCAAATGTTACCAGCAGTGGAACAGATTGAATGATCGCACCAATGGTTGACAAATCGATCAAAGAGAGCGCGAGGACCATACTAATGAGCCCAATAATTTCGGCTATATAACGAATGATCAGAACTTTGGAGATAGCTCTTTTGTTCCATATGCTATCGCCTTGATACGTCGCAAGCGACGCAAAAACAATAAATCCACCTGTCGTGAGAAAAAATATGGTTTGCGCTGGGGTTACTGCACCTGAGACGAGCTTGATTAAAGTGTCGGTTGCGGCAAACGCAAACATGGACACGACCATAAAGGCGATGGCTTTTGTATTATTATTCATCGTCTTCTTTTCCGGGATTTATTTCAATGAATTATATCGATGCGACAGACGTATCAGAGATATTTCAATTGTCCAATCGGATCTTCGGGGAATTAAGTAAGGCCGTCCATACTTTTGTGTAAAACAAAGCATCGTTGCGGTAAAAAACTCCGGTAAGTTCGACATTTTCATCGAAACCATATATCCGTGGGGTTATTATGGGGGGTGCGATGAAATTAAAAGAATTCTTTTACAAATTTGGATTTCGTCCAAATTACAGATTTTTTCCGTCGATCAAAACATCAGTAGGAAATTATGGTGGCAAGAACGTTGAGTTTTATCAATGGCGGGAACCAAAAGCTAAAGATTTAAAGCTGAACGCCGATGAAATTGCTGAGCTTTCATCTATTATCAAAAAAGGTGATACAGCCATTGACGTTGGCGCACATATTGGTGACAGCACATTGCCCATTGCGCTCGCATGCGGCCCTAAGGGCAAAGTTTTCGCATTTGAACCGAACCCAATTGTTTTTGCGACTTTAGCTAAAAATGCTGAAATTAATCCTGAGCTCACACAGATCATAGCAATTCCATTTGCTTGTACAGATGAAGACGTTCAAATGGATTTTAAGTATTCAGAAGCTTCCATGTCTAATGGAGGTGACAAAAGCAATGCTGGTTTCAGAGATGGGCATACATTCCCCATACCGGTAAATGGATTGAATCCTTTATCCTTTTTGGAAGATCGTTATGCCGCTGATCTTGAAAAGTTAAGCTACATCAAGATTGATGTCGAAGGCCTCGACTATCTTGTTCTAAAGCAGTTTGAAACACTTATCGACAAGCAAAAACCCTTTATCAAATTTGAAATCGCCAAGTTTACCAGCAAAGAAATGCGAAACTCTTTGCAAAGGTTTTTCAAAAATAAATCTTATAAGTTTTACCGCGTGAATGAAGAACAGAACAAATTAGCTGGCTTTGAGGCTGATAACGATATTTTCTTTTACCCTCGCCATTGCGATGTCTTTTGCGTGCCGACATAACTGCATTTTGCAGGGCCCTTCCCCAATATTTTTTGGAGGAATAGGAAATAATAATTGTCTCACTATCGTGGGAAGACATAAAAAGTGCATGCAATTAAACATGATACAAGTTGCTGAAGGAAATTTTAGCGATGCTTAATCTATTCCAAAATCGTCCAACTTTTCAAATGCGTTGGAATAACCTTGCAAAGACCAATAACAAGATCTCGCGACATGTATGGCCCTGCTTTTCTGCTGTCACCTGATGATGCGAGACAGAAATTATCAATACCTTGCGGGCGAATTTGTGCGCTATTTTGATCGTATGAGAATTTTTGCATGATCGTTCGCTGGCATTTCACCAGTTTCAAATTCCCCATAGCATTGTCATTGAAAATTTCCTTGGAGGCAATTTCAGCACATAAATTGTTGAAAGTTGCAGACTTGATTTGGCCCGTTCTTGCATCAAATGCAAATTGCACGTCTCCACCTTGCTGTTTGCATGAATGTAGATGCAGCTTATCGGACATTCCGCGCCCTACAGTATCGATACAATAACCAAGTTTATCCTTTTCATCCAAATTGTTGGACAAGTGGATCACCGGTGCAGGTGTCTTTATTTTCGGCATTTGATCGCTGGGCGTTATGATTTGAGCTTGCGTTGGAATAGATAAAAAAACGAGCGCACTTATCCCGAGGCCACACACGGAATTTAACAATTTCTGTTCTTTGCTTGGCAATTTGCAGCTCCTTTTCGCAGTGCAACTCGCCCCCAGACCAACTTTAACTTAGCATAATCAGCATAAACTAACAATTAAACTCAACATCTCAGATCTAAACGATCATTTATCGTCAATCATATCAATGTGATAATTGTGTTATCAAAAATTGCATCCAAATCATTAACTGATCACACAAACGCCCCAATCACTTGTTGATGTGACTACTGATAGAATCTATAAAAAAATCGATATTTTTTACATCCAACACAAAATTTATGACGTATAACGGTTTTATAAGTAATAATTACACAAGACTATTTCGCCCACCACAATTTGGAGATCGCATCATGACAGTAAATATCAAATTCCCCCGCCGCCAATTGCTTTTAGGTGCCGCAGCACTGCCGCTTGCAGGAAGTGCCGCAACCATCATGACATCTAGTGCACAAGCTGCAGGACATTCCGCTGCGAAAGCGAATGTGCCTTATTCGCACTATAAAGTCGGCGACTTCATCGTCACGACATTGCTTGCAGGCTCTTCAAACGCCTCTGAGCCGCAAAAAACATTTGGCATGAATGTATCAGCAGATGAATTTAATTCCGTATCAGCTGATAATTTGATTGCAAGTGATGCATTCAAAGCGTTCTTCACACCAACTGTTGTCGACACAGGGTCTGAAGTTGTGCTGTTTGACACAGGCTTAGGCGGCGACACCCCAGGTGTTGTAACCGCATTAGAAGGTGCTGGATACGCACCATCAGACATAACAATTCTTGTGCTAACCCACATGCATCCAGACCATATCGGTGGCTTGATGATGGGCGGAAAACCAACATTCCCGAATGCAAAAATCTTTACAGGTTCTGTTGAATATAATTTCTGGTCAAAAATGGATGCTGGCAATCGCGTGGGTGATATGGTTGCGAAAATGGTGACACCGATGGCTGACAAAATTACTTTCCTTGATGATGGTGGTTCTGTCACATCAGGCATTACCGCAATGGAAGCCTTTGGTCATACACCAGGACATATGACATACATGCTTGAAAGCAATGGTCAGCAACTGTTGATCGCAGCAGACTTTGCCAACCATTATGTTTGGTCATTGGCAAAGCCTGATTGGGAAGTTCGTTTTGATGCGGATAAAGCAGCAGCTGCTGCAACTCGTCGCAAAGTACTTGGCATGCTGGCCTCTGAGAAAATCCCGTTCATTGGTTATCACATGCCATTCCCTGCTGTGGGTTATGTTGTGGCACAGGGCGATGGTTTCCACTATGCACCTGAGACTTACCAATTGGCTTTGTAAGACACTCGTAAAATTACAACGAGATCGCGCGGTATGGGCACATATCGCGCTTTTTTGTGTCTTTATAAAAAGCTGGTCGCAATTACCAATATTTCTAAGAACAACAATACGATGATGATTAATAACAAGCGTAATCTCAAAACCATTTTTCGCGCAGGTTTATCATCTTCATCAACATGCTTTGCAATCGCTGAGGTTAAAATATTTGCATAACCTACAGGCCTATCAGAGGAGCTTTTCTGTACAGAGCGTTCGATTGCAGCACTTAACTTGAGCGCCATTGCTAAAAAGATCAAAATAGCAAATGCTAATAGTGTTACGAGTACAGGTACCATATATTCACCTTTTTACATCTCATTGCCAATTTCAAAGATGAAATAAACACCAGCAACCGCTTGAGGACAAGTCTAAACACGGTTAAAAAGAAGTTGAAAAAACGCGCCGGGACTACATCAATGCCAAGCTTTAAATCAAAAATATCGACCAGTGACGCGCCCCAACACCCAGGTGAGATTATCCAAAAGGCGATGAAAGATAACAACCTGCACGTCCTGCAATTTTCCAAAATCATTGGCATGTCAAAATTCTACATCAATGATCTAATTGATGGCAAAGAAAGCATCAATCGCGCAAGCGCCGGGAAATTCGGCAGATATTTCAAAAATGGTTCTGGTGCATGGCTTACAATGCAAAAACTGCATGATGATTGGGTGGCAAATGGCGGTGAAACTATCCCTGAACTGGTGGTTGATCCTAAGCCAGAAACACCTGAAGAGCCACCTCGCCTTTCCCGTTCACGCGGCATGAAATCTCATTAATTTTTAGATGAATGAAACACCTCAGAATTAGATTCCGCTTTGCCCGTTAGGGCATTGTTTTATGGAAGCAATTCCAGTTAAAACCTGATCACCCTACTGATTTAGTTTTCTATATTCATTGGGCGACATGCCGTGGATACGTTGAAACTCTCGATAAAAATTTGAACGCGTTAAAAAGCCGGACTGTTCGGCGACTTTGATCACGCTGTCTTTGCCGCCGATGAGAATTTGCGCGGCATGTGCCACCCGATAGGTGTTGACATATTGCGATACATTCATTGCCTTGGTGCGATTGATGGTGCTTGATACATCACGTGCAGGTACATGAAGCCGCTTTGCAATGCGTTGGACTGATAAGTAAGGATCGAGAAACATCTCTTCATCGATCATCATAGTATCAAATCGCTGCTGAATTGTCTCATCTTGAGATGTTAAAGCAACTTGTTTGTCTCCAGCAGATTTAGAGCGCGTCACAATGGAAGGCAGTGCTATTAAGGCTGCAATAAGCAAGATAATTAACGGCACTGAGCCATATGATATAAGCTGCGGGACGTGTAGCCCTTTGTTCAAAATAAAATCAAGCGCAATAATAGTATCCATCACTAACACAAAGGCCAGAAGCATAAGGCCACGCAGCATCCAGTTTGAAAGGCTTTGCGTGGTATCAACACGGACAAAGCTCAGCGCATCGGGCCCCTTTCGCCAGAGCCTAAACAGTAAAAATGCGTATATAAGATAACTTCCACCAATGACCCAATCTAATTCGTGCATTTGAACTTTAAAAAGCCAAAACCCTGCGAGAATTAAGATCGGTGCTAACAGGTGAAACGCTATCATCCGAGCGAAGTTTTTTGTATCCACTGTTGCAGCATAAAACCCAAGAAAAATCATAGGGCCCAACAGTAAGGGCAGCATGCGTTGTAACCAGATAAAATCTTCAATGGCATAACCAAACCGCAAAGCGACCAGAAAGGCTTCAATGGCGCACAAGATAAACAGCCACGCAAATGTGTTTGATACACGCTTTATGCCCAGATTAAGTCGCCACACAAAGATGGCAATCATGCAACACAAAAGCGCTGTTAGCACGGGCAAAGGGAAGTTTATCAAAGTGGATCTGTCCTCTTTTTGTCGGGAACTGTCCTTGATCAGGATCGAGGACAGCTATAGTGCGCTGAACCTATTGTGACAAGATCAAAGCTGATGCATCCAAGTGGTCACACAACCACATAAAGGAGCATGTGATGAAACACATTTTGATACTACTTATGTCAATTTTGGCATTTACGACTACAAGTCATGGCGCTGATCCTCATGCAGCTGGAATGCGCGCTATTTCCGTTAAAGACCCTAATGGGCAGCGCAATCTCGATGGATTTTTATGGCATCCGACGGCGTTTGATCAGCCAAGTGAACTAGACTTTGAGAGCAAAGTTTGGGTGGGTACGCCTGTCATAAAAGACGCAGGTATTGCAACGGGTAAGTACCCGCTCATCGTTTTGTCGCATGGCATGTTTGGCAATGCTTATAATCAGGCTTGGCTTGCATCAGCATTGGCGCAAAAAGGCTATATAGTTGCAGCGATAAATCACCCTGGCACATCAACATGGTTACGCGATGAAGACCAACGTAGGGAGCTATGGAAACGGCAGCAAGACATTTCACGCCTCATTGATTATTTAACCTCAACAATTGAATACTCAGTACATATTAACCCATCTAAAATCTACATGGCTGGTCATTCGCTGGGTGGATTTACCGCAGCGCTTTTAGCTGGTGCTAGATATGATGCTTTGAAATTTGACGCGTTCTGCGCAGAAATACCAGATGAACTTGTTTGCGGAGTTCTAAAGGGTTGGGATGTTGCAAAAACGGCAGAAGATCGGAAACAAATGCAGGCAGATTTGTCCGATAACAGAATAAAAGCTTTTGCATTATTCGACCTAGGCGGCACGCAAAGTTTTTCAACACAAAGCTTATCGCAAATCAATCGACCTATGCTGATCTTTGGTGCCCCCGTCATGAATTCAGGTTTAACGTTGGATATTGAATCACGCTCTTTGGTGAAAGCACTTCCAAAGCAAAATGTTACATATATCGAGCATGCCACAATGTCTCATTTTGACTTCTTTGGACTATGCAAATCTGGCGGGTACGAGCTACTCAAAAACGAAGAACCTGGCGATGAAATCATCTGTCAAGGTGGTGGCGACCAACGGGCCCAGAAGCACAAAATGATTATAGAAAACGTGCTTAAAACGTTTCAGTAGAATGAGTTGAAAGGGCTGGTTATAAACCGGCCCTTTGCTTACTTATTTCAAATTTAGACATTGACTTTAAACATCTCACATGTTCATGCTATGTTCTAATTCATAATTACCTTTATGAGAGAAAAATATGATCAAAGGAAGTTGTTTATGTGGTGCTGTAAAATTTGAAATTTCGGGCACACCATCCTCGTTAAGTTATTGTCACTGCTCGCGTTGTCGAAAAGCTGCGGGTGTTTTTTCCGCGGTACTCATTGGCAATGCTGACGACCTGACCGTGATCAGCGGTCAAGATCATATAAAAACAGCCCCTCTTCCGGTTAAAACGCCATCGGGTCTTAAGCTCGAGCGTAAGTTTTGCAAAGCTTGCGGTACATCACTTGGTGATATGAAGTCAGGCGATATGTATGTGGTAGCTGCGTCTGCATTAGATGATGACCCAGGCATAAAACCTTCACTTCATATCCATACTAAGTCCAAACCCGATTGGTATGAAATAGATGATAATTTACAAAAGTTTGATGGTGACTATATAGCGGATTAATTTATCCACATTTTCACCCTAAAGAAGAGGATTTACGAACGCCCCTCAAAACCCCAGTGCTTTGCCAAAACGCTTAAATCTTCGCGCAAAATTGTCATTTGTTTTGAAATAGATTTTGAGCTTTTAAGACCCAAAACCGAACAACAATAGCTTGTGACAGACAACCCTTCGCCAGCGATCTTTTTAATACGTGTGACGGCTTCATCTCTACATCGTATATTATGCCCAAATTTCAACAACGCATGATTGGCATTTCTTATTATATCCTGAGCGTTGATCTGCTTCTCTGTTATTGTCAGGGGAGCAGATGCACAGTCAACACGCTGTCGCGAATAATCAATACCTTGTCCTGTTTGCCCCAAACAAACCATATAGGCGCCCATATATTTATGCCCAGCTAAAAACTGCGCTTCATCGATGCGTTTTCGGTTGAGCAGTTCGAGCAATGGATTATCTGAGCTGCGTTGAACAACGCGTATTTTAGGTGTCTGCAGCGTTTGCTTTTCTAATTGGTTCGTCTTTTGCGCATAAGGATCATCAACATGGGAAAGAACAAATCCATGGGTGCCTTTTGGCAGTTTTTTTGCACTAGGTTTGAGCTTTACGGAAGGAGGAGTTGGTGGTGTATAGGTGCCTTGCATTTGTGTTCGCAATGTTCGCTCCATTTTTATTCCCAATCGTTTTTTGTGATCATCTTTAAGATTATTGATGGGTTATATGACAGCCTGACAGCTGGTAATTGTTCGAAATTTTGAAACACTTTTTAGCATGTCACTTATCCGTTCACATTCACGTTTGTTGGCGAAATGAAACTGATCTTTCGCCGTTTCCATTGGACTGATGAAAATCAAAATAACGAGGATATACATAGATTTACTCGCTTTCATTGATGAATTGAATCAAATTCCAAACCTTTTTCATTTCGCTACGATCCGGTGCGCACTCATCTCATAATGGTAAGCACAATGGCTGGAACGGCGATCACCTTCGCGTTTTGATTTATCCATGACCTGAGCTGCACAACACATCATATTTGCCCCTGCTTCCTGATTGATATCATCCATGCACCATGAACAAGTACCCTGTTTAAGACGCATAAATTCAACAGATCGGTTGTTTGGCTTTTCAACAAGGATGGAAGGGAGTTTCCAATTTAACGTTGAAACGGGCCTTAATTTAGCGTTTGATTTAAGCTTTGCACTGTTTTTATCGCGGCATGTTTGGCGCTTCAGATTAAGTTTATCGCATTGAATTGCACCCTTTTCTTGTGCTTTGCTTGAAGTGTCAGTTGCTATCGTTTTTGGGGGCAAATCGCGCGGTCGCAGCTTACGCAAGCGATGGATGCGCCCTGAAATCATCGCTTTACTCAATCCAAGTTTATCTGCGATTTGTTTGTAGGTTTGATCGCCTTTTAATCCATTGATTAAAATCGCATCCTGCGCCTTGGTCCATGTGGTGACCCCCATGCATTCAACCTCTTTGTAATTAAATATGTCATGATGTTGGCGACCCATCTGACATATTCACTTGTTCATTTTTAGAGATAATATACGTATATTTCTGCTGATTATGTTATATTACGTATATAATTTCTTTCATACGTTAACGTATATACGCATATACCTCATTTGACAAGGACGAATATTCGTATATGTATAAATTGATTAAATGAGTATCCGCGTATCAACAACATAAAAAAGAATGGAATACGTTCATGGATTATCGGCAGTTATTGCGCATTATGCTCCAAGACACAAAGCAAGAAGATCTCGCAAAAGAACTGGGCACTACCCAGGCGACAATATCACGCTGGCTTACCGGTCAAGAGCCACGCGGGTCTGCACTTGAGCGCATCCGTGGATTGGCCCGCGCGCGTCGGCTGGCAGAAGATGCCACTATAGAGCAAAATCTCTCAGGCAGTAAGGGTCATGTATTTGAGGCACACCAAGCCAACACGCACAACACACCATCGAAAAGCATGCGCACCTTGCTAGATACTGGCGACATTGCAAATCTCGCTCTTCACACTGGCATTGCGCAAAGTGGTGGACAATCAGTGAATAATGACGTTGCGATTGACGAAAATACCTCAGACGGATTTTGGAGCTTTCCCAATCAAGTCAAAGCCGGGTGGCAAAACATTGAGCAGACATATGCAATGCAAGTCACGGGCGATTCCATGGAACCAACCTTATCCAGCGGTTCGCATGTATTTATCGATACGAGCCATAAATACCCCTCCCCGCCGGATCTATATGCGGTAAATTATGGTCATGGTTTGACGATCAAACGCGTTGAACTTTTGCCTGAAGATAAAATTCGGATCATCTCCGACAATGATCGCTATTCGGATTTTGAGTTTCACAAACAAGATGTTGAAGTATACGGTCGCGTTGTTGCAAGCTTTCAATGGCGCGGGTAATATGACTAACGGGTAGACATCCACCTGATAAACCCGTTCGCAGCCAAGATCACGGCAGATAGTACAGCAAAAAGTGTCGCGATGAAAATCACGGTTTGAAAATCAAAAACTTGCGCAATTGCACCCGTTGCCGGTCCCGCTACGATAAGCGTCAGCATCATTGTGTTCCAATATAGCGCATTGCCATAGGCTGGACGATCGGTTGATAACGATTGCACAAAGCTGATTGCAAGCGTGGAAAATAGACCAAAATAAAAGCCTTCCAGCGCCGCACCAATATACATATGAGCAAGAGAGGCTGTTGTTCCGATCACCAAGATGGCAACAATTGCCAGTAGCGCTGTACCAAACAATGACATTCGTAGTCCAAAACGATTGATCAAGAATGGTGTGGAGAAGATCGCAAACAACTCAATGAATGTTTTAACCGTAAAAGCTGTCCCAGGAGCAAATCCGGGCAAGCCAACTTCCTGAACGAAAAAGATAGGTATGGCGGAAAAAGTCAGGGAATGCGCCAGCGCTAAACAAAAGACAAATATTACCGCGATCTGTAACTCTAAATTACGAGATTTACCTTGCACATCATCGCTATTTTTTGCCTTTGGTTCAGTTAAAGCGTCTCGCGGTGCTGCAAACCACCAAACCGCCAACCATAATAGCCCCGCAACAATAGCCATCTGAAAAACCATTGCATGACTATAAAGATCAGCAATCGTGAAACTAAGCGCCGGGCCGATCATCCATGATGTGGATGTCGTTGCGCGCATATAGGCATTAAACGTGCTGCGCTTAATGGCATACCGATCAGCAACAATTCCGCCTATTGAGAACTTTGTCGACATCGCACTTGAACCAATACCGAAACCTATTGCGCCGAAAATAACCGTAATTAAAAACCCAAACGAGAATGAAATGGTGACAGCTGCAATGAAAAAGCTCGATGCTGCTAGCCCTATCATGAAAAACGGATTAGCACCTTCGTCCATCTTTGCGGCTAACATTCGATTGGCAATGATAACGACAAAAGCAAAACACCCCATGTAAACACTGATGCTCCAGGGCGCTTTGTCTAAGCCGTCCACTAAATAAAAACCCATAAAAGACACAGCCATGGAATTGCACACCGTGCCAATGAACAACAGAAATAAAAATGGAACATAGCCAAAGCTTGCCATTATCGACCTCGTTTATATTGGAAAAGGTTAGGATTACGAAATTAAGCCTATCGCATTGAGACACACTTGCACAATGAAACGATTTGAAAGTATCATTTCATATATGAATGAAAAAAACATCGATTTAAAACAGATCAACTGGGATGATTTACGTGCATTTTTAGCGATTGCGCGGGCTGGAGGGCTTGCGGCGGCGGCAAAAGACATCGGATCGAGCGCACCGACTTTAGGGCGAAAAATGCTGGCGCTTGAGCGAGCTATGGACCAAGAGCTGTTTATCCGTCGCACCCATGGCTATGATTTAACGGATACTGGGCGCGCCCTAATGCAAAATTTAGAGGGCGTTTCTGATCAGATCGGGCGCCTGACAGCGCGGCAGGATAACGATGCTCTTCCGCTGGTCAAAATATCAGCTGGCACGTGGACATCGCATGCATTGGCGCGTAATTGGCAAAACATCGTGGGTACACCGCCTGATGTAAGGATACGTTTTGTGTCAACAGAAACATATCTGAGCCTTTCAAGACGGGAAATTTCAATTGCCATTCGCAACCGTCGCCCAACGGAAACTGGCTTGGCTGCACATAAGTTAGCGGGTAACGAATTTGCAATTTATGCCACATCCAACGCGCCAGATGACTGGATCATTCATACCGTTGAAACCCCATCATCCACCTGGGCTAAAGAACGTGCAAATTCAGGGTTCTTTCACGAAGTTAACAACCCCAGGCTCGCGCTTGATCTTGCTCTTGCAGGCGCAGGACAACTCATATTACCCACCTTTATCGGAGATCAAGAAAGGACGCTACAACGCCGCTCTGACGCGATTGAAGAACTATCCCATGATGCATGGCTGGTCTTTCATGATGACGATCGAAATCTACCAGAAATACGCCGGGTGATTGATAGAATTTACAGCCTTCGAAAACGTTAGCTCTTCTTAATCTGCAATAAACTTTAACACAGCGCTGACAATTGCATCAGGGCAATCCTCTTGCACCAAATGTCCTGCGTTTGCGATTGGTACGAGATCTCTATCCGAAATAGTATTAGCTAAGCGCTGCCCGATAGCGATTGGGATCCACTCATCGTTCTCTCCCCAAAGCACATTGACGGGGCAATCCATACGATCATAAAGATGTTCCACTTCATCTGTGTAACACTGATCCATCTGTGCAATTTGGCGATAAAATGCAGCTTGACCGATATCTCCCAACCATGGTTTGCAATAAATTTGCATAGCCTCATCCGAGAGTTTTTTATGCGCCGCTGTTTGCAAATAAGCTTCCAACATGGCGCGATGCATATAGTCTGGCATTTTGGCAAACGCCTCTTCATGCTTGCACACATGTTGCACCAACGAAGAGCCCCACGGTGCCAGTGCAACTGCATCAAAAATTGTCAGAGACTTATAGCGCAAACCATTGACGTAGTAACTGCGCAAAGCCGTTGCCCCACCAAAATCATGTGCGAGAACATCTGGCCGATCAAGCTGCCATTCTTTAAATAAATGCGCCAAAACATCATTTTGCGTAGCCAATGATACGTCCTGATCTTGTCGCATTTCTGATTGTCCATAGCCTGCCAGATCGAAGAAATAGACTGTTCTATGATCGGCAAAATGCGGAATAATTCGACGCCACACCTGAGATGAAAACGGGGTTCCATGAATTGCAACAAGTACAGGCCCTTCACCCAATTTACCCCATTTGATCGCGCTACCATTGATGACCGAAGTGTAATCTAATTCTAGCATTAGAATATCCATATTTACATTTAGCTAAATGACTATATGATGAATTTTATGGATAGATCAATACAAATTAGAGCGATGGCCAGTGCCCCACGGATCAAGGTTTTAAAATTGTTGTTAGAACCTGACGTGCATTTCGGCCATCAATGGTCGGCAGACGCGAAAGAGTTTGGAGTTTGTATGACGCTTATCGCTGAGGCCTTGGATGTCGCACAACCAACTGCGAGCCGCCATATTGATATTTTAAAACAAGCGGGATTTATTACCACCAAACGTCATATGAAATGGTCCTATTGCCAGCGCGATGAAGCTGCAATTGCTGAATATCTTGATTGGTTGAAAATGGAAATTAACAGTACGGAACGAGCGTAAGTCTTTTTATATTTATGTCCTTGGCCGCAGCGCATATTGACCGATAATTACACTAGTAAACACAATCAGCATGCCCAATAATTGCATCATATTTAGCGTCTCAGATAAGATAAACCAACCTAAAATGGCAGCACTTAGTGGACTAAATAATCCCAATATAGAAACTGCTGTCGGCTGTAGTAATTTGATGCCACGCAACCAGATGACATAAGTTAGTCCTGCACCAATTAACCCAAGATACCCAAGTCCGAACATATTAGTCATAGAAATTTCAGACCATGGTGTGGGTGCGAAAAAAGCAAATGGTATCAAAAGAATACCCCCGGCAGTGAGTTGCCATGATGTATAGGTCAGCGCAGACACGGGTGGTTGCCATTTGCGGCTTAATACTGTGCCAAATGCCATGGAAGCAGAACCTGCAATTCCCGCTAACACCCCCAAACCATCGAGTTGAGCATCTGGCGTTAACACAATGAGTGCAACACCGAATGCACCTGCAGCTATGGCAATAATCGAAATCGGCTTGATGGCAGTGTTTAATATTCCGCGCGCTGCGAAAACCACGATAAAGGGTTGCAAAGCACCCATAACAGCGGCCACCCCGCCTGGTAGCCGATAAGCGGTGAAAAACAACAATGACCAAAATATCGAAAAATTTAGCGCGCCAAGTACAAACATTTTTCCGATCCAATGCCCATGCGGCAATTGCCGAACTAGACAAAGCAAAAACAAGCCAGCTGGTAATGCGCGCAGCAATGAAATCGTAACGGGATCAAGATTGGGCAGAAATTGTGTGGTTATAATATAGCTGCTGCCCCAAATGATGGGCGCAAAGGCCGTTAGCGCAATGTCAAAACTTCTAAACATGAGACTATCCAATTTATCTTGACATCAAGATATATATTTTTATCTTGACGTCAAGATAAATAATTTAGTAAAGCTACTCTTATGTTTGATATGAATGAAATAAGAGCCCAGTGGGCAAAGCAACGACCAGATATCGACACCGAGCCAATGGCATTGATTGGCCGCTTCATTCGGTTAACGGCTCACTTATCCGCTGAAATGACCAAAACGTTTGCCAAGCACGGGTTAAATGCTGCAAGCTTTGATGTGCTGGCAACACTGCTGCGATCTGGGGAACCCCATGCGCTTTCCCCCAATGACCTTTTGGCAACGATGATGGTGACGTCTGGCACAATGACTAACCGGATCGATCAGTTAGAAAAAGATGGGTTGGTTGCGCGCGTTCAAAACCCAAACGACAAGCGTAGTGTTTTGGTTCAGCTTACAAACATTGGGCGGGAAAAGATTGATTGTGCGGTGACAGACCATGTCGACACTCAAAAACGCTTGATTGAAGATTTCCCGGAAGATGCTCGCGAAAGCTTGAATGAGTTATTACAAAATTATCTAAACGAGATTGATAAAGCTAGAGATTGAAGCACGGTTAGATCCGTAACATCTCTATGCCCACCCACTGATCACCGTCGCGCGCGAGGCGAAATCCTTCGCAATAATCAAACACCTGTCCCCAGCTTTGATGTTCTTCATTGGGGAGCGCACCAATGGCCATCAGCTCAATCACGCCACCATGGGACACGCCCAATAATGTTTGACCATCCTCAATCTGCTCAATATGCAACGCCAAGACATCAGCTTGTTGCTTTGCATATTTCAAGACACTTTTATGCTTATTTGCCGCTTGGCTTATGGCACCAAAATCTTTCGGCCATTTGCTCTTTTTATAAATCTTTTCAGGGAAATAGCCCAAGCTTTTGCTAAAAATATCGACTTCAAATCCGAAACATATTGCGGTTTCGATTGCACGCGGCTTTTTGGACGTAATCACACCATGAAAAGGGACACTGTTTTTGGCGCGCATCTCATCCCCGAGCTTTCTAGCAAGATCAATACCCGCCTGACTGAGATGCTTGCGAGGTTTCTTTGTACCAGATCTACAATTTTCATATTTCCGCCGCATGGTGTGACGACGCATCTCAAAATATTTCATTATCATCCCCGATTAGCCTGAACTATAATGATAATTATGGAATAAGTTAGATTTATCAGCAAGCTTAATACAAATTCAGCGTTAATCGACGGCGCTTTATGTAGATTTGAAGAAATTGCAATCGATTGACATAGATCAATTTATGGATCGGAAAACATATCTATAAATAATTACAGAGTTACGGAGCGAATATACCCTCCCCGGCCTTTCCCCAATGAGGTCGACCGCAAGGCGGCTCCGTCCTCTCCTATCATAAAGGCTTCAAGTTATCTAAACTTGAAGCTCTTTTTGGGGAGTTGACGTCACCGATAGTGGCACAAAAAATTGAACGGATACGCAGTTTTTTTTAAAAAAACTGCCAATAATTGTGCGCGCAATTGATCTAGATCAATTTCATATATTTTTTAAACTCTAGTATTGAGCTTGACGGAGCGTGGTCTCCCCCGAGGCCGGGCTTAGTCCGACTGCTAAGCCCAACACGTTCCGTCAACCTTTCTTAAGTTCGCCTTAGCTCATGCTTCAGTTGCTTTAAAGGTCAAAGCAGCGCCGTTTAAGCAGTGACGTAATCCAGTTGGCTCCGGTCCATCATCAAAAATGTGACCGAAATGTCCACCACATCGACGGCAATGCACCTCTGTACGGGTTGAGAAGAACGATTTGTCCTCTTTTGTGCGCACAGCATCATCAATATTGTCCCAAAAACTTGGCCATCCGGTTCCGCTTTTGTATTTAGTCTCCGATGAATAAACTGGCAAATCACAGCCAGCGCAATGGAATGTACCAGCGCGATTTTCTTGGAGCAAAGGATGCGTAAACGAACGTTCGGTCGCCTCATGACGCAAAACTTTATATTGCATATCATCTAAAATATTTGCCCATTCCGCATCCGGCTTTGAAATTTCATAGGCGAAATTCTCGCCTGCTTCTGGCGGCCATTCGTTTTTTGCGGCATTTGCAAAGCCAGATCGAGCTAGAAGTGCACCAGCGCCTAGGCCAGTTGTGATAGTCAAAAAAGTTCTGCGGTTCATAATATTTCTCCTGTGGTCGTCGCGTCAATTAGTTTGTGGTTACTGATGTAACGAGAAAAATCGAAGTTTAGTTTCAATTGAGGAGTTTATCGCAGAAACCAAGATCAACTGATATTAAAGAAAGCGTGAGAGTATTGTGATGGAATTCATAACAACCTCGCTTAAGTCTTGATGGCGAAACAGACCTTCTATAAGTTCAACTCAACATTAAAGGGCCTTTCATGACTGACATCATTCTTCACAATTATCCGCAATCTCCAGTCGCTGAAAAAGTTCGCGTTGCTTTGGGGATCAAAAAGCTACCTTGGTATTCGGTCGAAATTCCGCGCTTAGCGCCAAAACCTAAATTAACGAAGTTAACCGGCGGATATCGAAGAACGCCTGTCATGCAAATTGGCGCAGATATCTATTGTGATACACAATGTATTCTAAAGGAGCTTGAACGCCGATTTCCATCTCCGACATTTTTCCCAACAAAAGATCGTGGACTGATTTGGTCTTTAAGCCGTTGGACCGATGGTGCTCTATTTGATTTAGCCGTTAAAATCGTCTTGGGTTCTGCAGGAGAGAACCTTCCAGAAGACTTTGCAAAAGACCGTGGGCGCTTATATTTTGGCCCTGATTGGGCGGAAGGCTTGAAAAAAGCCAATGCGGATTTACCACATCTTGCTGCGCAGATGAGAGCGCAAATGAAATGGCTTGATGAGGAACTATCAGATGGGCGAGACTTTTTACTAGGTGATGAACCCGGCGCCATCGATGCTCAATATTATTACATCGTATGGTTTTTAAATGGCCGTTGGGAACATGGACCGATGTTCTTGTCTGAATTTGAACACCTTCAAAACTGGATAACTAAGGTTCAAGCTTTGGGTCATGGCGAGATGAAAGAGCTTCCCCCTGAAGATGCGATACGCATAGCTGGTGAAACCGATCCTCAATCTCAAAACATCAGCGATCAAAATGACCCGCAAGGGTTAAAAGTGGGTGAACGACTTGTTATCTCGCCTGATTTGAACGGTGGAGAACAACCCGTTGAAGGCACTTTGGTTTATGCAGATCACGAACGCATCACCGTCCAACGCAGTGATGCTGATATAGGCGATGTTCATGTGCATTTTCCGCGCCTGGGTTACCGAGCAGATAGAACAAGCTAGCAAGTATTTCACGGTCCCGAGTGGTGTTACCGCACGGTAAGTTGTCGATATGGCGTCCATGATTGAAAAAGCGTTCTGGTGCACGCTATTTAAGACACTACATCCTGCGTTTTGATCGCGAGTTAAACGGCTCATAAACTGTTATTTGTTGACTATTATACGTTTTCGTATATTATATATACGTAATAGAAAAGCGGTTTGCGTAGCTTGACGAAAAAACGGCCAACATCCAAAGAACCGAACATATCTGCATTGGGTCAACGCTGCGGAGATAAAGATATTTTTTGCCACAGCCAAGAGTTTTTATTGTTTGTTGATCGATATGATTGCTTGTTTATTCATGAAGCGGAGCTGCGTCCGATAAAGCTCAATGATGCGGTGAAAGATTGCCAGGACACAACAACACAAATTATCCGAATGGATCAAGGGAATTGGTGTGGCGAGGATGTTACCGAGGACATCGCCCATGCTTGGTTGGATATGTATGAGCCGGAACCAACTCACGAAGATACCCTGCCCGCCTTTGTTTTAGAAAGTAAAGCTTGGCAGCTTTATAGCGAAGATTTCAAGGCAAGGTATAGTGGCGCAAATCATAAGGACGGATCTTAGTTTTAACCGCCTTCAGATAAAGCATAATTCTACCTATTCGTGCTCATTTTTTGGCAACCTACACTCATCATTACAATGCATGAAGTATGTAAAAGCACTGTGCAAACTATTTTGAACTTCTCAAATAAATCAAAAAAAGGTCTATTTCTTCACGAAACAGACCTTAATCCATAGGCTTTCATAAGAAAAGCCTACTATCCAGCCTATTAACTGGCTGTTTTAAGAAAAAATTGATATTGGTCTTATTGCCAATTTATCAAATCAAAGCGCGGTAAATTTAGGAGTACGAAAACTATTATTACGTAACTTAAAGTATGATTACTCTATTTACGTGTAATTTAGAAATTACAAATAAACATGTAAGTGCTGTTTTCATGCATTTTCATTATATATAGCATTTTTGCATGCTAAAACGCGTTATTTGAGGTTCTTATCTATGGTTTTTGCTCTAAACCTTTAAAACAAACAAAGATTTTATGCGATTTGCGATATTTCCGTTGATTGGACATCTATCTGCACGCGGTGGAATAATAAAGGCCAACCCTAAACATAAAACACCACAAAAACCAAAGATCCAATCCATATCCACCCCATTACGCAGACATAGACCAATGACAACAGGGCCAACACCTTGGCCCAGTGATATAAGAAAAAACGTCATCGCAAAACCAGACGCTGGCGCCCAATTAAAGACGCGAAGAGACCACATGCCCAAAAATGCTGTCGTGACAATAAACCCAAGGCCAAATACGGCAGCTGACATATATATGGCGTAATTGTTGGTTGCGATTATGGGAAGCACACCGATAGAAATGGCCGTTACAACCATAAGCGCACAATACGATCCACGCAGACCAAAGTTGGACGTAAGCCAACCAGCAAGAAAGCCAAAAATGCCTGCGGTTCCTAAAATACTCCAGAAAATTATACGTATATTATCCCCGTTTCCGGCGTCATGGAGCAAATCAACGGCAAAAGTCCAATAGGCGCTGCTTGCCAGACCATATATAAAAGCAACCCAAAACAAAGGTCTTGCCCTGTCGCTTTTCATTACAGCACGAAAACCTGCGTCTATAGGATCAATAGCTTGCCGCGATATCACACCCTTTGTTGCATTTTGGGAGGGTTTGGTCGTGAAAAAATTCCATACGCTGGCAAGCAGCGCTAAGCACGCAAAAATCATATATGCACTACGCCAATCAAAGGCTGAAAACAAAACAATGGGACCTGCAAGCGCAACACCAAAACCAGTGCCTGAGTTAATCCACGCATAAATACGATCCTGATTTTGCTCCTTTATGCGCTTAACAATGATTTCTGAAAATGGCGGGTAGCTAAACCCAGGAGACGTACCTGCAATGAATATAGCCAACAATAAGGTTGCTCCACTATTTGCAAACCCAACCATCAACATACCTAGACAGGCTGCCAATCCCCCAAGCACAATTGGCACACGTGGCCCAAACTTTCTAGAAACCCAAGCCGCCGTTAATGTCGCGCATAGATAACCGATGTAGGATGAGCCCGCGATCAATCCAATAATATCGGGCGACAATGATAAATCACGGGAGATATCAGGAACAAACAAACCAAACCCATAGCGGGCAAGACCAAATGTCACTGCGACAATGGCCAAGCCTGCAAAGGTGAAATTTCGAGTTTGTTGCTCCAAAAACTCTCCATGATGAAGCCCAACTGACGAGATCGTATTGTCCGGCGCTTCCGTAAGATCAGAACTATCTTTGACATGTAACATGTCTAAAGCTCCAACAGCTAGTTACGTAATGATATCTGAAACAATAAAGTTTCGTCTTGTGTGAGCGTCTCTTCCACAATTTTAAAGTGTTTGTCAATTTCACGATACGCTTGATATTGCGAAAAATCAAACTTTAAACAATAGTTTGAGACAAACAATTTCCGGCTACGTTCTGCATCCAAAAACTCTTCACACAGTATCGCAGCAAAGATATATTCCCCATCAGATGTCTGTACAGGAAGCAGATAAAAACGCCCCACAGAAATGGCACTATCTTTGACCCCTTGCTCGAACGCAATGCGTGAGAAACGTTGCATCATAGGGTTGCGGTAGAAACTTGAGATATTTGCTGCACTTGCGTTACTATAAAGCTGCACCTCTGATAAAAGCATATCATCTGTGCGCGCAATTTGCTGCAGCCAGTTCGTGATTGTATACGGATCATCATTGCCTTCTTGAAAACCAAGCATCGTAATTAATGCAGGTTCATCGGTTTGACCAAGATGCGCGCTTAAGGAGAAGTCTTCAAATGAAGCATTAACAAATTCAACAGGTGTTTCTCCCAAAATCTCTTCAAATATTGGTCGTAATGGAGCCTCTGATGCAGGATTGATATCGACAGCGATATATCGCGCAATTCTAACATTATGCTCAAGCAGTTTTTGTAAGATGAAGCTGGTTTTAATTGGCTCAGGGCCCAGCTCAACATAAATAAGCCCTTTTCCATCAAGACGGTTTGCAATCTTCTTAATGCTCACCTCTAGCGCATCTTTAAAAGAAATACCGTGCTCATCAATTTGTCCTAGTCCCTTTAACGTCAGGCCTTGTTTGTTTAATGATGCCATCGCATCAACAATCTCTGTTAGATAGTCATGGGTCTGTGTTGGGGCCTCTTCATCGTGATACTTATACTTGTTGCTTTGGGTGATTATTTGTTGCTCGGAAAATTCAGTGTGCGAATAAAGCGCTCTTTTCACATTCATTTCCAAAGTCTGATTTTCATCAATCGGTTGATTAAATCTGCGGTCAATATCGAAATCCAGGATAGAATTTTCGTTTGTAAAATCTCTTGCTAGAACCTTATCACTCATTTTATTACCTCGTTTTTCTACAACTTTAGGGAACACTGATGAAAAACTATGAGCTTGACGCGTTAACTAAAAATTAGTATTTGCAGCATGCCATCACAGAATTTTATGGAGAGATGAAAACAGCAACCATTAAGAGAAACATTCACTTATAGCGTGATAATCGGCTAGTTTTTGGGTGTTTTTGGCGTTATACACGCGGACAAAAAATGTCTTAAAGCGTAAAATTTTATGAAGATGCCATAGTTTGGGACAACAATCTAAGATCGAATATTTTAAAGAACTTATTGTTATACTTTTGTTAAATAATTGGGGTTGTGATCAGCTAAACACACGTATTTCGAATTGCAATTCCGCTTATCTGGATGCTATACTCGCTTAAGTAAGGAGAATAGATGATGACAACCGGACGCTTAAGCATCGAATTATTGGAAGCATTTGTGACCGTTGCCAAAACGGGCAATGTGACCAAAGCAGGTGATATTTTAAATCGCACCCAACCATGCATCTCTACTCAAATTAAGCGCCTAGAGGAACGTGTCGGTAAACCGCTCATTGAGCGTTCCGCTCGCACCATTCATCTTACGCAAACAGGACGTATTCTGCTTGAAAACGCACAAAACATCCTACAATGCTATGAGACAACGCGCATGCGTCTGTCTGTTCCAGAACTCACGGGCGAGATCCGCATTGGCCTACCTGAATGGTTTGCAACCGACAAACTTCAAACAGTATTTTGCGATTTTGCACGTGCGCATCCAAGCGTAAATTTGGATATTACTATCGCCGATAGTGTGACGTTGCATAAAAAACTCAATGACGGCGAAATCAGTATCGCAATTGCATTATCCTCCGATCAGCGCCAAGAACCTTTTGATATGGTTGAAGAGCCATTGGTCTGGGTGGCGAGCCAAAAAGATATCATTGATGAAAGAGTGCCGCTCGTATTGTTTGAGCACCCGTGTCCTTTCCGCGAACACGTGTTTGAAGCATTAGCGTCACAAGGTCGTCATTGGGATGAACGTTTAACAACAACGTCTGTCGCTGTGGCACAGGTTGCGGTCTCGTCCGGAGTTGGGATTTCAGCATTTCCTGCAGGTGCCGTTTTGCCTCATCACAAAGTTCTGCGAGAAGCTGACGGCTTCCCGAAGCTTCCATCCGTTAGCCTGGGTGTTTACACGCCATCGAAAGATCAATCACAAACGATCAGTTATTTTGCCGACCATCTTAAAAGCTTCTTATACGACAGTGTTATGCAGCCATCTGTATTGTCTGATCATATGAGCCAGCTTAATGGCAGCGAACTACGGGTCGTATAACTGAATTTAGATCAGTAACAGCGGCATTGGCATGAAACGCGATGCTGGTGAAAGTACGATATTTAATCTGCACTGAGATTATCGCGCATTTTGTTGATGGACCGCACCAAAACTTCCAATTCTGCTTCTGGCAGCCCTGTATCTGCGACAACGCATTTTGTGATATTTGCTTGCCCAGTTTTAAGCGCGGCACCTTTGTTTGTTAGGCTGATAAAAACTTGACGCTTATCAGTTGTTCCCTTTTGGCGTTTTATGTGTCCTGATGCTTCCAGGCGCTTTAAAATAGGCGTCATTGTGTTGGTATCAGTCATCAGTTTGTCGCATAACCAACCAACTGTTACAGCGCTTTCTTCCATCCTGGCAAATGTTGCATCCGCATCAAACAGTTCCTCCCACAATGCCGACAGCGTAATATATTGCGGATAGGTCAAACCGATGCGTGCCAAATGTGGTGCATAGGCTTTGTTGATCGCGCTTGTTGTTGAGTAAAGCGCAAAACAGATCAGGTCTTCGACCTTTTGTTGCTTTTCTTGTGACATTTCCAAATACTCCAAATCCACATCATCTTTGGCGATGGGAGAGAAAAACTCGTTCTTTATGCATATATATCGCACACGATGTAATTGACAAGACGTAGGCAATATATTTATATCGCGTACGATATAAATGAAAGAGGAGAATATCATGTCTTGGTTACCCACATTGATTACTGAAAATGCAGAAGAAGGTTTTAACCTTGCCATAAAGCTGTCACGTATGGGCGTTAAGAAAACCCAACCGGACGATGAAATTCGTGCAAAATTGCGCCCGATTTACGAAAATGACCCTGATAGTCTGACAAACGTATCTCACGTGATTGCAACGAATTTTCAAACCGTAGCTGCTGCCAATAACTATTGGCGATAATATTCAATTCCGTCGGCGGAACTACACTGGCTCTCTTCCAACTGCGTCCCCCGCAGTTTATCGCCTAACAGGCGGTTTGGAAGCAGCTGGTGTCAGTCGATGCTTTTGTAGATTGGTGTTAATTTGTTTTATCCACTTCGCACACTATTTTCGTTTACATTTTTTGCTCTTATTAGCGCAGCGCCGTCTTTGGCAGAATCTTCAAATCAACCTCTGGCGCAAACTCAAATGCCAACCATGATTGCGCATGATGATAAAACTCATATTTTTAAAAACCACCAAACCAATGGCACTTTCGTGCTTTATGATGTGGCGCAAGAAACTTTGCACCTTGTAAATTCATCGCGCGCCAAACAACCTTTTATTCCTGCCTCAACCTTTAAGATTGCAAACAGCCTGATTGCGCTTGAAACCGGGGTTATCGCAGATGAAAACGAGATTATCCCCTATGGTGGAGGGAGCACTTTTATCAAAGCATGGGCACAAGATATGCCTCTGCCTAAAGCCTTCGCAATTTCAAATGTGCCGGTCTATCAGGAGTTAGCGCGCCGTATCGGTCTGAAACGCTATCAAACTTGGCTGGACAAACTTGAATATGGCAATGCCAATCCCGGCCAAAACGTTGAGACTTTTTGGTTGCGCGGTCCCTTAAAGATAAGTGCAATTGATCAAACTATATTCATAGCAAAGCTCGCCCATAAACAACTTCCATTATCTGAGCGGGTGCAATCAATTGTCTCAGACATCAGTATTGTTGATAAAAAAGCTGGCAAAACACTGCATGGTAAAACAGGTTGGACGACGACTCCGAACCCAGACATTGGCTGGTTTGTTGGTTGGGTGCAACACGAAAACAACACATATGCATTTGCTCTTAATATCGACATGTCTTCGCGCAAGGATGCGAGCAAACGCCGCCCAATCGCGGAAGCGTTTCTCGCTATGTTTGACGTCTACTAAGGTGCAGCTTTGATAAGTTTGTTTTCATTACCGCTTAAAATCGGCTTTGAAAAAATATTACTTAACGGCCTACCAAGAAAACTTCCGCTCACAAGACCTAGCATTGCTGCAAATATAACAACAAAACCCAATGATTGATAGGCTTGAGGGCTCACGGCTGTCAGCACTCCTTGCACAAAGTTAGCCCAGAAAATCACCATAAAGCTTGCAAGCGATACCCATTCACCTTTGAGCACCATATGACGTTTATGCCGCTCAAGTATATTGCGTTTTTGCCAATTGAAAAAACCAATAACGCTGATGATATAAATTAAACCGAATACCACCCAAGCAATGGCAGCATGTTCAAGAGCACTAATTGAGCGCACCGACAACAACCCCAAAAAGGGTGTGAGATAGAATATAAAAATCGGCACTTTGCGGGAGTTCAATGATTTCACGCCAATGATGATTAAATAAACCAGTAAAAACCAAACCCAAATTGGCGGTCCAAATATCAACCCTTTTATCCAGCCCATGATAAATTCAAATGTTTGATTTTCCATAATCGTATTCCCCATGTAATTGATCTGGGTAGACAATCATCACAATCCACATGCGCTCAAAAGCAAATATTCGGCAATCACCTCATCACTTCGTCAATCGTAGCGAATGTTCAATTCACGCTTCGCCAGATGCATTGGAAAAAGATCACTATTGGGAGTTTTCGTTGTGGTGATTACGCAACATACATCTTTGTTCTTCACCCATACCCCTCAGGCAGCACTTGAGCTTTATCAATCTCAGGGTTAGATTTACCCATCCTCGGGAATTGGTCCCGAAACGGAGTTTTTATGTCAGAGAATGTGGTTCGCCACTAAGTCTTAGCCTTTAAGCTGAGACATTTTGAATTCAAAACCACCTTTTGTATTTTCATGCAACGGGATAGCGTTTTGGCATGTTCAAATGGGAATGCGCCCAGCGCTCTTCCCCATTCTCGAGACGAACCATTGAATATTTCAAAGTTAGAACAACGTGCTCTGCACGTGCTCGCGCAAGGTGGCTCCATCCACTATCACCGCGGGGAAAACCGTAAGATTAATAAAGTCACTTGCTACACACGCGAGGGCTATGTGCTCTCAGATTGTACGCTTGACGTTTTCACGCGGCTTAAAAAACGCCGCTTTATTAAATCAAAAAATGGCGCACCCTACCAAGCCACAAAGCTTGGCATTAGCGCCGTACTCTCACAACTGGATAACAGATAATGGCCAATATTTTAAACATCCGCCCGGCCACAGGCGAAGACTTAGACACGCTTTCATGTTTGGTGGAAAAGGTGGAACTCATGCCCGGTGATATGCTGGCGCAGAGCATGGCTCCATTTTTTGACAACAATCCTGATAACGAGCTGTGCATTATCGCTGAACTTGGCATTGAAATTGTCGGGTTTTATTATGCGCGCCAAGAAGAGATGGCCGATAAAGTCTGGAATATGCTGATCATTGCAATTGATAATAACGTTCAGGACCAAGGTTTGGGACGTCAACTCGTTGCGCATTTAGAACAGCAATTGCGCGAACATAAACAGCGTATACTTATGATTGATACATCAAGCGATGCTCAATTTAAATCAACACAACAGTTTTATAAAAATTTGGGATATAAGCATGTCGCAACAATCCCAAATTATTGGATGGAAGGTGAAGATAAAATTACCTTTATCAAGCAGCTGTAGTTTATGCGCAGCCTTCGAGCCAGACATCATTAAAGTTGTTTGGCTCGCATTTTTCATGGGCCAGCTTGGTGATCCGTGTAACGCGCTCTTGGAGCGCTGCATCCGGCGCTGCAAGCTTTAGTTTTGACGGCGCGATCAAAACTGCGACCATTGTATTAAATTCACTCTCATCAAGTTTCGCAACGGGTTTTTGGTAGATGATTTCAGCAGCTTTATGAAAACCTGTGATCCAACCATCAGGACCTTTACCCATTTCCGCTGTGTTTAAAAATAAAGCCACTTGTTGATGTTTGCTCAAGACACTATCAAGCCCGAGCGCAAATCCAGATTGACGGATTTTACCAATTCCTGGTGTATACTTTTCAAAACCAAGACGCTTTGCAAGCGATTGGGTGAGCGTTGTTGTCCCCGCCCCTTTGGAGCTGAAATCAATACCATCATGGTTATAAAACCCCGGGTCCTGAACTTTGATTAATGTTTCAAGTTGCTGAGAGGTTAGACTTTCAACACCCCTACCATTGCTGGTTAGCTGCTCTGCCTGCGTTTTAAATTCGTTAGACATTTGAACAGCATCATACCAACCTTTACCACCATATCCAAAGATTGCGACGATCAACGCCAATCCCGTTAAACCAATTCCATTTAGTGCTTTACCCATAATAGCCCTCTTTCATTATCTGATGCGAGGCTAAGCAAACATCGTGTCATGATTGAGATGAAATCTAGGCGTTATTTTGGTGATAGTGTGTATGTTACAACACCGCGCGGCCCTCTTCCACCAGAGCTGCAACATCAAGTGGCTTATTCACCAATTCAGGCGTGCCATCAGGCGACATTTTCCACTCTGCTTGTGGGCGGTCGCGGTAAAGCTCCAAACCATTGCCATCAGGATCGCTTAGATAAACCGCTTCGCTAACTCCGTGGTCGGCTGCACCTTCAAGCACATAACCCGCTTTTTGAACTCGGTCGATAACCTGGCCTAAAGCTGTGCGATCGGGGAATACAAATGCAATGTGATAAAGCCCTGTATGCCCTTTAGGTGGCTGTGTGCCATCCTTACTTTCCCAAGTGTTTAAACCCAAATGGTGATGATAATCATCAAAGGACATGAAAGCGGCTTGCGAGCCAAAACGCTGCATAAGACGCATGCCGATGACATTTTGATAAAATTCAACAGCGCGATCGATATTGGCAACTTTTAAATGTCCATGCCCAACATGCGCGCCCTTTATTCCATCCACCTTTGACATACCATCTTCCTTTCATGAGTATTTTACTCCGCTTTAAATAGGAAGATAGATTGCAAATTCAATGCGGTCTTAGCTTGCATTTTTTACTAATATAAGATCAACGCAGAAGAACGAAGTATTCCGATCTATAAATTTTATTCATTTAACCATTCAGAGTTGTGAATTGATTTTAGCATAATCATCGCTTATGAAATCGATTACAGCTTCTTTCAATTCTAACGCCACCCGTTATCTTAGTCTTCTGCTTTCAGAGGTTCACATGCTGTCCAGCGTTATTCACACCATTTCCCATTCGTGGAATGATCGCCTATTGCGCATCGCGTTTTTGGCGATTTTATTCATGGGCACAGCGGTTGCATCAGTTGCGCCATTTCAGTCTGTCATTGGCATCGAACAGCTTGGTTTTTCCAATGCTTCTTATGCAATTATCGTGTTTATGGGCTCAGTTTTCTCCGTTGTGATATCTGTCAGTGTGGGGATTTATTGTGACCAAACAGGGCGCTATCGCGAGATCTTGCTTGCCTCAATCACCATGGGGATTTTCGCTGGTCTTTTGATGTGGGTCTTACCTTCAAAGTTGTCATTTTTAGCGGTTCATATCGTGCTATTCCCGCTTGGTAGCACAATTTTTACCCAAGCCTTTGCCATGGCAAACCTTGCTGCAAGACGCAACAAAGCGCTTGACCGAGACATGTCTATGTCGATTGTGCGCGCTGGCTTTGCGGGCTCTTTTGCCCTCACCCCGCCCGTATGGGCTCTATTGATGTCCAATGGCTTTGAGCTTTTATCCGTTTATGGATATGTCGCCATTATTCAATTTATTATCATGATTTTGGTACTCACTAGCTGGCCGAAGAAAACACCCACACAAGAGAGCGAAAAATCTGGCATTGGCTTTCTCGCATCAGTGGGCGAACTCGCCAATATGTCGATTTTCATTCGCTTGTTATTGGTATCAACCATGATGGGGGCTAACACGCTTTATAACATTTTGCTTGGTTTATTGATCCTCAATAATATGGGCGGCACAGAACCTGATGTGGGCTGGTTTGCCGGTGGTGTTGCGCTTTTAGAAGTACCGATCATGCTGCTTGGTGCAGTGTTTTTAAGACACGTCACTCGCACACAGCTTATGCTCATTGGTATGATTATTTATACCGGCTTTTTAATTGGTCTAGGAACAATTACGAACATGAATTATGCATGGTTTTTGATCATTCCAGCTGGCATTGGCGCAGGGATTATCTTGTCGATCCCGCTTGCTTATATTCAGGATTTAAAGGCTGATCGTCCCGGCGCAGGTTCGTCGCTGATTTCAATCACCCAAGTGGTGGGCACGGTGATCGCTTCGACAGCATTTGCGTCAGGTTCTGCGATAACGGGCTATCAAGGCGTTGCTTTCATTGGCGCAGCAATGGGCTTTAGCGCCGCTTTAATCTTACTCCTTGTGGACATGAAAAAGCCGCAAAACGCTACAGCGAAATAGTTTGAACGGACACAAGCGGAGCAAAAAGCGAACAAGCCGCCTTGCAGTTAAATTAAAGTTGGCATAGGCTGAATGCATTCAAATGGTTACATTTGAATTGCTGAACCTAAATCAACGTTTCTAGCGGAGAGATTTGCTGGGCGCGTTTTTTGTTTTTCCAACCTCATCTTTCATATTGTCTTGTCTTTTGTTCAAAAGGCATAAGGTTTTCAGGTTCAATACTCATGATTAAACTTTTCGCGCAGTCCTTTTCTGATCGCCTCTTACGCATCGCCATCATCTGCATTTTCCTCTCAGGCTTCGCCTCTGCATCGGTTGCACCGTTTTTATCGATTGTCGCCATTGAGCGATTGGAATTTAGCGAATTTAGCTTTGCCATCATCCAACTGCTTAGCGCGATATTGTGCATGATCGCATCCATTTGTGTGGGCGTTTATACTGACCAATCCGGCCAGTATAAAAACGCGCTCGCGATCAGCATTTTCGCCTATATTCTTGCAACAGCGCTGATGTATTTTGCCCATGCGCAATTCATCTTTATCATATACATGCTGGTTTTAATGCCAATCGCCTCTACGGGCTTTTCGCAATATTTTGCACTTTCACGATTGGCGGCTAACAAAAATACATCGCTCAACAAAGACTTTTCTTCCTCACTAACGAGAGCAGCATTTACGCTCTCTTGGGCCATCACCCCGCCCCTGATTGCTATATTTATTGCTCAAGGTATGGATTTGTTTTCGCTCTTTGGCATAGCCGCGCTGCTTGGTTGCCTCATCTTGTTTGTCATCTGGTCATCATGGCCGAATGAGGCAAAGCCTCCCAAAAAGAAAGGTGATGAAGTTGGTTTTTTCAAAGGGCCATTCTTCAAGGGTTTAAAGGAACTTGCAGAATTACCGATATTCATCCGCATTACGTTGATATCTGCAATGATTTCTACAAACAACTTGTTCGCAATTTTGCTCGGCCTTTTGGTCATCAATAATTTAGGCGGTACAGAAGCTGATGTGGGTTGGTTTGCAGGCGGTGTCGCGCTCATGGAAATACCTGTCATGTTGATGGGTACGATCTTTTTGCGCTATGTCTCCAAGGCAACCTTGTTATTTATAGCAAGTGTTGTTTATGGCGGGTTCTTGTTTGGTATGGGCCTTGCAACCCATATTAATCAAGTGTGGTTATTGATCATCCCCGCAGGCTTATCAGCTGGAATTATATTGTCAGTGACCATCGGTTATGCGCAGGACTTAAAGCCTGACAACCCCGGTCTTGGAGGTTCGCTCATGTCGGTTGCCCATTTTGCATCACGCTTTTTCACGGCTGCGATTTTCGCCGGCGGTGCAGCTATTACTGATTATTCTGGCATAGCGTGGATCGGTGGCGCATTGGGTGTCATTGCTGCGATATTACTCGTCATTGTTGATCGTAAGCCTTTAAAGTCATCAGGAGCGCATGATGGAAAACAAGATTAAACGCATCATGATTATTGGCCAACCGGGGTCTGGCAAATCAACACTTGCCAGAGCCCTGGGAGATATCACGGAAATACCGGTTGTGCATATTGATACCATTCACTGGAAGTCTGGCTGGATTGAACGCTCAAAAGCAGAAAGAACGCGCCTTTGTGAAGAGGTACATGCAAGTGATGAATGGATTTTTGAAGGTGGGCATTCAATCACTTGGCCAACGCGTGTTGCACGCGCAGATATGATTATCGCGCTTGATATTCCATTGCACGTCCGAGCATGGCGCGTATTTTGGCGCACGATAAAACACCACGGCAAAACCAGAGCCGATTTACCTGAAGGGTGTCCTGAGAGGTTTAATTGGGAGTTTATTATCTGGATATGGAATACGCGAAACACTGCACGCAAGAACCTTTATAAAACCGTTGAAAATGCCCCTGGTGATAAAGAAAAGCACGTATTGTGTTCAACTAAAGATGTTGATGCATTTATCGCAGACATGAAAAAGGCCGCGGGATAAGCGCGGCCTTTATTCGATCATTATGAAAGCTATCTTATGCAGACAAGCGCTGATCTTGCTGAACTGTACCAACAGTGCGGAACTGCGAGACAAGCTGCGATAGCGTTTCTGTTTCAGCTGACAAGCGATGCGTCACAGCGTTGGTTTCTTCCACCATCGCAGCATTGCTTTGTGTCACTTGATCCATCTCACTCACTGCTCGGTTGATATCTGTCAAACCTGCAGATTGTTCAGCAGAAGCGCGCGCAATGGACTGAACATGCTCTTCGATCTCATTCACTTCAACTGAGATGGTGCGCAAGGCTTCACCTGTTGCCTGCACCAGTGACACACCGTTTGCAACTTCAACACCTGAATTTGTGATCAGGTCTTTGATTTCCTTGGCTGCATTTGCTGAACGTTGTGCAAGTTCACGAACTTCTTGTGCCACAACTGCAAAGCCTTTACCAGCCTCACCAGCACGCGCGGCCTCTACCCCCGCGTTCAACGCAAGCAAGTTGGTTTGGAAAGCAATATCATCAATCACCCCGATAATCTGTGAGATCTCTTCAGACGCTGATTCAATGCGTTCCATTGCTTCCACTGCATCTTTTACAACTTCACCAGACTTGTTGGTGCTCTCTTTTGCCTGAGTCGCTTTAGTGCGTGCTTCACTTGCACGATCAGCAGATTCTTTAACAGTTGATGTTATCTCTTCAAGCGCAGCAGATGTTTCTTCAAGTGCGGCAGCTTGTTGCTCTGTTCGCATAGCCAAATCATCAGCAGCACGACGAAGTTCGTTTGAATCGTTACTGATTTCAGTTGTTGATTCATTGATTTCGTTCAATGCACCAGAGAGTTTAGCGATTGAATTACCAAAATCATTCTTCAACTGTTGAAACTCTTCTGCATAATCTGTTGAAATTGAACGAGACAAATCACCATCTGCAAGGCGCTGAAGGGCATTACCAAGCGATTGAACAACCGTTTCAACTTCGCGATTATGCTTTTCTTTAGCCTGCTCATTCGCAAGACGAGATTGGTCAGCACGCTCGCGCTCTTCTTCTGCTTCTTTTTCCATCTCGACTTTGCGCAGTGCATTGTCTTTAAATGTTTGCAATGCTTCCGCCATTTTACCAAGTTCAGTTGGCTTTCCTAGTTGAGCATTTTCAATATTGGTATCACCATTGGCAAGGGCTGCCATTTCATCTGTCGTGCCGCGCATTGCTGCTGAAATTGAGCGTGCAATAAAGAAACCGCCAATAATAGCAAGAAAGAGAACAACAATCGAAATACCAGCAACCATGATCATCTCACGTAGGTAACCACTTGATACTTTGTTCGCTCCTGCTGCAATGAGTTTACCTGTCTCGATCTCCATTTCGCGAAACTTTGCAATTCGTGCCGATGCAACGCCAAACCAAGTTTTTGCATCCAGCTCAATATGGGCTTCACCTCGAGACTGTTTTAAAAGCGCATCGCGATAGGCATCAACTTGCGAGGTATCTATTGCGGCCAACATCTTCTTAAATTTATCTTGGTATCTGAGCGGTTGGTTGATTATAAAATTGTCAACCAATGTCTCTTGCTTACCAATAGACTTTTCAAGCTTTACAATTGCTTCTGTTGAGACAGTACCCGCTGCAATCAAACCTGCGACCAATCCGCGTTCTTGGCCTGCATATTCTTTTGCTTCTGCTAGATCCAGCATCGCAACGGTTTCAAGCGCTAATTCAGCGTTGTTTGCCATTTTTGATGCATGAAAACCAATCTCAATGATATGAGCGATGGTTTTTGAATACTGCGCCATTGCATCGCCTAAAGCGATTTCGCCAGCGTCAATTTTGTTACGGAAACCTTTAATCTCATCAATTTCGTCTTCTAAGTTAGCAAGTTCATCGACCATATCGGTGGCCTCCACTTGCTTGATATGCTCTAAAACTTCATGAAGTTTGGCTTTTTCAGCATTTGATGCCAATCGTGCATCAAGCAAAGCTTGCTGCGGTGCGGTACCACCAGAACCGATAAAAATAGCTGTCTGTCCGCGCTCGACTTGCAGCGTTTCTGTTAACGCCGCCAACTCGTTGATAGTTTCTGACACATATCCCAAGAATACCATCGACTTATAATTACGATAGGCTTCCCAGGTTGCAACCGAACCCAATATTATAAGACCCAGCATTGGTATAGTAATGCCGAGCGCAACGCGTTTTGTTATTGAAAATTTATCTAGCATGATGGACCCCGAAAGATTAATTTTGCCATCATGGCTGTATCAATACACTCATCATGAGTGCGAAGTTGAGGAACTTTAAGAAGATATTGGTTAAAAAAACCTTATGATTTCAATGTAAGTAATAATTTTTGTGGTTATTTTTAAGGTATTACAAATGATAGGTTTATAAGGTGCATTTATACAACCTTAAATCTAAATACATTGAAAAAGTATCACTTATCAGTATAAATGTATTACTAAAACTTAAATCAGTCCCATTTTTTGACTTAAAACCACTCAATTACCCAATAGTGCCGAAGTATTTTTAAAAAGGATTGCACTCAGCTCAGCCATAAAGACTAGAACTGAGCACAAAAAATATTACGCAGGTAAGGCGCTTGAATCATAACTAGCAACAAATTCATCGCTTGGCGGAATGGGCTTGATTATATCAATAAGGATGCCATTTGGGTCCAATGCAATAAAATGCCGCTGACCAAATTCTTCATTCTGAAGGTCTTTTACAATACGAACGCCGGCCGAATTCATTTTCTCATACTCTATATCAACATCATCCACTTCAAAGTTGAGTATGACACCTGCTGATACGCCTCTGCCGACTTCAGGAATGGTTTCATGGTCATGTTGCAAAACAGCTAAGTTTATATGTTCGTCCGTTTCTGATTGCAGATGAATGTACCAATCACTGTCAAATCGAGATACGAAACCAAAATGAGTTTTATAAAACTCAGCTGTCCCCTCAACGTCTTTTGTTTGCACCACCGGATAATATTGCGTCAATTTCATAGCTTGCTCCTTTTTAATTTACATGCATACTGTATGTAAGTGAAATAATTAACATACAGGCTGTATGTATGCAGAAAAAAACCACCGAACGACGTAGCAATGCTGCGCGAACTGCTGAAACAACTGAAAAATTTGTTGCGATTGCCCGCGCGTTATTTGCCGAAAAAGGTTATGCGGGCACATCAACGCCAGAAATTGTTAAAGCTGCTGGTGTAACGCGCGGAGCGCTTTATCATCATTTTGGTGATAAACAAGGATTGTTTCGTGCCGTGATAGAGCATGAGGCCGCATTGGTTGCGGACGACATCAAGATTAATTCTGTCGCGAGCGAAACTGCTCAACAAGCCTTGCTAGATGGCTCCCTTGCCTATTTTGATGCCATGGCAACAGATGGCCGCGCAGAATTGCTCCTGATTGAAGGTCCAGCGGTTTTGGGATTTGAAGCCATGACTGAGATTGATCAAAGGTATGGCGGTAATGAATTGAAGATTGGTCTTGATACAGCGGTAGAACAAGGCGTTCTTCCTTCAATGCCCACATATCATATGGCTGACATTATATCAGCGGCTTTTGATCGTGCAGCATTAGCGTCAGCAAAGTCGCCCGACCAACGTGAGCAATATATTGATGCATTTAAACACTTATTTATGGCCTTGTTTGACTATAACGCGAAGATTGAAAATTAAGAATGGGGATTAAGATGCCAGCTTATGTGGTTGCCATGATGTCTATTCATGATCCTGAAAATTATAAAAACTATACTAACCGCACACCGCCGCTTGTTAAAAAATATGGTGGTAAGTTTTTAACACGCGGTGAAGATATCACGTGCGTTGAAGGCAAAGACTATGACGGGCCTATGGTGCTGCTTGAATTCCCGACCAAGCAGCACGTTGATGATTGGTATAACGACCCACAATATCAAGAAGCTGTTGAATTTCGTAAAGCTGCTTCAACAATGAATATGTTATTGGTGCAAGAGGGTGGGAAAGAAACTGAAGCACCAGATCCGAAATTATAAATTGAGCTTAATGGTGTTTTTCAAACTCCCTTTTTAGCCATCCAAAGCAATGTGCGCGCATAAAGCTTGTGAAATCCAGAAAGTGCATGGAATAAAAATCCCTTATCGCCCTTTTCGTTTAACGGTAATATCGCAGATCCGAAATAAAAAAATGTACGATTACCGATCTGCTCGGACATCAGCCAAGTTCGAATTTGCCCGTCTCCAACTTTCATAAGTATTTGATTGTTGGTTCTATCTTCAACCTGCCACACTGCAAAATCATCTGATTGACCAGATATGAGATCATCAACGCTTTGTTCGTTAGTTTTCTTACCCGTTGTCAGCGCAATTATGATGCGCTCAAGTTTAAACACAGGTGATGTGAAAAACGCCCGCGCGTAATCCTCAAATGAAACATTTTGATCAACTTCTGTTTTAAAACAGTCTGTATATGCATGATTGACCATATCATAGCGCGCTAGAAGCCCACCGTCTGGAATTGCGCCCATTTGTATGCTCATTATCATCTCCATTATCAGTGTTTCTTTATATCTAACAATCAATTATGCCCTGCCCCAGATGTCGAATTGACGCAATTTTAAAAAGTGCACCCAAATGAATTTTAATCTGGCACTATTGCGCGATTGATTTGGCTCTATAATAGGATTTGAAAGTGAGGGTTGTGATGACGCGACGATTAGTATTGAGCATATATTTTTTCGCAATCTTCTTACAATCGGGCACATATGGCCTAACGTTTTTGTTGCCAAAACTATTTGCAGAATTTGGCGCGAATGAGAAAAACGTCGGCTTTATGCTGGCGCTAACGGCTGTATCAACGCTTATTTCTGTTTATTATTCAGGACATTTGTCTGATAAGCTCGGGCGTATGCTGACGCTTGGCATTTCTAGCTTTTCGCTTACTATCGCACTCTACTTATACTCCATCGCAAATTCTGTCGGCATCATTTTGATCATCGCAAGTATTTTGATCGGTTTTGGTTGGGGGTTGATGTACACACTCGGCCCTGTCGTTCTAACGCGCCTTTCAACACCACAATCACGGGTACAAATATTCTCAGCATATTCGGTCTTCTTGATGGGGGGATTTGGTTTATCTCCCGTTTTTGCCTCCTATTTGGAAACACTTGGCTATGGCGTGCGCGATTCATTTTGGATTGTCGCAATCCTTTGCATAATCAGCGGGATAGCATTCATCGCCTTGCGCGGACCGATCAATAATATCGCTACAACAACGGCGCCTGACAATCGCTCAAAGCTTTCCATTCCTTCGGTCATATCGATCTTAACATATCGCAGCTGGTTGCCTGTGTTCATGGGCATGTTGGGTGCATCAGTCTTTGCAGGGATGAACAACTTTCAGACCGTCTTTGCTGAAAGAGAAGGCCTCGCCTATGCCGATTTTTTCCTCTATTACACGCTCACAGTGGTAGTTGGTCGCGTTTTCCTAGCAAGATTTTCAGGCGGAAAATCGCCCTATAACACAATCGCACTTTTACAATTTGTCATGGCCGCGAGTGTTATCTTGTTCATCTACGTCAATGGCAATCAGGTTATATATATTGCAAGTGCTGTGTTCTTCGGCATCGGATACGGGGTTTCCTATCCAATTCTGGCAGCCATGGCGGCAAATGATGCACCAGAGGATTTGATGCCACAAACCATGCAGCTATTTTCATTGTCTTATTTTATTGGGATTTTTGGCTTCCCACTTATCGCGGGTATCATGATTGTAGATTTTTCCATACCTGCTTTATTAATTTTGGTCGCAGCATTGGCATTTATTGAAGCAAGTATGGCGCTTGGGCGTCACATAAAGTCATCCAAATAAAAGGATAAATAGCGACCAACACAAAAGAAATTGTGTTGGTCGCCATCATCCATTGTCACTCACGTTGGGGGCGTTAACTGAGTGACAATTTCAGACCTAGGTTCAAACTAATTAGATACAACTACGGGGATAGTCATTGTTCCATCTCGACCTAGATCAAGCTCTAATGCGAGGAACATAGAGCTACTATACTCAAGTGGTAGTTGGATTGCCCGCGAACCACTTACTTCCATACTTGCTTGATCGCTTAGGGATTGATCGATCGAGCGTAACGCTACGCCATTGATACTAAGGGATTGAACACTAATTGTTTTGCCAGAAAAATTGGCAAGGTTGAGATCAAGCATTAAGTTGTCATCAACCCGTTTAGTTGTCGTACTCGCGACCACATGCTCAATGACATTATCATCATGGACATCATCTTCATGTGCGACGGCTGTAAGTGTGGAGAGCGAGATTAGAACGGCTGAGAATGCAACTAAATTTACCACGACGATCCATGCGGCAAAATATTGCCTGGTTTTGTCAGTGTAACCCATCGTGTTCGCCCATAACTTGATTTCGTTGGATAGCAATATGATGGGTGAAATTGCGCTTACAATGGAGCGAATATGGAGAGAATGTGGAAAATCGCTTTTAATCGCGTTTTTCTTGGTAAGGTTTTGTTAATGATTACAGGTCTTTGACTAAGCGAATTGCATCGTAAATTGCCGCATGCGTGTTGCGAGCGCTGAGCTTACTATCTGCTGCCTCCCCGGCAGACGTCGCATCACTGTAAGCGTGACCGTGATCTGCTAACCCAAAGCTGAAACACGATGCTAAGATTGATCTGCATCGGCTTTTTCAAGATGAGGCGCTTCGTCTGAAACCTGACCTCGACAATCTCCTGCCATCCCCCATTTAATCGAGAGATCGCTAAGCTGGTTTAAGATATCACGTAACTCTAATCCTCTATCTGTGAGAGAATAAGAAACTTCGGGGGGAATTGTAGGTTTATAGGTGCGCGTAACCAACCCTGCTTCTTCCAATTTACGCAGGCGTTCAGTCAATACACGTGATGAAATACCCGGTACCATGCGTTTTAATTCACCAAATCTAACATTTTTATTATTCGACAGTCGCCAAAGTATGTAAGTCGTCCAAGGCCCTGAAATTACTCGCAAAAGTTCGTCCATTGGGCATGAAATTGGTGATTTAGAAAACTTCATAACGTTTATTCCTTACTTGGTTACTTTAAAATACCTACTTTCAAAAAATTATCAAGGATGTATTTATAACACTATTACACAATTTAGGAATACATTATGGAAAACACAAAGAAAGTCATCGTCATCTACCACAGTGGATATGGTCACACAAAAGTGCAGGCAGAAGCCGTGCTTGCGGGTGCTCAATCTATAGACGGCGTAGAGACTGAATTAATCGATGCCAAAGAAGCTGCAAGCAATTTAGACAGGATCGATGAAGCTGATGCGGTGATATTTGGCTCACCTACCTATATGGGAACCATTTCAGCTGAATTTAAAGCCTTCATGGATGCATCATCATCGAAATGGATGCAACAAGGTTGGAAAGACAAAATTGCTGGCGGTTTTACCAATTCTGCAAGTCAAGTGGGCGATAAAACAGGCACGTTGCAAGCATTATCCGTATTTGCAGCACAACATGGCATGGTTTGGGTTGGCCTGGATTTGCCACCTGGAAACAACTCCTCAGAAGGCACAGACAATAGCCTTAATCGCATGGGTGCAAGTCTTGGAGCAATGGCACAATCATTAGCAGATCAAGGCCCAGATGTCTCCCCTCCCGACGCGGATCAAAAAACCGCACACTATTATGGTGCTCGCATTGCGCAAGCTGCAATTCGATGGGCTGCGTAATTGATAGATAAATAGCTTGGATTACGACCATTCATCCAAGCAACCGCCCATGCTCTACCACAAATAAAGGGCATGGGCGTTATTTTCAGACTTAACTAGCCATCATAAGCATATCCAACACCATAGACGGACCTAATCAACTCGCCTTCGGTTGAATACGATTTAAGCTTTTGGCGAATGTTTTTGATATGACTATCCACTGTGCGGTCAAACACCATGGCATCATCTGGAAAGGCCAATTCAAGCAATTGTGCCCGTGAAAAAACCCGTCCAGGGCGTTTGAACAATATGTATAGCAAACGAAATTCACGGCGGGTAAAATCAAGCTGCTCTGAACCAAAGAAAACAGTCCAATTGTCCTCGTTCATTTGCAAGCCGTTTAGATCAATGTCATCGGTATTATCCAATAAACTCACGTCACGTTTTGTTCGGCGTAATATTGCTTTTACACGTGCTACCACCTCACGCGGTGACCACGGTTTGCAAATATAATCATCCGCACCCAATTCAAGGCCTAACAAACGATCTATTTCTTCAATTCGCGCTGTTTCTAAAATTATTGGCACATCGCTTTTTGCGCGCACTTCGCGGCAGATCGACAATCCGTCTTTCCCTGGCAACATGACATCCAAAATTACCAAATCAGGCTCTTCTGACAAGATAGTGTCAACCGCCTTGTGTCCATCATTTAAAACAGTCACCCGCATATCGAGTTGCGACAGATAATCCTTTAAAACTTCTGCAAGTGCTTCTTCGTCTTCTACGATGATGATGTGATCTTGAGCCATCTTATTTTTTTCGTTCCAGTGGTAGTTTGATAATCATCGCGAGCCCACCCAACGGCGAAGGTTCAGCAATGATTTGACCATCATGCGCGTTCACAATGAGTTTGCAAATGGATAATCCAAGGCCTGAACCACCTTTTGCGCGGGCGCGTGATTGATCTTCGCGGTAGAAGCGATCAAACAGTTTTTCTCTCGCATATTCAGGCGGACAATTATTGCTATCATCCACTCGGATTGTCACATATTGAGCATTATCAGATGTCACACTCAGCTTGATAGTTCCTGGTGCACTTGTGTAGCGCCGCGCATTTGTTAAAATATTATCGATCAATTGCCCAATACGCATGGCATCACAGTCAGCCATTAAGCCTTCTTGTAGATTAGTCTCAAGCTTTAACCCAGCATCATCAATCAAACCTTGTGCCTTTTGCGCAGCTTGGGCTGCCATAATTGAAATATCTTCACGCGTCCAGTTAACGAGTAACCGCCCTTCTCGCGCGTTTGATAGTTGGCTGATATCTTTCACCAATGCAGATAAACGCGTGACTGATTGGTGGAGTGTATTTAGTGTCTTCTCATCAGCATTGCGCACGCCATCTTGCATGGCTTCGATCTCAGCTCGCAATACTGCAATCGGCGTTTGCAGTTCGTGACTGGTATCAGACATCCATTGGCGCTCAGCTTTTTCTTGCGCGCTTAGTTGCGCAGCGAGCTTATTAAATTGCTCAACCAGATTGCCAAATTCATCCTCGCTTGTTTTTTCAAGACGCAAATCATATTCGCCTTTTGCCAGCGCATCTGTACCTGAAACGAGACGGTTGACCGGTTTTGTGAATTGGCGGGCCAATAGATAAGCTGCAACCGCTGAAAGCAGAAGTGCCACGAATAATGTGAGGCCCAACACGCGCACTTGGTCTTTTAGGAATATTGCATTTGCGGCATTGTCGTTCGCGCCGGGTTTTACAATTGAGATATAACCAAGAATTTGCCCATTGGCGTCGGGGATTGCGCGTAGACCACTATTTGAATAATTAAACTTCGCACCTGCAATAAATTGCCGGTCCGGATCCACAACGGCCATTCTTCGACCCAAGGACATCGGATCGCTTGGCCCAGCTCGTCTTGGCTGCCATTTTTGATCGCCGTCCCGCCTTGGCGGTGGCTTTCGTTCACCCTGTTGTGGTTTTTGCTGCCCGTTAGGTGCCTTTGCAGGCGGTAACGTCTGTCGAATAAGCTCACTAAATTGGCGTCTGTTGCCTCTCAATTCAGGCCAACCTGGGTTGGACGCGTCATGACGTTCAACTAGTGCTTCAATAAATGGATCAAATCGATCAAGTTCGGCTTGCAAAATGTAATTGATAAAACCAGCACGCATAGAATATGTGACCAACAGAGCAATGAATATTATCACGGTTATTACCGTCAGCATCATTGCTATGAATAGTTTTTTACCGATAGAAAGTTTTGACCAAATCTTCTTCATAACCTTTATATTGCTAGCCAAATGTGAAGCGATGATGAAGCAAATATTTGCAAATCTGAGCTAGTTTTCACCTAAAACACGCCATTCTACACATTTGCTACATATTTTCTGCAAACTAGCAACATGCTCCCCCCTCATGATGGCAAATATCGAAAAGCGGCACCCCTTCGCTAATCGACACATTTTAATCAAATTAGAAGCGAGAAATTGCCATGACACAAATTGCTAAAGAGCAAATGCACAGAAAAACCAAATTTGTAGCACTTGCAGTTGCCACAGCTGCCGTTGGCGTTTTAAGTGCGCAAGCCATAGCAGCTTCAAATACTGTAAAAATTACTGAAGCCAATGGCCAACACTGTGTGACGTCTAATAATATTCCAGACCATCAAACGGGTAAGTTCCCCAACAGTGGAAACCCCAATTCTATTTCATCGCAAAGCATAAAATTGTGCGTCGATGCGACACCAGTCAAAGGATCATCACCTAAAGATATGCGCGGGACCATTGGCTTTGCACTAAACGGTGTAATTATTCGTCCAGGCACCGCGGACTGGTATGATGCATCTGCATCGCGCGGTCATTCTCGGGATCAATCATCTGGTTGGAACCTTGATGGTGTTGGCGCGCGCAAATTGCTGGGTCTTGATAGCAATAATGCGCATGTTGGCCCTGATGGCGAATACCATTACCACGCACCATCTGACGGCATTTTAGCCGCAGCACAAGGCACATTGGTAGGATATGCAGCTGATGGTCATGAAATTCACTATGTAGGTTCTGGCGCAAAGCCAAGTTGGCAACTAAAGTCCGGAACTCGCGAAACCGCTCCAGGTGGACAATACGATGGCACATATAATCAGGACTTCGAATTTGTCGCCGGATCAGGCAATCTAGATTTATGTAATGGCGGCACGATGAATGGTGAATATGTCTATTTCGCCACCGATACTTATCCTTTCTTCCCGCGTTGCGCCTATGGTGAGATTTCATCTGATTTTGCACCGGGAGGTGGCCAAAGGGCTGATCGAGATGGTCAAGACCAGCGCAGGGGCAAAGGTCTAGGCGAGCGTCTTGGCAAACTTTTTGGTAAAAAAGACAATCGACCCGAACAAGCAAATTTAGATAATACTGACCGCCCAAATCTTCAGCAGAGACGTGGTGGCAAGTTAGGTGGAAGTGAACTTAGTGATGCGCAAGGCGGAAATCGTCGTGGTCCTCCACAATTCGCATTTGCAGCATGTGAGAGTAAAGCTATTGGAAATTCATGTTCAATGACAACCCCGCGCGGGCAGATTTCTGGCCAATGCGTGTTAACACCAGATCAACAAACAGCCTGTCGCCCGCAACGTCGTTAGCCACAATGACGATGTTGCTCGCAAACTTGGTTGTTAAGGCATTCTCAGCCATTTTTGCACAAATCACCGAGGAATTTTCTACAGCCTTTGTGATTTCACGCTGTTGGTTGAAGGCCCAAGTAATGTTTAGACCTCATTAATTTACTTTGGCCCAACTCAAACACCCAAATCCCCGCTGGGTTTGGGTGTTTTTTTTGCTTTTTTGAAAAGCGTAAAATGAAAAACTATAATGATCGTATAGGCAAATAATGCGATCAAAACGTATTCTAAAATGGTCGAAAACTCCAGATATCCGTCTTTAAGATAGCGCCCAATACTACCGCCAAGTCCGACGGCCACATTAAGCATCAGATAATATCGGGTCGCTAAGATACTTATTTTCAAACTTTTCATAGGACCGCTCATTTTACTGTAAATCTATATTGTAGTTTAAAGTGCATTACCAATAAAATACACCTTTAAATATACATTTCAATTTAAAAACACTTACGCAATAAAAAGAGCACAACGCCTATCACCCGCTTTTAATTTCATCACATTCTTGCTTGATTTAATCTTTAATGGGTCTAAACTTTACAAATGTGTTTAGCGGTTCGTTTCCGAACGGCGTCTTTTCGACAAATAGTACAATGAAAAACAAAATCTTTTCGCTTTCGGCCCTCCTCATTGGATCGGGCTTCTTATTCTTTGCAGGTGGCCTTAATGGCCTGATACTGCCTGTGCGCGGAGCGGCGGAAGGCTTTTCAGCTTTTAGTCTAGGCTTACTCGGTACGGGCTGGGCTGTTGGCTATATCGCAGGCTGTTTATACGTGCCGCGCCTTGTGGCCAAAGTGGGCCATGTCCGCTCATTTAGCGTTATGGCAGCGGTTGCATCGCTATCAATTTTACTGTCGGCACTGATCGTTTTCCCTGCCTCCTGGATAATTCTTCGCTCACTTTCTGGATTTGCTTTTGCAGGCGCTGCAATGATTGTTGAAAGCTGGCTCACCAGCACAACTGATCCCAAACAACGTGGTTCCGTGTTTGGAACCTACACAATGATCAACCTGCTCGGCAGTACTTTGGGCCAATTATCCATTGCAGCTAGCGGCACTATCGGCCTTGAGTTTTTTATTGTTGGTGCTGTGTTTTATTCGCTTGCGCTATTACCAACCGCAGTTTCAGCATCATCAGCCCCTGCTCCGCTGTCAGAAGCGAAACTTGATTTAAAAGCTTTATGGCTCAACTCTCCCATCGCAGTGGTTGCGGTGGTATGCGTTGGTGTTTCGAACGGCGCGTTTGGCACACTTGGAGCCGTATATGCAAACAATATTGGGCTTTCTGTTGGCGCGATTTCATTATTTATGTCTGCCCCGATTTTGGCAGGCGCTTTATCTCAGATCCCCGTTGGTTATGCATCCGATCATATGGATCGCCGTTATGTTCTTTTAATTGTTGGTGTCTTAGCAATCATTGCTGACATTATGTTCATAGCTGTTACAACTACAAACCCAACCATTTTAATTGCAAAAGCTGCAGGCTTTGGCGCACTCATTTTTGTCATGTATCCGATTTTGATTGCGCATGCCAATGATCACGCAAAAGCAGGTTCAGCACTTCAGGTTACAAGCGGCCTATTGTTACTCCAGGGCGTTGGAACCGTTTCTGGACCTTTGATTGCTGGTGGCTTGATGTCGATATATGGACCGCAGGGAATGTTCTACATCATTTTATTGGCGCATATTGTTATCGTTGTTTATGCGGTCTACAGGATGGGTAAACGTCGCGCTGTGGCCGCAGCAGATAAAGCGAAATTTATTCTATCCAATCCATTAAGAGGCAGCACGCCGCAAACCCCTGTTTTATCGGGTCGTTCGATGGGAAAGATATCTGCATTCCTTGAAGAAAAGTCTCAAGGCAAGAAAAAATGAGGTCGAGAATGAAGTTGAAATTTTATTTCTGGCTTATCTCGTCGATGAACAGTCTAACAAGGCCATGGCGTGGGGCATTGTTTGGCCACATGGCATAAACGTCGATCATATCGAGCTGCCATTCAGGCAAGACATAAGCAACCTCCCCCGTTTTTACACCCGGTTCTGCGATAAATTCTGGCACCATAGCCAATCCGCATCCTGCCTTTGCCAATTGGTATAATGCGCGCGCATCATTGGCCGTTAATCTTGCATCTGGGCGCAAAATAACTGGTTCGGCTCCATCTTTATAAAATGTTGGTTTGATGTGTTGCACGGGGGAGAGTTCCAACCACTCCCAGTTCGATAGATCACGCGGGTTCTGCACTTTCTTACGTTCCGAAATATAGTCAGCCGATGCAATGAGGCGTCTCAGCACTGAAAATAACTTACGTGACGAACCGGTCAATTCAGGCCGCACACCCATGCGTATAGCGATATCAAAACCATCAGCAATCAATTCTTTTCTTGTATCAGTGAAATCAATTGAAAGCTGAATACCTTCGTAGGTTTGTGAAAACTTGGCCACTAATTCCATGAAATGTGACGTTGAGAGCACCGAGGGCGCTGTAATTCTTAAAATACCGCTTGGCTTATTGGATGACTGAGACAAATCTTCCAATCCTGTTTCAGCTGCTTCGATCATCTGTTGGGCAGAGATTAAAAACCTTTCGCCCTCCGGCGTTAGCGCTAACTTGCGAGTTGATCGGTACAGCAATGCACATCCAAGATGTTCTTCCAATTGCGATATATGATGGCTCACAACTGAGGGCGATAAGCGCAATTCATGCGCCGCACCACGAAAAGAGCTGTGATCGACTGTTTTCGCGAAAATCGCAATTTGGCGAAGTTTATCTAACATAATTTAAATTTTCCGAACAGTTACTTTTAATTATCATATCTTATCGATTAATAGGGAAATGTCTATAACCAAGATCGAGCAACCACAAATATGAAAAAGCTCTGCAACCAAAACGATCTTGGAGGATCTGATATGAAGAACAATAGACTTATCGCAGCGATTGTTTCGCTGTTTATGGTATTTTCAACCGGCAGCGCTTTGGCCAATGACAAAGCATCTGTTCAGGCGTTTTATGACTTTTTGAGCAATCCTGCTTCGCAAAAACATGCAGCTGCGTTTATGGCGAACACATCTGACACATGGGAAAGCATTGGAGACTATTCAGGCAAATCAAAAAATCGCGACGGCTTTGCGGCACAAATTGGTGGATTTGGTAAATTGATCCCAGATCTGAACTGGGCGGTTGAGGAGATGCTACAAGATGGCAATCGCTTTGTTGTACGCAGCCGCGCAACAGGTATACCTGTTGGTCCAATGTTTGGCGTTGATGGCCAAGGACGTGGGTTTGATATTCTCGCTATTGATATTCACACCGTTGAAGACGGAAAAATCGTCCGTTCATACCATGTGGAAGACTGGGCCACAGCGCTCCGTCAACTTTCCGGCAAATAGAACGAAGGCTCAAGCGGGCAGGATACTGAGCCCGCTTTTTCCTTTGGCAATCACATTTTTTGATAGGAAACATGATGAACAGACAAACAATGATGAAAGCAACCTTGGGAACAGCACTTGCAGTGATGGTTGCAAAAAAAGCGAATGCGGGCGATATGGACAAAGAAAGTCAAGCTACATTTGATACCGTTATGGCATTTATGGGCGCGATGGGCGCAGGCAAAATGGAAGATATGTCGGCATTAATGGCGGACGACATGGTCTGGCAAAATGAAGGTGACGACACCCTACCCTGGATTGGAACTTGGGAAGGCAAAGAAGCAATTTTTGGTTTCTTGGGTGACTTTTCCAAGAATTTGACGACAACCCATTGGCAAAACGAGGATGCTTTTGCAAAAGGTGATACGGTTGCTGTTTTTGGCAAAATGAAAGTCATCGCTACCAATTCTGGTGCAGAAACAGAGGAATTCACCTTCGCCCTGCGTGCGAAAGCCAAGGATGGAAAAGTTGTTCTCTGGAACTGGTTTGAGGACACATTCGCGGTAAGTAACGCCTATCACGGACGATAATCAAAAATCGTATATTGAAATACGACGATGCGGGGTTTGCTCGCATCGTCTGCCCAATTAGGCTGGACTACCGCACAGCTGTTACCTTACCGCGGCGGCAGCTTGATTTGCTTGAATAAACATCGCGAGGAGGAGATGCAGCGATCAAGTCTGAGAGCTTAGAACCTTCTTCGATCTCCCCCCCAAGGCCGATAAAGAGCTCTGAGATCATCCACTCGCCGCGCACGCGTTTGCAATCGATGAAGACTTTGTCTGATGCGCCTTTTCCAAACGATTGATCGAAAGCTGAATAGATCTGATTATCAGACAAGACTTTGCCGATATTGTTTTTAAACAATTGTCCAACTTTGGATGCGTTTAATTGATCAAGAATAAGAATTGAATCGCGATAATATTCGGTTTCATCAGCGCCACTGTTTTCGCCAGAGTTATACTTCTCATAGCATGTGCCATGTTTCGTCCATTCATGCCGATGTAAAAACCCTGATTGAATACCGGGCATTTTGCTCTGCAAGGCATTGCGCAAATCTGGCGGCAAATCGATAGATGCAAAAGGCTTGCGACGTTCATTACATTTTAGTGGCTTTTTCAGGTGGCAATAACAGGGGTAGATGGCGTCATCATCAAGATCATTTGGCCACAAACCATGAATGGAAAACTGGCTTGCATAAGCATCTCGATTGCTGAGGTTTTTACATTCTTTTGCGCGCCCGCCCGCATTTGATAAACAAAAAGTTGGCAACCAAGACGCAGCCATAAGGTTTTCAATACTGTCGCGCTCAATGCCTTGCAGAGGTTTTGCGTTTGCTTTTTTATCGGTTTTCTTCTGATCTCGTGATTTTGCGATATCTCGTTCTTTATCGCTCAACGGTTTAAGAACTAAAACGCGGTTTGGATCATCAAGAGCAACATCTCCACATTCAACCCCAACCCAGCGCTTTGTTACATCCGGTGCATTTGGAATTTTTATCAAAAAATGACTGGGTTCTGAACTGTTGAGCGCTAGAAGGTCATAAATCTCGCCCACTTCGAGCGTGATATTTCCCGGATTACCAGAATTGAGCTTTTGTGTTGCTTCACATGTATTTTGAGCTTCAAAAAGGCCTGTGACTTTCTCATTTGCGTGAAGTGGTGTGCAGATAATCAACAACCAGACCATGCAAATTACTTTTTTGATGAAATTTGCCACATGCATACCCTTTGAAACTTTTTCGTTCTTAACTACGTTACTACCATTGAAAATCAAGGAATTGAACCAAAGTCTAGCGATTTTTGACAACAGTTTTTGCACATTACACGCAACCTCACGTTTTTGTGCAAATACGTTAATTTCAATTTCTTCAACGCGTACCTATATTTAGATCAACGAGGAACACATTCGAGGATTTTTGAATGAGCATTAAATCATCATCAGCAAAAGCAACGCTAGCTGCTTTAGCATTTTCCATCACCGCACTTTCAGCTTCATCTGCTATTGCGGAAACAAAATCAGCTTATTTTGCTGGCGGTTGTTTTTGGTGCATAGAAAAAGACTTTGAAAATGTTGACGGTGTGAAGGAAGTTGAATCTGGCTATCAAGGCGGTGAAATTGAAAATCCAACTTATCGCAATCACCCTGGATATATTGAAAGCGTGCGGATTGATTACGACCCTGCTGCGATTAACTACGCGCAACTTTTAAAAATCTTCTTCCGTACCGTTGATCCAACAGATGCGGGTGGCCAATTCTGTGACCGAGGCCATGCTTATACAACAGCGATTTTTGCAGGTAATGCAGAAGAAACAAAACTTGCAGATGCCGCGATAGCGGAAGCTGCTGCGGAGCTCGGACAAGATATTGCAACTGTCGTCCGAGGTGATGATAGGTTTTGGAAATCAGAGGATTATCACCAAAATTATTACAAGAAAAATCCTGTTCGCTACAAGTACTACCGTTTCCGCTGCGGACGTGACCAAACCGTCAATAAACTCTGGGGTGACCAAGCTTACCTTGGTGTAAGAAAATAAACTGCATACAAAACGTGTTAATTGATCCACTTATTTTTTTACCACGTATGAATATTAAGAGCATGAACTGAAAGACTATAAACAGGACCACAAAATGTTTAAATTTGTCATGACATCAGTATTAAATGCGTATCGTAAGTTCGAGTACTTTGTGTCTGAGCTATTAGGCACCAACCAACCACCACGTTTGGGCTATTTTAATGGTCGTAAACCGGTACCGGTTCGCATTAAATCTTATCAGAGAAAACCATTATCGACGTTAAGATAAATCAGAGATCTCCAGCTTTCTGTAAGGTCCCCTCTCTTACAGAAACCCCAGATGCGCAAAATCAAGTATCCCCCTCCACTTGTTGCGCAAATTGATCTGGGCATATCAAACCAATGCTTCTTTACCGCCATTTAGAAGCATTGGTTTTTCTTTTGTCCTGAAAGACTGTCTACTTTTCAGCTTCAGATTTAAAAGCCTGGTTCATTTCATCGAGAATTGGCGGCACGCCCTCTTGCATAAAGCCTTTCATAAGCGGCAACATCATGCCGTTGAACACTTCATTATGTTTGAGCAAAGTGCCAGTGTCTGTTGCTTGCAATTCAAAGACCTTGTCATTGGTAAAGATGATGCCAGCGCCCATCACTGCACGCCAGCGATAAGATTTCCGTTCTTCAAATGAAATGATTTTAGGTGCATAAGTTGGCCCAACTTCACTTGGGTTTTGACCACGCATGGCGACTGAGTGAACCGAACCAAGGCTTGCAATACCCGTTGACGCATTGATTGCTGAATTAAAGTCAGACCACTTTTCAATCTCGGTCACCACCTGCCAAACCTTGTCGACAGGCGCTGAAATTTCGATCTCACTTTCGATCTCCATCAAGTTCTGAGACTGGCTGAAAAGATAAAAGACCCCAACGGCTAGGATAAAAAGCACCGACAACGATAATTTCTTGATCATGATGCCACCTTATTTTTGAAGCTCAGCAACAATATCTGCAATAACGTTGAAGCCCGCACCCCAACCATGGCCCATATGATCCACCATGCCAGCAAAGCAAGCTATCTCAGCGTCTGTCGCGTTTAACGGCACTTGCGTGATGCTCACAGTGGTTTGTGCACCATTGTCTTCAAAGACGAATTTTGTATCAAACAAACGCGGCCAATCTGGCATCATCTGACTGGGTTGCGTTGTCCAGTTTTGATCGGTCGATGCCAATTCAAAATCTATGTTGGTTTTTGGGTCCACCTTGGTGAATGTCATCTGAGAGAAATCTGACATGGGTGATCCGTCTTTTCCTTTCATACGCATTTCATTGCGCCATACACCCCCCACTTTTAGATCAAACTCATGGATAACGGTTTCAACACCAGGTCCATACCACCTCGCTAAAAGCTTGGGATCCGTCCAAGCTTTCCAAACAAGATCTAATGGTGCATCAAAGATGCGTTCCATTTTAAATGTCGGTAATGTGTTCATGAGTTACGCCCTACTCTTTCGTCTATTCGTTGTCGTTTTTCATTTCTTCTAAAAGACCATCAAGCTGATCAAAGCTTTTGGTCCAGAATTTTTTGTATGTTTCAAGCCAGTCAGCTGCAATTGCCATATTCTCAGCGTTCAAACGCGCCGGGCGCCTTTGCTGATCAATATCACGCTCGACGAGCCCTGCTCTTTCCAGCACTTTTAAGTGTTTTGAAACGGCAGGCTGGCTCATCTCAAAAGGTTTTGCGAGTTCCTGCACAGACGCCTCGCCCTCGGTCAAACGTGATAAAATCGCGCGCCGAGTTGGGTCAGCCAAAGCTGAAAATATCGCATCCAGATTTGTCGTTGATGCCGGATTATGTATATAACCAATCTGTTCCATAACTAAATGGTTATATTACAACCGGTGAATTGTCAAACCTGTTTTCCCAATCTGACAAAAACACCTAAATCTATGTGAATGATCATAAAGACAACATTCGCATCAGAATTTCATGGAACGCCACTTGCCTCCACATAGCCAATCGGTTAAACCCGCGCTTCTTTTTCCGATCTCTTACTGCTCCAAAGTGATTTTTTAAAAATGGCGACACTCAACAAACCTCAAATTTTGGGGATAGATTTCGGCACGTCCAATTCAGCTGTTGGATATGCTATTGATGGAAAACCGCAACTTATTGCCATTGAAGATGGCCAGGACACTCTCCCCACATCCATCTTTTTCCACAGTTCAAAGCAAGAATTACGTTTCGGTCGAGCCGCAAATGCGTCTTTAATTAATCGTGATGAAGGACGGTATATGCGCGCGCTAAAAAGCGTACTTGGCACCTCTCTGATGCATGAACGTCGATATATGTGGGGGAAAGTGATGACATTTGTCGATGTCATTTCCTATTTCCTTAAGGAGGTAAAAACCCGCGCTGAAACCACAACCGGGCAAACATTCACCCATGCACTTTCTGGTCGCCCTGTGTTTTTTCATTCAGAAAATGAAGAAAAAAACCAACTTGCACTTGAAGATTTAACCGCATGTTATCACTCGGCCGGGTTTGAGCATGTTGAGTTTATGTTTGAACCTGAAGCTGCGGCGATTGCCAATGGCGGCTTTTCAGATGGCGCGTTGACCTTGATTGTTGATATCGGCGGCGGCACATCAGATTATTGTCTGTTTCGCGAGGGCTCAGATAGTATTGATGTTATTGCATGCAATGGCGTTCGTATCGGCGGCACCAATTTTGACCGCACATTATCAATTGATCACGTCATGCCGCATTTGGGTTATCAAAAACTCATTCGCCGCGAATGGGGCAAAGAGACGCTTGCTGCGCCAAACCATATCTTTCATGATCTGGCGACTTGGGAGAAAATTCCGTCACTTTATGCGCCAAAATCTCGCGACCTTGCTGAGGACTTGCAAAAACTTGCCCTTGAGCCACATCCATTTTCCCGCCTAGTAACGGTGCTAGAAGAAGAGCTCGGTCATGATATCGCATTTGCGGTCGAGCACGGTAAAATCCAAACCAACACTTCCGGCCAAAGCCAGATTGAACTGCAATTTATCGAAAAAGAACTTCAAGCTAGATTAAGCCGCGACCAACTCAACGCGTCCTTACAGCAATATGTTGACAAAATTGCATCCGCTTCCCTTGCCACACTCATCGACACTAATATCTCTGCGGAACAACTCGATAAAGTCATTTTTGTTGGTGGTTCAAGCCTCATGCAGAATATCGAACATGCGGTTGCGCCTATATTCCCAAATGCAGAGCTTAAATATTCAAACGCCTTTACCGCCATTATCGATGGCCTAGCCATAGCAAGCGGACGATAGAGATCTCTCGCAAGTTTCGGGTGGCTGAACATCTGCAATGAATATATCAACCTCCTTCAAACAAGGAGATGTTTTGATGGATTTTACAATAACCGGCTTGCCCGTTGACGATTTTTCAAACCTGTTTGGTCTATCTGATAACGAACTGGCGTCTCATGGCGCCAAACGCTATATTTGTGATGAAACGCCAGGTTTCCCAGATCGTATTGAAATGCGCGACGCAAAGGTTGGCGAACAGCTAATTTTGCTTAATCACACAAGTATGGGGAAGAACACACCCTATCGCGCTACGCATGCTATATTCGTGCTTGAATATGCTCGTCAGAGCTATCATGCGGTAAATGAAATTCCCCCGGTAATGTATAATCGTATGCTCTCACTTAGAGCCTTTGATCAAGACGGCATGATGGTGGATGCAAAAATTGCCAAGGGTGATGAAATTCGCAAAGCTGTATTAGAGTTATTGGCAAATAAGCGCGTGGTTCACGTCGATGCGCATAACGCGGCGCAAGGCTGTTTTTCTGGACGCATTAAGCGCGCTTAGTAATCCCGACCTTCTTTGTGCCAAAACTCCATCGCTTTGGCACGACCTGGATATTTATCTGCCTCAAAGCCGATTGTTTTACCTGTTGCGATCGCACCGAAAACACCAATCGCTTTCATATGCGCGCCATCATAAATGAATGAGCGCATCGCATCTTGGTCTTTCCAAACCGTAATTGTGTGGTGATACCCATCCTTAGAAAAAGCCAGAGCTTTGATATTTCCATCAGCTATACGTGCCTGTTGATAGGCCGGTGTTGCATGTCGCCAAAACACATAAAGATGCCATGGATACTTCCAAGTTCTTTTGATTTTCAATCCGGTTATTGAAATATACATCTCGCACCCATTAACTATTATGATCTCATTTCTTTACGCATCTTTTTAACTAAAAGATTGGCGTCATCAACCTACAAATGTGAACTTTTGTCTCCACAAGGTAAAGTATTGTAAATATTGAGTTTTTTAATTGAAAACTTGCTAAGAACATGTATTTCATCCTCCAAAGGATGAGCATCATGAAGACATCAATTATTTCAAACACACTTACCTGGGCGATTTTGGCACTGCCAGCCATAGGATTAATGATTGGATATTCCAATGGATCTGTATCTGTCCATGACATGCTGCACCCAACCGGGGAGTTTGCCGGTAGATTTTTAATTATCACGATGATGATCACACCACTGCGAATGATATTTACAAAAGCGAAATGGCTCTTCTGGCTTTCCAAACGCCGCCGATGGATTGGCGTTGCTTCATTTGGATATGCTGCTCTTCACACTTGGTTTTATATCGTTGATAAAGGCGGTATATCTCCAATGTTAGCCGAATTTACCGAATTTGGCATTTGGACTGGATGGTTGGCGTTTGCGATCTTCATCCCCCTTGCTGTTACCAGCAATGACGTGTCACAAAAATGGCTTCTTACCCGCTGGAAGCAAGTTCAAAGATGGGTGTACCCAGCGGCCGTCCTAACACTTGTGCACTGGATATTCGTTCACAATGAATTTGGCCCAGCACTCGTACACTTTGCTCCGCTGGCTGCCTTAGAGGCTTACAGAATTTGGAAAAATTACAGTGATCAACGCGCAAATGCAGCCATTTACTGAGGGGCTTGATTAAAGCCCTTCAAGCAATACAAGCGTACATTTTGCATTATTTTCGCGCAAAGGACGCACCGGCGCATATGCATCGCTTTTCATAAAGGCCCGCGCATTTTCCATATCCGGAAATTCGATCAACACAACACGCGTTGGGGTCCATAAATCATTATCGATGATGTCCATGGCGCCACCACGGGTTAAATATTTGCCGCCATAGCTCTCAGCAATTGGTCGTGCCAATGCCTTATATTCCTCATAGACTTCAGCGTTTTCAATTTTTGTGTCGACGAGAATATAAGCAGGCATTACGTGTTTCCTATTTGATGTGAGTTAGTCACATCATAGCGAGCCATTTTTAAATGAACACCTAAAGCAAAAATATTTCTCTTGCATTTAGATATTATGTTGACTAAAGCAACATATAAGATGTTATTGGCAATATAGGTATAATATGATGGATCAGTCGCTTCAATCTCAAACGCTCAATGTTCGTAAGTTCAATCGATTTCATACAAGACTTGTTGGCGCATTAGATGAAGGATTACTCAAATCTGATTTTTCTCTGGTGCAAGTGCGGGTCATGTATGAGCTTAATCACACCGCGAATTTGGCGGCGGCTGATTTGATGGAAATCCTGAAACTTGACCGTGGATATCTCAGTCGTTTAATCGCCTCTCTTGAGGATAAAAACCTCATTGCAAAGTCCCCCGATCCTAAAAATGGGAAAAGGTTGGTGCTTTCACTTACAGAACAAGGCAAGCGCGTTGAAGATGGTCTTGAACAGCTATCGTCAAACCAAGTTGAGGATATCTTAAAACCATTAACCCAAACACAAAGACGCCAGCTCGTGCGCTCAATGGAAACCATTGAAAAACTGCTCGGCTCCCCCGATGCGGATCCATCTTATATTTTGCGTGATCCTGAACCAGGCGACATGGGATGGATCGTTCATCGCCACGGCGTTTTATATACCCAAGAGCAAAATTGGGATGTCTCATTTGAAGGTGTTGTGGCAGAAATTGTCGGTGAATATCTTAAGAACTACAATCCAAAGCGCGAACGTTGCTGGATTGCAGAACATGCTGGTCAAGTTGCCGGATCTGTTTTTGTCACCGAGGGTGATGCACAAACGGCAAAATTGCGATTGCTTTATGTAGAACCTGAAGCCCGTGGTCTTGGCATCGGTGCAAGGCTCGTCTCTGAATGCATTAAATTTGCGCGCCAAAAAGATTATAAGCGCCTGGTATTATGGACCCATTCCATTCAGGAATCGGCGGGTAAAATCTATGCTGCAGAAGGATTTCAACTCACCAATGAAACAGAGATGGATGTGTTTGGTGCGAAGCTTAAACGCCAGAATTGGGAATTGATTTTGTAATTATTACTCACCAAAAGCTGGGCGAAATTTCAACAAGCCACTGGGTGTTTGATCACAAAAACTAATCCACATAACAGCTTCTTCCGGCACATTGGGATAGCTCAATCGCCCATCATTTTTAAATCCAAATCGCTTATAATATTTAGGGTCCCCAATAAGTGCACAACCATTTGCACCCAGTGCTTTTAATCGCGCAAAACCTTCGTTAATCAAAAGACCGCCAATGCCTTGTTTTTGCACGTCAGGATGCACTGAAATCGGCCCCAAACCATACCAATCATTATGAGATGAATTGATGGTGACTTTGGAAAAGGCAACATGTCCAACAAGCCTTTCATCGATCAGTGCCACCAACGAGATTATAAGATCACCATCGGTGCGAAGCTGGCCCACGAGCGGTGCTTCTGTGCCATCGCTATAAGCTTTTGGTTTAAACGCAATTTCCGTTAGATTATATATGGCTTTCGCATCGGTTTCTTGCTCATCCTTGATGATGACAGTGGTCATTTGGCTCACTTCTTGATAATTTCAAATCAAATCGATCTTAGCGCCAATCACACGCTGCTCGCAACCATATTCATATTGAGAATTATCATGACCAAACCAGTTTACGACACATCAAAACCCGCGCTGGTCACAGGCGCGACAGGCTATATTGCAGGCTGGATTGTTAAAGGCTTGCTCACCCAAGGCATCACCGTTCATGCTGCCGTGCGTGATCCATCCAACACAGCTAAATATGCACATCTAACGGCACTTACTCAGAACAAACCTGACCAATTAAAATTTTTCAAGGCAGATCTTTTAGATGAAGGCTCATTTGATGAAGCGATGGCAGGGTGCGGTGTTGTTTTCCACACAGCCTCCCCTTTCACCTCCAATTATAAAGACGCGCAAAAAGAGCTCATTGATCCGGCGGTAAAAGGCACACGAAATGTACTTGAAAGCGCCAATCGTACCGACACCGTTAGCCGTGTTGTTATAACGTCCTCATGTGCTGCAATTTATGGCGATGCAGCGGATTGTTTGACCATGCCAAACGGCACACTCACAGAAGATATTTGGAACACATCATCTCGCCTTGACCACCAGCCTTATTCTTATTCTAAAACGCAGGCAGAAAAAGCTGCATGGGAGATCGCAAAAGCACAAGATCGCTGGAAAATGGTTACAATTAACCCGGCTCTTGTTATGGGTCCAGGGGTTACATTGCAGCCAAATTCTGAAAGCGTATCGATCCTTAAACAGTTTGGCGATGGCACAATGAAGCATGGTGTGCCGAAATTTGAAATCGGCATTGTGGATGTGCGCGATGTGGCGGATGCGCACCTTCATGCTGGCTATATCAAAGAGGCCCAAGGGCGCCACATTGCCTGTGCTAAAACTATGAGTATGTTGGAAATTGGCCAAACATTGGAAAAGAAATTTGGCGCCGATTGGCCCTTCCCAAAATCTACCGCACCGAAATGGCTTTTATGGGTGTTTGGCCCGATCTTTAATAAGATGTTCACGCGTGAAATGATTTCCAAAAACGTCGGTCATTCATGGAAAGCAGATAATTCAAAATCTAAAGAAAAGCTTGGGATCAAATATCGCAATGCTGAAACCGCGATCACCGATATGTTTGAACAAATGGTCGATGAAGGTGTGTTTAAAGGTAAGTAGATGTCATCATTTTACATAATCTCCAAACATATCTCTGACCATTGGTCAGGTTTTTAGGTCAAAATCATAGAATGCCGGGATGGCAACTGCCCTCCGCGCGCGATATAGTGTGCTTATAATTTGAGAATAAGAAAGCCCGCGCCATGAAACTTCATCCAAAACTACAACCCGTTCTATTTGGCCTGATATTGTCTGGATTTATGTCGGCGATCGTTTCCGGCGTGACACTTTTGCGCACGACGGGTCTGGTCGATGGATTTGGTGGATATTGGCTAAATGCCTGGGTCTGGGCTTGGGCTGTTGCCTTCCCAGCTGTATTGGTTTTTGCGCCAATAGCGCGCCGAATTGTGGCGCGCTTGTTTCGTAATTCATAAAGTTGCTAGGGAGTGCAGATCATGTTTTTTGCGGATCACATCAGCCTGCCGATCTCTCATCTCTAGCTAGCGATTTTTACGTCTTTGTAATGCGCATCGACTAATGCTTCCAACCCACTACGCAGTTTCGCTGTAAGCTCAACATCTTTTAAAACGCCTGCTTCTGTGTCGAACTTTTCGGAAAATGGTCCAACAGCAAAACTGGCTTTAAGTTCTGCTTTGAAGAACTGGGCTGAATTATCTGCAATTGAGAGCACGTTGGCGCCGCCATTTGGCCCGATTGAGGCCGACATATGTAATGTAGGTTTATCCTGAAATACAGCCATTTTAATGCGAGACGCCCAATCAAAAACATTCTTATAAGCGCTTGTGTAATTACCGTTATATTCTGCAAATGAAATGATAAGTGCATCAGCTTGAGTGATTTTATCATAGAATTTGTGCGCCAATGGATGCACGCCATCTGTATTTTCACGATCAAGAGAATAGATCGGCATCTCATAATCATTTAGGTCTATAATTTCGATATCAGCATCTGTATCAAAGTCTGATTTTAAAACCTCAGCTGCATGGGTAACCAATTGTTTGTTAATCGAATTTTTGCTGTTTGTGGCAGCGAATGCGAGTACTTTCATAATGAATTTCCTTCAACTAATCTTCTTTGTTGGCGCTTGTATCGCATATAATATTTATATATCATAGATACCAAAATGCGCATTATATGCGCATATTTGCGACATAACTTTAGGTAACAATTATGGACAGTTGGAACGAGATTAAAACGGCTGCATGCGTGGCTAGATGTGGCACAATAAGCGCGGCAGCAAATGAGCTTGGCGTTCATCGTGCAACGATTAACCGTCATATCGATGCACTGGAAGCTCAGCTAGGTGGTAAGCTTTTTCAAAGACACGCCAGAGGGTTTACGCCAACAGAGCTTGGTCGTGAGTTGTTACGTATTGCCGATGCAACAGACGAGCAATTTGCCCAACTTAAACGTATTGCAAATCGAACTTCAGATGAGCTTACAGGTGAGTTTATTGTAACATCAATTGGTGCACTTGCACCTTCGATTTTACCCATACTGGCGGATTTTCGCAGCAAGCACCCGCAGCTCACAACGCATTTTCATGCAAGTAACGCTTTGGTAAAACTAGAATATGGCGAGGCACATATTGCCTTTCGCGCCGGACCAAAGCCACAAGACCCAGATAATGTGGTCATGCCGTTTGTTGAAATTCCAGTGGGACTATATGCATCAAAAGAATACGTCGATATTTACGGCAAACCGGACAACATAGATGAGTTTTCTGACCATCATTTCATCGGTACAAAGATTGAGAATCCACGTGCACCTGCACTTAAATGGCTCATTGATAATGTACCGCGTAAAGCGATTACATTTACTTCCGATCACATGTCCATCAACAACCTGGCAGTTCATTTGGGAAATGGAATAGGCTTTCTAACAACCTCAGAAGCTGACAGTAATAAAAACCTGGTTGAGATCATGTCGCCGCAGGCAGAATGGATGACTAGAAGCTGGGCCCTCACCCATGTTGATCTTCATAGATCACCAAAAGTGCAAGCATTTTTGAAGATTATGAAACAACATTTGACATAGCGGATTTAACGCAAGGGTTTAGATTTTGCCCGCCCCATGGTCGCGCTTAAGCCGCCTAAAATGATGAACGAGGCGCCTATCCAGAACCCAATTGTTGGGACATCTGAGAAAACGACATAGCCCAAGAACACGGCACTCACGACTTCAAGATACACAAAGGGCGATAAGGTAGACGTCTGCGCATATTGAAATGCAAGGAGCGTCAATCCGTGAGCGGTCAAGGACACAACACCCATTGCAAGGATGAAGATAAATTCGCTTTGTGTGGGGGTATCCCATGCATAAAGCGCCAACGGCGTTAAAAACAACGCCCCAACAACACATTGAAATGTTAAGGTTTTTAGCGGATCACTTTGCTTGGCTGTCATGCGTGTCGTGACAATATACAAACCATAAAACAGGCCAGTTAATGCAGCAAACACAGTACCAATCTGAATTTCAATCGTGGGGTTTATGATGATCATCGCACCGATAAAGCCCAAGACCAGTGCTAATAATTTTGGCCAAGTAAAAACCTCGCCCAACAGATAGACCGCAGCAATAGTTGCAATGATTGGCGCAATCATGGTGACAGCAGATGCAGTCGCCAAGGGGGTTGTTGATAGTGATACGAAAAAGAACAACATCGCTGTGACGATAAAAAATGTGCGCATAAAATGCGACTTTAGATTACGTTTGGGGAAAATCTCCCGGCCAAACTTCCATAATCCGAAAGGGATAATCATAATTGCCGCAGCAAAATATCGCGCCCAGCTTACATAAAGAGGCGACATGTCTTGTGAAAGATATTTTGCAATGGCATCCAAACCCGGAATAAGCAGCATTGCGCTGGAAAACAAAGCAACACCGAGCAAAATGTTATCATTTTTGGGAATAAATTGATCAGACATCAACAATTCTTGTGCCAAATTGCACAAAGAAGTAAAGCAAATTTATTTTAAGTTTAGCTTTTGGCACCGATTTATTCAAAAACAGTGGGGAATAATTGCCGCAATTGATCTCAACCAACCTAATCGCACAAAAAAGGCGAGAGATATGATCCCTCGCCTGATATCATATAACTATCTCAAAGCTTAATCTTCAAGCTTATCTGCAGTGCGCAGCTCAAAGTCTGATGCGTCATGTCGCTCAGGCAATTGTTGTGATTTATCATCACCCCATGAACGGTTGACCATGATGCCGCGTTTAACAGCAGGGCGCTCCGCGATTTCTTCAGCCCAACGCACTACGTTTTTGTAAGATTTCACATCCAAAAATTCAGCTGCGTTATATAGTTTGCCCAACACAACACCGCCGTACCACGGCCAAATCGCCATATCAGCAATTGAGTATTCATCACCTGCGATAAATTTGTTATTTGCAAGTTGCTTATCCAACACATCAAGCTGACGTTTGGCTTCCATGGTGAAACGATCAATTGGGTATTCAAACTTCTCTGGCGCGTAGGCATAAAAATGGCCAAAACCGCCACCAAGATAAGGCGCAGAGCCCATTTGCCAGAACAACCAGTTCATCACTTCTGTACGTTTTGCGCCGTCTTTGGGTAGGAAGTGGCCGAATTTTTCTGCAAGATGAAGTAGGATCGATCCAGATTCAAATACACGAACCGGTTTATCACCAGAGCGATCTTCAAGCGCTGGGATTTTTGAATTTGGATTAAGCTCAACAAAGCCAGAACCAAACTGATCACCCTTACCAATATTGATCAGATACGCATCATATTCAGCACCTGTTTCGCCAAGCGCAAGCAGCTCTTCAAACATGATCGTGATTTTTTGACCATTTGGCGTCGCCAGTGAGTGAAGTTGGAATGGGTGCTTGCCAGCTTCTAGTGCTTTTTCTTCACGCGCGCCCGCTGTTGGTGCGTTGATGCTGGCCCATTCGCCACCATTTTCTTGTTCCCAGGTCCAAACCTTCGGGGGTTCATATGTATTATCACTCATCTTGGTCGCCTTTCATATCGCGTTTTACCCGGATTTGGTAATCGCGTTTCAACAATCTTCTATGACGATTTTCTCGCCCGTCTGCCCTAGTTGGGGTTCTCCCGCTCAGCTTTCAAGCTAAGATCTATAGATGTCAGAACTTTAAGTGTTACAATCAGATGCAACATAATTAAATACGCCGCCAGATTTTAATATTTCGGGTTGCTTACCTATTTCAAAAGCTCGTTAGCAACGCGGTCAAACATGGTTTGATCTCCTGCGGTTTGGCTTATAATCATCGCGCCCTGGAGTGCAGCCAATATGTGAACGGCTGTATTTGTTAAGGTTTCTTTAAGATTTGATTCAAGCGTTTGAGAACTTGATTCACCTTGATGAGAGCTTGATTCTAATGCCTCAACCAACCAATTGATATTGCTTTGAAAAAACACATTTGTGTGGGCGCTCACCTCATCTGGCAGGCCGCCGGATTCCGCACCTAATACCGCGCACAAACACAGCTTTCTATCTTTTTTCAGCGCGTGTCGAAAAGCTGAAACATAATGAGACTTAACCTCAATCGCGCTGTATTTGTCGCCGCTGGCGTTAACAAGTTCTGAAGGCTTTCCCAATTGGTTTAAAAAGTTTTCGGTGTATCTTTGCACCACAGCTGAAACCATGTCAGTTTTATTGGGAAAGTAATAATGAACGCTTGAAGACTTAATCCCTGTCGCCGTGGCAACTTCGCGTGCGCTAACAGCGTTATATCCTTTTTGTCGGATCATAGCTTCTGTCACGTCTAATATTTCATCACGCTTGCTCATCAATAATTTTCTCGATTTACCCAATTGCCTTTTTCTCTATCTATAGATAGATATACAAATTGTAAAGACTGCTCCTCATCAAAGCGATGACAAGAGCATGCTTCGTTTTATCAAAAGCAGGAGGGCACGCTATGACGAATGCGATGAATAATAAAGGGCTTGTTTTGATCGCAGGCGCAGGCAGCGGGCTTGGTTCTAGTCTGATGAGAAAATTCTCAGAAGCTGGTTATGATCCTGTCGGAATTAATCGCTCTAAAGCCGATGGTGATATTGACGTCCTGCAAGCTGACCTAACCTCGATGATCGAAACACAAGCCGCGGTGGAAGCAGCTATCGAAAAATACGGACGTCCGAAAGTTGTTGTTCATAATACTGCGCAGCTCACCATTAAGCCGTTTTTAGATATGGAAGAAAGCGAGTTTGAACATGTTTGGCGTAACATGGTTTTATCAGCCCACAACCTAGCGCGCGCATGTATGATCCCACTAATCAATAGCGGCGGCGGAGCCTTTATAGTTTCAGGCGCGACAGCATCGCTTCGAGGTGGCAATAAGTTCTCCGCATTTGCATCCGCAAAATTTGCATTGCGCGGCCTGACCCAATCCCTCGCCCGGGAATTTCAGCCCAAAGGCGTGCATGTTGCACATGTCATAATAGATGGGATCATTGATACAACAAAAAGCCGTGAACTGCATGGCATGGACCCTGCCCGCATGATGTCTTCAGATGATATTGCGCAAGCTTATATCGATCTTGCCAATCAACCGAAATCGACCTGGACGCACGAATTAGATTTGCGCCCAGCTTCTGAGAGTTTTTAAATTAACGTGACCCATCAAACAGATATATTGATCATTGGTGGCGGGTTGTCCGGCCTTTTCCTTGCGCTTCAACTTGAGAAAAAAGGAATAGACTATCAGCTGGTTGAAGCACGCTCACGATTTGGTGGGCGGATCTATTCACCAGTGACAGATGATGGCAAGTTTAGTTTCGACATGGGGCCAGCTTGGTTTTGGCCTGGCCAGCCACGTATGGCCAAATTACTTGATGAAATGGATATTCCGTTCTTTGATCAAGCAGCGCGGGGCAATTTAGTTTTTGAAGACCCTACCGGACACATAAGGCGTGATCTCGACATGGCAACGATGGCAGGCGCGCATCGCGTTAAAGGCGGATTAGAACGGGTTATAAGCGCATTAGTTTCCCATCTTTCACAAGATCGCTTACATCTTTCATCCCGTGTCAGCAAAATTCAGTTACTCAATGACAGTGCTCGTGTCACACTAAAAGGCGATCACACTGATATTATTGCCCAAAAGGTGGTTTTATGCCTGCCTCCGCGCTTGATTGAACAAAATATCGCATTTTCTCCCGTCCTGCCCGATCAGGCAATATATCAAATGCAAAGGTGTCCAACTTGGATGGCTGCGCATGCAAAATTCATTGCCGTTTATAAAACCCCATTTTGGCGCGATATGGGCTTATCAGGTGATGCGATTAGTCATAAAGGTCCAATGATGGAACTCCATGATGCATCCCCACTAAGTGAAGAAAATTCAAACGGACCAGGTGCCATCTTTGGCTTTTTAGGCGTTCCTGCAGAGGTGCGAAAAGCACAAACTGATACCCTCCTCAAAGCCTGTAAAGATCAGCTTGTAGCATTATATGGCGAACGCGCTTCGGACCCAATTCAAGTGCTTTACAAAGACTGGTCAGAAGACGGCTATACTGCAACATCATTGGATGCGAATGGACCACAAAGCCACCCGCAATATCACCCCATTGAGATTAACGAGGGTGATTGGCAAAACCATATATTTCTCAGTTCAACTGAAACCGCGCAACAATTTGGCGGTTTCTTAGAAGGCGCGCTGGAAGCGGTAGAGAACGTTTTAATGCGGGCTAAATTATAACTTTAAAAATTGCTATTGTTTTTTCAAAATGGCATCAAGCTGTTGCATAGTGTCTTTAGACAAAGGGCCATAATCAATCACCCCAAAATTATCTCGTGCTTGCGCTGGGGTTCGGCACCCGGGTAAAGGAATTGTGTGTGCACCTTGCGCCAAACACCATCCTAAGGCACCTTGAGCCAAGGATCGACCATCTGCTGTTAGAAGTGTTTTTATTTGATCAAGTTGCTGCAAAAATTCTTTCGACGGCGCACCACTATGATCAAAATATTTCATCCAATCAAACCCGCTACCACGAATATCATTTTTATCAAATGGATTGGAATTGGCATTATATTTACCCGTTAGCAAACCCATGGCGAGCGGTTGCCGGTTAAACGACCAAAGTTCAGCTTTCGCAGTATTTAAAACCATTTCATCTGCTGGCGAGAAGAGATTTAGATCATGCTGTATCGCTACATATCCATTGACGTCCTTGAATGCTAAGGCCCCTTCGACGTCATCATTACTCCAACCAAAACCTGCGATCTTTCCAGACTGATACGCATCTGATAATGCTTCAAACACCCCATGGCTTTGCTCGATGGGATGGGTGTTAAGATGGAACTTCACCAAATCGATCTGTTCGACTTGCAAGCGTTTAAGACAATCATCAATCATTTGTGCTATCGTTTGTTTATCATCGCTTGGCCCAACGATATTGCCATCATTATCACACACCAAACCAACCTTGGTGCAGATGACAAATTCATCTCGAGGAATATCAGATTGGGCCAAAGCTTTTGCGATAATCTCTTCTGAATGCCCTCCGCCATATGAGTTTGCTGTATCGATGATGCGCACCCCCATATCAAACGCTGCATGAAGCGTACGCAAGCTTTCTTGATCATCAACACCTGCCCAGCCTGTTGGTTTTCCTTCCCAATATTGCTCACCGCCCATGACCCAAGTTCCGATACCGATGCGCGGGGCTGTTTTGCCGTTCCAAGTTGTTATCTCATCCATTAGTGAAGATCTCCCTTTTGCTCATAAATGCCGAGCTTGTATTTCAATAAAGCTTCGCAATTTTCGAGTTCCTTGCGTTTTTCTTCCAATCTCGCCTGATGCGATTTTAAAATTTTAATCCGTTCTGATGTTGTATTATCATCGCTATGAACCAATTGCGCATAGCGCGACATGTCTTTCATCGGCATACCGGTTTGGCGCAAACACTGCAAAAGCCCCATCCAATTCAAATTATCTTTGGAAAATGACCTTTGTCCTGTCAGATCTCGCGCGATTGCCGGCAAAATGCCTTCTTTTTCGTAATAACGAATGGTGTCTGGCGACAATCCACTCACCTCAGATGCCTGTTTTATCCGCATAAAATTGCTTTCAAAATGTTCAACTTAAACAAAACGTAGCAGCCTGGAGTAACTCCAAGTCAAGCACTGATCGGCAATTCATTCATAAAAGTTTAGTACCGATCAAAACAAATCATTATCGCGAGCTGCAAAACCTGATAATGCTGTTACATTCATTTATGGGCCCACAATGCTATCCGACACGCTAAAACCAGTTTTAATCATGATCACAGGTATGATGTTTATCCCCCTTGGGGATGCTGCAGGAAAACTCATGATCGTCAGCTACGGAGTGGCACCGCAATTTGTTGGTTGGTCACGATTTTTTCTCGGCATCGTCTTTATACTAGCGGTCTATCTGTTTCGCGGATTTGATTTTTCAATTCTCAAGGATTGGCGCATCTGGGTGCGCGGTGTGTTCGTCACTGGTGCTATCTCAAACATCTTGATCGCGCTCGAAACTGAATCTTTGGCAAATACCTTTGCGGCCTTTTTTGTTGGCCCAATCGTAGCCTATTTCATATCCGCTCTGGTGTTAAAAGAAGCAATTTCAAAATCTCGCACGGCGCTATTATTCTTTGGGTTTGTTGGGATGTTGCTGGTTATTAAACCTGGTGTATCGTTTACAACCGGCACGGCACATGCACTGCTATCTGGGGTTTTTTATGGCTGTTTTTTGGTATCGACAAAGTGGCTCGCTGGCGTGGCGAACTCACGTAGTCTTTTAGTTTCGCACCTTATTATCGGATCAATTTTCATGGCGCCCATCGGACTTACAAATGTGCCAGATTTATCAGATGTTATGCTGATCTTTCTTATTTTATTATCGGCAATAGCGTCTGCTATTGGTAATCTATTGCTGGTTACATCAAACAAAATGGCGGATGCATCCATGCTAGCACCGTTGGTTTACACTCAATTGATATCCGCAACTTTTTTAGGAATATTGGTCTTTGGTGATATCCCTGACTGGATCAGCATGGTTGGTCTCACCATGCTGCTGTTTTCAGGGCTATATGGGTTTTATCAGAAAGCTAAAACTCTTTAAATCCACTTAGTTTGACATTCCAAAACTTACATCAAAACCCAATTAATAAATCTGCCATGGCCATGAAAATTGGAATACTTAGAATTGCAACTGGTGTACCAAGCCCTGTGGATGTGCCGACATATGCAGATGGATTAGCTTCAGGTAACGCACCACGCATTGTTGGGGGACCGGAAATATCAGAACTAGACGCTGCCATGATCGCTAACAGAACGACACCACCTGCTGAAAAACCAGTGAAGTAGTGCGCAAGCCAACCTGCTCCAAAACCGATTAATCCGTGAATAACTGGGGCTGCAAGTCCGTAAACGATATAGGCAAAGGCGACACCTTTCAACTCGGATAACCGCGACCAAGCTTCCATTCCCATCACAAGCATTAAGATCGACAATAGACCTTTAAATAGAGGTTCATAAAAACTGTCATAAACCGCATCTGGTTGACCTAAAAACCCTATCGCAATTCCCAATAAAAGCGCCGAAATCGCAGGAGATCTAAATGTATCGATTAAAATGCCTTTGACGAGATCGCTATCCCAACCGCTTGAAACATTAAATCCACCACCAGAGCCGCCTGAACCACCGCCAAGTGTTGCAGTTCCACCGGCTTGAATATTGATTTGTTGCGTAGTTTTCCGCTCTGCGCTCATTTTTGCCAGCACAATTGCTGTGACCAATGCGGCGATATCCATAAATGGGTAAAGTGCACCGATAAAACCTTCATAACCAATACCTTCTGCATCTAACATCGACATGCCAGCTGCGAGTGTGGAAGCGGATACTGCACCAAATAACCCGGCGGTCGCAAGTCCATCGACTTTTGAAACCCCACGCCACCGCGCCAAGGTTCCTCTGCCTAAAAGTACAATCGCAACTCCGGTTAAAATAGCGAACACGGCCGGTATTGCCAATGCAATGAAATCTGCTTCACGTACAGACATCCCCGCTCCCAAACCCACCTTTAGCAGTAAAAGCATCACCACGAATTTATAAATTGGCTCTGGAACAGCAAGCTTGGCACCCAGCGCTGCAAGCACCATGCCACCGATTAAAAATGTGAGGGTGGGTTTTTGAAATTGTTGCAGCATTGTGGCGCCGACTTCAATGATCATATCCATAATGTGTACCTTCGATTTATGTTTCGAAGGACATGTGCCATAAAGCAAATTGAATAAAAAATATAATTATGCTATCAAAACGTTCTATTTTATAAATGCATCAACCAAGAATCAATTCAACTCTTTGAAAGTCCTATATGGTCGCCAGTTTAAACTATCGACATTTACGTTATTTCCGCGAAGTGGCGAATGAGGGCAATCTCACACGCGCGGCGGATCAGCTAAATTTGTCACAGTCTGCGCTTTCCATTCAGATCAAAAAACTAGAAGAACGCCTTGGCCATCCTCTGTTTAACCGAGTTGGACGGCAATTGGAGCTCACGGAAGTGGGGCAAATAGTGCTTGATTATGCCGACAGAATTTTCAACACGGGGCAAGAGCTGGTCGACACATTAAAACGTAGTGGCGCAACGGTGCCACCTTTACGTATGGGCGCTTTATCGACACTTTCACGTAATTTTCAGATCAACTTTTTAGAGCCATTACTCAGCACTCCCGACATTGAGGTTGTTTTAAAGTCAGGTGGTGCAGACACGTTATATGAGGAGCTCAAATCTTTGGCGCTTGATGTGGTCTTAACAACTGAGCCACCGCCGAGTATATTGGGTTCTGATTTTACAGCCCATAGAATTGCCGAACAATCTGTCAGCATTCATGGCAGCCCCTATCGGCTTGCATACGATAACCTAACAGAACTGCTGGAAAACGAACCGCTTATTGTTCCCACAGGTAGCTCCATCCGCACTGGCTTTGAAAGTCTAATCGCGCGAATGGGTATTAAACCTCATATCATTGCAAATGTTGATGATATGGCCATGGTTCGCCTGCTCACGCGCGCGGATATGGGGCTTGCGATAGCGCCTTCAGTGGTTTTGGCCGATGAGATTGCCATGGGTATGCTGGACACAGCACCCTTTGATCTTGATATTGTGGAGAGCTTTTATGCGGTGACAATTACCCGAAACTTCCCCCACCCCAAACTTTCAGAGCTGATTGGATCAAACACAAAATCTGTATGATGCACAGTAATTGTCAATGACCAATCAAGCGGTTTTGGCTTTTCCCAAATGTAGGAAAACAAGCGCAATCACTGAAGGCACTGTTTGCACATAAAGGATAGAAATTGATAGGGTGAGCGCACCAAAGATACCTGCAACTGCTACAAATAATAAAAAGCAGGTCGCAACATTGCGTCGCCAATGAGCATCTTTAATCAATAACGACCAAATAAGGCCCGCGACCAAAAACACGTTGTAAATGCCCTGATTAGCGGCAATCGCAGTGGTTGGTTCAAAAATATCTGGCGAAAAAGATTTAAACATTTTTGGCCCAAGCGACGTCCAAGCAAACATCTCGATATATGCAATCACACAATGAAGCGCGGCAATGGCTCCAATAACGATATTGGCAATCTTGTTCATGTCATTTCCTTTTAAACGAGTATTGCACACTTAATGCGCGATCATGTCTTCTTTAGCTGTTTTGATGTTAACACAACAATACCACCTGCAATCAATCCCCAAACGGCAGCACCAAGACCATAGACCGTAATCCCCGATGCTGTGACCAAAAAAGTCACTGCCGCAGCTTCACGATAATCTGGATCTCCCAAAGCTGCGGATGCTGAATTTGCAAACACACCCAAAAGTGCAACGCCCGCTAATGTTTCAAGCAGCATAGTTGGCGCTAAAATCGCAACACTTGTTATGAGGATCGCGAACAGGCCAAAGACACAATATAGGCCGCCTGAGATCACTGCTGTCCAATAGCGTTGGTTAGGATCAGCATGGGAATCTTCATTAGCGCACATTGCAGCCGTGATGGCCGCAAGGCAAGTCGCTGGCGCACCAAATGGCGCTGAGGCAACGCTTGCCACCCCAACTCCTGTAAATAACGGCCCCGCTTGCGGGGTGTATCCATTGGCTTTTAAAATCGCAATTCCGGGGATGTTTTGCGTCGCCATTGTCACAATAAATAAAGGCAAGCCGATGCTTAAAAACGCACTAATTGAAAAGACAGGCGCCGTTAAAACTGGCAAAGCGATGATTTGCTCCGGCAAAGGAAACGAAAAATCGTTGGCAAATCCGGTGACGATCAATGCAGCAATTACGGCTGCAGGCACCGCAAAAAGCTTATTAAAGCGACCAACGACAAACCAAGTGACAACAACCGGGATTGCCGTCATGGGCACTTCTGCCACCGCTTTAAAGGGCGCAATACAGAGCGAGACCAACACACCGGCGAGCATGGCTTGGGCCAGTGGTGCAGGCACAGATGTTGCAAAGCGGCCTAATGGGCGCCAAAGCCCTGCTAAAATTGTTAAAGCACCTGCTATGATGAAACCTGCAACAGCGCCTGCAAAACCATCTTCAGTTGGGAGTGTAACGGCCAACAAAGCCACCCCGGGCGTGGACCATGCAACGCTAATTGGCATTTTCTTCCAAAGGCTTAAGCCAATTCCTGCGACCCCCATGGCAATGGCTGCCATCATTAAACCCGACGCTGCCTGCGCTTCATTTGCACCGATAGATTTTATCCCCTGCAGAACAATTGGAAAGGAGCTGAAAAAGCCAACAATAGCAACAACAAGCCCCGCAGACATGGGTTGAGATAGGTTTTTTAAAGTGCTCACGAGATATCTCTGGAATCGATTAAACAGAGCAACAATCTAGAGGGTCAATTGGTTTTGAGCAATTGGTGATTTGGGCGGTGGCTGGGGGTTTGTTTGGGCTGGTTGGTGGTTGTATAATCAAGCACCTCTAAGCCCGTTACAACTTTTTGTATCATACTCACGAAAATTAAAACTGTTGAAACCCAACATCGTGAGTTGCGTATCCACACAACCAAAAATAACATATTGAATACAATGCAACTAAAACAGAAAATCCAGGCATGCAAATAGACAAGTTAAAGAAGTACCTAAATGAGCTTGAACCGATATTTGACTTCAACATCCTAACCTTCCTTGAGGATGATGATATTGATTCACCTTTAGCTGCCCGAGACATACATTCACATCAATTAAGCTGCTACCACCGTTTATTTGATATATTAATTAAAACTGGGGCTCTTCCGATCCAAGAATGGGTTTTACCCAGTCCTGTTCAAAGCTCCAACAACTTTCAGAATAACGTACCCATTTTGAGTCATGCGTTATTACATCGGTTTGAAACTTGGTTTGACGAGCTGCCTAGAACAGATGCCGAATTTTTTTCGGCTGTACTTTTGTTCGAGCTGAAGCGCCTAGCAATCGTATCAGATAAGAATTATAGAACAGGATTTAATCTCAAACCTTCAAATGCAATTGCAATTGCAAAAACCCACCTCCGCTTTGAACCAAACGGTAGCATTCTGCCAGTAAGTAAAGCAGAAATTCACAATACAGGCCCTAGTGGAGATGACTTAACTCCACAACATGATATGCCAAGTGGTGAAAAGATGATTGAAAGGATCAGAGACAGCGTCGCTGCTTTGGACCTAAGAACAGCAGAGTTCAGAGAAATACTTAGTAACACTGCACTCGATTCAGAATCCATAACATCGTTCATTGAAGAGGAAACTCAATCACAGATCGCTAAGATACTGGATAAAAATCGCGTGAAAGCAAGTAAGGAATTCGCCAGCTTGGGATCGGAAACAATCAAGAATGTCGAGAAAGTAGCCAAATCTGTTGAAGGGAAATTTTCTTCTGACTTACAATCAATCGAAGTTTCTTTGAATCAAACTAAAGATCAAATTGATCGAATCCTCAAAGATGTCGAAGAAGAAACAAAATCAAAAATCGAAAGCGTTGCCTCCGGCTTTAAAACAGATGGTGTATTAAAATCTGCCTTTGATCTATGGGATGACAAAGAAAAACGTCATAAAAAAGCATTTTATATCGGAATTGGAATTTTCGTTTTTTTAATCGTTACTGTCGCCGGAATAGCTGCTTACCTTAATGACCCATTGTTTGGATACTTTGGTCAAGTTTTCGCCGCTTCAAAAGATAGCCTTACGCAAGCATTCAGTCATTTAATTCTGATCACACTGCCTCTTGGTGTTATGGTTTGGATATTAAGGACTGTTCTTCGCTGGGCCAATTTAAACCTTGCGTTAGCAGAAGATGCTGCGCAAAGGTCTGTTATGGCTCAGACTTATGTGAATTTGCTTACGAATGGAGATGTGACAGAAGATAAAGATGATCGCAAAGTCATGTTAGAAGCCATTTTTCGCGCTCTACCAGGCATACAGGAAATGGACACAGCCCCACCCAGCATCATCAACTTTTCAAATCCAAAGTCCGCGAAGTAATCATTCTACTGCTGGTCATCTCCACCTACTAAAACAAAAAACCCCGCGAGATTGCTCCCGCGGGGTTGGTTTAACATTGCTACCTTCCAGAATAGCAACGCTATCTTTTTAAAACTTACTCAGCAGCATCAACAAACTGGTTCATTGTGTTGTCTTTGCCAGACGCTTTGAGCGCAGCTTCGCCAGCGAAGTATTCTTTGTGATCATCACCCATGTCAGAACCTGCCATGTTTTGGTGCTTCACGCAGGCAATACCTTGGCGGATTTCTTTACGCTGAACACCTGCAACATAACCAAGCATGCCTTGATCACCGAAGTATTCTTTCGCCAAATTATCAGTGGACAGGGCAGCCGTGTGATAAGTCGGGAGTGTGATCAAGTGGTGGAAGATACCAGCTTCACGTGATGAATCTGCTTGGAATGTGCGGATGCGGCTATCAGCTTCAATCCCTAAATCTGTTTCATCATAAGATGCACTCATGAGTTTTGCGCGGTCATATGCTGAAACGTCTTTACCTTCTTGTTCCCATGCATCGAATACTTGCTGACGGAAGTTCAATGTCCAGTTAAAGGATGGTGAATTGTTGTAAACCAATTTCGCATTTGGAATTGTCTTACGGATTTCAGACACCATGCCACCAATTTGAGCGATATGAGGCTTTTCAGTTTCGATCCAAAGAAGATCAGCACCGTTTTGCAATGACGTGACACTATCAAGGACGCAACGCGCCTCACCCGTGCCCGAACGGAACTGGAACAAGTTTGAAAGTAGACGCTTTGGACGCATCATTTTACCGTCGCGGTTAATGATAACATCACCGTTTTGCATGTTGTCTGCTGTGATTTCTTCGCAATCGAGGAATGAATTATATTGATCGCCCAAATCACCCGGCTCGTTTGAAACCGCGATTTGCTTTGTAAGACCAGCACCCAAGCTATCTGTGCGTGTCACGATGATACCGTTATCAATACCCATTTCTAAGAATGCATAACGACATGCACGAACTTTCGCTAAGAAATCTTCATGCGGAACCGTCACTTTACCATCTTGGTGACCACATTGCTTTTCATCAGACACTTGGTTTTCGATCTGCAATGCACATGCACCAGCTTCAATCATCTTCTTTGCCAACAAGTATGTCGCTTCAGCATTACCAAAGCCCGCATCAATATCAGCGATAACCGGAACAACATGCGTTTCGTGATTATCGATTGCTTTAAGCGCTTCCTGCTCTTTAGCAGCATCGCCTGCTTCGCGAGCAGCGTCTAGGTCTCGGAACAATCCGCCAAGCTCACGTGCATCTGCTTGACGCAAGAATGTATAAAGCTCTTCGATCAATGCTGGAACGGATGTTTTTTCGTGCATGGATTGGTCAGGCAGTGGACCAAATTCAGAACGAAGCGCTGCAACCATCCAACCAGAGAGATAAAGGTAACGTCCCTTTGTGGTTTCAAAGTGCTTTTTGATGGAGATCATTTTTTGCTGACCAATAAAACCATGCCAACAACCCAGTGATTGTGTGTAGTTCGCAGGATCTTGATCATAAGCGTCCATGTCTGCACGCATGATGTCAGCTGTATATTTAGCGATATCAAGGCCGGTTTTAAAACGGTTTTGCAAACGCATACGTGCCACTGATTCAGCTTCAATTGCATTCCATGGGTTACCATTTGCGCCGATCAAGGTCTGTGCCTGGGCAATCTCTTGTGTGTATGTTGTCATAATCATGACTCCTTGGAAGTTTTACAAATATTTACACAGCAGTTTATTCGCTTTAATTTGGAGGTTGACCGTAGGAGAAACTGTCAATCAAACCGAATATAACGCTGTAACTGAGGTTCTTTTGCCATGTTGCAGCGCGAAAAACAGCCAAAATTTGTAAAAACACCACAAAAAGCGAGTCAACTTGTGACTTTTGTAAAAATGACTTTGTAAAATTGTAAATTTTGTAAAAATGCATTGATGACCTTTATGTGAAGCCGTCAATTCTAGAGACAACAGATCAAAACACCTTTCTCAGTCAGTCATCTGACTGGGCTCTTGACACTCCAAGCTCGCACCTTTATGCAATGTTTTGCAATAAATTGCAGGATTATGCATGAATTTGAATATACCAGATACCCGCCAGCAGGTTTTGTCGCAAAGGCTAAACCAAGGTTCACAGCTGATTGCACAGGAGCTTGCGGAAGAATTTGATGTATCGCTCGACACAATCCGGCGCGATATTTTAGCGCTCGAGGCAAATGGTAAAGCTCGTCGAGTGCGCGGTGGTGCTGTGCCCATTGCTAAACCTGTATCGCCCATGCTGGAACGCTTGTCATCCGGCCACGGTGTTAACCAGGCCATTATTGACGCCACAATCGCGCAGATCGCTCAGACACCCACACTATTGGTGGATGGCGGCACAACCACGCTTGCGATCATTTCTCAACTGCCAAGACTTGACCAGCGTCTTGTTATTACGCCGTCGCCTTGGATCGCCATTGCTGCGCAAGAGCGCGATTCTAACGTACATTTAATTGGAGGTCACCTCAGCAAAAGTGGTGGCATATCTACGGGTAATTCTGCATTTGGTGATATTAAAAATATCGCCGTGGATATCACAATTTTAGGCGTTTGCGGTATAGATGCAAACTTTGGTTTAAGCGCTGATGATTACGCCGAAATGCACATGAAGCAAGCTATGCATCGTGCGGCGCGGCGCACCATTGTCGCGACAGATCACTTAAAGCTTAATACCCGCGCCCGTCATCATACATTACCGATCAATGAAATTGACCTCATCATTACCGATGCATCTTCAGAACAAATCGAACCATTTGCGGATACTGATACTGCGTTCGAATTGGTCTAACCTCAAGATATTTATAATTATAAGAAAGTACATTCGTGACCGATTACAGCCAAACAGCCCCAGCTCGACTTTCTACTCGACTTGCATTTTTTGCAGCGGGATTTGCCATGGCATGCCTTGCGCCACTCTTCCCGTTCATCAAATCACAAGTCGGTGCAAATGAGGGGCAATTTGGATTAATCCTTTTGTGCTTAGGACTAGGCTCGATCATTGCCATGCCTGTCACTGGGATTATCTCTGCGCGCTATGGCGCCAAACCAATGATCCTCTTAGGTGGTTTTGGTTTGGTATTGTTTTTACCAGCACTTGTTTTTGCCCCATCGCCAATTGTACTTGGTGCAATATTGTTTTTGTTCGGTGCATCGTTAGGCACGATTGATGTGGCGATGAATGTTCATGGCGCCGAGATTGAAGGGCTTGAACAGCGTTCTTTGATGTCCAATTTTCATGCACAATTTAGCATTGGTGGCTTTTTTGGCGCTGGTCTTGTGACATTATTGCTATCATTTGGCACGAAGTTTCATACGGCGGCAATTATTGGTGCGGTGCTCACACTATTTGCGATGATCTTGGCTCGCAGCGGATTGTTATCCGTGAGCGGGAAAGAACCTGAACCTTTTAAATTCCCGCGCGGGGTTGTCTTACTGTTAGCATTGCTAGCCGGCATCACCTTCTTGGTTGAAGGTGCGGTGCTGGATTGGGGTGCAATCTTAATCATCGATCAGGAACTTGCGGCAAAAGAAAACGCTGGAATTGGCTATATCTTATTCTCTGTCGCAATGGTGATTGCACGATTAAGTGGGGATAAAATCATCAATGCCTTGGGCGGTTTTAAGGTTTTAGTTTTAGGGGGCTTTGTTACGATTGCGGGCATTGCCATTATTTTGCTGAGCCCTTCTGCGCTCTTGGCAAAATTAGGCTTTATTTTAATCGGACTGGGAGCTGCAAATCTTGTTCCCATTATCTTCAGTGCAGCAGGCCGCCAAAAAATAATGCCATCCAGCTTAGCGGTCGCATCGGTAACGACAACTGGCTATGCAGGCATATTACTGGGTCCTGCCCTTATTGGCTTTGCAGCAAATATCTCAAGCTTAAGCGTGGCGTTTTGGTTATTGGCAATCTTGATGGCCGTTATTCCGCTAACGGCCAAAATCGTTGCAAGGATCTAATTTATCCAGTTAAATCAATTGAACTTGGCTTAATAAGCTTTTGAGCCAAGCTGTTTTACCACTTTCAGCCATTTTTCAATCTGATTTTGGTTTGCCGCGCTTGCAGGAGCAAAATGCGTAATACGTGCAGGTTTTATGCCGCAGAAATGAAAAATCTGCCCTTTAATTTGCCTTAGTAACGCATTTCGATACAGCAACCAAAAGAAAAAACCTGGCGTATCCGAAGTCACAAAGACACGTGCGGTTCGACCAGTGAGCATTGGAAGCGGCATTCCCAATTTTGATGTGCGTGTATCAAAAGCCCATCCTGGCAAAAAGGTCCGGTCAAAGATGCCTTTGAGCTTTGCTGGCATCCCTCCCCACCACATTGGTGTTGTTAAAACAATATGCTGCGCCCAATCTATATCTTTGCGTAGCGCTGAAAGATCAGGCTCAAGGTCCTTGTGTTGTTTGTAACCGGCAAATGCATGATTTGGATCAAAACTCATCTGAGATAGATGCGAAATGCGCACATCATGCCCCTCATTTCGCGCCTCTTGCAAATAGGTTTCTGCGATAGATTTCGATAGCGAATTTTCCGCAGGGTGACCGTTTAGTATGAAGATGCGTTTTTGCGTCATAATCTATAATTCCTAGAGATTGCAATAATTGACCATGGTCATAATTAGAAAAATGACCGTAGTCAATATTTATTTTTGACCTTGGTCATTAAATCTGTATTTTCACAACATGATTAAACAGACTCAAAAACGCAGTGTTGAGACACGTGCAAAGCTCATTCGTGTTGCTAAAGAAGTGATTTCTGCCCATGGCTATGGCGCTATGCGCGTTGAAGAAATTGTAAAAACTGCAGGCGTTGCAAAAGGAACTTTCTTTGCGCATTTTAAAGACAAAGATGCACTCATGGACCTTATTATTGGCGCCGAAATAAACGCACTTTTAGACGATGCTGAAAAAGGGTCTGATCCAAAGAACCTAGATGAGCTCGTTCTACGGCTTCAGCCATTGATGAATTTCATGACAAGCGAACGATATATATTTGATGTAATCGTTCGGCATTCAGGTGCAGCAGTAAAAGAAGAGATTGGGCCGATTGCGCAGACTTTTGATCGAACGATCGAAATTGCGTCACAATGGTTAGCGAACGGGAATTTTCGCAAGGATGTGTCGGAAGTTTTATTAGCGGAAGGCATCCAAGCATTTGCAGTGCAAGCGATGGCACTTCATTTTTGCGCCATCAATAACAAAGAAGAGATGCACTCACGATTTAAAACCTATCTTCAAGCTTGGTTGACCCCTTCCATTTAGACATGACCTCATCACATTTCACGGGGTATAGAAGATAGCTTTACGCTCCAATAGTGTGATCAATAGCCTGCCATTTGCAGCAAGATATGAAATCCCATACCAGAAACAATTGCACCAGAATATCGAAGCAAAGTTGCTCCATCAGGGATCTTATCGGATAAATGACCAATGGCGACACCTAACAGATGAAGACCAGCCGTCCCCACCATAAAGCCTGTAATATAAGCGCCTGAGCTGGCAAGTTCTGGAATTTCTTGACCATGTGCATAGCCGTGAAAAACTGCAAATAACGAAACCGATGCAAAGAGTGTGAGAGCGTTTATGCGGCCACCGCCGGCGATTATCAACCCAAGCACGATCACTGATAAAACAATTCCTAATTCAATCGCAGTTAACCCAATACCGACCATTCCTAATGCACCGCCGAGCGCCATAACACCAACGAAACATGCGGGCACGGACCAAATAGCATGATTGAATTTGCGGGCAGCAACTTGCGCAGACACAACACCAACAGCGACCATTGCTAATAAGTGATCAAGGCCCAAAACCGGGTGACTTATACCAGCCATGAACCCGCCGCCAACACCATGTGCATGGGTTTGTGCAAACGCCAAACTTGGAACTAGTATTAACGAGATTAATATTGCAATTGGCAGCATCGTTACATCCTTCTCATTCGTTGATTATCTGAAATATAATCGCAGCGAAAATTGATAGTGTGATGAAGAGAAAATGTAGAGATTGTGGAATAAACAAACAGTTTTAATCTATCTATTTACTGAGCATTAACGATCAACTCCACCGCCCCAACAGCTTGCCGACAAGCAAACCAAGTTGGGACAATAGTCTTTTCTGATGAGATCTCTAATTGAATAATCAATAGGATATCGCAGGCGTTTGGCTTAAATATCTATCGCTTTGCAATTGCGCAACCATGAACTGGGCTGCATCTGCACGAGAAATTTTAAGCTCTAATCCATCACGTTTATAAGGTGAAAACCCACGTTGGTAATTTCCGGTTTTTGGACCGTCTGTGAATGCACTTGGTCGCACAATTGTCCAATCGAGATTTGATTTTTTAACCACGGCTTCTTGCGTGTGGTGATCTTCATAGGCTGGGCGCAGCAATAAGCCGAACATGATGTTTTTCCATAGAAAGTTTAGGTTGCCACGGCTATCGCCCACACCCAGACTTGATAGACATACAAAACGTTTTACACCGTGGATCTTCATACCTTCAGTAATATGCTTTGTCCCCATTGTGCGAACGGCTCCTTTGCGGCCTGCACCCAATGCACAAATAACACCGTCGTGGCCTTTAACTGCTTGAGCCACTGAATAGGCATCAAACACATCGCCCTTTATAACGCTAAGCGCAGGTGATGCGGAATATTCAAATATTCCTGAACGCGTAAAGGCTGTGACTTCATGCCCTTCTGATAGAGCCTCTTGCACTACATTGCGGCCCAATGTGCCTGTCGCACCAAATACAATAATTTTCATTTTCATCTCCAATTTAGATTTAAGTTTGTTTGTTTAATTTACTTTACACCGTGTCAATTGACATGGTCACAAGTATTAGTTACTTTACATCATGTCAAGAGAAAAAAATGAAACACGCCAGAAAATTTTGGATTCAACTTTAAAGCTGCTGGAAAAGAGTTCAGGCGGCAAAGAAGTGCGTATGAGCGATATTGCAAAAGAGGCTGGGATCAGTCGACAAGCTGTGTATCTTCATTTCCCCACCCGTGCAGATCTGTTGATTGCAGTGACCTATCGGCTAGATGAAATATACGATGCAGCGGGCCGTTTGATCAAACCCGCTCAAGCTAAGACAGGCGCTTTAAGGCTTGATGCGTATATCGAGGCTTGGCTGGGCTATCTGCCGCTAATATACGGTGTGGTGAAAGCCATGATGGATATGCGCGATGATGATGAAGCCGCAAATGAAGCTTATGATTTACGCATGCAACATATCCGAAATGCCTGTGAAACCACCATTCGAGCACTTAAAGACGACAAACAGCTGCAATCACATCTAACTGTAGAGGTTGCAACCGACATCTTGTGGACCTTGCTATCAATTCCTGTTTGGGAACAATACCGCTTTAAATGCGGATGGACGGCGCAGGAATGCATCCAGCGGACCCAAATAAATGCAAAGGCTGCGCTGCTTAAGCCATAGCCTGATCAGCCATCGCTTCTAACATTTTTTTTGTTGCCTCATCTGTTGGGAACAACATCTCTATTTTTAACTCCGATAAAGCGATATCTTCCGTTGAGCCAAATTGCGCGATGGTTGAGAAAAACGACAAGCGTTGATCACCCATTTTATAAACCGCAGGTATGACAGCAGGCCCCTCACCGTCTTTTAAAATATTTTGACCATCGCCAAGCATTTCGAGCTTTTGGCCGATACCTTCAATCGCTTTATCCAAAACTTCGTCACCGCCTAGATGTTCGTTTTCTGTGCGCAATCGAATATACATGGCGCGCAAAACCTCGGCATGATTTTCAATAACTTGCCCCATAACCTCATCATCTAAAAGCGCCTCAAGGAGATTGCTCCCTTCGCTCAATCCGGCCCCGCCAAGCATGAGTGCAGCAGCGCGATTTGTTTTGACAACATTCCAATGTCGATCAAGGGCGAAGGCGGGATAAGGGTCATGATTTTGTAACGTCCACGATACCGCAGCTCTAATATGGGTCATATCATCACTGCTCAAATCGCGCTTTTTATATAAAGGAGCAAAACCAGCTGACGTTAAAAATGCATTGCGAGCTGAAACCGGCATATCAAGCGTATCACACAACATCATCACCATAGATTGGCTAGGTCTTGAACGTCCCGTTTCCAAAAACGAAATGTGCCTGGCTGAGATATTAGCAGATAGTCCCAGATCCATTTGGCTCATGCGTCGACGACCACGCCATTGTTTTAAACTGGTTCCGAAATTGTTTTGCATATACGCCTCCTATTGGGCCGTTCTAACCCATTTGCGCTCCAAAAACACTTACCTTGGAGGTAATGAAAGCTCATTATTTCCAATTTGAGATATCTGTTTATATAAAATCCTCAATTAATTCATAAATTTAGCCCGTTTTCGAAGTTTTTCTTAGTTTCTACGTGTCGCTTTGGTCCAATTGCGCAAAAGCTACGTACAACCAATTAACAAGCACTTCATGTTAGAAACTCGTTTAAAACGGAAAGTGACAATGTCCGAGATCGCAATTACTCCCGTATATGTCGCATTAACGGCACTCATAATGGTCGTCCTGGCAAACCTTATAGGCGTGCGCCGCTGGACCCTGCGCGCAGGCATTGGTGATGCTGGCGATTTAAAATTAGCCCTCGCCATTCGCCGCTTTGGCAATTTAATTGAGCATGCACCAATCCTTCTTGTCATAATGTTCTTTTTGGAACTAAAGGGTTTTAGCGACGCATTTTTGCACGCTTATGGAATGAGCTTCATTATCTTTAGAATTTTGCATCCGCTTGGATTATTTAAAGATGTGAGTGTACCAACCTCGCAAAAGGTCATGCGTTTAATTGCGGTATCGGGAACAACAGTATTATATATCGTTGGTTCTATCAGCTTGCTTTTAGTCTCGCTTCAAACGCTATCTTAACACATACCTCCGGGCAGATTTCACTTACCTTCAAGGTAATTGCTTTCATTTCCGAATTTGATGATTTTCCTTCGCAGACACTCAAATCAGTCAACTGCAAAGGATCATCATCATGCATGTTCAGTCTTCAATAAAATGGCTCAAAATCGCAAGTTTTACCCTGATTGGGTTTGGCATATTCAGCGCGATAAGCGCGCACCCTTCACTTAATGTTTTATCACGTTTTTTCATCTCATTAGCCGTATGGCCGTTTGGTGAGATTTCAGCTTTAATTGACATGGAAACCCGCCTTTTATGGGCCATTCTAGGCGGCATTACATCAGGATGGGGCGTGATGTTTTGGCTTTTAACGACCCAGATGTATGAAACTCATTACGAGAAACTAAGACCAATCATGCTCAAAGCAATTTTATCATGGTTCATCATTGATAGCTTAGCCTCAATTGCATCGGGTGCTGCATTTAACGCTGTCTTAAATTTAAGTTTCTTAGCTTTATTTCTCTACCCACTATCCCGTCCGGTTCAAAGCGGTGAAACTGTTGCAAACCGTCAAGCTAAGATGTCGTAGTTAATACAAATTGATGGCTTGGGGCTATTATGGCCTCAGGCTATCAAGACTTTGCTTGCTGGCGTGCGATGATACCCATCGTTGCGACAACCAATCTTGAAACATTTAATCCGCCTATTCCATCTACATCAACTTCCGGCATGATTTCAACAAAATCAACTGCCGCTAAACGTCCTTTTTCAGCGGCGGCTATGATGAGTTCCAAGACCTGATAGTAACTCAACCCGCCAGGTGTCCGGCCGATCGTGTTTGGCGTAATTGCAGGATCAAGCGCGTCAATATCAATACAAAGTATAATCTCGCTACCTTCATCAATCGCATCGACAACAGGTGCAAGCCCCTTGCGATGAATATCAACCCCTGTGAAAAACTTAGCGCCCCATTCTACTGCATCATCAAAATCGGATGTATGCCCTGAGCCTATCCCGCGCGCGCCCACTTGGATGATGTTTTGAACGTGATCCATCTCCGATGCGCGGCGCATAGTAGAAGATAATCCGTTTTTCTCACCCATATGACTATCGCGCCAATCAATATGCGCATCAATTTGCAAGATCGTGTAGTTTTTACCTGTCTGACCCAACGCCTTGATCATCGGAATGGGGATAGAATCATCACCACCGATCAAAATGGGCACAACACCATGCTCCACAATTTTCGTGATCGCATCACATATGATCTGCCGATTAGAGGCAAAATTGGTTTCGCTCCAAGGTAAATCACCACAATCGACAGCGCGTTTTGTGCCATTTGGGAAAGTTGGCCCACCTAAATCGAAATTATGGCGATCAATATTAGCCGTCAGCGATGCAATGGCTTTACGCAAAGAAGATGGTCCGTTTTGAGCATAAGCCCCAACCGAGCCATAAGGGGTTGCACATGGCGCACCTATGAATGCGGATGACGCATCAATTTGCGTTAGATCCTCGCATTTATCTAAACCAAGAAACGTTTCCGCGTCAATTGCACCAAACAATGCACCAAGGTCAGGCTTATTATTCATCGTTTTCCTCTTACTCTCACGAATTGGATCTTGTTAGAACATAAGCTGCTCCAAGCGACATGCCAACGCCTTGGATGGTTAGCACCAAACCAGATGCACCAAATATCGCGCTAGCGATAAATGTGATAGCCATCATCGACACTGCCATAAACTTATATTTAGGTGCTATGGCGCCGGTTTTCTGCCAATCGGTAATTATCGGACCAAATGTTTTGGAACCTTCCAACCAAGCTTGCAATTTTGGTGATGATTTTGAAAAGCAAAATGCTGCTAATATGATTAAAGGCGTGGTTGGCAAGATCGGCAAGAAGGCGCCAATTACGCCCAGAGCCAGAGAGCATATGCCAGCGATATACCACCAACCTTTATGAAACCCCCGCATCATTTTTTGAAATAGTTGGAACATTAATAGCCAATCGCGATCTGCGTTTTTTCTTTAGGGTTCATTTACCATGATGAAGGGTTCTTGGTTTGATATGGCTCTATTGCGCGCAAAAACAAGAAATCATGCAGTAAATAGATAAAGTTTTAAATATCTCAGCTCAAGTCTGTTTCTCAAAGGGTTGCAAATTACCTTCCAATACTGCGACCACAACAAGATGAGAACTAATATGACAATGATTAAATCTGCGCTAAAATCAGCATTCCTTGCAGCTACAATAGCGCTTAGTGCAAGCCAATCACACGCGAGTGATTTGATCAAAGGATTTTATTTCGATGTAGATTTTGGTGCAGGTGCAACCGTTATGACGACGAATTCATCGTTAGTTCCTGTGCCTAAGGTGTTTTTAGGTTTTACAGGAAGCGCTGAGCTTTGTCAGTCAAATGCAATTACATTCGACATCTGCGGCGGTGTTTCGACATTTCAGCCACTGGGTACGCCGCAAAAAGTCACGACAGCAGGCACAATTACAACAACTGTCGATGCTGATATGAGCACGGTAAATGCATATGCGAAATTCCGCAAACGCGGCCTTGGTTTTGCCATCGCGCCCTATTTCGGTTTGGGAAATGTGAAAAGCAGTTATAAAACCACGACATTAGGCTTTACAACATTAAGTGAAAAGAACTCAAAAGTGATGTTTGCCGGGATTGAAATTGAACGCAAAATCCTTCTGACAAATTTTGTGATTTCGCTGAAAGCAGAAGCAGGTTCAGCCATTAAAAAATCTGATGACACCAAATATTACTCCTTTAAACCGAGCATTAAAGCTCGGTTTTAGTAATAGCTGCATCCAGCATCGTTAAGTTTTAGAATTAAACCACATACGTTTGAGCGTGTTATCTTTAACAATGAAATGATGGTGTAATGCCGCGACTGCGTGGAATAATACAACAGCAATAGCTATCCGCGCGGCAAACCCATGTGCTGTACGCGGTGGTAGATCGTCAAAGATCGGTAGTGCTGCATCCCCAAACAATGCGAGCGGCAAACCAGATATGATCGACATGGTGATACCGCTGCCTAACAGCACAAATAACAACAGATAAAGTAACTTATGCACCAATTTGGCTGCTTTATTTTGCCAGTCTGGAACCGTGTCCAATGGCGCTGGTTTTCGATCAAACTTCCACCACCAAATTAGTCGAAACACTGTCAAAATTAGAACGAGCGATGCGACCGGGACATGCACCTGCAACGCCATTGTTTTAATCGCCTGGCTATCGTTGCTACCAGAAAAGAAACCTGTACCAAACAACACAAAAACCAATAGTGCAGATAACCAATGAATAAACTTTGCTGTCGTTCCATAAGCTGAATTTGTACTTTTCATTCTCATAATCCTCTTTACGGAATTTCAATCAAAGATCAGGACGAATAGCAGCGCGCATCGCCACAATAATGGGAAAACCAGAGATGAATTCATCTTTGGTAAGCACCGCATCGTCGTTTTGATCAGCGCGTTGCATGTCAGCAATCATAGCAAGCCGCATTTCGCGCACGCTAATGTCGCCATCACCATTTTTATCCCAGAATGAAAAAACAATTTTAGATGCAGTCGTATATGCATCTTGGCGACCGACTTGTTCTGCAACGTATAGAAATCCCGGATCCCATTGCGAAAACTCTGAATAGTTGACCATGCCATCGTCATTTTCATCCATGCCAGCAAACACATCATCTCGATACGCCTCGATATCGCCGAGATGAACTTGGCCATTTTGATGTTTATCGACCATGTCAAAAATTGCTTCTCCGATGAGGCGTCCTTCGTAACCGACAATATCTTTGCCCGATGCCTGAGTTAACGTTGATGCTGATATTGATACTGCGAATATCGAACATAATGCGACTGTGATCTTTAGTTTAGGATTCATGCTTTCCTCCAACCGAGTAATAATTTATATTAAGTTACAAGCAAATACTTTACATGGCAACTAATTACATGGAATATAAATCACCCTCTGCACCAAAGTCAATTGGGCGACAGTTAAATTTTTCAGCTGGGGTCAGCACGTCTGTGATTACGCAGATACTGCGACCTTACGATTTATCACTGGCACAATGGGCTGTGCTGTCATGCATTTGGCGCAATGGGGCTTTGGGAATAAAAGACATTGCCGAGCTTACCGGTAATGCGCCACCTGCGGCGTCACGCATCGTCGATCGCATGGTCAGTAATGGGCTCTTATTGCGCGAAGAAGCCAAAGCAGATCGACGCGGGGTGGTTATCAACCTTACCGCAAAAGGAGAAGATTTGCGTGTGCTACAGTTTGTTTTTGAACAGGTGAACGATGTGATTTTGAAAGACTTTAGTCAGGCGGATCAAGACAAACTCTTTGAGCTATTATCCCGCGCTGAGCAAAATGGCTGTAACTGGCTTAAAAACAGCAATGAAAGCTGAACTTATAACGACGCACCTATTGGGCTAACCCCAAAGAGCCATTCGTGCCCAAACATAAAGAATAAAAACCAAGCAATCACGCCACCCGCAATAGCGATCAGATCAATATAAAGTGGCGCAACCGGTGGTATTTCACCCCCGCGGCGTTTGTTTGAAACCCAATTGATCAGCGCCCAGAGAAAAAACGATCCAAACAATGAAACCGAGGCTGTATCAGAGCGGACGAGCAAATGCGCTGATGACCAAAATACAATGGCCAATAAAAATGGATGATGAGTGATAAAGCTAAACCGGCTGGATCGCGTATTAAACGGAATAAGAATAAACGCGCACAGCATGAATAAAAACGCAACGTGACGACCCCACGAGGGAAGCTGCCACAAAATATCCGACTGGGCTTGCGCATTGCGAAAGCTCATTACAATGAGCACCAAGAACAACAATGTTGCGATTGAATAGCCACCCTTCCAAGTACCCTCACCAATTTTTGTGATAATATTTTGACGAAAACCCGGCGCGACCATTCGAATTGAATGAAGCCCATGAAAACCCAACAGTCCGATTACCAACATCATCATGTTAGCACTCCTCTTTTATCTCACTACAATCGAGATAGCACATAAATCGCCCAACGTTATGACAATTGCGCTGCCAACTCGCGGATTTGCGTCTCAGCCCAAACAGTAATGCCTTCATTGCGCAAAGCTGCCGTTGTGGTTCCCATGCCGGACAGTTTTACACCTGAAAACGAACCATCGTAAATGAAGCTAGATCCACAAGATGGTGAACCATCGGTGAGAACGGCGTGTTGACATCCGTGTTTTTTAGCAAGTACCACCGCAGCATTTGCAGCTTGAACATAAAGCTCTGTGACATCGCCGCCTGCCTCTTCAAAAACAAAAGCATCACCATTTAAAACATCATTGCCGTCAATGACTTTTGCGCTTTTGATGCCTTTATCTTGAATTTCAGCAGGTGGTCGCGGGGTTGGAAACCCCACTGCAACTTCTGGGCACACTGGTACTAAGCGCCCCTCTTCCTGCCAGAACTTTAAAACATCTGCTGCGCCTGAAGCTTTATCAGAACCATTATAACGCACTGGTCGACCGATAAGGCAGGCTGATATCAAGATTTTTTCCATAGTTAGAAGCTAAATCTAATTGGAAAACGGGTCTACATTATTTTGTACCCATGCACATTTATTCTTGGTAGCTACCCTTGGCAATTATTCATACAGAAATTTTTACCAGAAATTTTTGCCAGAAATTTCACCAGAAATCTTGGCAGCGAAGCATGATACTCCGCTGCCACAATTTTGATTGATCTTATTAAGCGTTTGGCGCTTGGGCAAAAGGCAAATGCCCAGTTTTAATCCAAACCTTAGCACCATCATTTCCTGCCGTGGCATTGAAATTTGAACCTTGCGGCATACGCAACCACGAATGTTTGCGCAAATCATCTTGGCCATCATTAAAGCCACCCTCTAACACTAAGAACTCACCGCCAGCTGGCAGATCCATCGATATAACTTCACCAGCTTGCCAAGTTTGGAAAGACACATGCTCACGCGCATCTTCAAAAAGAACAGCGTTATTAGTTTCTTGGACTTGCTCGTTCATATCAATGGTGATTTGCGTGCGATCATTGGGGTCAAACTGCCAGAGTTTGACAAAGATCGTGCATCCTTCGTCAGAACCCGGGGTATGACTTGATGTTGGCGGGTTGCGCACATATGTGCCAACCGGAAAGTCGCCATGTTCATCTTGGAACACACCGTCAATCACAATGAATTCTTCGCCGCCTGTATGCGTATGGGCAGAAAACTTACTATTCGGCGCATAGCGAACAATAGTTGTTGCACGCGCCACTTCACCGCCAATTCGGTCAAGCATTCTGCGATCAACACCCGGCATCGGTGATGCTTTCCATTCAACTTCATCTGAATGAACCAAAACACGTTCATCAAAATTTGCGTTCAAATTCATGGAATATTCTCCTCTTAGCTCACCTTAACCCGCCACACTTGGACGCGCAGCAACTTTTTCACGCCAAGACAGCAAATGCTCAAGTTCTGCCGAGATATTGATTTTCGCAAAATCAGCAAAAGCTAATCCGGCAAAAGCAGTAATATCAGCCATCGAGAAATTCTTCCCAGCTAGAAATTCATTATCTCGCAAAACATCATTGAGATATTTCATGGTCGCAATAGCATTATCTTTTTGACGATTACCCCATGAGGTGTTTTGATAGGTTTCAAGCTCCGGTCCCAAACCCGGTGTCGCATAATGAAAATAAGCACCAACTGCATCTAAAAGATTAGCTTCAGCTCTTCGGTTCATCATGTGAATTATCGCGCGTTCTTTTGATGTATCACCTGTTAGCGATGCATAGCCGGGTAGGTTCTCGTATTCAGCATCAATATATTCGGTGATCGCGGTACATTGTGAAAGCATGGTGCCGCATTCAAGCTCCATACACGGAACGGATGCATCAGGGTTTTTTGACTTAAATTCATCCGAACGATGCTCACCGTTCATCACATCTACTGGGATAAATTCGGCCTTATCTGCAATACCCTTTTCACCTAATGCGATGCGAATACGAGCGGGGTTTGGAAAGTTTTCAATGTCGTAAATTTTCATAATGAGCCTCAAATTTGTGGTTTAAGATTGTGGTTATAATTATCTACCTACCAATAGATAGATAGTATGTCCAGCCAAAAATTTGTAAACTTTGCCCCTATGCTATTTAGAAAAAGATCTCGCTAAATATTTTGGAGCTGCCAACAAATTGATTCAATTCGTTATGAAAATGATTCATCTATTGGATCTAAGGATATGAAAATAAATAACAATTACAGCAAGCGTGGCAGTATTAAACATAGTGCAGGCACCATCAGAATGATGGCAACGCGCAATAATTCGATGGTAAAAAACGGTATGACACCTTTGAATATTTTCATGATTGGTGTCTCAGGCGAGAAGGATTTAATCACAAAAACATTGATACCAACAGGCGGTGTGATTAACCCAAGCTCCACCACAATCAGCGCCAATATGCCGAACCAAATTTTTAACTCATCGATATCCATACCAAATGCAGCATCAGCTGCAGTTACATAATCCCCGCCATTTAACTCAACTAAAACCGGCCAGAAAAATGGCACCATTACAAGGATCATCGAAAGAGATTCCATAAAGCAGCCAAGGATGATTAAAACAACCAGCATCGCAATTAAGATCATGTAAGGTTCAAGCGATGATGTTGCAGCCCATTCGCTTAATGCCATGGGCAAGCCCGAACGGGCAAAAAAGCCTTTTAAAATGTCGGCGGCAAATAATATGAAATAGATCATGCCTGCGGTTTTGGCGGTTTCTAAAAGCGCGTTTTTTAGCCCACTACGATCGATACCAATTTCAGCTTTACGTCCTGATTTAACATGTATGAAAATCCCGTAGATCAGGATCAGTGCAACCCCGACTGAAGCAGCGGGCGTTGGCGTGAACAAACCTAAGCCAAGGCCAATAATAATCACACCGAAAATCGAGACCACAGGAATAAGACGCCATAAGGCTTGCCGCCTTTCCTCTTCATCCATTTGGGGCAATTCAGGCGCAAGCGTTGGATATTTCCGCACTCTAAAGTAAACAACAGCGATAAAAAATAATGCTGCTAGAACCCCTGGAATAATTGCTGCTTGAAACATTTCGATGATCGAACCCTCGACCACAATCGCATAAATGACCAGCGCAACGGATGGCGGGATCAATATCCCCAGCGTTCCGCCAGCAGCAAGAACGCCAGTAGCAAGACCTTCATCATATTTAAAACGCTTGAACTCTGGCAACGCAACTCGGCTCATTGTGCTTGCGGTTGCAATGGATGAACCGCTTACCGCACCAAAGCCCGCGCAAGCACCAATCGTTGCCATTGCCACACCGCCGCGAATATTGCGCGTTAAAACGCTGATACCTTTAAATAAATCGCGGCTCAATCCACCTTCGGATGCCAGTAATCCCATTAAGATAAACAGCGGAATAACCGTTAGGTCATAGTTTGCAACACTATTCCACAACGCAGATTTAAACTGCAATAAATAAGGTCCAAACTTTAGAAATGGCGAGACAAGCGAAATTACCCAAGAGCCGACAATGCCCGTCACTAACATAGCAAGCGCTACTGGCACTCGCAGCATGATTAAAACAAAAACAACCATAAGACCAAAAAGCCCGATGAGTTCGCGTTCCATTACTTCACCTCAGCTTGCTGAGGCAAATTACCAAGATTTGAAAGACATGCAGCAAACCACAACAAACATGAAAATACACCTGGCAACATAAAGGCCCAAACAGGCCATCCAAGCACTGAAGTGACTGTGCCATCGCCCCTTGCCTCTTCAACCCCTTGGCTCAGCATATAGGAAAAGAACAGCGCGATCCCTGCCATTAGAAATGTCGAAAATAGATGGCTGAACCATTGAATAGCGCGCGGTGCAGATTTGATAAAAACATCAACAGCTATATGCCCGCCATGAAGCTGGCAAAATGGCATCATCGTTAGGGCTGCAAATCCAACGAACAGCGTGACCATATCCTCATAACCTGGAAGACCAGACACATTGAAGCCGAAATTTCGAACAATCACATTAGCTGAAAACCCTAGCGCATTGATCACGGTGACCAACACCGCAAGCATCAAGGCAAAACCGCCGAGCAATGCCCAGAACCTGATTATTTTGGCAAATCCAGTTTTGAGCGCGCTCATGAGATCACAATGGCTTTGCTATTTTTGCATGGTATTGGCTGAGACCGCATTTTGCGCTTTTTCAAGCAATACTGCGCCATCAATGCCATTTGATGTGACTTCTGCAAGCCAGCGAGCGCCGACTTCTTCCGCTTTTATAGCGAATTCAGCACTTGCCTCTTTCGAAAGCTGATTAACGGTATTGCCTTTATCAATCGCGAGCTGAATGCCTTGAGGTTCAACATTGTCCCAAAGCTCTCCCATCTCTTTGGCAAAGGCTTCACCTGAATTATCATCGATGATTTTCTTTAGATCATCAGGCAGTGAATTGTAAGAAGCTTTGTTCATGGCGAATAAGAACGTTGATGTGCCAAAACGCTTACCACCTTCAAGCTCAACTGAATAATCAGTCAGCTCTGCAAGCTTTAATGGAATTGCAATCTCAAACGGCACCAAACCACCATCGACTGTCTTTTTCGCCAAAGCTTGCGGCAGTGCTGGAACTGGCATTCCAACCGGTTCTGCGCCCCAGCTTTCAAGCATCCAAGCACCCGTGCGTGAAGGAGAACGAACTTTAAGCCCCTTTACATCTGCAAGACTTTTAACATCTTTGGATGTCAAATGCAGCGCATTTCCAGAATGAGTATGGACAAGAAGTGGGTGAATATCTTTCAAATCATCTGATAAATCTGGTAATAATGACTGAATAGCAGCATTGGTTGATGCTGCTGAACCATTGTGGACATTTGGCAATTCAAACACTTCTAAACGTGGGAAAACACCTGGGGTGTAACCTGGAAGCGTCCAAATAACATCTGCAACACCATCCCGCGCCTGACCATAAAGTTCCGGCGGCTTGCCACCCAAAGACATGGCGGGGAAAATTTCAAACTGGATACGACCATCTGACGCTTCTTCAATCCGTTTGGCCCATGGCTCAATCATATCCGTATGGGTGATCGATTTTGGGCTTAGGAAATGATGAATTGAGAATTTAAACTCGTCAGCGAGCGTTGCAGAAGCGCCAAACATAGAGCTTGTTGCCAAGATTGCCGTTGCAACCAACAAATTACGTTTTGAAAAAGTCATGAAAGCTCCCAGAATTAGTTGCATGCTTTTGCTACCTTTATCACCCAAAAATCGAGTGACTTTAAGCAAGATATATATTCTAGAACCTCATTCTACAATGCGTTATTCCGACCAAAATCTGAATAATTGCGTCATTTTTTGCCTAAAAAAGACATAGTTTACTAAAATAGCCATATTGAGAAAAATTTAGCGCAGATAGTATTTTTACTGGCCAAAGATTAGCCCGAAAAATCCAGTTGTGTTTTATCCAAGCGTTAACTGATTTGCCATTACAACACTTGGCGAGGTGGACATTGGGATATCAAATTCCTACATTCTGCTCGAACAGATTTGATAAGGCAATTGATTCTCAAATCAGATACATTTGCCGACGCCAGGAAGAGGTAGACATGACATTTTTCATGAATGATGAAGACAAAGATAAAAATGACGAGAAGGATGCCAGCGCTGGCCGCATTACAGAGCTTTTGTTTAAAAGCCGTAATGTATTAATCACTGGTGGCATTGACGATAAAGTCGCCCGTCAAGCCACATCACATCTTTTGGCATTGGCAGAAGATTCAGATGATCCAATTAATTTGTTTATCTCATCACCGGGTGGCCACGTTGAATCTGGCGACATGGTGCATGACATGATCAAGTTTATTCGTCCAAAAGTGCGCACAATCGGCTCAGGCTGGGTGGCATCTGCAGGTGCGTTGATTTTTGTTGGCGCTGAAAAAGAAGATCGTTACTGCCTACCAAACACACGCTTCTTGTTGCATCAACCATCTGGTGGTGTGCGCGGCATGGCGTCAGACATTGAAATTCAGGCAGAACAAATTCAAAAAATGCGTGAGCGTTTTGAAATCTTGTTCTCAGAAGCTACAGGACAAACACCTGAAAAAATTCACGAAGATACAAAACGTGATTTTTGGCTCAACACAGATGAAGCTTTGGCTTATGGCTTACTTGGTAAAGTCATCCGCTCGCAGGACGACCTGCCAAAAGCTTAAATTGATTTTATTGATATCAATTAAAAAACCCGCTTGAATAGCTTCAGGCGGGTTTTCTTTGTGCAGACCTTGGTTTTGAGCGCATCAAACTTGCAATTAAACCCGTAATCTGAAATTAGCGAAGAAAGCAAAGCGGTTATAAACACCACATCAACGATAAAAATGAGTAACGAAATTGCCCGTCATCATATCACTAAGCACAATACCATCGCGGTTTGATAAAATCGGTCCTACGCTTGAAAGCTTGTTGGCACAATCTGCTAAGATTGATGAGATCCGTCTATATATCCCCAAGTCCTACCTCAGGTTTTCTGATTATGATGGTGTTGCGTTACCTGTTATCCCAAATGGTATTACGCTCATTCGTCCTGATCAAGATGATGGCCCAGCATCCAAAGTCATTCATTGTCTTGTCGACCCAAAGCTTGACCCCGAAAGCCAGATAATTTTTTGTGATGATGACCGGATATACGATAAAGACTGGGCACAAAAAAGGTTAGATCAATCTGCTGAGCACCCTGAATGCGCGATCACAGGCAGCGGTTTGTTTGTTGAAACGTTCAATGATCAACAACGTGAATTTAATACAAATCAATTACCGCGCGCTGCGCGCTATCCAAAGTATATGGACGTTCCTTATAAAATTGCGCGCGCGTTCCGCATTGCTCTTAATGAGGGGATCAAGGCGGCATTTACCACGAAATTTGCCAAACCAACTTTCCGCAAAAGTGGGTATATTGATATCTTTGAAGGATTTTCCGGTGTGTTGGTTAAGCCTCGATTTTTTACAAAAGACGTGCTCAACATTGCCGAAGTTGCGCAATTTCAAGATGACATTTGGTTATCAGCAAACATAGCTAAAAACGGTTTCCAAATTTGGACGGATGCGGGTGAATTTCGCCCGAAATTTTCTGAAGCTGATGAAATGGAGCCGTTGAATTTACAAATATTTGAGGGCGCGAACCGCCGTGAGTTGAACCGCAAAATTATCCAATATTGCCAAGATCATATGGGTATCTGGAGATAGACATGACCGCGCCATTTGAAATCAAAACACATGGCATTATTTTAGGTACGGAAAATTACGACGCTTGCTGTGCGTTTTATCGAGATATAATTGGGCTTCCTGTTTGGTATGATAAAGGTCACCTTCTGTGTCTGCGTTATGGCGATGGGTATTTAATGATCGAAACAGGTGGTCACGCACATAACGGCGTCAAACCAAATTCGCATAATCCAACCATGCTTCGCTTAAATGTCGAAAATGTAAAAGCTGCATCAGATGCACTTCGCGCACGCGGTGTTGATGTTGATTACAAAGAGTTTGAATGGGGACAAGTCGGCACATTTTGCGACCCTGATGGCAATAAATGCGAACTCAAGGACGCTGGTGACCCTTGGTTTAACAACTAACAAACTGCCTGAACCCATGTTCAACCCTTGAGCTTTGTCTTCGTCTTAAGGTGTTTTCATATCCTGTGTTTGAGTTGGTGTTTCTGTTTCACTTTCTCCATCAATTTCATCTTGATTTTCCGTATTGGCGACTTGATTTGATGCTTCATCATTTTTAGGAATTGTCGCAACAGCTGCGCCTTCAAATCTGCCGAGAACATTGGTTACAAATTTCTCTGAGAAACCGGCGATAAATGCCCAAACCAAAAGCTTGGCATAATCACTAAAACCATGCTTTCCATATTGTTCAAATATCGTAGGAAATCCCGTTGTTTTATCTGTTGAAAGAGAGACGAATTCGGGGAACATATCACCGCGCAAAAGTCCGGCTAAAAAGATCAAGTAAAGCACCATTGCTAAAACACCACCCACCATGGGAGCGAGTATTAGATAAACTTTTGAGTTAGCTAACAGCTCCAGATCCTGCACGGTTAAATCTTTCAGGCGTCGTTGAAGACTTACAAAACCACCAATAATCCCGCATACAAGCACAGATGGAAGTGCCACACTCCCTGAAGGTCCGGGAACTACGTCACTACCTGACCAATACGCAAACAATTTAGGTAAAGCATTGATTTGAATTAATAAAGTTGCAAAACCACCAAAGACTAATAACAGTAAAAGCGCCCTGAACAAATTGACGCTTACTTTGATAATTAATTCACGCGTATAAGCAGCATCTGCATGCTGTTGTGTCATGATAAACTCCCCCAATCATTCTATGATGAAGTTTAAAGCAATAAATAAAAATAATCTATAGTTGTATTTCTTAAGCGTGATTTAGATAAATATCATCACAACTGTCAGCGCCATGATGGTCGCCATCATAATCATAAAGATGCGCCAAACACGATCTGATTTTAAAAAGCCTGAGAGCAGATGTCCGACTGTGGTCCAAAACAAGCAAACAGCTAAATTTATACCAGCGAACACGATAAACAACCTGATCGCTTCACCCGTGGGTGTAAGTCCGCCGCCAAAGCCTGCATATGCAGCTAATGTAACCGCCCAGACCTTTGGATTGACCGCTTGGAACAGAATAGCTTCAATAAATGTAAATGGGCGACCCTTATCATCGGCACGCCCTGCCCGCCCCGCTTGTGCAGTTTTCCACGAAAGCCATAATATCCAAAGTGCTGCAACGATCTGGAAAGCGAATTTCAAACCTGGGGCTGCAAGTAATATACTGCTCAAACCCAGCGCGCTGCAAGCGGCCAAAATCCCCGTACCAATGGGAACGCCCAACAAATGCGGCAATGTTGCACGAAAACCAAAACGTGCGCCTGACGCTGTTAGCATGACGACATTGGGCCCGGGTGAGAACAGACCAGCAGCAACAAACATGATAAGCGCGATGGGAAATGTCATAATTGGACCTTATAATACACTCTTTAAAAACGCTTGGCTGCGTGGGTGCTTTGGATGGGAAAATATCTCTTCGGGCTTACCCTCTTCGATGATCTCACCTTCATGTAGGATGCAAACTCTATCGGCTGCTTCACGGGCAAAACCCATTTCATGAGTTGCTAATATCATCGTCATGTTTTGCGCTTTGAGCGCACGAAGCACATCGAGCACTTCTGCCACCAATTCTGGATCTAGCGCAGAGGTAACCTCGTCAAACAACATAATTTGCGGTTTCATTGCCAATGCTCTGACAATTGCGACGCGTTGTTGCTGACCACCTGAAAGCTGATCGGGGTAATGATCCATGCGATCGGCCAAACCAAACTTTTCAAATAATTGCTCAATTTCAGGGCGCAGAGCCTCACGTGATTTTTTGTAAATGCGGCGCGGCGCAAGCATAACATTTTCCACTGCACTCATATGCGGGAAAAGGTTATAGCTTTGGAACACAATACCAATCTTTTGCCGCACAGGCTGTGGGTCTAAGCCGGGCAGTGAAATATCATCACCATCGAGCCAAATGGCGCCATCATCGATGGGTTCAAGCAGATTAATTGATCGCAGAAGTGTTGATTTACCTGAACCTGACGCGCCAATTAGGCATATCATTTCACCTTCATCAACGCTCAGGTTAAGCCCTTTTAAAACAGTTACTTCGCCAAAGCTTTTAACGACATTTTCTACGCGTAATTTGCTCATCTTATGATCGCTCACGATTTTGCTTGGCAAGTAGATAATCCGCAAAACGCGTTGCCGGAATAGTCACCGCTAAGAAGATAATTGCAGCGCCAACATAAGGTGTAAAGTTTGCTAAAAGCGATTTAAACACACCTGCCTGCCGGAAAATCTCAACCGGACCAATAAAGCTAAGCAGAGCAACATCTTTTTGAAGCGCAATCAACATATTCATATTCGCTGGCACAACGCGGCGGATTGCTTGTGGCAAGACCACATAGCGCATCACATCTGAATTGCTCAAACCGAGAGATGAAGCAGCAGCACGCTGGCTTTTATGCACGCTTTCAATTCCTGACCGGAAGATCTCAGCTACATAGGCAGAATATGTAAGCACCAGCGCAACAGAACCCCAAATATAAGGGCTATTATATGGTCTTGGCAGGCCTAATCCGGGAATACCAAAACCTATAAGATAAACGGTTAAAACCACCGGTACGCCGCGGAATATATCGGTGTAAATCGCACCAAAAATACGTAAAGGAAATAATGCTGGCGATTGCACATCTCGACATAATGCAATTGCTAAACCAAGTATGGCAATCAGCGGTGCACACCACAAAAAGATTAAGACATCAATCCAAAATGCGCTTAGCAGTTTGGGGAAGGTTTTGATGAAAACCTCCTTGTTAAAAAAGCTTTTTTGAACCGCTTCCCAACCGGGCGCCGTAGGTACGAGTATAAAGATCAACGCCAGCACAATGAAGGTGCTGACACTTGCTATGACCACCCCTTTGCGCCGTTCTTTTTGCTCATAAACTTGGCGCGGCGTGAGGTTTTTAGTCGAATTTTGCAACACGTGTTGAACTTACTATTTGATCAACGGCACACCCGTTGTTTCCTGCAACCATTCAGCTTCAATGCGCAATAGTGTGCCATCTTCTTTGATGCGGCGAACCCCTTCATCAACACATGGTTTGATCGGGTTGTCATTTGACATCAACAGGCCAAACTGGTCCGGATTTGTCGCCATTTCCGCTGGGAATTGACCAAGCACAACGCCATCATCCAAGAGCACAGCACTTGTGAACAATGCAGTTGGCAAATCAAATAGTCCTGCATCAATTTGGCCTGCTTTTAGTGCTTCAGTGACATTTGCCACATCATCATAAAGCAACGGATCGCTATCTGGCTTGATGTCGTCTGTGATAAACCCAAGCGCTGTGGTGGAAGCACCTGCGCCCCATTTCAATGTTTTTAAGCTCTCCATGGTCGCAGTTGCGCCTGCTTCTAATGTAGGCTTTCTAATGAGTACTGCCATCGGAGAAGAGTAATAGCTTTCAGAAAAATCAACGACCTTCTCACGGTCTTCAGTGATTGAGAACTGCTGGAGGTTAAAGTCAAAATCTTTCGGCCCTGGCTGAATTGATTGATCAAAGCTTGCGCGCACCCACTCAACCTTGTCTTTGCTATAGCCCATCTTTTCAGCCACAGCATAAGCAACAGCCGCCTCAAATCCCTGCCCGCTTTCAGGCGCATCATCAATCACCCAAGGAAAATATGCAGGATTACCAGTCGCAATAGTCAACACACCCTCATTGACAGTCAAACCTGTGGCACATTTGTTTTCACCCGCATGTGCTGGTGTAAACATCAAAGCACTGAGCATTAGACCTGTAAAAATGGATAATTTGGTTTTCATAGCAATTTCCGTTCCCGTACTAATAAATTTGTAAGCTCTATTAAGACCCGTTTGTGTGAGACTGGCAAGACTAGGTTTGAATGTTATCCAAAGCTGCGCGTGTTCGGTTGCGGAAAATCTCAAAACTCACAATCAAGAGCACAACAAAAAATGTCGTTACGATGAACACATCCGAAATGGGATAAAAATCAGACAGGGCGCCAATGGAAAGAGACGATAGCTGCCCACCAACCGTTGTTCCCAAAATCATGGCAATTGAAAAACTAGAACTTCTTTGCGGATTAACATCCATTGCTCTCGCCAACAAAACTGGGAACATGGCCCCCATGCCAAAACCCATGGTGACGTTAGCTGCGATTTGCAATTCAATATTTGTTGCAAAGATGATGCCCAGATTTCCTGATAGGGTCATTGCAAACAATGCTCTAACCAACCAAACGTTATGAATTTTATTTCCGATAATGATTGTCAAAAGTCGTATGAGTATCATTCCGGTCAAAAACGCTGCATGTGATACCCGTGAGACGTTATCATCAAGACCGATATCTATTGCGTAACTTACAAACCAGATATTGTGCGACCACTCCACAGCACCTAAAAAACAAGCAGGGACAGCAAGAACCCAGATAGGCAAATTATCCGCCTTCAATTCATCACGTTCTGATGTTTTGGAATTTTCCTCATCACTCTGATCAGATGAAACTTTTGCCGAGCGAAACAACGTCAGATATGCCGCTGCACTTATCATAAACGCGATAGCGGCGATTAAAAACGGCGATTTCCAGTCAAAACCGGATGAAAACAAGAAGATCAACAACAAGGGCGAGATTACATTGCCAAAGGAGAACACCACATCAAGCGCGCCCAATGCTGATGCTCGGTTTTCTGTAAATGTTTGACCAACAAATGTGTGTCCTGCGGTAAAGGAAACACCGCCCATTGTGCCCAAAAGTAAGAAGCTTGTCAGATATTGAGTAAAACTGCCGCTGAAATATAAAAACAAACAAAATAACGCAGACATGAGCGCTGCGCTGGATAAGATTGCACCAATTTTAAAGCGATCTAAAAGAAACTTTGATCCCAATGAACCGATGCTGAACCCACTCGACCAAACGATGAAAATCAACCCACTTTGTGTGCCAGATAGTGAGAAAGCCGCAACGGTTTCTGGCATCAGTGGACCGACCACTAAAGCCATGGCACCCCAAATGAAAAAAGTGAACGCGATAGAAGCATAAAGATAAATGTTGAAGAACTTATGCAATTGATCGGTTCCAATTCTTGAATTTTAGGCAATAGGCAAAAGGGTTTAGATAAATTGGCCCTGGAACCACAGGATTGAAGGATAAGCGCACAGCCATATCCAGAAGAAGCGATTTAAACCAAATAGGAATGCGTTTGCCAAGTGAAATGTTGCAGCAATGATGAGCGCTATATAAAGCGCATGAATATGTAAAAGCGCAAGCGGAAATATTAGCTCAAAACCTATCACACACCATGACATGATAAGCAGTAATTTAGGTTTATCGGCAAACACTCTTAGATGTTCTGAAACCGGGTATGTCGTATAGGCAAACACATCTTGCAAAGCCCTGCCCGATCGCCACTCCACATTAACAATCTTTACCCAGCCAGAGATGAAATAAGAAAGGATTAATTGAACCGCTAAATATCCAAAGGCGATATTCTGCCAAAAAGCATTTGGTGCAATGTGCGCAAGCGTAAGGCAGACTAGGATTAAAAGCCCCATACGGTCGCTGCCGCCATTATAAGGTCCGTTAAAACGTTTCAGGATAAAGAGTGATACTCCAACCAACCCCACAAGCGCCCAAGTAGTAAGCAAACCTGACATCAAAATTGCGCTTAACACTATCCGACACGCGAACAATATCTTCTCATCCCGCGGGCGATGCAAGTGCTCAATGCTTTGTTGGATGAAGGCTAAACCCTGCATGAGTTCAGTTAGCCTTATGGCGAGATCAATTGTCATAACGTAGACGCATCTTTGGGCTCAAGCTTTTTGATCTCTGAGACAAATAGAATGTGTTTTTCCAATCCATGTTTTTGACGAGAAATAAACGCAAGACGAAACTGCAAATACTGCCCTTCTTGCTTTAACAGACCGTGTGCTATGTCGTGCTCTATTCGCGCGAAAATTTCAGCAATGCTATGTGCGCCATATTCTTGCTCATTCTTGATCAACCGCTCGGCACAACTTGCAATAAACAAAGTCTCATTGCGTATTGGATTATAGAGCATCCGCTTGAGCATAGACCAGACTGGAAGTCTCTCAGGTCGTGGGCGATATTCTGCCCAAGATCCCAAGTTTTCGTTTTGCGGATCGAACAAGAGATATTCAACACGAGGACTAGGCGCAATAGAATCGAAAAAACGCCACGACGGGATCAACGCCGGCAATAAGAGCAAAACTGGTTTTAAAAGAGACTGGATTGTCAGAGCCGCATTCCCGCGCTAAGTTACACCTAAGGTCAGTGTTGTGTATTGTATGACCAGGTTACCAAATTCAAAAAGAGTGTGTCATTTTATGTAAAAATAACAAGGCGGCAAGAACGTGGGCTCGTTTAATCCTCTTTGTCCAACATATTCAGTGACACGATCAAACTCAAACTTGGCGGTTTGATGAGGTTACTGAATGAAGTTAATTTACACAAATGGCGATAGTGCCAGCAGTAAAATTGAAGCGTTAAAGCTGGCTGATAAGGCCGTGCCATGGCGTGACATATTGCATGAAGGTCCTGTGGAAGGACATATGCCGCTCGCCAAACGTTCTGAAACTCGGGCAAAATTCATTCATGAATTTGATGGCGGAGACCATTCCGAAATCCTGCAAAGCTTTAAAGAGCGCGATAAGACCCTGTTTTATCTCAATGAATATTCTAAAGTTGAACTTTGGTTCGAGCATGACCTATACGACCAGCTCCAGTTGTTGCAAATTTTAGATTTTGCGCATCACAACCTTGAGCAACAAGACTTTTATCTTGTTCAAACTAACGATTATCTTGGCGAAATGAATGATGAGGCATTTCAGTCACTGCCCACTCTTGCAAAACCAGTGACGCAAGAAATGAAAACCTATGCATCAAAAGCCTGGCATGCACTCACGCAGAAAACACCGGACAACTTAATTCGCGTGCTAGACAATAAAGATATGCCATTTACAGCGCCCGCTATTCGACGTTTGGTGATGGAATATCCTGATAGCCGAACGGGTTTACCAACCTCGATATTTAACGCTTTCACCCTTTTACTAAATGGGCCTGCAAGTATTGGTAAGCTGTTTGAGCATATGCAAAATTGTGAATTGGCGAAATTTATGGGGGACTTATCATTTGCTAAATATATCGACGAGTTTGGCACGTGTTTGCAGCCGCTTATTGCGGGCGAAAACATAATTTACTCGACGTCCAAAGCAAGCGGGCGGCAAAATTTAGAGCAGATCCAGAACTATTTTAAACAGAAGATTCATCTCACTGAATTTGGTAAAAAAGTAATGGAGCGAGACGCAAACCATGTTAGCAAAAACGGTATTGATCGGTGGATTTGCGGTGTGCACCTCACTCCAGAAAATCTATATTTCTATGACATGAAACGCGCTAAAATCGTGCGCGATCCGTGCATCGAGTAAGTTATACTTCTGCTATAACTGCTACAACACCTACCAGGGTTTAGAACCAAGCAGCTTTTCACCGAGATCTGTTAAAACAGCAGAAGATGCATTTTTCTTTTCCCATTCACGTGGATCACCAGGAAAATCAGGTCTATTCGGCGGCTCCATTTCACGCCACAAACGCACTCGCTCCTCGCGTTCTTCAACATTGTCATATTCTGCGGGGTGCATTGAGATATACTGCGCCATACGCACTTTATTCTCTGAAAAATTAGGCCTTACACCATGAGCAAGTAGGGAATTGAAGATCATCAAATCACCCGGTTCCATCGAGATATCTTCGCGCTCTAATCCAGTTGCATCTGGCAAAATAGGATTGCGATCTTCCGGTTGGGTCTTTTCCCATTCTTCAAAATGCTCAAACAAATAGGGGATACATTGGAAGCCACCTGTTTCACTGTCCTGTTTTTTTAAGCTTAAAACTCCTTGAACACCTATGGGTAGCGGGCGCTGTTTTGTGTCCACATCCCAATGAATAAAGCCCAATTGCTCGCCGGATTTATCTTGCTTTGGCGGATTTAGATTAGCGCGGTCAATTGTTGTCCAAAGCTCCGTCATGTCCCAAATATCTACAAATGCGTCATAGACACGTTGTTCCATTCGGTTGTCCCACAAATACTGATGGTGATAGATCTCGACCATGCCAGCATTGTTTAATTCTGCGCGGACATGTGGGCGACGCTCAGGCGCATACCATGTGGAAGGATCATCTGGGTCTTTTTCGTCAAATTCCCAAAGTAAATTAGCAAGTCTGTCAGCATTTTCGCGCGGAATAGCATTGCGCACAATCACATAACCTTTGGTAATCCAGTGCTGCCAGTCCTCTTCGCTTAAAACACGTAGGGGAAGTTTCTTTTTAATATCTTTAAGTTGCGTGGTAACTTTAGAACTAATTGGATGGCTAATATCTGCCGCGGTGGGCTGCTCTTCTGCTCTCATTTTATCCTCCCAAATTCAACGAGTTAGATCGATACGATATCAACAAATAATTTTGTTTCAAGGGGGTATGATGATGTGCTTTAAATATGTTGGAATTACCTAGAATATATGCGATGGCATGCATGATTTAAAATATTCAGAGAAACCATCATGCCGATTACAACTGTTCGCCCTGCCACATCCAAAGATGCATCCACTATTCGAGGTTTTATTCTCGAGTTAGCAATTTATGAAAAAGAACCCGATGCAGTGAAGGTCACTATTGAGGAACTCGAGGCTCAGTTGGCATCTGATCGCCCACCTTTTGAAGCGTTGATCGCAGAGCTTGATGGGACCCCTGTTGGCTTTGCGCTATTTTTCCAAAGTTATTCAACGTGGGAAGGAAAAGCTGGACTTTATCTTGAAGATCTTTATGTCAGTCCTGAGCATCGCGGCAATAAAATTGGTACAGCATTATTTCAACAGCTGAGCCAAATTGCGCTTGATCGCGGATATGCGCGTATTGATTGGCAAGTGCTTGATTGGAATGAACCAAGCATTAAATATTACCAATCCATCCAAGCGGAAATTCGCAAAGATTGGTATCCATGCCGCCTAGAGGGCAACGGTATTGTTGCGTTATCCAAAGCCTAAAAGGCCCAAAAACTGCAAAAAAGCCCACGCGGATCGAACGCGGGGCTTTTTCGTGTTGGTTAGAAACAAACTTAAAAAATAACCAACAGGAGTTTAACTGATTTCATGTTTCAGTTGGTATTTGGTTCAAAGTTTGTTGTCTGTAATTTTGGAATTT